>NZ_JAYLVW010000002.1:5387-768679 GCF_035818715.1 Nocardiopsis sp. LDBS1602 | reverse complement strand
CCCGCCGGCGCCGGCCCCCCCGGGGGGCCCGCGCCCTGCTCCGCCTGGCCCCCTTCGGCGCCGTGACCCCCCGGGGGCCGCGACCCCCGGGGGGGCGCGCCCCGCGGTGGCGTCCGGTCCATCGAACGTCCCGGCCCCATCTCCACCGAGTGGATCTTCGAAGGCGCGATGGTCCCGGGAACGGGGCTCAGGTGGCGGGGTGGGGGATCACCGGGAGTTCGGCGGCGCCGTTGACGATGATCGAGGGGATCCTCGGTGGCTCGGTCCCGGCTTCGGCCATCTCCAGGTCCGGGAGCGCGGCGAACACCTCCTCCAGGGCCACCCGGCCCTCCAGACGGGCCAGGTGGGCGCCGACGCAGAAGTGCGCGCCGAAGCCGAACGCCAGGTGTTCCTTGGACTCGCGGTCCGGATCGAAGAGGTCCGATCCCTCGGGGTGCAGCTCCGGATCCCGGCCGGCGCTGCCGAAGCCGACCAGGATCGCCTCTCCGCGCCGGATCACCACCCCTTCTCCCAGGTCGATGTCCTCCACCGCGTAGCGCATGGGCACGTACATGACCGGCGGATCTCGTCGCAGTGACTCCTCCACGATCTCCCCGGCGGACAGCTCTCCCCGACCGAAACGCTCCCGATGGTCGGGGTGGGTGAGCAGGGTGTGGGTGGAGGAGGTGATGAGGTTGACCGCCGTCTCGAACCCGGCCCCGATCATGAGGAGCAGCGTGCCGATCAGTTCGTCACCGCTCAACTCCCCTTCACGTTCATGGGCGATGAGGTCCCCGGCCAGGTCGGACGACGGGTGTTCCCGCTTGTACTCGGCCAGTTCCGCCAGCAGCCGGTAGAGGTGGACCTGGGCCTCGACGACCCGCTCCGGCGCGGCCGAGGTATCGAGGAGGGCGTCCACGGCGGCGCCCAGAGGCTCCTTGCGCTCGTCGGGGACCCCGAACAGTTCGCAGATCACCCACATGGTCAGCGGCCACGAGAGGGACGCCCGCAGGTCGACGACCTCACCGGGGGCGCTTCGGGCGATCTCCGCGACGAGTTCACGGGCTCGGCTCCGCACGGTCTCCTCCAGCGCGCGGACCCGTTTGGGGGTGAAGGCCGGGGTGACCATCCGGCGCAGGCGCCGGTGTTCCTCCCCATAGCGGTTGAGGAACCCCTCGATGAAGGTGATCATGCCCAGGGACCAGCCCTCGGGCACCCGGTCGCGGTCGGGCCAGTGTGCTCTGAAGTCGCGGGAGACCCGGGGGTCGGAGAGCAGTTCCCGGATCGTCCCGTGGCGGGTGACGGACCAGGCCTCCACCCCTCCGGGGAGTTCGACCCGGACCGCGGGTCCGGCACGTCTGAGCTCGGCGACCTCCGTGTGGAGGTCGGTTCCTTCGGGGTCGATACGGAAGGGGCAGGTCGATTCGTTCCGGCTTTCGCTCGCGTTGGGCGGCATGGCGGCCTCCGGAGACCGAACAAGAGAGGGCACAAAGCGCAGAGGCGGGGTTTCGGCTCTGAATCGGTGGCTTTGCCCTTCTTTGTACGCCCAGGGGACTTCGCCGGCAATGATTCCGGAACATGTTCTCCGAAAAAGTTCCGCCCCGGATTCCCCCACGTCACAAGGGTTTTCTCCCACCACCCTCGTACCTGGGCGCGGCCCCCTTCTCTGGAGAGGACGCCCCTCCCCCGAGAGGGACCTACTCGGTCGCCTCGTCGACGAGGTGGCGTGCCTCCTGGACGGCGAACCACATGAGCTCGTGGTCCTCGGCGGCGTCGGAATCCGGGTCCGCGGCCGCCTCCGCGATGTCCTCGGCGACGTCCGGATCGTCCACGTGGACGGACTTGAGCCGCTTGTAGGGGACGGCGCCCTGGAGCAGGACCCGGGCCACGTCGGCACCGTGCCGGGCCTCGTGTTCGATCGCGCGGTCGGGCATCTCGGCGGCCAGGACGACCCGACGGCGCGGGGCCGCGGGGTCGGCCGCCAACATCCGCAACGAGGCCTCGGCCGCCGCGTACATGGCGGCGTACTCGGCCTCCTCGGAGTCGCCGTCGGGGCCCGCGTCGGCCGTGAAGGCGGTCAGCGGGGTCCCCTCCAGGCGTCCCTCGTCGAGGAGGGCCGCCAGGGCGGGGACGGTACTGGGCAGGAAAACGTACATCGAAGGCTCCAGGGCGCGGTCGGTTTCCTACGAGTTTCCCAAAGAACCGGGACCGACCGTGCGGATGGAGCCCGAAGGCGGTCAGGCCGGTTGGTGTTCGGTCTCGTCCTCGGAGGCGAGGAAGCGGGCCAGCGCCCGGCGGGTGCTCTCCACGTCGGTGTGCAGGATGCCGGTCATGCCCAGCGCTTCGGCGGTCTCGATGTTGTGTTCGAGATCGTCGATGAACACGCAGTCCTCGGGTGCCAGCCCCATCCGTTCACAGGTGTGCAGGTAGATGCGTTCCTCGGGTTTGCGCATGCCCACCTCACCGGAGATGACCACGGTGTCGAACGTGGTGGCGAAGTGTTCGCGCGGGTAGCCGTTGCCCCAGGAGTTGGAGAGGAGCGCCGTACCGGCCCCGCTCCTGCGCGCGGCGCGCAGGGTCTCGTACATGTCGTGCACCGGTTCGAAGCGCGAGAACATGCGGTGGATCAGGCCCTCCGCCCGTACCGGGCCGCCATGGGTGGAGCGCAACAGGGCGGCCAGGTCGCGTTCGAACTCGGCCGTGTCGATCTCGCCGCGTTCCAGGGCGTGTACGGGGTTGTCGGGCAGGGTGCCCTCGAAGTAGGGACGCATGACCTCGTAGTAGTGGTCCGCGTCGATCCGGTCGGCGTCGAGCCAGGCCCGGATGCCGTCGAGAAGAGGCGGTGTGAGAACACCGCCCCAGTCGGAGATGACCCCTCGTCGGGTGCCGTTCATCCGATCCCCTCCTTGGTGACCGTGGTCTGAACCACCGCCCGACCAAGGGGTCGGGCGGGCAACGGTTCTTCCCGTTCCCCGCCCTTTTCAACCTCGTGGGTGTCCCGGCCCCCGACCGGGGTCAGTACCGGAGTCCGGTACCGATGCCCATGTCGACCGCGGGGATGTCCACCGGGAGGGTCCCGGTGGGTTCGACCTGCCCGGAGATGACCCTGGCCGCCGCGACCCGTGAGACCTCCACCGCCGAGTAGAGGGCGAGGTAGCCCTCGACGTCGGGGAAGGCCTCCAGGTCGTAGGGGCCGTCCTGGGAGACCACCACGACGGGGGTGCCCTGGGCCTGTCCGGAGGCGACCAGGGAACGCTGCTCCTCGGAGCTCCGGGCGCCGCTGGTGCCCACGACGAGCACGGCCTCTCCGCTCTCCACCACGTTCATGCCGGCGTCGGCGAGAGCGGGGGCGATCCGGTCGGCCCCCGTCCCGGTGACCCGAACGTCGGTGCCCGCGGCGAGCGGCAGGAGGTCGTTCTCGTTGCGCAGGAGGGTGACCGAGGCGTCGGCCACCCGCTGGGCGGCCTCGGCGTGGTCGGGGTCCTCCATGGCGGAGGTGGCGGCGGCCGGGTCGACCGGCTCGGCCTCCAGGATGCCGCGCTTCTCCTTGAGGGTGAGGACGCGCAGGACGGAGCGGTCGATGCGTTCCTCGTCGATCCGTCCGCTCTCCACGGCCTCGTGGATGGCGGCGACCGCCTCCTCGGGGTTCGGGGGCATGAGGAGCTGGTCGACACCGGCCTCGATGACCCGGACCGCGACCTCGCCGTCGGAGTGGCGCTGGCGCACGCCGTCCATGTTGAGGGCGTCGGTGGTGACCACGCCGTCATAGCCGAGCTCGTCGCGCAGGATGCCGTCGATGAGCGTCGGGGAGAGGGTGGCCGGGTCGGGGTCCTCGTCGCTCTCCAGCCCCGGCATGAGCACGTGGGCGGTCATGATCGAGTCGATGCCCGCCTCGACCGCCGCGCGGAAGGGCGGCAGGTGCTCGGCCTCCCACCGGTCCCGGGGGAGGTCGATGACGGGGAGGCCGCTGTGGCTGTCGACGTCGGTGTCGCCGTGGCCGGGGAAGTGCTTGGCGACCGGCACCACGCCGTTCTCGGCGTAGGCGTCGGCCTCGGCCAGCACCATCTCCGCCACCGCGTCCGGGTCGGAGCCGAAGGAGCGGATACCGATCACCGGGTTGTTCGGGTCGGTGTTGACGTCGGCGTCGGGGGCGTAGTTGAGGTTGATCCCCACCGCGGTGAGCTCGTTCGCCGTGGTGGCCGCGCGCAGGGCGGCGAGTTCGGTGTCGCCGGTGGCGCCGACCGCCATCGCGTCGGGGAACAGGGTTCCCACCGGCATGCGCACGACGCGCCCCTGTTCCTGATCGATGCCGAGGAACAGCGGAACCCCCTGTCCCTGTTCGGCGGCGATCTCCTGGACCCCGGCCGACATCCGGGCGATCTGCTCGGCGTCGTCGAGGTTGGCGTCGAAGTAGATGAGCCCGCCGGGGCGGTGGGTCTCGATCAGCGAGGCGTTCTCCTCGGCCGTGGTGCCCTGCGCGGACAGGACCAGGAGTTGGCCGATCTTGTCGTCCAGGTCCATCTCGGCGAGCAACCGCGGAGCCAGGACCGGCTCGAAGGGCTCGGCCGAGGCGCCCGGGTTCTGTTCGTTGTCCTCAGGCGAGGAACCCACCTCCTCGGGGGTCGTGGTACATGCACTGATCATCAGGGCCAGGCCTGCGCAGACCGGGACCAGGGCGCGCGGTTTCATTGGGGCTTCATCTCCGATGGAACGCTGGTTGCCGCCGGAGACTATCCGGTCCGCGCGAGTGGCGGGGGCCACCCTCGGGCCGTTCGGGCGCTCCGGCTCAGGTCCAGACGAAGAGGTCCTCCCCGCTCGTCACCGCGCCGTCCACGTGTTCGCTCAGGGTGTCGGCGGAGGCGTCCAGGGCCACCACCGGCACCACGGAGGGTTTGCCGAGGGAGGCGACCGACCCCGGCGACCATTCGATCACCGGGGCGCCCGCGACGACCTCGGTGCCCTCCTCGGCCAGGAGCGTGAACCCCTCGCCGGCGAGCTGCACGGTATCGATGCCCAGGTGGACGAGGACACCGCGACGTGCGTCGGGCGCCATCACCACGAAGGCGTGCGGATGGAGTTTGACCAGGGTCCCGGTGATGGGCGCCACCGCCGTCTGACGGGACTCCTGGCCGCCTTCCTGTCCGGGCTCGGGGTGCACGGCGAGGCCGGGGCCGACCATGCTCTGGGAGAAGACCGGATCGGGCACCGTCTCCAGGGACATCGCCGTTCCGGTGACAGGGGAGAGTACGCGCAGCGCACCGTTCACGTCTGACATGGGAAAGGTCTTCCCTGAGGACGGGACTTCATCCGAGAACGTACCGACCAAAAAGGTCCGAGTCCTCTTGACCGCTCCCGTTCCGAGCCCTATGGACTATTCGAGAAGATCCTGGATCTCGTCGGTGAGGCTGTCGGCCTCGGGGCCGACGACGACCTGGACGACGTTCCCGGAGACCAGGACGCCGTGGGCCCCGGCGGCCTTGAGGTCGTTCTCGCGTACCAGCCCCGGGTCGGCGACCTCCGTGCGCAGCCGGGTGATGCAGGCCTCGATGTCCTCGATGTTGGCCGCACCGCCGAGTCCGGCGACGATCGCCTCCGCCTTGTCCGCCATGTGCCCTCCGTGCTTGAGATCGGGTGCCCCGCGGGACACGTCCGTGAGTCTGAGCCGAGCTTAGGGGTGGCGCATGCCACACGCCAGGGTCCTCCGCCGCGAGGTGTCCCGAAAGATCCTCGGGACACCTCGCGGCCACAGATCAGTCGGGGCGATCGGGACCCTGGTCCGACGATCGCCGGGGTGGCGCGTCCCCACCGCTCTCCGACCCGGCGGTCGAGGAGACGGGCGCCGCCGCGTTCTCCTCCGGGTCGGCCTCGCGGCCGGGGGTGGGGAGGTTCAGCCTGGTGATGAGCAGGTAGAAGATCCCGAAGTAGACCAGGAAGTAGAGCACCCCGAACAGCAGCAGGATCCCCAACCCCTGGGTGTTGTCCTTCGTGGCGTTGAGCAACAGGTCGATCAGGCCTGCCGAGAAGCCGAAGCCCAGTTGCACGTCGAGCGCGTTCATCACGGCCATCGAGACGCCGGTGAGCACGATGTGCACCCCGTACAGCAGGGGGGCCACGAAGATGAAGGCGAACTCCACCGGCTCGGTGATGCCCGTGACGAACGCGGTCAGCGCGGCCGGGATCATGATCGACCCGATCTGGGCGCGGCGTGCCGGGGCGGCGGCCAGCCACATCGCCAGGGCGGCCCCGGGGACGGCGAACATCAGGACGGGGAAGAAGCCGGACAGCATGCCGCCCGCGTCGGGGTCCCCGGCGAAGTAACGGGTGATCTCCCCGTGCGTGGTGGTGCCGTCATCGGATGTGTAGGAGCCGGAGACGAACCAGATGAACGAGTTGACCACATGGTGCAGGCCCATGGGCAGCAGGATGCGGTTGATGACCCCGTAGATCCCCGCGCCCAGGGCTCCGGCGCCGATGATGCCCTCGCCCAGGTTCTGGATCCACATGCCCACGACGGGCCAGAGCACACCGAGAGCCACACCCATGAACAGGCCGGCCAGGGCCGTGACGATGGGCACGAAGCGGCGTCCGCCGAAGAAACCCAGCCAGGTGGGCAGCTTGATCCGGTGGTAGCGCTGCCACAGCACCGCGGCGATCAGGCCGATCGCGATGCCGCCGAGCACGTCGGTGGGGTTCTTGACCGCGTGGTCGATGACCGGGGTCAGTTCGTTGAGGGTCTCCGGATCGGTGACGGGTTCACGGGTCACCGGGTCGACCGGGAGCGGATAGGAGGTGACCTGGTAGCCGAGGTCCCCCTGAGGACCGTCGAAGGTGGCCATCGTCCAGGTGGCGACCCGGTCGAAGACCAGGTAGCCGACGACGGCGGCCAGCGCGGTCGAACCATCGGCGCGTTTGGCGAAGCCGATGGCCACACCGATGGCGAAGAGCAGCGGCAGGGCCTGGAAGATCGCGTCGCCCGCCGTGCCCACGGCACCGGAGACGGGGTCCATCCAGCCCATGCCGGGCATACCGGCCAGTCCTTCGGCCCCGAGCAGGTCGGGTTGCCCCAGACGGAGCAGGATCGCGGCGGCGGGCAGGACCGCGATCGGCATCATGAGACTGCGACCGAGCCGTTGCAGCACGGCCAGCGCGGACGACCCGCGCTTTCGTCCCGGAGTGGGTTCCTTCGAGGGTTTCGCCGAACTGTCGGCGGCAGCGGGGTCCGACATGGTGGGGGGTCTTCCTCTCGACCGGGCGCCCCGGGCGGGCGCGGACGTCAGTCGCCGTGCCTGCGCGGGTCCAACCGTGAGTGCAGTTGGTAGCGGTCGGCACGGTAGGTGGACAGCGCCAGTTCCACGCACTGTCCCTTGGCGAAGCTGCGACGCTGCATGATCAGCACCGGGCTTCCCGCGGGCAGACCGAGGAGACGGGAGTCGGCCGAGTCGCAGATCCCGGCCTCGATGGTCTGTTCTCCGGAATCCAACAGGATGTCGAACTCGTTTTCCAGGACCTCATAGAGGGATCTCTCGGCGAGGTCGTAGTCCTCCAGGCCCGGGACCATCGCGGCGGGGATGTTGGAACGCTCCACCGCCATGGGCTCGTCGTCCGCGGTGCGCATGCGTTCGATGTGGTGGACCAGGGTGCCGGGCGCGATGTCCAGCATGCGCGCGGTGTGACCGCTGGCCGGGATGACCTGGCGGATCAGTTCGCGGGCGCCGGGTTCATAGCCCCGCGCGCGCATGTCCTCGCTGAAGGAGGCCAGGACCAGGGACATCTCGATCTTGGGACGGGCGATGAAGGTGCCCTTGCCCGGTACCCGATAGAGCCGGCCGTCGGCCACCAGCAGGTCGATGGTCTGACGCACGGTCATGCGGGACAGGCCATAGGTGGTGCTGAGTTCTCGCTCCGAGGGGACCATGTCGTCCACGCCCAGTCCGGTCGCGGCGATCCAGTCCAGGAGCAGATCACGGAGTTGGACGTACTTGGGCAGTGGGTTGTCCGGGTCGATCGCCATGGTCGGGAGGCCTTCTGGTTCGGCGGGCGGGGTCGGAGCGGGAAGTGCTCTCCTGATGTTCTCGCAGGCACGTCATGACCCGAAAAAACACGACCTAGACCCTAGCGCGCGACGGGTCCCGGCATCCGGTGTTCACCGGCTCTTCCGGGTTTCGACTGGTATAGTCCGGACTAGACCACAGCTTCGACCTTTGTGTCAATCCACCCGAACGCACCGGATCCGAAGCGATACGACGGCGGCCGGAACACCGGCCCCACGCCGTTCCCGATCCACCGGCGCGGCCCCCGGCGCCCATCCAGGAGCGCCCGTACACCACCTGGGAAGGTTCCCCATGACCACCAAGACGAGCGTGATGCGAGCGGAGATCGCCGAGCAGCCCGAGGCTCTGCGCCGCACCTTCTCCGAACTCCTACCCCTGCGCAAGGAGATCGAGGCCCTGGGACGCGAGACCGAACACGTCCTGTTCATCGCCCGGGGCTCCTCCGACAACGCCGCCGTCTACGGCGGCTACCTGCTTCAAGTGCACACCGGCCGCCTGGCCACCCTGGGCTCCCCCTCCGTCGCGACGGTCTACGGATCCAGACTCGACCTGTCCAAGGTGCTCGCGGTGGCCATCTCCCAGTCCGGGAAGACCGAGGAGATCGTCGACACCATGCGCTGGGCCGCCGATTGCGGCGCCCGGACCGTGGCCGTCACCAACGGCGCCGACTCCACGCTCGCCGAGGAGGCCGACGTCGCCCTGGTCACCCGGGCCGGGAAGGAACTGGCCGTTCCCGCGACCAAGACCTACAACACCCAGCTCGCCGCCTTGGCCGTGTTGGCCCTGGGTCTGGGCGCGAAGCTGGACCCGGGCGAGCTGGAGCTGGTCCCCCAGGGCATCGAGGAGACTCTCGCGGCCCCCACCGACGCTCTGGAGGAGATCGTCGAGCGGATGGTCGCCGTGCAAGGAGCGGTGATCTCCGGACGTGGGCTGGCCTTCTCCACCGCCCTGGAGGCCGCCCTGAAGCTCAAGGAGGCCTGCTACACCCACGCCATGGGCATGTCCTACGCGGACCTCCTGCACGGCCCCATCGCCGTCGTGGACCCGCGGACGCCCACCCTGCTGATGGCCGCCCCCGACGGGCCGACCCTCCAGGGCACGGTGGCCCTGGCCGAGCGGGCCCGTTCGGCCGGTTCCCCGGTCTTCGGCTTCGGTGGAGGCGAGGCGCTGGCCGCCGCGAGCGACCTCTCGGTGCCCGTCCCCGACGTGCCCGAATGGGTCTCGCCCATGAACCTGATCGTCCCCGCCCAGCTGCTCACCGAGCGTCTGGCCCGCCGTCTGGGCTACGACCCCGACGTGCCCCGGGGCCTCAACAAGGTCACCCAGACCTCCTGAGACGACGTCGAAGGGCCCCGGAACATCGTTCCGGGGCCCTTCGACATGCCGTGGATCAGAAGAGGCGGCCGATCAACAGGATCGCGCCGATGATCACCATCGCCGCCCCGGAGACACGGGTGACCATGCGGGCCGCCGCCGGGCGGGCGCCCAGGACCCGTCGGGCCAGCACCCCCACCCCCAGGTAGATCACACCGCAGCTGGCGGTGTGCACGAGGCCCAGGGTGCCGATCTGCGCGGCCAGGGGCCATCCCCCGTCGGGGTCGGTGAACTGTGGGAGCAGCGCGACGAACAACAGGAGCGCCTTGGGGTTGAGTCCGCTCACCCCGGTCCCGGTGACCATCCGCGCCACCCATGAGCCCGACATCTCGTCCGCGGCGCCCACTCCCGGCACCGCGGGCCGGGCCAGGGTGGCCGCTCCCAGCCAGATCAGGTAGACCGACCCCAGGACGGTCAGGCCGGTGAGCAGGCCCGGAGTACCGGTGACGAGGGCGGCGACCCCGCCGGCCACCACCGCGGTGAGCGCCACGTAGCCGATCACCAGGCCGCCGACCGCGGGCAGGACCGAGCGGTCCCTCAACCCCGCCGAGATCGCGTACGCCCAGTCGGCGCCCGGCACCATGACCAACAGGACCGACACCGTCCAGAACGTCGCGACCGCTCCCGCGCCCACAGCAGGACCCCTCTTCCCCCCGAAAGACCAGTTCAGAGGGGAAGAGTAGTCTCAAAACGACCGAATATGGTTCCACTGTTTGCACGGAACTCCGCCCTGGGTGGAAGAATATTCGCCATGGATATCGTTGACCGGAAGATTCTTGCGGAGCTCCAGGAGGACGGCCGCCTCAGTGTCACCGAACTGGCCCACCGGGTGGGCTTGAGCGTCTCCCCCTGCCACCGTCGCCTGCGCGAACTGGAACGTTCCGGGGTGATCAGCGGCTACCGCGCCCTCGTGGACGCCGAGGCCGTGGGGCTCGGCTTCCAGGCCCTGGTGTTCGTCACCATGCTCCAAGAGGACCGGGACACCGTCATCGCCCTGGAGGAGGCCGTGGCCGCCATACCCCAAGTGGTCCGCGCCGAGCGTCTGTTCGGCGACCCCGACTACCTGCTGCGTGTGGTCAGCGCAGACCTCGCCGCCTTCCGGACCCTCTACGACGAGGCGCTGGCCACCCTGCCCGGGGTCCAACGCCTGAGCTCGACCCTGGTCATGAAACACGTCGTCCAGGACCGCCCCCTACCGTCCTGAACCCCGCGAACGCACACGCGCGCGGGCGCGGCCCTGGAAGGGACCGCGCCCGCGCGCGTGGATACGGAACCGCTACTTGGTGGCGGGGGCTCCGTGGCACTTCTTGTACTTCTTGCCCGAACCGCAGGGGCAGGGCTCGTTGCGCGAGGTGCCCGCGTACTCGTCGGCGGTCTCGCTGTGGCGCTCGACCGTCCCGTCCTCGCTCGGAGCCGAGTACTGGAGACGCTCGGGCTGTCCCTCGCCGAAACCGGGGACGACGACGTCCTCGGCGGGCTCCGCCTCGGTCTCGGGAGAAGCGGCCTCGGCGGCCTCGGTGTCCTCGTCCACGGCCGTGGCCACGGCGGTCGCGCCCGAGGCCCCTCCGACGGAGGTCGCGGTCTGCGCGGCCGCGGCGGCGGTGAGAGAGGGCTCCTGCTTCTTCTGGACCTGGACCTCGACGTTGAAGAGGTAGCCGACCGACTCCTCCTTGATGGCCTCCAGCATCTGCTGGAACATGTCGAAGCCCTCGCGCTGGAACTCGATCAGCGGGTTGCGCTGGGCCATCGCGCGCAGGCCGATGCCCTCCTGGAGATAGTCCATCTCGTAGAGGTGCTCACGCCACTTGCGGTCCATCACCTGGAGGATGACGCGACGCTCGACCTCGCGCATCGCCTCCTCGCCCAGGTCGGCCTCACGCTTGTCGTAGGCGCTCTTGGCGTCCTCGACCACGCGCTCGGCGATGAGCTCGGCGGTCAGCGAGTGCAGGTCACCGTTCTCCTCGATGAACTCGTCGACGGTGAACCCGATCGGGTAGACCTGCTTGAAGGCCCGCCAGAGCTTGTCCAGGTCCCAGTCGTCGGCGTCGCCGCGCGAGGTCTCCTCGACGACGTAGCCGCGGAGCACCTCCTCCAGCATCTCGACGACCTGGTCGCGCAGGTCCTGTCCCTCCAGGACCTTGCGGCGCTCGGCGTAGATGACCTTGCGCTGCCGGTTGAGGACCTCGTCGTACTTGAGGACGTTCTTGCGGATCTCGAAGTTCTGCGTCTCGACCTGGCCCTGAGCGGAGGCGATCGCCTTGCTCACCATGCCGGACTCGATCGGCTGGTCGTCCGGGATGTTCAGCTGGTTCATGAACACCTCCAGACGGCTGGAGTTGAACAGACGCAGCAGGTCGTCCTGGAGCGACAGGTAGAAGCGGGACATGCCCGGGTCACCCTGACGACCGGAACGGCCTCGAAGCTGGTTGTCGATACGACGCGACTCGTGGCGCTCGGTGCCCAGCACGTACAGACCGCCGGCCTCGACGACCTTCTCGTGCTCGGTCTCGAACTCCTTCTTGGCCTTGGCCAGGGCCTCCGGCCAGGCCTCCTCGTACTCCTCCGGGGTCTCCAGCGGGCTCAGGCCCCGCTTCTGGAGCTCCTCGTCGGCGAGGAAGTCGGGGTTGCCGCCCAACATGATGTCGGTACCGCGACCGGCCATGTTGGTGGCCACCGTGACAGAACCCAGCTTGCCCGCGCGCGCGATGATCGCGGCCTCACGGGCGTGGTTCTTGGCGTTGAGGACCTCGTGCGGGACGCCCTCGCGCTTGAGCATCCGAGAGAGCAACTCGGACTTCTCGACGCTGGTGGTACCGACCAGGACGGGCTGTCCGGCCTCGTGACGCTCGGCGATGTCCTCGGCCACGGCCTGGAACTTGGCGTCCTCGTGCTTGTAGACGACGTCCTTGACGTCCTCACGGATCATCGGCTTGTTGGTGGTGATGGGCACCACGCCGACGCCGTAGGTCTGGGAGAACTCGGCCGCCTCGGTCTGAGCGGTACCGGTCATGCCGGCGAGCTTCTCGTAGAGGCGGAAGTAGTTCTGGAGCGTGACCTTGGCGAGAGTCTGGTTCTCGTCCTTGATCTTGACGCGCTCCTTGGCCTCGATGGCCTGGTGCATACCCTCGTTGTAGCGGCGACCCGCCAGGACACGACCGGTGAACTCGTCGACGATGAGGACCTCACCGTCCTTGACGATGTACTCCTTGTCCTTGCGGTACAGCTCCTTGGCCTTGAGGGAGTTGTTGAGGAAGCTGATCAGCGGGGTGTTGACCGCCTCGTAGAGGTTGTCGATCCCCAGCCAGTCCTCGACCTTGGCGACACCGGACTCGGTGATGCCGACGGTGCGCTTCTTCTCGTCGACCTCGTAGTCCTCGTCCTTCTTCAGACGAGGAGCGATCTTGGCGAACTCGGAGTACCACCGCGAGTTCTGCTCGGAGGGCCCGCTGATGATCAGCGGGGTGCGCGCCTCGTCGATGAGGATGGAGTCGACCTCGTCGACCAGGGCGAAGTAGTGCTCGCGCTGGACCGTGTCCTTGAGCGAGAGCGCCATGTTGTCGCGCAGGTAGTCGAAACCGAACTCGTTGTTCGTTCCGTAGGTGATGTCGGCCTGGTAGGCCTTGCGGCGGGCGGTGGTGGTCATCTGGGGACCGACCACGTCGACTTCGAGGCCGAGGAACTGGTAGACGCGACCCATGTTCTGGGCGTCGCGTCGGGCCAGGTAGTCGTTGGTGGTGATGACGTGGACGCCCTTGCCGGCCAGAGCGTTGAGGTACACCGCGAGGGTTCCGGTCAGGGTCTTGCCCTCACCGGTCTTCATCTCGGCGATGTTGCCCAGGTGCAGGGCGGCGCCGCCCATGATCTGCACGTCGAAGTGGCGCTGGCCCAAGGTGCGCTTGGCCGCCTCGCGGACGGTCGCGAAGGCCTCCGGGAGGAGGTCGTCCAGGGACTCGCCGTCCTCGTAGCGGTCCTTGTACTCCTGGGTCAGACCGCGCAGCTCCTCGTCACTGAGGTCGACGAAGTCGTCCTCGAGGAGGTTCACCTGGTCCTTGTACTTCTTGAGCCGGCGCAGGATCTTACCTTCACCCGCGCGCAGGAGCTTGTCGAGTATGCCTGGCACTTCCTATGCGCTCCTCGCAGATCGCGGTCGGCTCCACCCGAGGCGGAGAGACGGGTCGGGCCCGCTGACCGTGCTTCCGTGGCCACGGAGGTCAGGGGGAATCCTGGGTCCTCGGGCCTACATCCTAGAGGACCGTGGCCCGATTCCCGCCCTCTTGCCGAACGAGTGGAACGGGGGCGGATGTTCCCGCCCTTTTCTCAATATTTGTGCAGAGTCGCGCATTTCACCGGGTAGTGCAATGGGTGAAGGAGCGTTCCATGCGGTGCTCCGTCCCGCGGTGACGCTCGACGACGCAAGCGCGACCGGGGGGACGACATGCGTGGGGGAAGAAGGCACGAGGAGCCCAAGAGCGCGGAGGCCGGGGACCGGGAGACGTCGTTCCCCCGCACTCCCGCCGAGGTGATCGAGACGGTGGTCGAGGGGACCCGCCGCACCCCGCCCCGGCCCAGCGAGGAGATCGACCCGGCGCTGGTCTGGGAGGGGCACCGGCCGACCGACGACGAGCAGGATCGTCGGGGACACATCCGGGGCTTCCAGCGTCAGGGGGGTTCGCTGGCGCCGAGCAGCGGCCACCGGGGCCGCGCGGCCTCCTGGGTCGGGGTGGCCCTCGCCTTCATAGGGTTCGCCCTGGGCGGTCTGGGCATCGTCCTGGGCGGTTCGGTGGTGCTCCTGGTCATCGGCGCGGTCCTGATGGTGATCGCGCTGGTGGTGGCGGTGTCCTGCGACATCCTGAGCGACGTGGTCCTCGACCCGCCCCGGGACGAGCCGGAGGAGCCGCACCAGACGCCGTTGCACCGGATCAAGCGCTCCGCCGACGCCTATCGCGCCTGACCTCGAAGGACGGGCCCGCGTGCCCGGGGGCGAGGCACGCGGGCCCGTCCGCGCCGATCGCGGCGGACCGTGTTCCGGTCCGCCGCGATCGGCCTTCGAGGTGGTCCCGTCCCGATCGGTCACCGGGACGGGATGGGATGGGGTCAGTCCGTCAGGCGCAGGACACCGTAGTCGAAGCCCTTACGGCGGTAGACGACGCTCGGGGTGTCCTTGACCTCGTCGTGGAAGAGGTAGAAGTCGTGCCCGATCAGTTCCATCTCCATCAGCGCCTGGTCGATGCTCATCGGCTTGGCCCGGTGGACCTTCTCCCGCACGATCACGGGAACGTCCCCTTGGGTGTCGAGTTCGACGAACTCGCCGGAGAAGCGACCGTCGACCTCGACGCCGTCGATCTCCTCCTCCCCCTCGCGCTGGGCCGGGGGTGCCGTCGTGGTGGTCGTCGGGGCGAATGAGGCCAGGTCCCCGGGGAGATCGGCGGTCGCGGCCGCCACGGAGACGGGAGTACGGCTGCCACGGTGGACCTTGCGGCGATCCGCGGCCTTGCGGAGACGGGCCTCGATCTTGTCGATGGCCAGGTCGAGGGCGCCGTGACGATCGATGGAGGCGGCCTCGCTCCTGATCACGGGTCCGTCCGAGTGGATGGTCAGTTCAACCCGCTCGCGGACGTCGGCGAGCTTGGGGTTGCGCTCCTGGGACACCTCCACATCGACGCTCATGCCCTTGCGCTCCCACTTGGAGAGCCTGTCGAGCTTGTTCTCGACGTGCTGTCGGAACTTCTCACTCACACCGGTGCGTCGACCTTTGACGATGATGTCCATAGGACCCCCTTCATCGCGTGGCCGTCGTGAAGGCGACGGCCAGGCTGGCTCTGCTCCCCTCCCGTGGCGAGGAGGGGTATGACGCGTCGGCCCCCTTCCGTCGGTGCCCGGCCTCGGCCGGGGCTCGGCTCGCTTGGAAGTGCGTATACCCATCGGAGGCGGGGTCATCACCCGCCCCGCGTACATGTTTGCCCAGGTCCCGTGAGTTGCGAATAAGGACTTTCATCGCGTTTGAGATGGAAAGCCCCACAGAGGAACGGAAAACGGTCTCCGGCCCCCACCGGAGGCGGGAGGGCGTCGTCGTCCGGGCCTCGGTGTGGAGCGCGTCACGGCCGGGGACTGCCCCGGAGCAGGGGGTTCGGGGCGCGGCGAAGGACCGTGTGGGGGCCCGCACCCCCGGAGCCGTGGCTCCGGGAACGACGAACCCTCGCACGTCGGCATGCCACCCGTCCGGCCGACCTGGTCTTCGTCCCCACATCCGCCTGCTGAGAGTGTCGCCGCTCTTGAACGCGACTACTGCTCTTCTCCCTGTCATGAGGGACATCGGGACCCTCAGTGGGGCAGGACTTACCTCTAAGGCGCACCGTGATCGGTCGACGAAAAGTCGCCTTACGTGGGCCGTTTCGCCTGCGCCTGGCATCGGCTTGCCGGCGAAGTCCTCCGGTGTTCCCGGAGGCTTCGAATGTCCGGCGCAACCACGGACCCGGACGGGTGCCATACCTGGACCGTAACCTGTCCTGGCCCGTCTGTCAGGTAGTGAAGAGGGCCTCGGGCAACCGAAAATCATCGTCAAGCCTTACAAATAGGCACTTTTCGCCTGTTCAGGGGGCTTTGTAAAACCTTCTTTCCGGCCTCGGATCCGATCGGCCGGCCGATGTAGGACGCCGGCCCGAAGGCCGGGCCGACCGTTCCCGTTCGGCCAGGACCACCGCGCCGATCACCCGCGCGCCCTCCTCGCGCAGCGCGCGGGTCGCCTCCAGAAGCGTCGCCCCGGTGGTGAGCACGTCGTCCACGACCACGACCCTGCGCCCTCGTACGTCCACGACACCACCGGATCGGCTCCGCGGCCCCCGGGCGCGACCCCGATCGGATGGAACGACCTCGAGGGTCCCCACCCGGTTGGCCAGACGTTCGGCCCGCCCCAGTCCGACCTGGCCGCGCGCCGTGTGGCGGTACCGCAGGACGGGGGCGACCCCGAGGGTGGCCCGAGGGCCCGAGTACAGGACGCACGCGCGCGCCAACCGGGGCACGGCTCTTCGAGGGGCACCGCCTCGACGGCCCGGGACCGGGACCAGGAGAACGTCCGGCCCCGTGCGGCGCGAGGCCAGCAGGGTACGGGCCAGCCGCTCCCCCAAGGGGCGCAGCAACCGGACGTCGCCGTGCTCCTTGTAGGCGAGCAGAACACGTCGCTCGCGACCGGCGTGGCCTCCGGCCGCCCACACCGGTGGGCACCCCGCGCGCGGCGCGCAAGGGCGCGGACCGCGTGCCAGCAGCGTCCGGCAGTCGGGGCAGAGAGGTCCCTCCGTCCCGCCACAGCCCGCGCAGAGGGAGGGCAGTAGGAGGTCGAGCAGGGCCGTGGCGAACGTGAGGAGGAGGTCACGGACCCGGAGCGCGTACCGTCCGGGCCACCGACGCGCGAACACGGGTTCGTGGTCCATGTTCCCAGGATCGGTGTTCGGCGTCCGTCCCGCCGGCCCCGTTCCGGGATCTGTGGACAACGCCCCACCCCGACCTCCGGGCGTCAGCCCGGGAAGGTCGGCGACCCGCCCTCGACCACGTTCTGCCAGTTCAGCGGATCGTTGGAGGCCCAGATGTTGCCGTCGTCGGAGCCGGCGAGCAGAGGTTGCCCCGGGGCTCCCGAGATGGTGACCATCCCCGCCGCCGGGGTACCGGCGCTGGCCGCCGGGCTCCCTCCGTCCAGGGACACCAGAAGGGCCTGCGGGGCACCGCCCTCCCGGCTGCCCAGTACGACGAGCTGATCGCTCGAACGCCAGGCCACGTCGATGAGGTCCTCCACGCCCCGGCCCAGGGTGATGAAGGCGTCCACCGTGACCTGGCCGTCCCCGTCCCGGGACACCCGTCCCACCTTCAGGGAGCGCTGCCCGTCCTGTTCGGTGATGACCGCGGCCCGGGTGCCGTCCCGGGAGATCTGGAAGCTGACCAGGGAATGGTCCCGCAACCCGTTGACCTGGACCCGGGCCACCTCGTCCCCGTCTCTCAACACCCACAGGGTGCTGTCGCCGGGTTCGGGCGGCTCCTCCGTCCCGCTCCCACTGAGGTTGGGGTCGCCCTCGGCGTCGGAGGCGTCCTCGGATTCCTCCTCGTCGTCCCCGTCCTCCTCGTCCCGGGTCTCCTCGACCACCCACAGGTCGCCGTTGATGTCCCAGGACAGATCGGTGAACAGGCCCTCGTCGAGCACCTCGTCGGTCCGCGCTCCGGGGCTCACGAAGCCGGTGACGACCTCACGGCCGCCCTGGGTGATGCCCGCGATGGTGCTCTCGTCGATGGAGACCGCGAACCTCTCCAGCCGCACGTCGCCCCGGCCGAGCGGACCGGGGACGGGCTCCACGTCGCCGAAGCTCTCCGCGCTCCAGTCGGATGCGGACCAGAGCTGCCCCTCCTGCGTGTAGTAGGCGCGGATACCGCTGGAGATGGCCCCGGGGCTCACCCTCGACCACAGTTCGCTGCCCGGTCGTGGGCGATCGGCGCTGTCCCCGTCGGAGTTGGGGAAGGAGACGTCCTCGCCGTCGATCTGGAGGGTGAACTCCTGGACCTCGGGAAGCTGGCGCAGGGTCCAGGCGATCTGGGCCCCCATCGCGTACTCGTCGGGGTCGGAGACGCCGCGGATGTCGATCACGGCGCGTTGGGAGTCGATCTCCAGATCCACCCGAGCGTCTTCGGGGAAGGCCGATTCGACGGACGGCGAGAGCCAGTCGGTGGGGCCGGAGATGAGCTTGCGGAGCAGGCGTTCGGCCAGTTTGTCCGTGCTCACGGGCAGGTAGACCGGGTCGGGGACCAGGGCCGTCCCCTCCGGGTTCAGGTAGTACAGGTTGAACGGCCGGTGCGTGCGTTCGACGTCGAGTTCGCTGAGGAGCAGTTCGTCGGGGAGGTCCTGGATCCGCCACTCGCCCTCGGGGTCCTCGTTCTCCCGGGCCAGGGTGAAGGTCTCGTCGAGGAGGGCCGCCCCGACCTGGGTCGGGACGTACTTGCCGCTCTCGTCGATGTCGGCCACCAGGTTGCTGCGCACCCGGACGGTCGCGGTGAGGCCGTCGGCGGAGATGTCGGCGTCGAAGTCGGCCGAGTCCAGGTCGTTGAAGACCCGGACCGCCCCGTTGGGCGACCAGTCCTCGGCCGTCGGCGGCAGCATGTAGCTGCGCGCGGCCTTGTGGTCGTCCTCGAAGCTGCCCATGTCCTTGAGGAAGCCGTCGACCAGCCCTTCCGGGGCCACACCGGGTTGGGGGCCCGCCGGAAGGAGACGCACATAGCCGTCATAGGGGTCGCCCGAGACGTCCCCGCCCTCTCCGGGGACCACCGGACCGGTCATGGGGATGGTCGCGCAGGCCGTCAGGGACACGCAGACGGACAGACAGACCGCGATGGTACGCGTGATCACGGTGGGTCTCGCCGACCCCGCCTTGTGCGTCACAGGGCCTCCTCGTCGTCGGTCCCTCCCCGCGCCTTGGCGGACTGGTCTCCCATGGAGGTGAAGTTACGGCCCAGGGCGATCTCCGGCGGCACCAGCGGCAGCGGCGATCCGCGCAGCTCGGCCCCCGAACGTCGGGGCAGGGACAGGCGGAACTGGGACCCCTGACCGGGCATGCCCCAGGCCTGGAGCCAACCGCCGTGCAGGGTGGCGTCCTCCTTGGCGATGGACAGCCCGAGCCCGGTGCCCCCGGTGGTGCGCACACGGGAGTAGTCGGCCCGCCAGAAACGGTCGAAGCACAGGTGCTCCTCCCCCTCCTTCAGACCCACGCCGTAGTCGCGCACGGCGACGGCGATGGCGTCGCGGTCCCCCGCGGCGGCGACCACCACGTCCCGTCCCTCGCTGTGCTCGATCGCGTTGACCACGAGATTGCGCAGGATGCGGTTGATCCGTCGGGTGTCGAACTCCGCCAGGCAGGGCTCGGCCGGAAGCCGGAGGACGACCTTGATGCCGCGCCGTTCGGCGATCTGCTCGGCGTCGCCGACCGCCTTCATCACCGAGTCGCGGATGTCGGCGGACTCGATCCCCAGGGTGGCGGCCCCGGCGTCGTGGCGGCTGATCTCCAGCAGGTCGGAGAGGAGTTCCTCGAACCTCTCCACCTGGCTCTGGAGCAGTTCCACCGAGCGACGGTGGGAGGTGTCCAGTTCCTCCCGATCCTCGAAGAGCAGGTCCCCCGCCATCCGAATGGTCGTGAGGGGGGTGCGCAGTTCGTGCGAGACGTCGGAGACGAACTGGCGCTGGACCTTGGACAGCTCCTCCAGCTCCTGGATCTTCTCCTGGAGGTTGCCCGCCATGTCGTTGAAGGACATCGCGAGCCGGGCCAGGTCGTCCTCGCCGCGCACGGTCATGCGTTCGGTGAGGTCGCCCGAGGACAGACGTTCGGCGGACTGGGCCGCGGAGCGCACCGGCGTGACCACCTGACGGGTGATCATGAAGGCGATCAGTCCGAGCAGGATCACCAGCAGGACCGCGATCAGCGCGACCGTGTTCTGGAGCAGGTCGAGGATCTCCTGCTCGTGCTGGAGCGGGAAGACGTAGTAGAGCTCGTAGGCGTGGGTGAGCTGGGCGCCCACGACCAGCGCCGGCTCGATCGATCCGTCCTCGGTCTCGATCCGCGTGTACGTGTGGTACTGCTGATCGGGTGTCTCGGAGAGCCGGATCTGTTCGACCAGACGATCCGGGATGCTCTCGTCGACCGTCTCCTCGTCGACGGTCGCCCAACCGCGCTCGTCGCTCACCGACGGCAGGATCACCACGCCGTACAGTCCGGTCTCGCCGCTGCGGCTGGTCAGCTCCCGGGCGATGTCGTTCAGGAGCCGTTCGCGGTCGCTGCTCTCGTCCTCGCGGAGCTCGGCCAGCGCGTAGCCGAGCCCGGCCCGGTGGTCGTTGACCGCGGCGCTGGTCTTGGCCTCCAGCAGCCCTCCGCGCACCTCGGAGATGAGCACGTAGCCCAGACCCGCCATGACCACCAGTGACAGCACCAGGGTGGTGCTGATGACCCGGAGGTAGAGCGAGCGACGCCAGTTGGTGTGCACGACGCTCACCAGGGCGCGTGCGGCCCGCTGCGCGAGGAAGTAGGCCCGGGTCAACCCCGTGGTCTGTTCCCGGCGCCGTCCCCCGGCCTCGGACAGCCCTCCGGAGGACGGGACGGACCGCACCCCTTCGGGGTCGGCCGCCCGCCCCTCCTCGGGTTCGGACACGGTCATAGGGAACCCGGCCGGATCAGGCGGTACCGGCCTTGTAGCCGACGCCGCGAACGGTCACGACGACCTCGGGGTGCTCCGGGTCCTTCTCGATCTTGGCGCGCAGGCGCTGGACGTGGACGTTGACCAGGCGCGTGTCGGCGGCGTGGCGGTAGCCCCAGACCTGCTCCAGGAGCACCTCGCGGGTGAAGACCTGGCGCGGCTTGCGGGCCAGGGCGACGAGGAGGTCGAACTCCAGCGGGGTGAGGCTGATCTGCTCGCCGTCACGACGTACGGCGTGACCGGCGACGTCGATGGTGATGTCGCCGATCTGGAGCACCTCGGGAGCGGGCTCCTCGGTGCGGCGCAGTCGAACGCGCACGCGGGCCACGAGCTCCTTGGGCTTGAAGGGCTTGACGATGTAGTCGTCGGCCCCCGATTCCAGGCCCAGAACGACGTCCACGGTGTCGCTCTTGGCGGTGAGCATGACGATGGGCACGCCGGACTCGGCGCGGATCTGACGGCAGACGTCGATGCCGTCGGCCCCGGGGAGCATCAGGTCGAGGAGGACCAGGTCGGGCTTGGTCTCGCGGAAGGCCTCCAGGGCCTTGTCCCCGTCATGGACGAACGAGGGCTCGAACCCCTCACCCCGCAGCACGATCCCCAGCATTTCGGCGAGGGCGAGGTCATCGTCGACAACCAGTACACGTCCCTTCATCGGTGTGTCCGGCACCGGGTGTCCGTCACCGCCTCGTGGGCGGAGAGCCCGGCGCCTACTCCTCTCTCCTGGAACACTCAAGACTGCGTCAGTGATTCGGTGCCCGTGGTTCCCCGGTCCGGGGAGCCGGGGAACCGGGTTTCGTCCTCTCCAACCTTGCCGGCTTCCGGCCCGGTAGGAAGAGCGATCAACGGCGTTGGGCCCTTTTGGACCGTTTTCGGCCACCGGCCGTGTCGTTCCTGTCCAGGAGAACCTGGAAAGCTCTACGACTTGGCCACTTGGTAACAGAAAGCATACAAAAGGAATGAAGTGCGTCGGTTGTCCTGGGCCACACTCCACACCCGCTGAGGAGCGGTGGAGCCGGCCGGTAGGTTGGTTTCCGATAGTTCAGAATTCGCGCGAAAATGCTCGCGCCGAGTAACCGAGCCTCACGGAGGGCGGGACGGATGACCCAGGAGGACGACCACCGGGACACCTCCGGGCGGACCCCGGACGGGACCGAGCGACAGGGGTCGCCCGAATCCGGGGAGTCCGGGGCCTCGTCCGAGGGCTGGGCCGCTCCCGGAGGGACCACCCCGCCGCAGGACGCCCCCCGATCGCCCGCGACGCCGGACCCCACGCCTTCTCCCTGGCAGGACCGCCCCGAGGCCGCCGGTTACGGGCCGCCTCCCGGACAGGCCCCCTACGACCCCTATCCCGGACAGCACCAGGCCCCCGGATACGGATACCCCCCGCCCGGAGAGGGCGCGTACGGACACGCCCCCGGCGGCCAGGGACACCCCCCGCACCACGCGGGCCCTTACGGCCCCCACCCCGGCCAGGGCCGTCCCATGGCGCCCAAGCCCGGTGTGGTCGCGCTCCGTCCCATGAGCCTCGGCGACGTCTTCAACGGGGCGTTCGGCTACATCCGCAACAACCCGAAGACCACCATGGGCCTGGCGATCATCGTCATGGGGCTCGCGAGCATCCTGAGCACCATCGGGTCCACGCTCTTCCTGGACGACTACACCGCGTTCCTGGACGAGCTCACGGCCGACCCGTACGCGGTCTCCCCCGATGACCCGATCTTCCCGTTCTCGCCCCTCTCCACGGCCCTGGTCTACCTCGGCTCTCTGATCACCTACCTGGGCGGGGCCGTCCTGCTCGGCCTGTTGGCCGCGGTCATCGGCATGTCCGTGCTCGGCCACAGGCTCACCCCCAAGCAGGCGTGGGAGGCCGCGCGCGGACGGATCGGGGCCGTTCTCGGTCTGTCCCTGATCAAGCTGGTCATGCAGCTGGTCCTCGGCGTCGTCTTCTTCCTCGGAATGTTCCTCGCCCTCTTCGTCGGCATCATGGCCGGCGTGGCGGCCGGAGGCGACGAGGGCGTCCTGATCGGCATCGTCGTGACCCTGGCCGTGGCCCTGTTGACCCTGGCCGTGGTGGTCGCCCCCGCCGTGTGGATCTGGGTCCGGCTCTACTACGCCATGCCCGTGGTCGTGCTGGAGCGGATCGGCCCCTTCAAGGCCATGGCGCGATCCTGGCGACTCTCCCGGGGAAGCTGGTGGCGCACCCTGGGCTACTGGCTCCTGGCCATGCTCATCGTCATGGTCGTGCAGATGGTCCTGAACACCCCGGCCGCCATCGTCAGCGGCGGGATCGCCTTCCTCGCCCCCGAGGCCGCCTGGGGCGTGATCGTGTCGGCCGCCGTCACCTACGTGGCCACCGTCCTCCTCTACGCGATCACCCAGCCGTTCGTGGCGGGTGTGAACACCCTGCTCTACATCGATCTGCGCATGCGCCGCGAGGGGTTGGACCTGCGGCTGCACCAGGCCGCCCAGCGGGGCGAGGGGGTCGGACCGGAGATCTACCTG
The DNA here is from genome assembly GCF_035818715.1 of Nocardiopsis sp. LDBS1602. Lineage (NCBI taxonomy): Bacteria > Bacillati > Actinomycetota > Actinomycetes > Streptosporangiales > Nocardiopsidaceae > Nocardiopsis > Nocardiopsis sp. LDBS1602. The sequence continues at coordinate 745,553 of NZ_JAYLVW010000002.1, read as the reverse complement.
CCGGAGCGGAGCGCATGACACTCCCGATGATCGTCCCCCTGGAGACGACCGGGGAGGAGGGCCGCCGGCGTGCGATCCAAGAGCTCTCCGACCCCCTGTACCGGGGGAGGGAACCCTCCTTCCTCGACCGCTTCATCGCCTGGCTGGACGAGATGCTGGGACGCCTGGTCATGGCCGGAGACGGCGTGATCCCCGGCTGGGTGTGGGCCCTGATCATCCTCGTGGTCCTCCTGGTCCTGATCGTCGCGCTCATCGTCTTCCTGCGCCCCTCCCGCTCCCGTCGGGCCGGCGCTCCCGTGCACGAGGGCACGGTCCTGTCCGCCGCCGACCACCGCGCCGCCTCCGACCGGCACGAGGCCGCCGGCGAGTTCGCGGAGGCCGTCACCGAACGGCTGCGCGCCATCAGCGTGGACCTGGAGGAGCGGACGATCGTCTCCCCCCGCCCCGGCCGCACCGCGACCGAACTCGCCGACGAGGCGTCCTCGACCCTCCCCGGCGAGGCCGAGGCGCTGCGCGAGGGGACCCGTATCTTCAACGACGTGGTCTACGGCGACCGCCCCGCCACCGCCGAGTCCGCGCGGACCCTGCGGGAACTGGACGTCCGTCTCGCCGCGGCCCGCCCCGCGAACGCCGGGGCCACGACCGTCGAGGAGGAGCGCCGATGACGATCGCCGCACCGCCGGAGGCGCCCCCCGCCCCCGTCCGTCCCGTCCCGGACACGACGGTCCGCCGCCTGTGGCGCGCGTTCCGCTTCCCGGTCATCCTGCTGACCACCCTGTCCGTGGTGGCCGTCCTACTGTCGCTGGGCGCCGAGCGTTTCCCCGACGGGCTCCTGGAACCGGACTCCCCCTCCCCCGACGGCACCCGTGCCTTCACCCGGATCCTGGGTGAGAGGTCCGATGTCACCGTGGTCCGTGACTCCGGGGCCGCCGTGGACGCGGTGGAGCGGGCCGGGGAGGACACCGTCCTCCTGGTCTTCCTCGACCACCGTCTGCTGCCCGAGGAGCTCGACACCCTCTCCGAACTGGGCACGGACACCGTCCTCGTCCAGCCGTCCCTGCGTTCGCTCGCGGCCTTCGCCCCCGGCACCGACGTGACCGGCCGAGGCGAGGCCTCGGAGCCGGTGGCGCCCGAGTGCCCCCTGCCCGCGGCCGAGGCCGCCGGAGCCGCCAGGATCGGCGGGACGCCCCGGTTCGACCGTGAGGCGTCCACGGAGCTGTACTCGGTCGCCGACGGGGTGGTCTCCCAGAGCTGTTACCCCGGCCGGAACGGCTCCGCCCTGGTGAGGGTCGACTCCCCGCACGGTGGCGCCACCACCGTGCTCGGCAGCGGCACCTTCCTCACCAACGACGCGCTGGACTCCGACGGCAACGCCGCTCTGGGGCTGAACCTGGCCTCGGCCGAGAACGTCGTGTGGCTGCGGCCCGACCCGCCCACCCAGGTCGGCGGGGCCACCATGTGGGAGCTGCTGTCGAGCGGACTGCGCTGGTCCCTCCTCCCCCTCGTGCTGACCCTGGCCCTGCTCGCCCTCTGGCGCGGTCGGCGTATGGGAGCGCTGGTCCCGGAGTCGCTGCCCGTCGTGGTGCGCGCCTCCGAGACCACCGAGGGCCGGGCCCGGCTGTACCGTTCCCGACGGGCCCGCGACCGGGCGGTGGCCGCTCTGCGCGCCGGCTTCCTGGAACGCGCGGTCCCCCGGATGGGACTGAACTCCGACTCCGGACCCGACGCCGTGATCGCGTCGCTGGCCGCACGGACCGGCGAGGACCCCGGCACCCTGGGCCCGCTGCTGTACCCGGGCCCGACGGACCCGTACTCGGCGGACGACGAGGCGATGCTGCGGCTCGCCGACACGTTGGACGGGCTCGCCCGGAGGCTGCGGTGATCCGGGTCCGCGCGGGCCGTACCGCGCTCCCCCCCACAGACCGGAATCGACAAGGGATCAGAGAGGTAGACGGCACGTGAGCGCCTTCACACCCGAGGCATCGCCCTCCGCCGAAGAGGCACGGGCGGCCCTGAACGCCCTGCGCCGCGAGGTGGCCAAGGCGGTCGTGGGCCAGGACGAGACGGTGACCGGGCTGGTCGTGGCACTGCTGTGCCGTGGCCACATCCTGCTGGAGGGTGTGCCCGGTGTCGCCAAGACCCTGCTCGTGCGCACGGTCTCCGCGGCCCTGTCCCTGGACCACAAGCGGGTCCAGTTCACCCCCGACCTCATGCCGGGCGACGTGACGGGTTCGCTCGTCTACGACCAGCACACGGCGAAGTTCGAGTTCATGAAGGGCCCGGTCTTCACCAACCTGCTGTTGGCCGACGAGATCAACCGGACCCCTCCCAAGACCCAGGCCTCCCTGCTGGAGGCCATGGAGGAGCGGCAGGTCACCGTCGAGGGCAGCCCGATGGCGCTCCCCGACCCGTTCATGGTGGCCGCCACCCAGAACCCGGTCGAGTACGAGGGCACCTATCCGCTGCCCGAGGCCCAGTTGGACCGTTTCCTGCTCAAGGTGACGATCCCGCTGCCCGAACGCGCCGCCGAGATCGACATGCTGGGGCGGCACGCCGCGGGCTTCGACCCCGGTGACCTGGCCGCGGCCGGGGTGACCGCCGTGGCCGGCGCCGCCGAGCTGCGCGCCGCCCGTGAGGCGGCCGCCCGGGTCCGTGTGGCCCCGGAGGTCCTCGGCTACATCGTGGACCTGTGCCGGGCCACCCGTTTCTCCCCGTCCCTGCAGCTGGGCGCCTCGCCGCGTGGTGCCACCGCGCTGTTGCGGACCAGCCGCGCGTGGGCGTGGCTCTCGGGCCGCGACTACGTGACCCCCGACGACGTCAAGGCCCTGGCCAAGGGCACCCTGCGGCACCGGATCGGGCTGCGTCCCGAGGCCGAACTGGAGGGGGCCACCACGGACGGGATCCTGGACGGCGTGCTCGCCTCCGTCCCGGTGCCGCGCTGATGGTGGTCACCGGCCGGGCGGCCCTGCTCGCGCTCCTGGCGACGGTGGCGGTGGCGATCTCCGGCCAGATCGGTTCCACGGTCACCGCCATCGCCGTGTCCCTGGTGGTGCTGATCGTCGTGGTGGACGTGCTGGCGGCGACCTCCCCGGCGCGGCTGGTCCTGTCCCGGGAGGGCGACACCTCCGTGCGTTCGGGCGATTCCGCGTCGGTGTCGGTCCTGATCGCCAACCCGACGGGGCGCCGGCTGCGCGGTTCGGTACGCGACGCCTGGCCGCCGAGCTCGCACGCCTCGCCGCGCTCTCGTGAGCTGCTGGTGGGCCCCGGCGAGCGTCGACGGGTGACGACCACGCTCACGCCCTCCCGGCGTGGTGACGCGCGCTCCGCCGGAGTGACGGTGCGCAGCGTCGGCCCCTTGGGCGTGGCCGGACGGCAGCGGACGCTCCAGGCTCCCTGGACGGTGCGGACGCTCCCGCCCTTCCACAGCCGCAGGCACCTTCCGGGCAAACTGTCCCGGCTGCGCGAGCTGGAGGGCCGCCACACCGCGATGGTGCGGGGCCAGGGCAGCGAGTTCGACTCGTTGCGCGACTACGTGCCCGGCGACGACGTGCGTTCGATCGACTGGCGCGCCACCGCCCGGGACGACGGGGTGGTGGTGCGGACCTGGCGCCCCGAACGGGATCGGCGCGTCCTCATCGTGCTGGACACCGGCCGGACCTCGGCGGGGCGGGTCGGAGACACCCCGCGCCTGGACCACTCCATGGACGCCGCGCTGCTGCTGACCGCGCTGGCGGGCAAGGCGGGCGACCGGGTCGACTTCATGGCCTACGACCGTGCCGTCCGGGCCCGGGTGAAGGCCTCGGGCAAGGGCAGTCAGGTGCACCGTGTCGTGGAGGCCATGGCGCCGTTGGAGGCCGCCCTGGTGGAGTCCGATCCGGCCGGGATGGTCGGCTCCGTGATGACCCAGGGCCGCAGCCGTCGACTGGTGGTGCTGCTGACCGACCTCAACGCGGCCGCCTTGGAGGAGGGGCTGTTGCCGAGGCTTCCCCTGTTGTCCTCGCGCCACCTGCTCCTGGTGGCGGCGGTACGGGACCCGAAGGTGGCGGAGATGGCCGCCGAACGCGGGGACGCCGACGCCCTCTACCGGGCGGCCTCGGCCGAACGCACCCTGAGCGAGCGGCACCGGATCACCGCGGAGTTGCGCCGGGCGGGGGCCGAGGTGGTCGACGCCGACCCCGAGCGGATCGCTCCGGCGCTGGCCGACGCCTACATCGACCTCAAGGCCCAGGGCCGCTTGTAGGCGCTCTCCCGTGGGGCGCTCTTCCGACGGGGAGGGCGCCCCTCGTGCATCATGGGCGTATGGCCTCTCCCCCCGAAGCCCACAACACCGCGCACGGCGACCTGTACGGGGTGCTGGTCCAGGCACGTGACATCCACGGCGGGGTGACCGTGCACCTGCCTCGCGACACCTCGCCGATCGTGGACGTGTCCCTGGATCCGCCCCGCCTCGCGACCTCCGTCCGCGGACGCTCCGACCTGCTGTCGAGGCTCTGTCAGGCGATGGAGCGGGGGTCCTCGATCCCGCACGTGCTGACCGGACCCGGCGGGTTCGGAAAGACCACCGTGGCCGCGGCCCTGGCCGAGCACGCCCGTGCGCGGGGGCGGACCGTGTTCTGGGTACGCGCGGACGCGATCACGCCGAGCATGCTGGAGATCGCCGTGGAGCTGGCCGCCGCCCCCGAGGAGATCGACCGTCTCAAGGCGGCCCCGAAGGCGGCGACACGCTGGGTGTGGCGGCACCTCGACCGGTCCCCCACCCCTTGGCTGCTGGTGGTCGACGACGCCGACCGACCGGAGGAACCGGACCCCGACCATCGCCCGGGTGAGCGGCTCGGTTGGATGCGTTCGAGCCCGAAGGGGTTCGTCCTGGTCACCAGCAGGCTGGGCGACGCCGGCCTGTGGGCGCCCGCCGAGATGCTCCGGGTCGGACCGCTGACCGGCGAGGACGCGAGCGCCGCCCTGACCGAGCACGCGAGGGTCCCGGAGCTGTCGGGGGCCGACGCGCTGGCCGAGCGGCTCGGCGGGGTCCCACTGGCCCTCGCCCTCGCGGGGCGCGTCCTGGCCACCCACGGTGTGCTCTTCCCCGACGCTCGTTCCCTGCTGGAGCACCTGGACGAGAACATCGCCGGCATCGACGAACTGGCCGGGCCCCTCTCCCCCGGACCGGTCGACGAACGCCGGCTGCTCTCGGGTGTCTGGGAGCTGTCCCTGCGTCTGGTCGGCGAGCGCCACCCCCGGGCGGTCCCGCTCCTGCGCGCGTTGTCGTTGCTCGGGGCCCGGGGGCGGGCCGTGCCCCTGTGGCGGGTCCCGAGGTGCGGGATGTCCGACGCCTCCTTCGCCCGCGCCGTCGACGCGCTCGTGGTCCACGGGCTGGTCGGGGTCGAACGCACGGACGAGCGGACCTCGCTGCTCCTGCACCCCCTGATCTCGGAGACGGTGCGCGCGGGCCTGGGCGAGAACGACGCCCCCTTGGTGTCGGAGGTGGAGCGGCTCTTGGAGGAGCAGGGCGAACGGGACCCGTGGTTCGAGCTGGACGCCCTCACCTCGCTGGCGTCCCTGGCCGGCCGAGCGCCGGCGCTCGGCTCCGGCTTCCGGGTCCGGGTGGGGCTGGGGGCCGCCCGCGCACGTCTGCGCCTAGGACGTTTCGAGGACGCCGAACGGACCGCGACGGCCGCTCTGCGCACCGCCGAGGGGGCGTTCGGCGCCGACCATCCGCTCACCCTCCATTCCCGGCACCTGCTCGCCGAGAGTCTGCTCTTCCAGGACCGTGTCGAGGAGGCCGAGCGGGGCTACCTGGCGCTGCTCGCGGACCGGGAGCGGGTGCTCGGCGCGGACCATCCGCGCACGCTGGACACGCGTCACCAGATCGCCCTGGTGGCGGGGGCGCGCGGGGAGTGGAGGAAGGCGCGCGCCCTGCACGAGAGGGTGTTGGAGGCGCGGCTGCGCGAACAGGGGGCCGAGGCCGACGAGACCCTGGCCTCGATGGACGCCCTCGGGTACGCGGCGCTGCGGCTGGACGACCTGGACACGGCGGAGCGCCTGTTCGACCGGGTCCACGAGGTCCGTCTGCGGCTTCTCGGGGACGAGGAGCTCCTCACCCTGAACGCGGACTACAAACGCGGCCTGGTGGCGTTGCGACGCGAGCACCGTCCTCGGGCGAGGGAGATCTTCCACCGGGTCATGGAGGGGCGGGCACGGATCCTGGGCCCCGATCATCCTCAGACCCGTCTGGCCCGCGACCGGATGAGCGAGTCCTTCGTCGACCCCGGAAGGGAGTTCCGCGGATCGGGGGCCTCCGGCTAGGCCACGGGGACGGCGGCGGGGGCGTCGGCGATGTCGCCGGTCTCACCCTCCTCGTAGGCCTTCCGGCCGACGGTGAACACGTAGAGGAAGAACAGCGCCTCGGCGACCACGCCGATACCGATGGCGGCCCAGGTGTTGGTGATCCAGCCGGTCACCAGGCCCTCGATGAGCCCGGAGATGAACAGGACCACCACCAGCCCCAGGGCCACCGCGATCGCGGCCCGGGCCTCCTCGCCCAGGGCGCGCATACGGGTCCGGTCGCCCGGGGAGATGATGGACCAGCCGATCCTCAACCCCACGCCTCCGGCCACGAACACCGCGGTGAGCTCCAGCAGACCGTGCGGGAGGATCAGCGCGAAGAACACGTCGCCGCGCCCCAGCGCGAACATCATGCCCCCGGCCGATCCGATGCCGATCGCGTTGACCAGCAGTACCCAGAGGGTCGGCAGACCGAGGAACACCCCGAAGATGATCGCCTGCGCGGACACCCAGGCGTTGTTGGTCCACACCTGGGCGGCGAACGACGCGGGCGGTGTCTCGACGTAGTAGTTGGCGAACTCGTACTCGACGTACCGGGCGATGTCCTCGGGGGTACCGAGCGCGGCGAGGGCCTCGGGGTCGTTCGCGATCCACACACCGACGGCGGTGGCGACCAGCACCGTGCCCGCGCTGACACCCAGCCACCACCAGCGCAGACGGTAGAGGATGCCTGGGAAGACCCGGGTGAAGAAGGAGCCGACGTCGGCCCATCCGGAGGAGTGCGAACCGGTCACCGCCGAACGGGCACGGGCCACCGAAGAGGACAGTCGCCCGGCCAGTACCGGGTCCTGTCCCGAGCTGCGCACGACCGACAGGTGCGTGGAGACCCGCTGGTAGAGCTCGACGAGTTCGTCGATCTCCTCACCTGAGAGCGAACGGCGCCCGCGCACCAGTTCGTCCAGCCGTTGCCACTCTCGCGCGTGAGCCGCCGCGAACACGTCGATATCCACGTATCGGACACTACTGGATCGTCATCGGAGCTTCGCGGGCGATGCGAACACGGCCCGCCGACGCCGGGTAATGTCGGGGGGAACGTGACAGAACACCCGGCGAGGGAGTGTGTACTGGTGTCCTACCCCGGCGGCGGCGCGACCGGAGACGACGTGTACGGCACGACGCCGTTGGTCACCGGGGACGCGGTCGTCCTGGAGCTGCGTCCGGCCGGGTTCGTCACCCGTATCGCGGCCATGGCCATCGACGGCATCCTCCAGATCGTCATGATCATCATGGTGATGGTCGTGATGATGTGGGTCGGTACGTCCCTGGACACGGCGGCGACCGCCGCCCTCGGTCTGGCGCTGCCCGTCCTCATCATCGTCGGTTATCCGACCGCGTTCGAGACGATCTCGCGTGGCCGGACCCTGGGCAAGATGGCGCTGGGACTGCGTGTGGTCGGCACCGACGGTTCGCCCGTGCGCTTCCGGCAGGCCCTGGGCCGCGCCCTCTCCGCCTCCGTGGAGATCTGGGCGTCCTCCGGACTGATCGCCCTGCTCACCTCGATGATCAACCCGAACGGCCGTCGGGTCGGCGACTTCGTGGCCGGGACGATGGTGGTGGAGGAGCGCACCGGAAGCCGCCGGGACGTGGAGATCCCCATGCCGCCGCAGATGGCGGCCTGGGCCGCGGCGGCGGAACTGTCGCGTCTGGCCCCGGAGACCGCCAACGCCGCCCGCCAGTACGTGATGCGCTATGGGGAGCTCGCCGAGCACACCCGCCACGAGATGGGTTCCCGGTTGGCCGACTCGGTCGCCTCTCAGGTGAGTCCGCCGCCGCCTCCCGGAACCACGCCTCCGGTCTTCCTGGCCGCCGTGCTGGCGGAGCGGCGTCGGCGCAGTCTGGAGTCGTTGCGCGGCGCCTCGGCCCCGCGTTCCCCGTGGGAGGGCGCCCCGCACGCCCCGGGCCCGTGGTCGGCGTACCAGGGCGGGCCTCAGGGCCCCGGCGGCCCCACCCCGCCCCCGCCGCCCTACGGCCGATGATCCCCCGAGGTCAGGGACGCCAGGAGTTCAGGTAGGACTCCTGCTCCGGGGTGAGCGTATCGATGCCGACCCCCAGGGCGGCCAGTTCCAGGCGGGCGACCTCGTGGTCGATCTCCTCGGGCACCTCGACGACGCCCGGTGAAAGGTCGGTGTGCGTCCGAGCCAGCCACTCGGTGGTCAAGGCCTGGACCGCGAAGGACAGGTCCATGACGGCGGCGGGGTGTCCCTCCGCGGCGCCCAGGTTGACCAGACGCCCTTCGGACAGCAGGAGGATGCGACGGCCGTCGGCGAACACGTACTCGTCGGCCTGTTCGCGCACCCCCCGGTCGACCGAGACCGCGAGGGAGTCGAGGGCGTTGAGGTCGATCTCCAGGTCGAAGTGACCGGAGTTGGCGAGGATCGCCCCATCGCGCATCGACTCCAGGTGCTCTCGACGGACCACGTCGCGATTCCCGGTGGCGGTGACGAACACGTCGCCGAGGTGGGCCGCGACGTCCATGGTGGTGACCGTGTACCCCTGCATGACGGCGTCCAGGGCCTTGACCGGATCGACCTCGGTGACGAACACGTTCGCGCCCATGCCGCGAAAGCGTTCGGCCAGGCCTCGGCCGCAGTAGCCGTAACCGGCCACCACCACCGTGCGTCCGGCCAGCAGCGTGTTGGTGGCGCGCAGCACCCCGTCCACCGTGGACTGCCCTGTGCCGTAGCGGTTGTCGAACATCCGCTTGGTACGGGTGTCGTTGACCGCGACCATCGGAAGTCGCAGCTCCCCCTCGGCGCTCATCCGGCGCAGCCTGATCACACCGGTGGTGGTCTGTTCACAACCGCCCAGGACGCCCTCCAACAGGTCGGGCCGGTGGCTGTGCGCCGTGTTGACCAGATCGCAGCCGTCGTCCAGGAGCAGATGGGGGCGGGACTCCAGGACGGTGACCAGGTTGCGGTCATAGGCGGCGGTGTCCATACCGGCCCAGGCGTGCACCGCCACACCGTACTCGGCGACCAGGGCGGCCGCCGTGTCGTCCTGGGTGGACAACGGGTTGGAGGCGGCCAGCCAGACCTCGGCGCCCCCGGCGCGCAGGACGCGGAGCAGGTTCGCCGTCTCGGCGGTCACGTGCAGGCAGGCCGCCAGGCGCAGACCGGCCAGGGGGCGTTCGGCCGCGAAGCGTTCACGGACGCTGCGCAGCGCCGGCATGGAGCGTTCGGCCCAGGCCACACGGCGGACCCCGGCCCCGCTGAGGCCGAGGTCCGCCACCTCGTGTGAGGGGAGTGTCATCTCCGGAGGAACTCGCCTCTCAGTAGCGGTAGTGGTCCGGCTTGTAGGGACCGCTCACGTCCACGCCGATGTAGGCGGCCTGCTCCTTGGTGAGGCGGGTCAGCTTGACGCCGAGCGCGTCCAGGTGCAGACGGGCGACCTTCTCGTCGAGGAGCTTGGGCAGCGTGTAGACGCCGGTCGGGTACGCGTCGGTCTTGGTGAACAGCTCGATCTGCGCGATGACCTGGTTGGTGAAGCTGTTGGACATCACGAAGCTCGGGTGACCGGTGGCGTTGCCCAGGTTGAGCAGACGGCCCTCGGAGAGCACCAGGACGGACTTGCCGTCCTCGAAGGTCCACTCGTGGACCTGCGGCTTGATCTCCTTCTTGGAGATACCGGGGATCTTCGCCAGGCCGGCCATGTCGATCTCGTTGTCGAAGTGACCGACGTTGCCGACGATCGCCTGGTGCTTCATGCGCGCGATCTGGTCGGCCATGATCACGTTGAAGTTGCCGGTGGTGGTGATGAAGATGTCACCGGTCTCCAGCACGTCCTCCAGGGTGGCGACCTGGAAACCGTCCATGGCCGCCTGGAGGGCGTTGATCGGGTCGATCTCGGTGACGATGACGCGGGCGCCCTGGCCGCGCAGCGCCTCGGCCGAGCCCTTGCCGACGTCGCCGTAACCGCAGACCACGGCGACCTTGCCGCCGATGAGGACGTCGGTGGCGCGCATGATGCCGTCCGGCAGCGAGTGGCGGATGCCGTACTTGTTGTCGAACTTGCTCTTGGTGACGGAGTCGTTGACGTTGATCGCGGGGAAGGACAGGACGCCGTCACGCTGCATCTCGTACAGACGGAGCACACCGGTGGTGGTCTCCTCGGTGACGCCCATGATGCCCTCGGCGATGGTCGTCCACTTGCGGGCGTCCTTCTTCAGGCTCTCCTGGAGAAGCGTGAGGACGACCGAGAACTCCTCGCTGTCGGCGGTCGCGGGGTCCGGGACCACGCCGGCCTTCTCGTACTCGGCGCCCTTGTGGACGAGCATCGTGGCGTCGCCGCCGTCGTCCAGGATCATGTTGGGACCCTCGGCACCCGGCCAGGTCAGCGCCTGCTCGGTGCACCACCAGTACTCCTCCAGCGTCTCGCCCTTCCAGGCGAAGACCGGGACGCCCTTGGGGTCGTCCACGGTGCCGTCGGGGCCGACGACGACGGCGGCGGCCGCGTGGTCCTGGGTGGAGAAGATGTTGCAGCTCACCCAGCGGACCTCGGCGCCCAGGGCGACGAGGGTCTCGATGAGGACGGCGGTCTGCACGGTCATGTGCAGCGAGCCCATGATGCGGGCGCCCTTGAGGGGCTTGCTGTCCCCGTACTCGGCGCGGGTGGCCATGAGACCGGGCATCTCGTGCTCGGCGAGGCGGATCTCGTCGCGGCCGAACTCGGCCAGGGAGAGATCGGCGACCTTGAAGTCGAATGCCATGCGTTCCTCACTCGTCAAGTCGTGGTGGCGACCTTGATTCTAGGCCCGTGCCCCGGCGCCGGTCACAAACTTGACAACAGGGCGTCAGATTGATCCCGTGCGACCGTCCGGGTGGGTTACAGTCACACGCATGGCCGCCCGCGACGACGTCTTCACCGCTTCCGGCACCGAATCCGCCCCGGTGCCGATCTCGGCGGCCGCCGAACGGGTCGGCGGAACGGCCCGGATGCTCCGTTATCGGGAGGCTCTCGGTCTGCTCCCCCGTACCCAGGACCCGCCGACCGGGCGCGGCCATCGGCACCGCCGTTTCACCGAGGAGGATCTGCGGACCATAGAGGTCGGGCTGGAGCTGGAGCGCGAGTTCGACATCCCTCCGGCCGCCCTCTCCTTCGCTCTGCGCGTTCTGGCCGAACCCGAGGTGCTGGCACGGGTACGCGCGCACGGGGAACGTCTGGGCCGTCTCACCGCCGCTCCCACCCGGGCTCTGGACTTCGAGAAGGAGAAGGCGATGCGCCTCCTCCGCACCAGGCGTCCCGTGCCGCCGAGCGCTTCGAACGTCCCGAAAACCCCATAGGTCACGTACGCATCAGCAGTCTCGAAAAACCCGTTGGTCCCCTGGGAATACCTCCTTCACAGAGGCCCCAGACCAACCGTTCGGCATGTTTTGGCAAACCGTCGACGGGCTACGTGAACACACGTGAACAGCCGACTCGTCGCCCCTGTCCCGGAGGCCCTCCCGGACCGCGTGCGCGCAGAACTCACGGACGTCGACCGCCTCAGGGAGATCTGGGCCAGACGTCTCCAGCGCAACCCCCTGACGGAGCGCACCGCCGCCAGACGCGCCCTCACCCACGACCGGGTCCAGGAATGGGGCGGCGGCCCCGAGCTCGCGGAACTGCTGCTGGCCGCCCCGGCGGGGGCCGAACCGCCTCTGACCGGCCCTTACGTGGCGACCCTGGCAGGACGGGCCGCGGGACTCCCGCCCTCTCCGCGCACGTCCGGCGCCCCCTTGACCAGCGAACACACCCTGGCCCTCGCCGAGGCCGCGGGGATCACCGCCCACCCGGTGGTCCGCGCCGCCCACGCCTACGCCGAATGTGTCCGGCTCATGAACGAACTCGACGGATCCGAGAGCGAGGGCGAGGCTCTCCACGCGCTGCCGTGGGCCCTGGCCTCCCGGGTCCTTCAGCGCGCCGACCACCCGCCCCTACTGCTGGATCCGCGCACTCCCCCACCGGTGTTCCGCAAGGGAGAGGATCCGGAGGAGCACTTCGCCGCGCTGGTCGCGCACTTCGCCCGTCTGGTGATCGAGGCACTGCGTCGGGAGATCGGTTGGAACCCGGGGAACCTCCCCGTGACGGGTGGCCGTGTGCCGCCCTTGGCCGTCGCGACCCGCCGACGCGTCATGGAACACGTCCGTTCCCGGAGCGCCCCGGTCGAACTCCTCCTGCGCGCGCTGGACCCCGCCGCCCGGGCCGCCGTCTCCTCCGAGGACGGTGAGAAGGACACGGATCGCGACGCCGTCCCCCCGCCCCGCAGACCGCTCACCCACGGGGCCGCCCAGTGGTGGACCCGCATGGAACTGGCGACGGAAGGGGCGACCCTGAACCTCTACGTGATCGTGCAGGAGGTGGGGGACCCGCCCTCGGGTGTGCTGGCGGTGACCGCCGACACGCACCTGACCATGCCCGACGGTACCCGGCGGGCGTGGGAGACCTCCGGCGGCGACAGTGTCACCGTGTTGCCGAGCGACTCCGCAGACGACAGGTGGCCCCGGATCCGCGAGTTGGTGGACGAGGCGATCTCCCGCGCGGTGGACGAGCTCACACGGGTCTGACCACCGGACGCGTGGACGCCCCGATCAGCCGCTGAGAGCCAGGATGAGCAGGAGCAGCATGAGGATGACGATGGTCATGAGCACGAGCGGGATCACCCAGCTCTGCTGGAGCACCGAGTCCTTCCCCCTCTGCTGCGGATAGCCTCCCTGGAAGGTCTGGTCGGGGCGCACGGCCCCGGTCGTCATCGGGTTCCCGCCGTGCTGCGGCATCTGCGGACGGTGTCGGTAGGCGGGCATCCCGGGGCGCGGATCGGACATGCCCGGGTGCCCCGCGTACCCGCCCTGACGGGGATCCGAGCTCATGGGGTGCCCCATCTGCCCGGGGCGCGGGTCCGACATGCCCGGGGCGCCCAGGCCCGGGGTCGGGTTGGAGATCGCGGGGTTCTGGCCCGCCCTCGGGTCGGAGACCCCCGGCGGATAGCCCATACCGGGGTGTCCACCGGTCTGCGGATACTGGACCTGCGGCAACCGCGCGCCGTTCAACAGACCGGTCTGGGCGACCTGTTCACCCTGCCGGAAGGCGTCCGCGGTGTCGGCGTCCTCGGAGTCGTGGCCGAGCAGCCGCATGAGCAGCCGCTGGGCGTTCGGACGCCGGGCCGGGTCCTTGTCCAGGCAGGACTCGACGATGGGGCGCAGGGCCTCGTCGATGCCCTCCAGGTCCGGCGGAGCGCTGACCACGCGGTGCACCACGGCCGGAACGGTGTCGGATCCGAACGGCGCCCGCCCCGTGGAGGCGAACGCGATCACGCAGCCCCACGCGAAGATGTCGCACTTGTCGGTGATCCCACGCCCCTCGATCTGCTCGGGGGCCATGTAGGAGGGCGTACCGACGATCGAATTGGTCATGGTGGCGGTGCCGTCGTCGACCCGGGCGATACCGAAGTCGATGACCCGGGGCCCGTCCGGACCGAGCAGCACGTTGCCGGGCTTGAAGTCACGGTGGACGATGCCGGCCTTGTGGATCGCCACGAGCGCGGTCGCCGTGGACACGGCCAACCGCTGGAGCGCCGCCCCGCGCACCTGCTTGCCCTTGGCGACGGCCTCCTGTAGGTCCTTGCCCGGCACGAACTCGCTGACCACGTAGGGCGGATCACCGTCGAGCCGGGCGTCGATGATCGCCGCCGTGCAGAAGGAGGCGACCCGCTGGGCGGCCCGGACCTCCTTCTCGAACCTCTTGCGCAGATCGGAGTCCTGCGACCACTGGTCGTTGAGGACCTTGACCGCGTACTCCTCCCCATCGGCGTCCTCGGCGAGGTAGACGACGCCCTGGCCGCCCTTCCCCAGACGTCCGGTCACGCTGTATTCACCGAACGATGAGGGGTCGCTCGGCAGTAGCGATTCGGGACCGGGCATCGGTGTCCTCCTGGGAGGTCGTCACGGGCTGGGGGCAAGACCAGAGTACGGGCAGGCAACGTCGATCACGCCACGCGCGGGCGACCGGAGCCCACTGAGGGCTCCGCCCGCGCCGACGTACCCCCTATGACTGTCGGAACCGAAGGAACGTTCCATTCCGGACCCGACCTTTTCGGTCCCGACCCGTCGCCCTCTAGGAGATCTTGCGCGCCTCGTCGACGAGCAGGACCGGAATACCGTCCCGAATCGGGTAGGCCAGGCCGCTCTCGTCGCAGACCAGCTCGTCCGTCTCGGGGTCGTGACGCAGCGGGGCCTGGCTCTGCGGGCAGGCCAGGATCTCCAGCAGCCAGCCGTCGATCTTCGTGCTCATGGTTCTCGTTCCTCGTGTGATGGCCTCGTGTGAGGCGGGGTCAGGCGCGGACGATGTCCAGGACCTCGTCGCGAAGGCGCGCCACCTCGTCGTCGTCGGCGGCCTCCACGTTGAGCCTCAACAGCGGCTCGGTGTTGGAGGCTCGCAGGTTGAACCAGGCCCCGCCGGGCAGGGTGACGCTGAGGCCGTCGAGTTCGTCGACGGTGACACCGTCACGTTCGGCGAACGCCGAGCGTACCGCCGCCATACGGCCGGGGGCGTCGGCGACCTTGGAGTTGATCTCGCCCGAGGCCGCGTAGCGGGAGTACTCCTCCGTGATCCGCGAGAGCGGGCGGTCGCCCGCCCCCAGGACACGCAGGACGTGCATCGCCGCGAGCATACCCGTGTCGGCCCGCCAGAAGTCCCGGAAGTAGTAGTGGGCGGAGTGCTCACCACCGAAGATCGCACCGGTCTCGGCCATGGTCGCCTTGATGTAGGAGTGACCGACGCGGGTGCGGACGGGCCGGCCGCCGCGCTCGGCGACGATCTCGGGCACCGCCGCCGAGGTGATGAGGTTGTGGATGATGATGGAGCCCGGCTCGCGCTTCAGCTCCTCGGAGGCCACCAGAGCGGTGACCGCCGAGGGCGAGACCGGTTCGCCGCGCTCGTCGATGACGAAGCAGCGGTCGGCGTCCCCGTCGAAGGCCAGGCCGACGTCGGCACCGGTCTCGCGGACCTTCGCCTGGAGGTCGACCAGGTTGTCCGGGTCCAGGGGGTTGGCCGGGTGGTTGGGGAAGGTGCCGTCGAGTTCGAAGTAGAGGGGCACGATCTCCAGCGGCAGCCCCTGTTCCAGAACGGCCGGGACGGTGTACCCGCCCATGCCGTTACCGGCGTCCACCACGACCTTCAGCGGACGGGAACCGGACAGGTCGACCAGGCCGCGCAGGTAGTCGGCGTAGTCGGACAGCAGGTCCTTCTCCGTCACCGTGCCCCGGGGGCCGTCGTACTCGGGCACACCCTGTTCGGCGAGGCGGCGGATCTCGTCCAGACCGGTCTCCGCGCTGATCGGCGCCGCGCCGGCCCGGCACATCTTGATGCCGTTGTACTCGGCGGGGTTGTGGCTGGCGGTGAACATCGCGCCCGGAAGGTCGAGGGCGCCCGAGCCGTAGTAGAGCAGGTCGGTGGAGCCGAGTCCGGCGAACACCACGTCGACGCCCTGGGAGGTGACCCCGTCGGCGAAGGCGTGGGAGAGGTCGGGAGAGGAGGGTCGCATGTCGTGGGCGACCACCACGGCGGGGCCTTCGACCACGCGGGCGAAGGCCGCTCCGATCGCTCGCGCGATATCGACGTCGAGAGTGTCCGGAATCACACCTCGCACGTCGTATGCCTTGAAGATGCTTCCGAGGTCAGCCACGTCTGCTCCGGCCAGGTCGGTTCTGCCACGAGTTCGGTCCAGCGCCCGAAGGTTCCGGGCGCCGTACAAAACTAGCAAGGGAAGACCGGCCGGCCCCACGGGCATCGCCCGGAGAGGTTCGTGCCGCGCGACGTTCGAGGCCGTGCCGCTCAGGGCAGGCGCGGGTCGCGGTGATCGTCTCGTTCGGACCTGACCACGCGCAGATGGCCGCGGCGCATGGTCTCCCGACCTTCTCCCACGGGCTCCCCCGGGGACGACTCCGGACGCGCCGGCGGCCGCGCCGCCTCACGTACGGCGTCGGCGAGGGCCTCCAGGTCATCGCTGCCGGGACCACCGCCCGACGTCTCGACCGGAAGCCGGACCACCTCCCAACCGCGCGGCGCGGTCAGCCGCTCGGCGTGCATGGCGCACAGATCGTAACAGTGCGGTTCCACATAGGCGGCGAGCGGGCCGAGAACGGCCGTGGAGTCGGCGTAGACGTACGTGAGCGTGAATACGGCGGGCTGCCTGCACGCGGTGCGGGAACAGCGTCGAACATGGCTCACAGCGTTCGACTGTATGCCTTTACCGAAGGACACGCCAGCATCGTCCCATGAGCCGTATGTTTTCGGATGCCCGTTCTTTACCCGGAAGTGGTCGAAGAGCCGTCCCGCGGCTTCGACACCGCCCGAGGTCCCTCCCATAACGGGGCTACGCGTCCGGCCTCCGATGGCTTAGTCTCGAAGTGTGCGACGAGTGCGCCTTTCCAGTGGCCAACCAGACCGAGTGCGGCGCCGGGACCGCCGCGGCCGAGGCATCCGCGGTCCTCTCGTGCCCTCTGACCTGCCGGTGTTCCGCAGCCGAGCCCAGGCCTTCGACGACCTTGTCCTGGACGCCGTCGAACGCCTGGAACGCCTGTGGGCACGCGAGCTGGCGAACGTGGACTTCCTCGTCGAGGACGTCCCCCCGTTGCCGCTCCATCGTGATCCCTCCGAAACGATCCCCTTCTCCCGTTTGGAGACCAACCCCACAGGGCGGGCGAGGATCGTCGTCTATCGACGCCCGGTGGAGATCCGCACCAAGGACCCCGACGAGATGGCCCTCCTCGTCCACGAGGCGGTGGTCGAGGAGGTGGCCAACCTGCTCGGAGTGGAACCGGAGTCCGTCGACCCCGAGTAGGGGCCGTGTTCGCTTCGGGCCTCCGCCGGCGCTTCGGGTGATGTCCGGGGTGAGATGAGAGATCACCTGCCGGTCACCACAGGGGGTCGAGGTGGAGACCGCGGGTCGGTCACTCGCCGGGGACCAGGCCGGTCATGCTGTCGCGGACGATGGGCAGCCGCACCTCGATGGGGGCGGGCGGGACGGGCATGACGCTGACGCCGGGGTCGGATCGCAGGACACGGGCCGCGTACACCGGGCCGGAACCCTCCAGGAGCTCCAGCCGGATCGTGTAGCCGTCGTCGGGGTCGATGCCCGTGGGCGGGCCCCAGCCCTCGGTCTCGGTGTCGAAGACGTGGGTGGTCCCGGCCGTCACCTCGGCGCGTACGGCGTCGCCCATGCTGCCGTCGGCGGCGATGGGGGTGGCCACGATCCGGGCGTCGCTCTCGGGGGCGCCCAACATCAGTTCCACGTCGAGGCCCTCGGGCATCTCGGGGATCACGGCCGTGACGTCGAGCGGCCACGAGAGCGGTTCGACCGCGGACGTGTAGGCGGTGTCCACGACGTCCTTGTCGTCGCCGTCCACCTCGGTCTCCTCCACGATCACACCGGCGACGATCGGAGCGTCGGCCTCCAGCACGACCGTCCCCGGGAGTCCTCCCAGGGCGCTCTCCAGACTGGCCCAGGCGGAGGCGGCGGGCGGGACGTTCAGGACGATCGGCTCCTCTTCGGAGGCCCCGTCCCCCTCTTCCTCGTCCCCGATATCGGGGATCACGCGCGCACGGACCTCGACGGGTGCGTCTCCGGGGGCGGCGACGATGAGCCGACGGGTCCCGTCCCCACCGGGGACTCCCGGGACGACGTGCTCGGTGTCGGGCGCCCGGGTGGGCGGAACCCAGTCGGTGTGGCCTTCGGCGTGCTCGGCGAGCAGGGAGGCGGCGACCCGTCCGGTACTGGTCCGCACGTGGACACCGACGGAACCGGTGCTCTGGACCAACTCGGTGACGTCGAGGGTGGTCGACTCCCCCGCGCCCAGGTCGATCCCCCGGCTCTCCGGCGAGTACGAGGGCCCCTCCGCGGTGTAGAGGTCGACGCTGACGGTGGCCCTGAACTCCTCGGGATTGGTCAGGTGCACGGTGAGGGTGTCGAGTTCGACCTCGTCGATCCCACCGGCCCCGGGCACGGCGAACCAGGTGCCGATGGCCGGTTCGACGCAGCGGACCTCGGTGACGGCGTCGTCGGTGAGGGTGATCTGGGCGGCGTCGAGGCCGGAGGCGAGCGCCCCCTCGGCACGCAGGGCGGTGGGCAGGACCGCGTCGCCGACGTCGGCCCGCCAGATCCTCCCGGGTTCGGTGAGCTCGTCGGCGAGGAGGTCCCTGCGTTCCTCGGAACCGCCGTCGTCGGTCTCGTCCTCCCGGTCGGAGCCGCTCGCGTCCTCGTCGTCCTCGTCCCGTTCGGGGGCCCGGTTGACGGGGACGGCCCACAGTTCCCCCTCGTCGTCGCGGCCGACCCTGGGGGCGAAGGCCGCCACCGAGCTCTCCGCGTCGCCCGAGGTCTCGTGGGGCGCGGGACACACGCGTGAGGCCAGTTCGGGGCGCAGGGTGCCCGCCTCCCTCACCCCCAGCGAGGGGGTGAGGGGCCGCAGCCCGAACGCGAGCCCGAACAGGGCCAGCAACGCCAACGCGACCAGCCCGAACAGGGCGAATCGGTTCTCGACGATGAGCCGCACGGCCTACCCCTCCCTCGTGTCGTCGTTCTCCGGCCGCTCCGGTTCGCGCGGGGAACCGGCGCGGCGTCGGCCCGTCGCCCTGCGCCTACCGGCCTTCCGGCCCCCTCGTTCGGCGCGACGTCGGCCGCGTACCGCGGGGATGGAACCGGTGGTGGTCGGCTCGTCCGCCGACCGTTCCGCGGCGGGTCGGGCGGTCCCTTCGTCCGCTCCACGGTCCTTCGTCCCGGTGCCCTCGTCCCCCGGTACGGAGTCGTTCTCCGGCACGGGCTCCTCCGGCGCCGCGACGCCGCCCGTGGAGGGGGCCTCGGTCGAGGACCGTGCGCCTCCGCCACGCCCCCGACGTCCTCGGCGCTGTGCGGGCCCCGCCCTGCGAGGGCGGCGGGGGCGGGGCATCGGTGTGGCCTCGATGAGCCGGCGTTCCTCCTCGGTGCGCACTCCCGGAGCGGCGAGCACGGATACGACGAGGAGAAGGAGACCCTGGGTGATCACCCAGGCGGTGTGCACCGGATCGGAGTGTCTGATCAACAGCTCTCCGCCGTCGACCGGCAGCTCCCAGGCCTGGGTGCCGTTACCGGTGTCGACCGGGGACAGCGCGACCCCGTCGAGGGTGGCCCGCCAATCGGCTCCGGCGGGTTCGGCCAGGGCCAGGAGCCGACCGG
This sequence comes from Nocardiopsis sp. LDBS1602, assembly GCF_035818715.1. Classification (NCBI taxonomy): domain Bacteria; kingdom Bacillati; phylum Actinomycetota; class Actinomycetes; order Streptosporangiales; family Nocardiopsidaceae; genus Nocardiopsis; species Nocardiopsis sp. LDBS1602. Next base: position 726,028 of record NZ_JAYLVW010000002.1, on the reverse strand, counting down.
TGTGCCCCGGCTCCAGCGTGGCGGTGAACTCGTCGGCGCTCCCGTCGACCACGAGGGCCTCGTCCGTGGTCCCGTCCTCGGAGACCACGCGCAGTTCCCCGGTGGGCTCCGCGATCCGCCAGAGGCCGTAGTGGTCCGACAGCGACTGTCGTCCCAGACCGGGGGTCCCATCGAGGGTGTCGACCATGGTGGCGTCGGAGGGCGCACCCAGTTCGGGGCGGGGGTAGAGCACGTACTGGACGCCGTGGTCGAGAAGGGTCACCAGCGGGTCCCCGCCCCGACCGGCGGCCAGTTCGGAGACGGCCCGGTCCATGGCGACGCGGGTATCGGGCGGCGGCATGACGCGCTCCTCGCCCAGACGCGGCTCGCGTCCGCGCACCACCACGTAGTCGACGCTCCCGTCCTCTCGCGGGGTGACGACGAGCGTGCGCGGACGTGTCCCGTCGGAGCTGACGCTCTCCAGAGCGCCCGGGACGGTGGGCGCGGCGTTCGCGGTGAGCGGGCCGTCGACGCCCTCCCACATCCACATTCCGGCGGCGGAGAGGGGCGTGGCCAGGGCCAAGGTCGCCACACCCACGGCGAAGCAACGTTCGAGCCCCCGCCTCCACCGCCCTCCGGTGGTCGTCTCGCGCGCGCTCCCCCACTTGATCATGTCGCCGAAGGCGCGGGCCGCCGTGGCGGCGGTCAGGAGTACGGCGGTGGCGGAGAAGGCCAGCGCGACCCCGGGCCAGACCTGGGCGGGCGGTCCCCCGTAGTAGGGCTCGATCACGATCCGGCTGGTCACGATGGCGATGAGCAGCCCGAACAGGGCCAGAGACCATCCCGCCGCGACGAGCATCCGGTTGCGGAGCAGCAGCAGGGAGCACAGGGCGGCGGCGATGAAGCCGGACGTCACCCAGAAGGGCGGGGTGCCGGGACCGCCCGGGGAGAGTAGGAGCAGTTCGCCCGGGGTGGCCCCCGGATCGGACAGTTCGGGCCGGTGCAGCCCGGCCTCCAACAGCCATAGTCCGGGGTGCAGCAGCAGTTCCAGGGTCCACGGCATGAGCAGCACGATCGGCACGGCCAGGGCGATCGCGATACTGACGTAGACGCGACGTCCCAGGTGGCCGAAGGCGGCCGCGACCAGAACCCCGGTGACCAGGCACAACAGCCACACGAGCGGCACGAAGGCGGTGGCCACCGTCAGGACCAGCCCCAGCCCCCAGGCGGCTCTTCGTGAACTCTTGGGCGGCATCGACAACAGCCGGACCAGGAGCAGGCCGAGCACTGGCAGCAGGGCGTGGACGAGCGCGGTGCCCAGGCGTCCCTGGGCGACGGCCCCGGTGGCCATGGGCATCAACGCGTAGGCGCCGGCCATCCACAGTCGGGCCGGGCGATAGCGCAGGACCTCGCGGGCGAGCAGGTAGGCGGTCGACCCGGCCAGGGGGACACAGCCCAGCAGGATCACCATCACCGCGAGCCACGGTTGGCCCAGGGTCAGGGTGGACAGCAGAGCGATCAGACCCACGTAGGGCGGCACCGGACCATCGGCTCCCACCCCGCTGTCGGGATGGGCGGACAGGTACAGGTGCCACAGGTCGAACGCGTTGCCCGCGACCGGTGGAAGCGCGCCCCCGGCGAGCAGGGTGCCGAAGAACAGAGAGCGCTCGGCGATGATCGTGACCACGGTCAGACCGATGACCAGCAGCACCCCGGGTCGGAGGATCACGCGCCGGAAGAACGAGGTGGAGTCGTCGACCACTCCGTCGTCCTCGCTCGGGGCCACGGTGACCGCCTGGTGTCGGCCGGCGGTGTCTCCGACGGGCTCCCCGGTGAGCAGCCCCGTGACGGCGTCGGCGAACTGCCGCATGGCCACGCCCCGGGCCAGGAAGGGGCGGATCGCGCTGTAGGTGCGTCTGCGGTCGCGGCGACGCCGGAACCGGGCCCGGGCCAACCGGAAGGGCCTCCCGTAGACCAGGGTGATCGCGGCCGCCTCGTCCAGGGCGTTGGCCGGCTGTTTGATCAGCAGGTACATGATCACGCGCAGCAGGGACCCCACCGAGTTGCGCAACAGGGCGAACACCATGCCGCCCACCGGCAGGTTGGCGAGCAGGACGAACACCGCGTGCCGGCGGTCCACCCGACGCGGGTGGTTACGGGTGGCGGTGATCCTGCGCCGACGGCGGGCCGAGGCCTCCGCGTGGTAGGCGACGGCCTCGGTGACCAGGCGGACCCGGAGACCGGCACCGCCCACGCGCCAGCAGAAGTCGATGTCGTCGCGGAAGAGGGGCAGCGCCGGGTCGAACCCCCCGAGGCGTTCCCACACGTCGCGACGGATCAGCATGCCCGCGCTGGAGACGGCCAGCACCTGGCGGGTGCCGTCGTGCTGACCATGGTCGAACTCACGCTGTTCCAGACCGGTCTCGCGGCGACCGGCCCCGTCGATGGTGACGCCGGCCTCCACCAGGAGACGACGGTCGAACCAGTCGCGGAGCTTGGGCCCCAGCACGGCGGAGCGCGGGTCCTGGTCGGCCGCTTCCAGCAGCCGTTCGAGGGTGTCCTGTTCCGGGGTCAGGTCGTCGTGGATCAGCCAGATCCACTCGGTGGCGTCGTCGTCGAAGCCCCGAACCTCGGTGCTGGAGCGGGGGAGTTCGAGGGCCGCGCGGATCGCGTCGCCGTAGCCGGTATCGGCGGGCAGGTCGATGATCGCGTCGGCGGGCAGGTACTCCGCCAAGAGGTCGGGGCTGCCGTCGGCGCTTCCGGTGTCCGCGGCCACGACGCGTTGGACGGGGTGGGACTGGGAGCGCAGCGCGGACAGGGTCTCCGGCAGCCAACGTGCGCCGTCGTGGGACACGATGACCGCGGTGACGACGTGGCGGGCGGAATCCAGGTCAAGCACGGCGGTGGCGGGTTCTCTCCGGGAGAAGGGGCCGGCCCTCGTCTACGGGGCCGGGGTGCGGCGCGGCCGGGGGAACGACCGGTGAGAGCGTATGCGCGCCGGACACGGTTCGCGAGCGCGAACGCGGGACCTCACGATACGCCACCCGCGCCATTGCGGGGCTATTCGGGCCGGGGGGACCGAGCCGACCATATCGGAGCATTCACCGCTCCGGGGGTGGAGTGACCAATCCCTCCGAAGTCACGCGATCGCCGCCGAACATGAAAAAGCGCGCCCGGGCTCATCGCCCGGACGCGCATCGCGACACTCGCCCCTAGAGCATGTCCGCCAGGAAATCGAAATCTCCCCCGGCGGCTTTCTTCAGCCTTCGGCGCTCGCGTTCGGAGAGTCCCCCCCAGATACCGAAGCGTTCGTCATGCTCCAGCGCGTATTCCAGGCACTCCGCCCGTACCTCGCACGACTGACAGACCTTCTTGGCCTCCCGGGTCGAGCCGCCCTTCTCGGGGAAGAACGCCTCCGGGTCCGTCTGCGCGCACAGGGCACGTTCCTGCCAGCCCAGATCTTCATCCGAGCCGTGCGCCAGCGGGATGACCTCGCTCATGCGCACCTCCTGTAGCCCCCCAATAGATGTCCCCGACCCTTTTCATCCCCCAGGTCGGGTGGAAATCCCACATTGGAATTACACGCGGGCGCATCACCAAGAGTCAAGCGCCCTACGTGGTAATCCACTGAATATCATGTAACGAACCGCCAACGGCAGGCCCGCGATGTCCGTTCTGTGGATTACCACGCAATTCACGTACCTTCCAAGGCGCGCGAGTGCGGGGCGAACCGAGGCGGGTCAGCGTCGGCCGTCGTTGCCGTACCAGTTCTGCTGATTGTCGGCCCCGCCCTGTCCCTGCTGGTCAGAGCCGTAGCCGGCGCCGGAACCGTACTGGCTTCCGTACGTCCCACCACTCTGGTCCGACGTCTGCCCACCAGTGTTCTCATTGGAGTTAAAGAATGGTTCAACTCCTGGGGCGGCGGGGTTCTCCTGACCGGTCTGCTGCTGCGACTGGTCCTGGTACCACCCGTTCTGGATGGCTTCCTGCGCCTGCTGGTCCGCGCCGCCCTGAGCGTCGTAGGGCTGCTGCGGGGCGTACTGGGAGGGGTCGTAGGCCTGACCGTACTCGTTCTGCTGAGCGGCCCCCTGGCCGTACTGCTGACCATAGGCCTGCTGGGAGGCATCGGCCGTGTACTGCTGACCGTAGGCGTCGGCGCCGTAGGCCTGCTGCTGAGCGGAGTCCTGACCGTAGGCGGCCTGCTGGGCACCGGTGCCGTACTGCTGACCATAGGCCTGCTGAGCCCCGGTACCGTACGCCTGCTGCTGAGCCGCGGAGTCCTGACCATAGGCCTGCTGAGCGCCCGTGCCGTACTGCTGCTGAGCGGCCTCCTGGCCGTACTGCTGACCGTAGCCCTGCTGGGCGTCGGTACCGTACGCCTGCTGGGCGCCGCTTCCGTAGCCCTGCTGGGCTCCGGTGCCGTAGGCCTGCTGCTGAGCCGCGGCGTCCTGACCATAGGCCTGCTGAGCGCCGGTACCGTACTGCTGCTGAGCGGCCTCCTGGCCGTACTGCTGACCGTAGCCCTGCTGAGCGTCGGTACCGTACGCCTGCTGCTGAGCCGCGGCGTCCTGACCATAGGCCGCCTCCTGGCCGTAGGCCTGCTGCTGGGCGTCGGTCCCGTACGCCTGCTGAGCGGCGTCCTGGCCATAGGCCTGCTGCTGAGCGGCGGCGTCCTGGCCGTACACGGACTCCTGGCCGTAGACGGCCTGCTGGGCGTCCTGTCCGTACTGCTGACCGTAGACCTGCTGGGAGGCGTCGGCCTGGGCCGGGTAGCCGGGCTGGGCGAACGGCTGCTGCGTGCCCGTCGGGGACGGGAACTGCTGCCCGTACTGCGCCTGCTGCGGCTGCGCCCGCGGAACCACGGTCGGGTCGTTGAAGATCTTGATCAGGTAGAACCCGAAGAAGCCGAGCACCGCGCCCTGAGCCGCCCTGGACAGGAAGCCGGCGAAGGCGAGACCGCCGTTGTCGACCTCGATGAACCCGCTGATCAGCCCGATCAGGCAGAAGAGCAGACCGACACCGGCCAGGATCATCGTGGTCAGGACCACGGGGAAGGCGGACTGACGGGCCCGCTCACTGGTGAAGACCAGGACCACCGCGGCTACCAGAAGCAGCGTGACCGTGAGACCATAGAAGGAGTCTCCGGCCCAGTTCATGGACCGGGCGAAGCTTCCGCCGATCTCGCTCGCCTCGATGATGAGCCTGATGAGGCCCGAGAGCATCGTGACGCCCGCCGCTCCCAGCAGGACCCAGGCCCCGGGGAGGCGTAGGCGTTCCAGTGTTTCGTTGTTCAAGAGAGGTTCCCCTCTGCTGCTTCGCCGTCGCGTCGGAGGAAGCTTGGCATATCGTCGGACTGTCGGGTGAATCGGCTCGGCCGGGCACGGGCGGACACTGGGGACACCGAACGCGGAGCCGATGGGGTGGGATGGCGGCCGAGGCCCGAAGGTTCACCGACCTTCGGTACCGGATCGGACACGAAGGATCGCGCCCACCACGGGGCAGACGACCCATACACGACACCAGCCTGCCAGACTTGGGCGCATGCGGATAGTCGTACCGGCCGGCGGTATCGGCGGCGCGCGTTTCCTCCGCGGCCTCAAGGCCGCACTCGGAACGGACGCGTCGACCGGCCCCGACCAGGCCACAGACCACCAGATCACCGTCATCGGCAACACCGGTGACGACATCACCCTCTTCGGTCTCCGGATCTGCCCCGACCTGGACACCGTGATGTACACCCTGGGGGGTGGGATCAACGAGGAGCAGGGCTGGGGCAGGGCCGACGAGACCTTCACGGTCAAGGAGGAGCTCGCCGCCTACGGGATGAAACCCACCTGGTTCGGTCTGGGCGATCGGGACACCGCCACGCATATCGTACGTGCCCAGATGATCGCCGCGGGCTACCCCCTCTCCGCGATCACCGAGGCGCTGTGCGACCGCTGGCGCCCCGGCGTGCGCCTCCTCCCGATGACCGACGACCAGGTCGAGACGCACGTGGTCATCGAGGACGAGCGGGGACGACGGGCCGTCCACTTCCAGGAATGGTGGATCGAGCACCGCGCCGCTCTGCCCGCCGAGCGGATCATCAGCGTGGGCGCGGAGGACTCCCGCCCCGCCCCCGGCGTGATCGAGGCCGTGAAGGAGGCCGACCTCGTCCTCCTCCCCCCGTCCAACCCGGTGGTGAGCGTGGGCTCCATCCTCAACGTTCCCGGGATCCGCGACGCCCTGGTCGACAAGACCGTGGTGGGCGTCTCTCCCATCATCGGCGGCGCGCCCGTCCGCGGGATGGCCGACGCCTGCCTGACCGCGATCGGCGTGGAGACCTCCGCGGGCGCCGTCGCCGCGCACCTGGGCTCGGATCTACTGGACGGTTGGCTGGTCGACGAGGCGGACGCCGGCACCGAGGTCGAGGGCATCGAGGTCCGTTCCCGTCCGCTGTACATGAGCGATCCCGAGTCCACCGAGGCGATCGCCCGTGCCGCTCTGGACCTGGCGCTGGAGCTGCGCGGGGACGGGGGCCGATGAGCGTCGAATTGCGGATACGCGGTCTTCTCGGCATCCCGGAGGTCCGTTCGGGCGACGATCTCGCGGAACTGGTGGCCGAGGCCGTGGCCGGTTCCGGCCGGCCCCTGGTCGACGGGGACGTGCTCGTCGTCACCTCCAAGATCGTCTCCAAGGCCGAGGGACGTTCGGTCCGGATGGACCGCGAGAAGGCCATCGACGCCGAGACCGAGCGGGTCGTCGCCCGCATGGGTCGCACACGGATCGTGCAGACCCGGCAGGGGTTGGTGATGGCGGCGGCGGGAGTGGACGCCTCCAACGTCGAGCCGGGCACCGTTCTGCTGTTGCCCGAGGACTCCGACGTCTCCGCGCGGACCCTGCGGGCCGGAGTCCTCGACCGTCTGGGCGTGCGCGTGGGCGTGGTGATCTCCGACACCTTCGGACGCCCCTGGCGAGAGGGGCAGACGGACGTGGCCATCGGGGCGGCCGGGCTGCGCGCGCTCCAGGACCTGCGCGGCACGACCGACGCCCACGGCAACCTCATGGAGGCGACGATCAACGCGATCGCCGACGAGGTGGCGGGCGCCGGTGAGCTGGTCAAGGGCAAGACCTCCGCGATACCGGTGGCCGTGATCTCCGGCCTGGGCGATCTGGTGACCGAGGAGGACGGTCCGGGGGCGGCCGAGCTCGTGCGGCCCGCCGACGAGGACATGTTCCGTTACGGGTCGCGTGACGTGGTCCCGGCCCGACGGACCGTACGCTCCTTCTCCGACCGTCCGGTCGACCCGGCCCTGGTACGTCGCGCGGTCGCCTCGGCGATCACCGCGCCGGCCCCGCATCACACCACGCCGTGGCGGTTCGTCCTGGTGGAGTCGCCCGAGACCCGCGAACGTCTGTTGGACGCGATGCTCCAGGCCTGGGTGGAGGACCTGCGCGGGGACGGTTTCACCGAGGAACAGATCGCACGACGGACCCGGAGGGGCGACGTCCTGCGTCGGGCCCCCTATCTGGTGGTGCCCTTCCTGGTCGCCGACGGGGCCCACCCGTATCCGGACGAGCGTCGTGCCGACGCCGAGCGGTCCATGTTCCTGGTCGCCATGGGCGCCGGGGTACAGAACCTGCTGGTGGGCCTGGCCATGGAGGGTCTCGGGTCGGCCTGGATCTCCTCCACGATGTTCTGCGCGGACGTGGTCCGCGAGGTGCTGGAGGTCCCGGAGGAGTGGCGTCCGATGGGGGCCGTGGCCGTGGGGTACGCGGCCGAACCGCCCAAGGACCGTCCGCCCCGTGATCCGGAGGACTTCGTCGTGGTGCGCTGAGGCTCCCACCCCGTGTGAACACGGACGACGCGCCGTACCGGCCCACCGGGCACGGGCGGCGCGTCCTCACGTCGAGTGGTCCCGCCGAGCGGCATGCTGGTGCGGTCGACCGACGGGAGGGGCCGGGTGAACGTCGAGGAGTATGTGATCGCCGCGCTGGTCGTGGTGATCGCGGTCATCGTGGGGCAGTTGATCTCCGGACGTATCCGCGTGCCCGGATCGGTGGTCCTGGTGATGGTGGGGATGCTCCTCGGAGTGATCCCGTGGATGCACTCCCTGTCGGTCAGCCCGGAGATCATCCTTCTGGTCTTCCTGCCCCCGCTGATCTACAACGCGGCGTTCTTCTCCTCTCCCAAGGACATGCGCGACCTGATGCGCCCCATCATCGTGATGTCGGTGGGGGTCACCCTGCTCACCGCCCTGGGGCTGGCGTCCGTCATCCACCTGTTGCTCCCCGACGCCGGGTGGCCGGCCGCCATCGCCCTGGGCGCGGCCATCGCCCCGACCGACGCCGTCGCCGCCTCGGCGATCCTCAAACGCGCCGGCACCCCGCGCCGCGTGCTCACCATCCTGGAGGGCGAGTCCCTCATCAACGACGGCGTGGCCCTGACCCTGTTCAGCCTGGCCTTGACCGCGATGGCCCATCCGCTCACCCCGGGAGACGCCCTCCTGGAGCTGGGCAAGGTCGTGGTGGGCGGGCTGGCCTATGGGGCCCTGATCGCCGTGCTGGTCGCCTGGGCCCGTGTCCGGATGCGCGACGCCTCCCTCCAGCTGATGACGGTGCTGGTCACCCCGTTCGTGGCCTACATCCCCGCGGAGATGGCCGGGTTCTCCGGGGTTCTGGCGGCGGTCGTGGCCGGCTTCTATCTGGGCACGCACGGCGAGGGGCTGCTGCCTCCCCGGGTCCGGTTGAACGGTCGGACCATCTGGACCGCCCTGGTCGGCCTTTTGGAGGCCACCCTGTTCGTCCTCTTGGGCCTGCAACTGGACGCGGTGGTGCTCGCCGTCCGCGAGAGCTTCGGCTTCGTACAGCTGTTCCTGGTGGCCTTGGTGGTGACCGCCACGGCGATGGCGCTGCGCATGACGCTGATGCTGTTCGTCGTCCCGATCCAGAGATTCGTCCCGAAGATGCCGCTGGGGGTGTCGACCTTCCGAGAACGCGTCGCGATCGGGTGGAGCGGTATGCGCGGCGCGATCTCGCTCGCGATCGCCCTGTCGCTCCCGACGACGTTGGACGGACAGGCCTTCCCCGAGCGGGGCGCGCTCATCTTCATCGCCGGGGTGGTGGTGATGGGCACCCTGGTCGGCCAGGGCACGACCCTGCCGTGGGTGCTGCGCAGACTGGGCCTGACCGACGAGGGGACCCGGCAGAGGGAGTACCTGCGGGCCGAGTACGAGATGGGCTGCGCCGCGGTCCGCAAGGTCGACGAACTGTTCACCGAGGGCGACGTCGACGGTAGGACCGCCGACGCCATGCGCGAGCGTTACTCCATCCGGATCGGACAGGTGAAGAGCCTGTTGGAGGCGGAGGAGGAGAAGTCGGAGCTGGAACTGCACAAGGCCAAGAAGGGCCTCGAGAACCGTCGCGCGATCCACGAGCAGATCATCCAGTCGCGGCGGGACGCCCTGATGGACCTCTACCGTTCCGGCACGATCGACTACGACGTGTTCACGAGGCTGAACCAGGACATGGACATCCGTGACGGCGGAAGCGGCCAGTACGGGCTTTGACCAGCGGGGAAGGCGTTCCTGGTACCGGGTGCCCAAGAAAACCGCAAACTTTCCTTACCGTTTCCGTTGACGCACCCCGTCGTCAACTTTAAAGTTTCCTAACAATTACCGGCTCACGGAGCTAGGACCCTTCGTCCCCCCGCTCGACGAAAGGAGCACCCCCCCGATGCTCACCTTCCGGAAGACCCGGCTCGCCCTCCTCGGCGGCCTCGCCGCGGTCGCCACCGCGCTCGTCTCCACCGGTGCCGCGGCCGCAGAGCCCGCCCAGGTCGAGAACACGCCCGACTCCGCGCAGACCCAACAGACCGAACAGTGGCTCACCGGCTACTGGCACAACTTCGACAACGGCTCCACCGTGATGCCGCTGTCCGAGATCCCCTCCGAGTACAACCTGGTGGCGATCGCCTTCGCCGACAATCACCCCCAGCTCGACGGCGGTATCACCTTCAACCTCGCCGAGTCGGAGCTCGCCGGTTACACCGACGCCCAATTCCGCGAGGACATCGCCGCCATCCAGGCCGAGGGCCGCAAGGTGATCATCTCCGTGGGCGGCGAGCTCGGTCACGTGAACGTCACCAACCCCACCCAGGCGCAGAACTTCGCCGACACCACCTACGAGCTCATGCAGGACTACGGGTTCGACGGCGTCGACATCGACCTGGAGCACGGCATCAACGCCGAGCACATGTCGAACGCGCTGCACGACCTCAGCGGCAAGGCCGGCTCCGACCTGATCGTCACGATGGCCCCGCAGACCATCGACTTCCAGAGCCCCACCGCCGAGTACTACAAACTGGCGGAGAACATCTCCGACATCCTCACCATCATCAACATGCAGTACTACAACTCCGGCTCCATGCTGGGTTGTGACGGCAACGTCTACCAGCAGGGCACACCCGACTTCGTCGCCGCCCTCGCGTGCATTCAGCTGGAGATGAACCTGACCCCCGACCAGGTCGGCCTGGGTCTGCCCGCCGTCTCCTCCGCCGCGGGCGGCGGATACATGGCGCCGAGCGGCGTCGTCTCCGCCCTGGACTGCCTCCAGACCGGCAACGGCTGCGGCTCCTTCTCCCCCGAGACCCCCTACGGTCAGATCGGCGGCGTGATGACCTGGTCCATCAACTGGGACGCCACCAGCGACTACGCCTTCGCCCGGACGGTCTCGGCCGCCCTGCGATAACCGACGAGAACACCCGCGGGACCCACACTCCCACCCGCGGTCCCACGCGGCCCCCTCCTCCCATCCCGGGGCCGCCTCCCCAGAGGGGCGGGACGCCATCCCCCGGCGTCCCGCCCCTTCTTCGCGCCTCCTCGGTCAGACCAGGGGGAGACGGGGGCGCAGGATGCCGGGGGCGACGCCGTCGCTGGCCTCCGCCGCGCGCAGGCGCTCCTCGGAGACCGGACCGTACGTGGTGGTCCGCTGACGCAGCGGCCGGCCGGTCGGCTCCACCAGCGCCTTGATGTCACTGATCGTCTTGTACGAGCCCTGACCGGAGCCCGCCATACGGCTGATGGTCTCCTCCATGAGGGTGCCGCCCGCGTCGTTGACCCCACCCTCGAGCAGCCGTCGGAACGTATCCTCGGCCAACTTGACCCACGAGCCCTGGATGTTGTCGATCCGACCGTGCAGGAGCAGCCGGGCCAGGGCGTGGACCGCCCGGTTCTCCCGGACCGTCGGGCCGGTGCGGGCCAGGCCGGCCAGGTAGATCGGCGCGCTGGTGTGCACGAACGGCAGCAGGACGAACTCGGTGAAGCCGGGGCGCCCGTTGTGTTCGAGGGAGCGTTCCTGAAGGGAGCGCAGCAGCTTGAGGTGAGCGACCCAGTGGTGGGGGGAGTCCACGTGGCCGTACATCATCGTGGAGGTGGTGGGGATCCCCAGGTCGTGGGCGGTGGTGATCACCTCGATCCACTCGCGCGCGGGCAGCTTGCCCTTGGTGAGGATCCAGCGGACCTCGTCGTCGAGGATCTCCGCCGCCGTGCCAGGGATGGAATCGAGCCCGGCCTCCCGTGCCCGGGTCAGCCACTCGCGGATCGGCAGGTCGGTGCGGGCAGCGCCGTTGACCACCTCCATCGGGCTGAAGGCGTGGATGTGCATGTCCGGTACGCGTTCGCGCACGGCGGCCGCGATGTCGAAGTAGGCGGTACCGGGCAGGTCCGGGTGGATGCCGCCCTGCATGCACACCTCGGTGGCGCCGGCCTTCCACGCCTCCTCGGCACGGTCGGCGACCTGGTCGAGCGAGAGCGTGTAGGCGTCGGCGTCGGTGCGCCGCTGCGCGAAGGCGCAGAAACGACAGCCGGTGTAACAGACGTTGGTGAAGTTGATGTTCCTGGTGACGACATAGGTGACGTCGTCGCCGACGGTGTCGCGGCGCACCCGATCGGCCAGGCCGGTGAGGGCTTCCAGGGCGTCGTCGTCGGCGTGCAGCAGGGCGAGCGCCTCGTCGTCGGAGAGCCCCGCCGGATCGCGTTCGGCGCTGCGCAGGGCCGCGGCGATCTCCGGGTCCGCACGTCGGGGCACCGCTCCGCGGCGGTCGACCCCGGGGGCGAGCTCGTCCCAGTCCCCGTAGACCGCGTCGAAGTCGCCGCGCCGATCCTCGGTACGTCCCTCGGAGTCGATGCCGGTGTGCAGGTCGGTGCGGCCGGTGGAGACCAGGACCGCCTCCGGCTCCTGCCAGGGGCGGCCCACCGGTACGGCGTCCTCGCGGGCCAGACCGGTGGCCGGATCCACCAGGGCGTCGATGTGTCCGCGCAGACGCGGGTCGACCCAGGGCTCACCGGCCCGGATGTACTCGGGGTAGACGGTGAGACGCTCACGCAGTGTGAAGCCCTGGGCGGAGGTGCGTTCGGCCAGATCGTCGATCTGCGGCCAGGGACGTTCGGGGTTGACGTGATCCGCGGTGAGCGGCGAGACGCCGCCCCAGTCGTCGATGCCCGCCCGGATCATGAGCGCGTACTCGTCCACGCCGCCGTTCTCGGCGCCGATGAGGTTGGGCGGGGCCTGGATGTGCGCCTTGGGGCCCATGACCAGACGGGTGACGGCGATGGTGGCGGCCATCTCCTCCCGTTCGGCGTCGGGACGGTGCATCATCGCGGTGTCCGGTTTGGCGCGGAAGTTCTGCACGATGATCTCCTGAACGCCGCCGTAGCGGCGGGAGACCCCGCGCATCGCGAAGATCGACTCGGCCCGGTCGGCGAGCGTCTCGCCGATGCCCAATAGGAGGCCGGTGGTGAAGGGCACGCTGGAACGGCCGGCGTCCTCCAGGGCGCGCAGCCGGACGGCCGGATCCTTGTCGGGGCTGCCGTAGTGGGCCTGGCCCTTCTCTCTGAAGAGTCGGCGCGAGGTGGTCTCCAGCATCATGCCCATGGAGGGGGAGACCGACTTCAGGCGCTGGAGGTCGGACCAGGTGAGCACACCCGGGTTGAGGTGCGGGAGCAGCCCCGTCTCCTCCAGCACCATGATCGCCATGGCCCGGACGTAGGACAGGGTGTCGTCGTAGCCGCGGGAGTCGAGCCACTCCGCCGCCTGCCTCCACCGGTCCTCGGGGCGGTCCCCCAGGGTGATGAGGACCTCCTTGCAGCCCATCTCCGCGCCTTTTCGGGCGATCTCCAGAACCTCGTCCGGGGACATGTAGGGGGCTTCGAGGCGGCCGGGGACCGTGGCGAAGGTGCAGTAGTGGCAACGATCGCGGCACAGGCGGGTGAGGGGGACGAACACCTTGCGGCTATAGGTGATCACGGCGCCTCGGCCGGAGGCCTCCAGGCCCGCGTCGCGGACCCGTCCGGCGTATTCGAGGAGGCGGTCGAGTTCCTCTCCTCGCGCGTGCAGGAGGGTCTCCACCTCGGTGGCGTCCAGGGTCTTGCCGTCTCGGGCACGGGCCAACGCCCTGCGTATGGACGATGCCGTGGGGGTGGGGATGGGGACGGGATCCGACTCGTTCGCACCACTCATAGGTGCACCCTACGTTCCCGCCCCGCCACGGAGACAGCCGCACCCGCCGTCGGATCGAGGGCGGATCCCGGGGCCGTCGAGACCGGACGGATCCGCCCTGTGGACGAACGGAAAGGGAGGGGTCGCGCCGGTTAGGCTTGCGGGGTGCTGACTCGGCTGCGACACAACGTGTGGATCCGCCTTCTCCTGCTCGTGCTGGTGTGCGCCTGCGCGGGGCTGGCGCTGCACACCAACTGGACCCAGGCGCGCGGGGCCGTGACCGACCTCCCGCTCTGGGTGCCGCCCACCGCCGTCCTGGCCGGCATGGCCGGGTTGGCCGCTCAGATGCTCGCCTGGCGGTCGCTGCTGTCCGGGCTGGGCTCCCCTCTGCCACGTGCCGCCGCCGCGCGGGTGATGTTCGTCGGTCAGCTCGGCAAGTACCTTCCCGGGTCGGTATGGGCCTTCGTCGCCCAGGTGGAGCTGGCCCGGGACTGGAACGTGCCCCGCTCCCGCGGAGCCACGGCGACCCTGGTGGCGATCGCGGTGACGGTGTCGGTGAGTCTCGCGGTGGCGGCGGTGGCGCTGCCGCTGTCCTCCGTCGAGGCGGCCCGCCGCTGGTGGTGGGCGCTGGCCGCCGCCCCCGTCCTGCTCGCCTGCCTGCACCCTCGGATCCTGGGGCTGGGGCTTCGTGTCGCGGCCCGCCCCTTCGCCCGGTTCCGCGAGGTCGCCGAGGCCGGCCCCCTACGGATCGGCGGGGGCGCGGTGGCGGCCTCGGTCGGTTGGACCCTCGTCGCCTGGATCCCGCTGGGCCTGCACGTGTGGCTGTTGACCTGGGCCGTGGGCGGCGACGCCCTGCGTTCGCTCGGACCCGCGGTGGGCGCGTACGCGCTCGCCTGGACCCTGGGGCTGCTCGTGGTGTTCGCCCCGGCCGGGCTGGGCGTGCGCGAGGTGGTCCTGGTGGTGGCGTTGGCCCCGGTGGTGGACGCCGGAGCCGCGCTGGTGGTGGCGGTGCTCTCCCGCCTGGTGATGACCGTCGCCGACGTGGGGTGGGCCGGACTGTCCCTGGCCCTGTCCAGAGCCCCGGCCGCCCCCGAGCCCGAGCCCGAACGCGCCTGACGCCTCACGACGGCCGGCCCCGTTCAGGCCTCCAGGAGGCGTTCGATGTAGGCCTTCCAGTACGGTTCGGCGTCCACCGGACGCACCCCGGCGCGCAGGCGCTCGGGGACACCCGGTCGGTAGAACTCCGCCAACACGCGCGCCAGGTCGGCGACGTCGTCGGGGGCGCACAACAGGCCGTCCACCCCTTCCCGGACGTGGTCGGCGAGCGCGCCCGCCCGGGTCGCGACGACCGGGAGCCCGTGTTCGTGGGCCAGCCACACGTTCTGGCTCGCGGTGGCGGCCCGGTAGGGCAGGACCACCGCGTCGGCCTCGGCGAACAGCTTCGGAAGTTCCTCGGCGGGGACGTACCCCTCGCGCAGATGGACCCGATCGACCAGGCCCAGTCTCCGGATCAGGGCGACCGTCTCCTCGGAACCGCCCCAGAACTCGCCCGCCACCGTGAGGGTCACGTCGCCGGGGACACCCTCGGCCATGGCCCGCAGCAGCACGTCCACCCCCTTGTAAGGGCGGACGATCCCGAGGAACAGCAGGTGGCGTCGCTCGCCGGCCTCTCCCCCCGGATGCGCCCGCTCCCCACCGGTCTCGGGCAGGTGCGGCGGCATCGACGCGACCAGAGGACGGCGCCGCCCGAAGCCCAGCAGCCCCTCGGCGAGGTGGGCCTGCTCGTCGGTGTGGGTCAGGACCCCGTCGACCCGGCGCAGCAGAGCGCGGACGAGTGAGACGTCCACGGCTCGACGTTCGTGCGGCAGGACGTTGTGGCACAACACCACCACCCGGGCCCGTCGACCGCGGACCGAGCGCAGCCCGGCGAGGACGCCGAGGTAGGCGGGGACCTGGACCGGCGAGAACAGGGTGAGCACCACCAGGTCCTCCGAACGTGCCAGACGGCGGCCGGTGGCCCACCAGCCGTCCGGCCGGTACCAGGCCAGCGCGTGGCGGGTGTCGGCGAACGGCTCTCCCTCGGGGGCGGTGATGGTCTGCTCGCCCGGGTAGAGCGCCGAGGGGTACTGGGCCGCCCACGACTCGATCCGGGTCCGGTGTCCCGCTCCGGCCAGATGATGGGCCAGCTCGGTGGTGTGCCGTGCCCCGCCGCCCTTGTAGGGGTGGGCCGGGCCTACAAGGGTGATCCGCGGGTTCACGGGTGCTCCCTGGAACGCACGATGAGGTCGGCCAACAAGGCGATCGCCGCGAAGATCAACCCGGTCATGAGGATCATGACGGTGTTGTTGGGGATGTAGAGCGGCTGTTGTACCTGGTCGTAGACGAACTTGACGGTCCCCAGCCCCAGGAGCCACAGCGCGGGCGGCATGAGCACCTTGAGCGGGTTGAAGTACATGACCATGCGCAGCACCTGGAGGATGTACCGGTAGGCGTCGCGCACGAAGTGGAACTTGGAGGTGCCCGCGCGCTTGGCGTACTCGATGGGCACGTACTCGACCCGATGCTGGTTGGACAGGAACGCCAGGGTGATCGTGGTGACGCAGGAGAAGCCGGGCGGCAGCAGTCGCAGGTAGGGGCGGGCCACGTCCCTACGGAACACCCGCAGGCCGGAGTTGAGGTCGGGGATCCTGGTGTTGGTGAGGCGTTCGGCGATCTTGCGGATCATCCACTTGGCCGGGACCCGCAACAGCTTGTGCGTCCCCATCTCCTGGGTGCGCGCCCCGACCACCTGGTCGATCTCCGGGGAGGCGTCGAGCCTGGCCACCAGTTCGGGGATGCGCTCGTTGGGGTAGCTCATGTCCGCGTCGGTCCACACGACGTACTCGCCGCGCGCCCGTTGGCTGCCGATGCGTCGAACGGTCCCCGCTCCCCCGTTGTGCCCGAAGGCCACCACCCGCATGTGCGGGAAGAGGTGTTCGACGTCGCGCAGCCGGGCCAGGGTGCCGTCGTTGGAGGCGTCGTCCACCGCGAGCAGTTCGTATCCGTATCCGGAGGCGTCCATGGCCGAGCAGATCCGCTTGACCTCGTCGACGACGTGCTCTTCCTCGTTGTAGCAGGGCAGGACGATCGTGACCCGTACGGAAGGGTCGTCGGTGTGCTCTTCGCTGTGGCTCATACGGTTCTTCTCGACGGGGCGGTCGGTGGCGGGTCCCCGGCACGGCGGTCGCCGTCGGGAACGGGAACGCGGTTCACTCCGGAGCCGGTGGGACGACGGTCCACACACTGCCCTGGAAGTCCCAGGAGCCGGTCGGGGGTGTCATGAGCGTACTCGGGTCCATGTCCGCGATCACGTGGAAGTGCCGCTCGGCTTCGGCCCCGTTCCCGGTGAGCTCGTCGAGCGTCGCCCACTCCGGTGCGGCGAGCACGGGGACGCGGCCACGTTCGTACACGGCGGCGGTCACTCGTTCGACGGCCTCGGGGCTGTGGTCGTTCAGGGCGGCGGTGGGGGCGCCGCAGACGTTGCGGATGAGCGGCATGTAACCACCCGCCATGCCGGAGTCGACCACGAGCACCGACGCCTTCGGCGGGAGCGAGGCGCACAGGCGTTCCGTCTCGGCGACCGTCCCCACGTCCTGGCGGTAGCCCATGATCCCCGCGGCCGAGGTGGCGGCGGTGGGGACCAGCAGGGAGGCGACGGCCCCGGCGACCACGACCGGGGGCAGCGACCGCATGAGGGACCGCTGTCCGGTGTTGCGGGCGACCGCCTCGCAGTAGCGGGTCAGCCTGGCCAGGAACCACAGGGCGAAGAGGATGAACGCCGGGATGACCAGCACGATCAGCCGTCGACTGGCCCAGGGGTGGTCGGGGGTGATGGCCGGACGCAGGAGCGTGGTGGTCACCGTCCACACCAACAGCATGGCGGGCAACATCCACCAGAGGTCGCGGCGCAGGGCGAGCCGCCTCAGGACGAGGGCCACGCCGAGGGAGGCGAACAGCACGGCGCCCAGCCCCACGTACCAGCCCACCCAGTACAGGCTCATGTCGTAGTAGGTGCGGCTGCCCTCGATCGGCAGCCCCTCGAAGCCTTGGACCGCCGCCACCCACTGGTCGGTGAAGTCGCTGCCGTGCCCGTAGTCCGGCCACAGCAGGGGTCGGACGGCGAAACCGAGCATCACCAGGACGGTGACCCCCGCGACCGCGTCGGGCAGCCATCGGACGCGTTCGGTGTGCGGTGGTCCGTGGCGCCACAGGGCCGCGGTGAGCACGACCGTGGCGAAGACGACCCCTCCGCTGATGAGGAGCAGCGGGACCATGGAGTCCGACAGGTATTCCAGGTACGGGAGTGAATAGCCGTATCCCGCGACGAGCCCGTACACCACGCCGACGACGAGCCCTCCGAGCAGCGGGAGGGCCTGCCCCCTTCGCGCGACGAGCAGCAGACCGATGAAACCGATGACCGGGAGCAGATCGCGGATGGCGTCGATCCGCACCAGGACGCCGAGTCCGAACACCACGCCCGCGGTGGCCGCGAGGGTGTGGACCGCACTCCAACGATCCGTGAGGGCGCTGCGCCGGGACAGGGCGTCGAACGCGATCACCAGCCCGCCGAGCAGGAGGATCTGGGCGAGGGGCTCACTGTAGGTGAACCTGCTGACCCACTGTTGGGGCAGGCAGATCGCCAGTACCAGGGCGGCCAGGGGCGCCCAGCGCGCTCCGACCAGACGCGCGGTGAGCCCCGCGAAGGTGAGGACCCCGAGGGCTCCCAGGATCGGGGTGGTGACGAGCATGCCGTCGAGACCGCCGAGCCAGTAGCCGATCGAGAGCACCAGGGGCGCTCCGGCCATGAACTGGGGCCAGATGACGTCGTCGCGCTCGTAATGCGCCAGGCTCTGGTAGCTCAACGCGGGATCGTCCCCCGCGATCAGCTCCCGCTGCTGTGGGATGGGCAAGTGCCCGTATTCGGCGATCCACGTCGTGTACATGGCGTAGGACGCGGGATCCCTACGGATGACCAGGGCCTCGGCGTGGTAGGCGATCTGGACCGCGGCGAAGGCCACGGTGATCAGCAGGACCGCCACCACCGGCCACCAGGGGACGTCGTCCAGGTCGGGGACCAGGCGGGGCAGGAGGGCACCGGCGGCCACCACGGCGGGCAACCCCAGCACGAGGCCGATCATCGGGGTGAACCAACCGCCGACCAGAAGCGGAAAGGCGACGAGAAGCCAGGCGGAGAGGGCGATCGCGGGAAGCGCGGTCACGCGGGCGAGGAGCCGTCCGGGAAGCAGACGCATGGGGCAACTCTGACAGCTTCCGGCATCGTACGCACACCGATCGGCCTTCTCGGAGCGGCCATGACAAACACCCACACCCCCGGTCACCTCGGCCTTGTGGGTCGGGTCCGGGCGCCGGGAAAGTAGCATGAGCCCATGTCCGATTCTCCCGCGCCCCTGTGGCGTGCCCTCGTCGCCTCCGAGCCCTCCCGCCCGTTCGTGACCTCCTACGACGATCTCGGCGATCGGGTGGAGCTGTCGCGGGCGACCCTCGACAACTGGGTCTCCAAGACCTCGAACATGCTGGTGGACGGGTTCGGTACCCAGCCGGGCGACCGGATCGCGGTGGCGCTGCCCGTGCACTGGCAGTCGTTGGCGTGGGCGCTGTCCGCCTGGTCGGTGGGGGCCGCCGTGGTGCTGGACGGTGACGGGGTCGCTCCGGGCACGGAGGTCGCGGTGACCGACGAAGGTCGGTTGGACGCGGCTCTGGACGGGGGCGCCGAGGAGGTCGTGGGCACCTCGCTCGATTCCCTCGGGATGCCGATGCGCGAGGTCCCGCCGATGGTCACGGACTACACCGTGGAGGTGCGCGGGCACGGGGACCACTTCCCGGCCTATCGGGTCTCCGCCGAGGAGCCCGCTCTGGAATCGAACGGTCGGACGTTCACCGGGGCCGAACTGGTGGCCGCCGGACGTGAACGCGCCCGCGTGTGGAAACTGGGAGAGGACGACCGGTTGGCGGTCGTGGTCCCCTCGGACGCTCCGTTGAGCGCCCTGGGCGAGGATCTCTCGGTACTCCTGGCGGCGGTGGTGTCCGGTGTCCCCTTGGTCGTGACGCCCGCCCCGGCCGAGGGCGAGCGGGAGCGTTTCCTCAAGAGGCTGAGCGCCGAGCGGGTGACCGTCCTGTTCGGTGAGGGCCTCGACGAGGATCTCCCCTTCCGGCGAGTGAGCTGACCGGCACCTCGAAAAGGGGCGATGGCCGGTTCCGGACCTTTCCACCCATAGGTCCGCTCTGTTAGAACGACCCGGTGGACAACACGACCCTCATACCTCTCCTCATCATCCTCGTATGCGCCGGTTCCTTCCTCTATAAGGGGATACGCGGCTTCTTGGCCGCCTCCAAGGAGAACCGACGTGTACGAGAGCTGGACCGATCCGGTGTTCGCGCTCGCGGAGTGATCGCCGTCGTGCATCCGCTGGAACGCTCTCCCCACGGCCACCGGGTGACCGTGACCGTGGAGGGGGGCGACGGCCGCCGTTGGGAGGCCGTCGACGCGTCGGGGCTGAACGGCTACCTGGTACGCGAGGGCACCCCGGTCGAGCTGACGTACGCCGCCGGAGACCCCCTGAACATCCGGGTGGAGCGCGCGGCGTTCCCCCTACCGCCCCAGGGCCTCTATCCCCTGTATCCGCACGGGCTCCCGAAGCCGCCCTCGCCGGTGTGGCCCCTGCTGTACGCGGTGGGCGGCGCGGCCCTCGTCCTGGGCGTCGGCGTCCTCGTTCTGAACGGGGGCGAGGCCGCGGGGAGGTTCGTCCCGCTCCTGTTCGCCGTCCTCGGACCGGTATTCCTCGTTCTCGCCGTCCGCGGCCTGATCCGTCGCGGTACCGGAGAGCGGAGACTCACCGCGGAGGCGACCGGGGTGGTCACCGACGCCTGGACCGAGGTACGTCGGCGAAAAGGGAACAACGAGCGACACCGCACCTATCGAGTCCACCCGTTCACCCTCCACTTCCGGGCGGCCGACGGACGCGAGGTCCACCACCGTCATCCGGTCGCGAGCGGCTCCTTCGAACCGGTGGTCGACCAGCCCCTCCAGGTCCGCTACGACCCGGAACACCCCGCCGACCACGCTCTCGTCGGCCACATGAACGCGGCTCTGGGCAAGAGTGTCGCGCTGTTCTTCATCGGACTGGTGTCCACCGTCCTCGGGGTGGCGCTGACCTTCGTGTTCTGGTCGACGCCCCCGGTCTGATCCGCCCTCCCGACCGAACCCGGCCACCGGGTCGCGGTGTCACCGCCTCCTCCTCTTCTCACGTTCCTTCTCCCGCTCCGTCCTCCTCGCCTCCCGTGCCATCCGCTCCTCCCGGGCGAGACGTTCCATCTCGACCCGGTACAGGTCGGCCGCCTGAGCGCTGAGATCGTGGTGCATGGGCCCTCCTCGGTCCGTCACACCGGGAAACCTCTTCCCGATGTCTCCAGACTTCCGATAAGGACCCCCGCGGCACATCGGGAGAGTTCCTCGAACGACGACGCCGCGACCCTCCTTAGAGGAGGCGTCGCGGCGTCGGGGGTCCTTAGACACCCCTCACGGAGCGAGGCGGGCCCGAGGTCCGAACGACCGGTGGAGCGCTACGGGCCGTCGGGTTCGCGCGGGTCAGGCCTCCCTGTAGTAGGGGTCGGCCGCCTTACCCTCGCGTCGTTCCTCGTCGTAGGTGTACACCTCACGGCCGCCGACGAACACCCGCAGAGCGCGACTCATGATGTCGAGCGGATCTCCCGACCAGACCACCACGTCGGCGTCCAGACCCGGCTTCAACGAGCCCACGCGGTCGTCCAGGCCCATGATCTCGGCGGGGTTGATCGTGAGCGCGCGGATCGCGGAGTCGCGGTCCATGCCCTCCTTGACGCACAGGATCGCCTGGTAGACGAGGTATTCGATGGGGATGACCGGGGCGTCGGTGGTCAGGGCGACCTTGACGCCCGCCCGGTCCAGGATCCCGGGACCGGCCAGCGTACGGTTGCCGACCTCGACCTTGGAGCGGCTGGTCATCAACGGTCCGGTGATGACCGGGATCTCGCGTGCGGCGATCTCGTCCGCCAACAGGTGGCCCTCGGTGCAGTGGTTGATGATGAGCCGGTAGCCGAACTCGTCGGCCAGCCGCATCGCGGTGTGCATGTCGTCGGCGCGGTGCACGTGCTGGCACCAGGGGACATCGCCGTCGAGTACCTGGACGAGGGTCTCCAGGGTGTTGTCCCGGTCGAAGGGGGTCCCCTCGCTCCGGGCGTGGTCGCGCTTGGCCTTGTAGTCCTGCGCCTTGGTGAAGGCGTCACGGATGACCGCGGCCACACCCTGGCGGGTGGAGGGGAGTGTGTTCTTGTCGCCGTAGACGCGCTTGGGGTTCTCGCCCAGGGCGCTCTTGACGCTGGCCGGCTCCTTGAGCAGCCGGTCCTCCATGCTGCGGCCCCACATCTTGATGGCGACGGTCCGGCCGCCGATGGGGTTGCCCGAACCGGGCTTGATCACGGAACTGGTGACACCACCCGAGAGAGCGTCGACGAAACCCTGGTCGGCGGGGTTGATCGCGTCGATCGCCCGCATACGGGCACCGTTGGGGTCGGTCATCTCATTGGTGTCGTCACCGGCCCAACCGATGGTCTCCTCGTGGATTCCGACGTGGCCGTGGGCCTCGACGAAGCCGGGCAGGACCCACTTGCCGGCGGCGTCGACGACCTCGACGCCCTCGGGCACGGTGACCTCGTCGGCGGCGCCCACCGCGGTGATCCGCCCGTCCGAGATGAGGACCGTCCCGCCCTCGATGGGGTCTCCCACGACGGGCACGACGTATCCGGAGGTGATAGCGATATCCATGGCGGGCAACCTAACCCATCCCCGGACACACCCCCAAGACCTTTCCGGCACCGATCGGTCAACGACCCGCGCCCGGTGTCACTCGGCGGAGGGGTGCCCGCAGAGGAGCTCGGACTCGGGGGTGAGGTCGACACAGGCCTCCTCGATGGCGTCGCGCACCATCCGGCAGTGGCCGACGTCCTCGCTGTCCCCGGTGAGCTCGCCTCCTTGAGCGGCGAAGGCGTAGACCATGCTGGGTCGGTCGGCGAACTCCATCATCCGGAAGGCCCCGCCCAATCCCGGGTGCGAGGGCGTCTCCTCGGGGATGATCGCGAGGCTGACGATGCCCGCCTTGATCAGATCGGCGAGGAAGGCGCGCTGCTCGTTGAGGACCTGGGGACCGCCCTGGGGGCGTTGGAGCACCGACTCGTTGAGGACCACCCGCAGTTCCGGACCGTCCGGGCCGGTCATCGCCGCCCTGTCGGCCATCTCGTCGTCCACGAGGGCCTCGATCTCCTCCGGGCCCACATGGGAGTAGAGCGGTTCCAGGATCGCCCGCGAGTACTCCCGGGTCCGCAGGAAGGCCGGGACCGTCATCGGCTGGTGCTCCCACAGGCGTGTGGCGTGCGTACCGAGTTCGCACATGTCCCCGAACTCGTTCGGGAAGGCCTCGGCCTGGAGCGTGATCGCCCAGGCGTCGACCAGGCGGTGTTCGGCGCCCAGGGCCGTGTCGACCCGTTCGACCAGGGAGCGGGCGGGTCGGCAGTGCGCGTCCTCGACCTCGCGGAGCTTGTCGTCGGTGACCCCGACGCTCTCGGCCAGTTCGGCGCGAGAGAGCCCCCGGTCGGAGCGGGCACGCAACATCCGCGCCCCGAAGGGGAGCCACATCGCCGAAGGCAACGCGGAGTTCATACCCATAACCTCTCCCGTTCTCGCCGACGCCTCGAGGGGCGTGGCGTGACATACCCTCGGTGCGACACCCCGGCCCCTTGGAGACGACCTTCTCTTGGCTCGGGGTGAATGGTCAAGCGACGAGGCGGGTGCGGCCATCCTTGACAAGTCAGGACAAAGTCGGCGATGTCGCCCTAGCCTGTCGAGTGTTTCCCCCGATTGGAAGGTCCGTTGGTCTACCTCGCCCTCTTCCTCACACTGATGTCGCTGGCGTTCTGGGTGTACGTGCTCTTCGACGTCATCGGGTCCGACGCGGAACGGATCCGGCTCCTCCCCAAACCCGCCTGGGCCGTGATCGTCCTGCTCCTCCCCAAGATCGGCGCCATAGCGTGGTTCCTGCTCGGCCGTCCGCCCCGTGAGCCCGCCGTGAACGGACCGGTGGGGCCGCCCTCCCCCTTCCCCGAATACGAGCACCCCGGGCGGGCCCGGGCCGCCACCCCGGAGGAGGACGAGGAGTTCCTGCGTCGCTGCCGTGAACGCGCGGAGGAGCAGCGCCGTCGGGCCCGCGAGTTCCAGGAGCGTGAGGAGCGCGAGCGTCGTGAGCGCGAGCGACGTGAACAGGGATCGGACCGTCGTGAACGGGACGGTGACGAGGACCCGACCGGACCCTCCGTATGAGAGATGTCCGGGTTTCGGCCCTACCCCCGAAGCTCTCGCCTCTACCGATTCGCAGTAATCTGTGTGCCGCCCCCGCCGCGCATCCGACCTCGGAAGTGAACCGATGAACCGCTTGACCCTGCCGGTCTCGATCCTCGCCTGTACCGCTCTGTTCGCCACCGCCGCCTGCGGCTCGTCGGAGAACGACTCCGACGCCGCTCCGGACGCGGAGACCCCCGCCGCCCCCGATGAGTCGCCGCTCCCCGCCGAAGTGGACATCGACGGCGTCGAGGGCGCCGTGCTGCACACCAGCGCGGGCGACATCGAGGTGGAGCTGTACCCCGAAGAGGCCCCCATCACCGTGGCCAACTTCGTGGGTCTGGCCGAGGGCGATCTGGCGACCAACCCCGAGACCGGCGCGGACGAGTTCTACGACGGCACGATCTTCCACCGGGTCATCCAGGACTTCATGGTCCAGGGCGGAGACCCGCAGGGCAGCGGTCGGGGCGGTCCCGGCTACCAGTTCCAGGACGAGTTCGAGTCCGGTCTGACCTTCGACGACCCCGGGATCCTCGCCATGGCCAACTCCGGCCCGGGCACGAACGGCTCCCAGTTCTTCATCACGGTCGCCCCCACCCCGCACCTGAACAACATGCACACCATCTTCGGCAAGGTCGCGGACGAGGAGTCGCTGGAGATCGTGAACGAGATCTCCACCGTCGAGACCGACGGCAACGACCGCCCCACCGACGACATCGTCCTGGAGTCGATCACCGTCCAGCGCGCCGGCTAGCCGAGGCCCCGCCCGAGACCAGGGCCGGCACCCCCTGGAGTGGGGCCGGTCCGCGGTCTCCTACCTTCAGCGTCGGCGTTTGGCCATGGCCGCGCGGGCGCGTTCGACGGCGGGTCCGATCTCCTCGACGAGCCGGTCGATGTCCTCTCGGGTGGAGGTCCGTCCGAGGGACAGGCGCAGGCTGCTGAGCGCGGTCTCGGGGGCGGCGCCCGTGGCCAGCAGCACGTGGCTGGGCTGGGCCACCCCGGCCGAGCAGGCCGAGCCGGTCGAGCAGGAGACGCCGCGGGCGTCGAGGAGCATGAGCAGGGCGTCGCCCTCGCATCCGGGGAAGGACAGGTGGGAGATCCCCGGCAGCCGGCGGTCGAGGTCGCCGTTGACGACCACGTCGGGCACGACTCGGCGTACCCGGTCCTCCAGTTCGTCGCGGAGCTCTTTCAGGTGCGCGACGTGTTTCTCGCGGCCCTCGACGGCGAGGCGTACGGCGGTGGCCAGGCCTCGGGTGAGGGGCGCGGAGAGGGTGCCGGAGCGGATGTCGCGTTCCTGGCCTCCCCCGTGCAGGACGGGGGTCGGGGCGAGGCCTCGGGCCACCACGAGGGCTCCGGTCCCCACCGGGCCGCCGAGTTTGTGGCCGCTCAAGGTCAGCGCGCCGACCCCGGAC
This sequence comes from Nocardiopsis sp. LDBS1602, assembly GCF_035818715.1. Taxonomy (NCBI): domain Bacteria; kingdom Bacillati; phylum Actinomycetota; class Actinomycetes; order Streptosporangiales; family Nocardiopsidaceae; genus Nocardiopsis; species Nocardiopsis sp. LDBS1602. The sequence goes on along the minus strand of NZ_JAYLVW010000002.1, from coordinate 700,735 downwards.
GCGGCGAAGTCGACCTCTTCGACGCCGATCGCCTGGACCGCGTCGGTGTGGAAGGGCACCCCGTACTCGGCGGCGACGGCGGCCAGTTCTCGAACCGGTTGCAGGGTGCCGATCTCGTTGTTGGCCCACATCACCGACACCAGGGCGACGGACGCGGGGTCGCGTTCGATGGCGGCGCGCAGCACGTCGGGTTCCACCCGGCCCCGGGCGTCCACGGGGAGCTCTTCGCAGAGGGCCCCTTGGTGGTCGGCCATCCAGCGGGCGGGGTCGAGGGCGGCGTGGTGTTCCACGGCGCCGATGAGGATCCGGGTCCTGGCGGGGTCCTCGGCGTGCCGGGCCCAGTAGAGGCCCTTGATCGCGATGTTGTTCGACTCGGTCCCGCCGGCGGTGAAGACGACCTCGTGCGGGGTGGCGCCCACCGCGTCGGCGATGTGTTCTCGGGACTCCTCGACGACACGGCGGGCGGACCGGCCGTGCGCGTGGAGTGAGGAGGGATTGCCGAGGGCACCGAGCTGCGCCGCCACATCGGCGATCACCTCGGGGCGGACCTCGGTCGTGGCTGCGTGATCCAGATACACCATGGCGCATTCCAGGATACGTCCGGCGCCCGGGGGCTTCGGGCCCCGGCCCCCGGGCCCGGGCTTTTCCACAGGTCGGTCTCCGTTCCGGCACCGGCCGCCCCGGCCCGATAACCTTGTGTCATGCCTGACTCCGTGCCCACGCCTCCCCGACCGACCGACGTCCCCGCCGGGGAGCACTGGCCCGCGCCTCGCGCGGACAGCCCGGTACGGGCCCGTGTCCGCCTGCCCGGTTCCAAGTCCGTGACCAACCGGGCCCTGATCATCGCCGCGCTCGCGGAAGGGCCCTGCGCGGTACGCCGCCCCCTGGTGAGCCGGGACAGCGAGCTGATGGTGGGCGCCCTGCGCGCGCTCGGCACGCGGGTCGAGGAGGTCCCCTCCGACGATCCGGACACCCCCGACCTCGTCGTCACCCCGGCCCCGCTGCGCGGACCGGCCTCGATCGACGTGGGCAACGCCGGAACCGTCATGCGCTTCGTCCCACCGGTGGCCGCCCTGGCCGACGGTCGGGTGGACTTCGACGGCGATCCGCGCGCGCGGGAACGGCCGGTGGACGAGCTCCTCCGCGCGCTGCGCGCCCTGGGCGCCCGTATCGACGACGAGGATCGCGGTGCCCTGCCGCTGACCATCCACGGCACGGGGTCGGTGCGCGGCGGCGAGGTCACGTTGGACGCCTCCGGTTCCTCCCAGTTCGTCTCGGCCCTGCTGCTCGCGGGGGCCCGGTTCGACGAGGGGGTGCACGTACGCCACGAAGGGCCGCCCGTGCCCTCCCAGCCGCATCTGGACATGACGGTGGAGATGCTGCGGGCCGCCGGGGCCGCGGTCACCACCGGTGAGAACTCCTGGAGGGTGGAGCCCGGCCCGCTCCGGGTCTCGGAGATCGCCGTGGAGCCGGATCTGTCCAACGCGGCGCCCTTCCTGGCGGCGGCCCTCGTGAGCAAGGGCGAGGTCACCGTCGAGGGCTGGCCGGAGCACACCACCCAGCCCGGTGACGTGCTGCGCGAGTTGTTCACCCGTATGGGCGGCGAGGTCTCCCGTTCGGGTGACCGGGGCGAGAACCTGACCCTGCGCGGTACCGGGGCGATCCACGGCATCACCGCCGACCTGCGCGACGTCGGGGAGCTCACCCCGACCATCGCCGCCGTGGCGGCCCTGGCCGATTCCCCCTCCCGACTGACCGGCATCGCGCACCTGCGCCGGCACGAGACCGACCGGATCGCCGCCCTGGCCGCCGAGATCAACCGCCTGGGCGGGGACGTCGAAGAGCTGCCCGACGGCCTGGTGATCCGTCCTCGACCGTTGCACGGCGGGGTCTTCCACTCCTACGACGACCACCGGATGGCCACCTCCGGAGCGGTGATCGGGCTCGCGGTGCCCGGGGTGGAGGTGGAGAACATCGCCACCACGCGCAAGACGATGCCCGACTTCCCCGGCCTGTGGGCGGAGGTCCTGTCATGAGCCGCACCCGGGGCGGTGGGCGTCACCTGGACGAGGACGACATCAGGGTGCGGGCCCGGGGCGGTTCCCGCCCGCGCACCCGTAAACGGCCCAAGCACGAGGACGCCCGTGAGGGCCTGGTCACCGCGGTCGACCGTGGGCGCTACCGCTGTCTGGTGGACGGCGTCCCCGTCGTGGCGATGAAGGCCCGTGAGCTCGGCCGCGGCTCCATCGTGGTCGGCGACCGTGTGGACGTGGTCGGCGACCTGTCCGGCCGACCCGACACCCTGGCCCGGGTGGTCCGGGTGCGCGAACGCGCCTCCGTCCTACGAAGGACCGCCGACGACACCGACCCGGTGGAACGGGTGATCGTCGCCAACGCCGACCAGCTCGCCATCGTCTGCGCCCTGGCCGACCCGGCCCCGCAACCGCGTTTCGTGGACCGTTGCCTGGTGGCCGCCTACGCCGCCGGGCTGGAGCCGCTGCTCTGTCTGACCAAGGCCGATCTGGCCTCCCCCGATGAGATGTTGGCCATCTACCGGCCGTTGGGGCTGCCCTACGAGGTCCTGGAACCGGACGAGGGGTTGGAGGAGCTGCGTTCGCGTCTGGCCGGGAGGACCACGGTGTTCGTGGGTTCCTCCGGTGTGGGCAAGTCGACCCTGGTCAACCGGCTGGTGCCGGGCACCGACCGGGCCGTCGGGCATGTCAACGCCGTCACCGGTCGAGGCCGGCACACCTCCACCTCGGCACTGGCGCTGGAGTTCGAGGGCGGCTGGCTGATCGACACCCCGGGGGTGCGCAGCTTCGGTCTGGCGCACATCGGACCCGAGGAGATCGTGCGGGGCTTCCACGACCTGGACGAGTTCGCCGCCGACTGTCCGCCCGACTGCACCCACCAGGCCGACGCCCCCGATTGCGCCATAGGCGCGGCTTTGGATCGGGGCGAGGCCGACCCGGACCGGGTGGCCTCGCTGAGACGTCTGCTCTCCAGTCGTGAGGGCGAGGACGACTCCGAGCCCGCTCCGCAGAGCCCGACGCCCTGACACCGCCGGGGTGGCCGCGTCGAGCGGCCCCGGCCCCGGAGAGCCGTGCGAGCGCCGTTCTCCGGAGCGCTGGTCTCCCGGCCGATACCACCCGGAACAGACCCCTCACCATCACCAGAGGTAGGTGGAGGTCCGGGTCTCAAGGGCGCCGGCCCGTCGCCGTGCCCGTGGTCAGCGGTCGACCGGGGGCAGGATCCCGTGCACGACCATCTCGACCCTCCGCGCGGCCAGGTCCGGGTCGATCGGCTGAAGCGAGTACGAGACGAGCAGGCGAAGGGTGACGTCGGCGACCGTCTCGGCGACCCAGGGATCGGCGTTCGGACAGTGTTCGCGCAGGGTGCGGTGGATCCGTTCGCCCAGGGCGTCCAGGAGCGGTTCGGAGCGGGTGGTGAGCACGGGGAGGAGTTCGTCGTCTCCGGTGACCACGGCCCGCAGCAACGGGTTGTCCCGGGCGCCGAGCAGCACCATGCGGATGGTGCGACCGACGGCGTGCGCTGGATCGTGACCGTCGGCCTCCAGTACACGTTCGACGGTGTCCATGAGCGCGTTGACCTCGCGTACCACCACGGCCTGGAGCAGCCCCTCCTTGCTCCCGAACACGTTGTAGAGGGTCTGCCTGGACACCCGGGCCGCGCGGGCGATGTCGACCATCCTGCGGCCGCCCCAGTGGCCCGCCAGCACCTCGGTGTAGGCGGCGTCCAGCAGCCGTTCCCGGGCGCCGGCACCCGCTCCCGCGCGTCCGTCTCCGCTCACGGTCCCCATGGCCTCATCCTCACATCCGCTCCGCCGCCCTCGGGTGGGCGCGGGGCGGGAACACGTGTTCCGTTTCGGGCGCCGTTCCCCGGATTCGACGCACACAGGGCAGGGTAGGCGTTCGCGGCACAGGTCATCACACTCCGGTCACGCGCCGGCCCCGCTTTGGGCATGAGCCTTCCCGGGACGGTAGCGTTACCCGCCATGGGGTCCTTTGACGATGATCTGCGGCTGGCACACGTGCTCGCCGACGCTGCCGACGACATCGCGCTGAAGCGTTTCCGCTCGCTCGACCTGGTCGTGGACACCAAACCCGACCTGACCCCGGTCACCGAGGCCGACCGTATGGTCGAGGAGACCCTGCGAGGGGTGCTCTCGCGCGCCCGTCCCCGTGACGCGGTGGTCGGCGAGGAGTTCGGCAAGAGCGGCAACAGCAACCGGGTGTGGGTCATCGATCCCATCGACGGCACCAAGAACTACGTGCGGGGCGTCCCGGTGTGGGCGACCCTCATCGCCCTGCTCGAGGGCGATCGGCCCGTGGTCGGCCTCGTGTCCGCTCCGGCTCTGCACCGGCGCTGGTGGGCCTCACAGGGCGGGGGCACGTGGGCCGGGCGGAACCTCTCCAAGGCCACTCGCTGCCAGGTCTCCCAGGTCACCGAACTCTCGGACGCGTCGCTGAGCTTCTCCTCACTGACCGGCTGGGAGGAGCAGGGGCGGTTGGAGTCGTTCCTGGGACTCACCCGCTCGGTCTGGCGGACCCGCGCCTACGGCGACTTCTGGTCGCACGTGATGGTCGCGGAGGGTGTGGTGGACATCGCCGCCGAGCCCGAGCTGTCGTTGTGGGACGCCGCGCCGCTGCCGATCATCCTGGAGGAGGCCGGTGGTCGCGCCAGTGCTCTGCGAGGGCAGGGTTTCGAGGACGGCGGCCCTCTGGTGTGCACCAACGGGGCCCTGCACGAGCAGACCCTGACCTGGCTCAACGGGGGCCCCACCCCGCTGCGCCGCCCCTGAACCGACACCGACGGGCACGTTCCGCACTCGAAAGAACACGTCGAGTAGTAATGTGCGCTGTGTGCTGACCACAACAACCCGTCTCCCACGTACGGTCGTGCTCTGCGGAGCGGCCCTCCTCCTGGCCACCACCGCCTGCGCGGAGGGCCACGGCAAGAGCCCCATGGAACTCAGCGAGATGATCGCCGAGTCCGTACGCGACTCCGCCGACACACGGATGCCGGGCCTCGGGGTGGCCGAGGCCCACTTCGAACCGGACGGTTTCTCCTGCGATCCGGCCGTCGACCCCGAGGTCCCCGGTCTCTGGCGCAGCCACGCGCCCCGGGAGACCGTCATGGACGAGGCCTCGGTCGAGCTGGGGCTGATCGACGCCGACCACGAGCGTTCCGGCACCGTCTTCGCCACCGTCACCGATCCGGAGGGCGGAACCGCGACCGCCGAGGCCGAGCTCGCCTCCGACGAGTGGACCGGCCTCGTCTACCCCGACGACTTCGACGCCGCCCCGCTCCGGACCGGCGTGTACACGGTGATCTGGTCCGACGCGGCCGAGGGGGCCCGTATCACCTGCGACGGTTTCGAGGTCGGCTGAGAGCCGCTCACGCCCCCGCCCCTTCGGATACGTGCGTGGCGTAAGGGACTTTCGAACGGTCCTGTAGAAAAATCCTCCCAGAGTGAACCGAAACCCCTCGGTCCCGCGATGGGTCTGTTGTCAGCCCGCCTTCGTGGGCCACCCCGGCGCCGCCGAAGCCGCGCCGGGTCCTACAGACACACACGGGAAGGGGCCCAATGCTGCGTTCCCTCACCGCCGGGATCCTGCTGGCCTTCGCCGGTTCCCGGGCCAACGTGGCCCGGACCATCCTGTCCTGCGCGGGGATCGTCGTCGGTGTCGGCGCTCTGATCATCGTGGTCACCGCCGGCGACCTCGGGCAGCGCTACGCCACCGCCGAGAGCGAGGCCAACGCGGGGCGAGCCGCCACCATGGAGGTGACGTCCTTCTCCGCGGTCACCGACATGGCCGCCTACGAGGAGGACATCGCGCGCGCCGGGGCCGAAAAGGTCTCGCTCTCCCAGATGCCCGCGCAGAGCGCCGTCTTCCGGAACGGCGACGAGACCCTCGACTACGTCGACCTCACGGCCGTGGACGTGTCCATGGCCGAGATCCGCCGGATCAACATCCTCCAGGGGCGTTGGTTCACCGAGGCCGACCTGGGCTCCCAGGCCCCGGTCCTGGTCGTGAACCAGGCGCTCGGGGACATCATCGGCGACAGCACCGAGATCCAGATGGGCACCGACCGCTGGATCGACGTGCGCGTGGTCGGCGTCTCTCAAGGGTCGGCCTTCGACGGGGACTGGTACAGCGCCTACCTGCTGCGTTCCCCGATCACCGAGGAGATGATCTTCGGCCCCACCTGGGACGCCGAGGCCGGCGGCATGTCACCGGGCGAGAGCGAGCTGGGGGTCACCCACGTCGCCCTCCTCGACCCCGCCGACAGCGCCGCCGAGGACATGGACAACGGTGAGGAGTTCACCGAGCGTCTGTCGTCGGCGAAGTGGCGGTGGAGCGCCGACGGCCGCCCCGACCTCATGATCTATCGGGCCGACTACGCGGAGCAGACCCAGGAGCTCATCGACATCATGTCGTGGGGTCTGATCGGTATCGCCGCCATCACCCTCACCACCGGCCTGCTCGGCGTCCTCAACGTCGGGCTGGTCACCGTCCGGGAACGACGGCGCGAACTGGCGACCTACCGCGCCTTGGGCGCGAGCCGGTTCACCCTGTTCGTGGCGGTGGTCATGGAGGCCGTCGTGGTGGCCGTGGTGGCCGGGCTCATCGCCCTGCTCCTGTCGTTCGCCCTGGTGGCCGTCGCGGGGGCCGTCATCGGGAACTTCGTCGCGCTGCCCCCCGATATCGCCATGGTGGTGCCGCCGTCGGCCGTACTGGTCGGTCTGGGCAGCGCCGCCTTCGTCGGGCTCTTGGCCGGGATCATCCCCGCGATCCGGGCGCTGCGCGCGTCCGTCGTCGCAGGGCTGCGGGAATAGGAGAACAAGTGAAGAAGTGGATCATCGTCGGCGCCGTCACCGTCCTCTTGCTGGGACTGGTCGGCTCGGGCTACCTCCTGCTGTCGCGGTCCGGAGCCGACCCCTCGGACGAGGACTTCATCGGGACCGCCTCCGACGTGAGCGGAGAGCCGGTCGAGGTCGAGTTGGGGACGGTCAGCTCCGTACTGGTGCTGGACGCCATCGTCCGCGCCGAATCCGGGGAGAAGGTCCGGGCCCGTCAGGGCGGGACCGTCACCCATCTGTGGTTGAACGACGGCGCGAGCGTGGACAAGGGCGCTCCGGTCGTCAACGTCTCCCTGCCCGCCGAGGGCGGGGCCGTCGAGGGTGAAGACGGGGAGGAGGACGCCCCGGCCACTCGTGAGGTGACGTTGTACGCGCCCGCGAGCGGCACCCTGTCCGGCCTGGACGACGTCCTGGTCGGTGACGTGCTGGAGCCCGGGGCCACGGTCGCCACGGTCTCCAGCGGGAAGTTCCAGGCGGTGGCCCAGGTCCCGGCCAACGACCTCTACCGGTTCTACGACGACCCGGGCGAGATCATGCTCAAGATCGACAAGGGTCCGCCCGCCGCGGAATGCGAGTTCATCGGGCTCGGCGCCGGGAACGACTCCTCCTCCGAGGGGGACGACGAGACCGGCGGCGGCGAGGGCGGCGGCTCCGAGCTGTCCTGCCGGGTCCCCTCCGACCTGACCGTCTTCGACGGTGTGCAGGGCAAGCTGTCGGTGAGCACCGGCGAGGCCGAGAACGTCATCGTGATCCCGGTGACCGCCGTGCGCGGCAACTCCGAGTCGGGCGAGGTCATCGTGATCGGCGACGACGGCTCCGAGGAGGTCCGTGAGATCTCCCTGGGTCTGTCCGATGGGAACTTCCTGGAGGTCACCGAAGGTCTGAGCGTGGGCGAGAAGGTCATGGACCCGATCCCGCTCGACCCGCGTTTCGACATCCCCGAGGAGCCCATGGACGAGTTCGACGAGGAGTTCGATGAGGACTTCGACGAGGACTTCGAGGACCCGGAAATCGCGGAGGAGAGCTAGATGTCGTTCGAGGCTCCCCACCTGCTCCCCACCCCGGTGCGTTCACCCGCCTCTCCGCTGCTCCGGGTGGAGGGGCTGACCCGGCACTTCATGGTGTCGGGCGAACGCATCGACGTGCTGCACGACTGCACCTTCGACGTCGCCCGCGGCGAGGTCGTCGCGATCATCGGGCAGTCCGGGTCGGGCAAGTCCACGCTGCTGAACGTGCTGGGTCTGCTCGACCGGCCCAGCGGCGGGTCCTACGTCTTCGACGGGGTGGACACCACCGGCCTGCGCGAGGGATCGAGGTCGCGGTTGCGCGGTGACGGGATCGGCTTCGTCTTCCAGCAGTTCCATCTGTTGGAGCGGCGGACCGCGCTGTCCAACGTGGGGGTGCCGATGGTGCTCTCCGGGGTGCCGCTACTGCGTCGTCGGGCCCGCGCCAAGGAGCTGCTGGAGTCGGTGGGGCTGGGTCACCGGCTGCACTCTCAGCCGCACCAGCTCTCCGGCGGTGAGCAGCAGCGTGTGGCCTTGGCGCGCGCGTTGAGTCGTGACCCCGCCCTGATCCTCGCCGACGAGCCCACGGGCGCTCTGGACGCCGCCAGCAGCACCATGATCATGGACCAGTTGATCGAGCAGGCGCGGGACCATGACGCCGCCGTGGTCGTGGTGACCCACGACCCGAAGGTGGCCGAGCGGGCCGACCGTATCGTCGAACTGGTGGAGGGCCGCACCCGCTGAGCGTGATCCCGTGCGGACCGACCCTCCGGTCCGCACGGGATCCGCGGTCCCCCTCGGATTCGAGGTATCCGCGCACGAGAAAGCGCCGGTCGGATTTCTCCGACCGGCGCTTTTCCTGGTAGCGGGGACAGGATTTGAACCTGCGACCTCTGGGTTATGAGCCCAGCGAGCTACCGAACTGCTCCACCCCGCGTCGTTGTGTTCTCCACTTTAGGGCATTCACTCTCGGGTGGCAAATCCGTTCCGACTTCCGCCGAACCGGTGGAGAACCCACCCGACCTCGATCGATCACTCGATCTCGACCCTCATCCCACCGTGTGGAAAACCCCGGAAGGACATTTCCGATTTTCACCGGGGTGAAAAGTCGGAAAAAGTACCGGACCCGGGATTTCTCCCGGGTCCGAACCTGGTAGCGGGGACAGGATTTGAACCTGCGACCTCTGGGTTATGAGCCCAGCGAGCTACCGAACTGCTCCACCCCGCGTCGTTGTGTTCACTACGTTAGCGTGCCCACGCGGTGAACGCCAAATCGACGGCCGGAGACGCCGGACACCCCGGACACGAGAGCGGGGCGGGACCCGTCCGGATCCCGCCCCGCGTCACGGCCTCGCCCCGAAGGGGCGAGGACTAGTTCTCGCCCGCGGCCTCCTCGAGGGCCTCCAGAGCGTCGCGCAGACGCTCGTTGGCCTCCTCGTTGGCGTTCTGGGCCTCCTCCCAGGCCTCGACGGCCTCGTTGAGGGCGTCGGTGAGGTCCGAGGGTTCGGAGCCCGCCTCGGAGGTCTCGTCGTCCCCGGTGGACTCCTCGGAGCCCTCGTCCGGGTCCGGAAGCGGACCCTCGCCGCCCTCGAACAGGTTGTTCAGGGCGTCCTGGAGGTTGCTGCCGATCGCGACCTCCTCACCGAAGCCGACCATGACCTGCTGGAGCAGCGGGAAGGACGCGGCTCCGCCGCCACCGGCCTGAACGTAGAGGGGCTCCACGTAGAGCAGACCGCCGGCGAACGGCAGGGTCAGCAGGTTGCCTCGTGTCACCTCGGCGTTGGACTGCTCCAGCGGGAGCAGCACCTCGCGCACGTCGGCGTCGGAGTCGAAGGCGTTCTGCACCTGGCCGGGACCGAAGATCACCGTGCTTCGAGGCAGTTCCAGCAGTTTGAGCTTGCCGTACTCGTCCGACTCGGGGTTGCTGTCCACCGCCATGAACGCGGCCAGGTTCTCACGGTTACGCGGCACGAACGTGGTGGTCAGCGAGAAGCTCGGCTCCTCGGCGCCCGGGAAGTTGATGGTCTGGCGGTAGGGCGGCTCGGAGACCTCCCCCTCCTGGGTCGGGTCGTTGGGGACCGTCCAGAAGTCCTGACCACCGTAGTAGGACGCGGCGTCGGTGACGTGGTACTCGCGCATGATCTCGCGCTGCACCTTGAACAGGTCGTCCGGGTAGCGCAGGTGCTGGACGAGCTCGTCGCTCATCTCGTCCCGGTCGACGATCGTGCCCGGGAAGGCACCCTGCCAGGTCTGGAGGACCGGGTCGTTCTCGTCCCACCCGTACAGGGTGACGGTGCCGTCGTAGGCGTCGACGGTCGCCTTCACCGAGTTGCGGATGTAGTTGACCTCGTTGCCGGGCAGCGCGCCGACCTGCTGGGCCGAACCGTCCGTGAAGGTGTCGGTCACCGCCTGGGTGAAGTCGATGCGGTTCGCGTACGGGTAGCCGTCGGAGGTGGTGTAACCGTCGACGATCCACACGACACGACCCTCGACCACCGCCGGGTAGGGGCGGCTGTCGACGGTGAGGAACGGGGCGACCTTCTCGACACGGTCCAGCGGGTCGCGCTCGTAGAGGATGCGCGAGTCGCTCGTGATCGCGCTGTTGAGCAGGATGCTCGTTTCCTGGTACTTGATCGCGAACAGGATGCGGTCGAAGAAGTTGTTCAGCGGCACGCCGCCGTCACCGTCGTAACGGTTGTAGGCCTGGGAGCCGCTGGCGGTGTCGCCGTCCTCGCCCTCCTCGGTGGCCTCGGCGTCCGCGTCCTGGGACTCGTCGGCGCCGTCGGCCGGGGCGCGGGCCTCGTCCGAGTCCGGGCTCGGGCTGGATTCCACGGCGTCCTCGAGCGTGGGGACGTCGGGTTCCTCGGCCTCGGGGTCGAGGGGGTGGTCGTACTCCTCCTCGGCCTGGACGATGACGTAGTCGGCGCCCTCGCGGCCGTAGTAGATACGCGGCTCGTACTCGCCCACGACGTCGCTGAGCTCACCACGCGGCGGGATGTTGTACTCGGTGAAGACCGGGCGGCCCTCGTTGTCGATCAGGTTGCCCGCGGCGGCGACCATGCCGTAGCCGTGGGTGTAGATCAGGTGCCGGTTGAGCCAGTTGTCCTGGTCGGCGGGCGGACCGTCGAGTTCGCGGACGGCGACGATCGTGTCGATCAGGTTGCCGTCGGCGTCCGGATAGCGGTCGACCTCCAGCACGTCCGGGAACTGGTAGAAGCCTCGGACCTGCTGCATCTGCTGGAAGGTCTGCGAGACCACGGCCGGGTCGGCCAGACGCACGCTGGGGATGGTGTCGGCCTCGGCCGCCAGCTCCTGAGGGGTGAGCTCGGTGGTGGCGTCGTAGTCGATCACCTCGGTGTCGGCGATCCCGTACGCCTCGCGCGTGCTCTCGATGTTGCGCTCGATGTAGGGGCTCTCCAGGCGCTGCTCGTTCGGGTTGACCTGGAAGCGCTGGACGATCTCGGGGTAGGCCACGCCGACGACCACCGCGGACAGCACCAGCAGACCGAGAGAGGCCACCGGGATCATCGTGTTCTTGAAGACGATGTTGGCGAAGAACAGGAGCGCGCAGATCACCGAGATGACGGTGAGGATGGTCAGCGCGGTCTTGACGGCGTTGACGTCGGTGTAGGAGGCGCCGAAGGTGTAGCCGCGGTTGGAGAAGACCAGTCCGTAGCGGTCGAGCCAGTAGGAACCGGCGCGCAGCAGCACGAAGAGGCCCAGCAGCACCGACAGGTGCACTCGGGCCGCGGGGGTGGCGCGCTGGCCGCTGTCGTTCTGGAGACGCACACCGCCGTACAGGTAGTGGACGATGACCGCGGCGATGAACGCCAGGATGACCGCCGCGTACATGTAGCCGAGCAGGATCCGCAGGAACGGATAGGTGAACGCGAAGAAGGCGATGTCGATGCCGAACTCGGGGTCGTTGACGCCGAAGTCCACGCTGTTCACGAACTGGAGGTAGACGCGCCAGTCACCGCTCGCGGCGGCTCCGGACAGGAGCGCCAGGGCGCCCACCGCGATCCAGAAGAAGAGCTTGCGGTGCGGGTCGATGGACTGGCGGTAGCGGTCCAGCCCCTGCTGTTCCAGGCTCATCGGCCGGATGCCGGGCCGGGCCCTGTAGGCGAAGAAGATGCTCGCGCCGACGATGACCGCCATCACCAGTGCGGCGACGGCGAACAGCAGGACACGGGTCCACAGCTCGGTCAGGAAGACCGAGGTGTAGCCGATGGCGTTGAACCACTTGTAGTCGGTCCAAAAGTTCGCGGCGAGCATCAATCCCGCGATGATGACGACCACGGTCGCCGCGACTGGCGCGAGCAACCTTGATCGGCGAGGCATACGCGCAGGTGGTGCGCCGGGCGATCGGAAGCTCACGCCTCCCCCTCGTTCTGGCTAGGTGCGTTCTGGTGCGCGTGTGGCGCCTTATTGGTGAAAACTTATGCGGTGGCCCCCGGGTTCCCGAAATCCCCCATAGGCAGGTGACAAGGCTGCATCGTTGGGGTATCGGAGTCGCAAACGGACGGCCCCCACGCGACCCTACTGCCGGCGAACGGGCGCGGCGAGGTTCCCACATCGGCCACCATGGAAACGTGTCGAACATTCGCGAAGCCGTCATGGACCTGGAACGCCACGCCGCCGAACAGGGGTGGGACCGACCGTTGGGGCTGTACGCCCTGGTACCGACCTCGGAGCTGCTGACAGCGGAGCCCGCTCTGGCCGGTCTGCTGGGGATCGACTCCCCCGCCGACCCGGACGAGCTGACCCCGGTGGAGCAGGAGGAGCTGCCCGGAGACGTCCCGTTGGAGGAGGCCCTGGGTCGCATCCTGTGGCCCGAAGGGGTGGCCGGCTGCGCGCTGGTCATGGAGCGCCTGGTGGTGAAGGGCTCGGACGAGACCCTGGCCGCCGGCGAGGACCCCGCGCTCTCAGGAAAGGAGACCGAGGAGATCCGGATGGTCGCCGGCGTGCTGCGCGACGGCTCCCGCCACTGCGCGATGCGGATGCGCAGTCACGACAGCGAGTCCGAGGTGCTCAACGGCCCGGACCTGATCCCGGCCCTGACCTCCGCCCTCGCCCTCACCCTCGACCTGGAGGAGTAGTACACGCGACCGTGGGTCCGCGATCTTCCACAGCAACCCCCGTGGGCGATGTGGGAGATCGCGTGACCGTTACACCCTGCCGGGGCTGAGGCCCGAAAGTGTTTGCTTTGCGCCTCCGCTTCGCTTCGGCGCGTGTTCGGGCGCCAAGGGAGGGAGCGTTCTTCATCCTCGTCCACGCCTACGCTCGTACCTCGCGGGCGGCTCGACTCGTCTTGCAGAACACTCCCGGCGCCCGAACGGGCAACCCCCCGTGGTTGATGCAGGAGACCGCGTACAGCGACCCCCTGTGGCGAGGTAGGAGACCGCGTGACCGCTACACCCTGCCGGAGCCGAACCCCGAAGCGAACACCGCTATTCGCAGCGGGGGAGGTCGTCGCCGCCGTCACGGATGGTCTCCAGGGCGTTCACGGCGTCGGTGAGGGTCTCCACCCGCACCACCTCCAGCTCGCCGTAGGCGGCGGACTGGGCGACCTGGGAGCAGCTGTCGGCGGCCACGAGGAAGTATTCGGCGCCGTCGCGCTTGGCGCTGACCATCTTCTGCGGGATGCCGCTGATCCCGCCGACGGTGCCGTCGGAGGTGATGGTGCCGGAGCCAGCGACGTGGGCGCCGCCGGTGAGGCCCTCCTCGCTGAGGCGGTCGATGATCCCGAGCGCGAACATCATTCCGGCGCTGGGGCCGCCGATCTCGCCGACGGAGATGTCGATGTCGACGGGGAAGTCCATGTCGTCGGCGATGAGGATGCCGACGGCGGCGGTGTCGCCGTCACCCTCGACCGTGTCGAGCTCGACCTCGAGCTCGTCGCCGTCGCGGTCCAGCAGGAGGGAGACCGGATCGCCGGGCTCGCGGGCCCCCACGTGTTCGACGACGTAGGCGCTGCCGACGAGCTCTTCCGGGTCACCGCCGCTGGTGCTGGTGGGGACGGTCTCGCCGTCCACCTCCAGGATGCGGTCCCCGGGCTCGACGACGCCCTCGGCCGGCATCCCCTCGACGGCGTCGGCGACGAGGGGGATCGCCTCGTAGTCGATGTCGAGCTGGTTGAGGGCGGCGGCGGTCGCGTCGGTCTGGGAGTCGTTCATCTGGACGGTCTGCCTCTGGCTGACCTCCTCCGGGGAACGCCCGGCGGGGAACAGCAGCTCCTCGGGCAGGACCGCCTGACTCGGCGAGATCCAGGCCGAGACGAGGGTGAAGAGGTTGAGCCGGTGCTCGGGTCCGCCGGCGTACTGGACGGTCACCATGGACAGTGAGCCGTCGTGCTCGTAGCTCTCGGCGCCGTCGACGCCGATGATCGGCTCTCCGTCGTCCTGTTCTCCCAGGGTGTCGAGGGTGACGCCCGGAGCCGCGACCAGGTAGGGCATGGGCAGCAGGAGACTGCCGTACCCGAGCCCGACGAGCAGGGCGAGTGCGGCGACCAGGGTCATGACGCGACGAAGCATGTGCACACCTTAGAGCCCCCGCCGGACCGTCGGTGATCGGCCACCCCCGACTCGGGGGCGTCGGTTCAGGGGCTCGGAACGTCCCGGATCAGGGAGATCCGACCCATTCGGTCGCGCCGTCCTCGAAGGCCTGGTTCTTCCAGATGGGCACCTGGGCCTTGAGGTCGTCGATGAGTCGACGGCAGGCCGCGAAGGCCTCCTCGCGGTGCTCGGCGGCGGCCGCGACGACCACGGCGAGGTCGCCGATCCGCAGGTCGCCGACCCGGTGCGCGGCGGCCATCCGGACGACGGGGCGGCCGGCCACGGAGGTGTCGCTCAGCACCTTCTCCATGACCTCGCGCAGGCGGGCCTCGACGGTCGGGTGCGCGGAGTAGGACAGGGCGGAGACGTCCCGTCCGTGGTCATGGTCGCGCACGGTCCCGATGAAGACCGCCGTGCCGCCGGCCCGGGGGTGGGCCACCGCGGCCAGGACCTCGTCGACGGACAGAGGGGTGTCGCGTACTACCGCGAGAGTGATCTCTTCCACAGGTGAACCGTATCAATCGGTCGGTCGCGTGCGCGGCCGCCGGTACGACGTCACGCGCGTTCCGAGCTCTCGCCCTCGCGGGGCGGTGACTCAGGATCTTCCGCGTTTGCGCAGGTGGCGGATGGCGGCGGCGGTACCGATCGCGGCGGCCGCGGCTCCGGCGGCCCCCGCGGCGGTGATGGTGACCTCCTTGCGCCCCAGGGTGCGTCCGGCGATCGCGTGCTTGCCGTCGCGGGATTCCAGCAGGACCCCGAGCGCCGACTCGTTGTCGTGCTCGGGTTTCCATCCGGCCTCGCGCAGGGAGGCGCAGTCCACCACACACGGGTAGACGAGGAACTTGATCTCGCCGGCGGCGGCCGGGGTGATACGGGCCTGGTGCAGGCGTCGGACCGCTCCGAAGGCGAGGTTGGCGGCGACCTCGAAGTGCTTCATCCCGGCGATCTCCTCGACCTCGCTCTGGCTCAAGGAGCCTTCGGAGGCCACGGCGACCACGCCGTCGCTTCCGGTCACCCCGTGCAGGGCGCAGAAGGCCAGGGCGGAGGTCAGGTCGTCCTGGTGGCAGAACTGCCAGTGCTGTTCGTGCCCCTTGACGGTGAGCAGCCGGGGCGCGGAGAAGTGGCGGCTCAGAAGGGTGTCGAGGTCCGGGCCGACGAGGGGCGCGGGGCGCACCACGGTCACCGTCAGGCCAGGGTGGGCGCGGCGCGCGCGTTCGGCCAGCTCCTCGACCTCGGCGAAGTCGCCCATGAGGCCCTCGCCGTTGTCCGAGACCCGGGTGGAGTTCTCGGGCAGCGGCACCGGGTTGTCCGGTGCGGCCCCGTAGACCATCGTGCTGGTGACCAGGACCACACGGGGGACCCCGGCGGCGGCAGCGGCGGTCAGGACGGTCTGCGCGGCCAGGATGTTGTGGCGCCTGCGACGCGCGGGGCGGGTCTCCAGGGAGCGGTCGTCGGCGGTGTGCACGAGGACGTCGATCCCGTCGAGTCGCCAGACCAGGGCGGGGTCGCAGACGTCGGCGATGCGCCAGGTGACGTCGCGCAGGTCGGCGAACTCCCCGTCGATCGCGATCACTTCACGGGCCCGGATGGAACCTTCCGGCGTGGCCAGGCGTTGCACGAGGAGCCGGCCCATCCCGGAAGCGGCACCGGTGACCCCGACCACCGGTCCCGCCGCACGTGAAGGGCTGTGCTCTGGGCGAACCTGGCTGCTTTCGGTATTCACTCCGGGCGACTCCCAGCTAACGTGACAGTGGAGACCAAACCTAATCCTGCCTGAGGTCTGATTGTGAGCGACCTGCCTTTCGGTTTCAGCATGCCGAACGATCCCGATGACGAGTCCGGACGCCGTTCAGGCGACTCCGGCTCGGGTGCCGGCAGCGGCCGCCCGGGCGGGGGGGACTCCGGAACGCCGGACGGTTTCCCGTTCGGCGACCCGCAACAGATGGCCGACATGCTCCGCCGCTTCGCGGACATGATGTCGTCCCAGCCCTCCCCCGGTTCCCCCGGGGAGAGCGCGACGTCCTCGACGTCCGGCATCAACTGGGACATGGCCAAGAACATCGCGCGGCACGCGGTGTCCCAACAAGGGGACCCGAGTGTGCCGCCCGCCGACTATGCCCGGGTGGAGGAGGCGCTGCGCCTCGCCGACCTGTGGCTCGACCAGGCTACCGACCTTCCTTCGGGGGTGCAGACGGCCCAGGCCTGGAGCCGCTCGGAATGGATCGAGCGGACGATGGACGCGTGGGCGCAGCTGTGCGACCCGTTGACCGCCAAGACCGTCCAGGCCATGGGGCAGAACCTGCCCGAGGAGATGTCCACCATGGCCGGTCCGCTGCTGGGGATGATCCAGCAGATGGGCGGCATGATGGTCGGTCAGCAGGCCGGTCAGGCCATCGGTGGCCTGGCGCAAGAGGTGATCGGCACCGCCGACATCGGCCTGCCTCTGGCCGGTGAGGGCAACGCCGCCCTGCTGCCCTCGGGGGTGGCCCGCTTCAGCGAGGGTCTGGAGATCCCCGACGACGAGGTGCGGCTGTACCTGGCGGCGCGTGAGGCCGCCGTGCACCGCCTCTACTCGCACGTTCCGTGGCTGCGTTCGCACGTGTCCCGTCTGGTCGAGGAGTACGCGGCCGGGATGTCGTTCGACGTGAGCGGCCTGGAGGACCGGCTCGGTGAGATCGACCTCACCAACCCGGAGGCGCTCCAGGAGGTCATGTCCGGCGGGATGGGGGCCGAGGGCCTGCTCCAGCCGGAGGACACCCCCCAGCAGAAGGCCGCCCTGACCCGACTGGAGACCACGCTCGCCCTGATCGAGGGCTGGGTGGCGACCGTCGTCTCGGCGGCCGTGGCCGAGCGGCTTCCGCACGCCGGGGCGCTCGCCGAGACCACGCGACGTCGTCGTGCCACCGGCGGCCCCGCCGAGCACACCTTCGCCGCCCTGGTCGGTCTGGAGCTGCGGCCGCGCCGACTGCGCGAGGCCGGTGCGCTCTGGAAGGCCCTGGAGGAGGCCCGTGGGGTGGAGGGCCGGGACGCCGTATGGCAGCACCCGGACCTGATGCCCACCGGCGCCGACCTGGACGATCCCGAGGCGTTCGTCGCCGGGGGCTCCGACGAGGGCCCGGACTTCGACATCTCCTCGTTGACCGGCCCCGAGGGGCCGTCCGACTCCGGCGCGGACGAGGACGACCGCGGGGACGACGGCCGTAAGGACGACAGGGGCGAGGGCGGCGCGTGAGCCTGCGTGAGGACGCCCGGGCGGTACTGACCGCCTGGGCCGCCCCCGACCCCGGCCAGGAGGCGCTGCGCGTCTCCTACCTGGAGCATCTGGACGCCCATGAGGACGCCATGTGGCGTGACTGTCTGCCGGGGCACCTGACCGCGAGCACCGCGATCATCTCCGCGGACGGGGACCGGGTGGCGTTGGTGCTGCATCGGATCCACCGGATGTGGTTGCAGACCGGTGGTCACTGCGAGAGCGACGACGCCACCCTGGCCGAGGCGGCTCTTCGTGAGGCCGCGGAGGAATCGGGGATCGTCGGTCTGACGTTGCTACCCGCTCCGGTGCGGCTGGACCGGCACACGGTGCCGTGCGGCGGCGGCAGCGTCCATCTGGACGTGCAGTTCGCCGCGGTGGCCCCCGACGACGCGGTACTGGTACGGGATCCGGACGAGTCGGCGGGCCTGGGGTGGTTCCCGGTCGATTCTCCGCCCGAGCCCACCGACGATTCCGTGCGCGACCTGGTGCGCGCCGCCGTGGTGGCCGTTCGGGACCATGGTCCGGTACGCCCCTGAGGAGTATCCGTGTCCTTGATCACCGTCGTCGTCATGGTCGGCGGCCTGGTCACCACCTGGCTCGTCCGGCGTTCCCGTCGTGCTCTCGCGCGATTGCTGCTCGATGAGCGCGCCGGACGGGTCGGGGCGGCGGAGGCCGCCCGCCTCCGGTTCGAACACGTGCGCCGCTCGTTCCTCGTGGGACGGGCGGCCTGTGGTCTTCTGGCGGTGCTGATCGTGGCGGTCGTGGGCCGGGCCGCGGTCTCGGGTTCGTGGGGCGCCGCGACCGGCTACTACGTCGCCGCGTTCGGCGCGCTGCTGCTGGCGGGTCTGGTCATGCTCTGGCGGGTCCACACCGATCTGCGTCGTTCCCGGGCGGCCTTGGAGGGCTGACCCCGTCTTCTGAGGGGGCTCACCCTTCCAGGGTGTTCCGGCCGGTCTCCAGATCGTCCTCGTCGTCGTGGACGCACCCTTCGGACCGGCTGCCCGCGCTGTACCCCTCGAGGTAGCCGCGTGCGCGGTCGGCCTTGGGGTAGCGACGTACCAGTTCCCAGAACTCGCGACCGTGGTTGGGGTGGTGCAGGTGGGCGAGTTCGTGGACGAGGACGTAGTCGACGACCCAGGAGGGCATTCCCGCGATCCGGCGGGAGATGCGGATGTCCCCGGTCTCGGGGGTGCACGAGCCCCAGCGGGAGTTCTGGTTGTCGACCCAGCGGACGCTGGCGGGCAACCTGGTCCCGTCGAGGTGGCGTCGGGCCAGTTCGACGGCGCGTTCGTGGAGTTCGCCGTCGCCGGGGCGGCGGCGGTCCTCGCGTGCCTCCAGTCTCCGCAGCATCTGATCCACCCAGCGCTTTTCCTCTGCGCGGGAGAACGTCGCGGGTACGAGGACGACCGTGGTGTCCCCGTCACGGTAGGCCGACACCGTACGTCGACGACGGGGACTGCGCCGTACCTCGATTCTGGTGTTCGAGGGCACGAACTTTACGGTAGCCGAGGGAAGCGTTTCCGAACAGGTGTGCCCTGTTCTGATATGTCACCGGGATAGCGTTTTGTTCGAGTGGTCCGTACGGGCCGCGCGAGCCCCCCTCGGGTCGGATCTCCCCAGAACAGAGGGGTTCTCGTGGCTCCGAGGCACCATCCTCCACTCGGAACACGGCCCCCCGAACCCCCTCTTGGTTATGAAAAAGAGACCGGACGGCCCCGTGTCGGGTGCCGTCCGGTGCTATCGGATGCCATGTCGGCCGTCTCTCGACGTCAACACAGCCTCGACCACGCGATTTCCATGATCGCCTCTTCCGCACGACGCTCCTCGCGCTGACGGGCGCGCAGGTGCCGGGCGCCGAGCCTTCTGGCCAGACGCTCCCGGGGCTCTTCCTCGGTCCGTTCCACCATGCGCATGAGTTCCTGCATCATCGTTCTTCGAGTCCTTCGGTTCGTGTGGGAGTTGATTCGGTGACGGGTCAGGCCGCGACGGGGGCCGGGTTCTTCCGGGGCCGGCCGCGAGGACGCTTGCGCGCCACCACCTGGCCGGAGACGAGCAGCTGCCCGCCCCAGACGCCCCACGGCTCACGCCGTTCGAGAGCGTCCGTCAGACACTGTTCACGGATGGGGCAGTCACCACAGATCGCCTTCGCGGCCTCGACGTCGGCCGGAGCCTCCGCGAAGAACAGGTCCGGCTCGAGACGGCAAGGGATTTCGACCTCACCCAGCTGGGGCGTTACCAGGACCGACGCAAGCATCGGTGCCCTCCAAGATCTTTGATCGTTCGTACAACGCGGTCGGTGTTCGGTCACCGGAACCGGTCCGGTGAGGGACCTGGACTTGCGATGTCGCCGTCGTTCCGCCGTCCCCGGGGGACGGAGGTACTTCACGGAGATACAAAGAAAGCCGCGGGCCCCTGTGCTGGGGTCCGCGGCCACGGAGTGGAACTTCCGACCTCTAGGCCGGAATCCTCCGTGGACACTCCCCCAGTGCGCCGTACAGGCGCGGGGTTTCGCTCGAGGCGTGGACGTCACCGGTGTGCTCACCGCGATCAAGGGCGAGCTCGGACTCGTCACGCAGCAGAGCCATGACGGCACCGGTTTCGGACACACGGGTCCCCTGCGGCGCGGGCTGGGATCCATTGGCCAGCCTGACGCCGATGACGGACTCGCCACCGAAGGTGCGCATACGGATGCCGGTGAAGGCGCCCTCGAAGGCGCCACCGCTCAGGTCGGTGCCCTCGATCAGGTGAGTCATGGGCGAACGCCAGGTAGCGGCGAAACCGGTGCACTGCTCGTTCTTCGTGCTCATCAGATGGGACACCTCCTTCTACGTCGGGCACGGGGTCTTGCACCCGTACCGAGAGCGGTCATGACGACGCTGTACACATTACGGCCGCCCAAGAAAGACGGCAACCCATTTTTGACCTGCGAAAACGACCGCATCCGGCCAGAAGTTCACGGGAATGCCGAAGGGGCCGCGGGTGTTGCCCGCGGCCCCTTCGGTCGCTCTCTCCGAGATGGGTTCCGATCAGGTCCAGCCCTCGGCGTCGACGACCCGGATCAGGCCCTCCTGCACCACCGAGCAGACCAGTCGGCCGTCCCTCGTGTAGACCAGTCCCCGCGCCAGACCCAGCGCCCCCTGCGCGGTCGGGGACTCCTGCGCGTACAGCAGCCACTCGTCGGCGCGGAAGGGGCGGTGGAACCACATGGCGTGGTCGAGGCTGGCCATGGAGATGCCCGCGAACGAGCGGCCGTGTCTCAACAGGACCGTGTCCAACAGGGACATGTCGGAGGCGTAGGTCATCAGGCACACCTGGGTGAGACGGTCGTCGGGAAGCCTCCCGTCGACCTTGAACCACACCGGGTTGGTGGCGGTGCGCAGCTCGGGGTCGCGTTCGGCCTCGAAGGACATCGCGCCCACCGGCCTCGTCTCGATGGGGTGCCAGTGGACGAAGCTGGGCACCTTGCCGAACGCCTCGCGCAACCGGTCCCGGGTGCTGAGCAGCTCCTCGGGCGGAGGGACGTCGGGCATGGGGATCTGGTGGTCCAGGCCCGGTTCCTCCTTGTGGAAGGAGGCGGACAGGGTGAAGATCGGCTTGCCGTGCTGGATGGCCACGACCCTGCGGGTGGTGAAGGAACGCCCGTCACGGACCCGGTCGACCTCGTAGACGATCGGCACCGACGGGTCGCCCGGCCGTATGAAGTAGGCGTGCAGAGAGTGCACGTGGCGCTCGGCGGGCGTCGTCCGTCCCGCCGCCACCAGCGCCTGCCCCGCGACCAGGCCGCCGAAGACCCGCTGAGGCCCGGCCGACGGGCTGCTGCCCCGGAAGATGTCGGCCTCGATCCGTTCCAGGTCGAGCACCTTCAGCAGCTCGGTCAGCGATTGACCCACGCGCCCGTCACCGTCGCGTTCACTCATCCTCTTCCTCTCCGTCACCGGCGACCGTCTCCTCCGGGTCGCGGCCCGCCACGAGCGCGAGCACCGCCTCACCGTAACGATCCAGTTTGACCGACCCGACCCCGGACACGGCGGACAGCCGGGACACGCTCCCCGGCTCCTGCTCGGCGATGGCCTGGAGGGTCGCGTCGGTGAAGATCACGTAGGCGGGCACCTTCTGATCCCGCGCGGTCAGCCGTCGCCATTCGCGCAGGCGTTCCAGCAGCGCCTCGTCGTAGGTGGAGGGGCAGTCCAGGCAGCGGCCCAACTTGCGTTCGACGGCGTCGGTGAGCGCGTCGGAGCACACCCGGCAGCGCACGACGCCGCCCTTGCGCCGGTCGCGGCGGCCCGGGGTGCTGGGCGAGGCGGGGCGCAGTCCGTCGAGGAAGCGCGAGGGCTTGCGGGACTTGCGTCCACCGGGAGAGCGGGCCAGGGACCAGGACATCACCAGGTGCTCGCGGGCCCGGGTCACCCCGACGTAGAAGAGCCGACGCTCCTCCTCCACCTGGTCGTCGGTCTCGGCGTAGATGATGGGCATCATGCCCTCGGTGAGCCCGACGAGGAACACCGCGTCCCACTCCAGGCCCTTGGCCGCGTGCAGGGAGGCGAGGGTGACCCCCTCGAAACCGGGCGCGTGTTCGGTGGCCATGCGCATGTCGATCTCGTCGACGAGGTGGGCCATGGTGGCCCTGCCCCCCGCGGAGCCGGCCTTGGCGGCGACGTCCTCCGCCAGCTGGGCCAGCGCCGACAGCGACTCCCAGCGTTCCCGCGCCCGACGCCCCTCCGGGGCCTGCTCGACCAGCCCGAGGGGGGCGAGCAGGTGACGCACCGTCCGGACGAGGGGCTCGTCCTCCCCGTCGGCCGCGCCGTGGCGTGCCCCCCGCAGCAGGTGCACGGCCTCGCGGATCTCGGGGCGTTCGAAGAACCGCTCGCTGCCGCGCACGGTGAAGGGAACGCCCTGGTCGCCGAGGGCCTGTTCGTAGGCGGCCGTCTGGGAGTTGGTGCGCATCAGCACCGCGATCTCCCCGGCGGGCACCCCCTCCTCCAACAGGACGCTGATCTTGCGGGCGACACCGGTGGCCTCGGCGGGCTCGTCGTCGTACTCCTGGTAGATCGGGTCCGGCCCGTCCGGCCGCTGGGCCCGGAGGGTGAGGTGGTGCGCCGAGGTCGCCCCCTTGGCCTGGGCGATGACGTGGTTGGCCACACGCACCACCTGGGGGGTCGAACGGTAGTCGCGGACCAGCCGCACCAGGGTGGCGTGCGGGTAGCGGTCGCCGAAACCGGTCAGGTAGTCGGGGGTGGCCCCGGTGAAGGAGTAGATGGTCTGGCTGGGGTCGCCGACCACGCACAGGTCGTCGCGGTCGCCCAACCAGGCGTCCAGGAGGAGCTTCTGGAGCGGGTTGACGTCCTGGAACTCGTCGACGACGAAGTAGCGGTACTGGTCGCGGACCCTCTGGGCGATCTTGGGGCTCTCGTTGATCATCGCCGCGGTGAGTTCGAGGACCGACTCGAAGTCGATGAGGTGCTCCTCACGGCACAGCTCCTCGTAGGCCTCGAAGACCCGCGCGACCTCTCCCTCGGGAAGCGGTGACTGGCGACCGGCCTTGGCCACGGCCTTGTCGTAGTCACTGGGCCGTACCTGGGTGACCTTCGACCACTCGATCTCCCCGGCGAGGTCGCGCAGACCGGTCCGGTCCGGCTGCTGGCCCACCGAGTGGGCGGCGCGGGCCACGGCCTGGACCTTGCTCTTGATCAGGTTCGGTTTGGCCCCGCCGACGGCCTCCCCCCAGAAGAAGCCGAGCTGGCGCAGGGCCGCGGAGTGGAAGGTGCGGGCCTGCACCTTGGGGGCGCCGAGCGAACGGAGACGGCCGCGCATCTCGCCCGCGGCCCGGGCGGTGAAGGTGACCGCGAGGACCTGCTGTTCGGAGACGACCCCACCGGCCACGGCGTGCGCGATCCGGTGGGTGATCGCCCGGGTCTTGCCCGTGCCGGCACCCGCCAGGATGCACACGGGGCCACGAAGCGCTCGTGCCGCCTGGGTCTGTTCGGGGTCCAGTCCCTCCAGGACGCGGTCGGGGTCCATGCTGCTCCTGCGTATGGTCGGACGGGTGGGTCTGGACGGTCAGTCTCTCAAGTATCGGCGGTCACAGGGAGCGAACGGTCCCGCGCGGCACCCCGGGAGACGGAACGATCCGTGTCGCACATTCCCCAGAACCAGTCGCCCTTGTGAGGCGTCCCACGTTGTGTCGAACGGCCATGGGAAGCGGTGACGGCCCCGCGGTGTTGGAACCGAGGGACCGATCCCGCAAGCCATGACAGTCGACACGGAAAAGACGTGAGCGAGATGACGAGTACGGGCACCGAGCAGTTCACGATGTACACCACCCCCTGGTGCGGCTACTGCAAGCGGCTCAAGAGCCAGCTCTCCCGAGAGGGCATCACCGGCCGCGAGGTGAACATCGAGGAGAACCCGGAGGCCGCGGATTTCGTGATGAAGGTCAACGGAGGGAACCAGACGGTCCCCACCGTGGTCTTCAGCGACGAAACGGCCATGACCAACCCGTCCCTCGCTCAGGTGAAGAAGAAGCTGGCCGAGCTGTCCTAGGACGGATCGCGCGGACCGCCCGGGGCGGTCCGCGCGGCGGGCGCCCTCCCTCAGGGCGGACCACCCCTGGTCTCCGAAGAACGACTCGGCCGACACCGACGGACCCGAAACGACGGGGAGTGTTGAGTTGGGGGACGACGTGAGGCCTCATGACATAGCGGTCACCGACACGGTGGACGCCGAAGTGGTACGGCGCACCCCGAACGGGTGGCGTGTGGGCGACGGGCACGACGACCGCGAAGCCCCGGACCTGATCAGCGCCATGGTGCTGGCCGACCTCCTCACCTCCGAGGCGGGCGGGGCCCGGCCTCGTGCCCAGGCCCCCGGACGCGCCCCCGAGGGCGCCTCGGAGGTGGAACGCCTGAAGCACACCATCACCCAGTTGGAGCACGCGCTGCACTCGCGCGTCATCGTGGAGCAGGCGATCGGCGTCCTGTCCGAGCGGCACACGATGCCGCCTCGGGAGGCGTTCGAACGGCTGCGCTCCTCGGCGCGTTCCCGTGGGCGCAAGGTCGCCGACCTGGCCGGGGACGTGGTGGACAGCAGCACCAGCCCGCTGACCGTCCTGCCGGACGAGCTCACCACGGGACAGGGCTGACCGGATCTCCGGCAGGCCATGACCCGGGGCGAAGCCGCCACGGTGGGGCCGCGGTCCGTCCGTGACGGGGGGTCGGACGGCCCGCGGCCCCGTCGTGTCCGGCTCAGGGGCCGTCGATCAACTCGCCGCCGTACCAGCCCTCGATGAGGGTGCGGGCGATGGAGACCCGTCCGGGCAGGACGATCTCCCCGGCCGCGGTGGCCTCGGCCAGGGCCTCCCGGGTGAACCAGCGGGTCTCGGCGATCTCGTCGTCCGTGGGGCTGGTCCGCCCCACCGCCCGGGCGGTGTAGCCCACCATGAGACTGCGCGGGAAGGGCCAGGGCTGGGAGGACACGTAGACCGGTTCCTCGACGATCACCCCGGTCTCCTCCGCGACCTCGCGCGCCACCGCCTGTTCCAGTGACTCGCCCGCGTCCACGAACCCTGCCAGCACGGAGAAGCGGCGCGCGTCCCAGTGCGGATTGTTGCCGAGCAGGGCCTCCTCGCGCCCCTCGTGTTCACGGTGCACCAGCATGATCACCGCCGGATCCGTGCGCGGGAACTGTTCGGTCCCCTCCTCCTCACAGATCCGGACGTGTCCCGACCGTTCCATCCGTGTGCGCGCGCCGCACATGGGGCAGAAGCCGTGGGCGGCGTTCCAGTTGGCCAGGGCCAACGCCCGGGTGAACAGCCCGGTGTCGCGGTCGTCGAGGACCGCGCCGACGTCGCGCAGGGAGGCGGGCTCGGCCCCGGTGACCGCTCTCACCTCCTCGTGGGAGCGCACCGCGAAGTAGGCGTGGTCGCCGTCGTGGCCCAACAGGTACCGCTCGCCCTTCGGAGCGCGGTCGGGCGAGGTGAGGACCAGCCTCGGGTTCGGACCCGTGGTGACCAGGGCCCGTGTCTGTCGCGCTCTGAGCGCTCCGGGGCCGTAGCCTCCCGGTTCACCGCCCTCCAGGACCAGAACGCGCGTGTGCGGGTCGTTCCAGGCCTTGGCCGACCATTCCTCATCGCCTCGCAGATGCCCGGCGGGATCGACCGCGTTCCGGGAAAGAGCGGGTACCGCTTCGGAGTCCATGGGTCCTTCCGGCGTTCGTACTCGACATGACAGGTGTAACGCTTTCGAGGACCCCGCGCACTCCCCTTCCGCGGAACCGGGGGGAGTGCGCGGTTCACGCACGGTTCTTCGTGGTCGTACGCGGGGTCGGGCCCGGTCAGGCGTCCCGGGCCGTGCCCAGTTCCTCCCAGAGGTGGGCGACGCTCTCGGCGCCCTTCAGCAGCAGCGGCATCTCGACCTTCTCGTTGGGCGCGTGGATGCGGTCCTCGTTGAGGCCCACCGCCACGAACACCAGGGGCGCGTCGAGGATGTCGGCGATGTCGGCCTCGGGGCCGCTGCCGCCCTCGCGGGTGAACAGGATCTCCTTGCCGAACGCCCGTCCCATGGCGGAGCGGGCCGCCTTGAGCGCGGTGGAGGACAGGTCGGAGGCGCAGGCGCGCACGCCCGGGCCGCCGAACTCCAGCTCGGCGCGGATCCCCTCGGGGAGGGCGGCCTCCACGTACTCGCGGACACGGGCCTGGATCTCCAGCGGCTCCTGGCCGGGGACCAGTCGGAAGCTGATCTTGGCGTGCGCGGAACGGGGGACGATGGTCTTGCCGCCGGCCCCGGTGTGGCCGCCCCACATGCCGTTGATCTCGGCGGTGGGGCGCAGCCAGACCCGCTCCAGGGTGCTGTAGCCCTTCTCCCCCCACGCGGCGGTGGAGCCGGCGGTGGCCAGCCACTCCCGCTCGTCGAAGGGCAGGCGGGAGATGAGCTCGCGCTCCTCGGCGCCGGCCTCGACGACACCGTCGTAGAAGCCGGGGATCGCGATCCGTCGGTCGGCGTCGTGCATCCCGGAGAGCAGGTCGCTCATGATCTTGAGCGGGTTGGGAACCGCGCCGCCGAAGGAACCGCTGTGCAGGTCCCTCTCGGGGCCGTACAGGGCGATCTCGACGTCGGTGACGCCGCGCATGCCCACGCACATGGACGGGGTGTCGGCCGCCCACATCGTGGTGTCGGAGATGACCGCGACGTCGCAGGCCAGACGCTCACGGTTGGCCTTCATGAGCTCGGCGAAGTGCACCGAGCCGGACTCCTCCTCGCCCTCGATCAGCATCTTGATCGTGACCGGAGGGGCGTCGGCGCCGGAGACGGCCAGGGCGGCGCTCACTCCCAATGCGTGGAAGAGGACCTGTCCCTTGTCGTCGGAGGCGCCGCGCGCGTAGAGGGAGGTGCCCTTCTCCGTGGGGGTGAAGGGGTCGGTCTCCCACTCCTCGACCGGGTCGACCGGCTGGACGTCGTGGTGGCCGTAGACGAGCACGGTGGGCGCGGACGGGTCGGCGGCGGGCCACTCGGCGAACACGGCGGGCAGTCCGGGCGTCTCCCAGATCTCGACCGTGGGGAAACCGGTTACGGTCAGGTGGTCGGCGAGCCACCGGGCCGAACGACGCACGTCCTCATGGCGCTCGGGGTCGGCGGAGATCGAAGGGATCGCCAGCCACTCGCGCAGCGCGGTGAAGAATTCGCCCTTGTGGTCCTCGATATAGGCGCGTGCGTCCATCTGCCCTCACTCTTCTCGACATTCTCGTCCGCATCGACCTTAGGACCTGGACGAACCGGACGGTGACGCCCCTCCGTCGAGAAGGGGCGTCGAACGTCGATCCGGGTCAGCCGTCGGTGGCCTCGCGCCAGGCGTCGAGGTACTCGGACAGGTTGGCCTCGATGTCCTTCCAGTCGGGTTCGAAGATCTCGACGCCCTCCATGAGTTCGGCCAGGGCCTCGGCGTCCTCCCCGGTGGGCTCCACGTCGACGCGGGCCGGGAAACCGCCCGCGGCGGAGGAGACCTGCTCCTGGGACCCCTCGGAGAGCAGGAAGTCGATGAGGGCCCGTCCGTTCTCGTCGTTGGGCGCCCCGGTGAGCAGGCCCGCCGTGTAGGGCAGGGCGAAGGTCGTGGGGTCGCCGCCCTCCTCGGCGGGGAACCAGATCCCGAGGTTGGGCATGGAACGGGCCTGGGCGTAGTTCATCTGGACGTCCCCGTTGGCGACGAGCAGCTCGCCCTTGTCGACCTTGGGCCCCAGGGCACCGGTGGAGGAGGAGGGGCCGACGTTGTTCTCCTGGAGCTCGCCGAGATAGTCCATGGCGGGGTCGAGGCCGCCGAACCGGTGCATGGCCTGGATGAGGACCGCGGTGCCGTCTCCGGCGACACCGGGCGTGGAGTACTGGAGCCGCCCTTCGAAGCGCGGGTCGAGCAGGTCCTCCCAGGTCGCCGGTGGCTCGTCCAGCTCCTCGGTGTTGTAGATGAAGGCGAAGTAGTTGTCGACCACCGTGGTCCACTTGCCGTCGGGGTCGCGGGTCTCCACCTGGTCGGCGCCCTCGGGTTCGTACTCCTGGAGGAGGCCGAGTCCGTCGGCCTGCTGGATGAAGGGCGGCAGGGTCACGATCACGTCGGCCTGGGGGTTGGCGCTCTCCCGATCGGCGCGTTGGACCATCTCTCCGGACCCCCCTTCCACGTAACGGACCTCGATACCGGTCTCGGCCTCGAACTCCTCGAAGACCAGGTCGAACCAGCCGGTGCCGGCCTCGTCTCGCAGGCCGTCGGCGGAGTAGACGGTGACGACGTCGGTGTCGGCGGTGGCCCCGCAGCCGGTCATGGCGAGGGCCGCGGTCAGGGCGATGGGGGCGAGGGCGCGGACGCGCATGGTGTGTCCTCCGGGTGGGTCAGCGATGGCCGGCGCGGGTGCGCACCAGGGAGAGGGCGAACATGACGAGCAGGGTCGTGGCCATGAGGACCACGGCGAAGGCGGAACCGGTGAAGAGCGCGCCGCGGTCGGTGGCGGCGAAGATCCGGACCGGCAGCGGGGTCCAGTCGGGCGGGTAGAGCATCATCGTGGCGCTGAGCTCCCCCATGGACAGGGCGAAGCAGAGTCCGGTGGCGGCGCCGAGCGAGGGCAGCAGCAGGGGCAGGCGGACCAGGAACAGGGTGCGGGCCGGGCGTGCGCCCAGGGAGGCCGCGACCTGGCCGTACACCGGGTCGAGGCGGGCCAGGGCCGCCGACACCGACTGGTAGGCGAAGGCGGTGACCAGGACGGTGTGGGCGAGGAAGACGATCGTGTGGGTGCCGTTGAGCAGGACCGGCGGTCGGCTGAAGGCCACCAGCAGCGCCAGCCCCACCACGACGGTGGGCACCGCGACCGGGAGCATGAACAGGGCGTCCATGATCCGGCGGCCCCTGGGCCCCATCGACGCGGCGGAGAGCGCCGCCCAGGTACCGATGACCAGGGCGCAGACACTGGCGACCAGAGCGGTGACCACGCTGACGCGCAGGGCCTCCAGGGTCTGGGGGCCGAACGCCACCGCGTAGTTGTCGAGGGTGGGCCCCGAGGGCAGGGCGCCGCTCCATCCGGTGCTGAACGAGGCCGCCACGATGACGCCCAGCGGCAGCGCGAACAACGGCAGGAACAGGAGCGCGAAGAGCGCCTGGATCGCCCTGCGGGTGAGCCGGTCATGGACGAGCACGACGACCTCCGTCGGTGGGGGCTCCCAGTCGTGAGGTGAGGGAGCGGTAGAGCAGGTAGAGGCCGATGGAGAGCGTCGCGTTGATGGTGGCGACCACGCAGGCGGTGGTGTAGTCGGCCTCCAGGATCGCCGAACTGTAGACGAGCATGGGCAGGGTGACGACGTCCTTGGCCCCGGTGAAGAGGACGATCGCGAACTCGTTGAGGCACAGCACCAGGACCAGGGCCCCACCGGCGACGAGGGCGGGGAGGGCCTCGGGAAGGATCACCGAGCGCACGACGCGGGCGGGGCGCGCGCCCAGGGAGGAGGCGGCCTCCAGTTGGGCGGTGTCGATCTGCGCGAAGGCCGCCAGGAGCGGGCGCAGCACGAACGGGGTGAAGAAGGTGACCTCGGCCAGGATCACGCCCCACGGGGTGGACAGGAAGGTGAAGGGGCCCGAGTCGGCCCCGGTCAGATCGGTCCACATCCCGTTGGCCATGCCGACGGTGCCGTAGACGAACAGCAACGCCAGGGTGATGAGGAAGGACGGGAACGACAGGTAGGTGTCGATGAACCGACCGGCCGACCCGCTGCCCGGGAAGGGCACGAACGCGATGATCAGGGCCAGGACGAGTCCGAGGACCAGACATCCGACGGTGGAGCCGACCGCGATCAGGACCGTGGTGGTCAGCGCGGTGCGGAACCTCGTCGAGGACAGGACGTCGACGTAGGGCCTCGTGGAGAACCCTCCGTCCGGCCCGGTGAACGACTCGGAGATCACCGAGCCCAGCGGATACAGCACCGCCAGGGCCAACAGGACCACGGGCGGGATCGCCCAGACCCAGGCCGGTACGGTGATCCCCGATCGGACCGGGGCGGGTTCGGACGAAGGCCCGGTCGCGGCGGTGGAGGCGGTCCGGGGCGGGGCGAGGGCGCTCACGGTTCCTCCCCCACCGGGACCAGGACCGCGTCATCGCGGTCGAAGCCGAGCTCGACGGCGCCGCCGGGCCCGGGAGGCGTCCGGTGCCCGGCCAGTTCGACGGTGACGGACCGGCCGTCGACGTCGACGATGAGGTGGTGCACCGAGCCGCGCCAGCTCAGGTCGGTGACCGTGCCCCGAAGGGTGTGTTCGGCCGGTCCCAGGACGATCCGGTGCGGACGCAGGCACACCTGGAGTCCGGCCCCGTCGGCGGTGCCCGCGGGCAGGTCCTCCGGGGAGACCGGCAGTTCCAGACCGCAGACGCGCACCCGGTCCCCCTCCAGCCGGGCCGGCAGCAGGTTCGCGCTGCCGACGAACCCGGCGGTGAAGGCGGTGCGCGGACGATCGTAGAGCGCACGGGGCGTGTCGTATTCGCGGAGCCGGGCCCGGTCCAGGACCGCGACCCGGTCGGCCAGGGTGAGGGCCTCGCCCTGGTCGTGGGTGACGTGCAGGACCGTGAGGTCGGGCAGCTCCCGGTGCAGGCGGGCGAGTTCGTCGGTCATCTCGGCCCGCAGCCGGGCGTCCAGGGCGGAGAGGGGTTCGTCCAACAGCAGGACCTTGGGGCGGATGGCCAGGGCCCGGGAGATGGCGACCCGCTGTTGTTGACCGCCCGAGAGCTCGCGCGGGTAGCGGCGGGCGTAGGAGCCCATCCCGGTCATCTCCAGCGCCTCGGTCACCCTGGACGCCACCTCGTTCCGAGGGACCCCTTGCGCGCGCAGGCCGAAGGCCACGTTCCGTTCCACCCTCATGTGGGGGAAGAGCGCGTAGCTCTGGACCACCATGCCGACGCCCCGGTCGTAGGGAGGCAGGTCGGTGACGTCCCTGCCTCCCAGGTACACCCGCCCCGAGTCGGGGCGCACGAAGCCGGCGACGGTGCGCAGCGCCGTGGTCTTACCGGATCCGGAGGGACCGAGCAGGGCGGTGAACTCTCCGGGTTCGACGGTCAGGTCCAGGGAGTCGAGGACGGTGGTGCCGCCGTAGGAGACGCTCACCCCGTCGAGACGGATCCCCACCGGTCAGCCCTCCCGAGCCGCGAGCAGATCGGGCAGTTCGGCCACGGAGTCGAGCACGTGCCCGGCCCCGGCCAGGCGCAGGGTGGCGGTGTCGTGCGCCCCGGTCCGGACCCCGGCGACCACGGAGGCCCCGGCGTTGCGGCCGGCGCGCATGTCCGAGTCGGTGTCCCCGGCCACGGCGACGGCGGCCATGGAGGAGACCCGGGAGCGCAGGGCCGCCGTGAGGATCATGTCGGGGTGGGGGCGGCCGCGCCCGTCGACGTCGGAGGGGCACAGGGCGAGGTCGACGAGGTCGTTCCAGCCCAGGGCGGCGAGGATCCGGTCCTGGGTGTCCCTGGCGAAGCCGGTGGTCAGGGCGATCCCGCGGCCCTGGTCCCGGAGCCGGCGGAGGGCGTCCTCGGCTCCGGGCAGGGGTGCGCAGTGGCCCTCGTCGACCAGGCGGGCGTAGGCGGCCTCGAAGGCGGCGTTGGCCGCGTGGGCCCGCTCCTCGTCTCCGCCGGTGAGGTGGCGGAAGACGGTGATCTTGGACTCGCCCATGGTGGCGCGTACGTAGGCGAGCTGTTCGTCGGTGGCGTCGGGCAGCGCGGCTCCGAAGGCGCGTTCGACCAGGCCGTCGTCGGCGACGGTGGTCCCGGCCATGTCCAGGACCACCAGTTCGATCCGGGAGGGTCGGGGGTCGAGGAGCGCTCCGGTGCGGGTTCCGTGGTCGTTCATGGTCACCATCCCAGTTCGTCGGCGGTGGTCTCGGCGATGGCGGGGGAACAGGTCATGCCGCGTCCGCCGGGGCCGGTGACCAGCCAGGCGGAGTCGGCGACGGGGGCGCGGTGCACCACCGCGTCGGGGTCGAGGCACTGGGCGTAGACGCCGGCCCAGCGTCGGCGGATCGGGGGCAGGGGACGACCGAGGAGCCGTTCGACCACCCCGGTGAGGTGTTCGTAGGGGTCCTCGACGGTGTCGAAGGAGAAGGGGTGTTCGTACTCGTGGGTGTCGCCGATGGTCAGGGAGCCGTCGGCGCGCTGGACCATCAACAGCTGCATGGCGTGGTCCCGGGCGGTGGGCGGCTGGGGCTGCTCGGCTCCGAGGGCGTCCAGCGCCGGTCCCCGGTAGGCCGGGTAGTAGCGGAAGCTGTCGGCGTCCGCGACCGAGGTGGTGAGGGTCTCGCCCAAGGGCGCGGTCTGCATCATCTGGAGGCGGACCCGGCGCACGGGCGGATCGGGGACGAGTTCGCGGACCAGCCCGCCCAGCCAGGCGCCGGTGCAGAGCACGACCTGGTCGCCGTGGTGGAGGTCGCCGTGGTCGTCGCGGACGGTGCCGGGCGCCGGGAGGTCGCGGACCTCGCGTCCGGTCAGCAGGGTGTAGCGGTCGCTGCGGGCGAGCTCGGCCTGGAGTACGGCCTGGGCCACGCGGGGCTCGACCTGGGCGTCGCGTCGGCACCACAGGGCGCCGAGGAGGTCGCCGCGCAGGGCGGGGTTGACCTCGCGAACGCGGTCCGGCGCCAGAAGGCTCAGTTCTCGCAGATGCGCGTCGGGGCCCTCGACCGCGGCCTCGGCCACGGCGAGCTCGTGTTCGGTGGTCAGCGCGGTGAGCGACCCGGAGGGGCGGAAGCCCAGACCGGGAAGCCGTTCGCCGATCTCCTCCCAAAGCTCGCGGGCGCGCAGCGCGGTCTGGAGTTCGGGGCCGGAGGAACGGCCGCTGACCCAGACCAGACCGAAGTTGCGGACCGAGGCGCCTCGCGCGGCGGCCTCCCGTTCGATGTGGACGACCTCGTGCCCTCGGGAGAGGGCCTGCCAGGCGTGCATGGTGCCGAGAACGCCGGCACCGACGATGATCACTCGCATGCCCCGAGGTTCTCGGGCGCGGGTGGAGCGCTCGATGACCGCCGGGGACATCCGGGTGAACCGCCTTCGAACTCTGGACCAGACACGTGACCTTTCCGTTATCGAACGGTCCGGGTCGTGTCCCCGAGATCAGCCGAAGGTTCCGTCGACACCGGTCAGACGGGTGGTGAAGCTGAACCGGTCGCCCCGGTAGAGGGAGCGCACCCGTTCCAGGGGACGACCCCGGGCGTCCCGGGAGAGTCGGTGGATGAGCAGCATCGGCAGGGCCGGAGGCGTGCCGATGAGCAGCGCCTCGCGCGGGGTCGCCAGGACCGTCTCCAACCGCTCGTCGGCGTCGGCGAACGCCGTGCCCACCCGTTCGTCCAGGTAGGCGTAGAAGCTGGAGTCGGGGTCGAAGTCGACGTCCAGCCGGGGTACGCGTTCCACCGCGATGTAGGTGGACTCCAGACCGACCCGCTCGTCGTCGGCCCACAGCACCCGCTCCATGTGCCAGATCGGCTCCCCCTCGACCAGGCCCAGTTCCTCGGCCAAGGGTCCCGGGCAGGGCCAGCTGCGCAGGTCGACCAGGGTCCTCCCCGGGTCGAGGCCCTGCCTGCGCACGCCTTCGGTGTAGCTGGCCAGGGACAGGGGCTGTTCGAGTTTGGGGCCGGCGACGACGGTGCCGCGTCCTCGACGGCGCAACCGTCCTTCCAGGAGCAGGTCGCGCAGCGCCTGTCGCACCGTCTCCCGCGCCGCGCCGAAGCGCTCGGTCATCTCCCGTTCGGTGGGCAGCGCCTCCCCCTCGCCCAACCCGTCCACCAGCTCGGTGAGGAGTATGCGCACCGCGTAGTACTTGGGCACGCGACCGTGTTCGGGCACCCCGGCACGTACCGGGGCCCCGCCGTCCTGAGGGATACCTGTCACCGACATGCGGGGCATTCTCCCCCAGCCCGGTGAACGTCCGGGTGAACGGAGAGGGACCGACCGGCCGCCCCGGCCGCGTTCTCGCCCCGACCTTGGTGCGATCGAGGGATTCGCGAAAGGTCGCTCGGGAAACTCCGGCCTCAGGAACATCGACGTGAGGAGACGAACACATGGCCATCACCGGTGTCGAAAGGAACGACGAGAACCTCACCTTGACGGTGGTCGCGGACTATCCGGCCCCCGTCGAGGAGGTCTGGCGGCTGTGGGCCGACCCGCGTCGTCTGGAGCGCTGGTGGGGCCCGCCGACCTACCCCGCGACCGTGGAGGAGCACGACCTGAGCCCGGGCGGCTCCGTCACCTATCTGATGACCGGCCCCGGAGGGGACCGACATCGCGGCTGGTGGAGGGTGGTCTCGGTGACGGAACCGACCTCCCTGGAGTTCGTCGACGGGTTCGCGGACGAGGACGGGACCCCGTCCGAGAACCTGACCAACACCACCCACGTGGAGCTCCTCGAGCACGACGGCGGCACCCGGATGGTGCTCCGTTCGACCTTCGTCTCCCGCGAGGACATGCGCAGGCTCATGGAGATGGGCATGGAGGAGGGACTGCGGGAGGCCATCGGCCAGATCGACGCGCTTCTCATCGAGTGAGAGGCGATCCTCCCGTTCGGGCCCCGAGGGAACCTTTCCGGTGGTAGGAGACTCAGAGGGACCGGGGGCGGGACAGGCCC
The DNA here is from genome assembly GCF_035818715.1 of Nocardiopsis sp. LDBS1602. Taxonomy (NCBI): domain Bacteria; kingdom Bacillati; phylum Actinomycetota; class Actinomycetes; order Streptosporangiales; family Nocardiopsidaceae; genus Nocardiopsis; species Nocardiopsis sp. LDBS1602. The sequence continues at coordinate 665,927 of NZ_JAYLVW010000002.1, read as the reverse complement.
GTCCCCCAAGGAGTCCGGGAGGAAACCCCATGGCCATCACCCCCTCTGAGGCGATCGACGCCAGGTTCGGTCACCTGTTCGACGTTCTCGACACCGACGACGACAAGGTCGCCACCTGGGACGACTACCGCCGGCTCGTGGAACGCTACATCTCCGGTTACAGGCTGGATCCGGAGGAGCGCAAGGCCCGGGCCCTCGACTCCTCCTACCAGGCGCTCTGGCAGGAGCTGCTGCGACGTTCGGACGAGACGGGGGTTCGTCTGGAGCGCGAGCGGTTCGTGGCGGCCATGCGCGCGGTGTCGGAGGACCGCAGCCGGCACAACGCGGTCGAAGGCGTGGCCGAGGCCGTCTTCGACCTGCTGGACGAGGACGGGGACGACCGGATCTCCCTGGAGGAGTTCCTGACCTACGCGGACGTCCTGGGCGCTCGTGAGGAGGACGCGCGGAACCGGTTCGCGCACGTGGACACCGACGGCGACGAGCACATCAGCCGGGAGGAGTTCGTGCTCTCGGCCCGTCAGTACCTCTTCGGCGAGGACATCGAATCCCCGGGCGGTTTCGTGTTCGGCGTGGTCTGAGACCTCGGGGCGGCGGGGAGTGGTCTCCCCGCCGCCGCTCACTCCGGTTCGGGCAGGGCGGTGAAGAGGGCCGCCAGCCCCTCCGCGTCGAGCAGGTCGACGGGACGGACGGTCTCGTCGGCCCGAACGTAGTGGAAGGCCGCGCGGACCTCCTCCGGCCGCACCCCGACCAGGTCGGCCCAGGCCAGCCGGTAGGCGGCCAACTGCACCCCCACCGCGTGGCGTTCGGCCCGGTTGCCCGGTGGGCGTCCCGTCTTCCAGTCGACCACGTCGTAGGTGCCGGTCTCCGGGTCGTGGAAGACCGCGTCCATGCGCCCTCGGACGAGACGGTCGCCGATGACCGTCTCGAAGGGCACCTCCACCTCCAGCGGCACACGCGAACCCCACTCGCTCGCTTCGAACATGCGCTGGAGTTCGGCCAGGTCCTCGTCCTCGCCGGCGGTCTCGTCGGCGGCTCCGGGAAGCTCGTCGAGCAGGGTGGCGTTCTGCCCGAAACGCCCCTCCAACCAGGTGTGGAAGGCCGTCCCCCGCCGGGTGTGCGGGGCGGGCGGTCGCGGGAGCGGTCGCCGGATCTGTCGGGCCAGCGCCGAGGGGTCGCGGGCCAGCCAGACCATCGAGGAGACCGACAGGTGGTCGGGCAGTTCCACCTGGACGGGCCCCTCCCCCGGCCCCGAGGCGGCGCGGTCGCGGTGGGCGAGCAGCAGTTCGGTGTCGCGCTCCCAGCCCCTGAGCCTGCGACGCAGCACCTCGGGGGCGTTCTCGGGAAGGACCCGATCTCCCTCCCTGATCCTCCGACGAGCGCGCTCGACCAGTTCGGCGCCGACCAGGACCCTGGCACGACGCTCCTCGGCGGGGTTCCGAGCCCCTGAGGCGGGGGCGACCTCGACGGTCGACCCCTCCGCCTCGACCGGGGACTCCGGCGGCCACACGGCCGTGGTCTCCTCGTCGGCGTGCGGGTTGGTCTCCTCCGGATCGGGCGGGGGCGCCCAGGCCACCACCGGTCCGGCGCCCCGCTCACAGGCCTCGCGGATCTCCTCCAGGAACACCGAGGGGCCGCGCGGCGTACTGCCGGTGCGCCCCCACCAGTGGCCGGTGCACACCAGGGCGTAGGAGGCCCGGGTGACCGCGACGTAGGCGAGCCGCCGCTCCTCCATCAGGTGGCGGGCCTCCTCGGCCTCCTTGAATCCGGCGATGTCGTCCTTCTCCACCCCTCGCAGGACGGGCAGGCTCGCCCGGTCCCCGCGCAACGGGTAGGGCAGCATGTGGTCGGCCTTGAGCCAGGCCAGGGGGTCGCGCGCCTTGGCGGGGAACAGCGGGGAACGCCGGCCACCGCTGACGCCGGGGACGAACACGACCGGCCACTCCAGGCCCTTGGCCCCGTGCATGGTCATGAGCTTGACGCTGTCGGAGCCGCCGACGCGTTCGCCGGGGCTGAGCGCGCTCTCGTTCTCCTCCGCGGCGTTGAGGTAGCCGAGGAAACCGCCGAGGGTGGGGTCCTCCGAGTTGCCGACGAAGCGGACCGCGTGGTCGACGAAGGCGTCCAGGTCGGCGCGGGCCGACAGCGGGTCCCGGTTGGTGCGGGAGCCCACCTCGATGTCCAGGCCGAGCGTGCGCTCGACCTCGGTGATCAGGTCGGGCAGGGGCTGGCCGACGAGCCTGCGCAGGGAGCGCAGCTCCTCGGCCAGGCGGCCCAGTCTCTCGTAGGCGACCTCGGAGTAGTTCTCGGCCGGCCCCGGGTCGTCGACGGCGTCGACGAGGCTGCCGCTCTCGGCGGTCAGATCCAGCACGGTACGACGCAGCAGGTCGTCGGTGTCCTCACCGCCGTCCTCGGAGGCGGCTCCGGTCAGGTCCCTGCGGGTGTGCCGGGCCAGTTCGGTCGCGCGGGCGCCCAGGGCCGCCAGGTCGCGCGGGCCCATCCGCCATCGGGGCCCGGTGAGCAGACGCGCCAGTTCGTTGCCGGCCGAGGCGTCGTGGACCACCCGCAGGGTCGCGATGATGTCGCGGACCTCGGGCACCATCATGAGGCCGCCCAGACCGACGACCTCCACGGGGATGTCCCTCGCCTCCAGGGCCTCCCGCAGGGGCGGGAACTGTGAGCGCTTACGGCACAGGACGGCGATGTCGCCCGGACCGATCGCGCCGTCGGAGGCGCCACCGAGCTCTCCGTCGGGCCAGACCCGCCCGTCCGGTGCGAAGACCGGGCCGCCGGGATCGTCGGCCGTGGCCCTGACCAGCCGGTGGACCTGGTCGGCGATCCACTCGGCCTCCTCCGTCTCGGTGGAGAACAGGGCGGCCATGGCGGTACCCCGATCACGTCGGGCGGGGCCCGGGTGCAGGACCGGAACGTCCACGGCCTCGGCCCTCAGCTCCTCGGAGACGCGCTCGGCGACGTCGAGGACGCGGGCGCCGTTGCGGAAACTGACCGACAGACGCCGCACCGGGGCCGGGTTCCCCGGAGAGACCGGGAAGTCGGTGGGGAAGCCGGTGAGGTTGGCGGCGATCGCCCCGCGCCATCCGTAGATGGACTGGCAGGGGTCGCCGACGGCCGTGACCGGATGCCCCTCGCCGAACAGCGCGCGCAACAGTACGAGCTGGGAGTGACTGGTGTCCTGGTACTCGTCCAAGAGCACCACGCGGTAGCGGCCGCGTTCCAGCAGCCCCACCTCGGGATGGTTGAGGGCGATACGGGCGGCCAGGGCCATCTGGTCGCCGAAGTCCATCGCCTCACGAGCCCGTTTGGCCCGGTCGTACAGGTCGACCAGCGGCAGGAGTTCCTCGCGTCGGCGCTGGGTCGAGACCAGTTCGCGGGTGGGCGCCGTGGGCTTGCGGCGCATGGCGTCCACCTGGGACTGGATCCAGCGCCCCACCCCGCGCACCCGGTCGGTGGTGGTCAGGTGGTCGGAGATCTGCCCGGACAGGTCCAGAACTCTCCGTGTGACGGTGTCGGCGCCGACGTCGACGTGGTCCATGGGACCGTCGTACTCGCCGACGATACGAGCGGCGAGCTGCCAGGCCTGCCCCTCGCTGAGCAGTCGCGAGGTGGGCTCGACCGCCTCGCGCAGGGCGTGATCGGCCACGATCCGCCCCGCGTAGGCGTTGTAGGTGGAGATCGTGGGCTCCCCGTCGAGTTCCTCCTCGGGGAACTGCTCGGTGGAGCGCAGCTGCTCCAGGCGTTTGCGCACGCGTTCGGCCAGCTCGGCCGTGGCCTTGCGGGTGAAGGTCAGACCGAGGACCTGTTCGGGCCGCACCAGACCGTTGGCGACCAGCCAGACCACACGTGAGGCCATGGTCTCGCTCTTGCCGGAGCCGGCGCCGGCGATCACCACACCGGGTTCCAGGGGGGCCGAGATGACCTGGGCCTGCTCGATGGTGGGCTCGGGACGCTTGAGCAGGCGGGCGAGTTCGGCGGGGCTGAAACGGGGGCGGGGGCCGGGGGTCTCGGGGGTGGGGGCGGGGTTGGGTTCAGACATGTCTGCCCTCGTCCTGGACCGGACAACAGGCGCGTACGGCGCACGCGTTGCATCCGATGTTGCGGGTGGCGGCGAAGCGGGAGCCCCCCATGCCGGTGGCGACCTCGTGCACGAGGGTCTTCGCCCAGCCGGGATCGGGGTCCTCGCCCAAGGGGGGCTGGACCTGTTCACGCGCCTTCTTGCTGAACGCGGCGGCACCGACCTGGACCAGCGCGGCACCGCCGGGCTCGAACAGGCCGAGCTTGGCGAAGGCGCCCTGGAGCACGGCCATCTGGTAGACGCCGAGCTGGGGGTGGCGGGCCAGGTCGTCGGCCTTGGAACCGCCGGTCTTGATGTCGACGACCACGGCACGGCCTTCGGAGTCGCGTTCGAGACGGTCGACGCGGCCGGTGATCTCGATACCGCCGACGTCCACCTTGAACCCCTCCTCGGTGACGACCAGTTCACGGTCGTTGAGGGCGTCCCAGGTGACGAGCTTCCGGATCATCTCGTCGGCGCGGTCGCGCTGTTTGTCGGACTGCCAGGGGCCGCCGAAGTCGAGGTCGGACCAGATCTCGTCCATGCGCTCGCCGACCTCCTCGGCGTCGCCGCCCTGGGCGACCAGGACCGCGACGGCGTGCACGATGGTGCCCAGGGCCGAGGCGGAGTCCCCGGAGGAGGCCCCGGCGGCGCGTTCGAGCAACCAGCGGAACTGGCAGTTGGTGAAACTCTCCACCTGGGAGGGCGAGACCCGGATGGTGTCCTCCGGGTCGGCGAGGGGACGATCGTCGCTGAACGGGGTGAGGGCGTACCACTCGGAGGGGTCGGCGCCCCGCACCCCCTCCTCCGCCAGTCGGGCCAGGTGGGCGGCGGAGGCCTCGCGCAGAGGGCCCGGCGCGTCGGGGTCGGTGACCACCGAACGCAGGTCGGCGACCAGGGCGGGCAGCGACAGCCAGCGCCGTCCCGTGCCGACCGGCTCCGGGTCGCCCAGTCCCATCTCGTTGAGGAAGCGGGAGGGACGTTCGTCGGACTCCTCCCCTCCCACACAGGTGACGTAGAGGGTGCGCCGGGCGCGTGTGAGCGCCACGTAGAACAGACGGCGCTCCTCGGCGAGGAGTTTGGAGGCCAGGGCGGCGCCGCGCGAGTCGGCGTGGAGCCCCTGGGAGTCGACCAGCTCCTCGACCCCGAGCAGGGAGCCGCGCAACCGCAGGTCGGGCCAGTCGCCCTCCTGGGCTCCGGCCACCACGACCAGGCCCCACTCCAGTCCCTTGGAGCGGTGGGCGGTGAGGATGCGCACCGACTCTCCGTCGGGGGCGCGTTCGGCGAGGCTGTCCCCGGGGATCTCCTGCGCGGCCAGATCCTCCAGGAAGCCGTCGGGGGTCCCCGGCGGCAACCGGTCGCAGTAGCGGGCGGCGCTCTCGAACAGGGCGACGACGGCGTCCAGGTCACGGTCGGCCGCGGCGCCGCGACGCCCTCCGGCCAGGCTCGCGCGCAGCAGGCGGTCGGCCAGCCCACTGGCGCGCCACAGTTCCCACAGGACCTGTTCGGCGTCGGAGCCGCCGGCGGCGAGCGCGCCGACCGTGCGCAGGGCCTCGGCCACGCGCACGGCCGGGGCGGCGATGACGGGGTCGATCAGGGTGAGCCGGCCGGGGTCGCGCAGGGCGTCCACCAGAAGTCGGGTGGAGGGGCGGTGTTCGGCCTCCTCCGTCTCCCCGTTCTCCCTCGCCTCCCGGACCCGGTCCAGGTCCAGCCTGCGCAGGGCGCGGGTCAGCCGGCGCAGGCGAACGGTGTCGGCCTCACCGAAGGGGCTCGTCAGGAGTTCGCGGGCCGCGTCGTCGTCCAGTTCCTCCGGGCGCAGGCCGTAGCGGATGAGGGCGAGCATGGGGCGGACGATGGGCTCGGCCGCCACGGGCAGGTCGTCGGCGCCCACGGCCACCGGGACCGAGGCCGCGGTGAGCGCTCGGCGCAGCACGGGCAACTGCCGGCTGGAGGAGCGCACCAGGATCGCCATGTCCGACCACGGGACCCCGTCGATCAGGTGGGCGCGACGCAGGAGGTCGGCGATGACCGCGGCCTCCTGGGTGGGACTGTCGGCCATCAGCAGACGCACCTCGCCGTCGGGGATCCCCTCGGCGGGTGTCAGGTCGCGGTGGGCGTTGACCCGCCCGCGAGCGGAGGCCACGGCGGGCAGTCGACGGGTGATCGCGCGCGAGGCCGCCAACAGGGCGGCGCCGCTGCGTCGGCAGGTGCGCAACGCCACCACCGGGGCGCTCTCCCGCCGGAGCGTGGGGAAGCGTTCGGGGAACTCCAGGATGTTGTGGACCTCGGCGCCGCGGAAGGCGTAGATGGACTGGTCGGGGTCTCCCACCGCGATCAGATCACGGCCGTCCCCGGCCAGGGCGCGCAGGAGCTCCTCCTGGGCGGGGTCGGTGTCCTGGTACTCGTCGACGAACACCACCTCGTGGGCGGCCCGTTCGCGGTCCTGCACCTCGGGGTCCGAGAGCAGACCGGCCGCGATCCGCACCAGCTCCGCGTAGTCGAGGGTGGGCACGGGGGCGACGTCGAAGCGGCCGTTCATCCGGTCCAGGAAGCCGGCGGCGGCGACCCAGTCGTCACGATCGCGTTCGGCCCCCATGGCGGCGAGTTCGGCGGGGCCCAGTCCGCGTTCCTGGGCGCGCATCATGAAGTCGCGCAGCTCCTCGGCGAAGCCGCGCGTCTCCAAGGCGGGATGGAGCCGTTCGGGCCAGTCCCGGGCGCCGTCGGCCAGCTCCCAGGAGAGGAGCTCACGGATCTCCATCAACTGTTCGGGGCCGGAGAGCAGCCGGGGCGGCAGGTCGCCCATCCGCTGGAACTCGCGTCGGATGAGCGCGTAGGCGTAGCTGTGGAAGGTGAGGGCCAGGGGTTCGCGGGTGGTACGACGCAGCCGTCCGGTGATGCGCTCGCGCAGTTCCTGGGCGGCCTTGCGGCTGAAGGTGAGCACCAGGATCCGGGAGGGGTCCACCCCACGGTTGTCGATGCGGTCGACGACGGCCTCGACGATGGTGGTGGTCTTGCCGGTCCCCGGCCCGGCGAGGACCAGGAGCGGCCCTCCGGGATGCTCGACCACGAGCCGCTGGTTCTCGTCCAGCACCGGTGGCGGCTGCACCCGGTGGGCACGCCGCACGAGACGGTACGGGGATGTGTTCACCTCACCAGTTCACCAGAGTCGGACGACCATCCCGAACGACCCCGGCCGGGTCGCCTACCTCGTCAGGCCCCGGAACCGCCGTCCCATCGGGCTCGTGTCATATCGACCCGATCGCTCTGAGAACGCATCGGCGTGCCCTCCGCCGCGTAGTGGGAGCGGGCCCGCACCTCGTGTCCGGAGGCCGGCCGACCGTCCGAGCGCACCACGCGCCACCACGGCACTCCTCCGCCCCAGCGGGACATGACCGAACCCACCTGGCGCGGGCCGCCCCGGCCCACGTACTCGGCGATGTCGCCGTAGCTCATCACACGGCCCGGCGGGATGGTCTCCACCACCGCCAGGACCTCCTCGGTGTACTCGTCGGGCACGTCGTCCGTCATGGGGCCGAGCCTAGCCACCCCCGACGACAGGCGTGCCCGGGTTCCCCGCTCCGCCGGAGCCCATGACGAAGGGGCCGTCCTGGAAGGGGACGGCCCCGCTCGCGTCGCGGCGCGGGTCAGGGCGTTCTCGTGGTCACCCCGGCGTCGTGGTGGTTGTTCCAGGCCAACTCCGGGTGTCGCTTGTGGGTCTTGGCCGCCATGACCACACCGAACACGCCCAAGGCGATCAGGAGGCCGCCGCCCACCCACGCGGTGATCGCGGCCGCGAGGATGTGGGTGAAGCCGAGCAGCCACGGCAGGACGAACAGCACCACCCCCGCCGCCAGGACGCCGAGCTCGCTCGCGATCGCGGCGGGGCGGGTCAGCGACAGCACCGCGGCGAAGATGGTCCCCAGCCCCAAGAGGAAGAACATCCCGCCGGAGAACCCGTACATTCCATGCCAGATCCAGCTCAGGCCCACGGCGAAGCCGAGGACGATCGCCGCCCAGTCCGCCCGGCGTCCCTTGTCACGCATCACTCCACCTCCCACGACGAGGGCGCGCGCCGGTCGGCGCGGCCACCCATGTGAGGTTTGTACCCACTTGCGTAGTTTTCAGGGACGCGGGGCCGTGAACGCGTCCGGGCGGCACGGGAGACCCGTACCGCCCGGAGGGAGCGTGACCTAGTAGGAGGGCAGGCTCGGGTCGACCTGGTTGACCCAGGCCAGCACACCGCCGCCGACGTGCACGGCGTCGGCGAAACCGGCCGCCTTCACCGCGGCCAGCGCCTCGGCCGAGCGGACGCCCGACTTGCAGTGCAGGACGACGCGCTTGTCCTGGGGCAGGCGCTCGAAGGCCTTGCCGTTGAGGAACTCGCCCTTGGGGATCAACGTCGCGCCCGGGATGCTGACGATCTCGTACTCGTTCTTCTCGCGCACGTCCACGAGGAAGATCTCGTCGGGCTTGTTGTCCAGGAGGTCCTTGAGCTCCGGCGCGGTGATCGTGGAGTCCGCGGCGGCCTCGGTGGCCTCCTCGGACACGGCGCCGCAGAAGGCCTCGTAGTCGATGAGCTCGGTGACCGGCTCGGTCTCCGGGTCCTTGCGGACCTTGACCTCGCGCCAGGTCATCTCCAGGGCGTCGAAGATGAGCAGACGGCCCACCAGCGGGTCACCGATACCGGTGATCAGCTTGATGGCCTCGTTGACCATCACCGAGCCGATGGAGGCGCACAGGACGCCCAGGACACCGCCCTCGGCGCAGGAGGGGACCATTCCGGGCGGCGGCGGCTCCGGGTAGAGGTCGCGGTACTGGGGCCCGTACTCGTTCCAGAAGACGCTGACCTGACCGTCGAAGCGGTAGATCGAACCCCACACGTAGGGCTTGTTCAGGATGACGCAGGCGTCGTTGACCAGGTACCGGGTGGCGAAGTTGTCGGTGCCGTCCAGGATCAGGTCGTAGTCGGCGAAGATCTCCAACGCGTTGTCCGACTCCAGACGATCCTGGTGCAGGACGACCTCGACGTTGGGGTTCACCTCCTTGATGCTGTCCCGGGCGGACTCGGCCTTGGGCCGGCCGACATCGCTCTGGCCATGGATGACCTGGCGCTGGAGGTTGGACTCGTCGACGACGTCGAAGTCGATGATGCCGAGCGTGCCCACGCCCGCGGCCGCGAGGTAGAGCAGGGCCGGGGATCCCAGGCCACCCGCCCCGACGACCAGCACCTTCGCGTTCTTCAGTCGCTTCTGGCCGTCCATCCCCACGTCCGGGATGATCAGGTGACGCGAGTAACGACGCACCTCGTCCACGGTCAGCTCGGCGGCCGGTTCGACCAGCGGCGGCAGCGACACGGTGACTCCTCATGTCTGTTCGGGTCGCCTCGCATCCACACCCGTACCGAGGGGAGCCCGCGGAGGGCGGGGCGGCGCGCGAAGCGTCTTGCACTCATACCCAACCTAACGGGTGGGGTATTCCATTCCCACCCCGGGGAGGAGTGGTCCACGTCGCTCCACGCGCACCCCCCGTCGAGCGGCCTCGGTGAGGGGCTTCCCGGAGGAAGGGGGGGCGGGTGTCGAGAGGCACCGAAGGGTGGAGTAACGGTAGTGTCACGGGTACGGAGACGACGTTGGGGAGGACCCCGTGGCATCTTCCGATTCCGACCGGAGAACGGGCGGACGCCGCCCTGAGAACGACGACCCGACCACCGATGTGCCCGAGGCCGACGCCGCCGAACAGCGCACCCCCGCCGGGTCCGACGAACCCGGCGACTGGACCGAGGGCGCGGCCCGCGGCACCTTCGACGAGGCCGACGAGGCCGACGTGATCGAGCAGTCCATCGAGGCGGGCGAGGAGGACGAGGAGGAGCGCCGCTGACCTCCTCATCCGCACCGGCCGACGACATACGCCCCCGCCGCCCCTGAGGACGGCATTCGCCCCGTGCCGCCCACACGGAACCTACGCGGGAGTAAGATGAGGGACGACCTGCGGGCCGGGCCACAGATCACAGGCCGCGTCCGCAAGCACTAGCCACGCAGATGCCCGGTCAACGGCGTGCATCTGCCATGCCGAGTTCGGAGGGTGTGGGTGTGACAGCTCCTTCAGACGCCCGCGCCCGGGGTACCCGCTTGCCCCGGGTCAGGCGCCGTCGCCAGCTCCTGGCCGCGGCTCAGGAGGTCTTCGTCTCCCGCGGATACCACGCGGCGGCGATGGACGAGATCGCCGACCGCGCGGGGGTCAGCAAACCCGTTCTGTACCAGCACTTCCCGGGGAAGTTGGAGCTCTACCTGGCCCTTCTGGAGGAGCACTCCGAGGCCCTGGTCGAGAAGCAGCGCGAGGCGCTGGAGAGCACCGACGACAACCGTCAGCGCGTCACGGCGAGCTTCCAGGCCTACTTCGACTTCGTCGCGGGCGACGGCGAGGCCTTCCGGCTGGTCTTCGAGTCCGACCTGCGCAACCTCCCCGCGGTCAGAGAGAAGAGCGAGCAGACGTTCCGGCGTTGCGCCGAGCTGATCGGCGAGGTGATCCGTCAGGACACCAGCATCTCCGACGACGAGGCCCACCTGCTGAGCATCGCCCTGGTCGGTATGGCCGAGACCAGCGCCAGGTACTGGCTGAACAACGAGGGCTCGATCCCCAAGGACGCCGCCGAGCAGCTGGTCGCCCGGCTGGCCTGGCGCGGCATCAGCGGCTGGGACCTGACCCGCTCGGCCGAGGAGGACGGCTCCTAGCCTCTCCCTCGCGAAGACGACACCCCCGGACGCCCACGCGCCCGGGGGTTCTTCCGTTCCACCCCGAGGAAGAACACGGATCGCGAATTCTCCCATCTTGAAAAAGGGAATTCACCCAGCTCTCCACCAAATCCTGATAAAGGCCATGCAATCACCTCGAGGTATTGCTGACAAACGGTTCGAAACTCCCTCGACGGGTATCGCGAAACTGAGAAGTAACGAGCTTCTCTTCGCCGTATCCGCTCGACTCCGGCCACCGGAATCACGGGCGGGACCAGCGATTCGGGGGTGAAGACGTATGGACATCGGGCAGGGTCTGATGAGCGCCTGGCAGTCGATAGCGGGCTTTGTGCCACTGCTGCTGGGCTTCCTGGTGATCCTCGTTCTGGGCTGGATCATCGCCTGGTTCGTGGGCAAGGGGGTCGCCAAGGGACTCCACGGCGTCGGGCTGGACCGCGCCCTGCACCGCGGCGGTGTGGGCCACTACTTCGAGCGCAGCCGCTGGACCGCCAGTGAGCTGGGCGGGAAGATCATCTACTACGTCGCGCTGCTGTTCGTGTTGACGCTCGCGTTCAACGTCTTCGGGCCGAACCCGATCAGCACGCTGCTCAACGACGTCATCGCCTGGATCCCGCGGGGCATCGTCGCCCTGGTGATCGTCGTGGTGACGGCCATGATCGCCAAGGCCGTCCGCGACCTGATCGACGGGGCCCTGGGCGGACTCTCCTACGGACGCCTGCTGGCGAACATCGCGGCCGTCGCGATCGTCGCCCTCGGTATCATCGCCGCGCTGAACCAGATGGGCGTGGCCGTGGCCGTGACCCTGCCGGTGCTGATCACGGTGCTGGCGACCATCGGCGGCATCCTCGTCGTCGGTGTCGGCGGCGGTCTGATCAGGCCGATGCAGTCGCGGTGGTCCCGCTGGCTGGACGTGGCCGAGCGCGAGACCAGCCGGCTGAGCGAGGAGAGCAGCTACCGGGCCGGGCGCGAGGCGGCCATGAACCGCCCCGGGGCCAGGGCCGAGGAGGAGACCGCCGAGACCAGGGAGGAGAGCTCCAGCCTTCCCGGGCAGCGCGGGACCGGCGGCGAATCCACCCCGTAGCCGTCGGGTCCCGCACGTTCCCACCCGTCCGGGAGGAACGCGAGATCGGCGGACTCGGGAGCACACGAAAAGAGGGCGGGGCCCGGCGGCCTCGCCCTCGTCGTGTGTCCCGGACCGAGCTCGGACGTCTACGGCCGGAGGCGACTCACAGGAACTCGGAGTCGCGCAGCTCCAGTCGGGAAAGGTGTTCGATACGCCGGAAGGCCAGCACGACGGTGGCGATCAACGGCAGGAAGGCCAACCAGAAGACGACGCTTCCGGGTCCCGTGAGCACCATCGACGCGAGCGCGACGACGAAGATGAGTGCGAAAAGCGCGAAGTCGACGCGATCCTGCTGGATCAGGACGCCGACGGGTGGGCGCGCCGCCCCATGCCGACCGCTCCTCATTCGCATTCCTTTCTCGCGGCTCCGCAGGCCGCTCCGCCGGTTACGGTGACCGAGATCCGCCCGGCACCTTGAACGCCGTGAATCCCACGCCGCATTCCGCGGGGTTCTCGATCGCACCCGGATACGCCGGACCACGATCGGCCACGGTGGAGCCACCGTCGTGTTTCAGCCTACGCCCGGTCACGGCATTTCGCCGGGGAACCGCCAAGGGCGACGATCGCGAGAGGCTCGCGTCGAAGATCACATACGCCCGCGGGTCACGACCAACCTAGCGGACGAAACCGCGCTCCTTCGCCAAGCGACAGATGGCGAGAATGCGAAGGGTCTCCCAGTCGTAGCCGGCGTCCTCGGAATCCCAACCGCGTTCGAGACAGCCGTCGAGGAAACCGTGAAGGTAGGTTCCGAGGGTGGCGGCGTTGAGTTCGGCACCGCCGGAGACGATGCCTTCGCACACCTGTGCGGCATGCTGATCCAGCTCAGCGCTCATCCAGGGCTCTACAGAGCCCTCGAGCGGTCCGAGGCGGTGGAAGTCACGGGTGAGTCCGGCCAGTGGGTGGCGCACGGAGGTCCCACGGGGCATGGAAGTACCTACTCGCGTGGTCGAGGAGACGGGAAACCTTCTCGACTATATGTGCCGGCGACCAATGGATCGTCACGAATGTGGTGGAAATTACCCGCACTTGACCAAGAGCCGACAAGAAAAAGTCAAGGCCCCGATACACGACGAAACCGGCATCCGTCGTCACGTTAACGGATGCCGGCGAGCACTCGGACCGTCGGTCCCCACGCCCTTTCGGACGTGTCAGTCGGCCAGGCCCATGGCGGCCAGGCGGGCGGTGTGGCCCTCGGTGAGCGAGGCGAACATCCGACTCACCGCGGCCAGGTCGCCCAGGCCCGAGCCGCTCTTGTCCCTCTCGCTCCCCCGCGAGAGCAACCCCGCCAGCTCCGGCCGATCCACGGCCACCGACTGCGCCTGACTCAGCGCCTCGCCCACCAGACGTCGCGCCCACAAGGACAGTCGACCGGCCAGCTTGGGGTCCTCCTCCAGCGCGGCGCGTACCTGACCCGCCACGAACTCGGCCCTTCCGGTCTCGGCGAGGACGTCCTCGACCAGGGCCCGGGTCTCGGCGTCGGCCAACTCGGCGACCTTGCGATAGAAGTCACCCGCGATGCCGTCGCCGACGTAGGTCTTGACCAGACTCTCCAGCCAGCTCTGCGGCTCGGTCCGCTCGTGCCAGGCGTCCAACGGCGCGATGAAGGGGGCCATCGCCTCCTCCGGATCGACGCCGAGCTCCACCAGCCGGTCGTGGATCGCCTGGTAGTGGCTCTGTTCCGTGGCGGCCAGCCCGGCCAGCTCTCCCTTGGTGCGCAGCGACGGGGCCAGGCCCGCGTCGTCGGCCAGACGGAAGAAGGAACCGAGCTCGGCGTAGGCGAGGAGTCCGAGCAGATCGATCACGCCGGGTTCGGCGGAAGGGCCTTGGGTCATGACCGTCAGGGTATCGCCCGGCCCTTCGGACCCGAACCGGGGACTAAACGGCCTCGAATGACGGTTGCACCGGGCGGGAGCGGGTACGGTCTCGGCCGTCCACCGACCCGGTGAACCTCTTCTGTCCACCGGGCGAACCAACAGCTAGACTCTGTGTGATGACCAGCGTGCGCGCACACCGCGCCGCCCTCCGCGCCCTCCACACGCGGGCCCTCCCGCGGGTACCCCTCGGCGCCGCGAAGGCGGGCGCTCGGGGTGCGGGCGCCGGACACCACGACGTGTCCTCACGACCAGTGCGGCGTGAGGGAGCGATGGCCACGCGCCCAGCGACGCACCGCACATGACAATCCAGCGGATGGAACCGGAAAGTCCGCGGCAGGGGCAGTGTCCCCGGGCCGCGCGGATCCAGTCGGCAGCGCCACCGGGGTTCCCTCCGTCAGACGGGGACCGGGTGTGCCGCGCCCTCCGCGGCGGCCGGAGGCCGACCGCGACCGCACCCCGCCGCGGCCACGAACGACGCTGCGGCCCGCCTAGATGGAGGCTTGAGCCCTGAGCAGCACAGATGAGACGAAGACACCCCGCATCACCTTTCGCGACCTCGGAGTGAGTCCCGAGATCTCCGACGCCCTGGAGGCGGAGGGGATCGTGGAACCGTTCCCGATCCAGGAACTGGCCCTGCCCATCGCGCTCAACGGCAGCGACATCATCGGGCAGGCGCGCACGGGTACCGGCAAGACCCTCGCCTTCGGCCTGCCGCTGTTGCAGCTGTCCCAGCGCGAGCCGGGCACGGCCAAGCGACCGCGTGCCCTCGTGGTGGTCCCCACCCGTGAACTGGCCATCCAGGTGGCCGCCGACCTGACCACCGCGAGCAAGCGCAGTGGCGGTCGCATCCTCACCGTCTACGGTGGGCGTTCCTACGAGCCGCAGATCAACGGCCTCCAGGAGGGCACCGACGTCGTGGTCGGGACCCCGGGCCGCCTTCTCGACCTGGAGAAGCAGAAGCACCTGCGGCTGGACGGCGTCGCCTCGGTGGTCCTGGACGAGGCCGACAAGATGCTCGACCTGGGGTTCCTCCCCGACATCGAGCGCATCCTCACCAAGACGCCCGCCGAGCGTCAGACGATGCTCTTCTCGGCCACCATGCCGAGCGAGATCGTCACCCTGTCGCGCAACTACCTGACCCGACCCACGCACGTCAGGGCCGGGGACGACAACGAGATCGACGGCTCCGCCATCACCAGCCGGATCGCCCAGCACGCGTTCCGCACCCACCAGATGGACAAGCCGGAGATGCTCGCGCGTCTCCTCCAGGCCGAGGACCACGGGCAGAGCATGGTGTTCTGCCAGACCAAGCGGGCCTGCGACCGGGTCGCGAGCGACCTCAAGAGCCGTGGCTTCGCGGCCGCGGCCGTGCACGGCGACCTCGGGCAGAGCCAGCGCGAGCGCGCCCTGCGGGCCTTCCGCAACGGCAAGATCAACATCCTGGTCGCCACCGACGTGGCCGCCCGGGGTCTGGACGTCGACGACGTGACCCACGTGGTCAACTACGAGACGCCCGAGGACGAGAAGACCTACACCCACCGGATCGGCCGGACCGGCCGCGCCGGACGCACGGGCACCGCCGTCACCTTCGTGGACTGGCAGGAGATGCCGCGCTGGAAGCTGATCAACGGCGCGCTCGACCTGGACTTCCACGAGCCCGAGGAGACCTACTCGACCTCGCCGCACTTCTTCGAGGCGCTGAGGATCCCCAAGGGCACCAAGGGCCGGCTCGCCGAGGACAAGCGCGGAGAGCACGCGGGCCTGGAGGCCGAGGAGATCGAGGACATCGGCGACACCGGCCAGCCGCGGGGCGGCGACCGGGGGGAGCGCGGTGGCCGTCGAGGACGCGGTGGCGATCGTGACCGCGGCCGCGGTAAGCAGGGCGAACGCCGTGGCGGCGGCCGTGACCGCTCGCGCCGACGGACCAGGAACGGCGAGTCCGTGACCGGTGCCGGGGCCTCGGCGGAGAAGGCCGGGACCACCGCGCCGCCCTCCACCGAACGGTCCTCCGCCTCCGAGAAGGGCTCCGATGGAGAGGGCACCCGCCGGATCCGTCGCCGTCGTCGTACGCGCGGCGCCCGCAGGGACCCCGAGAACACCTGACCGAACCCGCGTATCCTCCCGTTCCGGCGCCCTGATCGTCTAGGGTGTCCCGACGTGAGTACACCTGAGTTCCTCGATCTGCCGCCGGGTGTGCGGCGCACGGACCTGAGTCTTTCCTATGGTCCGGTGGCCGCGCTCCGGGCTCTGCCCACCTCCGGCGGCACAGAACTGTCCCCTGCCGTCCTGGTGCACGGTTTCACCGGCAGCAAGGAGGACTTCATCGCCCTCCTCCAGAGTCTGGCGCAGGCCGGACGGGAGGTGGTGGCGATCGATCTGCCCGGCACCTACCGGTCGCCGGGCCCGGAGACCCTCACCCCGCCGCCCGGGGTGAGACTTCCCGACTACCGTCTCTCCTCTCTGGGAGAGGTGGTCTCCGAGGTCCTGGACCAGGTCGGCGACGGCGGCCCCGTACATCTGGTGGGGCATTCCTTCGGCGGCCTGGTGTCCCGTGAGGCGGCGTTGGTCGACCGTTCCCCCCTGGGCTCCCTCACCCTCATGTGCTCGGGCCCCGGCGCGATGAGCGGGGCCGCCGCGACGCGCACCCGCAACCTGATCGCCGCCGTGTCGATGAACCCCACGAGCGAGCGCCTGCGCGAACTGTGGGACGAACTCTTCGAGGCCGAGGCGCACCGCCGTTCGAGCCGGCCCGAGATCGTCGACTTCCTCCGCGACCGTCTTCTGTCCAGCAGCGCCGTGGGCCTGTTGCGCATGGCCGAGGACCTGTTGGGCGCCCGGGACCGGGTGGACGAGCTGGTCGAGGTCGACATCCCCAAGCTGGTCCTGTACGGCGAGAACGACGACGCCTGGCCCACGTCCGAGCAGGACGAGATGGCCGTGCGTCTGGGCGCCCGACGCCTGGTGATCCCCGGTGCGGGCCACTCCCCCAATGTGGAGGCGCCCGAGACCACGTCGAGCGCGCTGACCGCCTTCTGGAACGAGACCGAGTCGGTGGGCCGCCGCTGAGACGACTCGTGCCGCCACCCCGGTAGGGGCGGCGGCACGATGTGCGGGGGACGGTCCTCGGGATCAGACCCAGGCGTCGAAGTTGCGGCTCTCCGTCTCCACCGTGGTGGAGGGTCCCCGGTCGGGCAGGATCCGGGTGTCCGGCGGGAGCGTCAGCAGATTCTCGCCGATGGAGGCGAGCTGCGTCGTGTAGTCGATGTAGATCCCGCCGACCATGCCGGGCTCGCCCTTGCGCAGGGTGTCGCCGCCGAACACGGCGCCGAGCTGGCTGACGTAGTAGCCGACCGTGCCGGGGGAGGTTCCGGGCAGCGGAAGGACGTCGATGTGCAGGTCGCCGACGTCGAAGGAGCCGCCGCCCTCCACCTCGATCTCCGGGCGGTGCTCGGCACCGTGCACGCGACGCCAGGCGCGCATCTCGCGGGGGTGCAGGGCGATGTCGGCCTCGGTCTCCTCCGCGATGGTCAGGGCCGCCTCGATGTGCGGACTGTAGGCGTTGGTGCAGGCCACGAGGTACACCTCGCGGTCGCCGACGACCTTCAGGATCGCCTCGGCGTCGTGGGCGGGGTCGATGACGACGACACCGTCCTTGTCCGCCTCCACGATCCAGGTGTTGCTGATGATCTCGGACTTCTCACCGTCGAACTCGAAGGTGCCAGCGGTGCGCACGCGGGTGATCCCGTCGGCGTCGGGGCCGGTGACCCCGACCTCCACGACCTCGTCCTCCTCCTCGGAGTCCTCGGTCTTCGCCTCCTTCGCGTCCTCGTCGGCCTTCTCGTCCGTGTCGTCGGAGGCGCTCTCGTCGGAGTCGGCCTTCTCGTCGGCGGCCTCGGCCTCATCGGACCCGGCGGTCTCGGTCTCGTCGGCGGACCGGTCCTCGGTCGCGGCCTTCTCGGCGGTCTCCTCCGTGTCGGTGTCCTCGGACCCGACCGCGTCGTCGACCTTCTCCTCGGTGTCCTCCGCGACCTCCACAGCGGAATCGGTGGCCTCGTGGCCTTCCTGCTTCTTCGGCTTCCGCTTCCAGAACACGGCGTCAGACCCTTCGTCCAGATATGTGCTGATTCAGCGCTGCGACCATTGTCGCGCCCTCACGCAGTGTTCCGTACCGTACCGAACCTCGGCGCGTCAGGGCATCCCTTCTCACGCCTCTCGACCGCGGATCGGCTCGGCACCGGTCGCGGGGGCGATGAGCTCCTCGAACGCCTCGGGGGCCGTGGTCCGACAGCCCAGCCTGCGACCGCTCAGAGTGCCGTGGTCGTCGCTGGAACCGGTGACCACCGCCCCCAGGTCGGAGGCGACACCGCGCCAGAACGCCGCCTGGGATCTCCGGTGCGAGGGATGGTCGGCCTCGATCCCGCCCAGCCCGGCCGCCACCATGCGTTCGACCAGCTCGACCGGGACCGCGCCGTTCATGGCGCCCTCGGCCCGGCCCGGATGGG
This sequence comes from Nocardiopsis sp. LDBS1602, assembly GCF_035818715.1. Lineage (NCBI taxonomy): Bacteria > Bacillati > Actinomycetota > Actinomycetes > Streptosporangiales > Nocardiopsidaceae > Nocardiopsis > Nocardiopsis sp. LDBS1602. The sequence goes on along the minus strand of NZ_JAYLVW010000002.1, from coordinate 647,610 downwards.
CCAGGGAACAGACCCCGCCGGCCTCACGGACCATCCGGACCGCGCGGACCGGATCGAGCGCGTAACGGGAGGCGTAGGCCGGACCGCCCGAACCGATCCACCGATCGAAGGCGTCCTGGACGTTCTCGGCGGCACCCGCCTCCACCACGGCCCTCGCCAGGTGGGGGCGGCCGATCGTGTTGGCGTCGGCGTGCTCGGAGTGACCGGCCCCGGCGATCTCCAGCACCCGCTCCCAGGTGACGTCGACGCCCAGCTCCTGGAGCTTGCGCACCATCTCCTCGGCCCGAGAGGCCCGATCGGAACGGATCCGGCGCAGTTCCTCGAGCAGGCCGGGCGCCTCCGGGTCGAACAGGTAGGACACCAGGTGGACGCTCGACCCCTGATAGGCGCAGGACAGCTCCATCCCCGGGACCAGCGTGAGGTCGGGCGGCAGGCTCCGGGCGGCCTCCTCGATCCCCCCGACCGTGTCGTGGTCGGTGAGGGCGAGCACGTCCACCCCCGCGGCGACCGCGTATGCCATGACCTCGGCCGGGGTGTCGCTCCCGTCGGAGACCGAACTGTGCGAGTGCAGATCGATACGTGTCACCGGGCGATTGTACGTAAGACCGGGGTCCGGCCGTCAGTCGTTCGTGTCCGTCGAGGCGAGGTTCCGCTCCAGGAAGGGGCTCGGCGCGCCGAACGGAGGCTCCAACGCGACCCCTCCGTCACGTAGATCCCTCAGGTCGCGCAGGGCGTGGATCTCGCCCATGAGGATCCCGGTGTCGGCGGAGTCGAAGACCAGCCACAACCAGTGGGCGAGCGCCTCACCCGTGTAGACGGCCCGGCTCCTGCCCATGTCCAGGTTCCACAGGGCCACGTCGTGACCGTCGAAACGGACCTTGGCGGCGGGCGCCCCCGCATCACAGCCCGCACCCGGATCCGGCCCGTTCAGACCGGCGAGGCGGGCCCCCAGACCGATCCCGGGGTCCTCCGCCACGATGACGAGCTCGCCGAAACCACCGAGCGGGTTCGGCCCCGAGAGGGCGACCGCGGTGGCCAGGGCCCCGCTGCGCTCGTCGCCCGCGTCGGCGAAACCGGTGACCACCCATCCCGCGGGCAACGGCCACGGGATCCACAGGGGCACCCGGGCACGGGGCAGAAGGACTTCGAGGGAGGCGCTCCCCGGCACACGCACACCCTGGAGCGGCGCCACGGACCCGTGGGCGTCGCACTGCCAGGCGCTGGACCACAACCCCGGAGGTTGTACGCCGCGCCCACAACGTGGACACGTGGGCTCGAACTTCATGTTCTGGTCATCTACCCGGCCGTAGCCCGGGAAAAACGCGGGGCGGACGGGACACATGATCCCGACCGCCCCCTGCCACCGTCCGGCGCCCGATCAGGGCCGGAACGGTGCTAGCGCTGCTGGCGCTTCTTGTTCGCGGTGATGCGCCCGCGCTCTTTCTGGTCGAGGATGACCTTGCGGATGCGCACGTGCTCGGGCGTCACCTCGACGCACTCGTCCTCGCGGCAGAACTCCAGCGCCTGCTCCAGGGAGAGCTTGCGCGGCGGCACCAGGCGCACCAGCTCGTCACCGGTGGCCGAGCGCATGTTCGTGAGCTTCTTCTCCTTGGTGATGTTGACGTCCATGTCGTCGGCGCGAGAGTTCTCGCCGACGATCATGCCCTCGTACACCTCGGTGGTCGGCTCGACGAACAGGACGCCGCGCTCCTGGAGGTTGAACATCGCGAAGGGGACGGCCACACCGGCGCGGTCGGCGACCAGGGAGCCGTTCGGGCGGGTGCGCAGCTCGCCGAACCACGGCTCGAACTTCTCGAAGACGTGGTGGGCGATACCGGTACCGCGGGTCTCGGTGAGGAACTCGGTACGGAAGCCGATCAGACCGCGGGAGGGGACCAGCCAGTCCATGCGCACCCAGCCGGTGCCGTGGTTGACCATGTTCTCCATGCGGCCCTTGCGGACGCTGAGCAGCTGCGTGATGGCGCCCATGTAGTCCTCGGGCGCGTCGACGGTCAGACGCTCGACCGGCTCGTGGACCTTGCCGTCGATGTCACGGGTGACCACCTGCGGCTTGCCGACGGTGAGCTCGTAGCCCTCACGACGCATCTGCTCGACCAGGATCGCCAGGGCCAGCTCGCCTCGACCCTGCACCTCCCAGGCGTCGGGACGCTCGGTCGGCAGCACACGCAGGGAGACGTTACCGACGAGCTCCTTCTCCAGGCGGTCCTTGACCAGACGCGCGGTGACCTTGGCGCCCTTGACCTTGCCGACCAGCGGCGAGGTGTTGGTACCGATGGTCATGGAGATGGCGGGCTCGTCCACCTTGATCAGCGGCAGCGCCACCGGGTTCTCGGGGTCGGCGAGGGTCTCGCCGATCATGATCTCCTCGATACCGGCGATGGCCGCGATGTCACCGGGGCCGGCCTTCTCGGCGGGCTTGCGCTCCAGACCCTCGGTCATGAGCAGCTCGGTGATCTTGACCTGCTGGGTGCTGCCGTCGGTGCGGATCCACGCGACCTGCTGACCCTTGCGCAGCTCGCCCTGCTGGACGCGGACCAGGGCCAGACGGCCCAGGAAGGGAGAGGCGTCGAGGTTGGTGACGTGGGCCTGGAGCGGGGCGTCGGGAACGTACTCGGGCGCCGGGATGGTCTCCAGGATCGTGGAGAACAGCGGCACGAGGTTGTCGTTCTCGGGGACCGCGCCGTTCTCCGGGCGCTCCAGCGTGGCCTTGCCGTCGCGGGCGCAGGTGTAGACGATCGGGAACTCGATCTGCGACTCGTCGGCGTCCAGGTCCATGAACAGCTCGTAGGTGTCGTCCACGACCTCGGAGATCCGACTGTCGGGCCGGTCCACCTTGTTGATCACGAGGATGACGGGGAGCTTGGCCTGGAGGGCCTTGCGCAGCACGAAGCGGGTCTGCGGGAGCGGGCCCTCACTGGCGTCGACCAGCAGGACGACACCGTCGACCATCGACAGACCGCGCTCGACCTCGCCACCGAAGTCGGCGTGGCCGGGGGTGTCGATGATGTTGATGACCACGTCCTCGCCTTCGGGCGTGGTGTAGTGGACCGCGGTGTTCTTCGCGAGAATGGTGATGCCCTTCTCGCGTTCCAGGTCGTTGGAGTCCATCACACGGTCGTCGACGTCCTGGTTGTCCCGGAACACACCGGACTGCCAGAGCATGGCGTCGACGAGGGTCGTCTTGCCATGGTCGACGTGTGCCACGATGGCGACATTGCGCAGGTCGGTGCGGCGGGCGGAGCCCTCGACGGAAGTGGCGGTGGGCATGCTTGAGTCTCGATCTCCTGTACTGGGTAGAGACCGCAGATCGCCACGGCCCGTCGCCAGTTTATGTGGTCATGATGGTCTGGTCGGGAAGCGAACGAGTCGTCCCGGTTAGCTTCGTCACTACGAGGCGTCCCGGAACGGAACCCGCGAAACCCTTGTACGCGCGCCTCAGGCGGTTTGTTCCCCCACCTGGAGGATGTGGGCGATCGGTCCCAGGAAGGGTCGATCGGCGGGCAGCCAATCGAGCCTCTCCAGACCCGCGATATCCACCCATTCCAGGGCCAGATGCTCCAGAGGACGGGGGACGCCCTCCAGGAGTTCGACGCGATACAGCCGCAGGACCGCGGGGAGCCCGGTACGCCGGTCCGGTCGGGGCAGGGGAAGGTCGGATCCGATCCGCTCCCGCACCTCGACGGTGACGCCGAGTTCCTCACGACATTCACGGACGAGCGCGTCGCCGGGGCTCTCCCCCGGCTCGGTCTTACCGCCGGGGAACTCCCATCGGCCGCGATCGGCTTCCGGTTCGGCCCGTTGGGCGGCGAGGACCCGTCCGTCCCGGATGACGACGGCGCCCACCACGATCAGTGTTTCTTGCACGGCACTCCAGCCTACGGGCTGTGAGCCACACCCCGCGCCGGCTGTGTTCGCTTTACGCCTCCGCTTCGCTTCGGGCCGTGTTCGGGCGCCCCTGTGGAAAGGTAGGAGGTCGGGTGACCGTTACCCCGGGGGGTGAAGGTGGGAGGGCGGGTGTCGGTTACACCAGGGGGTTGAGGTAGGAGGGCGTGTACCGGTCACTACAGGGGGTCGGTGTGGGAGACCGCGTGCCGGTCACCCCAGGGGGTCGAGGTAGGAGATCGTGTCACCCTTACACCCTGCCGGGGCTGAGGCCCGAAAGTGTTTGCTTTGCGCCTCCGCTTCGCTTCGGCGCGTGTTCGGGCGCCAAGGGAGGGAGCGTTCTTCATCCTCGTCCACGCCTACGCTCGTACCTCGCGGGCGGCTCGACTCGTCTTGCAGAACACTCCCGGCGCCCGAACACACCCCCGGGCGCCGGCCTTCTGCGGCCGGCGCCCGGGGGTCGGCGCTCTCCGGGGGGAGGAAAGGGCGCCGTTTCTCATGTTGGCCTCGATAGCACTCGCGGGAAGCTTCTCGCCGGTGAACGAGTGACTGTTCGAGAGCCTATGCATCCGGATGAGCCCATGGGGGTGGTTCGGGGAAGGTTTTCGAACTTATTCAGGGACGAAAACGGTCTTTTCCCCACGCAATGGGCGCTCAGTTGAGGGAATCGGCGCTCGAGTAACCGGAGAGACGCAGTCGATGGCCGAGCGCGGTGTGACGACGCCCCGAGGAGACGTTGCGCACCGCCTGCGCCAGGGCACGACGGGATCCCACCAGCACGACCAGCCTCTTGGCCCGGGTGACGGCGGTGTAGAGCAGGTTGCGCTGCAACATCATCCAGGCGCTGGTGGTCACGGGGATCACGACCGCCGGATACTCGCTGCCCTGGGAACGGTGCACGGTGATGGAGTAGGCGTGGGCCAGCTCGTCGAGTTCGGCGAAGTCGTAGGCGATCTCCTCGTCCTCGTCGGTGCGCACCGTCACCTCCTGGGCGACGGGATCGAGGCCGGTGACCACCCCGAGGGTGCCGTTGAAGACACCGTTGCGGCCCTTCTCGTAGTTGTTACGGATCTGGGTGACCTTGTCGCCCACCCGGAAGATCCGGCCGCCGAACCGACGTTCGGCGACACGTTCGCCCGGCGGGGTGAGCGCGGCCTGGAGCGCGGAGTTGAGGTTGGCCGAACCGGCGGGGCCGCCCTTCATCGGGGTGAGCACCTGGACGTCGCGGAGCGGGTCGAGCCCGAAGCGTCGGGGGATGCGGCGGGCGACCACGTCGACGGTCATCTCCGCGGCCTCCTCCGTCTCCTCACAGGGGAAGAGGAAGAAGTCGGCCATCCCCCGCAGGTGGGGAGGCTCCCCCTGGTTGATCCGGTGCGCGTTGGTGACCACCCCGGACTGTTGGGCCTGCCGGAAGACGTGGGTCAACCGCACGCTGGGGATCGGCGACCCCTCCTCCAGAAGGTCGCGGAGGACCTGCCCGGCGCCGACCGAGGGGAGCTGGTCGACGTCCCCCACCAGCAACAGGTGGGCTCCCGGCGGGACCGCCTTGACCAGCTTGTTCGCCAGGATGAGGTCGAGCATGGAGGCCTCGTCGACCACCAGTAGGTCGCAGTCGAGGGGGTTGTCCCGGTCGTGCGCGGCCTCACCGCCCGGGCGCAGCTCCAGGAGCCGGTGCACGGTGGAGGCCTCGTGTCCGGTGAGTTCGGTGAGGCGCTTGGCGGCGCGACCGGTGGGCGCGGCCAGGATGACCTCGGCGCCCTTGGCCCGCGCCATGGTGACGATGGAGGAGACGGTGAAGGACTTGCCGCAGCCGGGTCCGCCGGTGAGCACGCACACCTTCCGGGACAGGGCCTCCCGGACCGCCTCCTTCTGGGCCTCGGCGAGGGAGGTACCGGCGCGGCGGTCGAGCCAGTCCAGCGCCACCGGCCAGTCGACGTCGGCGAAGGCGGGCATGCGCTCCTCGGGTGTGTCCAGCAGGGTGCGCAGCCCGGTGGCCAGACCCATCTCGGCACGATGGAAGGGCAGCAGGTAGACGGCCCGGACCGGCTCCCCCTCGGGGCCGGGGACGTTCTCCCGGGCCACCCCCTCGTCGGCGACGAGGCGGGCCACGCACTCGATCACCAACCCCGCCTCCACCTGGAGGATCTTCACGGCGGCGGAGATCAGCCGCTCCTCGGGCAGGAAGCAGTGCCCCTCGTTGCTCGACTCGGACAGGGTGAACCGGATCCCGGCCATGACCCGCTCGGGACTGTCGTGCGGGATGCCCACCGCCTGGGCGATGGTGTCGGCGGTCTTGAAGCCGATCCCCCACACGTCGTCGGCGAGCCGGTAGGGCTCCTTCTGGACGACCTCGATCGAGGCGTCGCCGTACTGCTTGTAGATGCGCACGGCCAGCGAGGTGGTGACCTGGACCCCTTGGAGGAAGAGCATGACCTCCTTGATGGCCTTCTGTTCTTCCCACGCGTCGGCGATGAGCCGGGTGCGCTTGGGGCCCAACCCCGGAACCTCGATCAGCCGGGCGGGGTCCTCCTCGATGACGTCCAGGGCGTCGGTTCCGAAGTGGCCGACGATCCGTTCGGCCATCTTGGGTCCGATGCCCTTGATCAGGCCGGATCCGAGATAGCGGCGGATGCCCTGCACCGTGGCGGGCAGCACGGTGGTGTAGTCGTCGACCTGGAACTGGCGGCCGTACCGGGGGTGGGAGCCCCAACGGCCGCGCAGCCTCAGTGCCTCGCCGGGCTGGACCCCGAGGAGTGAGCCGACGACGGTGAGCAGGTCGTCGGAGCCCCGACCGGTGTCGACCTTGGCGACGGTGTACCCGGTCTCCTCGTTGGCGTAGGTGATGCGTTCAAGGACGCCCTGGACCACGGCCTGTTTGAAGGGAGGAGAGGTCTCGGATGGGGTGGGCACCGCGCGTCGCCGTCCTTTCTCGGTCGTCGGCGTCGTCCGTCGGAAGTCGGTCTCCCAGGGCCCCGAGCACCCGGTCGCGGTCGGCGCGACGCAGGCCTCGGGCGACGCTCCGGTAGGAGTGGTCGACCATCTCCACGAACTCGTCGTCGGGGACGGTCCCGTCCAGCCGCACGGAGTTCCAGTGCCGCTTGTTCATGTGCCACCCGGGGGTGACGGCCGGGAAGAGGGCCCGTAGTTCCAGCGCCGTCTCCGGGTCGCACTTGAGGTTGACCACGGCCGGCCGGTCCTCGTCACCCGGCATGAGCAGCGCGAACATCCTCTGCCGGGCGATCTTGTAGACCAGGGGCCCGGGGCCGAAGGGTTCGCTCTCCTCCGTCTCGGGGAACCACAGGGCCACGTCGATGAACCGTTCCGGTGTCATCCGTCCTCCCTCGCCGACGATCGTCGTCTCCTCCGAGAGTGCCAGAGGTCGACGACGATCGGGACGACGTCAGAGGAGCCCGTAGTGGGCGCGCCCCTCCTTGGAGAACATGTTGGCCAGCATCCAGCAGGTGAAGCCCAGCGGGACGAGCATGAGGAGCCCGCCGCCGAGGACGTTCCACAGCAGGAACAGGCCGGCCAGCCCCTGGAACACCACGACGCCCCAGTAAGCGCCGACGGTCCGGCGGGCCAGCCGCCGACCCAGCATGAGGGAGGCCACGCCGTACAGGCCGGTGACGAGCGCGTAGACGGCCATCAGGGCGCGCATCGTCTCGACGTCCATGACCATCTCCACCCCCTCCTCGGCCATGAGGGCGGTCTGCTCGTCCAGGGCCTGGGCCATCATGTCGGTCGGGAACGCCAGGGGCAGCAGGAAGATGAGGGAGAGCAGGACACCGCACGCGCCGCCGATGTACATCAGCATGCGGGTCGTCACGACCTTCGCGGGCATGGGGGCGTCGGGGCCCATGGCCTCGAAGCGTGCGTTGAAGTCCGACATCCCGCGCGGCGAGGGGACCCCGCCCCGATTCGGGTCGTACGGGTCCTGGCCAGAGGAAAACACGGACGTCCTCCGAGGGATGAGCGAGCCGACGGTCCCCACCATGGTAGAGGCGCGCCGGTGCGACGGCCACGGGCTCCCGACGATCGGTACGGGATCGCGCCCCGGTCCGGTCACCCGGGGCGACCGGCCGCGGCGGACGGTGACCTCGGACGACCCGTGCGGGGCGGTCGTCCTTCGAACGCCGGGAGATTCTGCAAATCGTAACCCCCTGGTCCGTGCCTCAACACCCGACCACGCCTAGGGTGAACAGGCTCCGCCCCCGTTCACCCCGGCGGTGCCCCCGACAGTTCCCCCGCACGATCCCCCGAAGGAGTAACAGCGGACATGTCCAGACTCGTGCGTGCCTCCGGCGCACTGTTCCTGAGCGGCGCGCTGGTGGTGCCCCTAGCGCCGGCCGCCGCGGCCGAACCCATGAACGCCTCCGACGAGGCGGCCTTCACCCTCACCGTCCTGCACGCGAACGACCCCGAGTCGGCGCTGCTGGGTGCCCCCGCCGATCCGGACTACGGCGGGGCCGCCCGGTTCGGCACCCTCGTCCAAGAGCTGCGCGAGGACGAGAACGCCGGCGTCGACGCCGAGGCCGGCGAGTCCGAGAACCGCGGCGTGGTCACCGTCAACTCCGGTGACATGTACCTGCCCGGCCCGGAGCTCGCCGCCTCCCTGGAGGAGGACGCCCCCTTCTACGACGCGATCGGCGCCTCCTACGTCGGCTACGACGCGATCTCCATGGGCAACCATGAGTTCGACTTCGGCCCCGACCTGTACGCCGACTTCATCGGTGAACTGTCCGAGGACACCACCGTGGTCGCCGCCAACGTGGACGTGTCCGCCGAGCCCGGGCTGGCCGCGCACGAGGCCTCCGGCAGGATCGCCCCGAGCACCGTCGTGGACGCCAATGGCGAGCAGGTGGGCATCGTCGGCGCCCTCTACCCGCCGCTGGCCACCATCACCAGCTCCCGAGACGTGGTCGTGGACGAGGTCGTCGGCCCGGTGCAGGCCGAGGTCGACCGCCTCACCGAGGAGGGGGTGGACAAGATCATCATGATCTCCCACCTCCAGAACATCACCTACGAGGAGCGGGTCGCCCGTGAGCTGACCGACGTCGACGCCATCGTCGCGGGCGGCGGCCACGAGGTGATGGGCTCCGAGGACGACGTCCTCGTGCCCGGCGACTCGGTGAACACCCACCCCGGGACCGGTGAGCCGCTCACCTATCCGCTGGTGGCCCAGAACCCCGACGGGGTCGACGTCCCGATCGTGACGGCCGGCTCCAACTACAAGTACGTGGGCCGTCTCGTCATCAACTTCGACGCCGAGGGGAACCTGGTCTCCGTCGGCGACCGTTCCGGTCCGGTCGTGGTGGACGGCTCCGTCACCCCGCACCCGGAGATCGAGGAGCGCGTCTCCGGCCCCGTGGCCGACCACGTGAACGAACTCGCCGAGACCGAGATCGCTCAGAGCGAGGTCGACCTCGAAGGCCGCCAGTCCCCCGGCGTGCGCACCCAGGAGACCAACCTGGGGAACCTGATGGCCGACGCCCTGCTGGACACAGGCGCGCGCAACGCCGCCGAGTACGGGGTTCCCGAGCCGCAGATCGGTATCCAGAACGGTGGCGGCATCCGCAACGCGTCGCTCATCCCGTCCGGTCCGATCACCGTGCTGGACACCTACTCCATCGCCCCGTTCGCCAACCAGGTCGCGGTGGTCCCGGACATCCCCCGCTCCCAGGTCAAGGAACTGTTGGAGCAGAGCGTGGTGGCCGCGCCGGCGGCCAACGGCGGGTTCATGCAGGTCGGCGGGGTCAACTTCGCCTACGACCCCGAGCGTACCGCGCAGGTGGTCGACGAGGAGGGCACCGTCCTCACCCCGGGCGAGCGCGTGCGCAACGTGATCCTGCACGACGGGACCGTGCTGGTCGAGGACGGCGAGGTCGTGGAGGGCGACCCCATCACCATCGCCACCAACGACTTCTCCGCGCGGGGCGGCGACATGTACCCGTTCCGCGGCGCCGACTACACCGTGGTGGGCTCCAACTACCAGGGCGCCCTGGAGCTGTTCGTCACCGAGACCCTGGAGGGCCGGATCGGCGCCGAGGACTACCCCGAGGGCGGTTCCGGCCGCATCGTGGTGGGCGACGAGGCCACCGTCCCCGGTGACGATGGAGGCGAGGGCGGCGATCCCTCCTCCACGCTGGAGCTGGACCGGACCCCGGTCCGCGACGGCATCGCGATGCACCTGCGCTACACGACCGACGCCCCGGACGCCGGGAACGTCGTGGCGATCTTCCGCGGCGGTGACGAGCCGGGGGTCGACGCCCCCTTCGCGGAGATCAAGGCCCACAAGTCCGAGGGCCGTGCCGTGACGAACACCCGCGGGCTGGGCACGGGCGAGCATCGGGCCTACCTGCTGACCGACACCGGTGAGGTGTTGGCGGGTCCGCTGACCTTCGAGGTCGTGCCCCGCAGGGGCTGAACGAGGATCCGGTGATCCGGGATCGAGGGGCCGACGTCCATGACGGGCGTCGGCCCCTTTCCGTGTTCCGTGCTTCTTTTCGTGCGCGCGGTACTCTTCGTCATCGGAGTTCCTCCCCGACCACACCAAGAAAGTCCAAAGAAAAGAATCTACGTAGCCGATTAACCTATTTGACCGTTATGTGATTAGCGTATTTTCGGTCAACCTTGGGCCATCCGGCGCGCATAATAGGGAAATGCGCCACCCTGGACCTACGATCGGCTCCATGACCTGCGTTTTGCTGGCCGAAGACGATGTCTCGATCTCCGAGCCTCTCGCGCGTGCGCTACGCCGCGAGGGCTACACGGTGGACGTGACCGTCAACGGCGTTGAGACACTCGACCGCGCCCGCGCCGGAGACATCGACCTCATGGTCCTGGACCTCGGCCTGCCCGAGATGGACGGTCTGGAGGTGGCACGTCGTCTCCGCGCCGAAGGACACGGAACGCCGATCCTCATCCTCACCGCCCGCGCCGACGAGGTCGACACCGTCGTCGGCCTGGACGCCGGCGCCGACGACTACGTCACCAAGCCCTTCCGGCTCGCCGAGCTCCTCGCCCGCGTCCGCGCCCTGCTGCGTCGCGGAGGAGCCGAGGTCCCCGTCGTCCACGGGGTCCGCATCGACAACGACTCTCGTAGAGCCTGGCTCGGCGACCGTGAACTCCAGCTCACCACCAAGGAGTTCGACCTGCTCCGCGTCCTCGTACGCGACGCGGGCAAGGTGGTCACCAGGGAACAGATCATGCGCGAGGTGTGGGACACCAACTGGTGGGGGTCGACCAAGACCCTCGACATGCACATCTCGTGGCTGCGCCGCAAACTCGGCGACGACGCCAACCAGCCGTCCTACATCACGACCGTCAGGGGCGTCGGCTTCCGGTTCGAACGAGACTGACACGACCTTGGGTTCGACGCGTTCCCCGGTCGACCTCGCCCGGGTCGGACGGACGTGAGGTGACATGCGCAGGCGGATGGTTTTCTCCACCCTGGTGGTGACCGTCATCGCCGTCATGCTGCTCGGACTGCCGCTGGGTGCGCTCACCTACAAACTGGTGCACGACGAGAACAGCCGCCAGATCGAGGGCGAGGCGGAGCTGATCGGCTTCGAGATCGACAACATGCTCGAGCGGGACGACGAGGTCGACCTGACCTCGATCGACCGGGAGTACAAGGACCGTTACGTGCGGATCACCACCGCCGACGGTTCCACCGTGCTCACGGCCGGAGACCCGAGGCTCAATCCTCGCGCCGCGGACTCCCCCGGGCTGATCCGGGGCTCGGCGACCACCGAGGCGGGCACCACCGTCGAAGTGTGGACCGACTCCGAATCACTTCGGGAGAGCGTCATCCGGGCCTGGCTCGGCATCGCCTCACTGTCCCTGCTGGCCATCGGCGTCGCCGTCGGTCTGTCCATGGTCCAGGCCCGCAGGCTCACCCTGCCCCTGGTCGACCTGGCGGCCACCGCCGAACGTCTCGGCTCCGGCGTCACCACGCCCTGGGGCCACCGCTACGGCATACCGGAGGCCGACCGCGTCGCCGAGGTCCTGGACCGCAGCGCCGAACGCATCGCAGGCCTCATCGCCACCGAACGCCACTTCGCCACCGACGCCTCCCACCAACTGCGCACCCCGCTGACCGCGCTCACCATGCGGTTGGAGGAGATCATCGCCGAGGCCCGCAACCCCGAGGTCGTACGCGAAGAGGGAGAAGCGGCCCTCGCCCAGGCCGAACGCCTCACCGAGACCGTCGAAAGCCTGCTCGGCCGCGCCCGCAAGAGCCAGAACCCCGAGGTCGAGGCCGTCGCCCTCGACCCCGTCCTCAACCATCTCCAGGCCGAATGGTCCCCCGTCTTCCAGCAGGAACAACGCAGGCTCCTGGTGACCGGCGACCCCGGCCTGACCGCCATGACCGTCCCCGCCGACCTCGCCCAGATCCTGGCGACCCTCGTCGAGAACGCCTACAAACACGGCGCCGGGACCGTCACCATCCGCCGCCTCGACACCGGACAGTCCGTCCGCATAGAGGTCAGCGACGAAGGTGAGGGCGTACCCGAACACCTCTCCGGACGCATCTTCGAACGCGAGGTCAGCGGCGGCGGCGGCACCGGCCTCGGCCTGGCGCTCGCCCGCCACATCGCCGAATCCGAAGGCGCCCGCATCGAACTCGTCCAGACCAGGCCCACCACCTTCGCGCTCTTCCTGCCCGCCGGAGCCGGCGGCCTGTCGAAGATGACGGGGCCTGTCTAGGGGTGTGCCTCCGCCGACCCCAGGTGGTCGAGGTAGGAGGGCGGGTACCGGTCCCACCCCCAGGGGGTGAAGGTGGGAGTCCGCACCCTCCGGTACCCCAGGGGGTCGCTGTACGCGGTCTCCTACCTCGCCACGGGGGGGTGTGGTTCGGGCGCCGGCGGGGTTCTGGAGGTGCCGTAGGTGGGGTCGCGAGGTACGAGTGGCCACACCGTAGGTGCCGAAGGTTCCCGCCTCCCTTGGCGCCCGAACACGGCCCGAAGCGCCAGCGGAGGCGCAAAGCAAACACTTTCGGGCATTAACCCAGGCAGGGTGTAACCCGCACCCGATCTCCCACCCCGACCACAGCAGGGTGTGACCGCCGCACGACCTCCCACCCCGACTCCAGGGGTGGGGGTAGGAGGACGAGGGCGAGGGTCAGCCTCCGGTGGTGGCGTGGGCGGTGGAGGGGGCCTGTTCGGGAAGCCGGCCCTGGACGACCAGGTCGCTCCAGAGGGAACGCACCCGCTCCAGGCCGTAGACCGAGGTCACCTCGGCGCGGGCGCGTTCGCTCTCCTCGGCGAACCGGCCTTCGGAGACCGTCGCGTGGATCGCCTCGGCCATCGCCACCGGATCGTCGTGGATCCAGTGCGGGTCGTAGATGGTGTCCGAACCGGGCCACGGCAGCAGGGCCGGCACTCCCCCGGAGGCCGCGCACTCGGCGGGCGCCAGGTGGAAGGACTCGTCGTCGCTGGTGGAGAGCATGAAACCGACCCGGCGCAGCCAGGTGGCCACGTCGGGGCCGAAGGGGTCGAAGATCACCCCTGAGGCGAGCGACTCGTCGCGCTGGATCCTCCGGTAGACCCGTTCGAAGTAGGTCCGCTCCTCAGGACGGTTCCAGATCCACCAGTACTCCCACGGCTGCTTGGTCTTGACCGACATCGTGTAGCGCGGGTCCAGACGTCGCAGCTCGGCGAGCACGTCCAGGCCTCGGTCCAGGCGTTTGCGGGAGGGCGCGATACCGATCATGCCCAGCGAGTACTCGGCCCCCGCCAGCTTGGGACGGTCCAGTTGGCGATCGTCCACCCAGTTGGGCAGGACCACCACCTTCTCGGCGGGCCAGCCGGTGATCTCGCGGGTCAGGTCCGCGTAGTGGGGGCTCACGCACACCACGGCGTCGACCTTGGACACGTCCAGGCGGCGCGGCCACTCCGCGTACAGCTCGAAACGGTGCAGGCGGACGATCAGGCGCTGCTCGGGCCGCTTCCACTTGGCGTAGAAGAGGGCGTTGGGGCCGCACCACTCACAGATGACCACGTCCGCCCAGGCGGCGAGTTCGCGGGAACGGTACTGGTCGTGGGTGCTCAGTCCCTCCCACTCGTCGATGCGCACGTCCAGGCCGGGCAGCGAGTCGAGGTACTCGGCGAGGCGGGTGAAGAACTTCAGGTCGTGGCCGGCGATGACCACCTTCAACGGCAGCTCGGGGTCGGTGCCCTCGGGGGCGGCCGGCAGGGCCTCGGCCAGGTGGCCGCGCAGTCGTTCGGCGGCCCGCTCCAGGGCGTGGTCGGCGGCGGCCGTCCGGCAGCGTTCCGCCGCGTCGGCGTACACGGCGCGGTCGTTGTAGGCGCGGGCGATCACGGCGGCCACCGAGGCGGTGTCCTCCCCCGCGAAGAGCGGGTAGTCCTCACCGAGCATGGCCTCGTGCATGGGGGTCCGGTTGAGCACCACCGGTAGGCCGAGCGCGCCCAGCTCCAGGACCTTGGTGGACAGCTCCAGGCTCGCGTCCATGTCCGGGTCGCGCCAGGAGAGCCCGAAGTCGCACTCGGCCGACTGGCGCAGCGCCTCGGCGCGGGCCATACCGCCGCGCCAGTCCACGTTGGGCGTGCCCTCCAGGGCCTTGCGCATCCGTTTGGCCCAGTCGGCGGGTTCGGCGTGGATCTTGTCGCCGATCATCACCAGTTCCGAGTCGACTCCCAGACGGGAGAGCTCCTCGGGCAGCCCGGTCATCTCCAGGGTGTTCCAGCGCGGGGCGAACTTGCCCGTGTAGGTCAGGCGGGTGCGGGCGTGCACCTGTCCGTCGGCGGAGACGCCCGGGGGCACCACCACGACCGGGGGGAAGAGCACCGAACGTCCGCACGCGGCGGGGACCGTGGTCTCCAGGAACGCCCGCAGTTCCTCGGTCTGGCAGAGCAGGAAGCGGGAGGCCAGGGCGATCTCGGTGAGTTCGGCGGTGGCCGTGGCGGTCAGTTCGTCGACGCTGTGCGGGAAGTCGGTGAGGTAGGTCCACAGACGTCCGGACAGGGCCTCCTCCTGGGCGGCCAGACCGGCGACCCGACGGCCCCGGACGACCACCAGGTCGAAGGGCTTACGGGCGTGCAGTCGTCCCGCCAGCTCCACGGCCTGCTCGGGGGTGATCCCCCGGGGACCGAGGTCGGAGAGCATACGGTCCTCGTAGGGACGGACCAGTCGGACCCCGGGGACCTCCTCCAAGGGCGCCGTGAGCCGGTCGGTGCGCACCGGCGCCTTCAACAGCAAGGTGACCTCGCAACCTGCCGCGGCCAGGGCCTGGGCCATCGACTGCGCCCAGATCGCCGAACCGTCGATGATGTTGAGGTCCACGTCGCCGTACAAGAGTGCGCGCGGAGGAACTGTGCTCACGTTCTTCCCTTCGGATGCTGGTGGGTGGCCCATGCGGGAGAGTTCGCCGCGCCGGAGCCGTCGCCGCCGGGCGACGGACGGGAGTCACCGCGCCGCGGGCGTCCGTCGAGGGTGGCGGCGGGTGACGAACGGACGGGGGTCAACCCACGGCCCCCGTGGAGGCGTCGACGTGGGTGGAACCCTCGTCGTCGCCGTCGGGCCCCGTCCCGTGGTCCGGTCCCAGGGCCAGGAGCCGGGTGCCGCGCCGGTTCCATTCTCGTGGGTGCCAGGACTTCCGGAGCAGGTCGGTGCGGGCCAGCTCGGGCTCGATCCCGGTGACGAACACGTACTGTCGGACCCCGGTGTTCCGGTCGAAGAAGCCGCGTTCCCCGCCCTCGTCCGGTTCGGTTCCGTGTTCGGCGGTGTCGGGGATCCCGACGGCGTCGGCGCCGGAGCACTCGGCCGCGCAGACGAGGTCGACCAGACGGTGTCCGCCGATCGTTCCGGTCCACAGGTAGGCCCAAGGTCTGGTGGCGCGTTCGGCCAGGGCGGCCCACTGCCCGGGGGCCAGGCCGCCCGGTCCGGTGGTGCCGGCCTCCCGTTCCAGCTCCTCCGGGGTGTCGGGCGCCGAGAGGTGGACCGTGAGGACGGTGACGCCCTCCGCCCGCAGCCGTTGAAGGCCGGGTAGCCGGCCCGCGGTGTCGGGGACGACGACCTCGGCCGGTCGCAGGCGCGAGGAGAGCAGGTCCTCGGCGAGTCGATCGGCCTCCTCCGCGGAGCCCGGGTCGGCCAGGACCGCGACGCCACGCCCGCTGAGCGGGAGTTCGGTGCCGGGGGTCCCCTCGGAGAAGTCGAGGCCCTCCAGGAGCGTGGCCAGGCGGATCGGGGTGGCCTCCTCCAGGAAGACCTGGCGGAGCATGGTCCGTACCTCGCGCGGCGTGGGGCCGAGCGAACGCAGTCGGGGAACGCTGACGGTCAGGTCCTCGCTCTCGGGGGCGGGGACGGCCGGGTGGGAGACCACCCGGGTGCCGCAGGCCCAGGCCCGGCGCCGCAGGGCGGCCTCGCCGGGGGTGGATTCGGGGATCACCGCGACGTTCGCGGCGCGCAGGGCGTCGGCCAGTCCGGGCGAGTCCACGTCGATCACGCCCACGCCGAGTTCGAGGAGCACGTCGGGGACGACGGTGTCCGGGCCGGTGCGGACGTAGACCGCCTCGGGGCCGAGGGCGAGCTCGGCCGCGACCGGGTTGAACAGGTGCAGGGGCACCCCGGCGTCGCCCTTGTACACGCGGTCGAAGCCGAGCCTGCGCAGTGCGGGCGGGGCGGTCCCGTCGTCGAGGAGGACGGTGGGGATGCCTCGGGAGCCGGCGGACTCCAGGACCCAGTGCAGGGCCCGGGTGCGGTCGACGGCGGCCGGGTCGCCCATGTGCGCCCACGAGGAACCGGGGGCGGCGGCCGAGGACGAGACCAGGAGAAGGTCGACGTCGACGGCGTCCATGACGATCTGCGCGTCGTGCGGGCGCAGCACCACCGAGCTCAGATAGGGGTCGATGGCCTTCTGGACCTCGGGTCCCACGACGGTAGCGGCGACCAGACGGTCGGTGCCGCCTCCTCCGAGGCCGGTGAGGAGGCGGGCCTCCTGGCGTTCGGCGTCGAAGGAGCGGACCGGTTCGACCCGGCGGCGTTCGGCGTGGTTGGTGGTACCGCTGCGGCGCCATAGGCGGTAGAGGTCGCGCGGCAGGCGGACCAGGGAGCGGCCCGGTCGTTTGGCCGCCGCGGTGAGAGCCCGCCCCACTTGGAGGGAGGTGGACCCTTCCAGCGCCGCCAGGCGGGCCTGGGCCTCCTGAAGCTGGGCCTCGCGTTCGGCCAGGGCTTGCCGAAGCTGTTCGGTCTGGCTCTGTTCACGCCGTTTCACGGTCTGCCACCTTGTGCTCGGGTCGGACGGCCCTGTCGCCCCTCGGGTGCGCGGCACCCTGGTTCGGCGGGAACGCCGTCCGACGTGTGCCGGGACGGGTGCGAAGGCCCGGGGTCGACCGGACGGCGGACCGTTCGGGACCCCCGGGGTGCGCGTGGGAGGGCTGCATGGCTTCTCTCACCTGGACCACTGCGTGAGGACCGAGGCGATGCGCTCACCGGACCGTCCGTCCCACAGCGGCGGGGTGTCTCCGAGGCGTTCGCCGACGTGGCCGTCGAGGACCTTGTCGAGCGTGGCGAGCAGGTCGGCCTCGGTGACGAGCCGGTTGGTGCCGTGGGTGATGGTGATCGGCCGTTCGGTGTTGGGGCGCAGGGTCAGGCAGGGGACGCCGAGGATCGTGGTCTCCTCCTGGACGCCGCCGGAGTCGGTGACCACGGCCTCGGCGCCCCGGGTGAGGGCGACGAAGTCGAGGTAGCCGAGCGGTTCGAGGAGGCGTACACGCGGGTGGTCGCCGAGACCGGCCCGGTCGAAGGAGGCCTTGCCGCGCGGGTGCACGGGCATGACGACGTCGACGATGTCGGCGATCTCGTGCAGGCGTCCGGTCAGGCGGGCGACGCTGTCGGGGTCGTCGACGTTGGCCGGCCGGTGCAGGGTGGCCGCCACGTAGCGTTCGGGCAGATCGAGTCGTGCGCGCAGCGCGTCGGCGTCGAAGCGGTCGAGGTTGCCCAGAAGGGTGTCGATCATCGGGTTGCCGACGAGGTGCACGCGGCTCGGGTCGATGCCCTCGCCGGCGAGGTGGCCGACGGCCTCCGGGCTGGTCGCGAAGCACAGGTCGCTGAGCCGGTCGGTGACCTTGCGGTTGATCTCCTCCGGCATGGTGTCGTCGAAGGAGCGCAGCCCCGCCTCGACGTGCGCGACCGGGATGCCGAGCTTGGCGGCGACCAGGGCCGCGGCGACGGTCGAGTTGACGTCGCCGTAGACCACCACGGCTCCGGGCGGGTTCTCGACGAACTCGCGTTCCAGACCGACCATGAGCGCGGCGGTCTGGGAGGCGTGCGAGCCCGATCCGACGCCGAGGTCGACGTCGGGGGTGGGCAGGCCCAGGTCCCGGAAGAAGACGGCGGACATGCGGTCGTCGTAGTGCTGTCCGGTGTGCACGACCCGCTGGTGCGCGCCTCGACCGCGCAGGGCGGAGACGACCGGGGCGGCCTTGACGAAGTTGGGACGGGCGCCGACCACGTGCGCGATCGCGGTGTCCTCACTGCCTGGGGGGGCACTCGTTGCCACGGTTGTTTCCTTCTGCTGGTGTTCACGTTGGCTGTGGTGTCGGTGGCTCGGAGGGGGCGACTCCGAGTTGGACATCGGGAACATACGGGACGATCCGTTCGAGTGGCGGGCTTCTTTGCCCCATCTGTCCCGCCCATGTCGCCGTGGTGTCACCACCTGGTCACGTCCACGTGGTTGTGTGACTGACCGTGCAAGACACCCAGACTCCCGAACCCCGACCGTCTCGTCCGCGCACCCTGTGGCCCCGGGCGGTGACCTTCACCGCGTCGCTGGCCTGGAACCACATGCGGTCCGACCCCGCCCGGCTGCCGCTGTTGGCCGCCCGGTTGATGCCGGGTCCGCTGCGTGGTCCGGTTCGCGCCGTGGCCGCCCGCTCGGGTGCCCTGCCACGCGCCTACTCCCTGTGGGACCAGGGTCGACGCGAGGAGGCCCGAGAGGCGCTGCTGGCCGCGGCGCCCCGCCGTTCTCCCCGAGGACTGGGGCGCCTGGTCACCGCGGCCTTGGCCGCCGGCGATTCCGAGACCGCCCGTGAACTCGTGGAACGCATCCCACCGGGTCCGCATCGGAGTACGGCCGAGCATCGGACGGCCCTGGCCACGGGACGTGCCGTCCCCGCGTCCATGTCCGTTTCGCCTGACCGTCACGGGATCACGTTAACCCGCGATGCGCCAACGCGGCCTGACGACACGGTGAACGCTCGGCGACCGGCCCTCGCGGAGGACACCCCCCGGGTCCTGCACCTGGTCACCAACGCCCTGCCGCACACCAACGCCGGGTACACCCAGCGCACGCACAAGATCGCGGTGGCCCAGCGTGAGGCGGGCATGAACGTGCACGTGGTCACCCGGGTCGGCTACCCGCTCACCAAGGGCGTTCCGGATCCGCGGACCCGGGTGGAGATCGACGGTGTGACCTACCACCGACTGCTGTCCTGGACCGCTCCGGCCGATCCCGCCGAGGAGCTGCGGGTCGGGCTGCGGTTGGCCTCACGGCTGGTGGAGGAGGTGCGCCCGGACGTCCTGCACGCGGCGAGCAACCACCACAACGCGCGGCTGGCCCTGGAGCTGGGACGCCGGTACGACCTGCCCGTGGTCTACGAGGTGCGGGGCTTCCTGGAGGAGTCGTGGCTGTCCAGGGATCCCTCCCGGAGCGTGGACGACGCCTTCTACAAGGCCGAACGCGCCAGTGAGACCGAGTGCATGCTCGCCGCCGATCTGGTGGTCACCCTGGGCGAGGCCATGCGCGCCGACATCGAGGACCGCGGGGTCCCCTCGGAGCGACTGCTGGTCGTGCCCAACGCCGTCGACGCCTCCTTCCTGGACCCGTTGCCCTCGGGTTCCGAGGTCCGCGAGGGCCTGGGCATCGGGGCCGAGGAGTTCGTGGTGGGGACCACCACGAGCTGCTTCGGGTACGAGGGGCTGGACGTGCTCTTGGAGGCGGTGGCGCTCCTGCGCGAACAGGGCGGGTCGGCGCACGCCCTGATCGTCGGCGACGGGCCCGAACTGCCGGCCCTGCGCTCCCTGGCCGACCGGCTCGGCCTTGAGGGCGCCGCGCACTTCACCGGGCGGGTCCCGGCCGATCGGGTCCGTCACCATCACGCGGCGCTCGACGTGTTCGTCGTCCCTCGCCGAGATGAACGGGTCTGCCGTCTGGTGACGCCTTTGAAACCCGTGGAGGCCATGGCGGGAGGACTTCCCGTTGTTGCCAGTGATCTTCCTGCTCTTAGAGAGATCGTGGAACCAGGGGTGACAGGAGAGTTAATTCCGGCGGGCGAATCGGCACGTCTAGCTGATGTCATCACAAAACTCGCCTACAGTCGGCAAAAGCGGACGTCCTATGGACGAGCAGGTCAGGACCGTGTAGGCGCGAAGCGCACATGGACTGAAGCCGCATACCGCTACAACCAGGCGTATCGGGTTCTCATTCGAAAAATGTCCGGACCAGGCCAGATCCCGTAACCGTGGACAACAGCTGCCTACACTCGGACGTCCATCACTCCGAATGGCAGTCCTCGAATATGTGCGCCCGTTCACGAAATGAATGCGAGTGTGACCACGAAGTGGATGCCGCAGCCAACAACCCAGCCACTGTCCCCGAGCAGAACAACGGCTCGGCGACCGATCTCGTCGTCCTCGGGCTCGGTTACGTCGGTCTACCCTTGGCCGCCGAGGCCGTGTCCTCGGGGCTGAGAGTGACCGGCTTCGACGTCAGCGACCGTGTGGTCGACGGGCTCAACCAGGCGATCTCGCACGTCGACGACCTGTCCTCGGACGACGTGGCCATGATGCTGGACCAGGGGTTCAGCGCGACCACGGATCCCGCGTGCCTGGCCACGGCGCGCACCATCGTCATCTGTGTACCCACCCCGCTGTCGGCGGAGGGCGGCCCGGACCTGGGCGCGGTCACCTCGGCCGCCAAGGCCATCGCCGCCCACCTGACCCCGGGCACCCTGGTGATCCTGGAGTCCACCACCTACCCGGGCACCACCGACGAGGTCGTCCGCCCGCTGCTGGAGGAATCGGGCCTGGTCGCCGGATCCGACTTCCACCTGGCCTTCTCGCCCGAGCGCATCGACCCGGGCAACCCGACCTTCGGCGTCGCCAACACGCCCAAGGTCGTCGGCGGCCTCACCGAGGCGTGCGGAGAGGCCGCGGCCTCCTTCTACGGACGGTTCGTGGAGACGGTCGTCCGCGCCCGGGGCACCCGCGAGGCCGAGATGGCCAAGCTCCTCGAGAACACCTACCGGCACGTCAACATCGCCCTGGTCAACGAGATGGCCATCTTCTGCCAGGAGCTGGGCGTGGACCTGTGGGACTCCATCGCCGCGGCGGCCACCAAGCCGTTCGGCTTCCAGGCCTTCTACCCGGGCCCGGGCGTGGGCGGTCACTGCATCCCGATCGACCCGAACTACCTCTCCTACAAGGTCAAGACCCTCGGCTACCCGTTCCGGTTCGTCGAGCTGGCCCAGGAGATCAACGGCCGGATGCCGTCCTACGTCATGCAGCGGGCCCAGGAGCTGCTCAACGACTCCGGGCTCGCCCTGTCCCGCTCCAAGGTCCTGCTGCTGGGCGTGACCTACAAGGCCGACATCGCCGACCAGCGCGAGTCGCCCGCGCGTCCGGTCGCCCGCAAGCTGGCCGCCAAGGGCGCCACGCTCACCTATCACGACCCGCACGTGGAGTCCTGGCAGGTGGACGGCGTGGACGTGCCTCGCTCCACCGACCTGGAGCAGGCCCTGGCCGAGGCCGATCTGACCATCCTGCTCACGGACCACAGCGACTACCGCCCCAAGCTGCTGAGCGAGTACGCGCGACTGCTCCTGGACACCCGGGGCGTCCTGCGCCGCTCCGAGCCGGAGGAGACCGCGATCGCCGCCGGGGTGCCGACACAGGAGCGCCGTCGGATCCAGCGCGAAGGTCTTCAGGTGTTGTAGAACAGAGCCGTTCACCGGGGCACGTCGCTCTGAACGCCCATGGCGTTCGACGGCGTGCCTTCGTGTGTTCACCACCCGCCGACCGAAGGTTCACCGGAACCACCCCCGGCGTCCATCCGGGTGTCCTCCGTGCGTTTCCCCAGGTGAATACCGTGTCGTACAGCGAATATCGCCGCTAAACGGCGGATCATCGCTGTAGTCGGTACAAATCGGTGACACACGTAGGTGATCTTCATGCACGCGCTTGTGGCCACGATCGTGCACCACCCGGAGGACGCCAGGATCCTGCACCGCCAGATCCGTGCCCTGGTGGACGCAGGACACACCGTCACCTACGTCGCCCCGTTCCGGGAGTGCGGGGTGACCCCCTGGGACCGGGTCCGCTCCGTCGACGTACCGCGCGCCCAGGGGCGGGACCGACTCTCCTCACTGCGCGCCGCCAGGTCCGCCCTCGCGGCGCTGGCGCCCCAGGCCGACCTGCTGCTCTTCCACGACCCCGAGCTCCTGCTCGCCCTCCCCTCCAAACGCCCCGTGACCGTCTGGGACGTGCACGAGGACACCCCGGCCGCCCTGCTCACCAAGCCCTGGATCCCCGGACCGCTGCGCCGCCCGCTCGGTCGGGTCGTCCGGGGCTTCGAGCGCAGGGCCGAGCGTCGGATGCGTCTGCTCCTGGCCGAGGAGGGCTACCGTCCCCGCTTCCGCGGGAACCACCCGGTGGTCCCCAACACCACCGAGGTCCCCGACGCCCCACTGCGCCCTCCCGGCGACGAGCGCGTCGTCTACCTGGGCCACGTGTCCGAGGCCCGCGGCGCCCTCGAGATGGTGGAGATGGGACGTCGGCTGCGCGAGCACGGCGTGCGTCTGGAGATCATCGGCAACGCAGACGGGTCGATCCGACCGCTTCTGCGCGAGGCCCACCAGGAGAACGCCCTGCACTGGTACGGGTTCGTGCCCAACGACCGCGCGCTGCGGATGACGGCGGGCGCCCTGGCCGGGATCAGCCTGCTCCACGACACCGACAACTACCGGCACTCCCTGCCGACCAAGGTCGTGGAGTACATGGCGCACGGGCTTCCGGTGGTGACCACCCCGAACCCGATGGCCGAGGCCCTGGTGACCCGTCGTCCCGAGGGTCGTTCCGGGACCGTGGTGCCCTTCGGCGACCCGGAGGCCGCGGCGGAGGCGGTGCTGGAGCTGCGCCGGGACGAGCGGGTCCGCCGCGAGTACGCGCGCACCGGCCACCGGATCGCGCAGAGGTCCTTCCACTGGCCGGTCCAGGCCCGACTGTTCGTGAAGCAGTTGGAGGAGTGGGTGGCCGAGGCCGGGGGGCCCAAGGTCTCCGAGGAGCGCCCCGAGCCCACCACTCCGGCCATCGTGCCGGGGCGCGTACCTCGTCAGCGCCGGCGGCATCCGCGCACCGCCCTTAGTGAATGACGTCACATATGGTCGGTTGCAGAAATATCTTCCTAGAAAACTAGGTTGTGCTGCTCGTCGCCCTCGGGCGAGACTTCCCACGTTCAAGAGCACAACGAGGTTTTCGATCATGACCGACACCCTGGCCCTCGACAAGAACGCCCAGGACCTTCTGTTCCGCAGCGCCCGCACCGCCAACTCCTTCACGGACGAGCCGGTGACCGACGAGCAGCTCCGCGCGATCTACGACCTCGTCAAGTTCGGCCCCACGGCCATGAACAACCAGCCGCTGCGCGTCACCGTCGTGCGTTCCCCCGAGGCCCGTGAGCGTCTGGTCCGCCACATGCAGGGCAACAACGGCCCCAAGACCTCCACCGCTCCCCTGGCCCTGGTCCTGTCCGCCGACAGCGACTTCCACGAGCACTTCCCCAAGACCTTCCCGGTCGCCCCGGACGCCCGCGACAACTTCGCCGGCATGCCGGTCGAGGCCCGCGAGTCCATGGCCCTCCAGAACGCCTTCCTCCAGGTCGCCTACCTGATCGTGGGCGTGCGCGCCGCCGGCCTGGCCGCCGGCCCGATGACCGGCTTCGACGCCGAGGGCCTGCGCAAGGAGCTCTTCGGAGAGGACTCCAAGCAGCGTCCGATCGTCGTCATGAACATCGGCAAGCCCGGCCCCGACGCCTGGTTCGACCGTCTCCCCCGCCTCGACTACGACGAGGTCGTCACCGAGATCTGATCTCTCGGAAGAGCACACGAAGGGGGCGGGCGCCGTACGGCGCCCGCCCCCTTCCTCACGCATGGGATGAACCGTCAGGGCCCGAGGGGACCCCTCCGTCCCGAGTGGGCGCCCGGAACGGCCTCCTCGGGAAGGACGGTGCGATGCTCAGATGATCGGCGGCCGGCCGGCCCGGGTCATCCGCCAGGCGGTACGCCAGCCGATCGGCGTGCGAGGGCCGGCGTCCTCGCTCCAGCCCTCGCGGAAGCCGCCGAACCACGCCTTCAACGAGTCCTTGTCACGTTCGCGCAGGACCGTGAGCCCCACCCAGGTGCCCAGGTAGGCGAAGGCCAGCGGCCAGGGCAGGTTACGGCGGGCCAGCCACACCCGGTTGCGGGCGTTGAGCCGGTAGAAGTTCTCGTGTCGGGTCGGCGCCACCGCGGGGTGGTACATCACGGCGTCGGCGTCGTACTCGATGGTGTAGCCGGCGTCCATGATCCGCCAGGCCAGGTCGGTCTCCTCGTGGGCGTAGAAGAACTCGCCGGGGAGGCCGCCGCCCTCCTCGAAGGCGGTGCGACGGATGGCGCACGCCCCGCCCAGGAACGTGGTGACCACGCTCGACCGGCGGGAGTCGCCCACGCGCAGGCGGGGGACGTGTCGACGCTGGTCGGGGCCGCCGTCGGGGTCGGCGATACGGAACGAGAGAGCGCCCAGCCTCGGCTCCTCGGCGAAACGGTCGCGCACGTGCCGGGCCAGGTCCATGGAGCGGTACCAGCCGTCGTCGTCCAGGAACAGGATCACGTCGCCGTGGGCCGCCCGCACCCCGTGGTTGCGTCCCTCCGGGATGCCGAGGTTCTCCGGCAGCCGCACCGTCACGACGTTCTCCGGCAGCTCCGGAAGGTCGGCGCCGTTACCGACGACGATGACCTCGACGTCGGCGCCCTCCTGCTCGAACACGCTCGTGATCGCCCTGCGCAGCTCGGCGGGGCGGGTGCCCATGGTCAGCAGGACACAGGACAGAGTGGGTTTACCGGGCACCTGAGGACCGCTCCGTTCCTGCGCTCGGGGGTCCCGCGCCCTGGACGTACCGGAGTCGGTGGACGAGACGGAGCCCTGCGAGGGCGGAATCACTGGTGTGGCCATGATCGCGAACCGTTCAATGGACGACGTGCGGCTGACAGGTGGACACATGTCAACGTTCGCAGAAACAGACTAACGAAAGGATAAAAGTGGAGTGTACGGAGCCGTGGACCGGGTACCGTCCACGGCCCCGTAACGTCACCGGAGCGTCATCGACGCGTTATTCGAGGCGTCGGGAGGCGAGCACGCTCACGAAGTGGGCGAAGCTCATCAGGACGGCCACCGCCGCGCAGGCCACCACCAGGATCCGGGTGGCGAGCAGATCCCCGAGGAAGAGGTCGGCCACGGCCGCCACCACCACGATCAGGGACAGCTCGACCGCCTGGATGAGGCGGTGCACCTTGAGCGCCGAGGCCAGACGACGGGCCAGACTCAACCCCGAGGACTTGGGCCGCATGGCCTCCTCGGTGATCTTCTCGGGCAGCCCGGCCTTGGCACGGGCCACGACCACGTTGTCGGTCTCGGCCTTGATCAGCACGACGCCGAGCGCGGCCGCCATACCGAGGACGACCCAGCCGCCCGCCTCGAACTCTCCCTGGGCGCGGATGCCCAGACCGACGAGGAGGGCGACCTCGGACACGTAGTGACCGATCCGGTCGAGGTAGATCCCGGCCACGCTGGTGCGCCCCGTGTAACGGGCCACCTCGCCGTCGGAGCAGTCCAACAGCAGGTAGATCTGCACCATCACCGCGGCCAGGATCGCCGACCACAGTCCACCGAAGGCGACGACGACGCCGGCGAGCACCCCGAACACCATCATCAGGTAGGTGATGGGGTTCGGGGGGACCCGCAGCCGCACGAAGAGCGTGGACAGGTACGGGGAGATGTCCCTCATGTAGAGACGACCCGCCCAGTGCTCCTCGTTGACGCGCTCCTTGATCCCCGCGGGCTGACCTCCCGCGCGGACCTCAGCGACCGACGGCTTCGACATAGTCCGCGACACTCCGCCCGATCTCGGCCTCGGAGAGGTTCAGGTGTTCAAGGATGGTGAACCGTCCCGGACGGGTGTCCGGGGCGTGCGCCACCGCCTTCGCGAACGAGGCCTCGTCGAGACCGACGTCGGAGGGGACGATGGGCAGTTCGTGGCGGAGCAGGCAGGAACGGATCTCGTCCAGCCGGGCCTGAGGCCAGTCCAGGTGCCGTACGCGCAGGAACGACGCGTACAGGGAGCCCAGACCCGCGAGCTCGCCGTGGTTGGCCGCCCCCGGGTACAGCTGGGTCACCGCGTGCAGGACCTCGTGGCAGGCGCCACTGGCGGGCCGGCTGGAACCGGCGACCGACATGGCCATCCCGGACAGCACCAGCCCTTCGGCCAGCACCTTGAGGAAACCGTCGGACTCGATGGAGTCGGGGCGGTGCAGGACCGCCTCGGCCGCCACGCGCGCGAAGGTGACCGCCATGCCGTCGACCGGCTCGTCGTTCACCCTCCCGGCGAGTTCCCAGTCCTCGATCGCCGAGATGTTGCTGACCACGTCGCCGATCCCGGAACGGACCAGACGCGAGGGGGCCGCCTGGACGTAGTCGACGTCGATGACCACCGCGATGGGCATGGTCACGCCGATCGACGGCTTGCCGCCCTCGTGCTCCAGGGAGCTGACGGGAGAGGCGATGCCGTCGTGGGCCAGGTTCGTGGCCACCGCCACCATGGGGATGCCCGCCATCGTCGCGGCGA
The DNA here is from genome assembly GCF_035818715.1 of Nocardiopsis sp. LDBS1602. Classification (NCBI taxonomy): domain Bacteria; kingdom Bacillati; phylum Actinomycetota; class Actinomycetes; order Streptosporangiales; family Nocardiopsidaceae; genus Nocardiopsis; species Nocardiopsis sp. LDBS1602. Next base: position 620,813 of record NZ_JAYLVW010000002.1, on the reverse strand, counting down.
ACTTGGTGACGTCGATGGTCTTGCCGCCGCCGATGCCGGCCACGGCCTCGTAGGCGCCCGAGCGCAGCTTCTTGCCGAGCTCGGTCGCCGCGTCGACGGTGCCCTCCTCGACCTGGAAGACCTCGCACTGGGGCAGGTCCAGGTCGGCGGCGATCTGCGCCCCCTGACCCGGGCCCACGGCCACGGCGATACGTCCCTCGGTGGCGATGCGGCGGTCGGCCAGCACCGTTCCCAGCGAGGAGATGGCGCCGCGGCGCACGTCGATCGCCAGGGGCGAGGGGAGCATTCGGGCTAGTAGCGGCACGCGATCTCCCTCGCCTTGGCCAGGTCGTCGTGGTCGTCGACCTCGACCCAGTCCACCTTGCCGATGGGGGCGACGGCGATCTTCTCGCCGCGGCGGACCAGCTCCTGGTAGCCGTCCTCGTAGTAGAGCTGCGGGTCGCGCTCCCAGGTGGCCTTCAGGGCGTCGGCCAGACGGGAGTCGAGCGAGCTCTCGATGAGGGTGGCGCCGATGTACTCGCCGGCGGCGGTGGCCGGGTCCATCAGCTTGGTGATGTTCTGGAGGTGGCCGTCCTCGTCGAGGGTCACCTTCATCTCCTCGTCGGCGAGGTTTTTCACGTTGTCCACCGCGAGGAGGAGTTCCGGTCCCCTGGCGGCGAGTAGCGTTTCCTCGACACTCACGGGGTGAACGGTGTCGCCGTTGACCAGGAGGACGCCCTCGGAGAAGAACTCACGCGCGGTCCACAGGGAGTAGGCGTTGTTCCACTCCTCGGCCTTGTCGTTGTAGCTGAGGGTGATCTTGACGCCGTGGCGCTCCTCCAGGGCCTCCTTGCGCTCCTCGACCGCCTGGGCGCAGTAGCCGACCACGACGACGACGTCGGTGAGCCCGGCCGCCGCCAGGTTGCGCAGCGAGATGTCCATGATGGTCGTCTCGCCGTCGACGGGCACCAGGGCCTTGGGGAGGCTGTCGGTGTAGGGACGCAGACGGCGCCCCGCGCCTGCGGCGAGAACCATTCCGAGCATGAGGGCGAGTTCCTCCTTAGGTCGAGGAGGCGCTCACGCCTCCCCGTTCGTTCCGGAGGCCGATTGGCCCCCGTCTCCGTCGTGGGGGATCGACCGATCCCCCGGGTCCGCCCCGCCGGGGGTGGCGGGTCGGGTCCGCACGTCGGACACCGGTGTCGCGCTCCAGGTGCGCACGCACTCGCGCACCATCAGGACCACCAGGTATCCGGCGAGTATGCCGTAGGCGGCGGTGAGAGCGGAAAACGCGCCCCCGACCGCGATGACGAGCATCCGGCCGTCCCACCCGAGCGCCGCGTGGCGTACCCCGAGGGGTCGATCCACACCGACCGCGGGCCGCGCGACGTCGTCGCGATGGTGACAGACGATCGTCACCAAGAGTACGAACACCATAGGACCGGGTACGCCGGACGCCGAACCCAGCACCGCCAGGTAGCCGTATTCGGTGACACGCAGGACGGGCGGCACGAACAGGTCGAACCGTCCGTCGTGGGGATGGCCCGAGGCCGCACCGGACAGTAGCAGGGCAGCGACCGGTGCGAACAGGGTAATGCCTGTGAGCTGTCCGCGGTCCGCCGCCAACAGGACGGCGACGACGAGGGCTCCGGCCACCGCCGTGAGCAGCGGCGGAGCGATCCCCGGGGCGACCCTCCCCCACAGCCGGGCGATATGACCGTCATCACGCAGGTGACGCAGATCCGGTACGGCGGGCACGAGCCTCTCCCGCGCCCGGGGCACGTCATGGCCGTTCACGCCTTCTCCGGTCCCGAAGCCGTTCACCGGTCTTCCGTTCATCGGCCCTCCCCGCGCGAGGAGGGATCGACGAGTTCTCCGGTGATCGCCACGGCGCAGCCCACGATGAGGCTGACGAAGGCGATCCTGGCGTCCCACAGCGTGGTGGCCACCGCGATGACGAGGAAGCGGGTCGGCTGCCCGAAGGCCATGACCCGACGGACCAGGAGCGGCAGCGGCAGCGAGGGCTCGGGGACCCCGGCGGGGCGGGGCCTGGGCACCCCGGGTGGCCGAACGGCCTCAGAACGTCGCTGGGCGGGCACGAAGAGGGCGGGCGACGCCGAACTCGCGGGCGGGGCCGCGAAGGCCACCAGGAGCGCGTTGCGCAGAGCCAGGGCGATCAGGGCGCCGGCCGCCCATCCCCAGGCGCTGGCGTGGCCGGCCGCGGCGGCTCCGAAGGCCAGTCCGACGTAGACCACGTACTCCCGGAGTTGGGAGGCCATGGACACGGTCCACAGCGTGAGGGCGTCCCGGCGGTCGGAGCGCATCCGGGAGCGGACCGCGTCACAGGCGAGGATCAGCGCGAGGAACAGGGATCCGAGGACGGCCCCGGTGGGGTCGGCCCGGCTGAACCAGACCGCGGCGGCGACCGAGGCGACGAGGCTGACACGGGTCACCCCCGACCGGGTGACGTGCCTTCGCTCGATGATCCTCGCGGTCGCCCGCGCCACGGTTCCCTCGGCCATGTCCGTGCCCTCCCGATGTCAACTGAGAGTCACCGTCACCCACCGTCTGTACACAATCCATCACCGACACGCTCAAGGCCGCCGTTACGCCCTTTTCGCACGTGGAAAGCGGTTTCAGACAGGTCCGAACAGCGAAGAACGCACCTCCGGAACATGCCGTGGTGCGCTCTCGCCGCAGGTCGTGAAGGGTGGATCCGGTCAGGCCGCCCGGCCCCCGTCCTTGCCCTCGCCCTTCTCGTCCTTCTTCTCGGCCTTGTCCTCGGCGTCGGCCTCGACGGCCTTCTGCTCGGACTCGACCTTCTTCGCCTTCTCCTCGGCGCGCTTCTTCTTCGCCTCGTCCTTCTTCTTGCGCTCCTCGATCTCCACCTTGGTGTCCGCGTTGTAGGCGGCCAGGGCCGAGTCGATGTCGGTGTCCAGGGCGAGCTCGCCGCCCTTGATGTACAGACCCCGGTTGCAGAAGCGCTTCAGGTCCCGCTCGTTGTGCGAGACCAGCACCATGGTGCGCTCGTTGGCGAGCATCCGGTCGATGGCCTCGTAGCACTTGCGCTTGAAGGCCTTGTCGCCCACCGCGAGCACCTCGTCGACCAGCATGATCGGGTGCTCCAGCTGTGAGATGAGGGCGAAGCCCAGGCGTACCTTCATCCCGCTGGAGTAGTGCCGGACCGGGGTGTCGATGAACTTCGGCTTGACCTCGGCGAAGTCGACGATCTCGTCGAAGCGCTCGTCGATCTGCTTCTCGCTCATGCCGTGCAGGGAACCGACCAGGTACACGTTCTCGCGTCCGGTCAGATTGTCGTTGAACCCGGCGCGCAGCTCCAGCAGAGGCGCCACCTTGCCCCGGACCTCGACCGTGCCCTCGTCGGGGATGAGCACCCCGGCGATCATCTTGAGCAGGGTGGACTTGCCCGTGCCGTTCTTGCCGACGATGCCGACGCAGTCGCCCTTGGCGATCTCGAAGGACACGTCGCGCAGCGGCCAGAACTCGTTGCCCTCGGCGTTGGGGTCGCGCTTGTTGCCGTGGATGAACATCTCACGCAGGCTGCGCTTGCGGCGACGGTTCACGGCGAACTTCACGCCGAGCCCCTTGGCCTCGATGACCGGACCGCCGGTGACCGCGGCCTCGTAGGTGGACGCCATCACAACTCCTTCAGTACGGACATCTCCAGACGACGGAACGTCCAGTATCCGATGGCGAGCATCAGGATGGAACCGACCACCGCGGAGGTCACGGCGAGCGGACTCGGGGTCAACTCCTCGAACCCGGCGAACCATACGGTGCGGTGCATCTGGAAGATACCCATAAGCGGGTTGAGCTCATAGATCGTCTTCGCCCACCCGGGCACTCCGTCGCTGTGGAGCACCATCGAGGCCGGGAAGAGGATCGCCGAGCCGTAGAACAGGATTCGGGTCAGGATACGTGTCAGTCGTTCCACATCGCGAAGCAACACGTTGACCGAGGCCAGGAACAGGGTGACGCCCAACCCGAAGGCGAAGGTCAGCACGATCGCCAGGGGCAGCCAGACGAGCATGCCCTCCCAGGTGAAACGGCCGCCCAGGGCGAACACGAAGATGAGCAGGACCGGCCAGGTCAGCAGGTACTCGACGAACTTGGTGCCCACGGTGGCCATCGGGAAGATCTCCCGGGGCACCTTCATCGTGGTGATCAACTTCGAATGCGTGATCATGGCCTTCGGCGCTTCGGAGAGGATCGCTCCGAAGGTCGTCCAGGGCAGAATGCCGGCGACGAGGAAGAGGATGTAGCCGCCGTAGGGCTTGGCCTCCTCGGGTATGCCGCGGTCGGCCTGGAGTACGAGACCGAAGACGAAGAAGTACACCAACGTCAGGGCGAGGGGTTCCAACATCGTCCAGGCGTACCCCAGCACGGACTGCTGGTACTTGACCTTCAGGTCGCGCCGGACCAGGAGGCCGACGACCTTCCGGTGCTCCCAGACGGCCAGCGTCCTTGACGCCACCGCCACCTCCAAGGTTTGAGATCGTCCGGTTCACGATGTGCCGGACAGTCGCGTCTACGAACTCACCTGTGCGCACCGGCCGTCGACGCGGTCCTACCCTCACCGGGACCGGAACGGGGGGATCCGGCGGAGTCCGGGGGGCGGTCATGAACCACGCCCGGCTCCAACGTCCGAATCGAAAGGAGGTGGGGACCGGGCACGCCCAACAGGCGTCCATAGGTTACCGCCGCATCGGACAGACCGTGTCAACCACATACCGTCCTCCCCCGATCCGACGCCTCTCCTCCTCCCTCCGTTCGGTTAGGGTCGGCCTTCGCACGCCCGTGTTCCCGGAGAGTCGTCCCCTCCCCCCTCCCGTCGTCTCCGGCCCACGAGAGGCGTGTCCCCGTTCGGTCGCCGCCGGCGACCGACGATCGATACGGAGGCGACGATGTCCACAGGTCCGCGGGTGATCGCGGCGGTTCTGGCCGGAGGGGTCGGTTCCCGGATGGGGGCGCCCAGGCCCAAACAGCTGCTCTCGCTGGAGGGCCGCACCATCATCGAACGTTCGATCGCGGCCTTCGAGTCCGCGCCCGAGGTGGACGAGATCGTGGTGTTGATGGTGGACGAGTACGTGGGCGAGGTCGAGGAGATCGTCGCGCGCGCCGGGTTCGCCAAGGTGAGCCGGGTCCTCCCGGGCGGCGCGACGCGGACGGACACCTCCTACGCGGCCCTGACCGCGGTCGCCTCGGCGGCCGACGACGATCTGGTGCTGCTGCACGACGCCGCCCGCCCCCTGGTGCTCCCCCGGACCATCGCCGCCTGCGTGTCCGCGTTGGGCGAGGCCGGGGCCGTGGGCGTGGCGGTGCCCAGCGCCGACACCGTGGTGCGGGTGACCGAGGGACGCTCCGGCGGCGAGGTCATCGCCCAGACCCCGGACCGTTCGTCCCTGCGCCGGATGCAGACTCCCCAGGGGTTCCGGCTCGGGGTGGCCCGGCGCGCCTACGAGGCGGCCATGGCCGACCCCGATCTGGTGGCCACCGACGACTGCGGGGTGGTGTTGCGCTACCTTCCCGAGGAGGAGGTGCGGATCGTTCCGGGTGAGGAGGACAACATCAAGGTCACCAACCCCGGGGACGTGGAGATCGCCGAGACCCTGCTGCGTCGTCGACGTGCCCACGACGCGTCCGGGAACGCGATCGCGGAGGGGGTCTCGTGAGCGGGGTGTTCGAGGCGACCGAGGTGATCGGCCATCGGGGCGCCGGCCGGGGCGTGGTGGACGGCGCGGTGGAGAACACCGCGGCCTCCTTCGAGGCGGCCGTGCGCTCCGGAGCGGACTGGGTCGAGATCGACGTACGGCGGACCGCCGACGACGCGCTCGTGCTCCATCACAACGCCGCTCTGGACGACGGACGCGCGATCGTGGACCTGGATCTCGCGGAGTGCCGACGGGCCGGACTGATCGGGCTGGAGGAGGGTCTTGAGGTCGTTCCCGACCACATCGGCCTGGACGTGGACGTCAAGACGGTGATGGAGGACGCCGTCGACGCTCCGGCGCGACGGACCGCCGCGCTGCTGATGCCCTTCCTGCGCCGGGAGGCCGACCGCCGGCGCACGTTCGTCTGCTCTTTCGACCCCGGGCTGCTGGTCGCCGTCCACGAGGGCGCCCCCGGGGTCCCGACCGCCTGGATGCCCTTCGTGCGCAACCCGGCGGACTCGGCGATCCCCGGCGCAGTGGGGCTGGGCTGCCCGGTGGTCGCGGTGGACTCCCGTGCGCTGGACACAGGCGAGGAGGGCCCCGTACCCGGGCGCCGCCCGCTGGAGTACACCGTGGAGATCGCGCACCGGGCCGGGCTGGAGATCATCTCCTGGTGCCCGGACCCGGAGGTCTCGGCGCGGTTCGCGGAGGCCGGGATGGACGCGGTCGTGGTGGACGACGTCCCCGGAACGGTGGCCGCCCTCCGCTAGATCCGGTCGAGGAGTTCGGCCTTCTTGGTCCCGAACTCCTCGTCGGTGAGCAGCCCCTTGGCGTGCAGGTCGCCGAGGCGTTCGATCTGCTCGAAGATCCACGCGGTGTCGGCCCCGGTCCCCCGTTCCGGGGCCGGGTCCGTACCCTCTCCCGCCGTGATGGCGGCCTCGTCCCCGTCCTCCTCCACGGTGGCGCCCCGGCCTCCGGAACCGGGGAGATGGAAGGAGATCCGAGGACCGCGCAGGACGTCGACCGCGTTGCGGGCGGTCTCCTTCCACCATTCGGGGTCGTCGAAGCCGGGCTTCGTCTCCTCCTCGGCCTCCGTCCCACCGGAGCCCAGGGCCGGGCGGGGCCGCACGTCGCGGGCCCACTGGTGCGCGGTGACGGTGGCCGCCAGCAGGAAGGCCTGCTGGATCTCGTTGCCCTCCTCGCCCGCGCGCAGCACGTTGAGGTCGTTCTTGGGCTTGGCGTCGGCGACGCGGCCGCGGGTCACCACCCGGACGAAGCCCCAACCCCACTCGTCGACCGGGGCCCACTCCATGTGGGCGATCTCCGAGAGCTCGAACTCACGACGCTGTTTCTTCTTCTTGTAGCCGCTCGCGTAGGTACCGGACCACACCAGGGACAGCCGATCGGCCTCGAAGCGGGCGGTGCCCTCCGAGGTGAGGACGTGCAGAGGCGTCGACGGCACCAGGGAGAGCACGGTGGCCGGGTCGGGAGGGCCGGCCTGCTCGGCTGCGAATCGGAGCTGGTCGACCAGGTACTCGGCCACCAGCTCGGTCTTGGCGGGGCCGGTCAACCGGAAGGGCTGGTACTTCTCGTCGAGCATGGCGCCGACGGCGGCGTAGGGGTCCATACGGTCGTGCAGCCGCAGCTGGAGGACCCACCCCTTCTTACGACCCGCGCCCGGCCGGAAGTCGATCTCCCGGATCGCCCCGACCGGAAGGTCGAGGGTCCCCAGGAGTTTGAACAGGGGGCTCTTGAACCAGCCCTTCGTCTCGAAGCGCACACGAACGATCTCACTGTCGAACGCCCATGACGCCTGGTCCCCGCGCAACTCGTCCATATCGTCCTCTCCGGTCGTCTCCGCTCTCTTGACTAGCAGAAGCGGAGAATCCACGGGAGGGTGAGAACCCTTACGGGTAGGGCCTCGCCGCCCGGTCTCGTCAGGAACCGGCGGCCTGCGCGGTCCGCGAATCGGCGCCCAGGCCGGGCGGGCTGGTGATGAAACCGACGCCCCACGACATGTGCATGGTCGCCAGCGCGGCCGGGACGAGCGGCCAGGACGAGACCGGCAACCCCCGGATCAGCGGAACCGAGGCCACGGTGATCAAGGCCAGGTAGGCCGCCGGCACCAGCCACAGCGGCCAGAACAGGAACCCGCCGAGGAGACCGGCGACGATCCCGGCCACGGCCACCGGTGGTGCCAGGTAGCGCAGGTTGATGGTGCCCTTGTGCTGGCGGGCGACCACACGCCGCCAGCGGCCGTAGTGGAAGTACTGTTTCCCGAGCAGCCGCATGTTGCGTCGGGGACGGTAGGAGACGCGCATCCTCGGCTGGAACCAGACCGTGCCGCCGGTGGTGCGGATGCGGTGGTTCATCTCCCAGTCCTGCGCCCGCAGGAAGGCCTCGTCGTAGCCGCCCACGCGCTCCAAGGCCGAACGCCGGAAGACGCCGAGGTAGACGGTGTCGGCCGGGCCGCCCTCACCACCGGTGTGGAAACGGGCGTTGCCCACGCCCACCTTGGAGGTCATGGCGGCCGCGACGGCCTTCTCCCACGGGGTGGCGCCCTCGGCCGCCATGATGCCGCCGACGTTGTCCGCGCCCGTCTCCTCCAGGGTCTCCACCGCCACCTTGAGGTAGTCGGAGGGCATCATCGCGTGACCGTCGATACGGGCGACGATGTCGTGCGAGGAGGCGCCGATGGCGGCGTTCAGGCCCGCCGGGGTCTTCCCCGTGGGGTTGTCCACCACCTTGACCCGGGGATCGGCCGCGGCCAGACCGTCGGCGACCTCCCTGGTGCGGTCCTCGGAGGGACCGACGCCCAGCACGACCTCCAGCTCGCCCGGGTACTCCTGGGCGAGGACGTGCTCCACCGCCGAGGCGAGGTGGCGCTCTTCGTTCAGTACGGGCATGACGACGGAGACAGGCGGCCAGGACACGGGCACTTCCCAGGGTCAGAACATGGCGGGACGGCGTACGGGGGGATCTACGCGCCGTCAACCGTACTGCACACCGCGCCGCCGCTCATCCGTCCGGCGGGGTGTGGAGCCCTACCCCTCGGGGCAGATGTTCCGAGACGTGCGACCCCCTGGAGAACGTTTTCGCCTTCCGACGCGTCCGACCTTGATGAGGACGCCGGGGAGCACAACACGCCGATGGTCGACATCCCGCGCCCTTCGGCGGATCGGGTGACAACCTTAGGTACCGAGGACACCGTGGAACGGGTGGGACGGGGATGCCGATGAGCGACGACGCCGGACGGCACGGACCAAAGGGCGAGTTCCGACGCGAAAGGTCCACGCCCCTACCCCCGGAGGAGCCGGGACGTTCCGCGCGTTCGGGGCGGATCACCGTACCCGGCGCCGGGGTCCGCCGTCGCCGCAACGGTCTGTTGCTGATGAGCGTACTGTCCGTACTGGTCCTGTTGGCCTCGGGCACCTCCTGGGCGATCACCGGATGGATGTCGGGGTCGATCAACCGCTTCGACGTGTTCGGCGGACTGAGCGACGGCGACCGTCCCGACGAGACCGGTGGGCTCACCTTCCTCGTCATCGGCTCCGACAGCCGCGACGAGATGAGCACCGAGGACCAGAACGCGCTCAGCGTCGGCTCCACCCCGGGGCAGCGCTCCGACTCCATGATGCTGGTGCGCCTCAACCACGAACGCGATCACCTCACCGTGGTGGGCCTCCCCCGCGACCTGTGGGTGGACATCCCCGGTGAGGGCGAGGACAAGATCAACGCCGCGTACGCCTACGGAGGGCCGGGGCTCGCGGTCCAGACCGTGGAATCGGTCACCGACGTGCGCGTCGACCACTACGTCGAGGTGGACTTCAACGGCTTCGTCGACGTGGTGGACGCCTTGGACGGCATCGAGGTGTGCCTGCCCGAGGCGATCCAGGACCCCAAGGCGCAGTTGGACATGGAGGCCGGAACGCACCAGGTCGACGGGGTCGAGGCGCTGGCCTTCGCCCGGACCCGGGCCACCGCCCGCGGCGACCTGGACCGGATCGACCGTCAGCAGCAGGTGCTCTCGGCCATGCTCGACAAGGCGATGAGCTCGCAGACCCTGTCCGATCCCGGGAAGCTCACCGCCTTCCTCGACAGCTCCCTGTCCTCGGTGACCGTGGACGAGGGGCTGACCACCAGCGCCATCAACGACCTCGCCTATCAGATGCGCGACCTGGACCTGAAGGACGTCACCTTCGCCCAGGTGCCGATCTCGGACATGGACCACTGGACCCCGCGCGGCGACGTGGCCCTGCTGTGGGACGAACCCGCCGCCCGGGAGATGTTCGCCGCCATCAACGCCGACCGACCGTTGGAGGCCCCCGAGCCCGAGGCCGAGGACGACGGCGGGAAGGACGACGAGCCGGTCCCGGCCGACGTCGGCCTGCGGGTGTTCAACGGCACCGCCACCCCGGGTCTGGGCGCCCGGCTCGACGACAGCTTCACCACGGCCGGTTTCAACGTGACCGACCCGGCCGAGAACTGGACCGACCGGAGCGTGGAGCGGACCGAGGTCAGGTACGGGCCCGGAGAGGAGGCGCTCGCCGAGTACGTCTCCGGCACGCTCCCCGGTTCGGAGACGGTCGAGGACGGGACCCTGGACGAGGGCCTCCAGGTGGTGATCGGGTTCGACTACACGACCTTCGAGGCGCCCACGGCCCCCACCGCTCAGGCCGGGGCCGAGCCGGAGGCCGCGCCGTCCGCCCCCGACACCACCACCGCTCGGGACAACATCTGCGCATAGCCTGGACAAGGGCCGTGGAAGGCCCTGGAGAGAAAGGGACAGAGTGCTCCGCCACCTGCTCGGCCTGCTCGCCGGCATCGCCTTGGCCCCCGTGTTGTGGGTGGGGCTCGCCTGGTCGTCCGAGACGTTCCCGCGGATCGTCGAGGGTGACGTGGGCTTCGCGACGGTCTCGTCCGTGGTGGTGCTGTGCCTCCTGGGAGGCCTGGGCGCCTATCTGGTGGCCTCGCGACGATCGCCGATGGTCGCGGCCTCCTCCGGGGTGCTGCTGAGCGCCCTGTGCCTGTGGCCGGTCCTCTCCCGGGAGAGCCTGGACTCCGCGCTGAGCTGGCTCAACGACGCCAGTTTCCTCTACCCGAACGGGGCGGGGCTCGTCGTCGCCCTGCCCTTGGGCGTCCTGCTCGCCGGATCGGCCTTCCTGCCCACGCGGTGGCGCGCCGCCGACGACCTCGGCCCCCTGCCCGGCACCAGGGTGGTCGCCTCCGCCAACCGCGACCGGTACCGTTCCGCCCCGATGGAGGAGGCCGACGGGTCCGGCCCGGAGGTCTCCGACGGCGGCCCCTGGAACGACGGAGGCCCGGTCGGCGACACCGTCCCCGACGTCCCGCCGCCCGCCTCGCCCCGGCGCGGCCTCGACGACCCGAACAAGACCACGACCCCGTTCCGGCGTGGAGGGAGCGGGGCCGTGTGGACCCCGCTGGACGATGACTCCGAACACACTCGGATCCTCGACGACGACCGCCGTTGACCCGCCGTCCCCCGGGCTTCACGGCTCCGCGGATCCCCCGTGCGGACGGCCTCCCACCCACCGGTAACCTGTGCGCCTGACTGTTCACGTGTTGTTGGGTCGGGCGCCACGCCCTTGAGCGTAGGGTGATGCACCGTCCCTCTTGGGCACCCCCATCGGCCGTACCATGTCCGTTTTCTGCCCTCGTGCGGGATGTCAGCCGTCATGAGCGGGAAGACTCAGTACGAGGCGCGTGCGGAAGCGAGGAAGGAACACCAGTGGTCGAAGCGGAAAGCAGGCGGGTCACCGTCATCGGGACCGGCTATCTCGGCGCCACCACCGCCGCCTGTCTGGCCGAAATGGGTTTCGAGGTCCTGGGACTGGACGTCGACGAGGCCAAGATCGAAACGCTCCGCTCCGGTCGCGTCCCCTTCTACGAACCCGGTCTCGACGAGCTCCTGACCTCCGGGCTGGAGGCCGGTCGGCTCCGGTTCACCACCAGCTTCGCCGAGGCCGCCGAGTTCGCCGACCTCCACCTGATCTGCGTCGGCACCCCCCAGCGCGACGAGAGCGGCGCCGCCGACCTCAAGTACGTCAACGCGGCCGTGGAGTCCCTCGCCCCGCACCTGACCCGACCGGCCGTGGTCGTGGGCCGCTCCACCGTCCCGGTGGGCACCGCCGCGACCCTGGCCGCGCGCCTGAGCGCCCTCGCCCCGGTCGGCGAGGAGGCCGAGCTGGGCTGGAGCCCCGAGTTCCTCCGTGAGGGCTTCGGGGTGGAGGACACCCTGCGCCCCAACCGCATCGTGATCGGCACGGACTCCCCCCGGGTGGAGAAGGCCGTCCGCGCCCTGTGGCAGCGACAGGTCGACGCCGGAACCCCGTTCCTGGTCACCGACCTCCAGACCGCCGAACTGGTCAAGGTCTCCGCCAACGCGTTCCTGGCCACGAAGATCTCCTTCATCAACGCGATGGCCGAGGTCTCCGAGGTGGCCGGCGCCGACGTGATCCAGCTCGCCGAGGCCCTGTCCTACGACGACCGGATCGGCGGCAAGTTCCTCGGCCCCGGGCTCGGCTTCGGCGGCGGCTGCCTCCCCAAGGACATCCGCGCCTTCATGGCCCGCGCCGACGAGCTGGGCGTGGAGCCCGCCCTGTCGTTCCTGCGCGAGGTGGACGCGATCAACCAGCGTCGCCGGGCCCGCACCATCGACATCGCCCGCCAGCTGATCGGCGGCAACTTCGCCGGCCGCACCGTGACGGTGCTGGGCGCGGCGTTCAAACCCAACTCCGACGACATCCGGGACTCGCCCGCCCTGGACGTGGCCTCGACCATCGCCTCCCTGGGCGCCCGGGTGACCGTGTACGACCCACAGGCCCTGGAGCGGGCCCGGGAGGCGCACCCGGAGCTCAACTACGCCGACTCCATGCTGGAGGCCGCCCGCGACGCGGACGTGGTCCTGCTGCTCACCGAGTGGACCGAGTTCCGCGAGGCCAACCCCGAGGAGCTGGCCGAGGTCGTCGCCCAGAAGCGGATCGTCGACGGCCGCAACGCGCTGGACCCGACGTACTGGCGCGCCTCCGGCTGGACCTACCGGGCCCTGGGCCGCCAGTAGGCACCACCGCCGTTCGAGTCGAAGGAACGGCCGCTCCCGTACGGGGGCGGCCGTTTCCCATGTTCAGAGCCTCGCACCATGGTTGACTTCTCTCTGTAGTTCTCGCGGAACACACCGTGTTCAAGGATCGAACGGAGACCGATGCCGACCTTCCGCGCGGCGGCCCTCACCGCCCTGGCCCTGATCTCGAGCGCCTCCCCCGTCCTGGCCGCGGAGGCCGTCCCCTCCCCGCCCCTCGCACCCGTCACGCCCCTGGTGCCCGAGGCCGGATGCCCCGCTCTGGACCCGCCGCCCACCGAGGAGGACCGGGACCGCTACCTGTGCGGCGACCGACGCCTGGGGCCGAGGGAACTGCCCGCCGACGGGCCGGTCGGCGAACTGGTCGAGGGATACGACCGGCTCGGCGGCCTGACCCCCGTCGAGTTCCTGGACCGCTGGGCCACCGAGGACGGCTGGGACTACCCCGAGCACGACGGCTTCGTGGTGGAGGACGGCAAACCCGTCCAGGAACTGCGGAAACTGCCGGAGGGGTGGATGCTGGACCGCTTCGGCTCCCCGTGGGGGACCTTCCTCGCGCCGGCCGGAGCCTCCTACGCCGAGCGGGCGCTGCCCCCGGACTCGCTCAACACCTGGCCGGACGGACCCGAGCACAACTACAACTGCTACGAGGTCGTCCGCCCCGTCACCGCGCTGGTGGGGCCGATCGCGCCGCACTTCGAGCAGCCCGGCGGCGGAGAACAGCTCCTCGTCCCCGCCGAGCAGGTCCCCGAGGCCGGCGGAGAGGGCTACGTGCCCGTCAACGACCTGCTGGAGTGGCGCTACCTGGAGCAGCGGTCCACCTCGGAGTGCCTCTTCCCCGAGGAGTTCGCCGCCTAGACGGTTCGCGGGGAGGACTCCGGCGCACCGGGGTCCTCACCCCGCGCCGCCCGGTGGATGACACGTTCCTCCGCAGGCGGGCCCGGAGCCGGCCGAGGGGCCGTGCGGGCCTTGTGACGGAATCCCTGACACCGGAGGGCCGGGGGTGGGATCCTTGTCGGAGAGGTCGAGAAGCATCCCCCAGGAGGCACGTCATGGCCGAGCACCCGTCCCTCGTCTTCCACAAGTCCTCGTACAGCACCACCCGGCAGGAGTGCGTCGAGGTCGCCGAGTTCCCCGCGGGCGCCGCCGTCCGCGACAGTGAGCGTCCGGTCGCGGGGCACCTCGTCTTCCCCGCCCACGAGTGGGCCGCCCTTCTGGTCGTCGTCACGCGGTGACGACCGGATCCGGTCACGAAAATCCGTTGCGATGCCCGAGTCCCCCTGCCACTGTCGACCCGCACGCACCACGCTCATCGTCACGCGGTGACGGACGGATCCTCTTCGGACGCCTTCGGGCCCGGACGATCCTCGAAAGGACGGCATGACCCTCCGCTTCGTACAGGTCAATATCAAGGCCCTGGACGCGCCACGACTCGGACGCTTCTGGGCCGAGGCCGTCGGCTGGGAGTTCGACGACAGCAGCCCCGGGGAGATCAACCTCGAACCGGCGGGCTTCGACTACCCGAACCCGAGCGACCTCGTCATCGACCTCGTGCCCGTCGAGGACCCGAAGACGGTCAAGAACCGCGTCCACATCGACCTGACCTCGCGTTCCCCGGAGCACCAGGCGGAGACGGTACGGCGGCTGAAGGCACTCGGCGCCACACCGGTCGACATCGGCCAGGGCGACAGCTCGTGGGTCGTCCTCGCCGACCCCGAGGGCAACGAGTTCTGCGTCCTCGCGCCGGACGCCCCTTACGAGGGCACCGGTCCGATCGGCGCGATCGCGGTGGACTGCCGCGACCCCGAGGCGATGGTCCGGTTCTGGGACGCGGCCACCGACTGGACGGTGCACGAGGTGAACGAGGACTACGCGAGGATGCGTTCCTCCACCGGGATCGGCCCCTACGTCGACTTCTTCCGGGTCCCGGAGGAGAAGACCGTGGTGAACCGCGTCCACCTCGACCTGCGCCCCTACGCGGACGGCGACCGGGAGAAGGAGGCCGACCGGCTCTGCGAGCTGGGCGCGACGCGCGTGAACGTCGGCCAGGAGGACGTGCCGTGGACGGTCATGGCCGACCCCGAGGGCAACGAGTTCTGCGTCCTCACGCCGAAGTAGGCGAGGTACCCGCACGACGACGGCGAGGCGCTCCTTCCGGGGCGCCTCGTCTCGTTCCACGTGAAGGCGTCGCGATGTCTCCGATCGAGGTCGATTCCAGGGGATATGTCGGTGCCAGGGGGGATACTCGGGGCTCGTGTCGCCGAGATGGAAGGCCTCCCCATGACGATCCACGTCGCCTCCCGCCGCCGCTCGCCCGCCTCACTCGCGGCCGCGTTCCCGGAGGCGGAGATCATCGACACGACCTCCAGGGCTCCGGAACCGTGGGTGCGGCTGAGCCCGTTCTTCCCGCACGGCGGGATCCCGATCCCCTTCGAAGAGGACCTGACCGGCGCCTCCGTGGAGGGGATCTGGCAGGGCCTCAAGGTCTTCGAGGGCTCGGACGTCGATCCGTCCAGGTTCGACGTGACGACGATGAGGGGGCTGAAGCGGACGGTGCGCCGGTACGGGCCCGTCCTGGGGCACCGCGCCGGTCCACGTGGAGATCGACTGCTCCCCTACGAGGCGGCGCGGCGCCTGATCTACCTGCCCGTCTACCGGTGGGTCCTCGAACACCGGGTCGCCGACCTGGTGGAGCGGCTGCGCGCGAAGGAGGAGGTCGTGCTCCTGGACCACACCACCAACGGCGACGTCTCCGATCCTTCCAGCCCGCTCTCCCACGCCGCGCTCGTCCGGTCGTACGTCGAGGACGCGTGGCCGGAGGAGCGCGAGCCGACGTCCCCGTGAACTCCCCCTTCGAGGCGGGGAGATCGGGGTCAGGCGTCGATCCGCTCGGGGGCCTCGGTTCCGGCGGGCAGGCGCCACAGGGCGACCAGGACCACGAGGGACAACGCTCCCAGGAGGGCGACACAGGCCAACGCGGCGGTGTTCACCCCGTGGGTGAAGGCGGCGAAGGCTCCTTCCAGGAGACGCTCGGCCTCCGCGGCCGGTAGCCCCGGCGCCGTGTCCACGGCCCCGGTGACGGTCTCCCCCGCCGGCCCGTCGACCCCCGCCATCCCGTTCCGGTAGGCGGTGAGGGAGATCGTGCCGAGGGCGGCGACGCCCAGCGCCGCGCCGAGCTCGGTGCCGGTCTCCGAGATACCGGCGGCGGCCCCGGCGCGTTCCGGCGGCGCGGTGGCCAGCACGAGGGTGTTGGCCAGGGCGCCCACCATTCCAGCGCCGAGGGTGATCAGCGTGTATCCGCCGACGAAGATCGGCAGCGCCGTGTCCGGCCGGACCAGGGCGATCACGGCGAACCCTCCCGCGCCCAGGGCCAGGCCGACCGCCATGATCGGCGCGGGCCGGACCCGTGAGGAGAGCGCTCCGGAGACGGTCGCCCCCAGAACGGTGCCGAGGAAGGTCGGCAGCGCCCACAAGGCCGCGTGCAGCGGGCCGAGCCCGTGCACGCTCTGGAGGAACGTGAAGGTCAGCAGACCCATGCCGGCGGCGGCGAAGGAGACGACCGCGTTGCCCGTGACGGCGGCCCCGAAGGCGGGGCGGGCGAACAGCGACAGGTCGATGAGCGGATGTTCGACACGGCGCTGTCTCCTGACGAACAGGGTCAGGAGGAGCAGCCCGAGTACGAGCGCTCCGATCGCTCGGGGGTCGGCCCCGTACTGGACGAGGCGTTTGACGGCGTGGACCAGGCCGAGGATCGCCATGAGGGACAGCAGCGCCCCGGGCAGGTCGAATCGGGCTCCGGCGGGGTCGCGCGATTCGGGGACGAGGAAGGGGCCGGCCAGGAGCAGCAGGGCCATGAAGGGCAGGTTGATCAGGAAGACCGAGCCCCAGGGAAGGAACTCCAGCAGCGCGCCACCGATGATCGGTCCGGCGACGGCCCCTCCGGTGAAGGCCACGGTCCAGGCTCCGACGGCGGCGGCCCGCTGTCGGGCGTCGGTGAACATCGCCCGGATCAGGGAGAGCGTGGAGGGCGCCAGGGTCGCCCCGGCCAGTCCGAGCAGGGCCCGCCCGATGATGAAGAGCCCGCTGGAGGGGGCGAAGGCGAGCAGGGCCGAGGCGAGCCCGAACAGCAGGGCACCGGTGAGCAGTAGCCGGCGCCGGCCGATCCTGTCCCCGAGGGCGCCCATGGTGACCAGGAGTCCGGCCAGGACGAAGCCGTAGACGTCCATCATCCACAGCCACTGGGCGGCGGTGGGTTCGAGGTCGCGGGCGATGGCGGGGGCCGCGACGAAGAGCACCGACAGGTCCATGGAGACCAGCAGTGCCGGGATGAGCAGAAGGAGCAGCCCGATCCGGGTGCGGACGGGCGCTCGTGGGGATCCGGTGGTCGTGTTCATGGATTTTATCGTACGTACGTCAAAATCCACCGTCAATATGTACGTACGTCAAAATGTTAGGGTGGGCGCATGAGCCAACGTGAGGACCTGCTGGCCGGCGCCAAGAGGTGCCTGGCCGAGAAGGGCTACGGCAAGACCACCGCACGCGACATCGCGGCCGCCTCGGGCGCCCACCTGGCGTCCATCGGCTACCACTTCGGTTCCAAGGACCGACTGATGAACACCGCGGTGCTGGAGGCCACGAGCGAGTGGGGCGACGTGCTCACCCGACTCGTCCGGGAGTCCTCCTCCGCGGCCGCCCCCGAGGAGCGGATCAGGGCCGTGCTCACCTCGCTGTTCGAGGCCGTCCCCGCCCACCGGGACCTCATGGTCTCCAGCGTCCAGGCCTTCGCCCAGGTCCAGTTCGACGACGAGACGCGCGCCGCCCTGGCCGACGGGATCGAAGGGGCCCGCGAAGAGCTCGCCGCCCTGCTCCTGGGGGTCGCACCGGAGGAGCTCGACGCCGACACCGTGGCGGGCCTGGGCTCCATGCTCTACAACATCGTCACCGGCTACGTGCTCCAGTACCTGGTCTCCCCCGAGCACATGCCCACCGTGGACCAGGCGGTGGCCGGGATCCGCGCCCTCCTGCCCCCGACCCCCTGACCCGGGACGGGAGAAGGCCCCGGCGTCCACGAGGGACGCCGGGGCCTTCTCCTGGCCCTCAGAAGCCGAAGCCGGTGGGCTTGTCGCCCTCGGAGACCTCGCGGCGCAGCCGCTCGCCCTTGGCGTGCGCCTGGGACTTGAGCTTCTCCTGGAAGCGGGACATCCTCTCGGCCAGCTCCGGGTCGTGGGCGGCCAGCTGGCGCACCGCGAGCAGGCCGGCGTTGCGGGCCGCGCCCACCGCCACCGTGGCCACCGGGACCCCGGCGGGCATCTGCACGATCGACAGCAGCGAGTCCATCCCGTCCAGGTACTTCAGCGGCACCGGGACGCCGATCACCGGGAGCGTGGTCACCGAGGCGAGCATGCCGGGCAGGTGGGCGGCGCCCCCGGCCCCGGCGATGATCGCCTTCAGGCCCCTACCGGCGGCCTCGGAGCCGTAGGCGATCATCTCGTGCGGCATGCGGTGCGCCGAGACCACGTCCGCCTCGAAGGGCACGTCGAACTCGCGCAGGGCCTCGGCGGCCTCGCGCATCACCGGCCAGTCCGAGTCCGACCCCATCACGATGCCCACCACGGGGCTGTTCTCGGTCACTTGTGGTCTCCTCGCAGATAGTCGGCGGCGTCGCGGGCGCGCTCCAGCAGGTCCTGGTGGTCGTCGCCCATCACGGTGACATGCCCGATCTTGCGGCCGGGACGCACTTCCTTGCCGTAGAAGTGCACCTTGACCTCGGGGTCCTTGGCCATGACGTGCAGGTAGCGGCGGTAGACCTCGGGGTCGTCGCCGCCCAGCAGGTTGGCCATGACGGTGAAGGGGGCGTTGAGGCGGGGGGAGCCCAACGGCAGATCGAGCACGGCGCGCAGGTGCTGCTCGAACTGGGAGGTACGGGCGCCCTCGATACTCCAGTGCCCGGAGTTGTGCGGACGCATGGCCAGTTCGTTGACGACCACCCCGTCGGCGGTCTCGAACAGCTCCACGGCGAGCATCCCGGTGACGCCGAGCGCGTGCGCGATCTCGATGGCCAGCCGCTGGGCGCGGGTGGCCTTCTCCTCGTCCAGGCCGGGGGCCGGCGCGATCACCTCGTGGCAGATCCCGCCGCGCTGCACGGTCTCGACGACCGGATAGACCGCCACCTGGCCGTAGGGGGACCGGGCGACCTGCACGGCGAGTTCGCGGGTGAACTCGACCTTCTCCTCCACCAGCAGCGGCACGTCCTCGGCGGCGGCGCGTTCCACGACCTCGCGGGCCTCGTCGACGTCGGCGACGACCCACACGCCCTTGCCGTCGTAACCGCCGCGCGCGGCCTTGAGCACGACCGGCCAGCCGGCCTCCTCGGCGAAGGCGGTGACGTGTTCGAGGGTGGTCACGGCACGCCAGAGCGGGGAGGGCGCGCCCAGTTCCGCCATACGCGTCCGCATGCGGAGCTTGTCCTGGGCGAAGCGCAGGGCGTCGCGGCCCGGACGCAGCAGCCCACCGGCCTCCTCCACGGCGCGCAGGACGGGTTCGGGCACGTGCTCGTGGTCGAAGGTGACCACGTCGTTGGCCTTGGCGAAGGCCAGGACGTCGTCGAGCCCGCGGTCGTCACCCAGGGTGACGTCACCGCAGACCAGGGCCGCGCTGTCGTTCGGACGGGCCGCCAGGACGGAGAAGTCCACCCCCAGGGCGATGCCCGCCTGGTGGGTCATTCGGGAGAGTTGACCTCCACCGACCATTCCCACGCGGGGGACGATGCGGTTACGCTCGCTCACAGTTCCTCAACTCAATGCTCGTGAACCGCGGATGCGGGACGGTCCCGCCCCTGGCGGAACCTGGCCGTTCCGGCTCGGAACCCGCGGCCGGGGTGTTCCTCGTAGCCCCGGTTAGAGAGTCTAGGACCCTCGGTCGGACCCACCGAGGGCCGCTCCCCGCCCACCCTCACGCTCCCCCAAGGACTGGAGGCGCAGGTCGTGCGCGAGTTCCTCGCCCGGCATCCCCGCATCGCCGCGTTGGCGGCCGAGGTCGGCAAGTTCGGCTCCGTCGGCGCCATCGCCTACGTGGTGCAGGTGGCGATCACCAACCTGGTCTGGAGCGTCACCGACCTGTCGCTCATCGCGGGTCAGGTGATCGGCACCACCTGCGCGATCGCGGTCGCGTTCATCGGGAACAGGTTCTGGACCTTCCGTGACCGTCCCGGAACGGGGCTGGGTCGAGAGACCCTCCTCTTCCTGCTCATGAACGGCGTGGGCATGCTCATCCAGGTGGGCTGTCTGAGCTTCGCCGTGCACGTGCTGGGGCTGGACGGGCCCGTGGCGACCAACATCGCCGGCAACGTCGTGGGCGTGGGGCTGGGAACGCTGTTCCGCTTCTTCGCCTACCGGACGTGGGTGTTCCCCCGACGGGCCGAGGACTCCGACTCGGCCGAGATCCCGGAGAGCCGGGTGCCCTGAGACGGGGCTCAGGCGTGGACGGCGCTCCGGGTCGCGGGTCCGAAGCGGCGCAGGCACCACAGGACGACGGCGACGTACAGACCCACCTGGGCGACGGTGAGGAGCAGTGTCAGCGGGGTGTCGGCCCCCACCGGCAGTCCCGCGCCGATGACCACCCCGGTGCCCACTTCGGACAGGCGTCCCTCCAGCGCACAGCGGGTGAACTGGAAGAGGCTGTTGACCACGTGCAGCCCGATGGCGGCCTCCAGGCCGCCGGTGCGCAGTGTGAGCCAGGACATGGCCGCGCCGAACACCACGAGGGAGGCCGTGGTCCACACGTGTCCCGGGTGGGTGGAGGCGTACAACGCGGCGAACAGGGTGCCACCGGCCAGGATCGCCGGCCATGGGGACCGCATCACCCTGGAGAAGGCGCCCTCGCCGTGTTCGGAGCCCAGCGACCCGACGAGCTGCATCACCAGCCCGCGCATCGTGAGCTCCTCGGCCGCCGATTGGAGCGGTACGAGGAGGACGATCACGGTGAGCGCCGCGAGCAGGACCTGGATCCCGGCTCGGGTGCCGGCCGAGGTGGCCTCGACCGCCGCGTCGTCGGCGGAGTGGAACGGGAGCATCGGCACCAGGGCCGCGCACGTTCCGGCGAGCATGAGGGCGATCAGCAGGCACACGCCCATCCATCGCCAGCGGACACGCCCGTCCACGGAGATCAGGGAGCCGGCGCTGCGCCACTGCACCACGCGGGCTATGAAGAGCGCGAGTGGGATGAGCAGGGCCATCGACGACAGTCCGAAGGCGAGCCCGGCGATCTCACCGACCCGGGCCGAGTCCGGTGCCAGCCCGCCGCCGCCGAGGATCGCGACGATGGTCATCACGACGACGACGCCGATCCACAGGAAGGACAGCAGGACCGCGAAGACGAGGATCGCCAGTGGCGGGATCCACCATCGGAACAGTGGCGTACGGGCCAGCCTGTGATAGGACTCACCCTCGGGGATCTCCGCGCGGGCGAAACGGCTCCGCCGTACCGGCCGGGGAGGTGGCCAGGCCCACACCGACGGTGCGGGGGTCAACGCCGGGTGGCCGCCCGGCGGTGTCCTTCGCTCACCCCCGGGCGGCCAGGCCCAGGTCTGTTCCCGAGGCTGTTCCTCCGCACCACGAGCCCGCCCATCCGGCCCCTCGGGCGCGGTGGGCCAGGACGAACCAGGCGGTGGCGGCACATTTCCCATCGTGCGGCCGAGGCTACTATCCGGGCATGTATCGCCTGCGTTAAGGCCACGCCGTTATCGGCCGGTCACGGTGTGGAGCCGGGTGTGGGGAAAGGCGGCGACCGGGCCGGAATAGCGACGAACCGCCCTTCCGTTGGAAGGGGTGGACCTGGGGTGACACCACAGGCCTCGTACCCCGTCCCGCTGACCTACGATTGAGTACATGTCCTCCACACCAACCACCGAGCAGGTAAACAAAGCCCTGGCCACGGTGCAAGACCCGGAGATCCGCCGCCCCATCACCGACCTCGGCATGGTCAAGAGCGTCGACATCGCCGACGACGGTGCCGTGCACGTGGGTATCTACCTCACGGTCGCGGGCTGCCCGATGAAGGGGCGTATCGAAAAGGACGTGACGGCCGCGGTGACCGAGGTCGCCGGCGTCACCTCCGTCAAGGTCGAACTCGACGTGATGAGCGACGAGCAGCGCAAGGAGCTCCAGACCAAGCTCCGCGGCGGTCAGGCGGAGAAGGAGATCCCCTTCGCCAAGCCGAGCTCGCTCACCAAGGTCTACGCCGTCGCCTCGGGCAAGGGTGGTGTCGGCAAGTCGTCGGTGACCGTCAACCTCGCCGCGGCGCTGGCCGCCCAAGGGCACAAGGTCGGTGTCGTCGACGCCGACATCTACGGTCACTCGGTGCCGCGCATGCTGGGCGCGTCGGACTTCCCGACCAAGGTCGAGGACATGATCCTGCCGCCCACCGCGCACGACATCAAGGTCATCTCGGTGGGGATGTTCACCCAGGGCAACCAGCCGGTGGTGTGGCGCGGCCCGATGCTGCACCGCGCCCTCCAGCAGTTCCTCTCGGACGTCTTCTGGGGCGACCTGGACGTCCTGCTGATGGACCTGCCCCCCGGCACGGGTGACATCGCCATCTCCGTGGCGCAGCTGCTGCCCGGGGCCGAGCTCCTGGTGGTCACCACGCCGCAGCAGGCCGCCGCCGAGGTCGCCGAGCGCGCGGGCGCCATCACCGCCCAGACGCACCAGCGCATCGCCGGTGTCATCGAGAACATGTCGTACTACAAGCCGGACGCGGGCGCCGAGCCCGTCTACCTGTTCGGCCAGGGCGGTGGCCGCCAGGTCGCCGACACCCTGACCAAGACCCTCGGCGCGGAGATCCCGCTGCTGGGCCAGGTGCCGCTGGACACCCGCCTTCGCGAAGGCGGTGACGAGGGCGAGCCCCTGGTCCTGAGCACGCCGGACGCCGAGGCCTCCAAGGTGATCACCGAGATCGCCGAGAAGCTGGTCAGCAAGCCGCGCGGTCTGGCGGGGATGCAGCTCGGCATCTCCCCCGCCGGTCGCTGAGGCCGGCCTCCGGGTCGATCGGAAGACGCGAACGGCCCCGAACCGTCCGGTTCGGGGCCGTCGTCGTGTCCGGGGAGGGTCAGTCCTCGGGGCCCAGCGTCACGGTGACGGTGGTGCGGTCACCGTCGCGCTCGTAGTCCAGCTCGACCTCTTCGCCGGGGTTCTTGTCGCGGACCATCGCCTGGAGCTCGCCGTGGGAGTTGACCCGACGGCCGTCGAAGGAGACGATCACGTCCCCCGGTTCCAGACCGGCCTCGTCGGCGGGGCCGCCGCGTTCGATGGCGTCGTCCTCGTCGGAGATCACCGCTCCCACGACCGGGCTCTCCTGGTCGTAGGTGACGCCGAGGTCGGCGTAGGCGGTCTCTCCGTGGTCGATCATCCGGCCGATGACGCTCTCCGCCTCGGTCGAGGGGATCGCGAAGCCCAGACCGATGCTGCCGGTGGGCTGCTCTCCGAAGGCTCCGCCTCCCATGCTGTAGATCATCGAGTTGACCCCGATGACCCGTCCCTGCATGTCGACCAGCGGCCCACCCGAGTTGCCGGGGTTGATCGCCGCGTCCGTCTGGATCGCGAAGAACTGGGTGTCCCCCTCGTCCGGGCTGACCGGACGGTCCAGGGCGCTGATGATGCCCTGGGTGACGGTCCCGGCCAGACCCAGCGGAGCCCCGATCGCGATGACCTCGTCACCGACGATCGCCTCGTCCGAGTTCCCGAACTCCAGAGGTTCCACGTCACTGGGGTCGTCCAGTTCCAGGACGGCCAGGTCGGAGCTGGGGTCGGAGCCCACCACCTCGGCCCCGGTGCTGCTGCCGTCGCTGTAGTCGATCACGATCCCGTCGTCCTCCAGCACGGAGGAGACGTGGTCGTTGGTCACCACGTAGTCGCCTTCGATGACGAACCCCGAGCCTCCGCCGCCCACACGCGGGTCGGCGCTGCGCAGGGAGACCACGCTGGGGCTGACCCGCTGGGCCACGCCCGCGACGGTGTCCGGTGCCCGTTCGGGGGCTTCGGGCGGGGGCTCGTTCATGACCGGCCCGTCCTGGTCGGAGTCGGTCGCGCCTCCGTCCGCCGAGGAGAGCATCGTTCCGGCGACACCGCCCGCACCACCCGCCAGGACGGCGACCAGGAGCGCGCCGGTGAGCGCCGCCCACACCGGCACCCCGCGTCGGCGGCGTTCGGGGGGCGTGCCGGGGGGTGCGGCGCCGTGTTCCATCGGCGGGACGGCGAAGTGACCGGGGCCGGTGGAGCCTCCGGGGGCTGCCATGGCGGGCGGGGCCGAGCCGCTCGGCCCCGGCCCGGGGGCGCCGGCTCGGTTCTCCGCGGGGGGCGCCGCGGGGTTCGGCGGGCGCTGTGGGGGGTTCCCACCGTTCTGCGGCCAGGCCCCTACGTGACCGGGACGTCCACCCGGTTCGTTCGGGGCGGGCCCCCTCCCCCGGGGGGCCTGTGGCGCCGGTCGTGGCGGGCCGCCCGGGAACGGCTCTCCCCCCGGTGGTCGACGCGGCTCGTTCCACTCGCCCGGCCGTCCCTGAGGACGGTCTCCGGGTGCCCATGCGGGGTCCACGGGCGGCGGCACGGCCGGTCGGGACGGTCCGCCGTTCGGCGGGGGCGGAGGCGGGGTGCCTCGGCCCTCAGAGGGTTCCGAACGGTCGTTCTCCTGACTCAAAGACCTGCTCCGTACGTCGGTTGGCTTTCGGCTCGGCACACGCTCCACCGACCGGGCGGGTCCTACACCAGACCCAGCCGGGACAGACCTCTCCGGACCCTGGGCCAGAACCCGGAGGACTCCTCCGGACCGGGCAACGCCGTCACCGCCGATGAGGCCAGGCCCGCGGGGGCGTCGGCCAGGACCGTGTAGACGAAGCCGTCCGCCTGCCACATGCTCTGGTACTGGCCCACGCCACCGCCGAAGATCGTCTCGTGTCCCCTTGTGACGCCTTCTCCCCCCGTACCGGTTCCGGCGTATCCGTTCCGATCTGTGGAGGGATGTGCCTCCCCCAGCTTGCCACGCTGACTGAAGACGGAGATCTGGGACAGACCATCCGAATAGATCGTGTGGACGACCCGCTCGCCCCCGTGGTCGGTGGATCGGGCGTCCACCAATCGAAGGTTCCAGGTGAGGTACTCGGGCAGCTCCCAGCCCGCGTCACGCAGCCTGTTCCGTTCGCCGTGGTCGAGGTCGTCGCCCCAGGGCGAGCCCCCCTCGGCGTTCTCGGGCCACCCCTCGGTGTCGAAGCGCAGGTCGGTGAGGCGGCTGCTGAAGGCCACCTCCTCCGCCCGGTCGTAGACCACGCGCCCCAGGAGCAGGGCGGTCTCGGAGTCCACCCAGAAGCGTCCGGCGACGGTGGAGTCGGACCGGCGGGCCTCGACCAGACGTGCCCGTCGCCCGCCGATCGCGTCCACGCCCACGTCGGTGACCATGTAGGTCTCCTCCAGCATGGCGAGAAGACGCTCGTCGAGGGTGTCCAGGTCCGAGGAGTCGCGCACGACGAAGGCTCCCTCCTCCGTGCCCGTCGGGGACATCGCCAGTCCCTCCCCCGGCCGGTTGACCACCCGCACGTCGAGCCCGTCCCGCAGTGCGCCCTCCGGGCCTCGGAGTTCGCGGACCGCGGTATAGGCGACCTCCCCTTCGGCGTCGGCGGCGTCGCGCAACACGGGCATGCCGTCGTCCTCGCCCTTGGCGGGGACGGCCGTGGGCGCGGGGTGCGCGCCGGCGGTGAGCAGCAGGACGCACAGCGCCAAGAGGAGGATGACGGTGACGGGACCGGATTCGGAGCCGGAGGAGGTTCCCCAGACCCTCACCGGGTCGTTTCCGTCGACTCCGAGGGGACCTCGGGGTCGAACGAAGGCTGTCGGTCGCCCACCGGCCGGACCGGGTGGGAGGTGGCCGGACCGGGGTCGACCACGGGTATCTGCCGGCTGGTCACCGCGTGTTCGACCGCGTAGTCGGACAGGCGCGGTTCGACCACCGGGGTGTCGTCGGAGCCGTCACCGCCCGCGATGAACGCGCTTCCCAGCAGGGTCGTGGCCACCGCCAGACCCGCGACGGCGTAGCGCCCGCCGGAGAAGGAGGGCAGCAGGCCGGAGAAGCCCTCGCCCTGTCGCGCGGTGCGCGGCGGAACGTGGCGTTCGGGTCGGGTCCGCGGCTGTTCGCGACGTGTCCCCTGTTCTTTCTCGACCACCGTGCCCTTCACCGCCGGGGCGGCCTCCGAGAAGGCCTCGGGTCCCCGGGCGGGACCCGGGCCGTTCGGCATCGGCGGCCCACCCCCCGGGAACCCGCCGAGGGGCCGGGAGGATCCCAGTGGTGGGCTGGAGCCGAAAGGGCCGCCGCCCGGAGGTTCCTGTGGTCCGCGCCCTCCGAGACCGCCGGAGGGGCCTCGGTCCCAGGGACTCTCGCCCCCGGGGCGGGCCATGAGACGGCCCATGAAGTCCATGTCGGGTTCGGGTTCGCCGAGCCCGGTGAGGCGGCGTTTGAGCCGGCGCATCATGTCGGCCTCGAACCGGCACGACTCGCACTTGGCCAGGTGGATGAGGGCGCGTTCGTGTTCGGCGGCGCCCAGTTCCCCGTCGATGAGCGCGGACAGGCGCTCTCCGAGGTGGTCCATGCTCACTCCGCCTCCCCGTTGATCACGTTCGCTCCGTCGCGGGCCCGTTCCTCGGCCGCGAGAGAGCGCCGGTGTTCGAGCGCGCGCCGTAGCTGGGCGCGGCCCCGGTGGATACGACTGCGAACCGTGCCGAGCTTGACGTCGAGCGTCGCGGCGATCTCCTCGTAGGAGAGCCCTTCGATGTCGCACAGCACGACGGGGGCCCGGAACTCGGCGGGGAGGGCGTCCAACGCCCCCTGGATGTCGGCGTCGAAGTGCCGGTCGTCGTAACGCTGGGCGGGCGAGGGCTCACGGCCCTCGAGACGCTCGTCGGCGTTGTCGGCCAGCCCCTCGAACCGGATCCTGGCCTTGCGTCGGGCCATGTCCAGGAAGAGGTTGGTGGTGATGCGGTGCAGCCATCCCTCGAAGGTGCCGGGGGTGTAGTTGGCGAGGGAACGGAACACCCTGATGAAGACCTCCTGGGTGAGGTCCTCCGCGTCGTGCTTGTTGCCGGTGAGCCGATAGGCCAGGCGGTAGACCCGGGGCGAGTGGACCCGGACGACCTCTTCCCAGCTCGGCGGCTCCCACTCCTCGAACGCGACGGCAGGGCCGGTCTCTGGCACCGCTGCTCCCTTCATCCCGCTGAACGACCGATCGAGGGCTGCTCTGGGGGGAGTTGCTTCGTGACGATCAACGTACTTTCATCCCGATTCAACGTCGGGAGACGCCGTTTAAGTTCCCGCCGCCACGCTCGGAGTTTCGGGCCGGATCAGGCTAGGCTTTCGACCAGGGAGACTACCTGGCCGCTACCGCCATTCTACGGTGGGTGACGATCCCCCGGTCAGAACGCACGCCCCCTTCGTGAAACTGGGCATGGGAGGCCGTCATCAGCGCTGAAGAGAGCGTCGCACGCACGACGTGGGTCCGGACCGAGCAGGAGAGGTTCGAGGAGAACGCCATGGGGGACGGCCCTCTGGCCGACGCCTACGACGCCGGGGTCCGCTCGGCCGCGCCCCCGGTGGACGCCGCCACCGGGGCCGCGCTGAGATTCCTGACCGCCGCGATCGGCGCGCGTTCGGTGGTGGAGGTCGGCACCGGCTGCGGCACCTCGGGGATCTGGCTGCTCCGGGGTATGGCGCCGGACGGGATCCTGACCACGGTGGACGTCAACGCCGCCTACCAGGACTACGCGCGTTCGGCCTTCGGCCGCGCGGGTTTCGGCGCCGGACGGGCCCGGTTGATCCGCGGGGTCGCGTTGGAGGTGCTGCCCAGGCTCACCGACGGCGGATACGACATGGTCTCGATCGACGCCGACCCGGTCTCCTACCCCTCCTATCTGGAGGAGGCGCTGCGCCTGCTGCGGCCGGGCGGGGTGGTGGTCTTCAACAACATGCTGGTGACCTCGGGTGAGCCCGACGGCCCCCTGCGCGTGCCGGACCCGGCGGAGATCGCGATCCGCGAGGTGATGCGTCGCATGCGGGAGGACGAGGACTTCATCCCCTTGCTGGTGCCCGTGGGCGAGGGCCTCCTGGCCGCCATCCGCCCCTGAACGCCTCTCTCCCCGCGCACGGGAACGGGGTCCGGACGATGTGATCGTCCGGACCCCGCGAGAGAACGTCCGTCAGCGCTCGGCGAGCCAGCGCAGCAGGGTCCGCGTGGTGAAGGCGGTCCCGCCCTTGCTCAGCAGACCGCTCTCCTTCATGGAACGGCCCGGACCCGCGATGTCCAGGTGGGCCCAGGGCAGCCCGCCGGTGAACTCGCGGAGGAACAGCGCGGCGTCGGTCGCCCCGGCCGGGCCGAGTTCACGACGTGTCCCGATGTTGGCCAGGTCGGCCACCCGGGACTCGGTCGTGGGCACGTACTCCTCGGTGAGCGGCATCCGCCACAGCGGCTCGCCCGCGGCGTCGGCCGCCTTCGTCAGCTCCGCCGCGACCTCGTCGTCGTTGCTGTACAGGGCGCCCATGCCGGTGCCCAGCGCCACCTTGGCCGCGCCGGTCAGGGTGGCCACGTCCACCAGCAGATCCGGCTCCAGCTCGGAGGAGGCGTAGCCCAGGGCGTCGGCCAGGACCAGACGTCCCTCGGCGTCGGAGTTGAGCACCTCGACGGTCTTGCCCGTGTAGGTGGTCAGCACGTCGCCGATACGGGTGGCGTCGCCGGAGATGGAGTTCTCCGCCAGCGCCAGCAGACCGGTGACCTTGGTCCGAACACCCAGGTCCCGTAGGGCCGAGAGGACCGCCAGGACGATCGCCGAGCCGCTCATGTCGGTCTTCATCAGCGACATGTTCTCGTTCGGCTTGAGCGAGAGACCGCCGGTGTCGAAGGTGATGCCCTTGCCCGCCAGGACCACGTGCCCGACGGGGTTCTCCGGGTTGTAGGTCAAGCGCACCAGACGCGAGGCGCGGGACGAACCCTGACCGACGGCGAGGATCGCGCCGAACCCCTCGTCCTGAAGGTCCTTCTCGTCCCAGACCCGGACGGAGAGCTCCGCCTTCTCGGCCACCTCCCGGGCCCGGGAGGCCATCCACTCCGGGTCCTTGGTCAGGGAGGGGGTGTTGATCAGGTCCCGGGCCAGGGCCGTGGCCTCGGCCAGACGAGCGCCCCGGGTCAGGGCCTCGGCGACGGCGTCGGTGGCGCCGACCACCTCGATCCGTTCGGCGGGGCGCCGGTCCTCGGGAACCGGCTCGGACTTCATCGTGAACGTGTAGGAGGCCAGGAGGGCACCCTCGGCGAAGGCCGTCGCGGCCTCAACGTCGGCGCCGGGCCAGGCCAGGGCCACACGTCCGTCGCCCCGAGCGGCCCGGGCGAGGACGGCGCCGGCCTTCCGGAGGTCGGCGGGGCTGCCCGAACCGACTCCGAGAAGGGCCAGACCGACCAGGCCCCCGTCCCGGGACACCGGGAACCGGGAGAGCTCACCGGGTGCTCCGGTGAGCGAATAGTGAGCGAACAGCTCGGTGAGCGGGGCCGGAAGGGCCGATGTCAGTCCGCCGTCGGCGACACCCTCGGCCGCCTCGGGGCCTTCCCCTCCCGTGAGAACGGGGAGGACCAGCAGGTCCGCGGTGGATTCGGCGAGGGTCCCCGGCCGGGGACGGATCTCCGTGGCGAAAGGCACAGCCGCTCACAATCGTTCGCTCGTCATGGGAGGTGTGGAACCTCGGGGGTCATCGGGGCGTTCCGGCCCGGTGGGGGAGATTCGATCGGTCGGAGTTACCCGACGACGCCCTGGAGCGCGTCACGCAGTTCGGTCGCCTCGTCGGGCGTCAGTTCGACGACCAGACGGCCTCCGCCCTCGAGCGGTACCCGCATGATGATGCCGCGACCCTCCTTGGTGACCTCCATCGGCCCGTCACTGGTCCTCGGCTTCATCGCCGCCATGCCATTCCCCTTTCTAGGTGTTCCTCGTGTCAGGGCCGCCCCACGATGTCGGCGCCGATCCACGTGTGTGTCCCGGATCCGCGGCCGTGGGCCGGGTTCGTGTGACTCGTGCCCATGTGACTTAAGGGACGTGAATCACTCTTCGCCCATTATCTCGGAGGTCGGCCCGTGTATGTGCGCCAGGCGACAGTCGGACCGCCACCGATAACGAGGAGGCTTCGATCAGTAAGGTTATATCGATCCCGCCCGACACCCGATCTCGACGAGCGCGTTACGCGCTCCGACGGCCCTGTCCTCAGGGGTTCCGGTGGTGTTCGGACGTCTTCCGGAAGAAGGGATCCGGCCGAGACCGGGGTCCGCCTCGCGCGTTCTCAGTCCAGGGTTCCGGTGGAGACCATGCGCGTCCCCTCGCGGGTGATCGAGGCCCATTCCGCGTTGAGTCCCGGGCCCGAGTCGGGCCACAGGGTCAGTTCGGCCTCGTCCACGCAGCGTTCGTCGGGGTCGGCGATCTCGGTGTAGGTGTACACCAGTCGGTCCCCGTCGCGCGCGGACAGTTCCAGCGTGCCGGAGCAGGAGAAGGTGGTCCAGGAACTGGTGCCGCGTTCGGCCCCGTCCTCGATCCGCACCTCGGCGTCCCACTCCGCCACCGGTCGGCCGTCGGTGTCGACCTGGTTCATCCGCCCCGACCAGGACCCGACGAACTCCTCGGGGTCGGAGGTGACCGTGGCCGGCCCCTCGTCGGAGGGGCCCCACAGGGTCCATGCGGCGGCCGTTCCTCCGGCCGCCAGCACGAGCGCGAAGGTCACCACGGCCAGCCGGGTGAAGCGGCGCCGACGCTTGCCGGAGTGCCGGTTCGAGCGGGGCGGCGGCCATAGGGACATCTGGCGCACCGGGGTGGGGGAGCTCCCCGATCCGTCCTCCTCGCCCGCCCTGAGTTCGGCTGCTGTGTCCATCCTCGCCATCCTCACCGATGGTCCGCCCCGCTCCGGCGGAGCGGGGGTACGCATGTACAGCGAACGAGAATAGAGCACACGGACCACCCCCCTCGGACCGCGAGGGGGGTGAGGGTGTGACGCACGGCATCCCGTTCTCGGCCGCGTCGAGGCGTGTCACGGCTCTTCCGCGCCGCTCACCGGCAGGGTCCGAGCCGACGAACGCGCCGTTCGGGAGACGGTTCAGGGACGCTCTTCGCCCCGGCCACCGCCGACGGTGGCGCCGTCCCCCTCGGGGGCGTACTCGGCCGGGTCCACGGGGGCCTCGACCCGGTCCGTCCTCGGCTCCGTCGCCTCGGCCTCGGCGGCCCGCTCCACGTTCGCGTCCTCGTCCTTCGGCGTGATCTCCTCGACGCCCTCCGGGAAGTCGCCCGGCAGGTGGGCGCCGGGCGCGGGGCCGGTGCCCTGCGGCACGTAGGAGGGGTCGAGGCGGGCCAGACGCCATTCCAGGTCCGCGATGCGTTCCTCACGCTCGCGCAGGGTGGAGGTCAACCTCAGCAGCAGGGCGTCCACCGCCCGCACGTGGTAGCCCCACAGTGACAACGGCAACAGCAGGCCGGACAGGTCACGGGAGCCGACCGGGCGCCCATCGGGCAGGTCCAGTGGGGGGAAGTCGGCCTCGAACCGGGCGAGCCCCCCGCCCTTGCCGAGTACGACGTAGACCACTCCCACGAGGACGGCGAGCGCGGCGACGGCGACCAGGATCATGATGAAGTAGGGCACGGCTCCGATCGTGCCACACACGTCCCCTGTCCCGGGAGTGCCGGAGCGTGGGAGACTCGGCGGGTGCCGAACGAACCCTTCCGAGTCCTGACACCCGAGGACCTCGCGACCGCCGAGGGCTCCTCCGCCGACCCGGTCGTCTCCCGCGCGATCGACGCCGGGCGCCGACCGTCGAGGGCCCGGGTCGAGGAGTTGGCGGCGTCGGGCACCCCGGTCCTGGTCCGCTGCGACCCGGCTCCCGAGACGAGTGCCGCCCCGACCGAGCCGACCACCGTCCCGGCACCCGCCCTGGCGGGCACGGTCCCGGTGGAGGCGGCCGAGGAGGTCGCGCTCGCCTCGGTCTACGCCTGGGCCGGTGCGCGGGTGTTCGTCACCGACCATCCCGAGCGGGTGCGTCGGGCCCTGGACATGGTCGCGTCGATCCGAGGCGAGCGTCCGCCCGCCGCCGTCCGCCGCGGCCTGGTCTGAGCCCGGCCCCGCCCTTCCGTCTTCCGGATCAGCTCGACGGGCCGGGGCGGTCCCGCTCGAACGTGTCCTCCAGGTGGCGGTGGGACCGCTGGATCACGGAGATCACCTCGTCGGGATCGTCGGTCATGTACAGCAGGTCCATGTCCTGGGGCGAGATGAGGTTGTGCTTGAGCAGGCTGGACTCGACCCAGTCGCGCAGACCGCCCCAGAACTCGGTGCCCACGAGCACCACGGGGAAACGCGTCACCTTCTTGGTCTGGACCAGGGTGATGGCCTCGAACAGCTCGTCCAGGGTGCCGAACCCGCCGGGCAGTACCACGAAGGCCTGCGAGTACTTCACGAACATCGTCTTGCGGACGAAGAAGTACCGGAAGGTGACGCCCATGTCGACATAGGGGTTGAGGGACTG
Source organism: Nocardiopsis sp. LDBS1602 (assembly GCF_035818715.1). Lineage (NCBI taxonomy): Bacteria > Bacillati > Actinomycetota > Actinomycetes > Streptosporangiales > Nocardiopsidaceae > Nocardiopsis > Nocardiopsis sp. LDBS1602. The sequence continues at coordinate 588,496 of NZ_JAYLVW010000002.1, read as the reverse complement.
CTCGAAGGGCAGCTCGATCCCGAGCCCGACGGACAGACCGCCCGCCTGCTGGGCCCCCTTGTTGGCCGCCTCCATCATGCCGGGGCCACCCCCGGTGATGGTGGCGTAGCCCGCCTCCGCGAGCCGGGCCCCGACCTGCTCGCCCAGCCGGTAGTACTCGCTGTCCGGCCGGATCCGCGCCGAGCCGAAGACGCTCACCGCGGAGGGGAGCTCCGACAGCAGCCCGAAGCCCTCGACGAACTCCGACTGGATGCGCAGTACCCGCCAGGGGTCGGTGTGCACCCAGTCGGTGGGGCCCCTGCGGTCGAGCAGACGCTGGTCGGTGGTGGTGGCGGGGATGGCGCTGCCGCGGTAGGTGAGCGGTCCGGCGCGCCTCACGTTCTCTTCTTCCGTCATGCACGTAAAACTATCCGGACGGAGGCGCCTCACACCTGAATCGCGTGTGACCCGCGGGTGGCCACTGATGGCCGCCGCGGGTCACGCGCTCGGGGGTCAGTCCCGGGCGGTGAGCCAGGCGACCATGCGCTCCTCGGCCTCGCGGATCTGCGAGATCGTCGCGTACTCGTCCCTGGTGTGGGCCAGCATCGGGTCGCCAGGACCGTAGTTGACGGCGGGAACGCCCAGCTCGGAGAAGCGGGAGACGTCGGTCCAGCCGAGCTTGGCGCGCGCCCGGCCGTCCCCCACCGCGGTGACGAACGCGGCGGCCGAGGGGTCGTCCAGTCCGGGGCGGGCCGGGGCGGCGGAGTCGGTGAGGGTCACCTCGAAGCCGGCGAACACCTCGCGCAGGTGCGCCTCGGCCTCGGCCGGAGAACGGTCCGGGGCGTAGCGGTAGTTGACCTTGACCACGCACTCGTCGGGGATGACGTTGCCGGCCACGCCGCCTTCGATGAACACGGCGTTGAGACCCTCGTGGAAGGCCAGACCCTCGACCTCGGGCTGTCGAGGCGTGTAGGCGCGCAGGACGTCCAGGATCGCCCCGGCCTTGTGGACGGCGTTCTCGCCCTTCCAGGAGCGGGCGCTGTGGGCGCGCTTGCCGGTGGCCTTCACGTCCACGCGCATGGTGCCCTGGCAGCCGCCCTCGATCATGCCGTCGGTGGGCTCCATGAGGATCGCGAAGTCGCCGGCCAGCCACTCGGGGTGGTTGCGGCTCAACCGCAGGAGGCCGTTGAGGGAGGCGTCGACCTCCTCATTGTCGTAGAAGACGAAGGTGAGGTCGTGGACCGGCTCGGTGACCAGGGCGGCCAGCTTGAGCTGGACGGCCACACCGGCCTTCATGTCCGAGGTTCCGCACCCGTAGAGCCGGTCGCCGTCCACGTGGGAGGGCACGTTGTCGACGATCGGCACGGTGTCGAGGTGACCGGCGATCACGACACGACGGTCGCGTCCCAGTTCGGTGCGGGCGACGACCGCGTCGCCGTCACGGGTGACCGTGAGGTGGGAGAGGGTCGACAGCGCGTTCTCGACCGCGTCGGCGAGGTTCTTCTCGTCACCGCTCTCGGAACGGATGTCCACGAGGGCGGCGGTCAGGTCCGCCACGTCCGAGGTCAGGTCCAGCATGGTGTCGCCCCGTTTCACTGGGTGTGGGTTCGCGTCCTGTTCGGTGCGTGCGCGCCCCGAGTGCGCGGCAGGCACCTGGAACACCCTAGAACACGCGACGGGGCGCCCTCCCACGTGCGGAAGGACGCCCCGGATCCGAACGCGTCGGACGTCAGGCGTTGACGCCGTGCTCGCGCAGGAGGTCGTTCAGGGCGAGCTTGTCGTGCTCCTGCCCCTCCTCCAGACGCTTGAGCACCAGCAGCACCGGCATGCCGAAGTCGCCGCCGGGGAAGCTCTTGGTCCGGTTGGCGGTGACGCACACCGACCAGGCCGGGGCCTCGCCGCGCGCCAGTTCCTCACCGGTCTCGGCGTCGAAGACGCGCGTGGAGGAGGTGAGGATGGTGCCCGCGCCGAGCTTGGCGCCCTTGCGCACCCGAGCGCCCTCGACGACCATGCTGCGCGAGCCCAGGAAGGCCTCGTCCTCGATGATCACCGGGGAGGCCTGCGGGGGCTCCAGGACGCCGCCGACGCCCACGCCACCGGACAGGTGGACGTTCTCGCCGACCTGCGCGCAGGAACCGACGGTCGCCCAGGTGTCGACCATGGTGCCCGAGCCGACGTAGGCGCCGATGTTGGTGAAGGACGGCATGAGGACCACGCCGGGGGCCAGGTAGGAGCCCCAGCGGGCGATCGCGCCGGCGACGACGCGGACACCGTCGAAGCGGGTCTTCAGCGGCATGCGGTCGTGGTGGTAGAAGTCGCCGACCGTCGACTCCTTCATGTCCAGGACCTTGAAGCCGAGGAGGATGGAACGCTTGGCGCGCTCGTCGACCACCACACCGTCGGTGGCGGGGTCGACGAAGGCCACACGGGCCTTGCCCTCGTCGATCTGGTCGATGGCGCCGGTGATGATCTCACGCGCCTCGGAGTGGTCGGGGGTCAGTTCGGAGCGCCGCTCCCAGAGTTCGTCGATCTGGTCGGGCAGCGGACTGGTGTACGAGCTGGTCATGTGAACCCACGTTAGTCGCTCATCGGGGGTGGGCCGTATCCACCCCGCCCACCTGTGGCGAGGGATCGGTCACCGGGGCGGCCCCGCCTCGGGAAGCCTTCCTATGAGTCTTCGTAGCTCCTACTACAATGCGGCCGAGGCCCGCCGGCCGCCCTCCTCACGGAATCCCTCCGAAGGATCTCCCCGGCGGCCCGGCGCACGGCCTCGGCCCCGCACGCCGCGGGGGCGATACGTGCGTCCCACCCGTCGCCGACCCTTGGTTCGCCCGTGCCCAGTAAACGCAGGAAGTTCTCCGCGTTCGCCAAGATCCTCCTCATCCTGACCTTCGTCTGCTCCCTGTTCGTGGCCGGCGCCTACTACGTGCTGACCACGTTCGAGCCGTTGAACACGGAGGAGGCTCCCGAGCCCGGATGCCGTCTGACGCTGTCGGACGGCACCTACGACCTGGAAGCGGACCAGGCCGTGAACATGACGACCGTCGGCGGTGTCGCGTACAGCCGGGACCTGCCCGAGGAGGCGGTGACCGTCGCCTACGCGACCGTGTGGCAGGAATCGCGCTTCTACAACATCGGGTACGGGGACCGGGACTCGGTGGGTCTGTTCCAGCAGCGCCCGTCCCAGGAATGGGGCGACCCCGAGGAGATCATGGACCCGGTGTTCGCCAGCCGGTCGTTCTACGACGCGCTGATCGAGGTGGACGGCTGGGAGGACATGCCGGTCTACGAGGCCGCGCAGCAGGTGCAGCGCAGCGCCCACGGGTTCGCCTACGACCAGCACGAGGCCCTGTCCAGGAGGATGGCCGAGGCATTCACCGGCGGCGAGGGGACCGACGTGACCTGCTGGTTCGACGCGGAGACGGCGGAGGCGCTGCGCGAGGGCGAGGCCGACACGGCCGGGGCCGAGGAGGAGATCGCCCGGGTGTTCGGCACCGATCCGGCCGTCCTTCCGGTGGACTCCGAGCCGAGGACCGGCGACCTCGGTCGGGCGATGGCCCAGTGGGCCGTGACGCACGCCGAGGAGTACGGTCTGTCCTCCGTGAGCTACGAGAACCTGCGGTGGCGCGCCTCGGACGGCATGGACGGCGCCGAGCAGTGGACCGAGCTGGAGGAGGGCACCGACGGACGCCTCGTGCTCCGCTAGTCGACGCCCCAGGATCCGCCCGCGGAGCGGCTGCTCGCGCTGGGGGCGACCGCCGTGGGCGAGACCGTCACCGACGCCCAGGGGGCGTTCCGGGTCATGCGCGACCCCGAAGGGAACGGAGTTCTGCCTGGTCCGTCCGACCGGACGTCCTTGAGCACCGCCGGACGCCGGGGAGACCCCGACGCCCGGACGGGCCTCACATCACTTCGCCAGGCGCTCGACGGCGGCGTCGACACGCTCGTCGGTGGCGGTGAAGGCCACCCGTACGTGACCTTCGCCCGCCGTGCCGTAGAAGGCGCCCGGGGCGACCAGGACGCCGCGTTCGGCGAGCGCGCCCACCGCCCCCCAGGAATCGTGGTCCGGGTGGCTCGCCCACAGGTACAGGCCGGCCTGGGAATGCTCGATCCGCCAGCCCGCGCCCTCGAAGGCCGCGCGCAGCCGGGCACGGCGGGCGCGGTAACGCTCCTTCTGCTCGGCCGCGTGGGCGTCGTCGTCCAAAGCCGCGCGCATGGCCGCCTGGACCGGGGCGGGAACGATCATCCCGGCGTGCTTGCGCACCGCCAACAGTTCCGCGACCAACTCGGGGTCGCCCGCGACGAAGGCCGCGCGGTACCCCGCGAGGTTGGAACGCTTGGACAGCGAGTGCACGGCCAGCAGGTTCTCGTGCGAACCGCCGCAGACGTCCGGGTGCAGGATCGAGATCGGCTCGGCGTCCTCCTCCCAGCCCAGGTCGAGGTAGCACTCGTCGGAGGCGACGATGGCGCCGTGCTCGCGGGCCCAGGCCACCACCTTGCGCAGGTGGTCCTTGCCCAGGACCCGCCCGGTCGGGTTGGCGGGGGAGTTCACCCACACCAGTCGTACCGGAGCCGGACCGAGCGCGGTGAGGCCGTCGGTGGCCACCGGGGTGGCTCCGGCGATCCGCGCCCCCACGTCATAGGTGGGGTAGGCCAGCTCGGGCAGGACCACCGTGTCGCCCTCGCCCAGGCCGAGCAGGGTCGGCAGCCAGGCCACCAGCTCCTTGGAGCCCACCGTCGGCAGCACCGCGCCCTCGGCCACGCGCACGCCGTGGCGGCGCTCCAGCCAGCCCTGGATGGAGGCGCGCAGCTCGGGCGTCCCCCAGGTCAGCGGATATCCGGGCGAATCCGCGGCGGCGGCCAGCGCCTCGCGCAGGTTCGCCGGGACCGGGTCGACCGGGGTGCCGACGGACAGGTCGACGATGCCGTCGGGGTGGGCCGAGGCCGTCGTCTTGTACGGCGTCAGACGGTCCCAGGGAAAGGTCGGGAGACGATCGGTCACCGGTCGCCGTTCACCCATCGGGGCGTTCTCCATCCTGTTCGGAAGCTGTGGTTCCTTCTCCGCACAACAGCGTCGCGCCGACCCCGCCTCGGGGATCGGCGCGACACATCACGCTCGGGGCAGGCCTCACGCCCACGCGACCTCTGCGCCAAGGGGATGCGTTGGCGTAGCGTCGCTCACTCGGCCTGCGGAGGAAGCTTGGCGACGATCGGGTGGTCGCGGTCGATCTTGCCGACCTTGGAGGCGCCGCCCGGCGAGCCGAGGTCGTCGAAGAAGTCGACGTTGGCCTTGTAGAACTCGGACCACTGCTCGGGCAGGTCGTCCTCGTAGTAGATGGCCTCGACGGGGCACACCGGCTCGCACGCACCACAGTCAACGCACTCGTCCGGGTGGATGTAGAGCATGCGGTCGCCCTCGTAGATACAGTCCACGGGGCACTCGTCGATGCACGCCTTGTCCAGAACATCAACACAGGGTTGCGCGATGACGTAGGTCACGTCGTACTCCTTGTCTCACCCCCGCTCACCCACGGGGGAGGCGGGGACCTTCAGAGTTCCCGGGGCCACGATCGACGTGCGGGCGTCGCCCGTGCTCCCGGCTCTGCAAGCTATTGGCACAGATGTCGTCGTCCTAGTATGGCGCCGGACGACATTCGGCGCACACTCGGGGGCGGGAATCATGCACTTGCGGGGCCGGCTGGTCCACAGAATCACACGGGACGACGTCGGTCGGCGCGTCTCCCTGCGAATCACCCTCCCCGAAGGGGGCTTCACCGATATCGTCGGTGTGGTGGAGTCCTGGTCCGAGGGGATCCTCACCGTGCGACGCAGGGACGAGTCGACGGTCGAGGTCGCCGAGAACGCCATCGTCGCCAGCCGTGTCGTTCCCCCCGTACCCCCACGACGGCGGGGTGAGCGTCCCTAGACCCCACATCACGGCATTCTTCACCCTTTCCCGGGTAGGAGAGGCTGAGCCCTGTCGACGGCGCCCCCCAACCGTGACCTCGGGCCGACAACGAAGCACCGTGCCCGGACGTCCTGTTCCCCGGACGGACGGGCCCTAGGCACGCGGGGAGGTGGTGCCCACCATGAGGGAGGCGGTCGCGTCGGCTCTCGCCGAACTGGCCCGTAGGGACGAGCGGTCGGCGGAGATGGCGGCCATTGCACTGCACACCCTGGCCCCGGAGCAGGATCTCGAACGGCTCCATCAACACGCCGTCCAGCGTCTCTGCTGGTACGAACTCCCCCTCAGGTTCCAGAACTCCCCCGAGGACCGTCGGCTGGCCGTGGGTTCCCTGGGGCGGCTGTTCCAACTCCTCGAACTGTTCCGCTACGCCGGTGTCTGTTCCTCCCCCGAGACCGCCGCCCTGCTGGACCTGTACGAACGCGACCACAACGCCGCCCTGGCCATGTACGAGCGGCTCATGTGGGAATCCGGGGTGGAGCCCCCCGACCTTCCCGAACTGACCTGGGGCACCGCCGTCGGCGACGTGGAACTGACCGTGCGCGGCGAGACCGCCGCGGCCCTGGAGTTGGCGGTCTCCCTCGGTGACATCCGGCCGGGCAAGCGCGGCTGGCGACCCGCGCAGGAGCGTTTCGCCCGCTCCTTCCTCACCCAGCCCGACCGGCACGGCCTGAGCCGGCTGGACCGGATCCGCGAGGAGCGTGTCCGCGCCTGGCTGGGCTCTTCCGCCCACCCGCACCGGCAGCACCTGTGGCCTCTGGTCGGACAGATCATCGCCGGAGCGGACACCCCCAGGGACGCCGAGACCGCCATGGCCCCGCTACGCCGTCTGCTCGATCTGGCGGCGGAGGGCATCTCCCTCACCCAGATCGGCTACATCTCCCCCGGCGTGGTCAGACTCATGTGCGAGGACTTCGGCTGGCGCACCACACCCGACCCGCCGCGCAACGAGACCGACGCCACCCAGCTCATCGCTCTGCACCAGGTGCTGAGGTCCATGCGCGCGGTCCGTCGATCCGGACGCCGACTCGAACTCACCCGCCGCGGCAGGCGGCTGCGCGAGGACCCCGATTCCCTGTGGGTCGCCGCCACCGAGGCCCTGGGACGGGGCGGCGGTCTGGAACAGGCCGCCGCGGAGACCCTTCTGGGGCTGCTGCTGACCCGCTCCCCTCAAGGACTGGGGTCCCACGCCCGGCGGGGCACCTCCGACGCCGAGGCCGCCGAGCGGGTGCTCACCGAGTCCGGGTGGCGTCCGTTCGAACCCCCTGTGGCCTCCGGCCGGCACGCGGCCGCGCACCGCCGCACGGCCGAGAACTCCTCCGATCGGATACGCGCCATGGTGATGGCCGTGGGCTGGTTGTTGGAGGCGCTCGGGCTGGTCGTGGGGGACGAGAGCGTGGGCCGTCGCGAACTGACCCCGGTGGGACGATCGTTCGCCCTGGCCTGTCTGCACAGGTCCGCGGTGTCCCCTCGCGCCGTCGTCTGACCCTGCCCGTACGACCACTCCGCGTGAGGGCACCCGCTGCGCGGAGCTCGAAATCAGGGCCTAACCTGGAGCGCGAACCACCCGCGACCAGCAGGAGCCTCATGCCCACGCCCGAGTCACCCCAGCAGACGGAACCCGAGAACACGACCGTTCCCGACGCCGAGGACCCCGGCAGCGGCGACGAGGCCCGCTCCGCCGATCCGTGGTCCCGGATGCCCGAGGACGCCCTGAACAGATCGGGGGTCGGGGCGGACGAGGACGGCGGTTCCGAGAAGGGACGCGAGGGCGACGCGACCGCCTCCGATGAGTCCGGTGAGACTCCCGAGAGCGCGGAGTCCGACACCCCCTCGCGGGGACCGGCCGACTTCCTGCCCAGCCCCCTCTTCCTGCTCGTCCTGGGCCTGGCCGGGTTCGCGGGCTGGCTGTCCTGGCGCGCCGTGGAACTGGACTGGGCCGCCGACGGCGCGGCGGTCACCCCGTTCATCCCGCCCCTGCTCATCCTGCTCGGCTGGATCGTGTCGGTGGCCGTGCACGAGTTCGCCCACGCCCTGGCCGCCTACCTGGCCGGCGATCGTTCCCTGCGGGGAAGCGCCTACCTGCGGCTGAACCCGTTCGGATACCGGCAGGCCTTCGGTGGCCTCGTGCTGCCCACGGCCTACCTGGGGCTGGGCGGCTTCGGTCTGAACGGGCCCCCCACCTACGTGGAATGGGAGAACATCCCGGGTCGCGGTCGCCGGGTCATGGTGGCCCTGGCCGGACCGCTGGCGAGCCTGCTGCTGTCCGCGGTGCTGGCGTTCACCGTGTCGATCCTGGTCCCGGCGGGCCAGGACAGCGTGAACTGGGCGATCTCCTCGATGGCCTTCCTGGCCTTCGCCAACATGACCAGCGCGGCGGTCAACCTGCTGCCGCTGCCCGGCCTGGACGGCTACCACGTCCTGGCCGCCTTCCGCGGCACGCGCTGGACCGCGTTCGTGGCGGCCAACGGCCTCTTCTGCTCGATCGCCGTGTTCGCCGTGCTCTGGCTGCCGGTGGTCCGGGACCTCTTCGACGACCTGTTCTACGCGTTGTTCGAGCTGCTCCTGCCCAACCCGGCCATCACCGGGATGATGTTCCACGGCGAGCTGCTGTTGCAGTTCTGGGGCTGAGCGGGCTCAGTCTCCGACGGAGCGGGGCGGATCGGCGGGAGCGTCGATCCGCCCCGCTCCGTTCTCTCCGGTGGTGGGCGCGGGCGGCCACTGGAAGGGCGCCGCGCTGCGCACCACACCGAGGGCCAACGCCACCATCGAGCCGAACAGGAAGACGTAGTTGACGATCGCGTCGGGGAAGATGATGTCCCCGCCGGGCAGATAGCCGATCATTCCCATCAGGGACAGCGCGAAGCCCGCCGAGAATCCCAGTGCCCCGGACTGACGGCGGCTCCCCCAGCCGGCCAGCCGGGTCAGCGCGTACAGCGCCACCAGCAGGAGCAGGACCCCCGCGACGGCCTTGACCTGGGCCAGGCCGCCCAGGGGCCACTCACGGGCGAACCAGGACACCCCGAAGCCGGACAGGACGCCGGTGGCCGCCCCTGTCGCCATCAGGACCAGGAACGACAGCACGGTCACCGTCGGGGACACGAACGAGGGCACGGGACGGCGGCCCTGGGGCTGTGGGGTGGAAACAGGTGTGCTCACGGAAACCGAGGGTAGGCGCTCGGCGGACCGTGGCCGGCCCGAAGCTCACAGACCGGCGAAGAGGTCGGTCTCGTAGCCGTCGGGGCCGGGCTTGGGGGGAGTCCCCATCAGCAGGGTGAAGTACTCGACCGCGTCGATCTCCTGGGCGATGTCGTTGGAGAGGGCGAAGCGCTCCCCCTCGACGGTGATCTGGGTGGCGTGCGCGCGCATCGCCAGGGCCTTGGCCGCCCAGTGGTCGGTGGCGTCGATCCGGGTGGTGACGATCGAGTCCGGGGTGCCTCGGGCGATGTCGGAGACCCGACTCGGCGGGGTGAAGGGCCCCGCCTCCTCGTTGAGGCGGGCGATGGAGGCCTCGATCCGGGAGACCGGCTGCGCGATCGCGTAGAGCCTCTCCACCTTCCAAGGGGCGCCGGGGAGGGTGCGCTCGCCGGCCTTCGCGCAGGCGCGGCGGGTGACCCGGTGGGCCTGGATGTGGTCGGGGTGCCCATAGCCGCCGTGCTCGTCGTAGCTCACGAGCACGTGGGGACGGACCTCACGGATGATCTCGGCGAGCAGGGCGGCCGGCTCTTCGACGTCCACGCCCCAGAAGGCCTTGGGGTGACGGTTCGTGGGGCCGCCCATCATCCCGGAGTCTCGGTAGTGCCCGGGGCCGCCGAGGAAACGGTGGTCCCGCACCCCCAGGGCCCCGCAGGCCTTGTCCAGCTCCCCGATCCGGTACTCGCCGAGTCGGTCATCACGGTCGGAGGTCAGGTGGGCCAGTTCCGGCGGAATGACCTCCCCCTCCTCGCCCAGGGTGCAGGTCACCAGGGTGACCCCGACCCCCTCGGCCGCGTACTTCGCCAGCGTGGCACCGGTGACGATGCTCTCGTCGTCCGGGTGCGCGTGCACCATCATCAGTCGCCTGTCCATCACCCAGCGAACAATACCCCCCGGACCAGGCCTTCCCTGAACAAAGGCCTGAATTCGACCGGTCCGCTCCCCGGGCGTCGAAGCCGCCGCAGCGCCCCGTCCAGGTGATGGGACACAATCGGCCTATGAGCTTTCCTCGTCAACAGGCCCGGACCCAGCGCTTCACGATCGGGGTCCCCCGCAACTTCCAGATCTCCCCGGACGGGGAGAGCGTCACCTTCCTGCGCGGCCGGAACGGCACCGACACGGCGACCTGCCTGTGGCGGTACACCCCGGAGAACGGCGCGGTGACCGTGCTCGCCGACCCCCGAGAGCTCGGCGCGGACGACGAGAACCTCCCCCCGGAGGAGCGCGCCCGCCGTGAGCGGATGCGCGAGCACGGCGGCGGCATCGTCTCCTACACCGTCGACGACGCCTTCACCCGCGCCGTGTTCACCCTGTCCGGTCGCGTGTTCTACGTCGACCTGGTCGGCGACGACACCGCTCCGCGCGAGCTTCCGGTGGCCACCCCGGCCGTGGACCCGAGGATCGACCCGGCCGGCGACCGGGTGGCCTACGTGCACCAGGGCGCGGTCCGGGTCATCGACATCACCGACAACGGCGACGAGGACCGGGACCGGATCCTCGTGGAGCCGGACGGCGAGCACGTCACCTGGGGTCTGGCCGACCTGGTCTCCGCGGAGGAGATGGGCCGGGTCCGCGGCTTCTGGTGGTCGCCCGACGGCGCCTCCCTCGCGGTGAGCCGCGTCGACGAGTCCGAGGTGAACCGCTGGTTCGTCGGAGACCCGAACCGCCCCGATCGGGAACCGCAGCCGCTGCGCTATCCGGCGGCGGGCACCGCCAACCCGGACGTGCGGCTGGCGGTCGTCTCCGTCCCCTCCCCCACCGCCTACCGGGCCGACGGCCGCCCCACCCCCGCCCCGATCGAGTGGGACCGGGAGGCGCTGCCCTACCTGCCCACCGTGGGTTGGACGACCGGCCCCGACGGGAACCCCACCCTGATCTTCACCGCCCAGAGCCGCGACCAGCGGACCCTCACCCTGTTCAGCTCCGACCCCGCCACCGGACTGGTCTCGGCGGTGCGCACCGAGAGCGACGAGGTATGGGTGGAGCTCATGCCGGGTGTTCCGGACTTCACCGCCTCGGGAGCCCCGGTGTGGATCGCCCGTGAGGAGGGCACCGGCGCCCGTCGCGTGTACGTGGGCGAGAACGCCGTGAGCGCCGCCGACGTGTACCTGCGGGGCGTGGTGGACGTGGACGGCGACCGGGTACTGTTCTCCGGCTCGCCCGAGGGCCGCCCCGGCGACCTGGCGCTGTGGCTGGCCGACACCCGCGAGGGCACCTGCCTTCCGGTGGAGGTACCGGGCGGCGGCGAGGGCGGTCTGCTCTCCGGGCGCCTGCGCGGCGACACCCTGGTGCTCCAGCACCGTTCCCTGGACTTCACCGGGGTGCGCACCCACGTGATCCGCGGCGCGAGCACCGAGACCCGCCGCACGCACGGTGAGATCGAGAGCCTCGCCGAGACCCCCGAACTGCCCGAGCCCCGGGTCGAGACCTGGTTCGCCGGCGAACGTCGCGTCCCCACCTCGCTGCTCCTGCCGTCCTGGTGGAAGGAGGGCGAGGGATCCCTGCCGGTGCTGATGGCCCCCTACGGCGGCCCCCACGCCCAGCGGGTGCTCAACGCGCGCGGCGCCTACCTGACGGCCCAGTGGTTCGCCGAGCAGGGCTTCGCCGTCCTCATCGCGGACGGACGCGGCACCCCGGGCGTGAGCGTGGAGTGGGAGCAGGAGGTCCACCACGACCTGGCCGGCCCGGTGCTGGACGACCAGGTGGCCGCCCTGGAGGACGCGCTCGGCCGGTTCGACTTCCTGGACGCGACCCGAGTGGGCATCCACGGCTGGTCGTTCGGCGGCTACTTGTCCGCGTTGGCGGTCCTGCGCCGCCCGGACGTGTTCCACGCGGCGGTGGCGGGCGCCCCGGTCATCGACTGGGCGCTGTACGACACGCACTACACCGAACGCTACCTGGGCACGCCTCAGGAGCAGAAGGAGGTGTACGAGCGTCTGTCGCTGGTCTCGGACGCCGCAGAACTGCGACGTCCGCTGATGCTCGTCCACGGGCTCATCGACGACAACGTCGTGTTCGCGCACACCCAGCGCATGTCGGAGGCCCTTCTCGCCGCCGGCCGTCCGCACACCGTGCTGCCGCTCGCCGGCGTGACGCACAGCCCCGCCGACCCGGTGACCGCGGAGAACCTGCTGCTGCTCCAGGTCGACTTCCTCAAGGAGAACCTGAAGGGCGCCTAGCGCGCACGGGCCCCGGTGCCGTAACGGCGCCGGGGCCCGTCATCTCCGAAGAGGCGGGGGCGCCGCCTGAAGATCACGAAGGTTCGTCCCGGATCTCGTCCGCGGTGGGGACGTAGAGGTCGATCGGTTGATCGAAACCGGCGAACTCGACGCGATACCCGTGTTCGACGGGTCTCCCGGTGTCCGGGTCCGTTCCTCCCGGCGAGACGTTCTGATCGAAGTACAACGGATACCCGGCCTCATCGACCCAGAACTCCAGTGTGGCCTCCACGTCCCCGTAATCCAGGTAATCCTCTTCGATATAGGTGCCCGTATATCGATGCCCCGGCCGCTCCAACACTTGGCCATAGGCGAAGAACTCGTCGGGGAGAAACTCCGTCGGGGTCGTACCGGTGCCCTCGTAGATCAGATCGACCGGTTCCAGATAGGCGAACACCACGTCGAGAAGCTCCTCCCAAAGCTCTCGGGGGTGCTCCGGCGCGCTGGTCCCGTACCCGTCCGACCGGTAGTACTCGCGCTCCGGCGCTTCACCGGGGTCGAAGGACGTGTTGGAAAAGTACACGACATCGTCCAGACCCTCCCCCAGAGCCATGCTCCCGCCGGTGATCATGTAGTTGTTCACGAGGATCGCGGGGACCGGCCCCCCTGTCTGAACGTAGTAGCCGGCGGGTCTGTCACCGAGACCACTCGCGTATACGAAGTCGTAGGTGGTGAAGCTGTCGGCCTCCAACGCCAGAGTGAAGGCCTCGGCGACCACGGCCGTACCGTCCTCCGGGTCCACGTCGATGGCGAGGCCGGCCTCCTCGGGCTCCTCGGCGGCCGCCTCCTCGGCCGGAGCGTCGTTCCCGAGATACCAGACCCCTCCCGCCGCCAACCCGCCGACCAGCGTCAACGTCCCCAGAGCGGCGACGAGGCCCTTGGTCCCGCCCAGGACTCCGAGCAGCCCACCGCCACCGGTCGCGCCCGCGCCGAGCGACCCTCCGCCGGCCGCGGCGCCACCGGCCTTGCCCACGGCTCCTCCCGCCACACCCGCGGCGGACACCCCCGTGGTCGCTCCGGTGCCCGCGCCGGCGCCCAGGGTCCCCGCCCCGGCCACGCCCAGACCCGCCGCGGAGACGGTTCCCAGCGCGGCGGCCCAACGGGCCGGGTCGTGACCGGCCGAGTCCACGCCGTGCCAGTAGTCGGCCAGCATCCCGCGCAGCGCCCGCTGCGTACGGGCGCGGTCGGAGTCCGGCCCGGCCTGAACGTTCGACTCCATCGTGGCGGGCGGCAGCAGAGCGGTCAGGAGGTCGAACGCGGTGGGCCGTTCGGCGGGGAGCACCGACAGCGCCCGCTCCACCAGGGACAGCAGCTCCTCGGGGACCCCTTCGACGTCGTGGTCGCCCGCCTGGACCCGTGCGGCCAACTCCGCCGCGTCCCCTTTCCCGAAGGGGGCGCGGCCGGTGGCGGCCAAGGCCACCAGCCCGCCCCAGGCGAACACGTCCGCCGCCGGATCGGCGACGGCGCCGGTGTAGCGTTCGGGCGCGGACCAGCCCGGGGTCCCGTAGGAGGCCGAGGCGTCCCGCTCCGGGTCGGTGCCGACCTCGACCGCGATACCGAAGTCCACGATCTTGGGCCCGTCCGGGGCCAGGATGACGTTGCCCGGCTTGATGTCGCGATGCGCGATCCCCGCCGAGTGCAGGGTGGCCAGCCCTTCGGCCACGCCCAAGGCGAACGTGCGCAGCATGTCACCGGTCAAAGGGCCGAACTCGCGCACGTGGCGACGCAGATCCCGGCCGGGCACGTAGTCGAAGGCCAGCCACGGCACCGGCGCCGTCGGGTCCGCGCCGTGCACTCGGGCGGTGCTGACCCCGTCGGCGCGGCGCAGCATCTCGACCTCTCGTGCGAACGCCTCCCGATGTCCGGGCCGATCCGCGTACTTCGCGTGGACGGTCTTGAGCGCGACGCAGAGGCCACCGGGGTCCAGCGCCGCGTACACCACGCCCATCCCTCCCGCCCCGATCCGACCCAAGAGCCGGTAGGGGCCGATCAGACGGGGGTCGGTCTCGGAGAGCGGTTCGAGGCCGGGCGGCAGGCCCGGGTTCTCGGTGGGGGATGTGCTCATCGTTTCCCTTCACGATGACGGGGGTGTTCCGAGCTCAGGGTCCGAGCTCCGACTCCTCGGGGACGTGGATCTCGCGGGGCTCGTGGAAGATGTAGTCCCGCTCCTGGTCGAAGGTCGTGTCCGGATGCGCTGGGTTCTCCGGATAGATCACACCGGACGCCTCGATGCGCAGCGGGTGGCCCTGGTCGTCGATCCACAGGTCGAAGTCCACGACGGTCTCGCGGGCCTCCGGCCTCTCGGTCGGGTCGACGTAGGTGCCGCTGTAGTGGTGGCCTTCGGTCGCCTCGAACACCAGACCGTCGCTGATGGTGTCCTCGAAGCTCGTTTCGTGGGGGACCGGACTCAGACCCAGGTACTCGATCTCCGCGCCCGGCTCCAGGATCCATTCGAGCGGCCACTGAGCCTCCTCCCACAGCTCCGTCCCCGTGGCGGACCCTCCTTCGCTCCGGTGATAGTCGATGTTCCCGGTGTCGCCCGTCGCGGGGTCGATGATGCCTTCGACCTCCTCCGCCAGGTCGGTGCCGAAGCGCAGACTCACCGAGGCCCCCATCGGGTGGTAGTTCATGTTCCGGACCGCCCGGACCGGCTCCTCGGTGTACTCCAGGACGGCGACCGACGGACTTCCCCCCTCGTCGATCCTGAAGTGCTCCCGGTACAGGAGGTCCGAGGCCCCTCGAACCAGTTCGAGCGCCTCGGCGACCACGGCCGCGCCGTCCGTGGGATCGCTTTCGACGGCGAGGGTGGTCCCCTCCTCGGCCTCTCCGGTCCCCTCGGATCCTCCGTCCGAGGCCGCGTCCTCCTCTCCTCGTGTGTCCTGTGATCCGGAGCCGGTCGGGCTCAGGGCGCCGAGCGGACCGCCGGAGTCGTCTCCGCTCCACAGCAGGCCGCCCACCAGCGCGCCCACCAGCACGACCGAGGCCGCGCCCACCACCACCGGTGTGCGCGACCGGCGGACCCGACGCGGTTCGGGGGCGCTCACCCCGGTCCACGAGCCGGCCAGAAGGTCGGAGACCGCTCGCCCCAGGTCACCTCCGGATCCGGGCGTGAGCTCCTCCAGCAGCCGGAGCGCGGTGGGCCGTTCTCCGGGTTCCCTCCGCGACGCCTCGCCGATGAGCGAGGCCAGGGGGTCGGAGACGGCGCCCGTAGCGGGATCGTCCGTCATCATTCCGGAGGGTTCCGCGCCGGTGGCCGCGTAGCGCATCAGGAGTCCCCAGGCGAAGACGTCGGCGGATCCGTCGACGGCCCCCTGTTCCGGGGCCGCCCAACGCCCGTCGCCGAGCGGGCGGCCGGTGGCGGAGGAGATCCCCGGATCCACGATCTTCGGGCCCCGTGGGGACAGGACGACCCTGGACGGGTCCAGGGCGAGGTGGAGGCCGCCGAGGGCGTGCCAGGCGGCCAGGGCCTCCGCCGTCCCCGCGGCCAGCGCGGTGAGCGTCTCTCCCCGCAGCGGACCGTGTTCGGTGACGTGTTCTCCCAGGGTCCGCCCGGGAACGTACTCGGTGGCCAGCCAGGGCTCGGCGGCCTGGAGGTCGGCGTCCCGGTACCCGGCCAGGCACAGGGCCCGAGCGCGGGAGAGTCGACCGGCCTCGGCGGCCAGACGGGCCCGCACGTCGGGGCCGTCGGCGACCTCGGCGGGGAGGAGTCGGACCGAGGCGAGGGCGCCGTCGGCGGCCTCCGCCAGCAGGGTCGCGCCCGCCGCGTCACGACGGATCACGCCGAGCGTCCGGTAGGGGCCGACCCTCTCGGGGTCCTTCCTCCCGAGCCCCACGACTCCGGGGGGCAGGTGACCGCGATCGACGCGGGCGGTGGGTGTGGGCGACGTCATGGATCGTCCTGTTCCGTTAGGGGTGAAGGAGGTACGGGTTCTCGATCGCGGTGGGGTCAGAAACCGGGCGAGGGCCGATCGGGCAGGATCTCCGCCTCGTCGGGAACGTAGATCTCGCGGGCCTCGCCGAAGTCGAAGTCGCGGACCTCGGTCATGGCCACGTCCGGATGGTCGGGGTTGTCGGGGACCCAGAGCGTGGAGCCGGCGAAGCGCAGCGGGTAGCCCTCGTCGTCGATCCACAGATCGAAGCTCATGGACTCGCCGTCGGAGTGTTCCAGGCCGGTCCGCTGGGTGACGGTCCCGCTGTAGTGGTGTCCGTCGGTCTCCTCGAAGCCCTCCAGCCACCGGCTGACGCCACCGTCGACGAACTCCTGTTCGTGGGGGACCCGGCTTCGCCCCTGATACTCGATCTCCGCGTCCGGTTCCAGGATCCACGCCAGACCCCAGCCCAGCTCCTCCATGGGGTCCCACTCGCCGGTGGGGTTCCCCTCCTGCCGGTAATAGTCGGGGTCCTCCTCCGATTCGAGTTGGGCCATGGGGACCAGCCCGAACACCTGGTTCTCCAGATCGTCGCCGTAGCGGAGGTTGAGTCCGATCCCGGCCAGGTCGTAGGTCCGCTTCTGGAAGACGCGCACCGGATCCCCGCTGTACTCGACGACGGAGGCCACCGGATGGCCTCGTTCCTGGTCGGCGTGGGAGTCTGACCGGTACAGGAGGTCCGGCGCCCCCTCCATCAGCTCGATCGCCTCGGCGACCACCGCCGTACCGTCCTCGGGGACGCTCTGGACCAGCGGGGCCCCATTCTCCACCGTGCCGGAATCCCCTCCCGAACCGTTCCCGCCATCGTCTTCGTCGGCACCGCTCCCCCAGGGCAGGCCGTCGGTCGAGGAGGAGCCCTCTCCTCCGACGCGATCGACCACGAGCAGACCGCCGATCAGCGCGACCACCAGCGCGGCGGCCCCGGCGGACAGGAGCAGGACACGGCGTGGACCGCGCACCCGGCGGGTCCCCGGATCGCTCACCTCGGTCCATTCGGTGGCCAGCAGTTCGGGCACGATCTCCGTGGGACGCGCGTCCGTCCCCGACTCCCCCGCACCGTCGGGCGGTGGCGCCCCGGCCGGCATGATCCGGGTCGCCGACCAGCCACGGGTCAGCTCCATCAGGGCCTCATCGGCACGAGGGCGACCGCCCGGGTCCTTGGAGAGCGAGCGGCCCACCAGGGACATCAGGTGCTCGGGCACCCCGTCCAGGTCGGGCTCCTCGTACCTGCTGCGATGGATGACCCCGTCCACGGCGCCCTTGCCGAACGGGTCCCTCCCGGTCGCGGCGAGGGCCACCAGACCGCCCCAGGCGAACATGTCGGAGTAACCGGTCGCGTCGGCCCCCTCGTACTGCTCGGGAGAGACCCAGCCCGGTGTCCCGTGCAGGCCGCCGGTGGCGGTGAGCACGGTACCGTCGGCGGCTCGGGCGATCCCGAAGTCCAGCACCTTCGGGCCGTCCGGGGCCAGGATCACGTTGCCCGGTTTCAGGTCACGATGCACCACGCCGGCGGTGTGGATCGCGGTCAGCGCCTCGGCCAGGCCGACCGCGAACGCGGTGAGCATGCCCCCGGTCAACGGACCGTTCCGCTTCACGTGCTGCCGCAGGGTCAGACCCGGGACGTACTCGGTGGCCATCCACGGGGCGGCGGCCTCGGTATCGGCGCCGAGGAAGGCCGGGGCGCAGGTGGCGCGGACCCGGGAGACCAGGCCGACCTCACGGGCGAAGCGGGCCCGGAACTCGGGATCGGCCGCGAACTGTGCGTGGACCACCTTGACCGCGGCGGCCGAACCGGCGTCGGTGACACCGGCGTAGACCGCGCCCATGCCGCCCGCGCCGATCCGCCCGACCACCCGGTAGTCGCCGAGCCGTTCGGGGTCGCCTCGCCCGGGCGGGTCCACACCGGGCGGCAGGCGGTCGTGCGAGAAGGGGGCGTTGGGGGGCATCTGCGTTTCCTGTCGAGGTCGGGGATATCGAGGTGGGGCGGGGTCAGCCGTTCGAGAGAAGGTCCTTGTTGGGGCCGTAGACACAACCGTTCGTCGGCGAGCCCCCCGAGAGGGTCGCGTCGAAGGGGGTGGGCTCCTCCGGATCGGGGACGCCGTAGGATTCGCTCATTCCGGCGCCGCGCCAGAGGTAGCAGAGCCCTCCCGGGTACCCGACCTCCGGCCGGGTACCGCCGTGGGCCACTTCGCCGGGGACGTAGTAGACGGCGAAGACGTCGTCCCTCTCCGAGGCGTTGCCGCCGGTCACGAAGACGAGTGAGAACTCGGCGGTCGGTTCCTCCGGGGAGAGGACGGCCAGGGTTCCGCCGCTGTTCGCCGGCACGGTCGTCAGATGCGTGTCCTCGGGTTCGATCCGTTCGACCATCGCGAAGTCGTTGCTGTGGATCCGGAGTTCCCCGAAGTCCAGGAGGTACTCGGCCGTGACGGTGATGGTCGGGCTCATGTTGTACGACCAGGTGTGCTCGCTCATGTCGAGCCGGACCTGGTCCAGAGCATCCCCGCCCCCGTCCGACCCGATCGTGCGGACGAGCGTGTCACCGGCGTTCTCGTCCGGGGCCACGGTCACGATCCCGTTCTCGTACAGGTCGCGGTACTCCTCGGGGACGTCGGCGGGTATCGATCCGCCTCCGCCGGCCCCACCCACCGGTTCCCCCTCGGCCCCGGTCCCACCGGCGACATTCCCGGTCGCGCCGTCACCGGCGAGACGCCCCTCGGCCAGGGCCCACAGTCCGACCCCCGCCACCAGGGCGAGCGTCAGCCCCGCCGCCCCCAGGGACAGCGCCCTCCGGTGGCGGCGCGGCCAGGAGCGACGGGGCGGGGCGTACCCGCTCCACGCCTCGGCGCTCTCCGCCAAGGCCCGGGGCGCACCGGTGAACGTCCCCCCAACGGGTTCGATCGCGGCCACGGCCTCGGCGGCGGTGGGGCGCCGGCCGGGATCCTTGTCCAGGGCCCGCTCCAGAAGACCGCGCAGGGGTTCCGCGACCCCGACCAGGGAGGGCGGCTCCGACAGGACCCGGGCGGCCACCACATCGGAGGTCCCCTCCCCGAAGGGCCCGTTGCCGGTCGCCGCGTAGGCGACCAGCCCGGCCCAGGCGAACACGTCGGAGCGTTCGGTGGCCTCAGCGCCTCCGTACTGTTCCGGGGAGATCCAGCCCGGGGTCCCCACCAGACCGCCGGTCCGGGTCAGGGCGCTCTCCTCCGCCGCCCGGGCGATCCCGAAGTCCAGCACCTTCGGCCCCTCCGGAGACAGGATCACGTTGCCCGGCTTCAGGTCACGGTGCACCACCCCCGCCGCGTGGACGGCGACCAGCGCCTCGGCCACGCCCCGCGCGAAGACGCTCACGTCCATGCCCCGGAGCGGCCCGTGCTCGCGTACATGATGATCGAGGGTGGGACCGGGGACGTACTCGGTGGCCATCCAGGGCAGGTCGGCCCTGGTGTCGGCGCCCAGGAAGGCCGGAACGCTCTTCGCCCGGACCCGGCGCACCAGCCGCACCTCCCGGGCGAACCGCGCGCGGAACTCCCGATCGGCCGCGTGGGAACGGTGGACGCACTTGACGGCCGCCCGACGGTCGTTCCCGTCCACCGCCGCGTACACCACCCCCATG
This sequence comes from Nocardiopsis sp. LDBS1602, assembly GCF_035818715.1. NCBI lineage: Bacteria > Bacillati > Actinomycetota > Actinomycetes > Streptosporangiales > Nocardiopsidaceae > Nocardiopsis > Nocardiopsis sp. LDBS1602. The sequence goes on along the minus strand of NZ_JAYLVW010000002.1, from coordinate 568,600 downwards.
CCGCCCGAGCCGAGTCGGCCGAACAGCCGGAAGGGGCCCAGGTGGGAGGGGTCTCCTGGGACGAGGGGCAGGACACCGCTCGGGAGGGGGGACGTCGAAGTCATGGAAGGGGGCGTTCCCGGATCTGAGGGGGAAGGGCTGAGAAGGGCTACGGGGTTCCGAGGCCCGTCCTCTGGGACGCCCTTTCCCCCTGTACGGTTCTCTCTCGGACGGCGGCCGGGCCCGCGCCCGGACCCCCGCCCCTCCTTCAGGGGTACGGGAGACGGGTCTAGCCTGGGACTATGCGTTCGTATGCGGTGCCGCTCGCCTTGGCGGCCGACCTGGTCTGCGTGCTCGTCTTCGTCGTGGTGGGCAAGGCCGACCACGAGACCGGCCTGACGCCGACCGCCGTGCTCGGGACGGCGTGGCCGTTCCTGGTCGCGCTCGCCCTCGGGTGGGCGGCCACCCTCGCCTGGCGCTCCCCCGCCCGGCTCTGGCCGACCGGGGTGCTCGTGTGGGCGGTGACCGTCGTGGGCGCGATGCCGCTGCGGCTGCTCTCCGGGGAGGGCGCCCCGTTCTCCTTCGTCCTGGTGACCTCGCTGTTCCTGGCCGCGACGATGCTCGGTTGGCGGGCCATCGCCCTCCTGGTGTCGCGAAAGGGGCGACGGACCCCGGCCTGAGGGGAAGACTGGGGACGACAGAACCCCACGAACAAGGAGCCCCCCCCATGTCGGACCCCGTCATCCTCTCCATCGCCACCGCCGTCGCCACCGGAGTCGCCACCAAGCTCGGTGAGGGGGCCAACGCCCTTCTCGGAAAGCTCGCCCAGGCGCTGACCCGGCGCTTCGTCCAGGACCCCGAGGCCCAGAGCGCGCTTGTGAGCGCCCGCTTCGAGGGGCCCGAACGGCCACAGGCCATCGAGGTCGTGGCCGAACGTCTGGAGCGGGCCGAGGAGGAGGACCCCGAGATCCGCGAGCTCGTGGGTCGGCTTCGCGCGGAGGCGACCCGAGAGAGCGATGATTCCGTCGGCAACGTGATCGAGGGGAACGTGTCCGGTGACGCCAGGGTCATCATGGGCCGGGACTTCAACGGGGACATCCGGCTCTGAGCCGGCCGGGGCCCGTGCGCCGACGCGGGCCCCGGACCGTCCGGGGAATCCGGTGGGGGGCCGTTCATAAGCTGGAGTCGATGAACGAGCACCCCGCCGCCGAGGCCGCACCGACAGTGATCCCCGTCGAGTCCACCGAGGGAATGGACGAGGCACGTGAGGTGGGTGTGGGCCCCTGGTCCGGCCCTTGGCCCGAAGGCGACCACTACGATCCCGAACTGCTCGCCGGAGGCGACCGGCGCAACGTGGTCGACCGGTACCGCTACTGGCGACGTGAGGCGATCATCGCCGACCTGGACACGGTCCGGCACGATTTCCACGTGGCGGTGGAGAACTGGTCGCACGATTTCAACATCGGATCGGTCGTGCGCACCGCCAACGCCTTCGGGTGCTCGGCGGTGCACATCGTGGGCAAGCGCCGGTGGAACCGTCGAGGCGCGATGGTGACCGACCGCTACCAACACGTGCACCACCACCCGGACACCGGTTCCCTGGTGGCCTGGGCGGCCGAACGGGATCTGGTGCTGATCGGGGTGGACAACCTTCCGGGCGCCGTCCCGTTGGAGACCTATCCCCTCCCCCGCAACGCCGTGCTGGTGTTCGGTCAGGAGGGCCCGGGGCTCTCCGAGGAGGTGCGCGAGGTGTGCGCGGCGGTGTTGTCGATCGCACAGTTCGGTTCGACACGGTCGATCAACGCAGGGGCGGCCGCGGCGGTGGCGATGCACGCCTGGGTGCGGGCCCACGTCTTCGCCCAGCCCGTTCCCGACGCGAGCACCACGTGAACACCGTGACCGCTTCGTGATCTACCATGAACGGAACCCACCTACCAGGAAGTAGCAAGCGATGAGTCCGACCGCCACCTCAGTTGCTCGCGCCGCCACGCTCGACGACGTCCCCGGCATCGCCCGGGTCCTCTCCCTCGCCCTCCACGACGACCCGCTCTTCCTGTGGCTCTTCCCCGACGAGGAGACCCGCATGGCCAAGGTGCGCCGTTTCTTCGCGCTGACCTCCGGGTTCGGCTACGTGCCCGCCGGGGACACCCGCGTGACCGAGCTCGCCGAGACCGAGGACTCCGCCCCGACCGTGCGCGCGGCCGCGCTCTGGGCCCCGCCCACCTCCAACCCGGAGGGTCCCCTGGTGTCGATGCGCACCTGGCCGCACTGGGGCGCCCTGATCGACCGGGCCAGGCTCACCGCCTTCATCCGCCTGTTCGCCGAATGGAAGATGGCCACCCCGCAGGAGCCGCACCTGTACCTGGCCGCTCTGGGCGTCGACCCGAGCGCCACCGACCTCGGACTGGGCCGTTCCCTGCTCGCCTCCGGGCTGGAGGAGGCCGACGCGCAGCGCCTCCCCGTGTTCACCCAGACCCTCGACGTCAAGAGCGTCGGCTTCTACGAGCGCTTCGGCTTCGAGGTCGTCCGCGAGGTCGAGCACGAGGGCGCCGGCACCAGCCACTTCCTCTTCCGCCCGGCCGCCTGACCCTTCCCGAGGCCGCCGCCCCTCGGCGGGAACGCCCGTTATGACGTTCCCGAACCCTAGTGTGGGCGGCGATGCCACCGAGAGAAGGAAACGGTTCGATGCACCCCACGGACACCCGGGAACGCTCGATACACGACGCCGGTATGGACGACGTCCCCGCGATCGCGCGCGTCCTGGGCAGGGCCTTCTACGACGACCCCCTGTACCGCTGGTTCTTCCCCGACGACGAGACCCGCATGGCCCGCTCGATCCGGATCAACGCCCTGCTGGCCGGTTTCGTCCACGTGCCCGCCGGGCAGGCCGAGGTGCTCCGGGTACGCGAGGGGGACCGGAGCGTGGTGCGCGGAGCGGCCCTGTGGACCCCTCCGGGCGCCGATGCCCAAGGGGTCGCCTCTCTGCTGCGGTCCCTGCCGCACTGGGCCGATCTCGTGGGCCCGAGGCGGGTCCCCCGGATCATGCGCTACTTCGCGCAGCTGAACCCGCCGGCCCCGAAGGAACCGCACTGGCACCTGGCGGTCCTGGGAACCGACCCCTCGGTCCAGGGCACCGGTGTGGGGACCCGCCTGCTGAGGTCGGGTCTCGACCGCGCCGACGCCGAGGGGGTCCCGGTCTCCCTGGAGACGATGAACCCGGCCAACATCGGCTACTACGAGCGGCACGGCTTCCACGTGTTCCACGTCCTGGAGGGCCCCGAGATCCCGACCACCCACTTCATGCTCCGTCCCGCCTCCTGAGAACGCGGAAGGGGCCGCCCCCCGATGGGAGGCGGCCCCTTCGTCGCGATCGGGCCCGGTACTAGCCGATGCCCTTGCTGAGGGAGCCCAGCAGGTCGCGGTTGAGCTGGGAGATCGTGTCCAGCGGGATGCCCTTGGGGCAGACCGCCGCGCACTCACCGATGTTCGTGCAGCCGCCGAAGTCCTCTTCGTCGTGCTGGTTGATCATCTTCACCACGCGCGAGGCCCGCTCCGGCTGCCCCTGCGGGAGCATGCCGAGGTGGGTGACCTTCGCGGCGGTGAACAGCATGCCGGAGGCGTTCGGGCAGGCCGCCACGCAGGCGCCACAGCCGATGCAGGTCGCGGCGTCGAACGCGCGGTCGGCGTCCGGCTTCGGGATCGGGTTGGCGTGGGCGTCCGGGGCGGTGCCCGTGGGCGCGCTGATGAAACCGCCGGACTGGATGATCCGGTCGAACGAGCCCCGGTCCACGACCAGGTCCTTCACGACGGGGAAGGCCTTGGCCCGCCACGGCTCCACCGTGATGGTGTCGCCGTCCTTGAAGCTGCGCATGTGCAGCTGGCAGGTGGTGGTGCGCTCGGGACCGTGGGCCTCACCATCGATCACGACACCACAGGCACCACAGATGCCCTCACGACAGTCGTGGTCGAAGGCGACCGGGTCCTCGTTCTCCAGAGTGAGCTTCTCGTTGAGAACGTCGAGCATCTCGAGGAAGGACATGTCCGGCGAGACGTCCGTGAGCTTGTACGTGACCATCCGGCCCTCGTCGTCACGGCCCTTCTGACGCCAAACGCGCAGGGTGATGTTCACTTGTAGCTCCGCTGCTTCATCTCGACGTACTCGTACTCCAAGGCTTCCTTGTGGAGCACGGGCTTGCTGTCAGTGCCACCGAACTCCCAGGCCGCGACGTAGGCGAACTCGTCGTCGTGACGCAGAGCCTCGCCGTCCTCGGTCTGGCTCTCGGCGCGGAAGTGACCACCGCAGGACTCACGGCGGTGCAGGGCGTCGATGCACATGAGCTCACCGAGCTCCAGGAAGTCGGCCACGCGGTTGGCCTTCTCCAGAGCCTGGTTGAACTCCTCGTTGGTGCCGAGGACCTTGACGTCGCGCCAGAACTCGGCCCGCAGCTCGCGGATGAGTCCGATGGCCTTGCGCAGGCCCTCCTCGTTGCGCTCCATGCCGCAGTAGTCCCACATGATGTGGCCGAGCTCCTTGTGGAAGGAGTCGACGGTGCGGGAACCGTTGATGGAGAGCAGCTTGTCGATACGAGAGGTGACCTGCTCCTTGGCCGCGGCGGCCTCGGGGTGGCTCTCGTCGACCTTCTCGAACGGACCGGCCGCCAGGTAGTCGTTGATGGTGTTCGGGAGGACGAAGTAGCCGTCCGCCAGACCCTGCATCAGCGCGCTGGCGCCCAGGCGGTTGGCGCCGTGGTCGGAGAAGTTGGCCTCACCGGTCACGAACAGACCCGGGATGGTGCTCTGGAGGTCGTAGTCGACCCACAGGCCGCCCATGGTGTAGTGCACGGCGGGGTAGATGCGCATCGGAACCTCGTACGGGTTCTCACCGGTGATGCGCTGGTACATGTCGAACAGGTTGCCGTACTTGGCCTCTACGGCGTCCCGTCCCATGCGCTCGATCGCGTCGGCGAAGTCGAGGTAGACGCCCAGACCGCCGGGACCGACACCGCGGCCCTCGTCACAGACGTTCTTCGCGGCGCGGGAGGCGATGTCACGCGGCACGAGGTTACCGAAGGACGGGTAGATGCGCTCCAGGTAGTAGTCGCGCTCGTCCTCGGGGATCTGACGCGGGTCGCGGTCGTCGCCACCCTGCTTGGGCACCCAGATACGACCGTCGTTGCGGAGCGACTCGCTCATCAGGGTCAGCTTGGACTGGTAGTCGCCGCTGACCGGGATGCAGGTCGGGTGGATCTGCGTGTAGCAGGGGTTGGCGAAGTAGGCGCCCTTGCGGTGCGCGCGCCAGGCGGCGGTGACGTTCGAGCCCATCGCGTTGGTCGACAGGAAGAACACGTTGCCGTAACCGCCGGTCGCCAGGACCACGGCGTCGGCGAAGTGCGTCTCGATCTCACCGGTGACCATGTCACGGGCGATGATGCCGCGCGCCTTGCCGTCGACGATGACCAGCTCGAGCATCTCGTGCCGGGTGTACATCTTGACGGTGCCGGCCGCGATCTGACGCTCCTGCGCCTGGTAGGCACCGATCAGCAGCTGCTGACCCGTCTGGCCCCGGGCGTAGAAGGTGCGGGAGACCTGCACGCCACCGAAGGAGCGGTTGTCGAGCAGACCGCCGTACTCACGGGCGAAGGGCACGCCCTGGGCGACGCACTGGTCGATGATCTCGACACTGGTCTGCGCGAGACGGTAGACGTTCGACTCGCGGGAGCGGAAGTCACCGCCCTTGACCGTGTCGTAGAACAGACGGTGGATGCTGTCGCCGTCGTTGCGGTAGTTCTTCGCGGCGTTGATGCCACCCTGCGCGGCGATGGAGTGCGCGCGACGCGGGCTGTCCTGGTAGCAGAACGAGGAGACCTGGTAGCCGGCCTCGCCCAGGGTCGCCGCGGCGGAGGCGCCGGCCAGGCCGGTGCCGACGATGATCACGGAGAGCTTGCGCCGGTTCGCGGGGTTGACCAGCTTGGCCGAGAAACGGCGCTCGTCCCAGCGCTCGTTGATCGGCCCCTCGGGGGCCTTCTCGTCCCGGATCGGGGCGCCCTCGGTGTAAAGGTCGATGTCAGACAATTAACTCACCAGTCCAAAGGTGACCGCCAGGGGCGGAAGCAGGAATCCGACGGTCACGACCAGCGCGATCGCCACGGCGACCGCGTTGATCCTGCCCTGGCGGGCGGCCGTGTTGAAGCCCAGGGTCGCCATGCCGCTCCAGATGCCGTGACGCAGGTGGAAGCCGACCGCGATGACCGCGGCGATGTAGAACAGGGTCACGTACCAGAACTCGGGCTGGAACCCGTTCACGAGCCGCTCGAACGGGCTGTCGGACTTGCCGCCGGGCGCGATGACGTTCACCGTCAGGTGCAGGATGTGGAAGATCACGAAGAGCGCGATCAGCACGCCGCCGTAACGCATGGTGTAGGAGGCGTAGGTGCGCTGCACCCGCTTCTTCACCACGTAACGCTGCTCGCGGGCGTTGCGCGCGCGGATGGTCAGAACCGCGGCGGAGTAGATGTGGATCAGGATGCTCGCCAGCAGGACGATCCGGAACACCCACAGGAAGCCGCTCTCCGGCAGGAGCGGGTAGCCGATCTCGCGGAGACCGTGAGCATAGCCGTCGAAGGCCTCCTGGCCCGCGAAGACTTTCAGGTTGCCGTACATGTGCGCGATCAAATACAGCACGAGGATCGCACCGGAGGCAGCCATTGCTGACTTGAGCGCCACCGTGGTCCCGTAGGCCGTAGACCGCTTCTTGGTCAAGGTACTGTTCGCCACAGCCTGCCACCCTAAATTCGAGGTAAGCCCGACGTCCAAGTCATCGGGCCCCTGGTGTCGATAGCCATAGGCTATGGATCATGCAGTTCCAACAGCTCGCGTACTTCGTGGCCGTGGCCCGTACGCGCCATTTCACCCGCGCAGCCGAGCTTTCACGCGTCGCGCAGCCGAGCTTGAGCAAACAGATCCGGAGCCTTGAGCGCGAGTTGGGCGCCCCGTTATTCAGTCGTGCCCGGGGGAACATCACACTCACACCGGCCGGTGAGGCGCTCCTTCCGCTCGCCCAACGCATCCTCACCGACCTGGAGACGGCCAGACGCGAGGTGGCCGAACTGGCCGGCGTACGGCGCGGCCGCGTCCGGTTGGGGGCCACCCCCTCCCTGTGCGCCGGACTGCTCGCCGACGTCCTCGCCGACTTCCATCAACGGTTCCCGGGGATCGAACTGCATGTGGAGGAGAGCGGCTCACGCGACCTCATCCGGAACCTGGGCCGGGGCGAACTGGACCTGGCCCTGATCATCCTGCCGCTGCACAGCAGCGACCCCGACTTCTCGACCACGCCGATACTGCGGGAGAACCTGGTGGTGGCGAGCTCGGCCACCCGCCCCTCCCCCAACCGGCGGGCCTCGATCAGGATCACCGAACTCCAGGGACGCCCGCTGGTGATGTTCCGTCGCGGATACGACGTCCGTGAGGCCACCATCCGCGCCTGCCGCGCGGCGGGCTTCGAACCGCAACTCGCCGTGGAGGGCGGCGAGATGGACGCCGTGCTGCGGTTCGTGGAGGCCGGCCTGGGGCTGGCCGTGGTCCCCAGCATGGTCCTGCGCAACCGCCCCGGCCTGCGCGGCACCCCGCTGTCCCGCCCCCGCCTCCTGCGCACCGTGGCCCTGGCACGACGCAAGGACGTGGAACCCTCCCACGCGGCGGACGCCTTCCGCCGCCACCTGAACGACTACCTTCTGGCGATGTCCCCGGAGGACCTGGGCCCCGACCTGGAGGTACTGCTCACCTCCGTCGACAGGCCGCGGCCGGACGATCGGCCCACCCTTTCCTGAGGTGCCCCTCTCGCCCGGAAAGCGGGGAACCTCCTTCGAACACCACCTCCCGACCCCGAACCCTTCCATGGGTGAATCTGGGCCCAACGTTCACCGTCCATAGAAGAACTCAGGGGCCGTCCATGGGAGTCTCAGCGATTCCACATAAGTACGTCGCGGTGGTGGCCGTCGGGATCGCCGCCCTCGCCATCGCCTTCAGCCCGCCCCGGATCGGCCTGGTCGTCGCCTTCATCGCTCTGTCCGGTGTCGTCCTCGCCGTCGGAGCCCTGCTGGAGCGTTCCCGCCGCGAATCCACCGCGCCGCTGCACGATCTGGGCGAGGCCGTCGAGCAGGTCGCCGCCACCCAGCACGAGGAGCGTCTGGCCGCCCGACACCGGGCCACCACGCTGGACGAGAGGCTCCAGGAGTACCGCGAGGCGATCGAACGCCCCGCCCCTCCGGTCCCGCCGCCGCCCGGGACCGTCCGGCTGCGCCGCGCCCAGGACCTGCTGTGGTGCGGATTCTCCAGCGAGGGCCTGGAGCGTCTGCGTTCGCTGGGCTCCGACATGGACGTCACCGAGTCGGTGCGCTCCGAATCCCACCGTTCGCTGGCCAACTGGTACACCGCCGCCGGGGAGGGCGCCCGCGCCCGCGAGCACGCCCACCTGGCCGACCTCGCCGCGCCCAGGATCTCCCGAGAGGCCACCGGCGTTCCCCGCCGTGTCGCCATGGGCCGCGATCGCACCCGACGCGACCGCCACTTCGACGTGGTCGTCCTCTCCGACTTCCGGCTGCCCGGAGGCAGTACGGGCAGCAACCTCCAGGAGATCACCGCCCAGCGCAGGGCCGGACTGCGCACCGGCCTGGTGCACCACCCGGTACGCTCACGCGGTCTCTCCGGAGGGGTGAACCCCAAGGTCCTCGCCGCCGTCGACGGAGACCTGGTCAGGTTCGTCGCCCCCGACGAGAGGATCACCTGTGACCTGCTCGTGGTCCGTGTCCCCAGGATCGGGGAGCGGATCATGGACGAGATGCCTCAGATCGAGGCGGAGCGCTCGATCGTCGTCCTCAACCAGACCCCGAACCGCTGCTACGGGGTCCCGGACTTCCGGGGCAACGAGGCCTGGAACGTGGCCCGGTGCGCGGCGGGGTTCGGGGAGATGCTCGGCGAGCACCGCTGGTACCCGATCAGTTCTCGCGTCCGTGAGGCCATGGAGGTCGAACACGCGGCGGAGATGGCCGAGGCGGCCTCGTGGGGGATCACCCTCGCCGACGAGGACTGGACCAACATCATCGACGCACCCGCCTGGCGGCGCGGCACCCGACGTTCCCCGGACGGCCGGGTCCTGCTGGGGCGCCACTCCCGCGATGACAAGGACAAGTGGCCCGACGACCCGAGGACGCTCCAGAGCGCCTATCCCGAGGAGCCGGGTTGGCAGACCCGGGTGCTGGGCGGGGCCTCCGTCCCTGAGCGGATGCTCGGCGATCTCCCGTCGAACTGGCAGGTGCACCCCTTCGACTCGGTCCCGGTCCGCGAGTTCCTGCACGGCCTGGACGTGTACGTGTACTTCACACGCAAGGGCCACCTGGAGCCGTTCGGGCGTTCTCCTCTGGAGGCCATCGCGGCGGGGGTCCCGACCCTGCTGCCGGAGTCGTTCCGTCCGGTCTTCGGTGACGCGGCCATCTACACCGACCCCGCGGGGGTGCGTGCCGAGGTGGACGCCCTGATGGCCGACGAGGCGCGCTACGCCCGCCAGGTCGCCCGCGGTCACGAGGTGGTCGAGCGGATGTTCGGCCACGACGCGCACCTGCGCCGTCTGGCGGAGATGGGCGTGCGGACGCCGGAGACGAGCGTGAGACCGTCACCGGTCGTACCCGTGTCCTGACCGCCGGGACGCACCGACCCCCTGGGGCGCACGGGAGAACCTCTCCCCCACCCCAGGGGGTCGGTGCACGCGGTCTCCTACCTCGCCCCGGGGGTCGAGGTAGGAGATCGTGTCACCCTTACACCCTGCCGGGGCTGAGGCCCGAAAGTGTTTGCTTTGCGCCTCCGCTTCGCTTCGGCGCGTGTTCGGGCGCCAAGGGAGGGAGCGTTCTTCATCCTCGTCCACGCCTACGCTCGTACCTCGCGGGCGGCTCGACTCGTCTTGCAGAACACTCCCGGCGCCCGAACCACACCCCCCGCTCAAAAACCTCGGCGGGACCAGCTCTCCAGGTGGGCGGCGGCCTCGGCGATGGTGGTGGACTCTCCGTGGCCCGGGTGCACGACGGTGTCTCCGGGGAGGGAGACCAGGTGGTCGCGGATGGAGGCGATGATGGTCGGGAAGTCCGACGACGGCTGGCCGGTGGCTCCGGGGCCGTCGGGGAAGAGCGTGTCGCCGCTGAACACCACGCCGAGTTCGGGGGCGTGGAGGCTGACCCCTCCCGGGGTATGGCCCGGGGTGTGCAGGACGTGGAGTTCGATGCCGCCGGCGCTCAACACCTCACCGTGCAGCAACGGGGCGTCCGGTTCCCGGTAGGGGTACACCTGGTTCCAGAGCTCGGAGTCGTCGGGGTGGATGAGGATCGGCGAGTCGGTGAGGTCCGCCAGGGCCACGGCCGCGTCGATGTGGTCGGGGTGGCCGTGGGTGCACACGATGGCCATGAGTTCACGGTCGCCCAGCCCCCTGGCTATGCGCTCGTGGTCGTGGGCGGCGTCGATGACCACGGCCGTCTCGTCGTCGCCGACGATCCACACGTTGTTCTCGACGTCGGACTCGGCACCCTCCAGGCTGAGGATTCCCGAGGTGCGTAGCCGCTGAACGGGGGACAGGGCACTCACAGGCTCACCACCTGAACTCTTCGCGGGGCAGGAGCCTCGAGCCTATCCCGCCACCCACCCTCGTACACGTGGTTCGGCCCGTTCTCCCCGTGTGTCAGGGGTTACCCGCGTCGAAGTCGCGGCGCAGCGTGTAGGGCTGGATGAGTCCGAGACCGTGCGCGTGCCTGGCCCGTACCTGGACCACCTGGAGCCCCTCCTCGTCGGTGAGGCTCTCGGCGAGCGTCTCGTCGATGAGGACGGTCCCCGGCCGGGCGAAGGAGGTCAGTCTGCTGGCCCGATTGACGGTGGTGCCGAAGACGTCTCCGTGCATGGTCAGGACGGGCCCGTAGGCCACACCCACCCGCACGTCGGGGACCTCCACGTGGGTCTTGACGCCCGAGGCGAGGCGCAACGCGATGTCGGCGGCCTGGTGGGGCGAGTCGGCCACGTAGAGGACCTCGTCGCCGAGGGTCTTGACCACCCGTCCGCCCCCGGCGGCCACCAGGTCGGCGGCGGTGGACTCGAAGCCCTCCACGACCCCGGCCAGTTCCACCTCGTCGAGTTCGCGGCTGAGGGTGGTGAAGGAGACCAGGTCGGCGAAGCCCACGATCAGCGGGTAGTAGTTGGGCACGATGTCGTTGCCGTTGGACATCACCGCGAGGGTGCGCCCGGTGGAGGCGGCGAGTTGGCGGCGCCAGATGTGCAGCAGCAACCGTTCGACGTCCGGCAACAGCCCCTTGACCTGCTGCATGAGGGAGCTGGTCGTGGGGTCCTCGTGGCCGTCCTTGAAGATGAGGGTGCTGAGGATGCTGGTCTGCCAGTCGGCCAGACGCGCCATGGTCTGGCCCATCGCGCGGGCGAAGCGGACCACGCCCTCCTCGTCGAGGATGCCCTCCTCCAGGAGGGAGTTGGCGATGCGCAGGGCCTCGACGTCGCTCTCGGTGAAGGTCACCGAGTCGTCGCCCAGGGTCGGGAACCCCAGGGCTCGCCAGACGCGACCGGCGAGTTCCGGATCGGCTCCGGAGAGCTCGACCGCCTGTTCCCTGGTGTAGACCGCCTCACCACCGAGCAGGGCGGACTCGATCGCTTTCGGGTCAGGACGCGACGGCATACGTTCTCTTTCACGGGAGCGTCCCCGGCGCACGGGGAGCGGTCACTACGGCACCGGCCCCTGGGGGCGCGGCCTTGGCTCCGGTTCCAGCCTACGCCCGTCCCCTCGCGGAGACCGGCGGCCCGGAACCGCTGGTCACATCTGTGGGCCGGGCGGATACTCCGGCCGCTGGGCCACGTTGACCTGGCGGTAGATCTCCGACTGGAACCACTGGGGCTTGGGGACTCTCTGGAGGACCATGCCCTCCTGTTCGGACGCCGACTGAACGGACAACGTTCCGTACCGCATGATCCGTTCCCAGAGGGTGATGTTGAAGGAGACGTCGTTCACCCTGGTGAGCGGCATGTCGCGCCCTTGCTTGGAGATGACGCCGTCCCGCATCATCAGCCGCCGGTTGGTGAGGATGTAGACGGTCGTCGCCCACTTGAGCATGGGCACGAACCAGAAGGCCAGAGCGGCGACGATCCCGATCGCCACCACGACCCCTCCGGCGATGAGGCTCCAGTCCTCGCTCCAGGGGATGAAGAAGAGCGCGACGGCCACGACCGCGATGATGAGGAGCAGCGCGACGAACTCGCCCACGAGGACGGTCCAGTGCTGCCGGGCGACGTGGACGAGCTCCTCGTCGTCGGAGAGATAACGATCCGCTATAGCCATAACGGTGATCATGGCACAAGCCTCCCCTTCGTGGGAGAGGTCGGATTCGGCCTGTGGACGAACTTCTCGTCTCAGGGAGCGGACAGGGGTCTCAGGAGCCGGGACGAACGTGCACGACGTCGCCCACGTTGAGCGCCCGCTCCCCCGCCGGCCCGGACAACAGCAATCGCGCCTGGTCGTCCACACCGGAGACGGTGCCCTCGACGGCCCGATCACCGGGGAGGTGGACCCGGACCCGGCGGCCGATCGTCACGCACATCTCCCGGTACTCGTCGGCCAGTCCGCAGGCCTCCGCGTCCCCGGAGGTCGCGAGCCAGGCCTCGTAGCGCTCCTCGAACTCGGCCAGGACGGCGAGCAGCAGCTCCTCGCGTCCCACACCGGTGACGCCCTCGGCCCGCAGCGAGGTGGCGGTCTCGACCGGCAGGCCGTCCCTCCCCTGGGACACGTTGAGCCCCATGCCCACGACCACTCCGACGGCGTCGGGAGAGGAGAAGTCGGCCTCGGCGAGGATCCCGGCGAGCTTGCCGTCGGCCTGCCCGGGTTCCGAGCGCAGCTCTCCCGGAACGAGGACGTCGTTGGGCCACTTCAGCGCGGCCTTGACCCCGGCCCTTCCGCGCACCGCGGCGACCGCGGCCACTCCCAGCATCGGGGAGATCCAGCCCAGCCGGTCCGTCGGCACCTTCGGTCGGACGAGGAGGGAGAAGGTGAGCGCGACCCGCGGCGGGGTGGTGAACCCGCGTCCGAGCCTGCCCCGACCGGCGGTCTGATGTTCGGTGGCCAGCACGGTGCCCTCCGGGGCGCCCTCCCTCGAGCGCTCCGCCAGGTCGCTGTTGGTGGACCCGGCCTCGGGCACCACGTCCACGCTCCGCCACAGTCCGCCCGGACGTACCACGGCCGCTTCGATCGCGGCGCGGTCCAGGGGAGGGATCATCGGAGTGTGTTCGCTGGTCATACCCCCATTACAGCAGCACATGGGGCGGTGGGAGAACCCGGGCGGCCGGGCCCGAGCGCGAAACGGCGAGGGGCCCGCGTACGGACGACGCGGGCCCCTCCGGGGAAGGCGGTGGATCAACCGGTGTTCTGAAGACCGGCGGCCACTCCGTTGACGGAGAGCAGGAGCAGACGCTCCAGGTGTCGTCCGTCCTCCTCCGACAGCGTGTCCGCCTCCTCGCCGCGCAGGGCCTCCAGGGCCCGGAGCTGGAGGTGGCTGAGCGCGTCCACGTACGGGTTGCGCAGATCGACGGCCCGGGAGAGCACCGCGCGGTTCTCCAGCAGCCGTTCGTGCCCGGTCACCCGCAGGACGAGACGACGGGTCAGGTCGTACTCGTCGAGCACCTTCTCGGTCAGTTCGGGGCGGCCGCCCAGTGCCAGGTAGCGCTCGGCGATGGTCCGGTCGGTCTTGGCCAGGCTCATCTCCGCGTTGTCCAGCAACGAGGCGAACATCGGCCATTCCCGGTAGGCGGCCTGGAGCGCGGGCAGGTCCGCGACGGCGGCCAGGCCGGTGCCCAGACCGAACCAGCCGGGCAGGTTGACGCGGGTCTGCGTCCAGGCGAACACCCACGGGATGGCCCGGAGGTCGCCCAGGCCCCGGGCGGCCCCGCGCCTGGAGGGCCGCGACCCCAGCCGCAGCTCGCCCAGTTCCTCCAGAGGGCTGATCCGGGAGAACCACACCGCGAAGTCCTCGGTGCCGATCAGGTCGAGGTAGGTCTCCTGGGCGGCGCCGGCGATCGTGTCGGCGTAGGGGCGGAACCGTTCGGCGGCTGCGCGTTCGCGTTCCAGAACCTCGTCGGTGGAGGCCATGAGGACGGCGTGCCCGACCTGTTCGATGTGGCGCCGGGCGATGGCGGACTGGCCGTAGCGGGCGAAGATGACCTCGCCCTGCTCGGTGACCTTGAACCGTCCGTCGACCGATCCGGGCGCCTGGGCCAGCAGGGCCCTGCTGGCCGGGCCTCCGCCTCGGCCGAGGGAGCCGCCGCGGCCGTGGAAGAGGGTGAGTCGGACGTCGTGCTCCCGTGCCCACGCGGACAGCCGGGCCTGGGCGTCGTACAGGCGCAGGGTGGCGCTGACCGGCCCCACGTCCTTGGCGGAGTCGCTGTAGCCGAGCATGACCTCCAGTCGGCGGTCGTTGTCGTCCAGGCGGCGTCGCACCTGCGGAAGCTCCAGCATTCCGGCCAGGACCCGGGGCGAGGCCTCCAGGTCGGCGCCGGTCTCGAACAGCGGGATGACGTCCAGGACCGGGACCCGCTTGGGAGGCAGCGCGTAGGTGGCCAGCTTGTGCACGGCCTCGATGTCCTCGGCCGAGCGGGTGAAGCTGACGATGTACCGGTTGCAGGCCTCCACCCCGAAGCGCTCCTGGATCCAGGAGACGGTGCGCAGGGTGGCGAGGACCTCCTCGGTGCGGTCGCTCAGGGGCCCACCCGACTCCAGTTCGGCGAGCGCGGCGGCGTGCACCTCGCTGTGCTGTCGGATCTCCAGTTCTGCCAGGTGGAAGCCGAAGGTCTCGGCCTGCCAGATCAGGTGCTGGAGTTCGCCGTAGGCCTGGCGCGCGGCGCCCGCCGCGGCGAGGGAGTCCTGGACCAGGCGCAGGTCCGAGAGGAAGGCGTCGGCCCCCGGGTAGGCGAGGTCGGCGTCGCGTTCGCGGGTGGCGCTCAGCCGCGCGGTGGCCAACAGCAGGAGTCGACGGTGCGGCTCGTTCGGGGAACGCTTGCCGATCTCGGCCATCAACGTCGGATAGGCGGCCTCGGCCTCGGTGAGGGTGTCGATCAGCGCGCGGCTCGCCGGGGTGAGGTTGGCGTAGACGGTGAGCGTGCGCCCCACCCGCCCACAGGCGTTCTCCAAGGCGCGCAGGACGTGCTCGGACTGGATGGTGACGGCCTCCCTGGTCACCTCGTGGGTGACGAAGGGGTTGCCGTCGCGGTCGCCGCCGATCCAGCTCCCGTAGCGGACGAAGGGCGTGGCGCGCGGAGGCCGCGTCCCGCTTCCCTCGGGGTCGATGGCCGTGTCCAGGGTCCGGTACACCTTCGGCAGCGTGGCGAAGATGGTCTCGTCGAAGGCGGAGAGCGCCGTGCGCACCTCGTCGAGCGGGTCGAGCTTGGTGTAGCGCAGCTGGGAGGTGCGCCAGAGCAGGTCGATCTCCTCGAGGAGACGACGATGGGCCTCGGCGGCCGCGGCGCTGCCCTCGTGGGCGGCGTGCCAGGCGTCGAGTTGGGCGCTGATCCTCAGGATCGAGGTGGACACGGCGCGGCGTCGGGCCTCGGTGGGGTGGGCCGTGAGCACCGGGTGGAATTTCATGCCCGCGACGAGTTCGTTCAGCCGTTCCTCGCCGCCGTCCTCCTCGCGGATGGCGCGCACGGCGGCGGCCAGGGACTCCCGAGGCGGGTTGGCGGCGTCGTCGCGCTCGCGCAGGGCGCGCATGCGCTGGTGTTCCTCGGCCAGATTGGCGAGGTGGAAGTAGACCGTGAAGGCGCGCGCCACCTGCTTGGCCCGTTCCAGGGGCCAGGCGCCCACGAGGGCGGTGATCTCCTCGGTGGTGACGGCACCCTCCCGGGCACCGATCACCTTGTGCCGGAGTTCTTCGACATCGGCGAGCAGATCCTCGCCACCGCTTTCCGCGAGGATCGTTCCGAGCATCTCCCCGAGGAGTTTGACGTCATTCCTGAGTTGTTCGGGGACTTCCTGGCGGGCACTGTCGCGTTCTGCGCTAACCGCTGTCATGAGGGGGACGATACCGAGATCGCTTCCAGGCGGGAACGAGCGGGGGGCGTTTTCGGACGTTTTACCAAGGCGTTAATCATTGTTCCCTCCAAGGGGAAATTCACATTCGATCACGAATTCCCGGATGTTCCGGGCGCCTTTTCCGTCGACTCGGCCGGGAGGCGGCGAACCTCGCGAACCACCACGTAAGCGAGGGGCACTCGTGGGCCCGGGACCCCCTCGGAGCTAGGCTGGGTTGCTATGGCCACCGAAGCCCCAGAACCGCTGTCCGCGGCCGAGATCGACATCCACACGACCGCGGGCAAGCTCGCCGACCTGCGACGACGCAGGTACGAAGCCGTACACGCCGGCTCCGAGCGAGCCGTGGAGAAACAACACGCCAAGGGCAAGATGACCGCGCGGGAGAGGATCGACGCACTCGTCGACCCCGGCTCCTTCGTGGAGTTCGACGCCCTGGCCCGCCACCGTTCGACCAACTTCGGTCTGGACGCCAACCGCCCCTACGGCGACGGCGTCGTGACCGGCTATGGGACCGTCGACGGACGACCGATCGCCGTGTTCAGCCAGGACGTCACCGTCTTCGGCGGCTCCCTCGGCGAGGTCTACGGTGAGAAGATCTGTAAGGTCCTCGACCACGCCCTCACCAACGGGTGTCCCGTGGTGGGCATCAACGAGGGCGGCGGCGCGCGGATCCAGGAGGGCGTGGTCGCCCTCGGTCTGTACGCCGAGATCTTCAAGCGCAACACCCACGCCTCCGGGGTGATCCCCCAGATCTCCCTGATCATGGGCGCCACCGCGGGCGGGCACGTCTACTCTCCGGCCCTGACCGACTTCGTGGTCATGGTCGACGAGACCTCGCAGATGTTCATCACCGGACCCGACGTCATCAAGACCGTCACCGGCGAGGACGTCTCCATGGAGGAGCTGGGCGGCGCCGCCGCGCACTCCTCGAAGTCGGGGGTCGCCCATTACATGGGCTCCGACGAGCAGGACGCCATCGACTACGTCAAGAGTCTGCTGTCGCACCTGCCCGACAACAACCTGGAGGACGCCCCGAGGCTCGCCCCCGAGGACGACCCGGGCGAGGAGACCACCGCCGAGGACCTGGCGTTGGACACGTTCGTGCCGGATTCGGCCAACCAGCCGTACGACATGAAGCGGGTCATCGAGACGGTCCTGGACGACGGCGAATTCCTCGAGGTGCACGAACGCTTCGCCACCAACATCGTCGTGGGGTACGGGCGTGTGGACGGCCGTTCCGTCGGCATCGTCGCCAACCAGCCGATGAGCCTGGCGGGCTGTCTGGACATCGACGCCTCCGAGAAGGCCGCCCGTTTCGTCCGCACCTGCGACGCCTTCAACATCCCGGTGCTGACCTTCGTCGACGTCCCCGGCTTCCTGCCCGGTACCGACCAGGAGTGGGACGGCATCATCCGCCGCGGCGCCAAGCTGCTGTACGCCTACGCCGAGGCCACGGTCCCGCTGATCACCGTGATCACCCGCAAGGCGTTCGGCGGCGCCTACGACGTGATGGGCTCCAAGCACCTGGGCGCCGACATCAACCTGGCCTGGCCCACCGCGCAGATCGCGGTCATGGGCGCCCAGGGCGCGGTGAACATCCTGCACCGACGCACCCTGGCCGCGGCCGACGACGTCGAGGCCGAGCGCGCCCGTCTGGTCGGCGAGTACGAGGACACCCTGCTCAACCCCTATTCGGCGGCCGAGCGGGGCTACGTCGACGGCGTCATCCTGCCGTCGGAGACCCGGGTCCAGGTGGCCAAGGCGCTGCGGGCCCTGAACAACAAACGCGAGCAGCTGCCGCCCAAGAAGCACGGGAACATCCCGCTGTGAGCGCGCCGCAGAACCCGCCGCACCTGGTCGTGGTGCGCGGCGAACCCTCCCCCGAGGAGCTCGCCGCGCTCACGGCCGTACTCGCCGCCCGAGCGGCGGCCGCCCGCGCCGTACCGACGTCGGAACCACGGCGGACCGTCTCCGGATGGCGCGACCGCTCACGCGGCATGCAGGCCCCGCCGCGTCCGGGCCCCGGGGCCTGGCGTATGAGCACGAGGTGACCCCTGACGTGCTCCTTCGTTCCCTAGACTCTTCGTCGAGCGGTCGGCGCGTGACCCGCTCCACGCTCCTGCTGGAGGTTTTCCCACCGTGCGTAAAGTTCTGATCGCCAACCGCGGCGAGATCGCCGTGCGCATCGCCCGCGCCTGCCGCGACGCCGGGCTGGCCAGTGTCGCCGTCTACGCCGAACCCGATCTGGACGCCCTGCACGTCAAGGTCTCCGACGAGGCCCACGCCCTGGGCGGCTCCACCCCCGCCGACTCCTACCTGGACATCGCCAGACTCCTGGCCGTCGCCGCCTCCTCCGGCGCCGACGCCGTCCACCCCGGCTACGGGTTCCTCGCCGAGAACGCCGACTTCGCCCGGGCCGTCATCGACGCCGGGCTGACCTGGATCGGTCCGCCCCCGTCCGCGATCACCGCTCTGGGCGACAAGGTCCAGGCCCGCCACATCGCGCAGAAGGTCGGTGCCCCGCTGGTCGCGGGCACCCCCGACCCGGTCGAGTCGGCCGAGGAGGTCGTGGCCTTCGCCGAGGAGCACGGTCTGCCGATCGCGATCAAGGCCGCCTTCGGCGGTGGCGGCCGCGGCCTGAAGGTCGCCCACACCCTGGACGAGGTCACCGACGCCTACGAGTCGGCCGTGCGCGAGGCCGTCACCGCGTTCGGTCGCGGCGAGTGCTTCGTGGAGCGCTACCTGGACCGGCCCCGGCACGTGGAGACCCAGTGCCTGGCCGACACCCACGGCAACGTCGTGGTCGTCTCCACCCGTGACTGCTCGCTCCAGCGCCGTCACCAGAAGCTGGTGGAGGAGGCCCCGGCCCCGTTCCTGTCCACCGACCAGATGGAGCGTCTCTACAGCGCCTCCAAGGCCATCCTCGCCGAGGCGGGCTACGTGGGCGCGGGCACCTGCGAGTTCCTCGTCGGCACCGACGGCACCATCTCCTTCCTGGAGGTCAACACCCGTCTTCAGGTCGAGCACCCCGTGACCGAGGAGGTCACCGGGATCGACCTGGTCCGTGAGATGTTCCGGATCGCCGACGGCGAGGAGTTGGGCTACGGAGACCCCGAGGTCCGCGGCCACTCCTTCGAGTTCCGGATCAACGCCGAGGACCCGGGGCGGGGTTTCATGCCGGCCCCGGGCACCATCACCACCTTCGATCTGCCCGGCGGGCCCGGCGTGCGGGTGGACACCGGCTGCGAATCCGGGTTCACCGTGCCGCAGGCCTTCGACTCGATGGTCGCCAAGCTGATCGTGACCGGCCGCACGCGCGCGGAGGCGCTGGCCCGTTCCCGGCGGGCGTTGGCCGAGTTCACCGTGGGCGGCATGCCCACGGTGATCCCCTTCCATCGGACCGTGGTCGAGGACCCCGCGTTCGCGCCCGCCGACCCGGATCAGGCGTTCGGCGTGTACACGCGTTGGATCGAGACCGAGTTCGACAACACGATCGCCCCCTGGGACGGCGCGCCGGGCGAGGCCGAGGAGAGCGCCCGCGAGACCGTGACCGTCGAGGTGGGCGGTCGACGCGTCGAGGTCGTCCTGCCCGCCTCCCTGGGCGTGGCCGCGGTCCCGGCCGCCGGTGACGGCGGTGGGAAGAGGAAGCGTTCCTCCCGCAAGGGCGGGGCCGGTGCCGCCGTGAGCGGTGACGCGCTGGTCTCTCCGATGCAGGGCACCGTGGTCAAGGTCGTGGCCGAGGAGGGCGCGAGCGTGGCCGAGGGCGACACCGTCGTGGTGATCGAGGCGATGAAGATGGAACAGCCGCTGACCGCGCACCGGGCCGGAACGATCACCGGTCTGAAGGTCTCCCCCGGCGAGACCGTGAGCGGCGGCGCCGTGGTCTGCGACATCAAGGACGCCTGACCCGGTTCCGTTCCGTCCGAAGGGGCGGCGCCGATCCTCGGCGCCGCCCCTTCGTCGTTCCTCGGTCCGTGAGGCGGGGAACAGGGTGATCCTCATCGCGTCCGAGGGTGGGAAGAGCCTGCGCAATAGGCGCTCCGAGCCGGCCGGGGAAGATAGCCGATCGACTGTGTATGGAAAAGCCGGGCAAATCGGGTTATCGTCTTGCATCGTGACGAACATTTGGGGACTGACACGAAGGTGGCACATCGACCTGTGCCGCTTCGCCAGTCAAGCGTGTAGCTAGGTCCACGCGCCGCCCGTAACGGGCCGCGCGCCGCCACGCCCTGCCCTTGGTCCCCGCGTCACCCCTCTTTCCGGTGGCGCCGACTCATCTTTCCCCCAGCCGGAGAACCCTCGCGTTCCGCCGATCGTCGACGCGTGCCCGAACTCCGGCCCTCACACGCTTGGAGTCACTTTCGTGTCCGCACAGACCGCAGAGGTCAAGCCGAAACGGCGTATCCCACTGCCCTCCTTCGGCGTCCAGGTCGTCCTCGGTCTCTTCCTTGGACTCCTCCTGGGTTTCGTCGCCCTACAGATCGGTCCGGTCGGCGACGGTGAGCCGAACTGGCTGGCCGTCACCCTCCAGACCATCGGCAGCACCTTCGTCACCCTGCTGCGCGCGATCGTTCCGCCGCTGATCGTCCTGGCCGTCATCTCGTCCATCGCCAACCTGCGCAACGTCACCAACGCCGCGCGTCTGGCCTGGAAGACCCTGCTCTGGTTCGCCATCACCGCCCTGATCGCGGTGGGCATCGGCGTCGCCCTGGGCCTGGGCGTCCGCCCCGGGGTCAACAGCGCCGTGGACGCCGCCACCGTCGCCGAGCCCTCCAGCCACGGCTCCTGGCTGGCCTTCATCGAGAGCATCGTCCCGGCCAACTTCCTGGGCCTGGCCGCCGACACCTACGCGGGCGACGACGGCTCCCTGACCACCTCGCTCAGCTTCAACGCCCTCCAGCTGATCGTCATCGCGATCGTCCTGGGCATCGCCGCCGTCAAGGTCGGCAAGCCGGCCGAGCCGTTCATCAAGTTCACCGAGTCGACCCTTCAGGTCGTGCTCAAGGCCCTCTGGTGGGTCATCCGTCTGGCCCCGATCGGCACCGTGGGTCTGCTGGGCAACGCCGTCTACAGCTACGGCTGGGACACCATCGGCTCCCTCGGCAAGTTCACGCTCACGATCTACATCGGCCTGGCGCTGGTGCTGTTCGTCGTCTACCCGATCCTCTCCTTCGCCAACGGCCTGTCCCCGGCGAAGTACTTCTCCGGTGTGTGGCCCGCGCTCCAGCTCGGCTTCGTCTCCCGCTCGTCGATGGGCACGATGCCGGTCACCCAGCGGGTCACCGAGCAGAACCTGGGCGTGCCGCGCTACTACTCCGCGTTCGCGGTGCCCTTCGGCGCGACCACCAAGATGGACGGCTGCGCCGCGATCTACCCGGCGATCTCGGCGATCTTCGTCGCCCAGTTCTTCAACATCGACCTGTCGATCACCGACTACCTGCTGATCGTCTTCGTGTCGGTCATCGGTTCGGCCGCCACCGCGGGTACCACCGGTGCCATCGTCATGCTGACCCTGACCCTGTCCACGGTCGGTCTGCCCCTGGAGGGCGTGGGCCTGCTGCTGGCCGTCGACCCGATCCTGGACATGGGCCGTACCGCCGTGAACGTCGCCGGTCAGGCGCTGGTCCCGGCGATCGTCGCCAAGCGCGAGGGCATCCTCGACCTGGTCCGCTTCAACGCCCGTCGCGGCCCGAGCGGCTTCGTCCCGGTGGACGAGCCGGGCACCCTGAGCGCCGAGGAGGCGGCCGCCGAGGCCGCCACCGAGGACGCCGAGGAGAACGCCCCCGAGGGCGAACGCGTCACCGTGGGAACGGCCTCCAAGAGCTGACCGTTTCCTCGCCACCGATGAGGGCCCGCCGGGAGATCCCCCGGCGGGTCCTCGTCGTTCCGGAGGTGGGAGAGGTCGGCCACAAGGGGTTCCGTGTCCGGGCCGGCGGGAACTGTCCGGCCCTCCCGTTCGTCCTGTGGACAAGGGAGGCGAGAGGAACGACATGTTGCGCCGCTTGGTAACACCCACAGTGCTGACCGCCGGGCTCGTGATGGCGATGGGCGCCGTCGCGGCCCCCGCCGCAGCCGACACCGTCGAGGCACCCACCACGCAGGAGATCGTCGAGGAGCTGGAGAACGACGGGGTCTTCATCGACCCCTCCATCGACCAGATCTCCACCGCCGACGAGGGGGCTCTGGAGGCCGCGGCCGCGGGAGCCGACACCCCCGTCTACTACGTGATCCTGCCCGGGGAGGTCGCTACCTCCGAGGCCGGGATCAACACGCTCATGGCACCCGTCATGTCCGAGGTCGGCGACGGGGCCTACGGTGTCCTGGGTGGAAGCGACCACTTCTACGTCACCTCCCCCGACCTGGACGACACGGCGATCATCAGGGAGACCGCGCTCAACGAGGGCGGCAACCCGATCGACACCCTCGCCGCGCTGCCGCAGGCGGTCGAGACCACGCAGACCCAGAACGAGGCCCCCTCGGGCGGCGGCGGTTCGGGCCTGGTCCTGCTGGCGATCCTGGTGCTGATCGCGGCCGCGGGCGGCTGGTACGTCTACAACAGCCGCAAGAGGCGCGAGGCCGAGAAGGCCAAGCAGATGGAGGAGATCCGGCAGATGGCCACCGAGGACGTCGTGCGCCTCGGCGAGGACGTCGCCCGGCTGGAGATCGACCTGTCCAAGGTGGACGACGCGACCCGGAGCGACTACTCCCGGGCCATGGACTCCTACGACCAGGCCAAGTCGCT
The DNA here is from genome assembly GCF_035818715.1 of Nocardiopsis sp. LDBS1602. Lineage (NCBI taxonomy): Bacteria > Bacillati > Actinomycetota > Actinomycetes > Streptosporangiales > Nocardiopsidaceae > Nocardiopsis > Nocardiopsis sp. LDBS1602. The sequence goes on along the minus strand of NZ_JAYLVW010000002.1, from coordinate 545,768 downwards.
GCTGGACACCATCCGGGAGCCGGAGGAGGTCAAGCAGGTGACCAGCGCCCTGGAGGACGGTCGGTACTACATGACCGCCACCCGGGCCCGGATGAACGGCGAGCCGGTGCCCGCGCGGCGCGGCCCCTGTTTCTTCAACCCGCAGCACGGCCCCTCGTCCGAGGACGTCACCTGGGCCCCGCCCGGCGGTTCTCCCCGATCGGTCACCGCGTGCGCGGTGTGCGCCCAGGCGGTGCGCACCGGCGGTCAGCCCGACGTGCGCATGGTCGAGGTCGACGGTGAGCGTCGTCCCTACTACGACGCCGGCCCCGCCTACTCCCCCTACGCGGGAGGCTACTTCGGCATGAACATGATGATGGGCATGTTCACCGGCATGATGATGGGCTCCATGATGGGGTCGATGATGGGCGCCGGGATGATGGGCGCCGGGGCCGAGGACGCCGGTGGTGACTTCGACGGCGGCGATTTCGACGGCGGAGGCGACTTCGGGGACTTCGGCGGCTTCGACTTCTAGGCCGTGTCCACGTGGAGGGCCTCGGGATCTCCCGGGGCCCTCTCCCTTGTCCGGGGTCGGCCCTCGCCGGAGGGCCCCGACAGGCGTGCGTCGACCCAGCGGAGCACGGCCTCGGTGGTCTCGGAGAGGGGCCGTCCCGTGGTCTCCAGCAGGGACACGGGCGGGTGGAGCCGGTCGGCCTCGGCCAGCAGCCAGTCCTGGTACTCCAGGGTCTCGATGATCCGCTCCTCGTCCCAGCCCCGCCAGGCCGGGCGGGCCCGCAGCCGTTCCGCGAGGACCTCCGGCTCGCAGGTGAGCGCCAGGTAGTGGACCCCGTCGAACAGGGCCCTCTCGGGCAGATGTTCCAGTTCCGGAGGGACCACCGTCCCGCAGAGCACGACGGGACGCCCGCTCTGCTGCACCATGGCTGCGGTGCGCAACCACGTGGAGCGGAAGAGGCGGTGGTCGTCGGCCGGGTCGCGCAGACCGCCCACCCAGAGCAGGTCCTGTTCGAGCACGACGCACCGTTCCCGAAGCCCTTCCAGGAGGGCTCGCGCCACCGTGGACTTCCCGGTCCCGCTGGGTCCGGTCACGCACAGCAGTGGCAGCCGCAGGAAGGGCCGGGTCAGTCCGCAGAAGGAGCAGCGCAGCAGCCGGGCCCCGGCCCCGGTGTCGGGTTCGGGGTCCCATTCTCCACAGTGCGCGCAGATCAGAGGGTGCACGATCGGATCAGTCGAAGAGTTGTTCCAGGAAGCCCTTGCGCCGACGGCGGTAGGGGCGGGGGGAATCGTCGTACCCGCGGTAGGGGCGGGGGGAGTCGCCGTACCCGCGGTAGCCGCGCGGGGAGTCCGGGTAGGGGCGGCGGCCGCCCTGAGGGGCGTAGGGGTCCGCGGGCGGGGGCATGTGGGGGTCGGTGGGCGCCATGCCGTAGTGGCGCTGTTCGGCGGTGACGATACGCTCCAGCTCGCCTCGGTCGAGGAAGATCCCCTGGCAGCCGTCGCAACGGTCGATGTGGACGCCCTGACGGTCGAAGGTACGCATCGGGCTCTGGCATTTCGGACAGATCACGACGAAAAAGTAAGACCTCGACCGTCAAGGCGGGGTAAGCGCCGGCCCGAAACCCGCCGTGTGCCCTGCACTGATCCACACGGCGGGTGGTTCCGGCACCCGTGACCGGGCTCCGTCTACTCCGGCGAGGCCAGCATGAGGGAACGGGCGGCCTCGGTGACGCTGCCCGACAGCGACGGGTACACCGAGAAGGTGTGCGCGAGGTCGTCGACGGTCAGTCGCTGCTGGACGGCGATCGAGACGCCGAGGATGAGTTCGCTGGCGCGCGGGCCGACGATGACGCCGCCCAGGACGATGCCGGTGTGCTGACGGCAGATGAGCTTGACGAAGCCGTCCCGGACCTCGTTCATCTTGGCGCGCGGGTTGGTGTTGAGCGGAAGGGTGACGACCCGACCGTCCACACGGCCGCTCCGGATGTCGTCCTCGCTGACGCCGACCGCGGCCAGCTCGGGGTGGGTGAACACCGTGGAGGCGACGGTGGAGAGCTGGAGCGGGGCCACGGCCTCGCCCAGGGCGTGCCACATCGCGATGCGGCCCTGCATGGCGGCCACGGAGGCGAGCATGTTCACGCCGGTGCAGTCGCCGGCGGCGTAGACGCCGGGGACGGTCGTCCGGGAGACCCGGTCGACCTCGACGAATCCCCCGTCTCCGAGGCGGACGCCGGCCTCTTCCAGACCCAGCCCGTCCGTGTTGGGGATCATGCCGACGGTCATCAGACAGTGGCTTCCGTCGACCGTGCGCCCGTCGGAGAGGGTGACGCGGACGCCGTCCTCGGTGCGCACGACCGACTCGGCGCGGGTCTGGCTGAGCACGGTCATGCCGCGGCGGGCGAAGACGTCCTCCAGCACCTCGGCCGCGTCGGAGTCCTGCGTGGGCATGACCAGCTTGCGGGAGGACACCAGGGTGACGTCCGAGCCCAGGGCCTGGTAGGCGCCGGCGAACTCGGCGCCGGTGACGCCCGAGCCGACCACGATGAGCCGCTCCGGGAGCTCCTCCAGGTCGTAGAGGTGGCGCCAGGTGAGGATGCGCTCTCCGTCGGGCTTGGCGGTGGGCAGCTCACGGGGGTGGGCGCCCGTGGCCAGAAGGACCACGTCGGCGTGGACACGGCGTTCGCCGACGGCGACGATGTGCGGGTCGACCAGGCGGGCCTCGCCGCTGACGACCTCGACGCCCTCCTTGATCAGACGGGCCCGGGTGTCGTCGGACTGGGCACGGGCCAGGCGTTTGATCCGACCGTTCACCTGATGGATGTCGACCTCGACGGCCGGAACGCAGCCCTCGGCCTCGGCCTCGGGGATGTGGATGCCCAGTTCCGCGGACTCACGTACGTAGGTGGTCCGGGTGGAGGTGGCGATGAGGCTCTTGGAGGGAACGCAGTCGGTGAGGACGCAGGAACCGCCGATACCGTCGCGCTCCACCACCGTCACGTCCGCGCCGAGCTGTGCGGCGACCAGAGCCGCCTCATAGCCCCCGGGTCCGCCACCGATGATCACGACCTTCGTCACGCTGCTTCACTCCCTCTGCGGGGCGATGCGGCCCGCCCGTTCCCGGTCCGGGGTGACCGTGGGCATGGCTGGGCACCACCTGATTTTCTCGCTTACCTCCATTGTCGACCATCCCGACCATCGGAATCCGCAAGGCACCCCCCGCCCGGAGAACGGATCGCCGGCAATGGGGAGGGAAGCACACAAGAGCGTTGCGTTACGGAGTCATGTGATGACACAGAGGTAGCATCCGAATTGTGAGTGAATCAGAGCAGCCACCCCGAAGCACCCGTGAGGCCAGGACGCTGGCGGAGGAGGCGGCCAAGGAGCTGCTGACCCGCGCGGGCGCCGACAGTTTCGACGCCCTCGTGGTGCTCGGCTCCGGCTGGGAGGCCGCGGCGGACACCCTGGGCACGGACGACATCGAGTTCGACGCGGTCGACCTGCCCGGCTTCGTACAGCCCACGGCCGAAGGACACAGCGGTCGCATCCGCAGCATGTGGGTCGGCGACAAACGCGTGGTCGTCTTCATGGGCCGCGTGCACCTCTATGAGGGACACGGCCCCATGGCGGCCGTGCACGCCGTCCGCACCGGGATCGCCGCGGGCGCCCGCACAGCCGTACTCACGGGCTCCGCGGGCTCTCTGCGCGCCGACTTCTCCCCCGGACAGCCGGTGCTGTTGCGCGACCACGTCAACCTCACCGCCGCCTCGCCCCTGGCGGGGGCCGACTTCGTGGATCTGAGCGAGGCCTACAGTCCGCGCCTACGGGAGATCACCCGGCAGGTGGACGGCGCGCTCGCCGAGGGTGTGTACGTGACGACCTCGGGCCCCCAGTTGCAGACCCCGGCCGAACTCCAGCTGCTCCGGCAGGCGGGGGCGGACGTGGTCGGTCGGTCGATCGCCCTGGAGACCATCGCCGCCGTGGAGATGGGGGCCGAGGTCCTGGGGTTGGCGATCGTGAGCAACGACGCGTTGGGGGCGATGATCGAGCCGTTCCGGAAGGAGCGGGCACTGGAGGTCGTCACTCGACGCTCCCGTGAGCTCGGAGAACTGATCCAACGGGTGCTCGGCGACGCCTGAGACCACGAGGACGTGACGAAGGCCCGGTGTCCACCGGGCCCTCACCTGTGTCGGAAGGATGGGGCGCCCTCGACCGGAACGACGTGGCCGGTACCGGCGTGGCGAGCGTACATCCCGAGGCCTTGGGATGGACGGTACCGACCGTGGTTCCGATCGAGGGCGGTGCTTTCCCCGGTGCGCCCGTCACGCGGAATCCCCGCAGATCCCGTTGGACTCGCGACGTACGACACCTTTTCTTCCCGTTATTCGGTTGAACCGCGCGCGTGCCTTCGAGAGGGATCCGGGTGGGTGGCCATCCGCGCGAAGCCCGCCCACCCGGAACACTCTCCCTTAGGCATGCCTAACCTAACCAGAAGCCCGGGGTGCGCGTCAACCCCGGCTCGGAAACGAGAAGGACCCGGTCACCCGTGTTCACGGGGCCGGGTCCGAGAGGGGGGAGAACCCTCGAGGAGGAGGCTCAGGTCAGCAGCAGCACCGCGACGAGCTGCACCACGGCCGCCACGGAGACGACGATGACCTCCAACGGCACCATCGTCTGGGGCCGCTCCTCGGCACCCAGCGCGGCCGGACCCGCCTCGTCGATCTCCTTGATCGGACCGCTCAGCGGACGCGTCTTGTACCGCTCGGCGTCCCGCCTCAGCTCACGGGCGACCAGCTCCATCGGACGCATCGTGGTCGGATCGTCGTTGTCGTCGGGGTCCACGTATCCGGAGTCCCGACGCAGGTTCTCCCGGACCTTGGCCCGCTTGGTCTCCCTCAGCGGCCAGGAACGGAAGGTCCCCTGCGGGGTGTGCACCCGCACCACGTCCACCACGTCCACCCACACCACGGCGGCCCACGGCACGAAGGTCTCGCGCAGGGGGTTGACCATCCGGATGCCGCGCGGAGTGGAGATCACGCGGGGACGCAGCCAGGCCAGGTACACGGCGGCGACGCTCAGGACCAGCACCGACCCGGCGATCCAGGCGGTGCGATCCGTCCCGCGCAGCACCAGGTCCAGCAGCAACAGGACCGCGATGACGATCCACGCGACCGCCATCACCCGGGAGGAGGTCGAGGCGTGGGTGGTCCCCCGGGCGGACCCCCCTCTGTCATCGGCGGTCATCAGCTCGTCGCCCACTTCAGCTGCGCGAACCCGGGCTTGATGATCCCGTTGATCAGCGCGAGACGCTCGTCGAAGGGCAGGAAGGCCGACTTCATCGCGTTGACCGTGAACCACTGGAGGTCGTCCCAGTCGTAGCCGAAGGCCTCGCTCAACTTGGCGAACTCCTCGGACAGGCTCACCCCGCTCTGAAGCCGGTTGTCGGTGTTGACCGTGACCCGGAAGCGCAGGTCGCGCAGGAGGGAGATCGGGTGCTCGGCGATGGACTCCGCGGCCCCGGTCTGCACGTTGGAGCTGGGGCACATCTCCAGGGGCACGCGCTTGTCGCGCACGTACTGGGCGAGACGGCCCAGCTCGGGCGCGCCGTTCCCGTCGGTGGTGATGTCGTCGATGATGCGCACACCGTGCCCCAGACGGTCGCAGCCGCACCACTGAAGGGCCTCCCAGATGGAGGGCAGACCGAACGCCTCACCGGCGTGGATGGTGAAGTGGAAGTTCTCCCGCCTCAGGTACTCGAAGGCGTCCAGGTGACGGGTGGGCGGGTTGCCCGCCTCGGCGCCCGCGATGTCGAAGCCGGACACCCCGGCGTCGCGGTAGCGCACCGCCAGCTCGGCGATCTCGGAGGAGCGCGCCGCGTGACGCATCGCCGTCACGAGCTGTCCGGTACGGATGCTCCGACCGGCGTCGGCGGCCCGCTTCTCCCCCAGCTCGAGCCCCTCCTGGACGGCCTCGACGACCTCCTCCAGGGTGAGTCCGCCCTCCAGGTGCTGCTCGGGCGCGTAACGCTGTTCGGCGTAGACCACACCGTCGGCGGCCAGGTCCTCCGCCGCCTCGGCGGCCACCCTGACCAGGGCCTCACGGGTCTGCATGACCGCCGTGGTGTGGGCGAAGGTCTCCAGGTAGCGCTCCAGGGAACCGGAGTCGGAGGCGTCCCGGAACCAACGACCCAGTTCCTCCGGGTCATAGGTGGGAAGGCCGGTGTAGCCCACCTCTCGGGCCAGTTCGACGACCGTGGACGGGCGGAGGCCGCCGTCGAGGTGGTCGTGGAGGAGCACCTTGGGCGCTCGCCGGATCTGTTCGACAGTGAGTGGCTGGTTCATCCACTCAGGATGCCATCGGCGCATGAGCGGCCCCGACACGGCGCAACGAGGGCACCGGGAAACCGATGGAGGCGCCTGTCGGGTCGTGGAGGGGGCCGGTCAGGCCATCGCCTCACGATCCGTGGTCTCCCCCTGGCGGGAGATGTCCCACAGGGCGGTCAGGGCGGTGGTCACCATGAAGCGGGCCCCCACGCCGATCGCCCTCTCGTCCACGTCGAAGGTGCCCCGGTGCAGGTCGAGCATGGGCCCGTCCCAGTCCGGGGAATGCGTGCCCAGCCGGGCCAACGCGCCGGGCGCGTGCTCCAGGTACCAGGCGAAGTCCTCGCCGCCCAGGCTCTGCGGGGTGGGCGAGACCGCGTCGGCGCCCAGGGCGAGGGTGACCGCGTCGCGCATGATGTCGACGCTGGTCGCCTCGTTGATGGTCGGGGGAACGCCACGACGGTAGGTCACCTCGGCCTCGGCTCCGTAGGCTCCGACGACCGACTCCACCATCCCCTTGAGGATGTCGGGGGCCCGGTGCCAGGCCTCGTCGTCCAGGCAGCGCACGGTGCCCTCGGCCACCGCGTCGTCGGGGATGACGTTGGGGGCCGAACCGGCGCTGATCCTCCCCCAGACCAGGCTGAAGCCGGCCCTGGGGTCGACCCGGCGGGAGAGCGCGGCGGGCAGTTCGGTCACGATCTTGCCCAGCGCGTAGACCAGGTCGGAGGTCAGGTGGGGGCGGGCCGTGTGCCCGCCGGGCCCGGACAGACGGACCATGATCTGGTCGCAGGCGGCGGTGATCCCACCGGTGCGCAGCCCCACCCTGCCGACCATCAGTCGGGGATCGCAGTGCAGTGCGAAGACGCGTTCCACGTCCTCCATGCCGCCGGCGTTGATCACCTCCACCGCGCCGCCCGGAAGCTCCTCGGCCGGCTGGAACAGCAGCCGGACCCGGCCGGGGAGCGCACCCTCACGGGCCTGCCGGGCGAGGAACATCCCCGTCGCCAGCAGGACCGTGGTGTGCACGTCGTGTCCGCAGGCGTGCGCCGCGCCCGGGACGGTCGAACGGTAGGGGACGTCCTTCTCGTCGGTGAGGGGGAGCGCGTCGATGTCGGCGCGCAGGGCGACCAGGGGACCCGGACCCTCGCCCACGTCACAGATCAGACCCGTGCCCTGGGGGAGCACCCGGGGTTCGAGTCCGACCGCGCGCAGACGCTCGGCCAGCCGGCCGGTGGTGCGGTGCTCGGCGAAGGCGAGCTCCGGGTGCATGTGCAGGTCCCGGCGGAAGCCCGTGAGCTCCCGTTCATGCCGCGCCAGAAAAGCGGTCAACTGTTCCGGCAGGTCATGTCCCCGCATTGGAGGGTCCCCTCTATAAACTTCGCGTCGTTATCGCACACCGGCTCCGTCGCCGACGCCGACCGTGGCGCGGGTGAGGTCCCCGACGAACTCGGCGGAGAGCATGTCCACGACGTCCTGGAGCGAGCCTCCCTGGGCCACGACCGCCCGTTGGCGTTCGTAGGAGGCGCCCTTGTCCAGGATCTCGGAGATCAGGTCCAGGTCCTCCGCGCAGCCCAGGCGGGCGGCGACCGGTGTCAGCTCGCGGACCAACTCGTAGAGATCGTCACGGATCGGAACGGTGGTGCCGTGCGAATCCGTGATGACACGAGCGTCGAGTCCGTAGCGGGTGGCCCGCCACTTGTTGTCCTTCACCACCCAGGACGGCGGGCTGGGCAAGCTGTACCCGCGGTCGAGCTGGTGATCGAACAGCTCCACCAGGCTCTGGGAGAGAGCGGCGGCCATTCCCACCTCGCGCAAGGTGGGAATCCCGTCGAACATCCGGATCTCGATGGTGCCGAAATCAGGGTGCGGACGGACGTCCCACCACACTTCCTTGATAGAGGCGATGGTACCCGCCTTCAGAAGGGTTTCGAGGTATTCCTCGAAAGCGGGCCACCCGGACAGGTTCGGAGGTGGGCCGGAGGTGGGGAGGGCGCCGAAGACAATGGACCGCGCGGAGGCGAGACCGGTGTCATGACCGCTCCAAAAAGGGGACGAAGCACTCAAAGCAAGAAAATGAGGTATATACTTCGCGAGCGCGTTCACGATCGGAATGGCCTTCTCCCGATCCCGCACTCCGACGTGGACGTGGACCCCGCAGGTCAGGATTCGCCGGGCGAGCCACTGCATCTGCTCGACCAGTTCCCCGTAGCGCTCGCCGGGACTGAGGGTCTGATCCCGCCAGTGATCGATCGGATGGGTCCCCGTGCAGGTCAGGACGGTTCCCCGAGGTTCGAGCACCTCCCGCATCCGAGTGACGCTGCGTTCGAGATCGCGCTTGGCCTCGTCCACCGTCTCGCAGATCCCCGTCACCACCTCGACCTGGGACTGCATCAGTTCGTGGCGCAGCGGGGGGACCGCCGCGTCGCCACTCAGGTCCGGGAGATCCGCGAGGAGTTGTGCCGCCTCCTGCCGCAGGTGACGGCTGTTCCGATCGACGAGTTGGAGTTCCCACTCGACTCCTAACGTCGCGCGCTCGGACGACTTGAATGCGATTCCCATCTGCCCTCCGCAAGGTGTGGACGACCGTTCGGTCGGCGCAGCACGGCAAGCCCCGGAGAACCGGTCAACCGGGACAGGAGAGGACTACCCGCCGTACACGTCGCGCATACGGAGGAGACACCCAATAAACGAAGGAATTGCCCCTCCGGCAATTTCCCCTAATCCCGCCGGAAGGCCTCGCGACCGAGTGCGGAAGCGGCACCCAGGGCAGCGATCACCGCCGCCACCAGCGACAACAACAGGGCGAGGGTCTTCTGGGCCCATCGTCGTTCGGCCAGGTCCCGCTCCGAAGGCCGTAGCACCGTGATCGGACGCCGCCAGTCCACCCCGCTCTCCTCCGGCAACGGCAGCGAACCCGTGTAGGGCGGCGGAAGCGTCAGGCCCGTCGCCGTCCAGGCGGCGCTGAACATGACCACGCGCATCACCAGGTTGATCCAGACCAACAGCCCGACCAGGACCGCGAAGGAGGCGTAGATCGGGTTGCCCAGCGTGCTCGCCAGCAACGTCGTCGCCAGGTTCTTGAGCACCTCGAACGCGACCGCGCCCAACAGCGCGCCCCGCCACATCACCGGCGTCGGCCTCCCCTCCCCCGAGAGCAGGGAGAAGATCAGCACGAACAGGCACATGTTCACACCGATCGCGATGACCAGGCCCAGAGCGCGCAACGCCAGGCCGGCCGGCAGGGAGCCGTCCAACCCGACCAGTGAGAGCACGAACATCGTGGAGCTCTGCGCGAAACCGGTGAAGGCCACCGTGAACACCAGCGCCGCCCCGAGCCCCAGCATGACCACCAGGTCGAGCAGCTTGCGCACCAGGAAGTTCGGCCCCTGGCCGGGCTTGCGCAACCAGATCGTGTGCAGGGCCTCCCGCAGCGACCAGATCGAGTTCAGACCCGCGTAGAGGAGACCCAGGGCGCCGATCACCCCGGCGCCCACACGCGCCTCGGCGATCTGGTCCATCGGCAACTGTTGCGACAGCCCGGGAAGGACGTCGTCCAGCGCCTTCTCCAGGTACGTGGAGAGCTCCACCTGGAGCGACGCCAGATAGCCGACCACGGCGAAGGCCAACGCCAGCAGGGGGAAGAAGGACAGGAACGCGAAATAGGTGACCGCCCCCGCCAGCTGACTGCCGCCCCGGTCGGAATAGCGACCGTACGCCCGCACCAGGTGATCCGCCCACGCGTGGCGCCGCCGCAGCTCCCAGTGACCGTCCATCACCAGGTGCCGGTAGCGCGCGGCCGTCCCCTTGGCCCGCTCCAGGATCGTGGGCATGTTCCTCCAGGCTGTGTTGGTTCGGCTCCCCGACCTCCCACGCCCCCGCGGCGAGGTGGGAGGCCGTGTACCGGTGGAGGCGCCGGAAGCCACAGTTCGGGATCAACCTAGACCCGTCGGTGCGCTCCGGAGAAAACCCCACGCCCGGACACTCCCGAACCCACGGCAGACTGAAGAGTGGCGAGAGACCGACGGCGGAGGGCTGAACATGGGCGTCACCGGGGCACGGCTGCGGGCGGTGCTGGGGGCGGGACACGCGCGCCCCGTGGGGGTGTGGCCGGAGGCCTCCCCCGGTCCCTCCGCCCTGACCGCGGGGTTCACCCGCTGGTTCGGTACGCCCCCTTCCGGTCTGTGGCACGCTCCCGGGCGTCTGGCGCTGATGGGCGAGCACACGGCCGCCTCCGAGGGGCCCGCCCTGTACGTCTGTCTTCCGTGGGGCGTGACGGCCGCCGTCGGCACCGCCGAGGACCCCGGGGTCCGGGTGGCGACGGTCAACGGCCCGCTGAGCGAGCGGCACCGGGCCGTACGCGAGGTGGCGTCGGTGGTGGCGTCCGCGCGCGACGCGGGCCTGCTGAAGGCCGATCACGGCGTGCGGGTGGTCCTCGGCTCCGACCTGCCCGAACACTCCTCCCTCGGCCACTCCGTCGCGGTGGGCGCCGCCGTGGCCCTGGCCCTGTCCGACCTGGCCGGGACCACACCGCCCGACGGGCTTCCCGTGGAGTTGAAGGTCGGCCTGGAGGCCCGCTCCGGCCATCTGGTGCGGGTGAACCGGCGGGGTGGCCACACCGCGCTGTTCCCCTTCGACCTGGAGGGCTCCGACCTGCGGCTGGTGGTGGTGGACACCGGCGCGCTCCCCCGGCGGAACCTCCGACCGATCCGGGCCGCCGAACTGGCCCGCGCCCAGGAGGCGTTGGGTCCGCTGCGCGCCGTTCAGGACCTCCCCGCCGCGCTGCGCCGGATCCAGAACCCGGCCCTGCGCGACCGTGTGGAGTTCGCGGTCACCGAGACCCATCGGCTCAACGCCGCGGTCGGCCTGCTGCGCGAGGGACGGTTCGGGGAGGTCGGACCGATCCTGTCCGCCTCGCACCTGTCCCTGCGCCGGTTCGACCTGCCGCTGCCGGCGGTGGAGACCGCGGTGGAGTCGGCCGCGCGTTCGGGCGCGCGCGGCGCCCGAATGTCGGGTTGGGCCGGAACCTCCTACGCCCTGGTGCCGTCCGAACGGGTGGAGAACGTCGTCTCGGGTATCCGTGAGGCCTTCCGCGTCCGGGGTCGCCCCGAACCGCGGGTACGGGTCGCACTGCCTTCCGAGGGCGCTCGCAGAGTGGACTGATCCCCCGACCCTCCCGGGTCCCGGTTCGCTCGCCGACGGCCGCCGGCGGCGAACGATTCGAACCGGACTACCCTGTCAGCGATCACAAGGGACAAAGGACACACCGAGCGGCATACGGCGCCGAGCAGATAGGCGAAGACCCATGGCTGACCGACGACACCGGGACGATCCCGGCTCGACCGGCGAGCACGACAGAGGCGGCGTGTTCCGGCGCGCCGGCGACCCGGGAAAGCCGGACGAGTTCGAGAGGCTCTACCGCTCCCGTGAGTCCGAGCAGCGCGTGGTGGGAGAGACCCGCCGCCTCCCCCCGGCGGACCGGGTCCCCCCGCACCGGCCGCCCCGGCGTCGTACCCACGCCGAGGGACGCGAGTACGACGGGCGCGGGATCAAGCGCAGGGCCAGGGAGCAGCGCAAACGACGGTTCCGCACCACCGCGATCATCCTGTTGGTGGTGCTCTTGGTCGCGCCGACCTCGTTCTACCTGTGGGCGAACTCCCGTCTGGAGCGCGTGGACGCGCTCCAGGACTACGACGGCCGTCCCGACCGGGCCCGCGGCACCACCTACATGATCGTGGGCTCCGACAGTCGTGACGGGCTGGACGACGACCAGATCCGTGAGCTGTCCACCGGTCGCGCCGAGGGACGTCGCACCGACACGATCATGGTCCTGTACATGCCCCGCGACGGTGACCCCACCATCGTCAGCGTGCCGCGCGACTCCTACGTGCCGATGCCCATCCCCGGATACGCCGACAACAAGATCAACACGGCCTTCGCGGACTCGGTGTGCGGCACCGACGAGGAGGGCGAGGAGATCTGTGGCGGCCCCGCTCCCCTGGTGGAGGCGTTCGAGCGCGCCTCGGGCGTGCGGATCGACCACTACGTGGAGATCGGCATGGGCGGCTTCGTCGACCTGGTCGACGCGGTCGGCGGCGTGGAGATGTGCCCCGAGGAGCCCATGGAGGACCCCAAGGCCGGTCTCGACATCGAGGCGGGCTGTCAGGAGATGGACGGCGGCACCGCGCTGGGCTACGTCCGTACACGAGCCACCCCCCGGGCCGACCTGGACCGGATCCAGCGTCAGCGCGAGTTCTTCTCGGCGCTGATCCAGAAGGCCAGTGCCCCCTCCACCATGTTCAACCCCTTCCGCGCGGTGCCGCTGGTGACGGCGGGCACCGACACCTTCATGGTCGACGAGGGCGACAAGCTGCGGCATCTGGCGAGCATGCTGATGGCGATGCGCGGCGGCACGCAGACGACCGCGGTTCCGGTCGGCGAGACCCCCACCCTGGACGGCGTGGGCTCGGTCGTGCTGTGGGACCAGGCCAGGTCGGAGATGATGTTCGACGCGATGCGCGAGGGCGAGCCCATCCCCGAGGAGGCCATGCAGGATTGATCCCCCTCCGGGCGGGCGGAGGTCCGCCCGGAAAGGACGAAGGGCCCGTCACCGAGGTGACGGGCCCTTCTTCATGACGTTCCGTACTGTGCGCGCCTACCCCCCAGCGGGCGCACGGCCGGCACGTCGGTCATGGTGGCTCGGGGGCCGCGAGGCCGCCCTGGCCTGCCGGTTCTCACCGGCGTGACTCCACAATAAGTCAAAGTTCATGAAAGGCGCGAATCGGATCCACGTGTCCTACGTCGCATTGGCACCATGAGTCCCACGCCGACCCCGTCATCCTCCCACCTCGAGGACCTCCGTGTCGCCCGAACACGGGAAACACGCCGAGGAAGTCCGTCACTTCCGCGGTCGCGAACCCCCGCGAACACGGCGTTCCGCGCGTCTCACCCGCTGAGATCCGGGAACGACGACGCCCGGGCGCCCCCTCACCGGGACACCCGGGCGTGACCGGTGTCTCACTCGGGTCGTCGGCTCACGACGACCGTGGTGGGACCTAGGCGAGACGCTTGCTCAGGTTCTCGTCCAGAGCGGCGAGGAACTGCTCGGTGGTCAGCCACTCCTGCTCGGAGCCGACCAGCAGCGCCAGGTCCTTGGTCATCTGGCCGCCCTCGACGGTCTTGATGACGACGTCCTCGAGGGTGTTCGCGAACTCGATCACCTTCGGGGTGTTGTCCAGCTTGCCCCGGTGCTCCAGACCGCGGGTCCACGCGAAGATGGAGGCGATCGGGTTGGTCGAGGTGGGCTTGCCCTGCTGGTGCTGGCGGTAGTGACGGGTCACGGTGCCGTGGGCGGCCTCGGCCTCGACGGTGCGGCCGTCGGCGGTGCGCAGCACGGAGGTCATCAGGCCCAGGGAGCCGAAGCCCTGCGCGACGGTGTCGGACTGGACGTCACCGTCGTAGTTCTTGCAGGCCCAGACGTAGCCGCCCTCCCACTTGAGCGCGGCGGCGACCATGTCGTCGATGAGACGGTGCTCGTAGGTGAGGCCCGCGGCGGCGAACTTCTCCTTGAACTCGGCCTCGAAGATCTCCTCGAACACGTCCTTGAACATGCCGTCGTAGGCCTTGAGGATGGTGTTCTTGGTCGACATGTAGACCGGGTAGTTCCGGTCCAGGCCGTAGTTGAGGCTGGCCCGGGCGAAGTCCTCGATGGACTTGCGGTAGTTGTACATGCCCATGGCGACGCCGCCCGCCTCGGGGAACTCGGCGACGTCGAACTCGACCGGCTGGCTGCCGTCGGCCGGGGTGTAGGTCATGGTGACCGTGCCGGGGCCGGGGACCTTGAAGTCGGTGGCCTTGTACTGGTCGCCGTGGGCGTGACGGCCGATGATGACCGGCTTGGTCCAGCCCGGCACCAGCCGCGGCACGTTCTCACAGATGATGGGCTCGCGGAAGACGACGCCACCGAGGATGTTGCGGATGGTGCCGTTGGGCGACCGCCACATCTTCTTGAGGCCGAACTCCTCGACCCGGGCCTCGTCCGGCGTGATGGTGGCGCACTTGACGCCGACGCCGTGCTCCTTGATGGCGTTGGCCGCGTCGACGGTGATCTGGTCGTCGGTACGGTCGCGCTCCTCGATGCCCAGGTCGTAGTACTTCAGGTCGACGTCGAGGTAGGGCAGGATCAGACGGTCCTTGATGAAGGACCAGATGATCCGGGTCATCTCGTCGCCGTCGAGCTCGACTACGGGGTTTTCGACCTTGATCTTGGCCATGGCTGTGCGGCTGTCCCTTCAGTCTTCGCCGCCTCGTGCGGCGGAGCGGCGGCGCCGGTTCGTGACCGGTGCCGCTCCGCGCGCGGCGATCCCTGATCCCGCCCGGTGTCCGTGTCATCCGGGGAGGCGGCGCTTATCGGTGTCGCGGTATCTCGACATCAAGCTTATTAGACGCTCATGAGGAGAGTTGCGGCGCCACCCATGCCAGGACGATCAGAAGGACCGCGAGGGTCACCAGTGTGAGCAGATCGACCCATCGGCGCCGCACCGCCAGCAGTCCGATCCAGTCCTTGGGCAGCACCAGACGGAAGGTCGCGGCGAGCAGCAGCGCCCCCGCGATGATCGCCGGTCCCCGTTTGAAGTAGGCGGCGGCCACGACCACGATCCCCGCCGCCAGGGTGGACAGCACCAGCGCGTAGGGGACCTGGGAGAGCCAGTACGGCACCGCCCTCCGGACCGGGGCCTTCCTCTCGCCCGCGCCGTCGTCGGGGATGTTCCCGTCCGACCCCGCCACCTCAGCCTGCTCCGCGTCGTTCACCGCGTCCCGACCTGTTCGCTTCCGAGTTGCCTGGCCGCCTCGCGGCTCGTTCTCACGGTCTCTCCCGGGCCGCCGGCCCGGATCGGCCATCCTTCGTCCGGGACTCTGTCCGAAACCGAACGGCGCTCGACCACGGCTCACGTTCGGGAGGCTCCGGCCGATCCCCTCTGAGATCGCGTTCCGCCCTGGGAGGGACCGCGCCCATTGTAGTGTCCGGCCCCGGTGACACCTCAGGTCTCACCGAAACGGACCCACTTCCCTAGTGAGGCTCCGGCGACCGTTTCCCGCTTCCGGTTCGGCCACAAGACCGTAATCCCGGGCCTTATCCCCCTAACTGCGGGGTAAGCGCGTAGAACACGTACCAGCCGGGTAACCCAGCTGGAGATTGAGTGCACCGGTGAGCGAGGACCTACCCCCATGAAGCCCACGCGTCGTATCGATCGGACCGCCACCCCACGTCAACCCGCCCTCCCCCACCGCCGCTCCTACCCGCACCGACCGCACACCGGCGGTTCGGGGGGATCCGCCGTGGAGGGCCCCTACCTTCGTGTCGAGGAGACCGGAGAGGTCCGCCCCCTCGCGGACGAGGTCACCACCGTCGGCCGCGGCGAGGGGACCGACATCCGTCTGGACGACCAGAGCGTCTCCCAGCTGCACGCCGAACTGATCCGCCGCGGACCCTACGTCTACGTGGTGGACCTGGGTCTGTCCCGTAACGGCACTCGTGTCAACGGCCGCCCGATCGCCCGGCGGGTCCTGGAGGAGGGCGACGTCGTCAGCTTCGGCACCGCCCGTTGTCGGATCGGCGGGCTGCCCAAGGAACAGTTGAGCCCCGACAAGGTGCTGCGTCGCGGTGCCACCCCCGAGCTGACCCGACGCGAGCTGGACGTGCTCACCGCCCTGTGCCGCCCGGCCCTGTCCGAGGAGGCCTTCGTCGCCCCCGCCACCGCCCGCGACATCGCCGAGGCCCTGGTGGTCACCGAGGCGGCCGTCAAACAGCATCTCCTGCGGCTCTACCAGAAGTTCCGCATCCCGGAGGGGCAGAACCGGCGTACCCGTCTGGCCAACGAGGTGGTCGCCCTGGGGTTGGTCCGGCCGATGCCGGTGGGAGACCACTCGCGTCGCGCCGTCTGAGCCCGTGCCCGGCACACCGAAGGGGCGACCCCATGCGGGACCGCCCCTCGCCGTGGACCGGTGCGCTCAGGACCGGGCCGCGGCCTGACGCTCGGCGGCCTCGACCACGTTGACCAGCAGCATCGCCCGGGTCATCGGGCCCACTCCCCCGGGGTTGGGGGAAAGGTGCCCGGCGACGCCCTCCACGCCCGGGGCCACGTCTCCGACGAGACCGGCCTCGGTGCGCGAGACGCCCACGTCCAGCACGGCCGCCCCCGGCTTGACCATGTCGGGGGTGATCAGCCCGGGCACCCCGGCTCCGGCGACGATGACGTCGGCCTTACGGGTGTGCTCGGCCAGGTCACGGGTGCCGGTGTGGCACAGGGTGACGGTGGCGTTCTCCGAACGGCGGGTGAGCAGCAGCCCCAGGGGGCGGCCCACGGTGACGCCGCGTCCGACCACGACGACCTCCGCGCCCTTGAGCGGCACGTCGTAGCGGCGGAGCAGCTCCACGATGCCGCGCGGTGTGCAGGGCAACGGGGCCTCCTCCATGAGGACGAGCCTGCCCAGGTTGACCGGCTGGAGACCGTCGGCGTCCTTGACCGGGTCGATCAGGTCCAGCACGCGCCCCTCGTCCAGCCCCTTGGGCAGGGGGAGCTGCACGATGTAACCCGTGCACGCCGGGTCCTCGTTGAGCTCGTGGACGGCCCGCTCCACGTCCGCCTGGGTGGCGTCCGCGGGCAGGTCGCGACGGATGCTGGCGATGCCCACCTGGGCACAGTCCCGGTGCTTGCCGCGCACGTAGGAGTGGCTGCCGGGGTCGTCCCCCACCAGTACGGTCCCCAGCCCGGGGGTGATCCCCTGGGCGTGCAACCGCGCCACCCGCCCGGCCAGATCCTCCTTGATGGCCTTGGCGACGGCCTTTCCGTCCAGAACGATCGCGCTCATGCGTTGCTCCTGCTCGGTTAGTGGAAGAAGTGGCGGGTGCCGGTGAGGTACATCGTGACCCCGGCGGCCTCGGCGGCGGCGATCACCTCGGCGTCGCGGACCGAACCGCCCGGCTGGACGACGGCGCGGACGCCGGCCTCGGTGAGGATCTCCAGACCGTCCGGGAAGGGGAAGAAGGCGTCGCTGGCGGCCACGGCGCCCTTGACCCGGTCTCCCGCTCGGGAGACCGCGAGCCGGGCCGAGTCGACCCGGTTGACCTGGCCCATGCCGACACCGACGGTGGCGCCGTCGGCGGCGAGCAGGATCGCGTTGGACTTGACCGCGCGCACGGCGGTCCAGGCGAAGGCCAGGTCGGCGAGCGTGGCCTCGTCGGCGGGGGTGCCGGTGGCCAGGGTCCAGGTGGCGGGGTCGTCGCCCTCGGCGTCGACGACGTCGGTGTCCTGGACCAGCAGACCGCCACTGACCTGACGGAACTCGCGGCGCGGCCCCTTGGCCGGGTCGGCGACCACCAGCAGGCGGATGTTCTTCTTCGCCGACAGGGTCCGGACCGCCTCGTCCGAGAAGCCCGGAGCGACGACGACCTCGGTGAAGATCTCGGCGATCTGCGCGGCCACCTCGGCGTCGACCTCGCGGTTGGCGGCGATCACCCCGCCGAACGCGGAGACCGGGTCGCCCGCGTGCGCCTTGCGGTGGGCCTCGGCGAGGTCGGTGCCCACGGCGATACCGCACGGGTTGGCGTGCTTGATGATGGCCACGCACGGCTCGTCGAAGTCGTAGGCGGCGCGCAGGGCGGCGTCGGCGTCGACGTAGTTGTTGTACGACATGGCCTTGCCGTGCAGCTGCTCGGCGCCGGCGAGACCGCCGGAGGCGCCGACCTCGGTGTAGAGGGCGGCCTTCTGGTGCGGGTTCTCGCCGTAGCGCAGACCGCTCTCACGGGTGTACACCGAGGCGCGGAAGGCGGGCAGGCCGCCCTCGTCCGTCTCCGTGTCGGGGGCGTAGGCGGTCGCGAACCACTCGGCGACCGCCGCGTCGTAGGCGGCGGTGTGCTGGAAGGCCAGCCCGGCCAGGGCCTTGCGCCGGTCCAGGGTGAAGCCGCCGGCCCGGACCGCCTCCAGTACGGAGTCGTAGGCGGCGGGGTCGACCACGATCGCGACGCTGCCGTGGTTCTTGGCGGAGGCGCGCACCATGGCCGGACCGCCGATGTCGATCTTCTCGATGCAGTCGGCCTCGGAGGCACCCGAGGCGACGGTGTCGGAGAAGGGGTAGAGGTTGACCACGACCAGATCGAAGGGGGCGATGCCCAACTCGTCGATCTTGGCGACGTGGTCGGGGTTGTTCCGGTCGGCGAGCAGGCCCGCGTGCACGGAGGGGTGGAGGGTCTTGACCCGGCCCTCCATGATCTCGGGGAAGCCCGTGACGTCCTCGACCGGGGTGACGGGCACGCCCGCCGCGGTGAGGGTGGCGGCGGTGGAGCCGGTGGAGACGATCTCCACCCCGGCCTCGGCCAGACCCGCGCCCAGGTCGGTCAGACCGGTCTTGTCGTACACACTGATCAACGCACGCCTGATGGCCTGCTGGGTCACCGGTTCTCCTTCGTGTCGGTGCGGCCGAACCGCACGTGCCTGCCGTCGACGGTCCAGCCTTCACGGGCGAGCCGGCCGACCGTGTCGACCAGCATCCGCCGTTCCACGACCTTGATCCGTTCGTGGAGGCCGGACTCGTCGTCTCCGTCCTCGACGGGCACCGCGACCTGGTCGATGATCGGCCCGGAATCGACGCCCTCGTCGAGGAAGTGGATGGTGGTGCCGGTGATGCGGACACCGTGGGCGAGCGCGTCGCGTACCGCGTGCGCGCCGGGGAAGGAGGGGAGCAGGGCCGGGTGGATGTTGACCGCCTGGTGCCGGCCGACGACGGCGGGCCCCAGGATGCGCATGAAGCCGGCGGAGACGACCAGATCGGGTGTGTACTCGGCGATCCGGTCGGACATGGCCGTATCCCATTCGGCACGGTCGGCGTAGGCGCGGAAGGGGACCACGAAGGTGGGCACCCCCGCCTCCCGGGCGACCTCGATACCGCGTGTTCCCTCGCGATCCGTACCGACTGCGACGATCTCGACCCCGTAGTCGGGGTCCTTCGCGGCCTCCATCAGAGCGGCCATGTTGCTGCCCGCCCCGGATATGAGAACCACCACTCGCGCGGACAAAGCGTGCTTCTCCCTCACGTGTAGAAGAACGATGCGGAGAGGCCCGAGGCCCTCCGCTCCCGGGGGCGCCGGGGGACGGCGCGGCATCCGGAATGCGCGTACGTCCGGCGCACACGCCGGACCTGGGCCTACTCGGCCCGTCCGCGTTCCCACCCTATCGGTCCGGGTAGCGTCTACCCCACGCGGACCTCAGTTCCATTCGCGTCCAAGACGACCCCGCGCCGCTCCGGCGCCGCGGACCACGGCGCCCCGCCCCGCACGGTGCCATCGAAGGAGTGAACCTGTGACCGACCACAGCCCGGAGCCCCGGACCGACGGCCAGCCACCGAAGGTGGAGCGAGGCGGCTTCTGGGGGCTGTTCCTCGGGTTGGCGGGTTTTCTGTTCCCGCCCTACAGCGGAGTCCTGTCCGCCTTCGGCCTGGTGCAGGGGCTACGCGCCCGCCGAGCGGCCAGAGCCCACGGCTCCGAGGCCCCCGGCGCCCTGGCGAGTATGGCCGTGGGCATGGTGGGCGTGGTCCTCTCCGCGTCGATGATCGCCGTGCTGTTCGTCTACAACGGGCCGGCCACCGAGTACCGGGACTGTTCGGCACGGGCCCAGACGGTCTCCAGCCAGAAGGAGTGCGACCAGGCCTGGGAGTCCGAGACCGGGCTGCCCACGGCGATCGCCGGAGGGTAGGTCCGCGGGCGCGTGCGCGCGGGGCGTCGGGAGATCCCGGCGCCCTTTTTCATGCTCGAAGAAGCTTGATGTCCGCTTTATCCGATCGATTCTCCCCCTCGACCCTCGGTTTCCGGACAGTTTCGGAAGGGAAAAGGCCGTTTCTCAAACCGTCGGGCAGACCCAAAGGGATTACACTTAGTATGCAATCACTTACTAAAAGTGCTGCCATGTCTGTGTGGAGAGGACCCGATGGCCACCGACGTCCCCGGCCCGTCCGGACCGGAACTGAAGGAGTACACCGCACTCTTGAGGCGCCGCCGGCGGCTCGTGGTCGCGGGTGTGCTGGGCGGACTGGTCCTGGCCACCGCGGGGGCGTTCGCCGTGCCCTCCACCTACACCTCCGTCACCGCCGTCCAAGTGCACCCGACCGGCATGGCCGAGTTCACCGGGGAGCGCTCCGGCCGCCTGACCGGCGACGTCAACCTCGACAGCGAGGCCCAGGTCGTCCTCTCCGACCGGGTCGCCGGCGCCGCCGCCGAGGAGATCCCCGGCTCCCCCTCGGCCGAGGACGTACGCGAACACGTCGACGTGACCGTCCCGCCCAACAGCAACATCATGGAACTGCACTACTCCGCCCGCTCCCCGGAGACCGCGCGCACGGGTGCCGCCGCCCTCGCCGACGCCTACCTGGAACAGCGTGGAACGCAGGTCCGGAACCTCATCGACGGCCATCTGGAGACCCTGCGGGCCGAACAGCAGGAGCGTTACGACGCGCTGTCCGAAACCGCCCCCGGCGACTCGAACGCCGGTGAGAGCGCCCGCGCCGACGCCCTCCGGCAGGAGATCGGCGACCTCGGCAACATGATCGGCCCGCTCGGCGCCCTGCGGGAGACGGTCTCCCCCGGTCAGGTCCTCACCCCGGCCGACCTGCCCGCCTCGGCCTCCTCCCCGATCCCGGCACTGTGGATCGTCGCGGGCGCGGCCCTCGGGCTCCTGGCCGGGCTCCTGACGGCCGTCGTGCGCGACCGGCTGGACCCGCGCCTGCG
The DNA here is from genome assembly GCF_035818715.1 of Nocardiopsis sp. LDBS1602. NCBI lineage: Bacteria > Bacillati > Actinomycetota > Actinomycetes > Streptosporangiales > Nocardiopsidaceae > Nocardiopsis > Nocardiopsis sp. LDBS1602. The sequence goes on along the minus strand of NZ_JAYLVW010000002.1, from coordinate 524,684 downwards.
CGACACCGAGGACACCGCCCGGATCGCCGGCCTGCCCGTCCTGTTGGACCTGTCCACTCCCGGCACGGACCCCGACCGGACCCCGGGGCTGCTCACCGAGGCCGACCCCGACGGGCGGCGCGCCGACGAACTCGCCCACCTGATCCGTGCCCGCGCGTCCGTCGGAGGGGCCTCCGTGGTCGACGGAGTGTCCGCTTCCGGCCAGGTGATCGTGGTCACGGGCACCACTCCCGGGCGTTCGGGGATCGCCGCCGCCGTGAACCTGGCCGCCGCCCTGGCCCGGGGTGGCTCCGACACCCTGTTGGTGTGCGCCGACCCGCGCGCCGACTCCATGAACGCCCTCCTCGGGCTCGACGAGGGCCCCGGTCTGGCCGAGATCCTCGTCGACGGCGAGAACCCCGACGACCTGGTGGTCCGCCCCTCCGGGCTCCCCCGTCTGCGCGCGCTGCGGTACGGCCGTCCGGGCGTCACGGCCCCGTTCCAGGGCGGCGCCGCCGAGCTCGTCGACCTGCTCCGTCCCCGCGCCGAGTTCGTGGTCATCGTGACCGCCTCCGCCGGAGAGCGCGCCGACGCCCACGCGCTGGCCGCCCACGCCGACCTGCTGCTCCCGGTGGTGGAGCTGGGCCGGAGCCGCCGCGAGGTCCTGAACGAGCTGATCACCGCCGGCTCCCGCTTCGGGGTGGCCGTGCCCGGCTCGATCACGGTCCCCCGTCAGCCCGCGCCCGCCCCCCTGCCCGAGTCCGTCCCGTCCGCGCCCCCGCGGCCCGCCGAGGCCGACACGTCCGAGGCCGAGAAGGACGAGGAGACGAACGGATCCGACTCGACCCCCTCCGTCGGCGCCGGGGCCGCCTCCGCGGGATCCCGACGTTGACGGCCCGGGGCCGGGCCGTCCGAGGGACGCGTCCGAAAGGGGTGGCCTGGGAGGTCGCGCCCGCGCGCGGCCTCGCCCCGGTCACCGGACGACCTCTGATCTGGCTGCTCGCCGGCTATCCCCTGTGGTGGGCTCTGGGCATGGGCCAGTTCGCCTACTGGCTGTTCGCCGTACCGATGTTCGCCGAGCTGGTCCGGCGGCACCGGACGGTGGGCCTGCGGGTCCCCCCGTGGTTCTGGGTGTGGGGCCTGTTCCTGGTGTGGACCCTGCTCGGTCTGGCCCTGGTGCCCCTGACGATGCCGGGGACCGTCCCCGAGAGCGGGGGCTTTCCGGGGGCGATCCTCAGAGCGGTCAACTACCTCGTGCTGACCGTGGTGATGCTCTACATCGGCAACCTCACCGAGCGTGAACTGCCGGTGCGCCGCGTCGTGTGGGCCCTGGCCGTGCTGTGCCTGGTCACCGTGGCCGGCGGCTACCTGGGGATGCTCGCGCCGCGGTTCGAGTTCACCGCGCCGCTGGAGTACCTGATGCCCGGATCCCTGGTCTCCGACCCCTACATGCAGACGTTGATCCATCCGGCCTCCGCCCAGGTCATGGACATCTTCGGCTACGAATCGGCCCGGCCGAAGGCCCCCTGGGAGTACACCAACATCTGGGGCTACATGCTGTCCCTGCTCCTGGTGTGGCTCGTACTGGGGTGGATCCTCCAACGGACCGGGCCGGTCCGCTGGGCCGCGCTGATCGTCGTCGTGGCCTCGGTGGCCCCGGTCGTCCACTCGCTGAACCGCGCGCTGTGGGCCGGCCTGGTCCTCTCGGTGCTCTTCGTCGCCGTGCAGGCGCTCCGCCGGGGTCGGGTGGTCCCGGTCCTGGCCGGCACGGTCGCGATGCTCTTCCTGATGGCGGGCCTGTTCCTGTCCCCCCTCGCCGACGTCGTGCGCGCGCGGGCGGACAACCCCCACAGCGACGACGGCCGCGCCGCCACCAACTCCGCCTCCGTCGAGGCCGCCGACCTCTCCCCCATCGTGGGGTGGGGCACCACGCGGGAGTCGTTGGGCAGTTCCGACTCGATCGCGGTCGGCCCCACCGCCGAGTGCCCCGGCTGCGGTCAACACGTGATCGGCAACGCCGGTCAACTGTGGATGACGCTCATCGCCGGTGGTTGGGTCGGCACGGCCCTGTTCGTGGCCTTCTTCGTCCTGGTCGCGTGGCGCTACCGTTCCGCGACCACCCTGGTCGGGCAGGGAGCCCTGCTGACCGTTCTGCTGCTGTTCTGGTACATGTTCTTCTACGTCGCGCTCATGTCCCCGCTCGCCGTCACCATGATCGCCGTCGCCCTCCTGTGGCGCGTCGAGGAACCGAGGGTGTCGGCACGACGGGGACCCGCGCGCACCGGCGGGGGTGCCTGGTGACCACAGAGACCACCTACCTGACCGATCTCGCCGCCGTGCTGTGGCCCTGCGGCGGACTGCTCGGTACCGGAGACGGAGGCCCTCGCAACGCGCCTCCCCGGCGCCGGGGGCACCAGTACCTGCCGGTGCCCAGCGCGCACAACCCGAGGGTGATCCTGCCCGTGCACGACCGCTCGGCGGCCACCCGGGGCATCACCTCCTTCGCGCAGAACCACTCCCTGCGCGAGCGCCTGCGCACTCTGCTGCTGACCGGGGCCTTCGCCAGCGGGGTGGCCCCGCTCCTGCTGCGCGACCGGCTGTACGTGGGCGCCGGCCCGGGGATCGAGCACGCGCTCGCCGCCGCGCTGGACCGCGATCTGTCCATCGCGATCCACCTGGGACCGCCGCGCGCCAACCGCAAACCGGTCCTGCTGTTGTTGACCCCCGGCGGGCGGACCATCGGCTACGCCAAGGTCGCGGTCAACGAGCTCACCGGCCGGCTGGTCCGGGCCGAGGCCGAGGCGCTCCGGCTGCTGTCGGAGGCGAGACTGCCGGACGTGACGGTGCCCCGTCTCCTCTACGAGGGCGAGTGGAACGGACAGCCTCTGCTGGTGCAGGAGGGGCTCCCGGTGGGCGGCCAGACCGACCGCCCCACCCGACACCAGCTCCTGCGCTGCGTCACCCGGATCGTCTCCGTGGCCCCGGTGACCGAACGCCGACTCTCGATGAGCCCCTACCGGAGCGCGCTGGACGAACGGATCGCCAAGCTCGGCTCCCGGCCCGAGGTGGGCCCTCTGCGCGCCGCGCTGCAACGCCTCCCGGACGTGTCCCTGTGCTTCGGCGCCTGGCACGGCGACCTCACCAGATGGAACATCGCCGGCACCGCGAGACGGGCGTTCGTCTGGGACTGGGAACGCCTGTCCTTGGACGCCCCCGCCGGGTTCGACGCCCTGCACTACGACCTCAACGAATGCGTTCAGGCCGGGGTCCACCCGGGGGTGCACCGCTGGCTGGACAGCGGCGCGCGGCTTCTGCGCGACCCTCTCCTGGCCGAGCTCGGAGTACGGCCCAACACGGTCTCCACCGTGATGGCCCTGTACCTGATCGACCTGGCCACCCGCTACCTGCACGACCGTCAGGCGGAGAGCGGAGGTCACCTCGCCGCCGTCGACGACTGGCTGCTCCCCGCCCTGGAGGGGCTCCAGGAACGAGCCGCCCACGAGGCCGTCCACACCGGTTGAACGACCGATGTCATCGGACGGCACGCGTCCCGACCCCGTCGTCGCCGCGGCGGGGCCACGTCTCACAACGAAGGAGCTCGCGATGTCCCGGGCCACCTCTGCGCTGAATCGCCTGGCCGTCCCGGCCCGGCGCGCCCTGCTACCGATCGCCGACGGGCTGGGGGGCGTGACCAGTCCGGCGAGGGCCCTGCCGGACTTCCTCATCTGCGGAGCCCAGCGGTCGGGCACCACCTCGCTGTTCAAGGCCCTGTGCTCGCACCCCGCGATCTCCGGTCCGACCCTGCGCAAGGGGGTCCACTACTTCGACACGGGATACCACCGCGGCCTGTCCTGGTACCGCTCGCACTTCCCTCTGCGCGGCGGCCTGCGGTCCCGGTGGGGACGACCGCGGACCCTGGTCTTCGAGTCCAGCCCGTACTACCTGTTCCATCCCCTGGCCCCGGAGCGGATCGCCCGCGAACTGCCCGGGGTCAAGGTCGTGGTGCTCCTGCGCGATCCGGTCGAGCGGGCCTACTCCGCGCACGCCCACGAGACCGCCCGGGGCTTCGAGACCGAATCCTTCGCGCGCGCGATCGAATTGGAGCCGGAGCGTCTGGCGGGCGCCGAGGAGCGTCTGATCGAGGACCCGGGCCACTACTCCCATTCCCACCAGCACCACGGGTACGTGGCGCGCGGACACTACGTGGATCAACTGCTGCGCATGGAGGCCCGGTTGGGGCGGGATCGCATGCACGTGGTGGACTACGCCGACCTGTTCGACGGAACCTCCCGCGCGTTGGAGGAGATCGTCCGCTTCCTGGGCCTGCCCACCACCCCCATGGCCGCGCCCGGCCGCCACAACGCCCGTAAGCGCTCGGTGATGCCGGACTCCCTGCGCGCCGAACTCACCGCCCGGTTCACCGAGAGCGACGCCCGCCTCGCCGACTGGTGGGGGCGCACCCCCTCGTGGTCGATGTGACGTCGGCGGAACACCGCGTCGACCGCGGAACCCGCCGCGTACTGCGCGGCGGGGTGATCAACATGGCGGGCGCGGTGGTGAGCGCCGTGCTCAACCTGGCGTTGATCGTCGCGATCGCCCGCGCCTTCTCCCAGGAGACGGCGGGCCTGCTGTTCTCCGCGACGTCGGTGTTCCTGATCATGACGGCGGTGGCCAACCTGGGAGCCCCGGACGGGCTGGTGTACTTCATCGCCCGGCTCCGGGTGTTCGGCCGCCCCGGAGGCGTCCCCGCGCTGTTGCGGCTGGCCATGGGACCGGCGGTGGTGACGGCGTCCCTGGTCTCGGTGCTCCTGCTGGTGTTCGCCGACCCCCTCGCCGACGCCCTCGGCCCCGAGGAGGCCGCCGCCTACCTGAGGATCCTGGCGCTGTTCCTCCCGTTCGCGGTGCTCACCGACACGGCCCTGGCCGCGACCCGGGCCCATCACGACATGTCGGCGACCGTCCTGGTGGACCGGGTCGGTCGGCCGCTGGCGCAGCTCGCGCTGGTCGGAATGATCGCGTTGACCGGGTCGGTCGGGCTGCTGGCCCTGGCCTGGGCCGGCCCCTACCTGCCGGCGGCGGTGCTGGCCTGGTTCTGGGTGGGTCGACTCGTACGCCGCTCCGTTCCCGAGAGCGTCGCCGTGCCGCCCGACGACGAGGGCCCGGTCACCCCGGCGAGGTTCTGGGCCTTCTCGCTCCCTCGCGCCCTGGGCGGGGTCGCCCAGATGGGGGTGCAGCGGGGCGGGGTGGTGATGGTGGCACTGCTCGGCGGCCTGAGCGGGGCCGCCGTCTTCACCGCCGCCACCCGGATCATGGTGGTGGGCCAGTTCGGCACCCAGGCGGTGCTGTACGCGGCACAGCCCCGTTTCGTGGAGCTCCTGGCCTCGGAGGACCACTCGGGCGTGCGCTCGCTCTACCAGGCGGGAACGGCCTGGCTGGTGTGTCTGAACTGGCCTCTCTACCTCTCCGCGCTGGTGTTCGCCCCCGAAGTGATGCGGCTGTTCGGAGACGCGTACGCGACCGGCGCCGTGGTCCTGGTGACCGTGTGCCTCGGACAGTTGACCGGGGCGGTCCTGGGCATGGGAGACCTCGTGCTCACCATGACCGGACGCACCGGCCTGAACCTGCTCAACAACCTGCTGTCGTTGCTGGCCAACGTGGGGGTGTGCCTGCTATTGGTGCCCTCCCACGGAGCGGTGGGCGCGGCGGTGGCACTGGTGATCGCGGTACTGGTGCGCAAGACCCTGCCCCTGTGGCAGTTGCGTTCCCTGGTGGCGCTGCATCCGGTGAGTCGTCCGGTCCTGGTCGCCGTGGGCTGCGCCCTGGTGTGGTTCGGCGGACTCCCCCTGGTCGTGGAGGCGATGACCGGGGGCGGACTTCCGGCCCTGGGGATCTCCATCGCCGCGGGCGTCCTCGGGCACCTGGCGTCGCTGTGGTGGCTGCGCGACCACCTGTCCCTGAGGTCGTGGAGGTGAACCCGAGAGCCCCGACCCCGCACTCGCACATCCCGGTTCATGACACACGGTTATGAGTTGATCACGACATGTCTGCACGTCCGGTCCTTCTGGTGGCCTCCAGCGGCGGTCACCTCACCCAGTTGTGCTCGCTACGTCCTTGGTGGCGGGACAGAGAACGCGTGTGGGTCACCTTCCGCACGCCCGACGCCGAGGCCGCCCTCGGCGGGGAGAACGTGCGGTGGGCCTTCCACCCGACCACCCGTCACATCGGCAACCTGCTGCGCAACACGGTCCTGGCCCTACGGGTGATGGGCGGACGGCGCCCCTCCGTGGTCGTCAGCACCGGAGCCGGGGTCGCGTTGCCCTTCTTCGTGCTGGCCTGGGCGCTGCGGATCCCGACCGTCTACATCGAGGTCTACGACCGCATCGACACGCCCACTCTCACCGCCCGTCTCTGCAAGCCGTTCACCAGGCTGTTCCTCACCCAATGGGAGGAACAGCGTTCGTTCATGCCGACCGCGATCACCGTAGGACCACTCCTGTGACCGAACAGACCACACGCCCGAACCCGCACCGAGACGACGAGGACGACCATCCCGACGTGGTCGTCAGCGTCGGCACCGACCACCACGCGTTCGACCGCCTCGTGCGCTGGATCGACGACTACGCCCGCCGCCACCCGGACCTGAGGATCCTCGTCCAGTACGGGCACGGATCCGCGCCGGAGCGGGCCTCCGGCGTTCCGTTCCTGCCCGGGGACGAACTGACCGAGGCGATGCGGCACGCGAGGGTGGTGGTCGCCCATGGCGGCCCCGGCACGATCACCCAGGCCAGGTCGGCGGGCCGGATGCCCATCGTGGTGGCCAGGGACCCGGAGTTGGAGGAGCACGTCGACGACCACCAGCTGCTGTTCGTCGAACGCATGGAGGGGGCCGGCCGGATCCGCGGCTGCTCGACCGCCCAACAACTGCACACGTTCATCGACAAGGCGTTGGCCTCCCCGGAGGACTTTCGCGTGGCACCCGAGACCGACGGCGGGGCCGAGAGGGCGGCCCTGCGCGCCGGAGAGCTCATCGACCTGGTGACCGACGGCGCCACGACCGAACCGGTGACGCCCACCGCGGTCGTGGACGACACCTGGCCGGAGGTGACCGTGGTCGTCCCGACCCGGGGCCGCCCCGAACTGCTGCGCCGCACGTTGAGGGCGGTGGCCGAACAGGACTACCCGGGGCGCGTCACCACGATCGTGGTGTTCGACAACGACCGCCCCGACCCCTCCCTCGCCCTGGACGAGGGGGAACGTCGGGTCGAGGTGGTGACCAACACGCAGACGCCCGGGCTGGCGGGAGCGCGTAACACCGGGGTGCTGGCCGCCGTCACCGACCTGGTGGCCTTCTGCGACGACGACGACACCTGGCTGCCCGACAAGCTCCGCGCCCAAGTGGAGATCATGCGTTCCGAACCCGGAACGGACATGGTGTGCTGCGGGATCCGGGTGGTCTACGACAAGGTGGAGTCCGAGCGGGTCCTGGACCGCACCAGCGTCTCCTTCGGAGACCTGTTGGGTTCGCGCCTGACCGAGCTGCACCCCTCCACCTTCCTCATCCGCCGTTCGGCCATGGTGGACGGTTGCGGCGCGGTGAGCGAGGAGATCCCGGGCAGCTACGCCGAGGACTACGAGCTGCTGCTGCGTCTGGCGCGGCGGGGGCCGATCCGCAACATCCCCGAGGCGGGCGTACGGGTGCTGTGGCATCGCAAGTCCTTCTTCGCCGAACGTTGGCAGACCATCTCCACCGCGCTGCGCTGGTTGTTGAGGCGCTACCCGGAGTTCCGTCTGGTGCCGCGCGGCTACGCCCGCATCACCGGCCAGATCGCCTTCGCCGAGGCCTCGGCCGGCCGTCGTGGGCGGGCTCTCCGCTGGATCGGCACCACCCTGCGGGCACGCCCGACCGAAGGGCGGGCCTACCTGGCGTTCCTGGTGATCTGCGGGGTGCCTCCGGGCTGGATCCTGCGCATGCTCCATCTGCGCGGCAAGGGCGTCTGAGAACGTTCGGGGCCGTCCCGTCCGGGACGGCCTCGAAATACGTGGCGTCGCGGGGGGAGGGGTCACTAACCTCCGGGTGAGGCCGGCGGTTCCGCCGGTGGGTTCGAAGGGGGAGGCACATGATCAGAGAGGCCACGGTCGCGGACGTGGAGGGGGCCGCGGACACGTTGGCGGAGGCGTTCGCCGACTATCCGTTCACACGGCACACGATCACCGCCGACGACCACCTCGCGCGGCTCCGGGAGTTCCAGCGGATCTTCCTCGCCGAGGTCGGTCTGCCGCACGGGCGCGTCCACGTCTCCGATGACCTGGCCGCCGTCGCCGTGTGGTCGACCCCGGACTCGGGTGGGGCCGACGTCACGCTGGAACGGCTCCTGCCCACCCTGATCGAACTGGCCGGGGACCGGGCCGACGCCTACGCCTCGGCGGAGGCGACCATGGAGCGCCACCGCCCGACCGGACCGGTGTGGTTCCTGGGCACGGTCGGGGTCCGCCCCGACGCCCAGGGGCGCGGACTGGGCCGAGAGGTCGTTCGCGCCGGTCTGCGCGAGGCCGACGCCGGCGGCGTGCCCGCCTTCCTGGAGACCTCCGCCCGGGGGAACGTGCGCCTGTACGAGTCTCTGGGGTTCACCGTCGACGCCGAGTACGACCTTCCCGACGGCGGTCCGCGTACCTGGGCGATGTCCCGGCCCGTGGGGGGCTGAACGGTCGGGGAGGACGCCGGCCGCGCCCGACCGGTGCCCTCCCCGACCGTCAGTCCTGTTCCCGCCCCTGCTTGCGCCGCTCGGCGAAGTCGACCAGTTCGCGTACCCGGTCGGGCAGGTTCACGTACGGGTCCTGGCCGGCCAGCTTGAAACCGCGCAGGGCGTGGGGGTTGACGCTCACACGGAAGTCGCAGCCCTCGGAGACCTTGTTGTCCCAGAGCTTGACCGCGCGGACGCGCTCGTAGCGTTTGAGGACCTCGGGGATCTCGGCGTACCACTCGTAGGTCTCGGTGGCCCCGATGTCGGTGGTGCCCATCTCGCCGATCATGACCGGTTTGGTCGGGTCGATCCCGTGCTCGGGCCCCTCCCGTTGGATCCACTCGTAGGCGGGGGCCAACGCCTCCTCGAAGGAGACCACGTGGTTCCAGTTCGGCTGGGAGTCGCAGTCGGTCATGTTGTAGGCCTCCCAACTGAGCCAGTCGACGTAGTCGTTGCCCGGCCAGAGCCCGGGGAGCCGGTCGAGGTTGTCGGGCCAGCCGGTCACGTTCCACACCCAGACGGCGTTGTCGGCCCCCTCTCGCCGGTACAGGTCGACGATGTGCCGCCAGGATTCGACGAACTCCTCGGGGGTGCCTCGACGGTTGTAGCGTCGGTTGGCGTCGGCCTCGTGGTCGAAGGTGATGAAGTAGGGGACCCCGGTCTCGGCGACGGCGCGTGCCTGGGAACGGAGGGAGTCGTCGAACTCTCCGGCGATGATCTCCCGGTAGGGGATGTCCGGACGGCCGGGAGAGCCGAAACGGCGCGCCTCGATGTTGGTGTGGACGAAGCGGCCCTCCTCGATCATCCGCAGTTCGCGCTCTCCGGGCACCCTGGCCTGGTCGATCCCCCGCCAGGTGTAGACGATGTCCATGTTCCGGCCGACCGCCTCCTCCAGCGGTTCGACCTCGTCCTGGTAGGGGCTGGCCCCCCACCAGACGCCGCAGGAGGTCTCGAGGATCTCCGAGACGGTGCAGCCGGTCGCTCCGACCGGCGGTAGCCCGAGAAGGGCCTCCGGGTTCGGAGGTGGTCGCAGGGCGGTCAGGGGGCGGCCCTTCGGTGCCTTCGGCGCGTCCGCGACCGTGGGCGTGTCCCCGGCACCGGCCAGTCCCAGCGCGAAGAGGAGCGCCCCCGTCGCGGCCATGCCCCGTATCGGTCCGCCACCCATGATCCATCGCCTCCTCTTCCCCTTCGATGACACAGGGTAACAAAGGTATGACGATACGTTATTTTCCGTGCAGGCGACACCCCCTGAGCACATAGGGGGACATCAGTACCCGTAGCGCCCACGAATGGGGGCGGTGACCGCCTCGACCAGACACCGCCTCCACGGGGCGAACTCCTCGCGCCAACGGTGATCCGCCCGGACACCCACCGGGCCGGACCGGAAGCGCATCGGGTTCCCGGAGACCGCGTGTCCCTCGGTCGGCTCCACCCCCGCGCCCCCCAGGTCGAGCGGCGGACCGTCGTGGCCCACGAAGTCGGCGATCCGGCCGAACTCCCGGTCGGGATCGGCCACGAAGTCCTCGTAGCGGACCCTGAGCGTGGCCACCCCTCGCCGCGCCAGCGCGTCCAGGGTGGCGTTCTGGGTCATCCACTGGACCGCCGCACGGCCCGCGGAGTAGCGCGCCATCTCCTTCTCCCGGCTGTCGGGCGAGGCGTCGGGGCGGGCCACCCTCCTGCCCCAGGAGTGGGCCACCGCCCGAGGGTCGCGCACCACGTGCAGAAGGCGCATCCGGTCGCCGTACCCGCGCCGCAGGCAGGCCGCGAGGGAGGCGTGCTTGCTCGCGTCGACGACCACCCGCGCCCCGGAGACCTCCGCCACCGCCCCGTGGAGCCGGTGGTAGAGGTCGACGTAGAGGCGGCCGCGCGTCGCGAACACGCCGTTCCCCCACTCTTCGTCGAGCAGGGCCGGCAGGAAACGGGTGCGATCCACTCCGTCCTTGAGACGCAGGACCCCGTCCACGTCCAGGCCTCCCCAGCCGCCGAAGGCCCGTTCCCCGACCTCGCTCCAGAAGCCGCAGTCGAGAAAGGCCTTCCCACAGCCGCAGCGCTCGTTCTCCAACAGCCCCCGGCGCCACAGGTGCACGGTCTCTCCGACGGAGCAGAACCCGGGCAGCTCACCGAGGAGACGTTCGATCAGGGTCGATCCGGAGCGGCCCATTCCTCCGACGAAGATCAGACGATATCCATCCACACCTTCAGGTTATTACTTTCGGTGACAGTTCATGACCGGAGGGTCGTCGGTGTCGGGGAGCCCCGGACACGACGCGGCCCCGGACCGGAGGTCTCCCTCCGGCCCGGGGCCGTCCCGTCGATCCTCACTCCGGATTGTGGACGCGCGGGGTCTCCACAGCCCGGTGGGTCCTACAGACCCTCGACGTTCAGCAGCAGGTTGACCGTGCCGCTCGGGACGCCGCTGATCTTGTCGGCACCGCCGTTGTCGATCATCCAGTCCAGGATGGTGCCCTGGTCGTCGTCACCGAGGCTGCTCTTGTACAGAGCCGCGGCGCCGGCGACGTGCGGGCTGGCCATCGAGGTGCCGCTGTAGCTGTCGGTCCCGCCACCGGGGATGGTCGACTCCACGTCCACGCCGGGGGCGTAGATGTCCACGGCCGAGCCGTAGTTGGAGAAGGAGGCCGCGCCGTCGGACGAGTCGGAGGCGGCGACCGTGACCACGCCGGAGGCGCCGCCCGGGGAGACGTTGCCCGCGTCCTGGCTCTCGTTGCCCGCGGCGACGGCCACGAACACACCGGACTCGGCCAGGGCGTTCACCGCGTCGTCGACGGCCTGCGAGGCCGGGCCGCCCAGCGACATGTTGGCGACGGCGTTCGGACCGGCGTTCTCGGCCACCCAGTCGATGCCCGCGATGACGTCGTCGTAGGTGCCGGAGCCGTCGTCCCCGAGGACCTTCACGCCGAACAGGTCGGCGCCGGGGGCGACACCGTAGCTGTCGGAACCGACCGTGCCGGCCACGTGGGTGCCGTGGCCCTGACGGTCGAGACCGTCACCGCCGGTGGCGTCGAAGCCGACCTCGGCGCGACCACCGAAGTCGGGGTGGTCCGGGTCGATGCCGGTGTCGATGATGTACGCCGAGGAGCCGGAGCCGTCGGCCTCCGTGGTGTACGAACCGTCCAGGGGCAGGTCCTCCTGGTCGATCCGGTCCAGGCCCCAGGGAACCATGGTGGTGACCTCACCGACCTGCTCGATGTAGGCGACACCGTCCTGAGCCCGCAGGTCCTCGACCTCGGACTCGCTCAGCGTGGCCGAGTAACCGTTGAGGGCCTCCTCGTAGGTGTGGTTCACCTGGTCCTGCGAGATGCCGAAGGACGAGGGGGACACCGAGGCCGTGCTGACCGAGTCCTCCAGCACGACGATCCAGTCGCTGGAGGCGGAGGCGTTGGTGTAGACCGGCGCGAGGTCGGCCGCACCGGCGCTGACGGCCCCGGAGAGGGCCATGGGGATGGTGAGCGCGCCGACCGCGACGGCGCCGATCGCGACCCTGCGAGTGGGGTGCTTCTTCACGCGGTTCCTCCTTATGAGGGAGATCGGGGGTCAGGGGTACACAGAGGGGTCCTCACCGTGCGTATTCGCCCGATTGCGACCCACCTGCGATTTGGACACTTTAGGCAGACTTGAACCGTTATTGCCAGAGCCCCAGGGATTTTTTTCTTCTCGTTTCATTCATCCCATGTCTGACACCCGGGCACGTTCACCCCTTCGATGCCTGACACCACGCCAGGTCCGACCCGCTGGACAGGCACCTAACGCCCGGTAACCCCACCCCCTCCAGAGGCCCCATTAACACCGAACCGACTGGAACCGGGGCCCGGAAAAAGACTTATGTTTCTTTTACATCTGGAAATACGACTGCAAGATCTCACCTTCGATCCGCAGGTCCGAGGGCGACTCGATCCGCCCCCGAACGCACGAGAGCGGGACCGCCCGAAGGCGATCCCGCTCTCGTGCGGCGTGGGGGAGGTCAGTCGGCCTTGACGACCATGCCCGCCCCGACGGTGACGTTGGTGGCCTCGTCGATGAGGATGAAACCGCCGGTCTGACGGTTCTTCGCGTACTCGTCCACGAACAGGGGCTGGGTGGAGCGCAGCCGCACCCGCCCGATCTCGTTGAGCGCCAGGTGGTCGGCCTGCTCGTCCCTGTGCAACGTGTTGACGTCCAGGCGGTAGCGCAGATCCTTGACCATCACCTTCGCGGTGCGGGTCGTGTGCTTCACGATGAGCTTGGAACGGGGGGTGAGTTTGCGCGCGTCCGTCATCCAGCACACCATCGCCTCGATGTCCTGGGAGACCACCGGGGTGTTGTTGGGCCGGCAGATCATGTCGCCCCGCGAGATGTCGATCTCGTCCTCCAACAGGAGGGTGACCGACATCGGCGAGAAGGCCTCGGCGACCTCGCCGTCGGCCGTCGAAATCCTGGCCACCCGGGTGGCCAGGCCGGAGGGAAGATGGACGACCTCGTCCCCCGGCTTGAGCACTCCGCCCGCGAGCCGGCCCGCGTAACCGCGGTAGTCGTGCAGTTCGGGGTCGCTGGAACGGTGCGGCCGGATCACGTACTGAACGGGGAAGCGCACGTCGATCAGATTGCGGTCGGAGGCGATGTGGACGTTCTCCAGGTGATGGAGCAGAGAGCCGCCCTCATACCACGGCATGTTCTCCGAGCGGCTCACCACGTTGTCGCCGTGCAGCGCCGAGATCGGGACGAAGGCGAGGTCGCGGGTGTCCAGTTTGGCCGCGAACTCCGCGAACTCGGCCTTGATCTCCTCGAAGCGCTCCTGGGAGTAGTCGACCAGGTCCATCTTGTTGACCGCCAGCACCAGGTGCGGAACCTGGAGCAGGGTGGCGAGGAAGGCGTGCCGGCGGCTCTGCTCCTGAAGGCCCTTACGGGCGTCGACCAGGATGATCGCCAGATCCGCCGTAGAGGCTCCGGTGACCATGTTCCGGGTGTACTGGATGTGGCCGGGGGTGTCGGCGATGATGAAGGTGCGCTTGGGGGTGGCGAAGTAGCGATAGGCCACGTCGATGGTGATGCCCTGCTCCCGCTCGGCGCGAAGGCCGTCGGTGAGCAGCGCCAGGTTGGTCTGCTCCTCGCCCCGGGCGACGCTGGTGCGCTCCACCGCGTCGAGTTGGTCCTCGAAGATCGACTTGGAGTCGTACAGCAGCCGGCCGATCAGGGTGCTCTTGCCGTCGTCGACGGAGCCCGCAGTGGCGAACCGCAGAATGTCATTGCTCATGATGCCTGGTCCTAGGTATGGAGGGGACTATCGCCTGAAAGGGGAGGTCTCGCCTGCGCGCGAGCTAGAAGTAGCCCTCGCGCTTGCGGTCCTCCATGGCGGCCTCTCCGGCCCGGTCGTCGGCGCGGGTCTGGCCGCGCTCGGTGATCCGGGTGGCCGCGATCTCGGCGATGATGTCGTCCAGCTCCACCGCGGTGGACTTGACCGCCCCGGTGCAGGTCAGGTCGCCGACCGTGCGGTAGCGCACGGTCTCGGTGAAGGGCACCTCGGTCTCGTCCCTCGGGATGATCGGGGAGGCGGCGAGCAGGATGCCGTCGCGCTCGAAGACCTCGCGTCGATGCGCGTAGTAGATCGAGGGCAGGTCCAGCCGCTCCCGCTTGATGTACTCCCACACGTCCAGCTCGGTCCAGTTGGAGATGGGGAAGACCCGGATGTGCTCACCCCGATCGATCCGGGTGTTGTACACGTTCCAGAGCTCGGGGCGCTGATTCTTGGGGTCCCACTGGCCGAACTCGTCGCGGAAGGAGAAGACCCGTTCCTTGGCCCGGGCCTTCTCCTCGTCACGACGCGCGCCCCCGAAGGCCGCGTCGAAGCCGTGCTCCTCGATCGCCTCCAGCAGCGCGGAGGTCTGGAGGCGGTTGCGTCCGGCCCAGCGGCCGGTGGGCTCGACGACCTTGCCCGCGTCGATCTGCTCCTGGACCGAGGCGATGACCAGGCGGACCCCGGCCTCCTTCACCCGACGGTCGCGGAACTCGATGACCTCGTCGAAGTTGTGGCCGGTGTCCACGTGCATGACGGGGAAGGGGATCGGCCCCGGCCAGAAGGCCTTCTCCGCCAGACGGAGCATCACGATGGAGTCCTTGCCGCCGGAGAAGAGCAGGACCGGCCGCTCGAACTCGGCCGCCACCTCGCGCATGATGAAGATCGACTCGGCCTCGAGAACGTCCAGCTGGGAGAGCTGGTAGCGCCCGAGGGTCTGCTGACTCGCCTGACCCATGGAATCCGCCTTAGAAGTACCGACACACGACCGGACCCAGGCGGAGGGTCCTTACCGTTCAGCCCCCCGCGTGTGGACCGGCGCTATCTAGGTCCGCGCCGTCGCGGATGCTCGCCAACAACATACCCGACAATTCCGATCGGCATACAAGGATATCGGGGAGTAGCGGGTCCGCCACGTTATAGCGCAATTCGGCCCCGTCGATCCGGGAGGCGTGCAACCCCGCGGCGCGCGCCACCGCCACCGGCGCGGCGCTGTCCCACTCGTACTGTCCGCCCGCGTGCACGTAGATGTCGGCGATCCCGAGCATCACGGCGCAGATCTTCGCCCCCGCCGAACCCATCGGGACGACCTCGGCCCCCATCTGGGTGGCCATGCGCTGCACGAACGCCGGAGGCCTGGTGCGGCTGGCGGTGATCCGCAGACGCTGCCCCTCCGGCCGCTCCTCCGGGAGCCAGGGCGGATCCACCGTGGACAGGCAGCTCCCCTGGGAGGGGAGCGCGACCGCCCCCGCGACCAGCTCGCCGTTCTCCCACAGCGCCACGTGCACGGCCCAGTCGGTACGGCCGGGCTCGGAGAACTCCCGGGTGCCGTCCAACGGGTCGATGATCCACACCCGTCGCGCCTTCAGCCTCGACTGATCGTCGACACCCTCCTCCGACAGCACCGCGTCACTGGGACGCAGCCGCCCGAGCGCCGAGAAGAGGAACTCGTGCGAGGTCCGGTCCCCCAGCGTGCGCAGTACCTCCGGCTCGTCGAAGCCGTGCCGGGCTCGCAGGCGCAGCAACAGCTGACCGGCCTCGGAGGCCAGGTCCCGGGCCACCTCATGATCGTTTCGGATACTCTTCACCGGCTAGTAAGCTCCCGCCCCACGGATCACCGCTGACCACGTCTTCCACAGGATCTGGATGTCCAACGTCAGCGACCAGTTTTCCACGTACCGCAGATCCAGGCGGACCGATTCCTCCCAAGAGAGGTCGGAACGACCGCTGACCTGCCAAAGACCCGTCAATCCCGGTTTGACCACCAATCTCCGACGGACGTCGTGCCCGTAGCGGGCGACCTCCTCCGGCAGCGGCGGCCTGGGACCGACGAGCGACATCTCTCCGCGCACCACGTTGACGAGCTGGGGAAGCTCGTCGAGGGAGTAGCGCCGCAACCATGCCCCGACAGGGGTGACGCGGGGGTCTCGACGCATCTTGAAGAGCACACCGTCGTGCTCGTTTCGGGGTTGTAGCACCGACTTCAACGTCTCGGCGCCGACCACCATCGTACGGAACTTGTACACGGTGAACTCGCCCCCGTCCCGACCCACACGGGTCTGTCGGAACAGTGCCGGCCCGTCCCCCTCGGCCCGAATGAGCACGAACAGCACGATGAACAGGGGTGAGAGCAGGAGGAGGGCCAGGGAGGCGGCGCAGCGATCGAAGACCCCCTTGATCAGCCGCCGGGCCCCGACCAGCTCGGGGTGTTCCACGTGGAGGAGGGGCAGACCGGCGACCGGACGGATGCTGGTGCGCGGGCCCGCGACCTCCATGAGGGCCGAGGCGACGGTGAGGTCGGTCCCGCTCTTCTCCAGCTCCCAGGCCAGCCGACGCAGTGCCACCCCGTCCATCTCCGGACAGGCCAGGACGGCGACCGTGTCCGCGTCGACCAGGGCGGCGGCGTCGGCCGCGTCGGCGAAGGTGCCCAGGACCGGACAGCCCTCCACCTCGCTCAGGTCCGTCTCGTGCGCGGGCAGGCACACGCCCACGACCCGCATGCCGTGGTAGATCTCGTCGCGAAAGCGCGTGATGAGCTCACCGGCGGCGTTCCGATACCCGACGACCACCACGCCGCTCATGCACGCACCGACCCGACGGCTCTGGTGCAGGGCCTTGCGGCGCGCGTAGCGCAGACCGAGGCTGAGCAGGACGAGCAGGGGCAGGGTGACGAGCACGTAACCGCGGGCGAGGTCGAACTTGACGGCGTAGGCCCCGATGGCGACGGTCGCGGCCAGCAGCGTTCCGGCCACCGCGACCCGGCGGTACTCCTCGGTGCCCACACCCAGGAAGCGACGTTCGTACCCGCCTCCGAGTCGGACGAAGACCACCCAGACCAGGGGCAGTACGAGCGAGAGGGCCAGGTAGGGCGCGGTGGTGGTCGCCGCGAGGGCGTCATGGAACCGGGCCGCGGTGCCTGCGAGGGTCGCGGTCAGGGCGGCGATCAGGTCGAGTCCGACCAGGCCGACGATGTAGGGGCGTACCCAGGCGCGGGTTCCGCCTCCGGACGGCCGGATCGGCGGACGTCGATGGCCGCCGCCCTTCGGCCCGGCCGAGGTGTCCGTCTCCGAACGCGGCGCCGGCCGGACGGTGGGTTCTCCCTGGATGGTCCCGCTACCTGTGACCACGTCTTCCCCTCAGGTTTCAGACACTCACCTTGAGTAGTCGCCCCTGGCGCCATGGGGCTCATGTGGAGGGTATGAGCGGGGCGCGCCATCGGGCGCAGAACACCTACTGCCAACCCGAACAGTAGCTAAAAGTAGTCGAGAAGTCGCTCGGAGTTGTTGCTTGTCAAGGAAGAAGTCCTGCTCAAGGGGAGAATGTGGCTATCCCGAGACCGGCAAGGCCTTCCTCGGCCCACCCCCGAGGGCCAGAACCGAACCGCCCGGCGCCTGCGACCGAAACCCTGTGCGGAACGTGATCGCCCCGGCCGAGGAGAACACCTCGGCCGGGGCGTGGAGCACGTCCCACCGGAGACGACCCTTCCGGGCTCAGGCCAGGCTCGGGTCCATCACGGCGGCCAGCCGCAGGTGCGGCCCGGCCGCCTCCTTCTCCCCCTGCCTACGGAGCGTGGTCCCCAGAAGCAGGTGGGCGTAGGCGTCGTCGGCCCCGTCGGCGATCAGCCCTTCCAAGGTCCGGCGCGCCCGACCCAGCTGGGCCGAGTGGTAGTAGGCGCGGGCGGCGAGCAGGCGGAGCGCCCGGTCGGAACCGTGCTCCTCCAGCAGGGGGCCCAGGAGTTCGAGGGCTCCCAAAGGGTCGCGCAGGTCGACCAACGCCTCGGCTCGACGCAACCGCTCCACCTCCTCCGGGAGCCTCCGGGGGCTCCGCCGAGCGGCCTCCCCCAGAAACTCCTCGATGAGTTCGGAGGGCTGTGCGCCGGCCAGGGACATCCCGTTGAGGACGAAGGTCGGCGAGGTCGCCACCCCCTCGGCCTTGCCGACGAGGAGGCGTTCGCGCACGAGCCGCTCGCCGCCCCCGTCGGCCAGAACGGACCCGCCCCGCCCGAACCCGGCCTCGGCTGCGAGCGCCGCCAGGACCTCCGGGTCGCCGATGTCCCGTTCCTCCACGAAGTGGGCGCGCAGGACCCGTTCGGCCACGGCGTCCTGGAGAGCGGGGCCGCCCTCCTCCTCGGCCAGGGCCAGCAGACGGTGGGCGCGCCGAGAGTCGACACGCCACGCGGCACCCCAGCGATCCCCGAGCCCCTCGGCCGCGGCGATCTCCGACACCCGGGCCCAGTTCTCCTCCAGAGTCGTGCCCGCCGGGCCACAGGAGAGCATCGCGTCCTCGACGAAGGGGTCGCGCACCGCCTCATCCAAGGGTTCGGACACGGCGGGGGCCGCGGGGTCGATCAGGTAGGGCCGCCACACGACCTCGACCTTCTCGCCCTCGTGGTTCCGCAGCGCCCGCTCCAGCCGACGCCTGCCGATGTAGGCCCAGGGGCAGACCACGTCCGCCCAGATCTCGATCCTCATGCCATGAAGATAAACGACAAGCGTTGTTAAAGCAACACCTGTCGTTTATGCTGTGGATCATGAACCCCGACGATCCCCGGGTCCGACGTACCCGAGAGCGCCTGCGCGCCGCACTGTTGTCACTGTCCGAGGAACGAGAGCTCTCCTCCCTCACCATGTCCGCCGTCGCACGACGGGCCGAGATCAACCGGGCCACCGCCTACCAGCACTACGCGGACCTGGACGCCCTGGTCGCCGACGCCATGGAGGACGCGGTGTCCCACGTCGCCGAATGCGCCGCGCTGTGCCCCCTGGACTCACCCGACGGCGCCACCCCCGCGCCCCTGGTCGACCTGTTCTCGCACGTGGCCGACAACGCCGTCCTCTACCGCAGGATGTTCACCGAGCGAGGAGGCTCCCGCTTCGCCGAGGTCCTGCGCGAACGCGTCGCCCGAGAGCTGCTCCCCGGATTCGACGCCGGTAGGCGACCGGCCCGCCACTCCGACGTGCCTCCACCCCTGCACGCCTCCTTCATCGCGGGCGCCCTGGTCGGAGCGATCGCCTCCGCGGCCGAGACCGACCGCTCCCCCACCACCGACGCCCGCGACACCTGGATCCTGCTCACCACGTGATCCCCCGCGACGACGAACGTCCCCGCTCCGGAGCACCCGGGACGGGGACGTTCGCGACCGCGACCCTCAGGCCGCGGTGTGAAAGACGTTCTGGGCCCGACCCAACCCCTCGGTGAGGATCGTGCGGACCGCGTCGGCGGCACGTTCGACGTTCAGTTCCAACTCGGGGCGTTCCGTCGAGGAGAAGTCGCGCAATACGTGGACGGCCGGATCCATCCGACCGGGCGGACGCCCCACACCGAAGCGCACCCGCAGGTAGTCCGGCCCGGACAGCGAGGCCGTGGTCGACTTCAGGCCGTTGTGACCACCGGAACCGCCGCCCCGCTTGAGCTTGAGCGCCCCGTAGTCGATGTCCATCTCGTCGTGCACGACGACGATCCGCTCCATCGGGACCTTGTAGAACTTCGCCAGACCGGCGATCGGCCCCCCGGACACGTTCATGAAGGTGCGGGGCTTGGCCAGGACCACGGAGGCACCGTCGATCCTCGTCTCCACGACGTCGGCGTTGGCCTTGTGCGCCTTCCAGCGCTCACCCTTGTCGGCCGCGAGGGCGTCCACCACCATGAACCCGGCGTTGTGCCGATTCCCCGCGTACTTGGGGCCGGGGTTGCCCAACCCCACCACCAACCAACGTTCGCTCTCCGCCATGTCCTCGTCGTCCTTGTTCTTCCCGACGCCCAACCTGCTCAACAAGCCCCACATGCCGCGAGCCTATCGGGGTCGGTCCACCCTGAACCCGAAACGCCGAACGCGCGGACCCCGGAAGGGACCGCGCGTTCGAACTCGAAGCGTGGAATGCGCACACCGAACTACTCGGCGGCGGCCTCGGCGGCCTCGGTGCTGGTCTCCGGCTCATCGGCCACGCGCGGCGCGGAGACGGTCAGGACCGTGGTCTCCGGGTCGTCGATGAGCGTGGCGCCCTCGGGCAGCACGACCTCACCGGCGGTGGGGACGGCACCGATCTCCAGACCCTGAATGTCGAACTCGACCTGGCCGGGGATGTTGTGGGCCTCGACCTCGACGCGCACGGTCACCAGCTCCTGGTTGAGAACACCCGGGGCCTTGACCTCGCCGGTCAGGACCAGGGGCACCTCGACCTCGACCTTCTCGCCCTTGGTGACGACCAGCAGGTCGACGTGCTCCAGGAACCCCTTGATCGCGTCGCGCTGCACGCTCTTGGGCAGGGCGAGGTTGTTCTTGTCCAGGCCGTCGAGACGGATCAGGACGTTCGGGGTCTTCAGGGCGAGCATGAGCTCGTGGCCCGGAAGGTTCAGGTGGCGGGGCTCGGTGCCGTGGCCGTAGAGGACGGCCGGCACCTTACCCGCGCGGCGGGCGCGACGGGAGGCGCCCTTGCCGAATTCCGTGCGGGGCTCGGCAGCGATACGTACCTCGGACACGACAAAACTCCTCGGGTTCAACCCCGCAACACGGGGAACACGACTCCATTAGTACGAACGATTCTCGCCCTCGGCGGAGAATACGACGGGGTCGCCCGGCTGGCAGGGGACTCGACCGCCTTGGTTCCAGGCGTGCCCGGCGAGCCGTCACCGGACCCGTTTCGGCCCGGGAACGCTCGTCGCGCACCCCTGCCCGCGTTGTTTCCGAACGGTTACACACGAAGACACGTGGAATCCGTCCGGGCACGGGGACACTCGGCCAAGTCTACTGGTTCCGGTGACGACTCCGTACATGCCCCACAGAGACCCCCGGCGGACCGGGCGGCCCCTGTGGGGCATGTCATGACCCGGGGGGTTACTCGAACAGGCTCGTGACCGAGCCGTCGGTGAACACCTCGTTGACGGCACGTGCCACCAGCGGGGCGATCGAGAGCTGGGTCAGCTTCTCGAAGGAACGCTCCTCGGGGACCGGAAGGGTGTTCGTGATCACCACTTCGGAGATCCGGGAGTTCTGCAGACGCTCGGCCGCCGGCCCGGACAGCACACCGTGCGTGGCCGCCACCAGGACCTTGGCCGCGCCCTGCTCGAAGAGGGCCTCGGAGGCCTTCACGATGGTGCCGCCGGTGTCGATCATGTCGTCGACCAGGACGCAGACGCGGCCCTTGACCTCACCGACGACCTCGTGGACCTTCACCTCGTTGGCGACGTCGGGGTCACGCCGCTTGTGGATGATCGCCAGCGGGGCGCCCAGACGGTCCGCCCAACGGTCGGCGGTGCGCACACGGCCGGCGTCCGGGGAGACCACCGTGATCTGGGACCGGTCGACCCGACCCGCGATGTGGTCGGCCAGGATCGGCAGCGCGAACAGGTGGTCGACCGGGCCGTCGAAGAAGCCCTGGATCTGGTCCGTGTGCAGGTCGACGGCCATCATCCGGTCCGCGCCCGCGGTCCGGAACAGGTCCGTCATCAGGCGGGCGGAGATGGGCTCGCGACCGCGGTGCTTCTTGTCCTGACGCGCGTAGCCGAAGAACGGCGTGACCACGGTGATCCGCTTGGCGGAGGCCCGCTTCAGGGCGTCCACCATGATCAGCTGCTCCATGATGGACTCGTTGATCGGGTCCGCGTGGCACTGGATCACGAAGGCGTCCGAACCGCGTACCGACTCCAGGTAGCGGACGAAGATCTCTCCGTTGGCGAAGGTGTCGAACCGGGTGGGGACCACGTCGATCCCCAGTTCCTTGGCCACCTCCTCGGCCAGCGCGGGGTGCGTGCGCCCCGAGAAAAGCATCAATTGTTTCTGTCCGGTGGCCTTCATCCCGGTCACGTGTTTCTCCCCCACAGTCACTACTCGTTCGCGGAGTCGGCTCTACGCCGTTCCGCCTCCTCCGCCGCCTCGGCGGAGGCCGTTCCCGGACGCTTGCGACGCGTCCAGCCCTCGACGTTGCGCTGCCGGTGCCCCTCGGAGACGGCGAGTGCACCCGGCGGAACGTCCTCGCGGACCACCGTCCCGGCCCCGGAGTAGGCACCGTCGCCGACGGTCACCGGCGCGACGATGGTGTTGTCGCTGCCGATGCGCACGTGGTCGCCGATGGTGCTCCGGGACTTGTCGACCCCGTCGTAGTTGACGAACACCGAGGAGCAGCCGATGTTGCTGCCCACGCCGATGTCGGCGTCGCCCACGTAGGTCAGGTGCGGGATCTTGGAACCGGTGCCGACGTTCGAGTTCTTGACCTCGACGAAGGCTCCGGCCTTGGCCCGCTCGGCCAGGCGGGTGCCCGGCCGGAGGTAGGTGTAGGGACCGACGGTGGTCTCGGGACCGATCTCCGCGCGGTCGGCGGTGGTCTCGCGCACCTCGGCGCCGTCGCCGACGACGGTGTCGCGAAGGTCGGCGCCGGGGCCGATCCGGGCGTCCTCGCCGATCCTGGTGGTTCCGTACAGGCGGCTGTCGGGGAGCACCACGGTGTCCACGCCGATGCTCACCTCGGAGTCGATCCAGGTCGTCGCGGGGTCGACGATGGTGACCCCGGCGAGCATGTGCTGTTCGAGGAGGCGCTCGTTGAGCAGGCGCCGGGCCTCGGCGAGCTGGACGCGGTTGTTGACGCCCTGGACCTCGTGGCGGTCCGCGGTGCTCCAGGCGCCGACACGGTGGCCGTCGCCGCGCAGCAGGGACACCACGTCGGTGATGTACTCCTCGCCCTTGGCGTTGTCGCTGGACAGACGCTGGACGACCTCGGTCAGCAGGGAGCCGTCGAAGGCGTACATGCCCGAGTTGATCTCGTCGATCGCGAGCTGTTCGGGGGTGGCGTCGGCGTGTTCGACGATCTCGGTGAAGGAGCCCGCGTCGTCGCGGACGATGCGACCGTAGCCGTGCGGATCCGGGACCCGGGCGGACAGGACGGTCACCGCGTTGCCCTCGCGCTCGTGCTCGGCGATCAGGCCGTTGAGCGTCTCACCGCGGAGCAGAGGTGTGTCGCCACAGGTGAGAACGACCGTGCCGGTGAGCTTCAGACCCTTGTCGGCCAGGTCCTCCAGAGCCATGCGCACCGCGTGACCGGTGCCGTTCTGCTCCTCCTGGACCGCGGTGAGCGCCTCGGGGGCGACCCGCTCCAGGTGCTGGGCGATGCGCTCCCGCTTGTGGCCCAGGACCACCACGGTGTGCTCCGGGTCGGTCGCCCGAGCCGCTTCGAGGACGTGGCCCAACATGCTGCGGCCCGCGATCTCGTGAAGCATCTTGGGGAGTTTCGACTTCATCCGGGTGCCCTCTCCCGCGGAGAGGACGATGACGGCAGCCGGGCGTTTCACGCTCACTGGAGGAGACCCCTCGTGATAGCTGGCACATGAACAGTCGGCTCACCCTTCGGCGGCGCGTCCCGCATGCCGCGCGGGCGGCCGTCGGATGACCAGCGGCCGACAGGGGAAGGATACATGCGCGTCACGAGCGCCCCCCGGTGGCGGCGCACGTTGACGAGGGCGCCCGTCCGGCGGGGTGTCCGCACACCCCTGGGGCCCGGGAAAGCGGCGTCGGATGTGAGTTGCGCCGCCGTGGACCCTCCGCGCCCCGGGGCGAGGGGGCGATCAGGGTCGGGAACAGCTCCCGGACCAGGGCTCGAACCTGGACGATGGGGACCAA
Organism: Nocardiopsis sp. LDBS1602; assembly: GCF_035818715.1. Taxonomy (NCBI): domain Bacteria; kingdom Bacillati; phylum Actinomycetota; class Actinomycetes; order Streptosporangiales; family Nocardiopsidaceae; genus Nocardiopsis; species Nocardiopsis sp. LDBS1602. The sequence continues at coordinate 500,848 of NZ_JAYLVW010000002.1, read as the reverse complement.
AACCCCACATGCTGCCGATTACATCATCCGGGAACGCGCCGGGCCTCCGGCCCGTGCGTCCGTCACCAACATAGCGCCTTCCAGGGAGGGCTTGCCAAACCTACGGGTTCGTAGGTTACGGTTACGTAGGAATAGGTTGGACCGTCCCCACGGGTGCCCCGTACCCCGGCGACGCCGTTCTGACCAGTGACGACGTTCTCCGTGACGAGGTGTGCGAGACCATGACCACTGCTCCCGAACTACCCGCGGAAGGCACCGCCACGACGCGCCCCAAACGCGAGGCGATCCCCGAGTACGAGCCCGAGCTGAGGGGCAAGGCCGAGCGCTACACCGTGTTCGCCTTCGTCTTCGTGCCGCTCCTCGCGCTCTTGGGCGCGGTGCCCTTCTTCTGGGGCTGGGGCCTGTCGGTGACGGACATCGTCATCGCCGTGGTCTTCTACGTGATCAGCGGTCTCGGCATCACCGTCGGCTTCCACCGGCACTTCACGCACGGTTCCTTCCGCGCCAACCGGCCGCTGCGGATCGCCCTGGCGATCGCGGGCAGCATGGCCATCGAGGGCAGCGTCATCAAGTGGGTGGCCGACCACCGCCGCCACCACAAGTACGCCGACGCCGAGGGCGACCCGCACTCCCCGTGGCGCTTCGGCGACGACTGGAAGTCCGTGGCCAAGGGCATGTACTACGCCCACATGGCCTGGATGTACCTGGACGAGAAGAAGACCTCTCCGCGCCGCTTCACCCCGGACCTGCTCAAGGACAAGGACGTCGTCCTCGTCGACCGACTGTTCGTGCCGATCGTGCTCTTCTCCCTGTTCGCCCCGGCCGCCATCGGCGGCCTGGTGACCATGTCCTGGTGGGGCGCCGTCACCGCGTTCTTCTGGGCCGGTCTGGTCCGCGTCGCGCTGCTGCACCACGTCACCTGGTCGGTCAACTCCATCTGCCACACCATCGGCGAGGAGAACTTCGAGGTGCGCGACCGCTCCCGCAACGTGTGGTGGCTGGCCATCCCCTCCTTCGGCGAGTCCTGGCACAACCTGCACCACGCCGACCCGACCTGCGCACGTCACGGCGTCCTCAAGGGTCAGATCGACATCTCCGCCCGGGTCATCTGGGCCTTCGAGAAGATCGGCTGGGCCACCAAGGTCCGCTGGCCCAACAACGAACGACTCGCCGCGAAGCGGGTCAAGGTCTAGGATCGGTAACCATCATGGGAGCAGCCGACAGCGAACAGAGGACCCGCGTGCGCCGCAAGCGCATGACGGGCAAGGAGCGTCGGCAACAGCTGTTGGGGATCGGCCGGGAGCTGTTCGCCGAACGAGGGTTCGACGCGACCTCCGTCGAGGAGATCGCCGCTCGGGCCGGTGTGTCCAAGCCCGTGGTCTACGAGCACTTCGGCGGCAAGGAGGGCATCTACGCCGTCGTCGTGGACCGGGAGATGCGCACGCTCCTGGACATGATGGGCGAGGCCCTCACCGCCGATCACGCCCGGAGCAAGATCGAGAAGGCGGCCTTGGCCCTGCTGCGCTACGTCGAGGAGGACAGCGTCGGTTTCCGGGTGCTCACCCGGGACTCCCACGTCGCCTCCGGAACGGGTAGCTTCGCCAGCCTGATCAACGACATCGCCAGCCAGGTCGAGCACATCATGGCCGACGAGTTCGCCGAACGCGGTTACGACCCGGCGCTCGCCCCCATGTACGCGCAGGCCCTGGTCGGTATGTGGGCGCTGACCGGCCAGTGGTGGCTGGAGGTGCGCAAGCCCAAGCGCGAGGTGGTCGCGGCCCATCTGGTCAACCTGGCCTGGAACGGTCTCTCCTCCCTGGAGGCGAAGCCGAGTCTGGGCGAGGAGCACCGTCGAGGACGTTCCGGCTGACCCCGCTGCGGCGCCGTCCACGGGACCGGCGTCGCCCCAGGTCGCGTGTGGGGCGGGTGTGCAACGGCATACCCGCCCCACTATCTTGATGTCAAGAGATATGCTGTCCTCATGTGCGATGAGGTGGATGGGCTGTTGGAGGCGTGGCGCTCCGAACGGCCGGACTTGGACGTGACCCCGCTGGAGGTGTTCAGCCGGGTGTCCCGGCTCGCCCGCCACCTGGACCGCGCTCGACGCACCGTCTTCACCGAACACGCCCTGGAACCCTGGGAGTTCGACGTCCTCTCCGAGCTGCGCCGCTCGGGCCCTCCCTACGAGCTGAGCCCCGGTCGCCTGCTCAGGGCCACCCTGGTCACCTCCGGCACCATGACCAACCGGGTCGACCGACTGGCCGCCGCCGACCTCGTCCGCCGTCGCCCCGACCCCGCCGACAAACGCGGGGTCCTGGTCCGGCTCACCGACAAGGGCGCCGAACGGATCGACGCCGCACTGGAGTCGTTGCTGAGCTACGAGGAGACACTCCTCGCCCCCATGCCCACCGACGAGCGCGAACAACTGGCATCGTTACTGAGAAGCCTTCTGGCGCCGCTCGACAGAACGCCCTCCGGCCCACAGAACTAGGGCGTATGCCGAGCGCGCCGGTCCCCGCACACGATCCCGGTCGGAGAGCACTGTGAGAATCCGATGGACGGCCGCCCTCGCCGCGGCACTGACGATCACGGCCTGTTCGGCACCGGCCGACGAGGAGCCTCAGGAGAGGGCGGCCCCACAGAGCCACTACCTCTCCCTCGGCGACTCGTTGACCGTCGGCGTGCAGCCCGACGAATCCGGGGTGCCGGTGGAGACCTCCGAGGGCTACACGGACGTCCTGTACCGCGCCCTGAAGGACGAGGACTCCACGCTCGTCCATGAACGCATGGGGTGCGGCGGCGAGGACACCACCACCTTCATCGAGGGCGGGCTCATGCGGTGCGACCTCCGCTATGAGGGCGACTCCCAACTCGACCGTGCCGTGGCCTTCCTGGAGGAGCACGGCGACCGGGTCGACCTGGTCACCCTCACCATCGGCGGCAACAACTTCACCGGCTGCGTGAACGGAGTCCCCTCCGACCCCGAGGCCGAGATCGACCCCGACGCCCTCGGGGTGAACGAGGAGTGCGTGGCGGACGGGCTGGAGCGGTTGGAGACCGAGGTCCCCGTGATCGCCGAGCGTCTGGTCGAAGCGGCGTCGCCGGACACCCGGATCGTGGCGATGACCTACTACAACCCGTTCCAGGCCCTGGCCCTGGTGACCGGCCCCGAGGCGGCGGCCTCCGAGAGCGGACCGGCCGCCCGCACCGTCGAGATCATCGACGCGGTCAACGCCTCGCTCGTCGACTCCTACGAGGCCGCGGGCATCGAGGTCGCCGACGTGGCCGGGGCCTTCCAGGCGGCCGGCGCCGAGGCCCCCTCCGAGGGCGACGGGGCCGGGCTGCCCGCCGACCTGCGCGCCGTCTGCGCCCTCACCTGGATGTGCGACACCGCTCGAGGGCCCGACATCCACACCAACCCCGCCGGTGCCCGCACCATCGCCGAGGCCTTCCAGGAACGACTCGGCTAGGCACGGAAGGATCGTCGCCCCGGCCAGAGCGCGCGGGGTTCAGGGGGCTGTGTCCCTGACGCGGCGGGCGACCTCCGCGAGCCGTACGTCATCGGCCCTTTCGTGGTCGTGCGAGGACAGGTAGCCCTGCTCCACCCCGGGATCAGGCCTTCGCCAGGCAGGCCGGTTCTCCCGAGGTGATGGTGGAACAGATCGAGGACATCGCTCGTGTCGTGACTCAAGCGCCGAACGCGGTGGTCGGCGTTATCCCATGGACTCGACCGGCCCATGTCTTCCCAGGTCATGGCTTTAACATCTATGACGAGGACGCCGTCATGGTGGGCACGGAGACAGCGACCGCGACTCTGACCGGTACTGCCGACATTTCCACATATGTCGAGTTGTTCGGCGAGCTGGAGAAGTTGGCCGACTTCGGCGATGAGGCGGTCGCCCACCTGGAGCGCATCGCGGCGGAGTACCGGCAACTCGCGCGAGGGTGACGAGGGTGGAGAGGCGGGTGCTCCAGACCTCCCCTCCCGCCCCCCCACCTCACCCGGGCGGGCCGGCGAGGACGTGCCTCAACAATTCCTCCGCGGCTCGCGAGAGCCTCGTCCCCTCGGCCCAGATCACGGCGAGCGGCCTGGTCAACCGCACCCCCGACACCGGGACCTCGACCAACCTCCCACCGTCGAGATCCTCCTCGACGGCGCGGCGGCTGACCACGGCGGGAAGCCCCTCCTCGATGGCGGTGAGCCGGATGCCCGCCGCCGTGGGCAGCTCCGCCGCCGGCGCTACCGGCGCCAACGGCTCCGGTAGCGCCCCGAGCGCGTACTCGAAGGCGCTTCGAGTACCCGACCCCGGCTCCCGGAGGACGAGCGGGGTGGAGGCGAGCCCGCGCGCCGTGATCGGCCGGCGCCGCAGGGCCCAAGGGTGTCCCGGTGCGACGACGACGGCCAGGTCGTCGGAGCCGATGATCCGGTACTCCACGTCGCGCACCGGCTCGGGCGTCTCGACGAAGCCCAGGTCCGCCCGCCCCTCACGGACCCGTTCGACGACCTCGGTGCTGTTGGCCGCCACCAGTCTCACCTCGGGCGGCTCTCCCCGTCCGGTCTCCTGACGCATGGCCCTCAGCCAGCGCGGCATGAGGTGCTCGGCGATGGTGAGGCTCGCGGCGACCGTCAACCGCGATTCCGCGTCCCCGCGCAGGGTCGCGAGGGAGGTCGCCACCCGATCCGCCGAGGCCAGGAGTTCGCCCGCCCACCCGGCGACGAGCACGCCCGTGTCGGTGAGGCGCGCCCCCTGCGCGCCACGCGCCACCAGCGTCACGCCCAGCCGTGCCTCCAACTTCTTCACCCTCGCCGACACGGCCTGCTGGGTCACCCCCAACCTCCGTGCCGCCTCGGTGAGGCTGTGACCGTCCCCGACCATGGCCAGAACCCGGAGCGCGACGAGGTCCAGATCGACCGGGTCCATGCCCGTCCCCCTTCACAAACAACGCTTGTGCCGCCACAAGGACATCACTCTTCCCGGGACCGCCGCGCGGCGGCACTCTGGGCTCATGACCTTCTCACCTTCGTCGACGTCCGCGCCCACCCCCTCCGCTCCGGCCCGCGGATCCGGCCGCCGGTGGCTGTGGCGTGACGTCGACGACGTGAGGGACCTGGTCGGCTCGGTGACCCCGAACTGGTACGCGTCGATCATGGGCACCGGCATCGTCGCCGTCGCCGCCGCGACCCTGCCGTTCCAGTCCTCGGCCCTGCGGATCTGGGCGACGGGCGTGTGGATCCTGGCCACCGTCCTGCTGATCACTCTGACGGTGGCCTTCTTCGTCCACTTACGCGTCGCCGCCTCCAAGGCGCGCGGCTCCCTCACGCATCCGGTGATGGCGCACTTCCTGGGCGCCCCGCCCATGGCGCTGCTCACCGTCGGCACCGGAACCCTGCTGCTCGGCGGGGACCTTCTCGGGCAGCGGACCGTGGTCGTCGTCGACGCCGTCCTGTGGACGCTCGGCACCCTCCTCGGGCTCGCGTGCGCCTGGTACGTCACCTACACGACCTTCATCGGGAGGAACCACAGCCCGGTGGAGTCGACCTTCGGCGGCCGGCTGATGCCCGTCGTCCCGCCGATGGTCTCGGCGGCCTCCGGAGCCCTGCTCGTCCCCCACATACCCGCCGGTGAGCCACGTCTGCTGATGTTCCTGGCCTGCTACGCCATGTTCGGTCTCTCGCTGGTCGCCTCGTTGCCGATCATCGTCATGCTGTGGACCAGGCTCGTTCAGCACGGCCCCGGAGAGACCACCATGGTGCCGACGCTGTGGATCGTGCTGGGCCCTCTGGGGCAGTCCATCACCGCGGCGAACCTCCTGGGCGACAGCGCCCACCACGCCGTCTCCGCACGGCTCGCGACCGCCTTCGAACTCTTCGGCGTGGTCTACGGGCTCCCCGTCCTCGGGTTCGCCCTGCTGTGGGCGAGCGTCGCGGCGGCGGTGACGGTCCATCGGTTCCGCGGCGGGGCGCCCTTCGCCCTGACCTGGTGGTCCTTCACCTTCCCCGTCGGCACCTGCGTCACCGGCGTCGGTGCGCTGGCCGGCCACACCGGGTCGGTCACCCTGGCCTGGCTCGCCGCCGTCCTCTACGTCGGGCTCGTCGCCGCCTGGATCGTCGTCGCGACGCGCACCTTCCACGGGAGCGTCGTCAGCGGCCGGCTGCTCGCCCCGTCGTGAACCGGCCGCCGAACGCCCGGCGTGGACGGTCCTCCGGTCAGGTGCCCTCGGGCAGGGAACCCTCGATGAGGTCGACGATCTCGGGGGCGTCGGGCACCGTGGTCGGCCGGAATCGGTGCGTGGTCCCGTCCGGCAGGACCAGGAACTTCTCGAAGTTCCACCTGATCCGTCCGGCGCTCCCCCCGGCGTCGGGGACCCGGGTGAGCTCCTCGTAGAGGGGGTGGCGCCCGCGTCCGTTGACCTTCGTCTTGGTGGTCATCGGGAAGGTGACGCCCCAGGTCGTCGAGCAGTACTCGGCGATCTTGTCGTCGCCGCCGAACTCCTGGAGGAACTGGTTGCTGGGGAATCCGATGACCGTGAAACCGCGGTCGGCGTAGCGCTTCTGGAGCTCCTCCAGCGCACCGTACTGGGAGGTGAGTCCGCAGCGGGACGCCACGTTCACCACCAGGCGCACCTTTCCGGCCCACTCGCCGAAGGTGGTCTCGCGTCCGTCGATCAGGGTGACCGGGATCGAGTCCAGGTCGGCCATGGCGTCTCCTTGCGTTCGGAACCGTACGCGCCCTGTGGACAGCCTATGAGTCGGTCACTCGGGCTCGGGCATGGAGGGTTGTCGGTAGAGGCCGACCAGGATCCCGTATCGGGCCTCGCCCTCCCCCGCCTCCTCCGCCTCGTACGCCAGGGCGAACAGTTCGTCGTGGAGACGTCGGGCCTGCGCCTCGGTGAGTCGCAGGTGGCGCACGGCCAACAGCGGGTCGCCCGGCGCCTCGGTGAACTCCGTGGAGACGGCGCGGAGCATCGCCTCGGCCGGTCCGGGGTGGGCCTCCTCGATCGCGACGTGTCCGATGGAGCGCCGGTAGTAGTACTCGGTGCCGCCCCGTACCTTCCGGCTTCCGGCCGGCTCCACCATGCCGGTGGCGACGAGGACCTTGAGGTGGTGGGCGATGTTGCCCTTGTGGGTGTCCAGGATCGTGGCGAGTCGGCTGACGGTCTCCTCACGCTCTCCGAGGACGAACAGCATCCGTTGCCGGAGGGGATGCGCGAGGGCCTTGAACTGCTCCGGCTTGGAGAGCGGGGGGTCCGAGTGGTCGGTCATGATTCCAAGAGTCAAGAATCATTGACGCTTTGTCAATCCCCGTGCTCTACTGAACGCCCTCACCCCCCCCGCGTCACAGTGCAGGAGCACACGACATGAACATCGACGACCTCGTCGCGGAGACCGGCCGGCTGGTGGCCCGGCATTACGTCTTCCCCGAACAGGGCGAACGGCTCCGACGGCTGTTGGCCGACCGGCACGCCTCGGGCCGCTACCGGGGCGCGGACGGCCCGGCCGCCCTCGCCGAGCTGGTCACCGCCGACCTGCGCTCCTTCAACGGCGACGCGCACCTGGGACTGAAGCACCACGCGGAGGAGATCCCCGAGTCGCCGGACGAGGCCGGTCTGACCGAGATGATGACCCGTGAGGCCCGAGAACAGGACGGCGGGGTCGCCGGGATCGACCGGCCGGCGGACGGCGTCGCCCACCTGGAGCTGCGACCGCTGCTCTACCCGCTGTCGATGGTGGTGGACCGGCTGACCGCCGCGCTGCGATCGGTCGCCGACGCGGACGCGCTCGTCATCGACCTACGGCACAACCGGGGCGGCGCCCCCGAAACGGTGGCGTTCATCTGCGGCCACCTGTTCGACGAGCCGACCCACCTGCACACGATGCACTTCGCGGACGGGACCGCGCCCGTCCAGTCCTGGGCCTCCCCGCCCCCGTCCGGGCCCACGTTCGGCGGCCGGAGGCCGCTGGCGGTCCTGACCGGCGCGGACACCTTCTCCGGCGCGGAGGAGCTCGCCTACGACCTACAGCAGTACGGACGTGCGACGGTCGTCGGCGAACGCACCAGGGGCGGCGCCCACCCGCGCGAGGGCTTTCGGATCCATCCCCACCTGGAGGTGGCCGTGCCGACCGGCCGCCCGGTACATCCGATCACCGGCACCAACTGGGAGGGCTCCGGGGTGGTACCGGATCTGCCGTGCGCCGCCGAGGACGCCCTCGACGTGGCCCTGACCCGCCTGTCCCACCGGCCGGCGGGCCCTCGGTGTCCCTGAGGGCCCGAGAACCTCAGTCGCCGATCAGTTCGGCCTGCTCCAGCCAGACCATCTCCAGCTCGTCCTTCTCGGCGGCGAGGGTCCTGACCTCGGCGTCGAGTTCGGCGAGCCGGGTGTAGTCGTCGGCGGCCTCGGCCATCTGCTCGTGGAGCTGCGCCTCGCGCTTGGCGATCTTGTCCATCCGCCGCTCGACGCGCTGCATCTCCTTCTGGGCGGCGCGGCGCTCGGCGGCGGAGACCACCGGCCCCTCGTCGGGCTTCTCCGCGGCGGCCACCTCGGAGGCGCCCAACGGCACGGTGGCGTCGCCCGCGCCGGCGGCCCGACGCTCCAGGTACTCGTCGACCCCTCCGGGCAGGAACGCGAGCGTCCCGTCGCCCATGAGGGCCAGCACACGGTCGGTGATCCGCTCCAGGAAGTACCGGTCGTGGCTGACCAGCACCAGGGAACCCGGCCAGCCGTCGAGGAGGTCCTCCAATTCGGTGAGGGTCTCGATGTCGAGGTCGTTGGTGGGCTCGTCCAGCAGCAGCACGTTGGGCTCGTCCATGAGCAGGCGCAGCAGTTGGAGACGGCGCCGCTCACCACCGGACAGGTCGCCGATCGGGGTCCACTGGCGTTCGCCCCGGAAACCGAACTTCTCCAGCATCTGGCTGGCGGTGTAGTCCCGCTTGCCGATGGTGATGTGCTCGCGCACGTCCATGACGGCCTGGAGGGGGCGGGCGGTGGGGTCGAGCTCGGCCACGTTCTGGGACAGGTGGGCCAGCCTGACGGTCCGGCCGGTGCGCACGGTGCCCGAGTCGGGCTCGCGCTCCTCGGCGAGGATCTTGAGCAGCGTGGACTTGCCGGCGCCGTTCACACCGACGAGGCCGACCCGGTCGCCGGGGCCGAGCTGCCAGGTGAGTTCGTCCAGGAGAGTGCGGTCGGGGATCGAGACCGAGACCTTCTTCAGGTCGATGACGGTCTTGCCCAACCGCGAGCTGGCGAAGCGGACCAGCTCCACGGTGTCCCGCGGCGGCGGCTCGTTCGCGATGAGCTGGTTGGCCGCCTCGATCCGGAACTTGGGCTTGGAGGTACGCGCGGGGGCGCCCCGACGCAGCCAGGCCAGCTCCTTGCGCATGAGGTTCTGCCGGCGGTCCTCCGCGGCGGCGGCCTGCCGGTCGCGTTCGGCCTTGGCCAGCACGTAGGCGGCGTAACCACCCTCGTAGCGCTCGACGGCGCCGCGCCCGACCTCCCAGGTGCGAGTGGTCACGGCGTCCAGGAACCAGCGGTCGTGGGTGACGACCACGAGCGCCTCGGGCCGGTCGCGCAGATGTCCGGCGAGCCAGGCGATGCCCTCGATGTCGAGGTGGTTGGTCGGCTCGTCCAGGACGATGAGGTCGTGGTCGTCCACCAGCAGGCGCGCCAGCCCCGAACGGCGGCGCTCACCGCCGGAGAGCCCCGACATCGGCAGGTTCAGGTCCCAGCCGCCGAGCAGGCCGCGCAGGATGTCGCGGATGCGGGCGTTGCCGGCCCACTCGTGTTCGGCCATGTCGCCGAGCACGAACTCCCCCACCGTGGTGTCGGGGAAGTCGTCGCGCTGGTGCAGGAAGCCGACGCGCAGCCCCCGGTTGTGCACGACGCGGCCGGAGTCGGGCTCGGTGATACCGGACAGCACCGAGATCAGCGTGGACTTACCGCCGCCGTTGCGACCGACCACGCCGATGCGTTCGCCCTCGTCGACCCCGAGCGACACCTTGTCGAGGAGTACGAGCGGCCCGTAGGCCAGGGACACGTCCTGAAGGTTGACCAGATTCGTCATCACCTTCCATTGTGCTGCCCCCGCGAAGGTGCGCGGACCGCCCGTCCGGACGAGGACACCCGGGGCCTCACCACGCCGGGCCCCGGGTGCGTTCGATGGGCGACGTCTCAGACGAGAAAGAAGTCGCGGGCGGACTTGGCGATCCCCTCGACGTCCAGACCGTGGGCGCGGGCGTGCTCCTCGGGGGTGCCGTAGGCGCGCAGTTCGGATCCGCGGCCCACGCCCAGGGAGCGCTGTCGGTGGCGGCGGTCCGCGAGCGCCTCGGAGATCTCCAGGGCGGAGGTGCCCTCCAGGTAGGGCTCGACCATGAGCACGTCGGCGCTGCCGGCCGAGGCGACCAGGGAGGCCAGTCCCTCGCGGTCGAAGGGGCGCACGGTGGAGGTGTAGGCGACGGTGACGTCGAGGCCCTCGGTGGCCTCCAGGACCCGGTCCAGTGTCGGGCCGACGGCGACGACCACACCGGCGGAGCGGCGCGACCCGGTGCGGACGACGTGGAGGCGGGGGCCGACCGGTAGCGCGGAGCGGTTGGTCTCCCCGGTCAGGCGCATGTAGACGGAGTGGTCGCCGGGCAGGTCCTGTTCCAGGGCCTGGCGGACCTCGTCGGGGTGGCCGGGCACGCGCACGGTCCAGCCGGGCAGGGTGTCGATCAGGGCGACGTCCCCGGGCGCCTGGTGGGTGCGGCCCTCCGAGGCGGCGTCGTAGGAGGCCCCGATACTCACCAGGATCGCTCCCACGCCCTGGTGGCCGAGGTCGAGCTTGATCTGTTCGAAGGGGCGCTCGATGAGGAAGGGCGCGTAGGTGTGCACGATGGGGCGCATCCCGGAGAGCGCCAGGCCGCCGGACACCCCGATCATCGCCTGCTCTCGAATGCCCAGGTCGATGACGCGGCCCGGGTGGCGCCGGGCCGATCGCTGAAACCGGTCGGCGGAGATGGCGGCGAGGACGAGCGCGGTGCGGGGGTCCTCGTCGAGGGCCTTCTCGACGGTGTTCACGAAGGTCTCACGCATGGTCGGCTCCTCGGTTTCCGTTGCGGATGCGGGCGACGACGACCAGCGGACGTCCATCGTCGGAGGGTGTGAAGGCCTTTTCGAGGGCGTCGTGGTCGCGACCGTTCACCTCGCGCGTCTCCCAGCCCTCGACCTCGAAGCGGCGGCCGATCCCGCCGGGCCAGCCGTGCTGGGAGGAATCGTTGTCGATGACCACGACGGTCAGGTTGTCGACACCCAGCCGCGCGGCGGCCGCGATGGCCTCGTGGTTGCTGCCCTCGTCGAGTTCGCCGTCGCCGACGAGCACGACCACGCGGGGTTCGGCCCCGTCGGCCCGGCGAAGGCCTTGGGCTCGCAGCCCCAGGGCGCTGCCCAGCGCCAGGGGGAGGCCGTGGCCCAGGGAGCCGCTGCCGATCTCGGCCCCGGGCACCAGGACGCGGTCCGGGTGGTGGCCGAGCGGTGAGTCGAAGGAGGCCCATCCGCGCAGGGCGGAGACCTTGAGGAAGCCCTTGGCGGCGAGCACGGCGTAGAAGGCGGTCGGTCCGTGCCCCTTGGAGAGCAGGAAGCGGTCTCGGTCGGGGGCCTCTGCGGTCTCGGGCGTGGTGGAGAGGACACGGTCGTAGAGCACCCAGAGGACGTCGACGGTGGAGAGCGAGGCACCGTCGTGCTTCTCGTCCCCCTCCATGAGTCCTATGAGCGCCGGGAGGTCGGCGTACCTGGAGAACGTCGCTGTCGTCGTCATGCACACCAGTGTTCGACCTCAATCAAGGTTGAGGTCAAGTGGTGGAATGCCCCGCTTTCACCGAAAAACGGAAGTGATTCGCATCACACGACCATGGCGCCCGGAACGTCCCCGTCCGCGGCCACGACCCGCTCGCACAGCCCGGTGCCGTTCAGAGCCGCCACCACCTCGGCCTCTCGCTCGGCCAGAACCCGCGGATCCTCACCGCCGCCCACCAGGAAGGCGCAGGTCGGGCCCGACCCGGAGACGAGGGCGCCCAAGGCTCCGGCGGCGCTCCCCGCCGCCAGGGTCCGCTCCAATTCCGGCAACAACGACAGGGCCGCCGGCTGGAGATCGTTGCTCAAGGCACGGCCGAGCGCCTCCGCGTCCCCCGTGGCCAGGGCCTTCTCCAGCTCGGGATCCAGGCGCGGGGCCGGCGCGTCCGGACGCAGCCGGTCGTACTCGCGAAAGACGTCCGCCGTGGACAGACCCCGCTTGGACAGGGCGAACACCCACCGATAGCGCCCCGGGCTCGACATCGGCTCCAGGATCTCGCCCCGACCGGTCCCGAGCGCGGTCGCTCCGACCAGCCCGAAGGCCACGTCGCTGCCCAGGTCCGCCGCCGCCTCCAGCAGGCGCTCCCTGGACAGACCGGCACCCCACAGCCGGTCACAGGCCACCAGGGCGGCCGCCGCGTCCGCGCTGCCCCCGGCCATACCGCCGGCCACCGGGATGCGCTTGTCCAGGTGAATGTCGACCGGAGCACCCAGACCGGACGCCTCCGCCACCGCGAGGGCGGCCTTCGCCGCGAGGTTGCTCTCGTCCAGCGGCACCCTGGCCAGGTGAGATCCCATCTCACCCTCGGCGGTCAACGTCGTGAGGGGAGCCGACCGACGCGGGGACGCCTCCTTGACGGTAACCTCATCGAACAGCGAGACGGCGTGGAACACGTTGACGAGGTCGTGGAATCCGTCCTCGCGGCCGGGCCCCACCGCCAACTGGAGGTTCACCTTCGCGGGGACCCGCACGGTTACGGTGGTATTAACGGTCACGAGTCCCCAATCGTAAAGGAACCCCCACCTTGTGTGAACACACACCCCCGCATGGGGCCCCTGGTGTTCACCGCCTTCGACCGGCGCGAACACCTGTTCGCCCGGGGGCGACCGGGCCCCACGACCCCGGACTCGCAACCACTGTCATGTCAATTACCGCCCGTCCCCTAAGCGGCCCGATCCGGCCTACGAGTGGGAATCAGGGCACAAACACCGCTACCTTGGGGCAAGGCGGAGTTTGGACACCGTCGGGGAGGGTCGCTTGCCGTCGGATGGGCTCCCGAAGAACCTGGAACCGCTGGCCGCCGGAGATCCGGCCACCATCGGTCCCTACGTGCTGTCCGGGAAGCTGGGTAGCGGCGGCATGGGAACCGTCTACCTGGGTAGCACGCCGGAGAAGAACCACCAGGTAGCCATCAAGGTCATCCGTCCGGAGCTCGCCTTCGACGAGCAGACCCGGGCGCGTTTCCGCGACGAGATGGAGAACGCCCGCAAGGTCGCCTCCTTCTGTACCGCCAAGGTGCTCGACCACGGGACGTTCGAGAACCGTCCCTACATGGTGACCGAGTACATCGCGGGCACCGCTCTGGCCGAGCACATCGCGGAGAACGGTCCGTTGGACTCCTCCACGCTGCACGGCTTCGCCTTGGGCGTGGCCGCCGCGTTGGCCGCCATCCACCGCACCGGTCTGGTCCACCGCGACCTCAAGCCGGCCAACGTGCTGCTGTCGATCTCCGGCCCCCGGGTGATCGACTTCGGTATCGCGCGTGCGATGAACACCGCCACCAACCACACCCAGACCGGCATCGTCATGGGCAGTCCCGGCTGGATGGCTCCGGAGCAGCTTCTGGAGGAGAAGGTCACCACCTCGGCCGACATCTTCGCCTGGGGCTGTCTGGTGGCCTTCGCCGGAAGCGGGACCCACCCCTTCGGCAACGGCGACGCCATGACGCTCGGCAAGAGGGTGCTGTTCGCCGAACCCCGGCTCACCGGGCTGGCCCCGCCCCTGGACCGTCTGGTCGCGCGCGCCCTGGCCAAGGAGCCGGGCCGCCGCCCCACCGCCCAGGACCTGCTCCTGGAGCTCGCCGGCGGCGAGGACACCAGCAACCCCAACGACATGGTGTCGCACGCCCTGCACCAGTCCTGGCGCCCCAACCTGCCCCCCATGCCTCCCGGACCGCCCGGAATGCCGCATCCGGGCCACCAGACCATGACCGGTATGCGCCACCCGGCGCCCGGCCAGTACCAGGCGGCGCCCCCCATGCCGCCGCCCGCGCACCAGACCGGGAACTTCACGCATCAGGCGCACCAACAGCATCCGGGGCACCCGCCACAGAACGGGCCCGGACAGGCCCACCCGGCTCAGGCGCAACACCCCGCCGCGACCGGCCCCATCCCGATGGTGCCGCCGCCCGAGCAGCAGCAACAGCAACGGGCCCCGCAGCCGTACGTGCCACCGGTACCTCCGCCACCGCACCGCCCCGCCTCGCCCGGCAAACGCAGGGGCGTGTTCTGGGGCCTGGTCATCGGCGGCGCCGTCCTGTTGTTGAGCACCCTCCTGGTGATCGTCCTGGCGCTGAACGGTCAGCTCTCCGGCCAGGGGAGCTCCGACGGGGCCGGCGACGGCAAGCCCGGGACCACGGCTCCGCCCGAGGACGCGGTGCCTCCCGCCGAGGGGGCCGACAAGAACGAACCGCCCTCCGCCGGTGCCGACGGTGCGTACGTGTCACCCGACGGCACGGTCCGCTACCAGATAGACAAGGCCCACTGCGTCGACGAACTCGCCGGACGTTCCTCCACCAACGGCAAGTACTGCGTCATCGAGATGAAGTTGGAGAACCTCGGCGAACAGGCCATCGACTTCGACGCCGCTCTGCAACAGATGGTGACCAGCGAGCGGCGCTGGCGCCAGGCCATGTCCCCCACCTCCACCGAGGGGACGGACCCGCTGTGGTCCACCATCGAACCCGGAACGGCCGCCGCCGGCAGGCTCGTGTTCGTCCTCGCCGCGGACGAGGACCCCGATTCCCTGGAGCTCTACCACCACCCGGACGAGGATTCGACCCGCGCCGACCTCCTCACCGTCGAGGAGTAAGAACCCCCCGGCCCAAGGGGGAAGGCAAGAGGTCGCGTGACCGTGACACCCCAGGGGGCTGGTGTGGGAGGGCGTGTCACCCTTACACCCTGCCTGGGGCGAGGCCCGAAAGTGTTTGCTTTGGCCCTCCGCTGGCGCTTCGGGCCGTGTTCGGGCGCCAAGGGAGGGAGCGTTCTTCATCCTCGTCTACGCCTGGCTCGTTCCTCGCGGGCGGCTTGACTCGTCTTGCAGAACACTCCCGGCGCCCGAACGGGCAACCCCCCGTGGTTGCTGTAGGAGACCGCGTGTACCGACCCCCTGGGGTGCCGGAAGGTGCGGACTCCCACCTTCACCCCCAGGGGTGCGACCCGCCGCTCGATCTCCTACCTCACCACGAGGGGGTGGGACCGGTACCTGTTCTTTCACATCAAGCCCAGGGGGTGTGACCGGTTCGCGGTCTCCTACATCAACTCCAGGGGGTTGCCCGTTCGGGCGCCGGCGGGGTTCTGGAGGTGCCGTAGGTGGGGTCGCGAGGTACGAGTGGCCACACCGGAGGTGCCGAAGGTTCCCGCCTCCCTTGGCGCCCGAACACGCGCCGAAGCGCCGGCGGAGGCGCAAAGCAAACACTCTCGGACCCCAACCACAGCAGGGTGTAACCAGTACACGGTCTCCTACCGCAGACACAGGGGGTGCGACCGGTACGTGTTCTCCTACATCAACTCCAGGGAGTGCCCGAAGCGCCGGCGGAGGGCCAAAGCAAACACTTTCGGACCCCGACCCCAGCAGGGTGTAAGGGTGACACGACCTCCCACCTCAACCCCCCGACAAACACGGAACCCGGCGCCTCAGGCGCCGGGTTCCATGCCGTTCAGGGGAGCTCTACTCCCATTCGATGGTGCCCGGGGGCTTGCTCGTCACGTCGAGCGTCACCCGGTTGATCTCGCGGACCTCGTTGGTGATCCGGTTGGAGATGTGGGCGAGCACGTCGTAGGGCACGCGCGACCAGTCGGCGGTCATGGCGTCCTCGCTGCTGACGGGGCGCAGCACCACGGGGTGGCCGTAGGTGCGGCCGTCGCCTTGGACGCCCACCGAGCGGACGTCGGCGAGCAGGACGACGGGGCACTGCCAGATGTCGCGGTCGAGGCCGGCGCGGCTGAGTTCCTCGCGGGCGATGGCGTCGGCCTCGCGCAGGATGTCGAGCCGGTCCTTGGTGACCTCGCCGATGATGCGGATACCGAGGCCGGGGCCGGGGAAGGGCTGCCGCCACACCATCTCGGGGGGCAGTCCGAGTTCCTCGCCGACGCGGCGGACCTCGTCCTTGAAGAGTTCGCGCAGCGGCTCCACCAGGGTGAACTGGAGGTCCTCGGGGAGTCCGCCCACGTTGTGGTGCGACTTGATGTTGGCGGTGCCGCTGCCACCACCGGATTCCACCACGTCGGGGTACAGGGTGCCCTGGACGAGGAACTCGACCTCGCTGCCGTCCTCGCCGCTCTCGGAGACGACCTCACGGGCGGCCTGCTCGAAGACGCGGATGAACTCGCGGCCGATGATCTTGCGCTTCTCCTCCGGGTCGGTCACGCCGGCCAGGGCGGAGAGGAAGCGCTCTTCGGCGTCGACGACCTTGAGGCGGGCGCCGGTGATCGCCACGAAGTCCTTCTCGACCTGGTCGGCCTCGCCCTTGCGGAGCAGGCCGTGGTCGACGAACACGCAGGTGAGCTGGTCGCCGACGGCGCGCTGCACGAGCGCTCCGGCGACGGCGGAGTCGACCCCGCCGCTCAGGGCGCAGATGACGCGCTTGTCACCGATCTGTTCGCGGATGCGGTCGAGCTGTTCCTCGACGATGTTCACCATCGTCCAGGTGGGCCGGCAGCCGGCGCCCTCGTACAGGAAGCGGCGCAGCACCTCCTGGCCGTGCTCGCTGTGCATGACCTCGGGGTGGAACTGGACACCGAACAGGCGGCGGTCGGCGTCCTCGAAGGCGGCGACCGGGGCGCCCTCGGTCCCGGCGGTGCTCTTGAAGCCGGCGGGCGCCTGGACGACGGAGTCGCCGTGCGACATCCACACGCTCAGTTCCTCGGGGAGCCCGTCGAAGAGCATCGAGTCGCCGGTCGTGGTCAGCCGGGTACGGCCGAACTCGCTCAGGTCGGTCTTGTCGACGACACCGCCGAGGGCACGCGCCATGGCCTGGAAGCCGTAGCAGATACCGAAGGTCGCGACCCCGGTCTCGAACAGCTCGGCCCCCACGCTCGGGGCCCCTTCGGCGTACACCGAGGACGGACCACCGGAGAGGATGATGGCCTTCGGGTTCTTCGCGAGCATCTCCTCGACCGGCATGGTCGAGGGGACGATCTCGCTGTGCACGTGACATTCCCGTACCCGCCGTGCGATCAGCTGCGCGTACTGCGCACCGAAGTCGACGACGAGGACGGTGTCGAACGTGCTCTCAGCACCAACGGACACGGAGAGGACCTTCCACAGAAAATCGGGATGTCCTCTCAGTCTAGGCCGTTCACCGTGCTCAGGACGCCTGGTCCGGTGTGCGGCCCGGCACGGGGTCCGGGGCGGGTCGGTCCGTGTAGCCGTCGGGGTTGGTGGACTGCCAGCGCCAGGCGTCCCGGCAGGCGTCGTCGACGGTCCGTTCGGCCTTCCAGCCCAGGTCGCGGGAGGCGGCGGCCGGGTCGGCGTAGCAGACCGCGATGTCGCCGGGGCGGCGGTCGACCACCCGGTGCGGGATCGGGGAGCCGGTGGCGCGTTCGAAGGAGCGCAGGCCCTCCAGGACGGAGGTGCCGCGTCCGGTGCCGAGGTTGTAGACGCGGTGGCCCGGGGCGTCGGCCAGGTGGTCGACGGCGGCCAGGTGGCCGGTGGCCAGGTCCATGACGTGGAGGTAGTCGCGGACGCCGGTGCCGTCGGGGGTGTCGTAGTCGTCGCCGAACACGCTGAGGTGGTCGCGCCGTCCGGCGGCGACCTGGGCGATGTAGGGGAAGAGATTGTTCGGGACGCCCTGCGGGTCCTCGCCGATCAGGCCGCTGGGGTGTGCGCCGATCGGGTTGAAGTAGCGCAGGGAGACGATCCGCCAGCGGGGGTCGGCGGTGGCGAGGTCGTCGAGGATCCGTTCGGCGAACAGTTTGGTGCTGCCGTAGGGGTTGGTGGTGGACAACGGTGCGTCTTCGGGGATGGGCACCCGCTCGGGGTCTCCGTAGACGGTGGCGGACGAGCTGAGGACGAGGTCGCGCACGCCGGCGGCGTCCATGGTCTCGCAGAGGGTGAGCAGCGCGTCGAGGTTGTTGCGGTAGTAGCGCAACGGCTGTTCGGTGGACTCGCCCACGGCCTTGAGGCCGGCCAGGTGGATGACGGCGTCGATGTCGTGCCGGGCGAACACCTCGCGCATCGCCTCGGGGTCGGTGCAGTCGGCCCGGTGGAAGGTGAGCGCGCGTCCGGTGATCCGCTCGACCCGGCGCAGCGCCTCCTCGTGGCTGTTGACCAGGGAGTCGACGACGACCACTTCGTGGCCCGCCTCGAGCAGCGCGACGGCGGTGTGGGAGCCGATGTAGCCGGCCCCGCCGGTGAGCAGTACGTTCATCGTTCGCTTCCCTGGGGTGGGCGGTACGGACCTCCCAGGATAGGCAACCCCGCGCCTCCCATCGGGTGATCCACGCCATGGTCGTCGCGGTGGATCTCGTACCGGGGCATGAGGCCGGGCCGGTGGTGCCCTCGGTAGCGTGGGGCGGCATGCCCGTCCCGTCGTCACGCCCGTTCCCGGACCGTGCCTCGTCCTGGGCGCGTCGCCACGTGTTCGCCGTGGACGCGCTCTGGGCGCTCCTCTGGTTCGTCCTGTCGATGTCGCTCTGGCCGTTCTCCTCGGAGACGCCCGTCGACGCCCTCCTCTATATCGCTCTCTCCCTGGCCTGCTGTGCCGCGTTGAGCGTGCGGCGGATCCGACCGTGGACCGCGTTGACGGCGTTGGCGGTCCTGTTGTTGATCCAGGTCCTGTGGTCGGGCATGTTCACGGTGCTGTCGGTGGTGTGCGTCCTGGTCTGCGCCTACACGTCGCGGACGGAGCTGGGCCCGGCCGGTCGCCGTGTGGTCCTCGCCCTCCTGTTGGCCGGTACGGCCTGGGCCTTCCTGTTCGTTCCGGGTCTGTCGCCGGTCGAGGATCTCGGTGCCCGGTTCACCTCGGTGGTGGCCGGTTGGAGCACCACGCTGCTGTTCGCGCTGCTCGGCACGGTCCGTCGGCGCCGTCGGGAGGAGGTGGACCGTCTCGTGGAGCACGCCCGCCTGTTGGAGGAGGGTCGGGAGCGGGAGCTGAGGTTGGCCGCCCTCGACGAGCGCACCCGTATCGCCCGGGAGATGCACGACGTCCTCGCGCATTCGTTGAGCGTCGTCGTCGCCCAGGCCGACGGAGGGCGTTACGCGGCGCGGACGTCCCCCGAGCGGGCGGTGACGGCGTTGGAGACGATCGGCCGTGTGGGTCGGGAGTCCTCACGGGAGTTGCATCGACTCCTGGGGGTGCTGCGCGTCGAGGACGACCCCGCCCCCTCCCCTGTTCCCGGCCTGGACGACCTTCCCTCACTCATCGACGACCATCGGAGCTCCGGGCTCGACGTCCGGCTGGTCGACGTTCCGCCGCCGGGAAAGGTCGCCGCCCCTCCCGCCAGTGTCTCCCTGACCGTCTACCGGATCGTCCAGGAGTCCCTGGCCAACGCCCTCAAGCACGCGGGGGCCGTGAGCGCGCGCGTCGATCTGGACCGTTCTCCCGGAAGGATCGTGGTCACGGTGACCGACCGGCCCGGGCCCGAGGGCCGGAAGGGCGAGGACGGGGCTTCGGGACACGGCCTGATCGGTATGCGCGAGCGGGTCGCCCTCCACGGAGGTTCCCTGGAGGTCGGTGAGGATCCGGCCACGGGTCTGTGGCGGGTGAGGGCGATCGTTCCCTGGGAGGACGCGTGATCCGGGTGGGGCTGGCCGACGATCAACGGCTGTTCACCGCGGGGCTGGCGATGGTCATCGACTCCCAGCCCGACATGGCGGTGGTCTGGGAGGCCGACGACGGCTCGGCCGCGATCGAACGTCAGCGCGCCGACCCGGTGGATCTGCTGCTCATGGACGTGCGCATGCCGGGGACCGACGGTCTGACCGCCACTCGTGCCCTGGTCGACGCCGGGGAGCGGTGCCGGATCGTCGTGCTCACCACGTTCGACGTCGACGAGTACGTGGTCGAGGGGATCGAGGCGGGCGCCGCCGGCTTCCTGCTCAAGAACACGCCTCCGGAGGAGCTGCTGGAGGCGTTGCGCACCGTCCACCGCGGCGACTCGGTGATCTCGGCGAGCTCCACCGGGCGGCTGCTGCGGCACGTACGCCCCCTGTTGGGCGGCCGGTCCGGTCCGTTCGCGCCCGCGGACCGGGCCACGCGACGGGCGTTGGAATCGTTGACCCCACGGGAACGAGAGGTCCTCGCCCTGATGGCGCGCGGTCTCACCAACACGGAGATCCGCGACCTCCTGGTCCTGTCCATGCCCACCGTGAAGACCCACGTCGGCAACGTCCTGCACAAGACCGGATCGCGGGACCGGGTCCAGGCCGTGCTGTTCGCGTTCCGGGCCGGTGTGGTGGACCGTGACGAGCTGCTCCGCGACCGCTGAGGGCACCCTCCTCCCCCGGTAGGAGGCGGGATCCGGTCCCCCGGCCCGATGTGCGGCGCGGGTCCTCGACGGGAGTCTTCTCGGTGGAAGGAGGCTCCATGAGTCACGTCATCACCACCGAGGGACTGACCAAGGCCTACGGGTCGCGCACGGTCGTGGACTCCCTGGACCTGCGGGTGCCCGAAGGTCGCGTCTACGGTTTTCTCGGGCCCAACGGTTCGGGGAAGAGCACCACGATGAAGATGCTGCTGTCCCTGGTGCGGCCCACTCGGGGCGAGATCCGGGTCCTGGGCCGTCCCATGGACCGCCGCACCCGGCACGAGCTCACCCCGCTCATCGGATCGCTGATCGAGTCACCGCCCGGCTACGGCCATCTGACCGGACGGGAGAACATGGCGATCGTCCGTCGGATGCTCGGCCTGTCCGAACGCCGGGTGGAGCGGGCCGTGGCCACCGTGCGGCTGCGCGACCAGATGGACAAGCCGGTGCGCGCCTATTCGTTGGGCATGAAGCAGCGTCTGGGCATCGCGATGGCGTTGGCGCGCGAACCCCGTCTGCTCATCCTGGACGAGCCCACCAACGGGCTGGATCCGGCCGGGATCGAGGAGATCCGGGCTCTGCTGGTGTCGTTGGCCGGAGAGGGCGTCACCGTCATGGTCTCCAGTCATCTGCTCGACGAGATCGACCGGATGGCGTCGGTCCTGGGGATCCTCGGCCAGGGGCGGCTGATCTTCCAGGGCACCCGGGAGGAGCTGTTCGACCGCAGCGCCCCGGATCTGATCGTGGAGACCCCCGAGCCCGAGCGCGCGCTGGCGTCGGGGCTGTCCGCCGTGCGCGTGCGCGAGGGGTTGCGGCTGGCCGGACGGGACGGCGGGTCCACCGCCGCCCTGGTACGCCACCTGGTCCACCACGACGTGCCGGTCCACGGTCTGCGCCGGGTCGAACGTTCGTTGGAGGAGGTCTTCATGGACCTGACCGGACGTGAGGGGCTGTCGTGATCCGGACCGCCGTGGGCCTGGAGGTCCGTAAGACGCGACGGATGCGGGTGTGGGCGCTGTGCCTGGTGATGGCGGTGGCCGTCGTCGTCCTGGCCGGGCTGAGCCTGGGGTCGGAGACGGCGCGGGCCGGTTTCGCCGACCCGGACACGCGTCCGTGGGAGCGGCTCCTGTTGAACCACGTGATGGTCGCGGCGATGACCTCGCCGATCCTGGTCGCGGTGCTCGCCGGACGCCAGGTGGACATCGAGCATCAGGGGCAGGGGTGGACGCTCGCCCGGACGGCGGGGATGGGGCCGGGGCTGTTGTGCCGGGCCAAGGCCCTCGTCCTGGGCACGGCCCTGGTCTCGACGGTGGTGGCGCAGTGCGCGCTGCTGCTCCTGGCGGGGACGATCGCCGGTATCGAGTTCGCGCCGCCCCTCCTCCTGTGGGGTCGTTACGCGCTCTGTCTGACGGCGGTGAACCTGGCGCTGCTGGGTCTGCACCTGTGGCTGGCGGCCCGGGTGGACAACCAGCTCGTGGGCCTGGGGGTCGGGCTGCTCGGGGCCTTCTACGCGGTCTTCTCCCTGCTCATGCCCTCGTGGGTGGCGTACGCGCTGCCGTGGGGGTACTACGCGGCCATCTCCCCGTTGCGCATGGAGGGGGGAGATCGGCTGATCGAGTCCCAGCCGGATCCCGTCCTGTTCACCCTGTTCCTGGGCGGCGCCGCGGTCCTCTTCCTCACGGCCTGCCGACGGTTGGACCGTGCCGAGGGAGGTCCCGCGTGATCGTCTCCGAACTGGCCAAACTCCGGCGTTCGTCCCTGTGGATCGTGGCGGTCGTCCTCCCGGTTCTGGCCGTCACCGCCGGGACCCTGAACTACCACGGCAACCAGGACGTCCTCTCCTCCGGCTGGGGTCCCTACCGTTCCCAGGCGGTGTTGTTCTACGGGCTGTTCTTCATGTCGATGGGGGTGGCGGTGCTGGCCTCCGCCGCCTGGCGGATGGAACACCGGGGGAACAACTGGAACCTGTTGATGACCACG
Organism: Nocardiopsis sp. LDBS1602; assembly: GCF_035818715.1. Lineage (NCBI taxonomy): Bacteria > Bacillati > Actinomycetota > Actinomycetes > Streptosporangiales > Nocardiopsidaceae > Nocardiopsis > Nocardiopsis sp. LDBS1602. The sequence continues at coordinate 478,297 of NZ_JAYLVW010000002.1, read as the reverse complement.
CCCGCGCGTCCGAGCGCGATCGTGGGGGCCAAGATCGTCTCCCTCGCTCTCGTGGTGACCGCGATGCAGGTGGCGCTGCTGGTGTTGATAGGCCTGACCGGGACGTGGGTGCTCGGGTTGGAGGGTCCCCCTCCGTGGGAGTACGTGCCGGTGGCGCTGCTCGCCGTGGTCGCGGCCCTGCCCGTGGCGGCCCTGCAATCCCTGCTGTCGATGCTGATCCGATCCTTCACCGCGCCGGTGGCCCTGGGGCTGCTCGGGTGCGCGCTCGGGGTGGCGACGATGCTCGGCGGTGAGGGCGGTGTGGTGTCCCACCTGGTCCCCCAGGCCCTGGTGACCTCGGCGTCGTTCCTGGGGAACGGCGCCGTCTCCGGATCGGCGGAGATCGACCCGTCCGCGGTGGGCGCGATCGTGCTCTCCGCCTCGGCCCTCACCGGCCTCTTGTGGTGGCTGTCCGCGTTCGTCCTGTCCTGGCGGGACGTGCGCTGACGGAACCGGCGGGGGCGTGAGGCCCCCCGCCGGTTCCGGAACCTCAGCGCCGGCCGGGCGAGGTGCCGGCGCGGGTGTCGATCCACAGCACCTGGGGGTCGTGGTCGCTGACCTGATCGTGGAACTCGGAGTTGATCCGCGCGATCCGGTAGTCGATCCGACCGGACAGGGCGCCGTTGACCAGGATGTGGTCGAGCGCCTGGGAGTTGCCGTCGAAGTTGTAGTTGTAGCCCTCGTTCGGTTCCAGCAGTTCCACCATCGGGTTGATGAGGGCGCCGTCGCCGGTGAGGATGTCGAGGGTGCGGGAGAACTGGAAGTCGTTCAGGTCGCCCATCACCACCAGGTTGGCCCGGGGGTCCGCCGCCAGGAGCTCGTCGGCGAACTCGCGGACCAGTTCCGCCTGGGCGTTGCGCTGCGTCTCGCTGGTACGGTTCGGCGGCTGGTTCACGCCGTGCAGGGACTGGTCCCCGCCCTTGGAGTTGAAGTGGTTGGTGACCACGTAGATGTCGCGGTTGAGCGCCCGGAAGTGGCCGACCAGGGGCTTGCGGCTGGAGTTCCAGGCGCTGTCACCGGGGCTGATCCGGCCCGGGGAGACCGACAGTTCGACGCCGCGTTCTCCTTCGACCACCTCGACGGGGGTGGTGGCGTCGCCGCCCTCCACGTCCACGTACTGGACCCGCGCGGGGTTGAAGAGGAAGGCGTTGCGGATGTTGCCGCCGGGGACCCCGCCGTCCTTCTTGTCCTCGGGGCTGATCTGGCGCCACTCGTAGGTGGGCCCGCCGGCGGCGGCGATCGCGTCGACCAGACGGTCCAGGGTGACGTCGGCGTCGACCACGCCGTCGTCGGTCTCGCTGCTGTTGTCCTGGATCTCCTCCAGGCCGACGATGTCGGGCGAGCGCAGGTAGGTGACCAGGCCCTCGGCGAGGTCGTCGAAGGCCTCCTGGTCGTCGGCGCCGCCGAGGTTCTCGACGTTGTAGGTGGCGACGCTGACCTCGTGGCGGGCCGTCTCACGGAGCGGTTCGCGCTCCAGGTCGCCCGAGACGTGCTCGCCCAGGGTGGTGGCGCGGATCAGGTAGCCGCCGAACCGGCTGTAGTAGACGGGACCCTCGGTGACCCCGGCGAGGGTGTCGCCGACGTTCGCCTCGGGGAAGGGGCGCTCCGCGCGGTCCAGCAGCGACTCGATCTTCACCCGGCCGCCGTTGGGGTCGTCGTAGGAGCCGTAGTGGGCGCCGCCGTTGGGGGTGGGGTTCTCGTCGGGGCGGGTGGTCACCCACAGGGCGTCGTAGCCGTCGGTCGGCGAGATGATCGGGGCGTCCTCGACCCGGACGAGCATGTGCTCGTTGGCGGCCCAGAAGTCCAGGGCGTAGGTGTCGGGTTCGAGTTCCCTGTCGGTGATGTCACCGCCGTCCGAGGGGGCGTAGGCGGTGGGGAGGGTGTCCTCCTCCAGGAGGATCGCCTCGGGCAGGTCGTTGCCGCGCGAGAGCGTGGTCCAGCGGGCCTGTTCGAGCTGGGTGATGGTCTGGGCGCCGGCCTGCGGACGGTACTCGCTCACGCGTCCGGCGACCAGGACCTCGTCGCCGATCGCGACGTCGGGCGTGGTGGAGCCGGTGAAGACGAACAGCGCCTCGCTGGTGCGGGGGTCGTCGTCGCCCTCGGTGTCCTGGAACCAGAAGCCGCGGCCGCCGCCGAAGGCGTTGATCGCGGTGACCACTCCGGGCAGGCCGGTGACCTGCTCCCCCGCCAGGGGCGAGGTGCGGGTGACGCCTTGGACGTCGTGGATGCGGTCCTCGCCCGGCTCGACCGGTTCCCCCGGCTCGCCTTCGCCGGGTTCGGTGGCGGTCTCGCCCGCGGAGTTGGTGGGGGTGGGCTCGCCGACGGTGAAGTCGGCGGCGTTGTCCCCGGTGTGCGTGAACGCCTCGTCGCGCGAGGTGGAGGTGGTGTTGCCGGTGCCGGCCGCGGGTGATCCGGCGAAGATCGTCGCGGCGCCGTAGCCGAGCACGTCGACGACGTTCTCGTCGGCGGCACAGTCGGCGGCGGTCCGGCACTCGACGGCTCCGGTGCCGTCCACGAGCAGCACCGTGCCCGCGGTGGCGGACATGTTGGTGTTGCCGGCGGCGTCGGGCTCGGGGAGGTCGGCGCCGCCGCCGGTGCCCGCGGCCTGGCGGATCAGGTAGTGCTCGCCGGCGGGGATCTCGCCTTCGAGCGGGGTGACCTGGACCCGGGTGGAGGGGCCGGGACGGGCCGGAAGGTACTGGACGCTCCAGCCGGAGACGTCCACGGCGGCGTCGGTGGGGTTGCCCAGTTCGACGAAGTCGTGGCGCAGGGGGGCGCCGCTGTTACCGCCTCCGCCGTAGACCTCGCTGATGAGCGGGGTGTCGGCCGCGGCCGCCGCGGGGACCGAGGTGATCAGGCCGGCGCCCAGGACCAGGGCGGTCAGGGCGGATCCGGTGGCCAGGGCGCGGCCACGACGCGCGGGCCGGGTTCCGGGGGTGTCGGGGGGACCGGGTCTGGAAGGGGTCGGGAACACGCCTTCTCCGTTATCTTCCGTTGGCTCGGGGGAGCACGGGGGTCCGTGCGGCCACATCATGTACGTCGTGAATGTCCGGTCGAAAGAGACCACGTGAAAAGAAGACGAAGCGGCATCCGATTGTTGTGATCCCACCACGGATCGGACCCCCGGCCCTGGTGCGATCGTCCAAGTCCGGGGGTCGGTGGCGACGGCGGTACGGTCCGGTCCAGACCGGGTGGGGTCAGTCCGCTCCGGAGCGGCCGGCATTGGCCAGGTGGACCAGGTACTCGTCGAGCACCAGCGGGTCGCCGTCGGTCCTGCGTCGGCGGGGCGGGGCACCGGTGAGGGGCCGCTCCCCCGCCGGGCGGGTGGTCCACACGCCCTCGCCCCGGGTGACGCCCACGATCTCGGCGCCGACCCGATGCGCCTCGGCGGCCGCGATCTCGCCGGTCACCCGCCAGGCGTCCCCGTCGATCCCGATCTCGCGCACCCGCGCGCCGTGCCCTCCGAGCAGGGAGAGCACCGGGCTCAGCGTCTCCTCCGGGGTCTCCAGTTCGAAGTCCTGGACGGGTGCGAACACCCGGGTCCCGGCCCGTTCCAGCGCCCTCAGGACGACCATCGGCACGAGTCGGCGGAAGTGCGCGGCCTCGGTGAGCGGCGGATCGTACCCACTGCGCACCAGGGTCACGACGCAGTCGGTCACCGGCCACCCGTACAGCCCCTGTCCGAGGGCCGTGCGCACCGTCCGTTCCACGGCGCGATCGTAGGCGGGCGGCAGGGCTCCCAGCTCGGTCTTCCGCCGGAACGTCACACCGGAGCCCTCGAACGCGGGCTCCACCCGCAGGCCGACCGCGACCGGCGCCCCCACCTGTCGAGAGGGGTCGATCTCCTCGATGTCGGTGCCGACGCCGATCGGACGTTCGACGTGGACCGTGGCGCTGCGACCGAAGAGCGCCCGCACCCCGAAGTCCGTGGCCAGGGTGTCGGCGACGACCTCCTTCTGCACCTCCCCGTGGAGCAGGACCGAGACCCCCTCGCCCGGCACGACGCGCAACCCGATGAGCGGGTCCTGTTCGGCCAGGGCGGTGAGGGCGGCGTGCAGGCGGGAGGCCTCATCGGGACGTTCGGGACGGACCAGGGCCTCCAGCGCGGGGCGGGAGAGCCCGTGCGCCGCGACGGGCGGTCCGAGCCGGTCGCCGACCCGAAGGGCCGGCAGACCACGGATCCGGCCGATCCCGCCGGCGGTCAGCGGCCTGGAACGGTCGTGTTCGGCCCCGACCACCTCGAGGTGGGTGACGCGACCTTCGTGCGGTTCGCCGTCGGCGGGGTCGGCCCGCTCCCACGTGCGGCGTTCGCGTCGTTCGAGACGCCCGGAGAAGAGGCGGACGTAGCCGGTCTTCTCACCCGAGGGTGCGCGCTCGATCGCGAAGACGGTGCCCCGGGTCTCCTCATCGTTCCCCGGTGGCGATCCCCGGTGGTGCGAGAGCAGCCCGGTGATCGCCCCGAGCAGCGCGGGGATCCCCGCGCCGGTGACGGCCGAGCCCGACAACACCGGGTGGGCCAGGCCGCGCAGGACCTGGTCGCGCAGGCCCGCGTGGAGCCGCCCGGCGTCGGGCATCGAACGGTCCTCGACCAGATCCGCCAACAGTTCCTCGTCGTGTTCGGCGAGGAACTCGGCGACGCGGGCCGCGTGGTCGGGTGCGTCGAGGTCGTGGGCGACGACACGGGCCTTGCGACCACCCGGGTCCACGACCCGGTCCATCGGCAGGGCACGGTCGGTCAGGCGGGCGATCCGTTCCAGGACCCGTTCGGGGTCGGCGCCGGAGCGGTCGACCTTGTTGACGAAGAGCAGGGTCGGAATGCGCGCGCGTTCCAGGACCCGCATGAGCAGGCGGGTGTGCGGCTGGACCCCTTCGACCGCCGACAGGACGAGCACGGCGCCGTCCAGGACGGTCAGGGCGCGTTCGACCTCGGCCACGAAGTCGGCGTGGCCGGGGGTGTCGATGAGGTTCACCTGTGTGCCGCCGACGTGGAAGGGCGCCACGGCGGTGCGCACGGTGATGCCGCGTTCGCGTTCGACGCGGCCGGTGTCGGTCCGGGTGTCGCCGTCGTCGACCCGGCCGAGGCGGTCGATCGCCCCGGTGTCGTAGAGGAGCCTCTCGGTGAGGCTGGTCTTACCGGCGTCGACGTGGGCGACGATCCCGAGGTTGACGGTGCTGGTCAAGGGCTGTTCCCAGGAGGTCTCGTGTCCGAAGGGCGGGCTCGAAGATTCCGTGGGAACGCCGCATGCCGTCGACCTCTCTGCCGGGTGCCGGTTCGATCACCGTCGTGTCCGGCGTCCGTCGCCGGTGGGGATCACGTTCATGCTGGTGGGGCCGGGGTGGAACACGCAAGCGGTTTTCCGCGCGTGTCCCTCCCCGGCCCCGATGCCCCGTGCGGGGCGGCCTCACAGGCGGGGGTCGACCGGTTCGGTCTCCAGGGCGAGAAGGGCGAAGACCGGCTCGTGGACCCGCCACAGCGGTTCGCCGGCGGTCAGCCGGGCCAGGGCGGTCAGCCCCAGCTTGTGCTCGCGCATGGCCAGCCCGTTCTTACGGCCCAGTCCGCGCTCCTTGAGCACCGCGAGCCGCTCCGGGTCGGTGTAGTCGGCCCCGTAGATGATCCGCAGGTATTCGGGGCCGCGCACCTTGAGCCCCGGCTGGACCAGGCCCTTGCGCGCCTCGGCCCTGGCCCCCAACAGCGGTTTGACCACCATGCCCTCGCCTCCGGCGTCGACCATCTCCCGCCACCAGTCGGCGGCCGCGGCGCAGGCGTCGCCGTCGGTGGTGTCCACGACCCGGTAGCGGTTGGGGTGGATCATCGGGTGGGCCTTGGCGAGCAGCTCGACCACGCCCATGTGCCACAGGTGGTCGGCCTCGGTGTACTCCTTCCCCTCGGAGGCCAGGAGCATGAAGGGCGCGAAGCGCAGCCCCTTGATCCCGTCGGTCTCCCAGGTATATCGGCGGTAGACCCGGGAGAAGGCCTCCATCTGTCCACTTCTGCGCTCGATGGTGTCGGCGAGCCCGGACACGTCGATTCCACGCGCGGCGGCGGCCGCCAGCGCCGCCCCGGCCGCGGGGAGTGAGGCCCGCGCGGCGGCCCCCACCGAGGCGTACTGTTCGCGGATCAACGCTCCTGCCTTGGCGGACCAGGGTAGGAGCTCACCGTCCAGGACGACCCAGTCGGTACCGAGGCGGTCCCACAGTCCGGCGTCGGTGACGGCCCGGCGCAGCTCGTCGACCACCTGGCGGCCGAGTTCGGCGTCCTTGAAGAAGGGGCGACCGGTGCGGGTGTAGAGGCTGCCGAGCTCACCGGGGACGAAGCGGCGTTCGGCGGCGGCCTCGTCCCGGCACAGCACGGCCACGGCCCGCGAGCCCATGTGCTTCTCCTCGCAGATCACCTGCCCGATGCCGGAGGACCGGTAGGAGGCGAAGGCCTCGTCGGGGTGCTCCAGCAGGGCGGGGTCGGCGGCGGTGGGCGCGGGCGCCATCGTGGGCGGCAGGTACACCAGCCAGCGCGGGTCGACCGCGAAACGGCTCATGACCTCCAGGGCGGCCAGGGTGCTCTCGGGCGTGGTCCGGACGGTCCCGTACCCGGTGTCGACGTAGAGCCCGGATCCGGTCCCCGCACCGACGTCGTCGATGCCGATGGCCCGGTCCGTCCCCTCTCCGTCCCGTTTCGGCGCCTGGTCCGCGAGCGGGCGCACCGGCTCGTACCAGACGCGTTCGGCCTCGACGTCGACGATCTCCCGCTCGGGGTAGCGCAGCGCGGTGAGCCGTCCGCCGAACACACAGCCGGTGTCCAGGCAGATGGTGTTGTTGAGCCACTCGGCCTTGTCGGAGGGCACGTGCCCGTAGACCACCGCGGCCCGGCCCCGGTACTCGCGCGCCCAGGGCAGCCGCACGGGCAGACCGTACTCGTCGGTCTCCCCCGTGGTCTGGCCGTACAGGGCGAAGGAGCGCACCCGGCCGGAGGCACGACCGTGGTACTCCTCCTTGAGCCCGGCGTGGGCGACCACGAGGGAGCCGCCGTCCAGGATCAGGTGGCTCACCAGGCCGTCGCAGAACTCCAGGACCCGTCGACGGAACTCCTCGCTCTCGCGTCCGAGCTGTTCGGCGGTCTCGGCGAGGCCGTGCGTGAGGGTGGCCTTGCCCTTCTTCAGGTAGCGGATCAGCTTGTTCTCGTGGTTTCCGGGCACGCAGAGGGCGTCGCCGTCGGCGACCATGCCCATGACCAGGCGCAGCACACCGGGGCTGTCGGGCCCCCGGTCCACGAGGTCGCCGACGAACACGGCGGTGCGGCCCTCGGGGTGGTGGGCGCCGACCGGGCGCCCCTCCTCGTCCCTGCGCGTCTCGTAGCCGAGCTCGCCGAGCAGGGTCTCCAGTTCCGAACGGCAGCCGTGGACGTCGCCGATGATGTCGAAGGGCCCGGTCAGCTCGGTCCGGTCCGGCCAGGGGCGTTCCAGTTCGATCCGGACGGAGTCGATCTCCTCCTGCCCCTTGAGGTGGTACACCTTGCGCACCCCCTCGCGGGCCAGACGCTTGAGGCCGTCGCGCAGGTCACGCCGCTGCCGGCGTACGACGTGGTCGCCGAAGTCGCGGTCGGGGCGGGAGCGGTTGCGTTCCAGGGCCAGGGCCTCGGGCACGTCGAGGACGATGGCGGTGGTGAGGACGTCGTTGTCCTTGGCGATGCGGATGAGGCTCTCGCGTGCCTTGCGCTGGACGTTGGTGGCGTCCACGACGGTGAGCAGTCCACGGCGCAGCCTGATGTCGACGATGGTGTCGAGCAGCTTGAAGGCGTCGCCGGTGGCGGTCTGGTCGTTCTCGTCGTCGGCGACCATGCCCCGACAGAAGTCGGAGCCGATCACCTGGGTGGACGCGAAGTGCTCGGCGGCGAAGGTGGACTTGCCCGATCCGGAGACCCCGACCAGCAGGACGAGCCCCATCCGGGGCACGCCGAGCACGCGGGGCTCGCGGGCGGCCTCGACGTTCGGCTCGGTCATTTGGTGAAGACTCCCATCTGGGTCGGGGCCCCGGTCTCGGGGTGCTCGTCGCCGACCGGCAGGTACCGGACGGTGTAGCCGTACCGTTCGGCGACCCGGTCGGCCCAGGCGGCGAACTCGGCGCGGGTCCACTCGAAGCGGTGGTCGGCGTGGCGGAGGGCGCCGTCGGCGAGGCCCTCGTAGTGGCGGTTGTACTCGACGTTGGGGGTGGTGACCACGACGACGCGGGGCGCGGCGTCGCCGAAGACGACGTCCTCCATGGCGGGCAGTCGGGACGGGTCGAGGTGTTCGACGACCTCCATGAGCACGGCGGCGTCGTGACCGTGGAAGCGACGGTCACGGTAGACCACCGAGCCCGCCAGGAGCGCGAGGCGGGAGCCCGGTGTCCCCTCGCCCCCGTCGGAACCGTGGGAGGCGGCGAACAGCGGCCGGTGTCCGCGGCCGCCGCCCGGCTCGCAGCCCCGGCAGAGCCTGCGGTGGGCGATCTCCAGACCGCCCACGTGGACGTCCACGCCGGTGATCCGTTCCAGTCTCCGGTCGCCGACCAGACGTTCCAGCAGCCGGCCGCCGCCGCATCCCAGGTCGATCACGCTGGTGGCCCGCTCGGCGTCGAGGACCGCCATGACAGCGCCCACGCGCCGCTCGGCCAGGGAGGGCTCGCGTTCCTCCACCGCCGGGTCGCTCGGGACCGTGTCGTTCCCGGGTTCGCCGGACCGGTCCTCGGACTCGGCCAGACGGGACAGGGCCGTGCGCACGTACCGTTCCCGGCGGGCCAGGTAGCGGCGGGTGATCCAGTCGCGTTCGGGGTGCGCGGCCAGCCAGCCGGCGCCCTCCTCGCCCTCGACCCCGTCGACCGGAGCCCCGCCCGCGCGCAGCAGCTTGTCGATCTCGGTGGAGTCCACCCAGTAGTGCTTGTTCCCGCCCTCCATGGCGGGCAGGAGGACGTACAGGTGGTTGAGCGCCTCGGACAACCGCACGGTGCCGGTCAGGGTCAGCGACAGGTAGTGGGAGTCGCCCTGATCGGGCAGGTCGGGGTCGAGCGGGACCGGTACGGCCTCCACCGTCCAGCCGAGCGGTTCGAAGAGCGCTCGGGCGCGCTCCGGACCGGGGTGACAGGGCACCGCGGGCAGACTCAGGACCAGGGGGATGGGGGTGTCGGCCAGTTCGGGGCGCCGCTCGCACGTACCTCGCATCGCGCTCCGCAGTACCCGGCCCAGCACCACCGTGAACAGCGACGAGGAGGCGTAGGGGCGGTCGTTGACGTACTGGGCGAGGGAGAAGTCGGGCGTGCTCACCGACGTACGCGCGCGCAACAGGGCCCGCGGATCCACTTCCAGGAGCAGGGCCGCGGTGCAGCGCTCGTCGGTGGCCTCGGGGTAGAAGACGTGCGCGGTCCCGAAGGACTGCTCGAAGCTCTGCGCCTTGTCCGGATGCTTGTGGAGCAGGTGTCCGAGATCCGTGGCCGGGCGGTTCGTGGTCGAGATCGTCAGTAGCACCCGTGCATTGTCACCGATCCCGTTCCGGGCGGACCAGTGCTTTTCGTCGGCGTCCCTCCGCCCTCGCCCCGTTACGCTCCCCCGCCCCGGGTCACCGCTGGTCGGGTTCGGGTTCCTCTCCGGGCCCCCGGCGAGGGTCCACACCCAGGTCGGCCATGGCCTGTGCCACCTCGGTCCGAGCCGTGCCGAAGAAGGACCAGGGGATCTCGGTGGAGAAGCGTCCCACCCGCTCCAGATGCCATCGTGCCGCGTCCTTCTCCCCCGCCCGGTGGAAGGCCCACCCGAACAGGTGATGGGCCTGGACGTCGCGCACGTGCGGCACCGGCGCCTGAGCCCAGGTCCGAGCGAGACGGAAGAGTTCGCCGATCGCGTCGCCGTGCAGGCGTCCCAGACTCATGGACACGATGTAGGCGCTGTTGCCCTCGTCCACGAGACGGCGCCGCTCCCCTCTCAGGAACTCGGCGTGGGCGAGCGCCAGCACCGACGGGAGAGGGCCTCCCTCGGGCGCGGTGTCGGCCGCGGCGCCCGCGGCGGCGAACATCTCCTCGGCCGAACCGCCCCGGCTGGGGGCCAGGGCCCGGACCCGGGTCATGTGCGCGGAGAAGAGATGGGGCGTACGGTTCGCGACCTCGTTCCAGGCGCGTTCGCGTTCCTCCCGATCGCCCAACCCCATGGCGACGGTCTGGAGCGCGGACCAGGGCGCGGCGTCGTCGGGGTGGATCCGGGCCGCCTCCTCCAAGGGCACGCGAGCCTCGTGCAGGGCGGCCTCCACGGCCTTGCGTTCGGCGGGTCCCCCGCCCGGCAGGGACATGGCGCGGGCGATCAGGGTGTGGCCGAGCCACAGCATCGTGTCGGCCCGGTCGGCGCCCGCGTCGACCAGCGCGGCCACCTCGTCGATCCGCTCCACCGCGGCCCGGCCCAGGGCCTCGACCTGGTAGGCGCGGGCCTCGGGGTCGTCCCGGGTCTCCAGGAGCAGGGAGGAGCCGACCTCGACGTCGCCCTCGCGGACGGCGCGGCAGCCGGCGCGCAACAGCGGATCGGTCCCGAGAGAGGAGGAGACCAACACCCCTTCCAGGTCGGCACCGCGCGGTGCCCTCGTCGGTTTCCATCCGAATCGCCACATGCCAGCCATGTCAGCGAGGTTAGGGCATCGGTGATCGGTCCGCCCGGGCCGGGCACGCGAAGGGCCCGCCGTCCCGAAGAGGACGGCGGGCCCTGAAAGGGGATCAGTTCGCCGCGGTCTCGGGGACCTCGGTCTTGTTCTGCACCACACCGAAGTCGGCGACCAGGCCCTTGGCCTTGTCCCGACGGTGGTTGATCACCTGGAGGGCGATCAGCACGGTACAGGCCACGGTGCCGGCCAGCACGAACCAGTCCGAGGCGACGTGGACCGACAGCAGCGACTGCGTCCAACCGGTCCACTCCGGGGCGATCAACACCAGGGCCGCGGACAGGCCCAGGGCGATGCGCTCGCCCAGCAGGGTGCGGCGCAGGAAGAAGCCCTCGATGGCCATGGCTCCGGCGGCGAGCGCGACCGATCCTGTGACGATCGCGATGACCAGGTCCAGGATGGGACCGTCGACCTCCATCAGCGCCGAGTAGGCCATCAGCAGCGGGATCAGGTACAGACCCTTGGCGAACTTCCACGCGGACACACCCGAGCGCATCGGCTTGGAGTCGGCGATACCGGCCGCCGCGAAGGCCGCGAAGGCCACCGGCGGGGTCACGTTGGAGTCCTGGCTGAGCCAGTACACGATCATGTGGGCCACGATGAGCGCCAGGCCGAGCTGCTCCAGGGCCGGGCCGGCCAGGATGACCAGAACCACGTAGGAGGCGGTGACCGGCAGGCCGATGCCGAGGATCAGGGAGGCCAGGGCCACCATCACCAGGGTCATGAACAGGCTTCCGGCGAAGGCGTTCACGAGCACGTCGGAGAAGACCAGGCCCAGGCCGGTGAGGCCGACCATGCCGACGATGATGCCCGCGACGGCGCAGGCCACCGACACCGGCAGGGTGCTGCGGGCCGCCATCACGAACACCTCGAGGAAGTCCTTGAGGCTCAGCCGGCTGCTCGCCCGCAGCATGGCGACGACCAGCAGGGAGCCACAGGCTGCCAGGCCGGCCTGTGTGGGCGGCACGTAGTTGAGCAGCAGCACGATGAGCAGGATCAGCGGGGCCATGAAGTGCCAGCCGGCGCGCATCACCTCGCCGAAGGAGGGCAGGTCCTCCTTCTTCATCAGACCGACGTTGTGCTTACGGGCGAGGATGTCCACGAACAGGAACATCAGCGCGAAGTACATCAGCGCCGGGATGATCGCGACCTTGACGATGTCCGCGTAGGGAATACCCAGCCGCTCGGCCATGAGGAAGGCGCCCGCGCCCATGATCGGCGGCAGGATCTGGCCACCCGTGGAGGCGGCCGCCTCGACACCCGCCGCGTCGTGCTTCTTGTAGCCGACCTTCTTCATCAGCGGGATCGTGAACGGTCCGGTGGTGACCACGTTGGCGATGGCGCTACCGGAGACCGAGCCCATCAGGGCGCTGCCCAGCACCGCGCCCTTGGCGGGGCCGCCGACCATGCGACCGGTGAGCACGTAGGACAGACCCACGAAGAAGTTGCCGCCGCCGGTCTTGGACAGCAGCGCGCCGAACAGGATGAACACGAAGACGAAGGTGACGACCACGCCCAACGTGAGCCCGTAGATGCCGTCGTTGCCCAGGAAGGCGTGGGTGGCGATGCGTTCGCGGGTCACACCCGAGTGGCCGAACTGTCCCGGGATGTAGGGCCCGTAGTAGGCGTAGAGGAGGAACGCCGCGACCAGGAGGACCATGACCAGGCCGACCGAGCGGCGGGTGGCCTCCAACAGGATCACGATGGCGATGGCGCCCACGATCCAGTCGAGTTCGGTGTAGGCGCCGGCCCGTCGGGCCAACTCGGCCTGGAAGACGATCGGGTAGAGGCTGACCACCACGGTCCCGACGACCATCAGCAGGTCGAGGATCGCGCCCACGAGGACCAGGGCCGGGTTCTCCCCGACCTTGGCCTTCTTGAAGGGCGGCATGATGACGAAGACCATCATCATCACGAGCATGAGGTGGATGAGGCGCTGCTGACGCGCGTCCAACCCCGCGCGCAGGGCGATGTAGAGCTGGAAGGCGGTCAGGGCGATGCCCAGGGCGAGGATGATCCCGCCCATGATCATCCCGGCCCGTCCCTCGCCCCAGCGCTCGGCGGAGATCCTGCGCCAGAACGGCGGGGCGTCCTCGCCGAGTCCGTCGACGTCGGGCAGGGCGTCGGCGGACGTCCCGGTCCTACGGTTCTTCTTTCCGGGGTCGCTCTCCGTTCCCTCCTCGGTGACGACGGTCGCGGTGTCGGTGCCCTCGACGGTCGCTTCGGTCGCGTCCGCCTCGGGTTTCTCCGGGCTCGGGGGCGAATCGCCCCTCGCCTGTCCTGGGGTCTCGGCCATGTTCTTCCTCGGTTCGCTGGGCCGCGCGGGGCGTATGACACGGAAGGGTCGCGCGGCGGAGTGTCTCAGGCGGGGGCGGGGCGTGTCCTCGGGAACACTCCCTCGGTCGTGCTAGTCGCACTCCGGCTGCGGATCGTGATCGAAGAGCAGCTGGAGGGCGGTGGCCCTGACGGGCTCGATGAGCACCCTGCGGGTCGCCAGGCACGGTGACAGCCGTACCTCGGCGTCGGGGGTGCGCACGCGGTGGTCGACCGAGGGCGCGCCCACGCGGATCGCGACCTCGGGTCCGATGTCGCGTTCCATGTCCTCGATGACCCACCATTCACCGTCGGCTCGGCCGTTCCCCTCTCCGGGGATGTGGCCCATACCGGCGCCGAACTGGCGTAGGCGGGTGGAGTCGACCACCAGGGTGTCCTCGCGGACCTCGATGTTCTCCTCGATCGGCAGATGGTCGATCGAGTGCACGTAGGCGATCGTGAACCGTTCCCCCTCGGCCAGGGGCAGGTGGCCGAGGTGTTCTCCGTCGACGCTCAACCGGAGCGCGGGCCACAGGGGCAGAAGGGCGGCCGCCGCCCCCAGGGCCAGGAGGATGGTGATGCCCCCGATCGCGGCGATCCGCGGACGCCGGGGCGTTCCGGTGTCCGCGGATCCGCGCACCCTCTTCGGGGTACTCATCGGGTCACGGGTCCTACTCGTCGTCGGAGTCCTCGGCGGCGGCGTCCTCGTCGCCGGAGGAGTCCGTCTCGGGCAGCAGGTCCGCCGGGATCTCGATGCCCTGCTCCTCGTAGAAGCGGACGGCGCCCGGGTGGACGGGGACCGGGCTGTTCTCGATGGTCTCCGGGACCAGGTACTTCTCACCGGGACCGTAGACGCCGATGACCTGGTCGATGTTGTCGAACATCGCCTTGGTGATCTCGTAGGCCTGGTCCTCGTTGAACTCCCCGCTCACGACCAGGGCGTTCCACACGGCGATGGTGTCGACGTCCTCGTCGACACCCGGGTAGGTGCCGCCCTCGATGACGTGCTCGGTGTAGCCGCCGTAGCCGCTGACGACCGCCTCGCGCTCGTCGTCGCACATCTCGATGATGGCGATGTCCTCGGTGGTGCCGAGCTCGGTGATACCCGAGTGGCCCTCGCCGACGACCCAGGAACCGGCGTCGAGCTGGTTGTTGGTCAGGGCGTTGGCGGTCTCGGCGTAACCGAGCTGCTGGAGCTCGATCTCCTTGGAGGAGATCTCCAGCGACTCGAACACCTGGTTGGTGGTGGCCTCGTTACCACTGCCGATGTCGCCGACGGAGTAGCGGTTGCCCACCACGTCGGAGAAGCACTCGAAGCCCTTGGACTCGGCGATGTCGGCCAGGGTCACGGCGTGGAAGACGTTCGGGTACATGACCGCGAGCGAGTAGGTCTCGATCGGCTCGCCCTCGAAGTCACCGGTACCCGTGAAGGCCTGGTCCGCGGCGTCGCCCTGAACGATGGCGAGCTGGCCGTCGCCGCCGCCCAGCAGACGGATGTTCTCGACGGAGGCGCCGGTGGCCTCGACCGAGGCGCTCTGGCCTTCGAGGTTGTCGCCGATGATCGTGCGCAGGGCGCCGCCGATCGGGTAGTACACACCGCTGGTGCCGCCGGTGACGATGCTGAGGTTGTTCTGGACGGGCCCGCCACCGAGTTCGACGTCTTCGGCGGCCTGCTCTGCGGGCTGTGCCCCGCACGCCGCCAGCAGGAGAACGCCGGCGGGGATGGCGGCCAGGGACAGCGGATTGCGTCGCATGGTCGGTTGGGTCCTCTCGGATTTTCGGCTCAGGGGATGTCGGAGAACTTCGGGGGTATGGGTACTCCGGTACACACCCGCCCTCCGGGTACGGATATGGCATGTACCACTCTCCGTCGCGAGCAACCTAACCGTCATTCCTGTGAAACGGGTAAACCGGGGAGGTGAATTTGAGCCTCTCCTGAGGTTCGTCCCCGATTGCTATTGTTCGGGTATGGAGCGGCCTCCCACCCACCGTCTGTGGGCGACCACCCGAGCCCTCTCCGTCGGTCTGTTGACCGTCACACTGCTCTCCTGGTCACACCCCCTTTACACGGACCCCCTCCACCTGTCCATCGGCACGGGTGGAGCCGGCGGCGTGTACCACACGTATGGAACCGGTCTGGCGCACGTGGCCGGTTCCGATCCGGACACGCGCATCCGTGTCCTGACGACGGCCGCCAGTGTGGAGAACAACCGGTTGGTCGCCTCGGGATCGCTGGACGCGGGTTTCACCCTCGCCGACGTGGCGGCCCTGGCCGTCCAGGGCGAGGAGCCCTTCGACCGTCCACTGCCGATCACCGCGATCGCCCGCCTGTACGACAACCACACGCACGTGGTGGTCCGCGCGGACTCCCCCTACCAGAGCGTCTCCGACCTGGCGGGGGGCACCGTCTCCGTGGGAGCGCTGGGGTCGGGGACCGAGATGATGGCCGAACGCCTCCTCCGCGCCTCCGGTCTCGGGGAGGACGGCGAGGGCATCGAGAGCGGGATACCGATGGACGAGGAGGGGCCCCGGGACGAGGAACGGGCGACACCGCCCTCCGGCCCCTCGGGCGTGACCCGGCTGCGGCTCTCCATCGGCGCCTCGGCCTCGGCCTTGGAGGAGGGGCGGGTCGACGCCTTCTTCTGGTCCGGCGGTCTGCCCACGAAGGTCGTCGCCGATCTCGCCGAACGGACCCCGATCCGGTTGTTGGACCTGTCCGAACACGTTCCGGACATGGTCGAGGAGTACGGCGAGTTCTTCTCCGAGCTACCGGTGCCCGCCGGAACGTACGAGAACGTGCCCGCGGTGCGCACCATCGGCGTACCGAGCCTCTTGGTGGCCAACGAGCAGATGCCCGATCGGACGGCGGAGGCGCTCACCCGGCTGCTGTTCGAGTCCCGGAACGAACTGGCGGAGATCCACCCGGTCGCCCTGCAACTGCATCCGAGGTCGGCCATATCGACACTGCCGGTGCCCCTGCATCCGGGCGCCGTCTCCTACTACCGGTCGGTCAAGTACGCCCATGACTCTCCGGCGTCCCCTCCGGGTCCCCTTCGCACCCCTCCCCCGGCTCGTGAGGGGAGATCGCCCGGAGCCGGATCCGGGCGTCGATCCCGTTCGGCCGTGCCGGTCGCAACGACAGGCTCGCCCCCTGGAGCTCCAGCAGGGTGACCACGATGGACAGCCCCAGTCCGGAGCCGCCCCCGCCACCGTCCCGCCAGAAGGGTTCGGTGGCCCGGTCGAGCTGTTCCTCGGGGAGGCCGGGGCCGTCGTCCACCACGTGAACGTCCAGATGCCCCTCCCGACCGTCGACCTCCCACACCGGTTCGCCCACACGGACCACGATCCGCACCCCGTGTCCGCCGAACTTGAGGGCGTTGTCGATGAGCGCGTCCAAGGCCTGGTCGAGGGTGCCCTCCACGCAGCGCACCGATACCCCAGACCTCCCCTCGCAGAGCAGCTCGGCGCGGGCGCGTTCGGCGATGGGGCTCCACGCCGCCACCCGGTTCTCGACGACCTCCCGGACGTCCTCCCACACCATCGAGTGTTCGGCGTCCTCGGTACGGGCGAGGGTGAGCAGGCTGTCGCAGATACGGGTGAGCCGGTCCACCTCGTCCAAGGCCAGTTCGTGTTCCTGCCGGGCGTCCGGTCCCAGGTGTCGGGCGAGACCGTCCACCCGCAGGCGTAGCGCGGCCAAGGGGTTGCGGACCTGGTGTCCGGCGTAGGCCACGAAGGTGCGCTGACTCTCCAACATGGAGGTGATGGTGTCGGCCATCTGGTTGAAGGACTCCCCCAACCGCCGCAGTTCCTCCGGGCCGGCCGCCGTGGGCACCCTGATGTCCAGACTCCCGCCGCTCACCGCGCGGGTGGCCTCGTCCAGGTCGTCGATGGGACGCAGGATCCACCGGGTGAGCGGACCGGCCGCGGCGATCCCGGCCAGCATGAGCGCGAACGCCACCAGCCAGGTCACCCCCCACTGCACGAGGGTGGCGCGACGCAGCGACTCGGTGGGAGAGACGGTGACGGCGGCGCCGACCACCTCCCCGGAGCGACCGATCGGCTCGGCCACCACGAGCGGGCGATCCTGCCAGGGCCAGACCACGTGGTCACCGCCCACCCGGTTCCCGGCCAGGGCGGTGCGCACCGGCTCGGGCATGTCGCCGTCCCCGCCGGACCACCCGTCCGGCTCCAGATCGGCGAGGGTCAGGCCGGACCGTGAGGAGGCCACCACCTCGCCGTCACGGTCCACCACCAGTGCCGCGATCCCGTACACCTGCTCATAGGCGGCCAGCTCACCGGCGAGGGTGCCCCCGTTCCCGGTGAGCACGCTCGGCTCGGCCAACCCCGCGAAACGCGCGGTGTCGTTCATCCTGTCGAGCAGCATGTCCGAGGTGCCGCGGGCGGCGATATTGCCGCACAAGGGCACCGCCAGAGCGAGGCAGGCCGCCACCAGCAGGGTGACGTACACGGTCACCAGACGTCTGCGCATACCGGGCCCCAGTCGGCCTCTCAGCTCCGAGAGGCGCGGGCGGACGCGGCGACCGGACGGCCGCCGTGCGGTCCGCCGGCGCTTCCCAGGCGGTATCCGACCCCGCGCACGGTCTGGATGAGCCGGGGTACTCCCAGCTTGGAGCGCAGGGTGCCGATGTGCACTTCGAGCGTGCGCAGGGTGCCGGGCCAGGCGGTCTGCCACACGCGGAGCAGGAGGTGTTCACGGGAGACGACGGCCCCGGCGTCGCGCAGCAGTACCACGAGCAGGTCGAACTCCTTCCGGGTGAGCTCGACCGGTCTCCCCTCGCACTCGACGGTGCGGGTGATCAGGTCGACACGGACCGGGCCGGCCTCCAACGTGGTGTCGACCCTCTTACGGGTGCGCCGCAGGACGGCCTCCATCCGGGCGCAGAGTTCCTCGATGCCCAGGGGCTTGACCACGTAGTCGTCGGCACCCGAACGCAACCCCAGTACACGGTCTCGCTGCCGGCCCCGCGCGGTGACCATGATGACCGCGGTGTCCCCGAAGTCCTGACGTTCACGAAGGAGACGGCACAGCTCTATGCCGTCCATGTCCGGTAACCCGAGGTCGAGAAGAACGACATCGGCGGGCGGCGCGGCCAACGCGCTCGCTCCGGTTCGGACTTGGTCCACCTCGTAACCGTGTGCTTCGAGCGCACCGGCGAGGGCGTCGGCGAGCCGGACGTCGTCTTCGACGAGCAGCACCTTGATCATGACTGCGGGTCCTTTGGAGGGTAAGTACACCAGGGGGTCATAAGCACCCTAACGGGACCGTGTGCCATGGGACACAACAGGGTGACCGCACTGTGTGACCAGTGCGATCCCCCCTGTGTTCCGAATATCGGAAGTCCGGCTCAGGAACGGTCGGCGTGCACGTCCGGGACGATCTCCGGCGCCCCGTGCTGGATCGCGTCGGCCTCCTGGTCGGTGTCCTGTTCCTGGGCGGCGCGTTCGGCCTCGATGCCCTTGCGGTAGTACTCCACCTCGCGCTCCACCTGCGCCCGGTCCCACCCGAGGGGTTCGGCCATCAGCTCGGCCGCCTCCTCGGCGGCGGCGATCCCCCGGTCCCAGGTCTCGAACGTGATGCGGGTCCGCCGGGACAGGACGTCCTCCAGGTGTCGGGCGCCCTCGGCCTCCACGGCGTAGACGACCTCGGCCCTCAGGTAGTCGTCGGACCCGGCCAGCGGGCGGCCCAGGTCCTCACGCTCCTTGATCAGGTCGAGCACGTCGTGGACGGCCGACCCGAAACGGCGCAGCAGATGCGAGATCCGGGAGACGTGCAGGCCCGAGTCGCGGGCCAGCCGGTGACGCTGGTTGTACAGCGCCGAGTAGCCGTCCGCGCCCACCAGCGGCAGCCGATCGGTGACCGACTCGGGAACACCTCCGCCCAGGCCGTGCGCCACCGCGTCCACGGCGTCCTTGGCCATGACCCGGTAGGTGGTGTACTTGCCGCCCGCGATGAGCACCAGACCCGGTACGGGATGCGCGACCGTGTGCTCGCGGGACAGCTTGGAGGTCTCCTCCGACTCCCCCGACAACAGCGGGCGCAGACCCGCGTAGACGCCCTCGACGTCGTCGCGGCCCAGCGGCGTGCGCAGGACCTGGTTGACGTGGTCCAGGACGTAGTCGATGTCGGCCCGACTCGCCGCCGGGTTCTCCTTGTCCAGGTCCCAGGGGGTGTCGGTGGTGCCGATGATCCAGTGCCGCCCCCAGGGGATCACGAAGAGCACGCTCTTCTCGGTCTGGAGGATCATCCCGGAGGAGGCCTGGATACGGTCGCGCGGCACCACCAGGTGCACGCCCTTGGAGGCGCTCACGTGGATCTGACCGCGACCGCCGACCATCTCCTGGATGTCGTCGGTCCACACGCCGGCGGCGTTGACCACCTGCCGGGCCCGGATCCGCAGCCGCTCCCCGCTCTCGAGGTCGGCCGCGGTCGCCCCGACCACGTGCTCGCCCTCGCGCAGGAACTCGACCGCCTGTACCCGCGAGGCGATCCGCGCGCCCAGGCCGGCCGCCGTCCTCAGCACCGTGGTGACGTAGCGGGCGTCGTCGACCTGACAGTCCCAGTACTGGATCGCTCCGGCGAGGGCGCTTCTCTTGAGCGCGGGGAAGACCCTCATCGCACCGGATCTGGTCAGATGCCGATGCGAGGGCAGCCCCCGGTTATTGCGCGAGGTCATGGCGAGGGTGTCGTAGAGGGCGACGCCGGCCCCGATGTAGAAACGCTCCCAGTGGTGCTGGAAGGGGAAGAGGAACGGCACCGGCCGGACCAGGTGCGGGGCGAGTCGGGTGAGCAGGAGCCCGCGTTCCTGGAGCGCCTCCTGGACGAGTTCGAAGTCGAGCTGTTCCAGGTAACGGAGCCCGCCGTGGATCAGTTTGCTGGACCGGCTGGAGGTGCCCGAGGCGAAGTCGCGCGCCTCGATCAACCCCGTGGACAGGCCGCGCGAGACCGCGTCCAGGGCGATCCCCGCCCCCACGATCCCACCTCCGACCACGAGCACGTCGAGTTCCTCGTCGGCCATGGAGGCCAGCGCCGTGGCGCGGCCCTTCGGTCCCAACCAGGTGGTCGCCATAGGTCGTCCTCCGTCTCGATGGGTCTTTCTCCCGAGCGCATACCCGCTCGAGGCCCGTCCATCGGGCCGATCGGTGTGGCGACCGACCGGTGGGCCTCTCAGGCTAACCCGGACGACCCCGACATCTCGCGGAGCCACACGGGGCCTCCCCGATCCCCACCACCCCCTCGGTCCCTCCCCTCGTAGAGACGCCCCAAGGCCGCCACCTCGTCGGCGACCGCTCGACGCAACTCCTCCGGACCGAGTACCTCCGCCCCCGTGCCCATGCGGAGCAGATCGCCCACGGCCACGGCGAGCGTCTCCACCTCCATCTCGACCTCCACCCAGCCCCGTTCGTCCGGTGGCCCGGCCCCCTTCAGGGCACGGACCCCGACCGCGCCGAACCGCATCGGCAACAGCTCCCGTTCCCTCGGCGAGATCCGCAGGCGGGCCCTCCCTCGGAGCACCGAACCCTCCAGTCGACGGGCCGACTCCTCCCAGTAGGAGACCAGGTCGAAACCGGTCGGCCGCGCGAAGACCTTCCCGGTCGTCTCCACGGACGAAAGGCGGGAGACCCGGTAGGTCCGCACCGCCCGCTCGTCCCCGGCCTCGACCGACGCCACCAGATACCAGGTTCCGCCCTTGAGCACGACGCCGAGCGGCCACAGCTCCCGCTCGACCTCGGTGTTCCGCCGCCGGTAGAGGACGCGCAGCACCCTCCGCTCCCATACCCCCTCGGTGACCTCCGCCAGAAGAGGCACCTCCTCGGCGTCGCGGAACCACCCGGGCGCGTCCAGGTGGAAACGGTCCCGGACCCGCTCGGCGCGTTCGGCCAACGGGGCGGGGAGAGCGGCCCGCAGCTTGTGCCGGGCCGTCGCCAGCACGGCGTCCAATCCCAGGTCGCGAGCGGCGGAGGGGGCTCCGAGCAGGAAGAGCGAGTCGGCCTCGGCGCCGGTGAGCCCGGTCAGCCGGGTGCGGTACCCCTCCATCAACCGGTAGCCGCCCTCGGGGCCCCGATCGGCGATCACCGGGACGCCCGCGGTGCCGAGCGCCTCCACGTCCCGATAGACGGTGCGGACCGAGACCTCCAGTTCGGCGGCGAGGCGGTCCGCGGTCATACGGCCTCGGTTCTGCAACAACAGGATCAGGGAGACCAGTCGATCGGCGCGCATGAGAACATTCTCCGCCTACCTGACAGAAGATGTCAGGTACCCCGAGCAGGCTGGTCCTCGAACGCGGGAGAGACCCGCACCGAAACGAGGGGTCATGCCATGTCATCGTCGAACGGAACCCGGATCGAGGGAGCCTTCACCTTCTCCGATTGGAAGGAGGAGCAACTGACCGAAGGCCCCGGCCCCACTCTCGCGCGGGCCCACGTGACCAACCATTTCAGCGGTGGGATCGAGGCGCCCGACAGCACCTGCGCCTACACCTTCGTCTACCTGGAGGACGGCACCGGCTCGTTCGCGGGGCTCCAGCTGCTGAACGGGACCCTGGACGGCCGCGAAGGCGCCTTCACCATCGAGGAGCGCGGCACCTTCACCGGTCAGGGGAACGTACGGTGCTCCTTCGAGGTCGTCTCCGGCAGCGGGACCGGGGCGCTGGAGGGGCTGAGCGGTCGAGGCTCCTACGTCGCCGTCCACGGGGAGCCCTCGGTCCCCTACACCTTCGAGTACACCCTGCCCTGACGTCGAACGACCTTCTTCGAAGGGCATGGGGGACACCTCGAACGGGTAGTCCGCCCGCACACCCTCTTTCGAGGAAGGGAGGAGCCGTGTACAGGAGACTGGACTCGGGCGAGGACGACGTGCTCGGCTACGAGGTGGAGGACACGATCCCCCACGACGATTTCGAGGAGATCCTGGACGAGGTGCGCGAGGTCATCCGCCACTACGGCGCGGCCCGCCTCCTCGTCCGCATCCACGGCCGCCCCTCCACCGAGACGCCCACCTTGGAGGAACGCCTACGGTTCGCCAAGGAGCACCTGCACGACATCGAGCGCTACGCGGTGGTGGGCGACGACCGGATCATCCGCTTCCTCACGACCCTCGCCGACGCCTTCGTCGACATGGATCTGCGCTTCTTCGAGCTCGACCAGGAGGACGCGGCCTGGGCGTGGGTGCGCGACAAGAGCACCCCTCAGGAGGCGTCGGCGTAGGCGTGGGCGTAGGCCAGGACGTCGGCCACGTAGGTTCCGGAACGGTTGTAGGTGAGGATCGCCCGCTCCCAGTCGTTCGCCGTGGTCAGATCCCGTCCGTCCGCGCACAGGTAGCGGCCGGCGCTGAGGGCCGCGTCGTCGATGTTGTGGGGGTCGGGGGTGTCGCCGCTCGGAGAGTCCCCCCATCGGGCCCAGGTGCTCGGGATGAACTGCATCGGGCCGATCGCCCGGTCCCATTCGGTGTCCCCGTCCAGTTCACCGCCGTCGGTGTCCGGGATCGCCTGGGTGTTGTTCTGCCCGTTCAGCGGGATGCCGATGACGTCCACCGTGGTGGTGCCGTCGGGGCCGATCTCGCCGCCCGCGTAGGTGCCGTGGCGGGATTCCACGTAGCCGATGCCGGCCAGGGTCGGCCAGGACAGTCCGCACGTGGGCAGCTCCTCGTCGAGGATCAGCTGGGCGCCCGCGTACCCTTCCAGGGCGCGCACCGGGATCCCGGTGCCCTCGGCGACCTCGTCGAGCCAGGCCTCGTCCGGTCTGGGCGGACCGCTCTCCGGTCGGGTGCGCTCGTCCGCGCCCGCGTCGAGGGGCTCCTCCTCGGCCGTGTCGGCCTCGGACCCCTCCTCACGGGCGACCACGTCGTGGTGCTCGGGGGGACCGGTGAGCTCGTCGTGCGGAGGCGTGGCGATCGCGCCCGCCGAGGGCTCCTCCGCCGCCGCTCCCGGCGCCTCCCAGGTGTTGAGCGCGCTGGAGACCTTGCCCACCAGGACCACGACCCCGGCCGTCACCAGAAGACACACGGCCAGGGTGATACAGACCGCGATCGTCGGACCGCGGCGCCGTCGAGCACCGGTCGCGCTGTCGCCCATCCCGTCCTCCCCAAAGAAAGGTCACCGAGTCATCACGAGACAACAAAACTCGCCTCATAGTGGCACACGATCGCCTACGAATCGCACCCGTGCGCGCACGAAAAAGGGGACGCCCCGCGTGACGCGAGACGTCCCCCGACACTCGATCACCCTCGAGCGACCGCCCCCACCTGCCCGAACGCCCACCCTCAGGGTGTGTGACCGGTACACGAGTTCCTACAGCAACCCCGAGGGAGTAACGGCCCCGCCCCTACCTCGACCCCCTGTAGTGACCGGCACGCGGTCTCCTGCACCGGCCGCAGGGGGTCGCGGCACACGGTCTCCCCCATCAACCCCCTGAGGTCGGGACACACGGTCTCCTGCACCAACCCCCTGGGGTCGGGGTAGGAGATCGAGCGGCGGGTCCCACCCCTGGGGGTGAAGGTGGAAGTCCGCACCCTCCGGCACCCCAGGGGGTCGGTGTACGCGGTCTCCTACACCAACCCTCTGGGGTCGCGGCACACGGTCTCCTGCACCAACCCCCTGGGGGTTGAGGCAGGAGATCGTGTACCGGTTACACCCTGCCGGGGCTGAGGCCCGAAAGTGTTTGCTTTGCGCCTCCGCTTCGCTTCGGCGCGTGTTCGGGCGCCAAGGGAGGGAGCGTTCTTCATCCTCGTCCACGCCTACGCTCGTACCTCGCGGGCGGCTCGACTCGTCTTGCAGAACACTCCCGGCGCCCGAACCGGAAACCCCCCGTGGCGAGGTGGGAGACCGAGCAGCGGTCACACCCCTAACGGTGCGGGTTGACCACGACCTCCACCCGCTGGAACTCCTTCAGATCGGTGTAACCCGAGGTGGCCATGGTGCGGCGGAGGGCGCCCATGAGGTTCATGGAGCCGTCGCTGGTGGAGGCGGGGCCGTGGAGGATCGACTTGAGGTCGCCGATGGTGCCGACCTCGACGCGTTCGCCGCGCGGGAGCTCCTCGTGGTGGGCCTCGCTGCCCCAGTGGTAGCCGCCGCCGGGCGCCTCGGTGGCGCGGGCCAGCGGGGATCCGACCATGACGGCGTCGGCGCCGCAGGCCAGGGCCTTGGCGATGTCGCCGCTGCCGGTCATACCGCCGTCGGCGATGACGTGCACGTAACGGCCGCCGGATTCGTCGAGGTAGTCGCGGCGGGCCGCGGCGACGTCGCCGATGGCGCTGGCCATGGGGACGGCCACGCCCAGGACGGAGCGGGTGGTGTGGCCGGAGCCGCCGCCGAAGCCGACGAGGACACCGGCGGCACCGGTGCGCATCAGGTGCAGGGCGGCGGTGTAGGTGGCGCAGCCGCCGACCACGACGGGGACGTCGAGGTCGTAGATGAACTGCTTGAGGTTGAGCGGCTCGGCCCGGCCGGAGACGTGCTCGGCGGAGACGGTGGTGCCGCGGATGACGAAGATGTCCACGCCCGCGTCGACGACCGCCTTGTGGTACTGGGCGGTGCGCTGCGGCGACAGGCGCGCGGCGGTGACCAGACCGGCGTCACGGATCTCCTCGATCCGGCGGCCGATCAGCTCCTCCTGGATGGGGGCGGAGTAGATCTCCTGGAGCCGCTTGGTGGCCGCGACGTCGTCGAGGTCCCGGATCTCCTGGAGCAGCGGTTCGGGGTCCTCGTAGCGGGTCCACAGACCCTCCAGGTCGAGAACGCCGAGTCCGCCCTGTTCACCGACCGCGACCACGGTCTTGGGCGAGGCGACGCTGTCCATGGGGCTGACCACCAGGGGCGTCTCGAACCGGTAGGCGTCGATCTGCCAGGCGATCGACACCTCCTCCGGGTCGCGGGTCCGTCGGGCGGGCACGATCCCGATCTCGTCGAGTTCGTAGGCACGACGCCCGTTCTTGCCCAGCCCGATCTCCACCTGAGCCAACGCTTCGCTTCCCCTCTGACGTGCGGCTCCGGCCGGTCGACCGGAGCGATGACCGCGGACGCGAGTCTATCCGCCCGCGGTCATCCTCTGCTCGGCCCCATCGCCCGAAGTCAGCGGGCGTTGTAGTTGGGGGCCTCCACGGTCATCTTGATGTCGTGCGGGTGGCTCTCGCGCAGGCCGGCGCTGGTGATGCGCATGAGCTGGCCACGCTCGCGGAGCTCGGGGACGGTGCGGGTGCCCGCGTACCACATGGACTGGTGGAGACCGCCGACGAGCTGGTGGGCGACGGCCGAGAGCGGGCCGCGGAAGGGGACCTGTCCTTCGATGCCCTCGGGGACGAGCTTGTCCTCGGAGGAGACGTCGGCCTGCGCGTAGCGGTCCTTGGAGAAGGAACGGCCGCGCATGGCGCCCAACGACCCCATGCCCCGGTAGGCCTTGAACTGCTTGCCGTTGATGAAGATGAGCTCGCCCGGGCTCTCCTCGACACCGGCGAGGAGGCTGCCGAGCATGACGCTGCTCGCCCCGGCGGTGATGGCCTTGGCGATCTCGCCCGAGTACTGGAGACCGCCGTCGGCGATGAGCGGGACCTCGGCCGGCCCACAGGCCTTGGCGGCCTCGAGGATGGCGGTGAGCTGGGGCGCGCCCACGCCGGCGACCACGCGGGTGGTGCAGATGGAGCCCGGCCCCACACCGACCTTGACGGCGTCGGCGCCGGCGTCGATCAGCAGCTGGGCGCCGGCGCGGGTGGCGACGTTGCCGGCGACGATGTCGGCGCGGGAGTTGGCCTTGAGCTTGGAGACCATGTCGGCGAGGCCGGCGGAGTGGCCGTGCGCGGTGTCGACGACGATGAAGTCGACCCCGGCGTCGATGAGCAGCTTGGCGCGCTCCTCGGCGGCGGTTCCCACTCCCACGGCGCCGCCGACGACGAGGCGGCCGTCGGCGTCCTTGGTGGCGTTGGGGAACTGCTCGCTCTTGATGAAGTCCTTGACGGTGATCAGACCGCGCAGGCGGTTGTCGGCGTCCACGAGCGGGAGCTTCTCGACCTTGTGCTCGCGCAGCAGTTCGAAGGCGCGCTCGCGGCCGACGCCGACGGGGGCGGTGACCAGGTTCCGGGTGGTCATGACCTCGCGGACCGGGCGGGAGCGGTCGTCCTCGAAGCGCATGTCACGGTTGGTGACGATGCCGACGAGGGTGCCGTTCTCGTCGGTGACCGGGACGCCGGAGATCCGGTAGTGGGCGCAGAGGCGCTCGACCTCGGCCAGGTCGTCCTCGGGACGACAGGTGACGGGGTCGGTGACCATGCCGGCCTCGGAGCGCTTGACCAGGTCGACCTGGCCCGCCTGGTCTTCGGCGGAGAGGTTGCGGTGCAGGACGCCGACGCCGCCCTGGCGGGCCATCGCCACGGCCATGCGGGCCTCGGTGACGGTGTCCATCGCGGCGGAGATCAGCGGGATGCTCAGGGAGATGTTGCGGGACAGCCGCGTGGCGGTGTCCACCTCTCCGGGCTGAAGGTCGGAGTAGGCCGGGACCAGCAGAACATCGTCGTAGGTCAGGCCCGGCGGGAGCAGTTTGTCCCCGTAGTCGCTGTAGTCCTGGCTCATGACACAACCTCCGCTGTTGACCGGCAACACCTGCGCGGATCGCCCCCGCGTGTCGTCTCATCCTAGGTCGTCGACCCGGTCGCCCCAGGTGGATCGGACTGTTTGCCCCGTCACCCCGCACCCAAAGTGGCCAACGTCACGGTTTGAGCGGCCCTCAGGTCAAGAGAGGATCACCGGGGCGCGGCGTGAAGGTAACGGCAGTAGCCCTTGGAGCCCACGATCAGAGGGTGGACGAAACGGTTCGGACAGGAACGCGGTCCCGGCCCGGGCCTGCGCCCGTGTTCGAGGGAGCTTCTATGGGAGGACGCGGTTCGCCAGGGCCACCTTCCGAAGCCGAGCGATAGCTCGGTGCTGGGCAACCCGTACCGCCCCTGCCGACATTCCAAGGAGATTTCCCGTCTCGTCCGCTGTCAATCCTGTGATCACCCGCATCACCAGCAGTCTTCGCTGCTGTTCGGGCAATTCGTCGAGGAGGTCTCTGGCCCGCTGTGCCTCGATCACGCGCACTGCGGACTCCTCGGGCCCCGGCCCCTCGTCCGGCTGTTCGGGCACGGTGTCGGTGGGGACCGTCTCCACCCGACCCGCCACACGGAGGGTGTCCGCGACCTTGTGCGCGGCGATGCCGAACACGAAGGAGGCGAAGGGCCTGCCTCGGTCCTGGTAGCGGGGGATCGCCGAGAGCAGGGCTATACAGACCTCCTGCGCGACGTCGTCGGAGTAGTGCGCCAGCCCCGAGACCCGTGCCAGGCGACTGCGACAGTACCTGACCACCATGGGCCGGACCTCGCGCAGTAGCGAGTCCATGGCACTGTCATCTCCTTGGACGGCGAGCGAACCCAATCGGTTCAAACCCGTCTCACGCGATTCGGGGGCCGCCCCCTCGTGTTCCTTGGGCGTCCCTGTCCGCTGCGCGGTAACGCCTTCCCGGGCGCCTGCATCCGTCACGTTACGAATGATGCCCGCACCACGGGACCCAACCACTCCAAACGGCAACTACAGAATGGTCACATTTTGGGAAAATAGGCTGAAATCGCCACCACATCGACCCTGTTTTTCGCCCTCAGCGTGGTAATGAGCGGGGGTGGGACGCCGTGGCGCCCCACCCCCGCTCGAGGTCATCGGTACGGAAACGTACCCGACCCGACGCTCCTAGTGAGCGTGGCCGTGACCGTCGTCGTCGCTCTCCTCGGGCTTGTCCGCGACCAGCACCTCGGTGGTCAGCAGCATGCCCGCGATGGAGGCGGCGTTCTGGACGGCGGAGCGGGAGACCTTGACCGGGTCGAGGATGCCCTCGGCGGTCAGGTCGCCGTAGGTGCCGGTCGCGGCGTTGAAGCCGTGGCCGACCTCCAGCTCGGAGACACGGTGCGTGACGACGTAGCCCTCGGCGCCCGCGTTCTCCGCGATCCACCGGGCGGGCTCGACCAGGGCGCGGCGGACGATCGCCACACCGGTGGCCTCGTCACCGGTCAGGCCCAGGTCGCCCAGGGCGGTGGAGGCGTGCACCAGGGAGGCGCCGCCACCGGCGACGATGCCCTCCTCGATGGCCGCGCGGGTCGCCGAGATGGCGTCCTCGAGGCGGTGCTTCTTCTCCTTGAGCTCGACCTCGGTGGCCGCGCCCACGCGCAGCACCGAGACGCCGCCGGCGAGCTTGGCCAGACGCTCCTGGAGCTTCTCGCGGTCCCAGTCGGAGTCGCTCGCCTCGATCTCGTTGCGGATCTGGCGAACGCGGTCCTCGACCTCGGCCTGCGCGCCGGCACCGTCGACGAGCGTCGTGGCGTCCTTGGTGATCGTGATGCGACGGACGCTGCCCAGCGCGTCCAGCTCGGCGTTCTCCAGGGTCAGGCCGACCTCCTCGGAGATGACCTGGCCGCCGGTCAGAACGGCGATGTCCTGGAGCATGGCCTTGCGGCGCTCACCGAAGCCGGGCGCCTTGACGGCGGCGACGTTGAGCATGCCGCGCATCTTGTTCAGCACCAGGGCGCCCAGGGCGTCGCCCTCGACGTCCTCGGCGATGATCAGCAGCGGCTTCTTGCTCTGGACGACCTTCTCCAGGAGCGGCAGCAGCTCGTTGAGGTTGCCGATCTTGCCCTGCGAGATGAGGACGAGGGCGTCCTCCAGGACCGCCTCCTGGCGGTCCCCGTCCGTGACGAAGTACGGGGAGATGTAGCCCTTGTCGAACTGCATGCCCTCGGTGAAGTCGAGCTCCAGACCGAAGGTCGGGGCCTCCTCCACCGTGATGACGCCGTCCTTGCCGACCTTGTCGAAGGCCTCGGCGATCAGGTCGCCGATCTGGGCGTCCTGGGCGGAGTTGGTCGCCACGTAGGCGATGTCGGAGCGCTCCTTGATCGGAACGGCGCGCTCCAGGAGGGTGCGCGACACCTCGGCGGCGGCGGCGTCGATGCCCTTCTTCAGGGACATCGGGGAGGCGCCGGCGGCCACGCTGCGCAGGCCCTCGCGGACCAGCGCCTGGGCCAGCACGGTGGCGGTGGTGGTGCCGTCGCCCGCGGCGTCGTTGGTCTTGGTGGCGACCTCCTTGACCAGCTGGGCGCCCAGGTTCTCGTAGGGCTCGTCCAGCTCGATCTCACGGGCGACGGTCACACCGTCGTTCGTGATGGTGGGGGCGCCGAACTTCTTGTCGATGACGACGTTGCGGCCGCGCGGGCCCAGGGTCACCTTGACGGCGTCGGCGAGACGGTTCACGCCCTGCTCGAGAGCGCGGCGGGCGTCGTCCTCGAACTCCAGGATCTTCGGCATCTGTGGTGTTTCCTCTTAGCGGTGTGAGGTCGAAACGAGAACATCCCGCCCCGCCCGGCTTCGAAGGCCGACCGGTGCGGGATGTTGAGGGCTCAGTAGCCGAGGACTACTTCTCGACGACCGCGAGCAGGTCGCGAGCGGAGAGAACCAGGTACTCCTGGCCGTCGTACTTGACCTCGGTGCCGCCGTACTTGCTGTAGAGGACGACGTCGCCGACCTTCACATCGAGGGCGACGCGCTTGCCGTTGTCGTCGAGGCGACCGGGACCCACGGCCAGGATCTCGCCCTCCTGGGGCTTCTCCTTGGCGGTGTCCGGGATGACCAGACCGGAGGCGGTGGTCTGCTCGGCCTCCAGGGTCTTGACCACGACGCGGTCCTCGAGCGGCTTCAGCACGGTCTTGGTGGCGGTCGACACTGTGTGACCTCCCCCTTCAAGGTTTCGGTGTCCTGAACATCGGCCCGTGCGGTGGCACGGACCGGCTATGTAAAAGGGGCGACCGCGGCGGCCTGTCGTCGCGGGTGCCAGACCGGCCTCGTCGCGTTTAGCACTCTACCCCCGAGAGTGCCAGAATGGAAATGTGGCGAGGACCCCTCCCGTAGGGGGCGGCCACCTACCCCGTCGTGCCCATCGCAGGAGGATCCATGCGCCTTCCCGCCTTCTCGGCCCTGCTCACCGACGCCGGGCGGGAGATCATCGCCGGCGTGGATCCGTCCGAGGCGGCCCGGAATCCGCTGGCGACCGCCTCCCACCTGCGCGAAGATCCGGCCGTGGCGGCGCTGTCCCCGGAACTCCCCGTCTCCGAGCTGGTCAACGCCGTGATGACCCAGGTGGGGCTGCGCGAGCGGGGGCGCGCCAAGTTCGGAGAGCGCGCACGGGGGATGTTCTTCACCCCCGACGGTCTCGAACAGTCCACCCGGGGCTCGGTGGCCGCCTATCGCGCGGCGAGGATCGCCGCGACGTCCGCCGTCTCCCTGGACGCGGGCGACCTGTGCTGTGGGATCGGCGCGGACCTGCTGGCCCTGGCCGAACGGGGGGTGAGGGTCGAGGGGGTGGACGCCGACCCCCTCACGGTGGCGGTGGCCCGCGCCAACATCGAGGCCCTCGGACTGGAGTCGTACGCCCGCGTCCGTGAGGGCGACGTGAACGACGTGACCCCGGGCGCCTACCCCCTGCTGTTCTGCGACCCGGCCCGTCGGGGCGGTCGTGGCCGGGTGTTCGACCCGGCCGCCTACTCCCCTTCGTGGGACGTGGCCACCGATCTGGCCGAGAGGGCCGAGGCGGCCTGCTTGAAGGCCGCCCCCGGGATCCCCCACGAGGTGCTCTCGCCCGCCGCCTCCGCCGAGTGGATCTCGGTGGACGGGGAACTGAAGGAGACGGCCCTGTGGTTCGGGGCCCTGGCCGGGGGGCCGAGCCGGCGGGCGACGGTCCTGCACGAACGCCCGGGGCTGCTGGAACGCGAGGGGGCGATCGCCCACCTGGACTCCGATCCCGACGTCGGCCCGGCTCCGGTGGACGCCCCACGTCGCTACCTCTACGACCCCGACCCCGCCGTGGTGCGTTCGCACCTGGTGGCGGAGGCGGCCGCGCGCGTGGACGGCGCGCTGTTGGACGAGCGCATCGCCTACTTCACCTCGGAGCGGGCGGAGGCCTCGGCTCTGTGGCGCGTGCTGGAGATCGTCGAGTTCGCGCCGTTCTCCCTGAAGCGATTGCGTTCTTCGATTCGATCGCACAAGGCCGGAACGATAACGATCAAGAAACGTGGTTCGGCGGTGGACACCGAGAAACTCCGCCGTGATCTGCGGGCCTCCGGACCGGAATCCATGACCGTCGTCCTCACCCGGATCGGAGAAAAGCCCTTCTACCTGCTGTGTCGTAGGATCCCCGCGCCACAGGCGATCTGAGCGGACCCTCGACCCGGGGTGCGGATCGGCCCTCCGGCATTCGAAACGGCGGCCGGGAACCATATCGTTACCTATCCCACCGACATCTTTGGCGGTCTCCCCTGGCTCGCCCAAGGGATGTCGTTAAACTGGCGAACGCTGAATTCTTTCCCTTCTCATGGGCTCCCCCGGAAGGCCACGCTCGTCGGATCCGCTCCCCCGCGGTTCGTCCGGCGACGACCCGCACCCGCTGTGTGCACGCACGGTCACGTTTTCATCACGGTGAGACGCGACCGGCGCGTGACCACGCCCGCCCGGGGACCATCGAGAACCCGTCCCCCCGGTACCTCTCCACCGTCCGATGAATCCGGGTACGGACGGGAGCGCCAGAACCATAAGGAGCACCTCGGTGGAACAGACCAATCACAACTTCCTCAACGGGGGAGGTCAGGCCGGTGTCTCCGACCGGATGCGCGACCTCCTGTCCCAGGCCGCTCAGGAACACGTCTCGGAACAGAAGTCCCAGGGTGCCGTCAACGAGGAGATGCGTCAGCGCCTCGAGGGCATGGAGTGGCTGCTGCGCGAGCTGCGCGAGCGCGAACTCGTCTCTCTGGCCGAGTCGATCACCGCGGTCGACGGACGCATCGACGACTTCATGGCCCGCCCCCCGGAGTGGGCCGAGGCTCTCGCCGAGCACATCGAGGTCGTCGGACGACAGGTCAAGCCCCTGTCGGACATGTCCTCCCTCCGGGCCGACACCAACCGCATCGCCGGTCACCTCGACACCGCGCTGACCCGGCTCCAGCGCATGGCCGAGACGGGGACCAAGACCGCCGAGCAGCTCTCCGAGGTCGGCGAGCGCGTCACCGAACTGGGCGAGACCTTCGGGACCCGTCTGGACGCCCTCGACGCCGCCCTGAAGAGGCTGAACGAGCGGACCGAGGCCATCGAGACCTCGCTCGGCGCCGTGGACACCGCCCTCGGGGAACGCCACGAGGAGCTGACCACCACGGTCCGCACCACCCTGGCCGAGAGCAAGGACGAGCTCGCCGAGGCCATCGAGCGGAGCCGGGAGACCCTGGACACCGCCGTCCGCGAGAGCCGCGAGGAGCTGAACGCCACCGGTGTCAGGCTCGGCGAGGAGCTCACCACCGCCCTGACGGAGCGCACGGCCGAACTGCGCTCCCTGGTGGAGGAGAGCACCTCCGAGCAGAGCCGGACCCTGCTGGAGCGTCTCCAGGAGAACACCGGCGAACTGGGCGAGCGGTACGAGACCCTCTCCGAGGGGCTCACGGCGCTCGGCACCGCCGCCGAAGAGCGGCACACGGGCCTGACCGAGCGGGTCGAGGCACTGGAGACCGCCTCCACCGAACGCCACGAAGCCCTCACCACCAGGCTCACCGAGGCCGGCACCGCCGCCGAGGAACGGCACACGGGCCTGACCGAGCGGATCAAGGCGCTGGAGACCACCTCCACCGAACGCCACGAAGCCCTCACCGGCAGGATCGAGGCCACCGAGACCGCCGCCGCCGCGCGCGACGAGGCCCTCACCACCAAGCTCACCGAGAACGTCGGCCACCTCAGCACCCAGGCCGACGAGAACCACGCCGAGGCCACCGCCGCCGTCGCGGACCTCACCGGCACCCTCACCAAGATGCGGGAGACCCACGAGTCCTCCCTCACCGAGCTGCGCACCCACCTGCGTCAGCGGCTGGCCGAGCTCGACGAACAGATCGAGCTGGGTCGCACCGAGACCCGGGAGCACGCCGAGGCCACCGCCACGAGCCTGCGCGAGTCCGTGACCGAGCGGACCGACGCCTTGGCCGCGCGGGTCGCCGAGGACGGCGAGAAGGTCGCCTCCGACCTCACCCGGCTGCGTACCTTCGTCCAGGAGGCCCACGACAGGCTCTCCACCGAGACCGAGGAGCGCCACCGGACCCTCGCCGAGTCCCTCACCGAGCAGGGCGAGACCCACCGGACGGCGCTCGACGAGCGGCTGGAGCGTCACCGCGAGGCCCTCAACGGCAAGGTGGACAACCACCTGTCGCAGATCACCGGCAAGGTCGACCACGAGCTGGGCCGCCTGACCGACCGCTTCGACACCTTCGAAGGCCACTTCGAGGGCAGCTTCGAGAGCGTCGAGGGCAAGATCGACCGGGTCGACGGTCGACTCGACGGGGTCAACGGCCGGCTGGACGGCCTGGACGGCCGTGTCAACGGGGTCGAGGGCAAGTTCGAGGGCGTCAGCGGGCACTTCGAGGGCGTCGACGGCCGCATGGAGGCCATCGACGACCGCCTGGAGGCCCTCAACCAGCGTCTCAACCAGCTCCCGCAGACCCTGGAGGTCAGCGAGGTGCACCGTCGCCTCACCGAGCTGGTCGACCGCCCCCTCCTCGACCACTCGGGCAGGCTCGACGAGATCGACGCGCACGTCGTCTCGGCGGTCGAGCCGGTCCTGCGCGAGCTCAAGCAGCGTCCCGACCGTCACGAGTTCGAGGAGACCGTCACCGAGGCGGTCGAGAACTCGCACGACGACATCACCAAGCGGTTCTCCTCGCTGGAGGAGACGGTGCTCGCCCTGGCCGAGGCCCTGCTGCGCCCCGGTCGTGACGGCAAGAAGAAGCGCCGCCGCGACGAGGACGACGACGAGTGATCGATCCTCCCCTCACGGAGGAGCACGCGGGGCCCGGAGCGACGAACGCTCCGGGCCCCGCCCCGTTCCGATGGTCGGACCGGGTCAGTTCGTGAAGACGATCTTGCCGAAGACATCGCCCTCGGCCATGGCGCGGAAGCCCTCGGCGGCGTCCTTCAGCGGCAGGACCCGGTCGATCTCGGGTCGCAGACCGGTGCGCACGCACATCTCGGTCAGGGCCCGCAGCTCCTCCCAGGTGCCCATGGTCGAACCCAGCACCCGCAGCTGGAGGAAGAACACCCTGGTCAGCTCGGCGGGCGGGGCGTCTCCGCTGGTGGCGCCGCAGGTGACGATGGCGCCGCCCGGCTTCAGCGAACGGACCGAGTGCCTCCAGGTGGCCTGGCCGACCGAGTCGAACACCACGTCCACCCGCTCGGGCAGCCGCTCCCCCGAGGGCAGGGCCGCGTAGGCGCCCAGTTCCAGGGCCTTCGCCCGTTTGTCCTCGTCCCTACTGGTCACGTACACGCGATGGCCGACCTGGGCGGCGAGCTTGATGAGCGCCACCGACACCCCGCCGCCGGCCCCCTGCACCAGCACCGTCGATCCGGGCCGCAGGTCGGCCTTGTCGAAGAGCATGCTGTAGGCGGTCAGCCAGGCCGTGGGCAGACAGGCGGCCTCCTCGAAGGACAGTTCGGCGGGCTTGGGGAGGAGGTTGGCCTTGGGGACGAGCACCTTCTCGGCGAAGGTGCCGTCGTAGTGCTCCGACAGGAGGGAGAAACGCGGGGTGGCCCCCGGTGCGGCGGGTTCGGTGATCACGCTGTGCACGATGACCTCGTCGCCGTTCTCGTCGATCCCGGCGGCGTCCCCGCCCAGGATCATCGGGAGCCGGTCCTCCCCCAGGGCGACGCCGCGCAGGCTCCAGAGGTCGTGATGGTTGAGCGAGGCGGCCTTGACCCGGACCGTCGTCCATCCCTCACGGGGTTCGGGGTCGGGGCGCTCGCCGGCCTCCAGGCCGGAGAGGGGGTCGTCGGGCGCGATACGGGCTGCGGTGATGGCGAACATGCCCGTAGCCAACCACGGGCCCGGGCGTCGATTCCAGCCCCCGCCCGGGTTCGGGGGAACGTCGAGGGCCCCGTCGCGGTGGACGCGACGGGGCCCTCGTGGGCGGGAGACGGTTCACACCGCCAGCGGCGATCCCACCGGAAGCGATGTGTCCGTGGCCAGGCTCAGGGACGACGGCGGCAGCCCCGCCTTCACCACCTCGGCGCCCAGGGCGGCGATCATCGCGCCGTTGTCGGTGCACAGACGCGGACGCGGGACCCGCAGTTCGATCCCGGCCTCGGCGCAGCGCTGTTCGGCCAGGGCGCGCAGCGCCGAGTTGGCCGCCACTCCGCCGCTGATCACCAGCGTGCTCACGCCGTGCTCCACGCAGGCGTCGACCGCCTTGCGGGTGAGCACGTCCACCACCGACTCCTGGAAGCCGGCGGCGATGTCGGCGACCACCAACGGCTCGCCCCTGCGGTCGGCGTCCTCCACGTGCCGGGCCACGGCGGTCTTGAGCCCCGAGAAGGAGAAGTCGTAGGTGCCGTCGCCCCACTTGCCGCGCGGGAAGCGGATGGACTTGGGGTCGCCCTTCTGGGCGGCCCGGTCGATCGGCGGGCCGCCCGGGTAGGGCAGCTCCAGCAGGCGGGCGACCTTGTCGTAGGCCTCGCCGGCGGCGTCGTCGACCGTGTCGCCGAGCGAGACCACGTCGGTGGCCAGGTCGTTGACGAGCAGCAGCGAGGTGTGGCCGCCGGAGACCAGGAGGGCGATCGACGGCTTGGGCAGCGGCCCGTGCTCCAGCTGGTCCACCGCCACGTGACCGACCAGGTGGTTGACCCCGTACAGCGGCTTGTCCAGCGCCATGGCGTAGGCCTTGGCCGCCGAGACCCCCACCAGGAGGGCTCCGGCCAGGCCGGGTCCCGCGGTGACGGCGATCGCGTCGACGTCGGCGAGGGTGACCCCGGCGTTGTCCAGGGCCCGTCGCACGGTGGGCGTCATGGCCTCCAGGTGGGCGCGGCTGGCCACCTCGGGGACCACTCCGCCGAAGCGGACGTGCTGGTCGACGCTGGAGGCCACCGAGTCGCCGAGCAGCTCGCAGCCTCGGACCAGCGCCACCCCGGTCTCGTCGCAGGACGACTCGATCCCGAGGATCAACGGCTCACTCATGGCTTCCCCTCTCGGCGACGCGCCGCATGACGATGGCGTCCGCGCCCTTGTAGTAGCCCCGGCGGACGCCGATCTCGACGAAGCCGAACCGTCGGTACAGCTCCTGCGCGCGCGGGTTGTCCGAACGCACCTCCAGGAACATGTGGGTGACGCCGTACTCGGCGGCCCGGTCGAGGAGCCCGGTGAGCAGGGCGCGCCCGATGCCCCTGCCCCAGGAGCCCTCGGCCACGGCCATGGTCTGTACGTCGCCCTCGGGCGGCACGAAGCGCAGCCCGGCGTAGCCGACGATCGTGTCCTCGGCCTCGGCCACCACGTAGTGGCGGGTGCTCGTCTCGGCGAGCTCGTCGCGGAGCATGCCCTCGCTCCAGGCGTCGAGGGGGAACAGGGCCCGCTCCAACTCCATGACGGCGGGCACGTCGTCGGTGGTCATCCGTCGCAGGGACGGCGTCACGGTCACTTCACCCACTGGCGGACCTTCTTCGGGGCGCCGGGCTCGACGGCGTCGGGACGGCGCAGGTAGAGGGGGTCGGGGGCGGGGAGCTTCTCACCGAGGCGCAGACGCCTCAAGGCGAGTTCGGCCATGGCGGCGGCGTCCGGCAGCAGCGGTTCCTCGGCGGGGGCGCCCAGGACCTCGGAGTACATGCGGGCGCCGTCGCCGATCAGGGGCAGCCCCTCGGTGTCGATCTCGGCGGGCCGGGCGACCCGGACCTCGCCCACCCGGGTGAGGTGGTCGTCGTAACGCGCCCAGAACACCTCCTTGCGGCGGGCGTCGGTCATGCCGAGGAAGGGCTCGTCACGTCCGGTGGCGAAGGCCAGGGCGTCCAGGGTGACCACGCCGTGGCAGGGGATGCCCAGGGCGTCCGCGAGCGCGTGCCCGGTGGCCAGGCCGACCCTCAGGCCCGTGTAGGGGCCGGGGCCGACGCCCACCGCGATGTGGTCGAGGTCGGTCAGGGCGAGTCCGGACTCGGTGAGCAGGTCGCGCACCGTGGGGGTCAGGAGCTCGCCGTGGCGACGCGCGTCGACCGAGCTCGCGCTCGCTCGAAGGGTGAAGGCGCCGTCGGCGTCGGTCTCGCCGATCGCCGCGGTGACCGCCGGGGTGGCGGTGTCGAAGGCCAGGAGCAACACGGGTGTTCCGCCTATCCGCGCCCGGCGGCGGTGCCGGGCAATTCGATGTCGGCCCACCGGGCGCCGACCGGGCGCAGGTGGACGGTGCGGGTGTCGTCGGGGTGGCGTTCGATGCGGATCTCCAGCCGATCGTCGGCCAGCCCCTCGGCCACGCCCTCGCCCCACTCGACGACGGTGACGGAGTCGGGGAGGGTCATGTCCAGGTCGATGTCGTCGATCTCCTCGGGGCCGCCCAGACGGTAGGCGTCCACGTGGACGAGGGCCGGGCCCTCCGCCAGGGAGGGGTGGATCCGGGAGATGATGAAGGTCGGAGAGGTGACCGCCCCCCGCACGCCCAGGCCTTCACCCAGGCCCTGGGTGAAGGTGGTCTTGCCCGCGCCCAGCGGCCCGGAGAGGATCAGCAGGTCTCCGGGGCGGGCGAGGGCGGCGAGGTCACGGCCGAGCGTGCGCATGGCGTCGTCCGTCGCGGCGGTGACCGTGTGGACGTGGGACACGCCCGCTGTGGTGGCTGTGGTGTCTGTCATCGGGCTCGCAGCTTGTTCGGGTGGTGGATCGATCGACGATCGGACGCGCCGAAGTTCCCTCTTCACCCAGGTTAGGCCGGGTGAAGGAGGTTCGTGACCGATATCGGGGAGTGCGTCAGTGACCGCCGACATACTCCCGGGGCACGCGGGTGCCGATCCTCGTGACGATCTCGTACGGGATGGTGTCCAGGACCTCGGCCCATTCCTCGGCGGTCGGGACGCCCGGGGACTCGGCCGGGTCGCCGAACAGTACCGCGTACTCGCCCGCCTCCACGGCGTCGTCCTCGACATCCACAACGAACTGGTCCATGCAGACTGTTCCCGCGATGGTCCGGCGGCGCCCTCCCACGAACACGGGACCCTTGTTGGTGGCGGCGCGGGGGACGCCGTCGGCGTAGCCCAGCGGCACCACGGCCAGCGTGGTCTCACGATCGGTGACGTACCGGTGTCCGTAGGAGACGCCGCTGCCCTCCGGGACGCGCTTGGTCAGTGCGATCCTGGATTCCAGGGTCATGGCGGGACGCAATCCGGGCACGTCCAAATCCGGGATCGGGCAGAGACCGTAACTCGCGATCCCCCCGCGGACCAGGTCGTACCTGGCCTCGGGCACGGTGAGCAGCGCCGCCGAGTTCGCGATGTGCCGCACCTCGGGGGTCAGCCCCGCCTTCTCGACCAACGCCAGAGCCTGGTCGAACACGTCCAGCTGTGCCCGGATCGAAGGGTGGCCGGGCTCGTCGGCGCAGGCGAAGTGCGACCAGACGCCGCTGACCTTGAGGACCCCCTCCTCCTCGGCGCGCGCCGCGATCTCCACGACCGACTCCCAGTCGGAGACGGCGACCCCGCCGCGGTTCAACCCGGTGTCGGCCTTGAGCTGGACCCGCGCGACCCGTCCCAGACGGCGTGCCTCGGAGATCACCGTGTCCAGGACGGCGCGGTCGCTGACGCCCAGGTCGATGTCGGCCTCGATCGCGTCGCCCACCGCTTCACCCGGCGGAACGATCCAGGACAGCACCGGGACGGTGATCCCGCCACGGCGCAACTCCAGCCCCTCCTTGATCAGGGCCGTCCCCAACCAGGTGGCGCCACCCGTGATGAGGGCGCGCGCCACGGGCAGCATGCCGTGGCCGTATCCGTCGGCCTTGACCACGCCCATGAGGGGCGTACCGCCGGCGATCTCACGGAGCAGCCGGGCGTTGGAGGCGATCGTGTCCAGGTTGACGCGAGCGTGCGCGAAAGGAGCCATGCCTCCAGTGTTCCACGCGTGGGTTACCGCCTCGGAGCTGCGGGTATGTGGCTTACGACCGAGTTAGCGCCCTCTTTTGGGGATATCGGCATGAACGAAAACGGAAGTGAACGAGCCGTCGACGTCACCCGGCTCTGGTCCGGCGGACTGGCCACCGCGGTGGTCGCCGCGTTGGTCATCTTCGCGGGGACCCTGATCGTCCGCGGGGTGTTCGGAATCCCGGTGTTGGCCCCCGAGGAGGCCGGCCACCTGGGAGACGCCGGAACGGTCGGCTACGCGCTCATGGCGGGCATGGTCGCCCTGTTGGCGACCGCGCTGCTGCACCTGCTGTTGCTGTCGGCACCGCGGGCGCTCTCGTTCTTCGGCTGGATCGTCGGTCTGGCCACGGCCATCGCGGCCGTCACGCCCTTCACCCAGGGCGCCGAGCTCTCCAGCCAGATCGCGACCGGACTGATCAACCTGGTCTGCGGTATCGCGATCGCCTCGCTGCTGAGCGGCGTGGGCCGGAGCGCGCTCGTCCGTCGCCGCGGCGACCGACCCGTCCCACCGCAGCGCCCCGCGCTGCGGCACGAGGGGGTCCTGCCCGACATCGAGCAGGAGGAGTACGACCCCACGCGCTATCGCGCGATGGACGATGACGCCGAGTACGAGCACAGGCGCGCCGAGGAGGAACGCGCCCGCCACGGCCACCGCGACATCTAGCGCACGAACGCGGGAGGGGGCGGACCCGAGAAGGGTCCGCCCCCTCCCCCGTGTTCGGTGTCCGGCGAGGTCAGGCGCCCGCGACGAGGGTCTCGACGTGGCGGGCGCTCAGACAGTGGTCGATCACCATGACCGCCGCCCCGACGACCCCCGCGCCCTCCCCCGCCTTGGAGGAGACGATGCGCAGGTTCTCGGTGGCCAGCGGCAGTGAGCGCTGGTAGATGATCTCCCGCGCTCCCGCGAGGAGGTGGTCGCCGGCCTGGGCCAGGACCCCGCCGATGACGATCACCGAGGGGTTGAACATGTTGACGGCGGCGGCCAGGACCTCGCCGATGTCACGTCCGGCCTGACGCAGCGCCCGCAGGGCCGGGATCGATCCGTTCCGGGACAGCTCCACCACGTCGCGGGCCCCCGCGGCGGGGACCCCCTCGGCGGTGAGCGCCTCGGCCAGTGCGTGCCCGCCGGCGACCGCCTCCAGGCAGCCGGTGTTGCCACAGCGGCAGGGGAGTTCCCGGGCGTTGGGGACGTGGATGTGCCCGATGTCCCCGGCCGCCCCTTGGGCGCCCCGATAGACACCGCCCTCGCTGACGATGCCGCAGCCGATACCGGTGGCGACCTTCACGAACAGCAGGTGGTCGGCGTCGGGCCATGCGACGTGGTGTTCGCCGACCGCCATGATGTTGACGTCGTTGTCCACGAGCACGGGGCGTTCGATACGACGTTCGACGTGGCCGGAGACGTCGAAGTGGTCCCACCCGGGCATGATCGGCGGGTTGACCGCCCGACCGGCGGAGTGCTCGACCGGACCGGGCAGGCCCATTCCGAGGCCGAGGAGTTCGTCGGTTCCGCGTCCCGCCGCGTCCAGCAGGGCCAGGCCGTGCTCGACGACCCAGTCCAGGACGGGCTCGGGACCCAGGGCGATGTCGAGGTCGGCGCGGTCCTCGGCGAGGACCGTCCCGGACATGTCGGTGAGGGCCAGCCGCGCGTGGGTGGCGCCGAGGTCGGCCGCGAGGACGACGCGCGCCTCCGGCCGGAACGAGAAGGTCGTGGGCGGACGGCCTCCGGTCGAGACCGCCTCTCCGGCCGGTCCGATGAGCCCGCCGGCCAGCAACGCGTCGACGCGCTGGGTGACCGTGGAGCGGGCCAGACCGGTGACGGAGGCCAGTTCGGAGCGGGTACGGGGGCGACCGTCCCGGAGCAGTCGGAGCAGGGTTCCCGCGCCGGGGGCGGCGGTGGGGTTACCGGAGGCGCGTGGGCCGGCCGCCCCCGCCCCTCCCGGTTCGGTGAGCGCGTCTTCCGTCATGTGACCAGTGAATCACAGGATCTATTGCTCTTCCTCCCTCCAACTAATTTGTCCAGATGCGGCAACTTTTGCTTGACCATCGACATAAGTGCGACGTAACGTCTCCGTCATGTCAGTGAAGAAGGTCACAAGTCCGGACGCCCCCACGTCCGGACCGACCACCCCCCGGACATACCGAGCCGCGATCATCGGCACCGGCTTCATGGGACGGGTCCACTCCCACGCGATCCGGGCCCTCGGCGGCGAGATCGTCGGCGTCGCCGGTTCCTCCCATGCGAAGGCCGAACGGTTCCGCGCCTCCCACGGCATCGCCCGAGCCCACTCGGACGCCCTCGAACTCGTCCACGACCCCGACGTGGACGTGGTGCACGTGTGCACCCCCAACCATCTGCACGCCCCGCTGACGCGGGCGGCGCTGGCCGCCGGCAAGCACGTGGTCTGCGAGAAGCCCCTGGCCACCGACGCCGCCACCGCGCGCGAACTCACACGGAGCGCCCGAGAGGGCGGACGGGTCGCCGTGGTCCCCTTCGTCTACCGCTTCCATCCCATGGCCCGCGAGGCCCGGGCCCGGGTGGCCGCCGGCTCCCTCGGCAGGGTCGGGCTGGCGCACGGCGGCTACCTCCAGGACTGGTTCCTCTCCCCCGAGGAGGACAACTGGAGGGTCGATCCGGACATCGGCGGCCCCACCCGGGCCTTCGGGGACATCGGTTCGCACTGGTGCGACATGCTCGAGTTCGTCACCGGGGACCGCGTCACCGCGGTCAGCGCCCAGACCTCGCGGATCACCGACTCCCGGGGGACGGACGGCGGCCGATCCGTCACCACCGAGGATCTGGCGTCGTTCCAGTTCACCACCGCGGGCGAGGCGATCGGCACGGCGGTGATCAGCCAGGTGTCGCCGGGACGCAAGAACCAGCTGTTCCTCGAGGTCTCCGGAACCGAGGGGTCCCTGCGCTTCGACCAGGAGCGACCCGAGACCCTGTGGTCGGGCGAGCGCGCCCGGACCGGCACCGTCTCCCGGGACGACCCCGGCCTCAGCGCCGAGGCGGCCCGCATGGTGCGGCTCCCCGTCGGCCATCCGCAGGGCTATCAGGACTGCTTCAACGCACTGATCGCCGACACCGCGGCCGCCATCGCCGGACATCGGCCGGAGGGGCTCCCGGTCTTCGCCGACGGCCTGCGGGCCGCCGTCCTCGCCGAGGCCGTCCTGCTCTCGGCCCGGGAACGCCGATGGGTCGACGTCCCGCCCACGGACGAGGCGGATCCCACGTGAACGCCGCGCCCCTGCTCAGAATGACCGGCATCGACAAATCCTTCCTGGGCGTACGAGTCCTGCACGGTGTCGACCTGGAGCTGCGTTCCGGGGAGCTGCACGCCCTGGTCGGTGAGAACGGCGCGGGCAAGTCCACGCTGATGAAGGTGCTGGCCGGGGTGCACCGACCCGACGGCGGGCGAATCGAGATCGACGGCGCGGAGGTCTCCTTCGACCACCCCTCGCGGGCCCGCCGCGCCGGTGTGTCCACCGTGTTCCAGGAGTTCAACCTGCTCCCGGAGCGGACCGTCGCCCAGAACGTGTTCCTGGGGCGGGAGATCCTCTCCCGGGGGCTGGTGGACGACCGGGCCATGGAGCGGACCACCGCCGAGCTGCTCGACGACCTGGGCCTGGAGGGCATCTCCCCCAGAGCGAGGGTCCGGCATCTGTCCGTGGCCGAACAGCAGGTGGTGGAGATCGTCAAGGCGCTCTCCCACGACGCGCGCGTCATCTCCATGGACGAGCCGACGGCGGCCCTGGCCGACCACGAGGTCGAGGTCCTCTACCGGATCATCGCCCGTCTGCGCGAA
This sequence comes from Nocardiopsis sp. LDBS1602, assembly GCF_035818715.1. Lineage (NCBI taxonomy): Bacteria > Bacillati > Actinomycetota > Actinomycetes > Streptosporangiales > Nocardiopsidaceae > Nocardiopsis > Nocardiopsis sp. LDBS1602. The sequence goes on along the minus strand of NZ_JAYLVW010000002.1, from coordinate 435,493 downwards.
CGCGGCGTGGGCGTCCTCTACGTCTCCCACCGGCTCAAGGAGATCTTCGACCTGGCCGACACCATCACCGTCCTCAAGGACGGCCATCGGGTCGACACCGTCCCGGCCGACGACATCGCCCCCGCCGACCTGGTGCGCAGGATGGTGGGACGCCCCGTCTCCTCGGTCTTCCCCGAACGGCTCGAACCGCACGGCGAGCACGTGGGCCGGGTGCGCCTGGCGGTCTCCGGCGGCGGCAACACCCGGTTGGACGGGATCGACCTGGAGGTGCGCGGCGGCGAGATCGTCGGCCTGGCCGGGCTCCAGGGCAGCGGCCGCACCGAGATCGCGCACGCCCTGTTCGGCGTCGACCGGTTCACCCGGGGCGAGGTCCACGTCGACGGGCGGCGGGTCGATCCGCGCTCGCCGCGCCGGGCGATCCGCGCCGGACTGGCCCTGGTCACCGAGGACCGCAAGGCCCAGGGACTGGCGCTCGAACAGTCCGTCACGGCCAACGCCCGTCTCGTCCTGGACGCCGTGAACCCGTTCGGTTCCGCCCGACGCGCCGCGCGCGTCCCCGGCCTCCTCTCCTCCCTGGAACTGGTGGCGCGGGGCGGCCCTCGCCAGGAGGTCCGGTACCTGTCCGGCGGCAACCAGCAGAAGGTGGTGCTGGCCAAGTGGCTGGTCACCGACCCCGGTGTCATGGTGCTGGACGAGCCCACCCGGGGGATCGACGTGGGCGCCAAACAGGCCGTCTACACGCTGATGCGCGAGTTGGCCGCCGCGGGTGTGGCCGTCCTCCTCATCTCCTCCGAACTCCCCGAGCTGATCGGTATGTCCGATCGCCTGGTCGTGCTCGACGACGGCCGGGTGGCGGGAGAACTGCCGGGCGGCTCCGACGAGGAGACCGTGATGGCCCTGGCGACCGGCGCCGCGAGGGAGGCCGTCTCATGACCCCCTCCCCTTCACCTCTGAGAGACCTCCTGGATCGGGCCGGCACCACCGGAGCGGTCTACGCGGCCCTGGCGGGCGTCCTGGTGATCGGTTCGCTCTTCGTGGCCTTCCAGGGATCCCACCTGTTCACCGCCGCCAACACGGTGGACCTGTTCACCAGGGGCAGCCTGCTGGGCTTCCTGGCCATCGGCCAGACCCTGGTGATCCTGTGCCGCTCCCTCGACCTGTCGGTCGGCTACGTCGCCGCCCTGTCCACGATGGTCTCGGCGATCGTCATGGCCGGGGACCCCTCCCGGATCGTCCTCGGCATCGGCGCCACCCTGGGGCTGGCGGCCCTCATCGGCCTGGTCAACGGGCTCGTCGTCACCCGACTGCGGGTCAACCCCTTCATCACCACCCTGGGGACGGGGCTGCTCATCAAGGGCTACCTCGACACACGGTTCCAGGGGCCGGCCGGGTCGATACCCGCCGAGTTCCAGACGTTCGGGCTCTCCCGGATCGGCGTGCTCCCGGTGTCCACACTGGTCATGCTGGCTCTGGCGGTGCTCGCGATCCTCTTCCTGCGACGTACCCGGATGGGCTTCCACATGTACGCGGTGGGCGGGGACTCCGAGGTGGCCCGGCTCTCCGGGATCCGTCCCGAGGTCCCCGTGATCACCGCGCACGTGCTGTGCTCGATGACGGCCGGGATCGCCGGACTGCTCCTGGCCTCCCGTTTCGGCACCGGCAACACGCTGGTCTACAACAACGGCTACGAACTGGAGGCCATCGCCGCGGTCGTGCTCGGCGGCACCTATCTGCTGGGCGGACGCGGCGGGGTGGCCGGGACCGTGGCGGGGGTGTTCATCCTCGCCACCCTGGACACGGTGTTCAACACGCTCTCGGTCGACCCCTTCGTCAAGGACGTGCTGCGCGGCGCCATCGTCATCGCCGCCGTCGCCGTCTACGCCCGAGGGCGACACGGGCGCACCTCTGTCCGGCCCCGTTTCACCTCCGGTGGCGCACCACCGGCTCCCCCGCCCCCACCGCCCCCGACGGCGACGCCCTCGGCCCGGGGAGGAGACCGATGACCCGCCCGACCCGCCTCTCCCCCGGCGCCCTGTCGTCCGCCCTTCGCGGCGGCACCGGGACCGTGGCCGTCCTACTGACCTTGATCTTCCTGGTCATCGCCGTACAGAACCCGTCGTTCTTCGAAGGCCCGCCGCTGATGGCGTTCGCGAAGAAGGCGGCGCCCCTGGTCGTGCTCGCGCTCGGCCAGTACCTGGTGATCGTCTCCGGCGAGTTCGACCTCTCGGTCGGCTCCCTGGTGGGCGCGCAGGTGGTGATCGCGGCCCGGTTGATCGACGGCGACGAGGCCTCGACCCTGCCGGTCATCGGCCTGATGCTGCTCTTCGGTCTCGTCGTGGGGCTGGTCAACGGCCTGATCACCACGGTGTTGAGGGTCCCGTCGATCATCACCACCCTCGGCACGATGCTGATCCTGTTCGGCGCCGTGCGCTACTGGACGGGCGGCGCGCCCACCGGGGCCCTGTCGGAGGGGTTCCGGGTGTTCGGCCGGCACGGCCTCGACGGCGTCCCCGTCATCGGCCAACTGCCCTGGGCGTTGGTGATCGCTGCGGTCCTGACGGTCGGCGCGGTCCTCCTCATGCGCTCGCCCTATGGACGTTCCCTGATGGCCACCGGCGACAACGACACCGCCGCCGCCTTCTCCGGGGTCCGCGTACGACGAGTGCGCACCCTGGCCTTCGTCGGCTCGTCCCTGGCGGCCACCGTGGCGGCCATCCTCATCGGCGGCTTCGCCGGGGTCACCGCCCAGGTCGGCCAGGGGCTGGAGTTCACCGCCATCACGGCCGTCGTCCTCGGCGGGGTCGTGTTGGGCGGCGGTCGCGGGAGCGTCATCGCGGCCGTACTCGGCGCGCTCACCGTCGAAGCGCTCTTCACCCTGTTCAACCAGCTCTACCTGCCCTCGACCATCCAGCCGGCGGCGCAGGGGCTCATCATCATCGCGGCCGTGGCCTACGCCTCGCGCCGTGGCGACCGGAGACCGCCGAGACACGCGCGACGGCGGCCGGTCCACCCGAACGATCGACCGCTCGACCCTTCCCGGAGGTAACCCCCATGCGCCTACCCCCCGCGTTCCTCGCCGGCTCCGCCGGCCTGACCCTGCTGCTCACCGCCTGTACGACCGACGCCCCCGAGGGGGCGGACGGCGCCGGCGGAGAGAACGGCGCCGCCACGACCCCGGACGCCGAGTGGTTCGACCAGGTCGAGTTCGACGCGCAGCTCGCCCAGCGCGAGATCACCCCCGAGGGCCCGGACGACGAGCCCTGGGCCCAGGCGATCGAGCCCGAATGGATCGACACCGCCGAGTTCGCCATCGACGACCCCGAGAACGCCCGGGTCTGCTTCTCCAACGCCTCGGTGTCCAACCCCTGGCGGGTCACCGGCTCCATCACCATGCGCCAACAGGCGGAGGCGCTGATCGAGGAGGGGCGGATCGGTGGTTTCTCCTCCTCCGACGCGGCCGACGACGACAACCAGCAGATCTCCGACATCCAGGCGTTCGTGGACTCCGGGGACTGCGACGCCATCATCATCTCCCCCTCCACCACGGCCACGCTGACCCCGGCGGTGGAGACCGCCTGCGAGAGCGGGGTCCCGGTGATCGTCTTCGACCGGGGCGTGAACAGCGACTGCATGGTCACGTTCATCCACCCGATCGGCGGCTACGCCTACGGGGCCGACGCCGCCGAGTTCCTGGTCGAGAACCTGGAACCGGGGTCGACCGTCCTGGCCCTGCGCATCCTGCCCGGTGTGGACGTGCTCGAACACCGTTGGGCCGCGGCCCAACAGGTCTTCGGCGACAGCGACCTGGAGCTGCTCGGTTTCGAGTTCACCGAGGGCGACGGGGCCCAGATCAAGGATCTGGTCTCCCAGCACCTGCAACGAGGCGAGGTCGACGGCATCTGGATGGACGCCGGGGACGGGGCCGTCGCGGGCCTGGAGGCCTTCGAGGACGCCGGCCGCCCCTATCCGGTGATCGCCGGCGAGGACGAACTCAGCTTCATGCGCAAGTGGGACGAGGAGGGGCTGACGGCGATCGCCCCGGTGTACTCCAACTTCCAGTGGCGCACCCCGATGATCGCGGCGGGCATGATCCTCGCGGGCGAGGAGGTCCCGGCCGAGTGGATCCTGCCGCAGGAGCCGATCCGTCAGGACGAGCTCGACGACTACCTGGAGCGCAACTCCGAGATGCCCTCCCTGCACTACGCGAAGTTCGGCGGCGAGGACCTGCCCGGCTTCCCCGAGGCGTGGGTGGACCGGTAGGGATGCGCGCGCTGGGGGTCGACACCTGGGTCTGGACGTCACCGCTCACCGACGCCGAACTGCGTCGGATCGCGCCCCGCGTGGCGGGGTGGGGGTTCGACGTGCTGGAACTGCCGGTCGAGGAGATCGGCGACTGGAACCCCGCCCACGCCCGGACGCTCCTGGACGATCTGGGGCTCGGCGCCACCGTCGTCCTGGTCATGTCCCCGGGCAGGGAGCTCGTGGCGACCGATCCCGGCACCGTTCGACGGACCAGGGACTACCTCAGGCGGGTCGTCGACGCCGCGGCGGAGGTCGGTTCCACCGTCGTCGCGGGTCCGGCCTATGCCTCGGTGGGGCGTACCTGGCGCATGTCCCCGAAAGAGCGGGCGGGGCTGCGCTCGGAGCTCACCGAGGCTCTGGCCCCCGTGGTCGACCACGCGTCGGCCGCGGGGGTGCGGATCGCCGTGGAGCCGCTGAACAGGTACGAGACCAGCGTGCTCAACACGGTGGACCAGGCGTTGGAGGCGCTCGCGGACCTGCCCGCCGAACACTGCGGTCTCGCCTTGGACGTCTACCACATGAACATCGAGGAGAAGGATGTGGCGGAGGCGATCTCCCGGGCCACCGGGCGCATCCACCACGTCCAGGTTTGTGCGAATGACCGAGGAACGCCCGGCGCCGATCACCTGGACTGGTTACAGATCGTGACAAAACTAGATGAATCCGGTTACCCGGGACCCCTGGTGATCGAGTCGTTCACAGCGCACAATGTGAGCGTCGCCACGGCGGCGTCCATATGGCGGCCCCTGGCCGCCTCCCAGGACGCCCTCGCTGTCGACGGTCTGGCCTTCCTCCGTTCGATCACCACCTCGGAACCTCCTCCGTCTCCCTCCCCCACGCCCCCGGTGAAAGGAGCCGCCATGGACTGAGCACCCCGATGAGGCGGCCTCCCCCGCTTCCGAACGCGATAGCAGGAACTCCCCGACGGACCCCGTCCACGCGTCCACCGACGCCCGGTCCCCGACCGGCGCCGGAACACCGTGGCCCGCAGACCGTCCCTGCCGTCGGCGCCGGCACGCCGCACGGACTCATCGACCCCCATTCTCCGGATGAGGTTCCCCGTGATCACCAGCCCCCTGAGAGCGTTGGGCGCGACCGTCGCGGCCATCGCCATGGCCATCGGCCTGACATCGGTCCCCGCCCAGGCGGACGAGGTCGAACAGGACCCGTTCACCGCGCTGATCTTCTCCAAGACCACCGGCTTCCGACACGACTCCATCCCCCACGGCGTCGCCCTCTACGAGGCTCTCGCCGAGGAACACGGCTTCGAGACAGAGCACACCGAGGACGCCGACGTCTTCAACGAGGAGGACCTGGCCCGCTTCGACGTGGTCGTCTGGCTCTCCACCACCGGCGACGTGCTGGACGAGGACCAGCAGGGCGCCTTCGAGGACTACATCCGTTCGGGCGGCGGCTACGTCGGCGTCCACTCGGCCTCCGACACCCACTACGACTGGGAGTGGTACGGCGAACTGGTCGGCGCCTACTTCGCCAGTCACCCGCCCGGCACCCAGGACGCCACGGTCATGGTGAACGACCGTGTGCACCCCTCCACGGCCGGTCTTCCCGCTTCGTGGGAGCGGCACGACGAGTGGTACGACTACGACGTCAACCCGCGCGGCGACGTGCACGTCCTGGCCGGGCTCGACGAGGGCTCCTACGAGGACCAGGTCGACCCGGCCGGCCAGATGGGGTACGACCACCCGATCGCCTGGTGCCAGGTCTACGACGGCGGCCGATCCTGGTACACCGGCGGCGGCCACACGAACGAGTCCTACTCCGAACCGGAGTTCACCGACCACCTCCTGGGCGGTCTCCAATGGGCGGCCGGCCGGGCCGAGGGCGACTGCGGCGCCACCGCCTGGGAGAACTTCCAGAAGGTCACCCTCGCCCAGGGCGAGGAGAACGTCGGCGAGCCGATGGGCATGGCGGTCCTGCCGGACGGCCGTGTCGTGCACACCTCGCGCGACGGCCGGGTGTCCCTGTGGTCCCCCGAGACCCACTCCACCGCCCTGCTCACCGATCTGCCCGTGTACGACCACGACGAGGACGGTCTTCAGGGCGTAGCCCTCGACCCGGACTTCGAGGAGAACGGGTGGGTGTACCTGTACTACGCGCCCGTGCTGGACGGGGTCCCCTCGGGTGAGGCGCCCTCGGACGGCGCGCCGGAGGACTTCGCCCCCTATGAGGCGCACAACAACCTGTCGCGTTTCCAGTTCGTGGACGGTGACGAGCCGACCCTGGACCTGGAGAGCGAACAGGTGATCCTGGAGGTCGAGGCCACGCGCGGCATGTGCTGCCACGTCGGCGGCGACATCGACTTCGACCACGAGGGACGTCTCCTCCTGGCCACCGGGGACGACACCAGCGCGTTCGGGTCGGACGGGTACACGCCGATCGACGAGCGCGAGAGCCGCAACCCGGCGTTCGACGCCCAGCGCAGCTCCGCCAACACCAACGACCTGCGGGGCAAACTCCTCCGGATCTCCGTCGACGAGGACGGCGGATACTCCATCCCCGAGGGCAACCTGTTCCCGCCGGAGACCTCCGACCCGGACCTGACCCGCCCGGAGATCTTCGCCATGGGTCTGCGCAACCCGTTCCGCTTCTCGGTCGACCCTCAGGACGGCGGCGTCTACCTGGGCGACTACGGACCCGACGCCCATGAGGCCGACCCCGAGCGAGGGCCGCAGAACACGGTGACCTGGCACCACATCACCGAGGCCGCCAACATCGGCTGGCCGTACTGCATCGGGAACAACTCCGCCTACGTCGACCACGACTTCGGGTCGGGGACCTCCGGTGAGGCGTTCGACTGCGCCGCGCCGGTGAACGACTCCCCGCGCAACACCGGTCTGGAGGAGCTGCCCCCGGTCACCCCGGCGTCGATCTGGTACTCCTACGAGGAGTCCGAGGAGTTCCCGCACCTGGGCGAGGGCAGCGGCTCCCCGATGGGCGGACCCGCCTACCACTACGACCCCGACCTGGAGTCGGACAACAAGTGGCCCGAGTACTACGACGGCGTCCCCCTGATGTACGAGTGGGGACGCCAGTGGATCAAGCAGATCCACCTGGACGACGAGGGCGGCGTCCTCGACATCACCGACACCGTGCCGGACATCGACCTGGCCAACCCCATGGACATGGAGTTCGGCCCGGACGGCGCCCTGTACGTGTTGGAGTACGGATCCGGCTACTTCGGCGGGGCCGAGGACTCGGCGATCTCCCGCATCGACTACGTCTCCGGCAACAGCCCGGTGGCCAGGATCGGGGTCGACACCACCTCCGGTCCGGCCCCGCTGACCGTGGAGTTCTCCGCCGAGGACTCCTTCCACCCCGGCGGCCTGCCCTTCGAGTACGCGTGGGCCTTCGGCGACGGCGCGACCTCGACCGAGGTCTCGCCCACGCACACCTTCACCGATGAGGGCCGTTACACCGTCACGTTGACGGTCACGGACGAGGAGGGACGTACGGGTACGGCGACGACGACGGTCACCGCCGGCAACACCGCGCCCGAGGTCTCCTTCGACACCCCGAGGGACGGACGGTTCTTCTCCTGGGGCGACGAGATCCCGTTCTCCGTCTCCGTGGAGGACGCCGAGGACGGATCGATCGGCGACGGGATCGACTGCGGCGACGTTCAGGTCACCTCGTCCCTGGGGCACGACTCCCACGCCCACCCCTGGACGCAGTACGACGCGTGCGAGGGTGTCAGCGTCACCGGGACCGACGGCGGTCACGGCCACGACATGAACATCTTCTGGGTGCTCCAGGCCGAGTACACCGACGGCGGCGGAGCGGCCTCACCACCGCTGAGCGGCTCCGACGGGGTCAAGCTCAACCCGTCGCGGATGCAGGCCCAGTACTTCTCCGACAGCCGAGGCGTGCAGACCGAGGCGACGGAGGACGACGAGGGAGGGCTGCGCAACCTCTCCTGGATCGGGCACGGTGACTGGGTCTCCTACACCCCGGTCGACCTGTACGAGATCGAGGAGATCACCTTCCGGGTCGCCTCGGACGGATACGGCGGTGCCATCGAGGCCCGGGCCGGCTCCCCCGAGGGGGAGACGCTGGGCACGGTCGACGTCCCGGTCACCGGCGGCTGGCAGGAATGGACCGACGTGACCATGGAGGTGACCGATCCGGGCGGGACCATCGAGCTGTTCCTGGTCTTCACCGGAGACGACCCGGACGTGGCCGACGGTCTGTTCAACCTCAACTACTTCGAGGTCGGTCACGGGGACCACGAAGCCCCCGACGAGGGCCCCGAGGTCGCTCTGACCAGCCCCGAGGACGGTTCCGTCCACGCCCCGGGCGAGGACATCGCGCTCGCGGCGGAGGTCACCGACCACGGCGACGTCGGTATCGAAGGGGTGGAGTTCCTCGTCGACGGCGAACCGGTGGCCACGGCGACCGAGAGCCCCTACGAGGCCACCTGGACGGAGGTCGCCGAGGGCGAGTACTCCGTGAGCGCGGTCGCCACCGACGGCGACGGGGCGACCGGGACCTCGGCCTCCCACACGATCACCGTCGGCGAGGTCGCCGAACCCGAGGAGTGCGCCCCGCCGAACGTGGACGACGGGTACCGCGCCTTGTGGGACGGCGAATCCCTGGACGGCTGGAGCATGGCCGGACCGGGCGGCTTCGAGATCGTTCCGGACGAGGACGGATGCGTGCTCCGGACCGAGGGCGGCATGGGCCTGCTCCATCACGAGACCGAGCTGGGCTCCTACCGGCTGAAGCTGGACTACCTCACCCCCGAGGAGAGCGACAACTCCGGTGTCTTCGTCGGCTTCCCCGACCCCGGGGACGACCCCTGGGTCGCCGTCGACCAGGGCTACGAGATCCAGATCGACCCGTTCGGCGCCCCGGCGGGCGACCCCCTCACCCGGACGGGAGCCGTCTACGGCTTCCAGGAGGCGAGCTCGCACCCCGAGGTCGTGGGCGAGTGGAACACGATGGAGATCGAGGTCGACGACCCGATGATCCGGGTCAGCGTCAACGGTGAGCTCGTCAACGAGTTCGAGAGCACCGACCCGGACCGGGACCTGTCCTCCGGGTTCATCGGACTCCAGAACCACGGCGACGCCGACACGGTCCTGTTCCGCGACGTGCAGGTCATGGACCTGGAGGACGAGGTCGAGCCGATCACGTTCACCGAGGTCTCCGAGCGGATCGACGCGCTCGCCGACGAGGGGTCCCTGACCCACTCCGAGGCCCGCCGTCTCGCCCCGCAATTGCGGCTGATCGAACACCACCTGGACACCGGACGGCCCGCCCAGGCCGAGCGTTCCCTGGAGCGCTTCGTCGCGGTCGTCGAGTCCGTGGTCGACGACGACGCCCGAGAGGAGTTGACCGACCTGGCCACCCGGCTCAGGGCCCTGCTCCCCGACTGACCCCACCGACACCCGGAGCCGCCGTGTCCACGGCGGTGAAGCACGACCGAACGCGGCGGGGCCCTCCCCGGCCCCGCCGCCCCCGGCGGCGTCGCTCGCACGGTACGCGCCGCCTCTCCCCCGACAGAGTGCCGAACCGACGGGAGGTGCCCGTGCGCACCGAGAAGGACCAGAGTCGAGACCCCCGCGAGCCCGAGAACGGAAAGGGCCCGGACACGACCGAACGCGTGATGACCAAGGACGCCACCGCCACCACCTGGTGGCTGACCGGCGGATCCGTCCTGTTGGTCGGAGCGATCGCCGCCGCGGTGATCGTCGTCTTCTCCGGAGGCGACGACGCGGTCTCCCCCGACCTGGCCCGGGTGGCCGAATTGGAGGCCTCCGCGGCCGAACGCCACGTCGACCAGGTGGAGGAGCTCGTCCACCACACCCGTGCCGCTCACGAGGGACTGCTCCCGGTGCTGGAGTCCCTGGACACGGTGTTGCCCGCGGACGGTTCGGCCCCGTCGGAGGACCTCCCGAACACCGAGGAGATCGACGCCTGGCTCGGGACCACCCTGGAGGCCCGCGACCACCTGGAGCACGCCGAATCGGGCGAGACCGCGTTCAACGTCACCCACGCGGGGCTGCGCGGCTCCGTCGACCTGCTCGCCTCCTCCCTGAACGCCTACGACTCCGCCGTGCGCGCCGACGAGGACCGGCGCACCGATCTGCTCGAACTCGCCGCCGACCTGCGGGACCAGGCGGTCCGCGCGTGGTCGGTGGCGGCCACACAACTGGACATGGTCAGTGTCGAGGCCGGTCACGGCCATATCCACCTGTACCTCCCCGCGGCACCGGGCAGCGGGGCCCTGACACCCGACGAGGCCGAGGACGGCGACGGGGCCCTCGAAGAGGCCCCCGGACACGACGACCACTGACAGGGGACCCCATGACACGTATCGGAGTGTGGTCGATCGGAGCGCGAGGATCGGTCGCCACCACGGCCGTCCTCGGCGCTCTGGCCGTCCGGGCCGGAGCCGTGGAGCCGATCGGGTGCGTCACCGAACGCCCCGAGTTCGCCGCGGCGGGCCTGCCCGGGATCGGCGACCTGGTCTTCGGCGGCCACGACCTCCACGGCACCCACCTGGCCAAGGGCGCGGAGCCCCTGGCCGGGGCGGGGGCGGTGCCACCACGTCTGACGGAGATGTTCGCCGAGGAACTGGGCGCCGTGGACCGTCGGATCCGCGAGGGGGTGGAGACCCCGGCCGCAGGGTTCTCCCGCCGCCACGTGGACTCCCTGGAACGCGATCTCCGCGAGTTCGCCGAGGCGGAATCGCTGGAGAGGGTGGTGGTCGTGGACCTGTCCGGCACCGAGCCCCCTCCGGCCCCGGCCCCCGAACTCACCGACCCCGGCCGCCTGGAGGAGGCCCTGGACGCGGGGAACGCCCGGATCCCGGCCTCTTCGGCCTACGCCTACGCGGCGCTGCGCGCCGGCTGCTCCTTCGTGGAGTTCACGCCCAACGCCGGCCCCCGACCACCCGCCCTCTCAGCCCTGGCCGAACGGCTGGGGCTGCCCTGGGCCGGTTCGGACGGCAAGACCGGGGAGACCCTGGTCAAGAGCGCGCTGGCGCCGATGTTCGCCACCCGCGCGCTCCGGGTGCGTTCCTGGTCCTCGACCAACCTGCTCGGCGGCGGCGACGGACGGACGCTGGCCGACCCGGGCAGCAACGACAGCAAGACCTCCTCCAAGGCCCGGGGGCTGGAGCACCTGTTGGGGCATCCGGTGGACGGCCCGCTGCACATCGACTACGTGCCGGACCTGGGCGGGACCAAGGTGGCCTGGGACCACGTCTCCTTCGAGGGTTTCCTGGGAGCCCGGATGTCCCTCCAGTTCACCTGGTCCGGTCACGACTCGGCCCTGGCCGCTCCGCTGATCCTGGACCTGGCCCGGCTGACCGCCCACGCCCACCGGACGGGCCGGGTCGGTCCGGTGCCGGAGCTGGGCTTCTTCTTCAAGGATCCGGCCGGCGGCGGCCCGCACGGGCTCGCCGAACAGTGGCGCGCGCTGACCGCCTGGTGTTCCGACGACCGGGGAGGGCTCCGATGAACCGCCGGCTCCGTTCCCTGGCCCGCCTGGTGCGCCTTCCCGCGGCCCTGACCGTCCTCGGTGACGGCCTGACCGGCGCCGCGGCGACGGGCCGGTCGCGCGACCCCCGCGTCATGGCGCTACCGCTGTCCTCGGTCTGCCTGTACTGGGCGGGTATGGCGCTCAACGACTACGCCGACCGGGACCTGGACGCGGTCGAGCGGCCCGAACGTCCGATCCCCTCGGGAGAGGTGGCACCGGGCGAGGCCCTCACCGTGGCCTGTGGGCTCACGGCGGCCGGTGTGGGCGTCGCGGCCCTGTCCGGCGGCCGACGTGCCGCCCTGGTCGCCTCGGCGCTGGCCGCCACCGTGTGGACCTACGACCTGGTGCTCAAGCCGACACCGTGGGCCCCGTTGGGGATGGCCGCCGCCCGAGGCCTGGACGTGCTGTTGGGCGCGGGCGATCGCACCGCCGACGCGGCGCGGCCCGCCCTGGCCATGGCCGTGCACACCCTGGGGGTGACGGCGCTGAGCCGAGGCGAGGTGCACGGCACCCGGCCGGAGGTGGCGGCCGGATCCCTGGCCTGCACGCTGCTGTCCACGGCGGTGGCGGCGCTTCCCTCCGCGAAGGGCCACGACGCCTCGCGCGGAACGGTGGAAGGCCTCGGCGCCGCGCTGTTCGCGGGCGTGTACGCCGTGTCCGTCGGTTCGGCCCAGGGCCGGGCCCTCGTGGATCCGACCGCCGGACGGGCCCGAGAGGCCACCGGAACGGGCATTCGCGGGATGATCCCGCTCCAGGCCGCGCTGTTGGCGCGGTACGGGGCCCCGAGGACGGCCTGCGCGCTGGCGGTGGCCGCACCCTTGGCGGCCCGTGCGGCCAGGACGGCGGTGGTGACGTGAGGTTCGGATACGGCACCAACGGTTTCTGGGACCACCGCCTGAACGACGCCCTGGCGATCATCGCCGACCTCGGCTACGAGGGGGTCGGACTGACCCTGGACCATCCGCACCTGGACCCGTTCGGCCTGGACGTCAAGGCCCGGACGGCCGCGATCGGTCGACGCCTGGAGTCACTGGGACTGTCGGTGGTGGTGGAGACCGGCGCCCGCTACCTGCTGGACCCCCGGCGCAAGCACGAACCCACCCTGGTCTCCGACTCCGACCGTGACGTCCGGGTCGACCTGCTCAAACGGGCGGTACGCATCGCCGACGCCTGGGGCGCCCGGGCGGTGTCCTTCTGGTCGGGGATCCTCCCTCCCGGCGCCGACCCCGACCGGGGTTGGGAACGACTCGTCGCCGGTGTGGAGAAGGTCCTGGTGGTGGCGGAGGAGCTGGGCGTGGACTGCGCCTTCGAACCCGAACCGGGCATGTTCGTCGAACGGCTGGACGACGTCCTGGAGCTCCGGCGTCGGCTCGGGGACCCCGAACGGCTCCGGGTGACGCTCGACGTAGGGCACGGGGTGTGCAACGAGCCCGACGGTCCCGAGGGGGCGATCGCCCGGGCCGGCGACCTGATCGCCAACGTGCAGTTGGACGACATGCGGCCCCACGTGCACGAACACCTGGAGTTCGGAGAGGGCGAGATCGACCTGCCCGGGGTCCTGGGCGCCCTGGACCGGGCCGGCTATCGAGGACTCGCCTCCGTGGAACTGCCCCGCCACGGTCACGCCGCCCCTCTGGTCGCCGAACGCTCCAAACACGCCCTCGACGCCGCATGGGAGCGGGCCGTTCGAAAGGACCGGGTATGAGCGTGGAGCACCTTCCGGACGCGAGGGCCCGCGAGGCCCTGACCGATCTGTGCGCCGAGGTGGCCGAACACCCGACACGGATCGCGGTGCTGTTCCCCGCCGCCGCCCGGCGGGTGGCCCGGGGCGCCGGCCCCTCCGGAGACCCCACCGGTCTGCGTGGACCCACCGTGGAGGACCTGGTCCGGGTCGCGCTGCTGCGGACCCTGACGCGCGCCCTTCCGGCGCCGGATGCGGCCGAGGAGATCCACGACCTGTACGAGTACGGGGACGCCGACGAGAGGCGCGCGGTCCTGTACGGCCTCCACCACCTGGACACCGCCCTTCCCGAGGTCGCCTCGATCGTTCGCGGGCTCCTGGCCGACGCCCTGCGCACCAACGACCCCCGATTGATCGCGGCCGCCGCCGCGAGCCCGACCCAGGCGCTGTCGGACGACCACTCGTGGCGCCAGGCGGTGCTCAAATGCCTGTTCGTCGAGGTCCCGCTGTCGGTGGTGGCGGGGTTGGACTCGCGGGCCGACCCCGAACTGGCCCGCATGTGCGCCGACTTCGCACACGAACGCTCCGCGGCGGGCCGCCCCGTCCCCGACGACGCCCTGACCCTCCTGGACCGCTTCCCCGAGCACCGGACGGAGACCTGAATGCGCATCTTCGACCCGCACGTCCACATGACCTCCCGTACCACAGCCGACTATCGGGCCATGTACGACGCCGGAGTGCGGGCCCTGGTGGAACCGGCCTTCTGGATGGGCCAGCCGCGCACCGGCGTGAGCTCCTTCCGCGACTACTTCGACGGCCTCGTCGGATGGGAGCGCTTCCGTGCCTCCCGGTTCGGCATCGCCCACCACTGCGCGATCGCGCTCAACCCCAAGGAGGCCAACGACCCCCGCCTGACCGGGGTCCTCGACCTCCTCCCCCGCTACCTGGCCAAGGACGGCGTGGTCGCGGTCGGAGAGGTCGGTTTCGACTCCCGCACCTCCGAGGAGGAGAAGGCCTTCCGACACCAGTTGGAGCTGGCCCGCGAGTTCGAACTGCCGGTGCTGGTGCACACCCCGCACCGGGACAAGATCGAGGGCACCCGGCACACCCTGCGCCTGGTCGAGGAGTCGGGGATCCCGCCCGAGCGGGTCCTGGTCGACCACCTCAACGAGACCACCGTCGCCATGGTGCACGCCTCCGGCTGCGCCATGGGCTTCTCCATCTACCCCGACACCAAGATGGCCCCGGAACGGATGGTGCGGATCCTGTCGGAGTGGGGCACCGAACGGATCCTGGTCGACTCCGCCGCCGACTGGGGCCACAGCGACCCGCTGACCACCCTGTACACCGGTCGGGCCATGCTCGCGGCGGGGTTCTCCGAAGAGGACGTGGACCGGGTCCTGTGGCGCAACCCGGTCGACTTCTACGCGCGGAGCGGGCGGCTGTTCCCGGAAGGGGGCGCCACGGCAGGCTCCACCTTCGAGGGCAACTCGCTCCTGCGCGGTGAAAGACCCGAGGGGGACGACCGATGAGGTTCCGCCACCCCGACGGCACCGTCGTCCACCTGGCCTACTGCACCAACGTCCACCCGGCCGAGGACCTCGACGGCGTCCTGCGACAGATCCGGGTGTTCGGCGGCGGCGTCCGCTCGGCCCTGGGGGTGGAACGTCTGGGGCTGGGACTATGGCTGCCCGCGCCCCTGGCCCGTCGGCTCGCCACCGACCCCTCGCTGGTCGACCTCCTGCGCGAGGGCCTGGACGAGGCCGGCGCCGAGACCGTCACCCTCAACGCCTTCCCCTACACCGGCTTCCACGCCCCCGTCGTCAAGCACGCCGTGTACGGACCGGACTGGACCGATCGCGCCCGATTGGACTACACCGTCGACTGCGCGCGGGTCCTGGCCCGACTGATGCCCGACGACGCCGAACGCGGCAGCGTCTCCACCCTCCCCCTGGCCTGGCGCGAACCCTGGACCCCCGAGCGCCTGACCGTCGCGCGCGGGCACCTGACCGAACTCTCGAAGGCGTTGGAGGAGCTCGCCGACGCCGGACGTCCGATCCGGGTCGCCCTGGAACCCGAACCCGGATGCGTCGTGGAGAGCACCCGGGACGCCGCCCGACTGCTCGCGGGCCTCCCCCCGCACCTGGGCGTGTGCCTGGACACCTGCCATCTGGCGGTGGGGTTCGAGGAACCCGCCCCGGCCCTGACACGTCTGGCCGAGGCGGGCCTCCCGGTGGTCAAGACCCAGGCCTCCGCCGCCCTGGAGATCCCCGACCCCACCGGATCCGAGGCGCGTACGGCCCTGACCGCCTTCGCCGAGGACCGTTTCCTGCACCAGACCCGTGAACGCGCGCACGGCCGGCTCCACGCCCGCGACGACCTGCCCGAGGCCCTGTCCGGCCCCCGGGCGCTCCCCGGCGACGGCCCGTGGCGCACCCACTTCCACGCTCCCCTGCACTCCCCCGCGCACCCTCCGTTGACCGGCACCACCGACCACCTCGTCGAGACCCTCGGGCTCCTCCTCGGGCCGGGCGGAGCGCTCACCGACCACGTCGAGGTCGAGACCTACACCTGGACGGTGCTCCCCGAGGAACGACGGCCGACCGACGAACGCGGGCTGATCGACGGCATCGCCGCCGAACTCTCCTGGGCCCGCGACCGGCTGATCGAGCTCGGCCTGACCGCCCTGTGACCACCGACGACGGAAGGGACCACCATCCATGCCCCAGGACCGACGCCTCCTCGTCATCGACGCGGTCGGCCTCACCCCGCGCCTGCTCGAACACGCGCCCCGGCTGAGCGCCCTGGCCGACCGAGGGACCCGGGCCACCCTGGAGACCGTGCTGCCCGCCGTCACCTGCACCGTCCAGTCCACCTTCCTGACCGGAGCCCCGCCGGCCCGGCACGGGGCCGTCGCCAACGGCTGGTACTTTCGGGACCTGGGCGAGGTCCACCTGTGGCGCCAGCACAACCGGCTGGTCGGCGGCGAGAAGGTGTGGGAGACCGCCCGCCGCCATCGCCCGGACTTTCGCACCGCCAACGTGTGCTGGTGGTACGCCATGGGCGCCACCACCGACTGGACCATCACCCCGCGCCCCGTCTACCACGCGGACGGCCGCAAGTCCCCCGACTGCTACACCCGGCCGGTCGCACTGCACGACGAACTGACCGCGGAACTGGGCCCCTTTCCGCTCTTCCACTACTGGGGGCCGACCGCGTCGATCCGCTCCACCGAATGGATCGTGGCCGCCACCCGTCGTCTCCTCCCCAGGGCCGACCTGACCCTGTGCTACGTCCCCCACCTCGACTACGACCTCCAGCGTTTCGGCCCCGACTCCGTACAGGCGCGCCGGGCCGTCCGCGACCTCGACGCCGCGCTCGCCCCACTGCTGGACGACGCCGAGGCGGCGGGCGTCACCGTCCTGGTGCTGAGCGAGTACGGCATCACCCCGGCCGACCGCCCCGTCCACGTCAACCGGGTGCTGCGCGAGGCCGGGCTGCTGGAGGTGTACACGCAGGAGGGCATGGAGTACCTCGACCCCTGGACCTCCCGCGCCTTCGCCGTCGCCGACCACCAGTGCGCCCACGTCTACGTCGACGACCCGGCGGCCCTGCCCGAGGTCGCACGACTCCTGTCCGAGGTGGAGGGTGTGGACCTGGTCCTGGACCGGCGGGCCCAGGCCGACCACGGCCTCGACCACGAACGCTCCGGAGAACTGGTGCTGTTCGCCGACCCCGGAGCCTGGTTCACCTACTACCACTGGCTGGACGACGACCGCGCCCCCGACTTCGCGCGCGGCGTCGACATCCACCGCAAGCCCGGATACGACCCGGCCGAACTGTTCCTGGACCCCGCGGACCGGCTCGTGCGGCTGCGCGCGGCGTCCGGACTCGTCCGCAAGAAGGTCGGGCTCCGTTACGCGATGAACGTCGTTCCCCTCGACCCGAGCTGTGTACGGGGCACCCACGGACGCCCGCACACCGACCCCGAGGACGGTCCCGTCCTCCTGTGCACGGACCCGGACCTGGCCCGGGACCGTTTCGCGGCCACCGAGGTCCGCGACCTGATGCTCGACCTCGTCGGTGTGCCGGCACCGGCGAGGTCGACCCCGCTGTGAGCCCCCGGCCCCGCCCCCGACCCCAGGAGGAACCCCGATGACCCGACCGGTCACCCTCTTCACCGGCCAGTGGGCCGACCTGCCCTTCGAGAAGGTGTGCGAACTCGCCTCCTCCTGGGGCTACGACGGCCTGGAGATCGCCTGCTGGGGCGACCACCTCGACGTGACCCGGGCCGCCGTGGACGACGCCTACGTGCGAGAACGCCGAGAGATCCTCGAACGGCACGGCCTGGGCGTGTGGGCGATCTCGAACCACCTGCTCGGCCAGGCCGTGTGCGACGACCCGATCGACCACCGGCACCGGGACATCCTGCCCGCCCGGGTCTGGGGCGACGGAGAGCCGGAGGGCGTGCGGCGGCGCGCCGCCGAGGAGATGAGGACGACGGCGCGCGCGGCCGCCCGGATGGGCGTGTCCACGGTGGTGGGCTTCACGGGCTCGGCCAACTGGAAGTACGTGGCGATGTTCCCTCCGGTGGACGAGGCCGTCGTCCGGGCCGGCTACCGCGACTTCGCGGACCGATGGAACCCGATCCTGGACGTGTTCGACGAGGTCGGCGTCCGCTTCGCCCATGAGGTGCACCCCTCGGAGATCGCCTACGACTACTGGTCGACCGCGGCGACCCTGGAGGCGATCGGGCAC
The DNA here is from genome assembly GCF_035818715.1 of Nocardiopsis sp. LDBS1602. Classification (NCBI taxonomy): domain Bacteria; kingdom Bacillati; phylum Actinomycetota; class Actinomycetes; order Streptosporangiales; family Nocardiopsidaceae; genus Nocardiopsis; species Nocardiopsis sp. LDBS1602. Next base: position 417,246 of record NZ_JAYLVW010000002.1, on the reverse strand, counting down.
CGGGAGGCCTTCGGGCTGAACTGGGACCCCAGCCACATGGTGTGGCAGGACATCGACCCGGCCGGCTTCCTGTGGGACTTCCGCGACCGGATCTACCACGTGGACTGCAAGGACGCCCGTAAGCGCGTGGGCGACGGCCGCAGCGGACGCCTGGGCTCCCACCTCCCCTGGGGGGACCCACGCCGGGGCTGGGACTTCGTCTCCGTCGGACGGGGCGATGTGCCCTGGGAGTCCTGCTTCCGAACCCTGAACTCGATCGGCTACACGGGACCGATCTCCATCGAATGGGAGGACGCCGGCATGGACCGGCTCACCGGGGCCGCCGAGGCGGTCCGGTTCGTACGGGCCAACGCCTTCGACCCGCCCTCGGCCTCCTTCGACTCGGCCTTCTCCTCACGGTGACCGGCCGTAGGTGAGGAGGAAAAAAAGGGGGGCGGGCCCGTCATGGGCCCGCCCCCCTTTCGTGTTCCACCCCTCCCCCGGCGCGATGTCCGTATCCGGCCACCATCGACCGCCACCACCACTGACCTGGCCCGACGAGCCGCCCCACCCGCGCCGGGCCCCGCGTCCCCCCCTGACCAGGACGCCAAGGCCCGAGAAGACCACACAGAATCAGAACGAAGTTCCCCGCACCCACGCGCGAAGCCACCGCGATCCCCATATGGGACAGCGTTCAACACCACCGAAAGGAGGCGGAGAAAGGACTACCCCGGCCTCTACATCGAGGAGGTCGAAGACATCGATGGGATTCTGCAAGACGTCTCCGCCGGGGTTCCGGAAAGCCACTGGTGGTGGCGATCCCCCGCACAACAGGGCATGGGTGAGAAGGAGATCGGACAGCGCCTCGAATACGACCGCCGGGACGGACTTTGAAAGACCGACCCAGCACCAGAACAGGTCGCTCTGGAACGGAGAACCCCGATTTGAACATGGACCCGGCGTCTCTGGACAAGAGCGAAGACCTCGCCGACATCAAACACTTCTTTCAGGCATACCTGCACCAGGACTGGACGATCGACGGAAACACCCTTGAAGAGGTCTTCGAGAACAACCACGGACTCGAAGGCATACGCGAGGGGGTCGGAACCGGTGCTCGGATACTGATCGACTCGGACCTCACCGAGCACCGACTGGGAATACTCCTCGTCCGCCACTGGAGCGCCGGATACGAACCAGAGGACGAGGATCTCGGGACCTGGCGGGGGATCTTGAAGGAGATCGTGCGGCTCTGTGATGCCTACGACCGACCGTGAACGACCAGGTCGGATATCAGCGAGACCCCTACCTTCGCGGAGGCGATGAGGCCGGGCACGATGACGACCCGGTGGCGAGAGTCATCGCCGGCGAGCCGACTTCACGCACCCGACCGTTCCGTCATACCTCTCTGAGAGCCTTCCCCCGGAACGAACACGAGCCCCAACGTCCCGACACCTTCATTCCGCATCGATGGCCACATCCGGCCACCATTCACCTCCACCACACCGATGACCTGGAATAACAAGGGACTTCACTCGTCGGAGTCCGAATACTCACCCGGAACCGGAGCTCCACGGCCAGAGAAGAGCACACAGAATCAGAACCGAGCACGCCGATGGCGCGACTGAACACACAAGACCATCCGAACGTTGAAAAGGCAGAGCGGTGAAGTTCGAGTTCATCGAGGACGAGAGTTCAGAGCACCGGCACACGACCACCGGCCATGAGGGAGCGCAGGGGACCGAAGACGAACAGCCCACGCCGCTCTCTCCCTCCGCTCTCATCGCGGCGGCCTCGGAGCGCCTTCTCAGCAGGACCTTCACCGACGTCCACCGGGCCCGCGCCTCGCTGAACCGGATGCAGTACGCCGTTCAGGCGTCCCCGTCCTGGACGGAATCCACTTTCGAGAGCACCACCCCCGAGCCGGAGCCGGCGACGTTCCGCCCCTCGGCCTTCGGCCCTCGCCCCCAGGAGGACGGGTCTTGAGTAGTTGGTCCATCGATCCCCCACAGGTGAGCGCGATCCTCACCGAGACCCTCGGCCTCATCGGCGAGGAGGGCGGCACCGACGGACTGGTCGGCGACATGGACACCATCGCCACCACCGCCGAGACCGTGAGCGAGATGGCGGACAGCGTCCCCATCAGCATCGCCCTGAGCGAGTTCTGCGGCCACTACTTCGAGGTGATGGGCGAGATGGCCGCCAAGACGTTGAGCGGGGTCGAGGGCGCCGGAGACGCCACCACCGCCTACGTCAACGGCAACCTCGAGATGGCGGCCGAGGCCCAGAGCAACGCGGGGGTCGTCCCTCCCCCCGATTCCCCGCCTCCCCCGCCGCCCAACATCTGACCCCTCCTGACCTCGTCCCCCACCCCCGCCAGGAGCCCCCCGTATGACCGGCATCCTCGATGTGCCCGCGCCCCTCCAGGACTGCGACGGCCTCATCGACCCCTCAGCGTTCCCCATCCCCACCACCGACCACGTCGAACTCCGTAACCAGGCCTCCGCCCTGCGCAAGGCGGGGAAGGGCGTGGCGGAGACCGGAGAGGACATCGTCTCCACCTGGGGCGGTCTCTCCGCCTGCTACACCGCACCCGAATCAGAGGATCTCCTCGGCGCGTTGGCCCCCGTCTCCGCCAAAGGAAGCGATGTCGAGTGCGGGACCGACCGGGCGGCGGGGGCCTTGGAGGACTTCGCCGACGAGGTCCGCGAGATCAAGATGGAATGGAACGACCTGAGGAATCGGGCCGCCGCCTTCCGAGAGCGCATGCTGAGTGAGGAGGACTGGAAGAAGTCCGACCACTGGTTCACCAGTACGAGCTCCAACGTCGAGAAGAGCAACGCCTACCGGGACGAGGCCCTGGCTCTGATCAAGTGGTACGAGAGAGCCCAACGTATCTGCGCCAACACGATCAGCCGGGGGATCGTCGGGAGGACCGTGTTCGTCCGCGGCTCCTCCAGTCAGGCCACGACGAACCCCGACGCCTTCGTCTTCGACACGATCGACACCGACGCCGACATCCCCTCCGTGTGGGGCGAGCCGGGCACCGCGGACCAGTACTGGCATCAGGACGCGCTCGACGCGGTGTGGGACTTCGGCGTGGACGCGGTCCAGGGCACCGGAGCCATGCTGGGCATGCACTCCTCCGAGGGCTGGTTCGAGATGTCCTGGGGGGACGCCCTCAAGGAGTACCACTGGGACAACCTCACGTCGGCCGCCTCCCTCATCGGGATGTACGACGCCGAAACCGACTCCCTGGGCTGGTCCGGCACCGACACCATCCATGGGGCCTGGCGGGACCTGGCGCACTCGGTGGTGCCCTGGGAGGAGTGGGGCGACCGTCCCGGATACGTGATCGGCACCGCCGCGTTGAACGTCGTCGGCCTGGTCGGCGGCGCCGCGCTCACCGCCACCGGTGTGGGCGCTGTGGTGGGCGTGCCCCTGATGGCCTGGCGCGGCATGTCCATCGTGGACGGGATGGGAGGCTCCGGCAGCCGGGGCGGCAGCGGCGACGGTGTGGGAACGAACATCTCCTCGCCATCGATGAACCTGCCGAACTTCGGCGGCAACGGATCCCCTGTCGCGAACCTGAACTTCGACTCCTCCGACCTCAGCGGATTCGACCCCCGGCAGGTCTCCGAGATCGGCGCTTCCCTGGAGCGGCTGTACAACAGCCAACAGAGCGGCGGGACAGGCTCCGGCGAGGCGGCGGGCGGTGGACGTCCTACCCCCTCCAGACCCATCGGGCAGGACCGCTCCGAGACATCGGGACCGGAACGTCGCCCCGCGGAGGACCCTCGGGTCGACGACATGCTCACCTTCGAGGACATCGTCAACCACCCGGACAATGCCACCCTGGGAGACCGGCTCCGAACCGAGAACCAGAGGGCGCTCGACCAGGTCGACCGGGACAACAAGACCCGGTCGAACGACACCCCGGCCTCCGACGAGGGCACCTGGACCGCCCGCGAGATCATCGACGGTCCCGAAGGCGACCGCTCCCGTGTCCTCACTCCAGCGGGCGGCGGCCACAACGACACCTTCGACGCCTCCGCGGCGAACAGACCACCGTCGTCCTCACTCCACGCCCGCGCCGACGGCATCGACGGCACCGGCAGCGGTCGGGGCCCGGGCAACGAGGCCTCCGACAACAACCGCGGCGGCGACCACGGCGCGAACATGAGCGACCGCTCCCCCACCGCCCACAACCAGGACGGTACCGGCCCGACCCGGAACAACCTCGACGACGGCGCCTCCTCCAACACACCGGACTCGGACTTCTCGAGAAATTCAGATTCTTCACCCGAAACCAACAGAGGGGAAGACACAAAGGAACCAACCCATCACAATGAAGAAAATAATATTAAAGAGAGCGAAAATGAAAAGCTTCCACCATCCACCAGAGACGCCGACAGCGAAGTTATTAAAAATTCAGGACTTGAATTCGAGGAAGGAAAATACCCAGAGGGTGGACTTGCAAAAATTCCACCAGAACTCACAAACGGAAGAATACTGGGAAGAATTCCAGTTGAAAACGAAGGTCTGGTAGAAAGAAACTCCAACGGCCTGATTGAATCCTTCAATGGGATCCCAATCTCCGAATGGCACGCCAACCTACTAAAAGAAAGAACAACAGAGCTGAACCTACTCCAAAGGGAAGAGGGTTTCTCGTTCCGAGCATTAGGAAGTCGGGGTGGCGCGGTTAACTCAATTGTCATCGACCTTAGAACAGGGATCGTGGCAGAGGGCATGAACGGGAGATCTGGCAAGAAGGGAGAAATTCCAGAAGAAGACACCCACCCGATCATCGCCGAACGAATAGAAGCAATGAGAGGAGAATACACCCAGTACGACAGCAGGGACGGGGTGATCACCGAGCGTGCAGAAAAATCCGAGTATCCGCACACGGACAAGCCTCGACGACATGCAGAGGTGAAAGCGTCTAATCGAATACTCTTCGCCCGGGACTCTGGGGACCACGGGACACCTCCAGCCTCCACAGAAAGCTTCCGCGATCTTCGCGTGGATAACGCATTCACTTTCGCCGAAAGATTCGGAGATTGCCCTTGCTGCGCCAACTGCACTAGAATTACCGATGGAGCACCCGCACCCAGAACCGGAAAAAATATTAAAAACCCCCACGATCCTTCAAACAGAAGAATCACAGGGTCTGGCGAAAAAAGCGAGGAGCAGTGGAATCCAATTGAGAACGACCCATTTGAAAATAATTGACGCCGAAGAAATCGGAAATCCCGACGAGACAAACGTCCTACTCAACGGGAGCGCCTTCACCGGGATCCTCACCGAGAGGGACGGACCACACACGACCTACTTCAGAACCGTGGTCGATGGAAGGAATGACGGAGCCTGCTTCTACCGACTCGACAGTGGCACGCTGATCGAATACGGAAATTACTACGGCGGACTCGACCGAGGACCATCATACGAGTGGGACGAAGATGGAAACTTGATCAGTGAAACCGCTGGCGACTCCAAAATAACCTTCACTGAAAGAAGGTGGAATTCCAGCGGAAAGCTAATAAGTGAAGTTAAGCCCCCTTCAAATTTGAAGCAACCACACTCAAACAATAAAGAAGAAATCCTCTCGTGGCTAAGAATTCCCCCACACCCCGACGCCCCTGGAAATGATGGACACATCGAGGCCGTACGAACGACAGATCTCGATTTCAAAGAGAAGGCGGAATACTCACGCGCCCCCTACACGGGAAAATCAGCCGCAATAAAAGAGAACCGGAGAACAGAGGTCAGAACCTTCATCGAGGGCTACGAGTTCGGCCCCTACTGGGTCTGGTCCCCCGAGAAGAAACTCATCATCCAAGGAGTTCGATGCCACCCTTACGGCCCCGTCGGACCGTGGCACGAATGGGATGAGCAGGGCCGTCTTCTGAGAGAAACAATCTACGACGCCCTCGGGAACAAAATCATTCATCGTGAACTGGATGAGAACTGCAATATCGTCAGACAGGAGAGGTTCGATCCGACCACCTTCATGATCGATCCCGAGAGTGGAGAACAGCGGCCCGCCCCCTGGTTGTGAGAGTAGAGAACTCCATCGTCGATTCGACATCCCTGTGAGTACGTCAGGGCCGGAGCAGATCGTCCAGCGGGCGATAGCGTGGGAACACCCGAAACCCAGGGTTCAACTCCGACTACCTCCCCGAGAACATTCTCTCCCGAATCTGGGAAAGGCGCTCTCTATCCTAGTACCGAGCCATGACCTCTCGCACCGGATAGAACCCGACCACGAAGAGGATTCAAGGGAAGACCGAGAATTCTATTCCGATCTTCTTGAAACGAAACCACAGAGTGTCGATCTGATGGTGAGTGCTTTCAGGTCCAATACCATCTACAGCACCGTGGCCGACTCCGAAGTGGACCTGGCCTCCACTTGGGAGGCCTGGGTCACGGAAATGCAGATGCAGTACGCGATGTTCAAGATCACCACCAACCCCGAGGGCACCCCTCTGGAGCTGATGATCAACCGAAAGCTCCGCCACACCACCGCCACCGGACCGCGCTACTGCACCAACGTCGGCAACTGGACCCGAGCGTTCTTCCTCGCCGTCGTCTGCCGCGAACAACAGCGCTACCGCGACCTCTGCGAGATCCCCGTCGACCTCCTACGCGAAGCGGGAGAAGCAAAGGGGACCCGCTATAACCCCTCCTCCTACCACTGGGCCGCCGCTCTCCAGGACTTCGTCCTCAACCGGCCCGGCCTGGCCGAGAACCTCACCACGGCCATGGAGCTCTCCACCCCGGAACGGGCCGAGATCAGTGACCCCGAATACCTGAACAAGATCACCTTCCCCCCGATGAACACCTTCCTCCGCCTCGTCCAACGCGACAGCGACCGATACAACCAGGCCCTGGCCCAAGGACTCGCCCTGCACGGCGACTACTGGACCACCGGAGACCGGATCAACGACATCGACGGCATCGTCTCTCTCCCCCTGCTCGCTCTGGCCTGCCTGGGATACGACACCGCCGAACAAGACCCCGACTTCCACTTCGACGTCGAATCCGGCTACCTCCCCAAGCATCTACTCGAGAACTCCTGGTACGGAGAATTCCCCACCTGAACCGGGCACCCACGATCGGAGTACCGGAGACCGGACCAACAGCGCACCCCGAAAGGTCGCTATCCCGCACCCAGCCGGCTTCAAGTAAGGGATGACATGTACGGATCCCAAAAAGGCCACATGGGGCCAATTGAAGAAATCGAGAAGATTTCCGAGATAGCCTTTAACATAACAAAAGAGCTGCCCGATGGGTGGGTGTCTGCGGATTATTATTCCATGTTCATGGGAGCCTACGGAATCCAGCAGATCGATGTGGAAAAAGAAGGAGGGGAAGTAGCTCGAGTCAGCCTTCCTCCGAGTTTCATCATCAACACCATGCAACTCCGCTCAGGGATGTACAAAGAGAACGAAGGAACCTGGCTTTCGTGGGAACTGAACGTATCGAACGAAGGACGGTACCGCTCTAAGTTCAACTACGACACGATACCCCCCTACACCTTCTCGCCGAGCGACCGAGAGTACATTCGAGAAACCGAACTCTTTCCCAGAGAAGGGGAGCACATGCCGAGCTGGCTCCAAGATAAAATCGATGAAATAAACCTTCGACCCTAGACCGATACCCCAAGGAAAATACATCCAGGAACCCAAAATCATAGAAATCCCCGAAGAAGAACTCGATGGCATCAGGAAAGCTTTCATAACCTACCTACACCAGGACTGGAGCATCGACGGGGACACCCTGGAAGAAGTCTTCGAAAATACCCACGGTTTCGATAACTACAGAAATTGCGTGAGGATCGGGGCACAGATCCTGATCGACTCGAATCTCACCGAACTCCAACTGGAGCAACTGTTCTCTGGATGTTGGGGCGTCGGATACGAGCCGGAGATCGACGACTTCGACGGATGGCGAGAGGTGCTGAGGGAGATCGTTCGGCTCTGTGACGAGTACGGCCTGAGCGGATCGTCCGTCGGGCGATAGCGCAAGAACAACCAGACCCCTCCCCACCCCCTTCGGAGATATCTGTTGCTCCATCATCTATCACACCGCATAGAGCCCGAACACGAAGAAGGGGCTGAAAGAAGGAGAGACAAATACCCTCATACTCTCGAGACACGGCCGGAAAGTGTCGATCTGATGGTGAGTGCGTTCGGCTCCGACACGATCTACAGCACCGTGGCCGATCCCAAGGTGGACCTGTCCTCCACCTGGGAGGCCTGGGTCACGGAAATGCAGATGCAGTACGCGATGTTCAAGATCACCACCAACCCCGAGGGCACCCCTCTGGAACTGATGATCAACCGAAAGCTCCGCCGCACCACCGCCATCGGCCCCTGGTACTGCACCAATGTCGGTAACTGGACCCGAGCGTTCTTCCTCGCCGTCGTCTGCCGCGAACAACAGCGCTACCGCGACCTCTGCGAGATCCCCGTCGACCTCCTGCGCGAAGCGGGCGAGTCGGAGGGAACGCGCTATAACCCCTCCTCCTACCACTGGGCCGCCGCTCTCCAGGACTTCGTCCTCAACCGGCCCGGTCTGGCCGAGAACCTCACCGCGGCAATGGAACTGTCCACCCCGGAGCGGGCCGAGATCAGTGACCCCGAGTACCTGAACAAGATCACCTTCCCCCCGATGAACACCTTCCTCCGCCTCGTCCAACGCGACAGCGACGGATACAACCAGGCCCTGGCCCAAGGGCTCGCCCTGCACGGCGACTACTGGACCACCGGAGACCGGATCAACGACATCGACGGCATCGTCTCTCTCCCCCTGCTCGCTCTGGCCTGCCTGGGATACGACACCGCCGAACAAGACCCCGACTTCCACTTCGACGTCGAATCCGGTTACCTCCCCAAGCATCTACTCGAGAACTCCTGGTACGGAGAATTCCCCACTTGACCCGCCCCTTCCCCCTTTTCGGAGGCATCTTTTGAGCCGTGACGTGATCGCCGTGTTGGCGGAGAGCCCCGGTCGTCGTTCGCTTTTGGAGGCCCTCGCGGCGGCCGACCCCGCTCTGCGGGTCCGGTTGATCGCGGAGGGCACCGTGGTGCAGTTGCGGGACGATTCCGGTCGGCTGGTCATGGCGGTGCAGGCCGCGCAGCGGAACGCCGTCGCCACCGAGATCGATCGCTTGTTGGGCGAGGGGTTCACCGACGATCTGCCCGCCCAGCCGTGGTGGGTGGAGGCTCGCGGCGGTGAGTTGGAGGACGTCGACACGCTCGCCCTGGTCCGCCGGTTCGCCCACCATCTGGTCGGGGCGCACGGCGGGAGGGTGTGGGAGCCCGAGTCGCGTCTGTCCAGGGATCCCTGGCTGCTCGGGGGCACCGACCATCCCGCGGTGAGCACGGTGACCGGGAAGAACGTGGTCCTGGTGCAGGACCGTCCGGTGGTGTCGTTCTCCGGTTGGACGGTGGACGCGCTGGCCCGCTTCGGTCGGGAGGGGCTCGGCCTGCAATTGGTGACCCCGTCCACGAGCTCCCTGACACACGCCCTGCGCGGGATCCTGAGCGACCCGAACGCCACCTGGGTGGTGCGCACGGAGGACGGCCACCACTACGACGGGTTCAACGGCCTGCCTCTGGTGTGGCGGGACGAGGAGGGGTACGTCCCGGATCCGTCGACGCGGGCGGAGGAGGAGGGGCCGCATCCGGATTTCCGGGCCGCGGAGGAGCATCTCGGCGGTGTTCTGCTGCACGTGGATCTACGCGTGGACCATCCGGTCCATGACGCTCTGGTGGTCGGTGAGGCCACCGAGCTGTTGACCGAGCGTCTGGCCGGGGCCGCGCCGGCGGTGTGGGGTCTGGCGGAGCCGTTCGCCTACGAGTGGGACACGGCTTCGGTGACCGCCCTGGCCCGTGATCGGATGCCGCGGGAGAGCACGGTGGGGTTCGGCGGGATCCCGGGGAGCGGACGACCGTTCGCGGGACGGTTGCGGTTCTCGCGTACGGCGTCGGGGGTGCGCGAGCACGTCGCTCTCACCGTGGGGCACACGGAGGAACCCGACCTGGACGTCCTGGAACCCCTGGTCCGGGAGTTGGTCGACCGTGACGGGCTGTCGTCCATGACGGTGCGGCGTGCTCTGGGCCGCGCCGATCTGCTCTACCCGCCGAAGTGGGCGGGGGTCCCGGTCCCCATCGGGTCGGCCGTGGGAACCGAGGGGGTGCTCGCGGCGGGGCGGGAGCGCGCCTTGACCGGGCCGGTGAAGGGCGTGCCGTTCGGTCCGCCGATGACCCCGACGGTCTGGTATCGGATCGGGGACGGGGTGGAGCCGGACGCTTGGCACCGGTTCCAGGCCCTGGTCGAGCATCTGAGGCCCGCGCCCTCGCGGCGGAGGTGAGGTCGGCGGGTCACATCATGGGGGCGATGACGACGCGGTAGTGGGAGCCGTCGGCGGTGGCCACGTCGTGGCGGAAGTCGTTGACCCGGTTGACCGAGCGCTGCACGGCGTCGCTCTGGAAGGCGGTGGTGTCCACGGTGGGCAGGACCTCGCGGAGGGCGTGGACCGCCTCGTCGACGGACAGGGCCGTGCCGCGGTGTTCGGGGGTGATGCGGCGGCCGTCGTCGGTGAGTCGACTGATGGCGATCCGGAACATGCCGGTCTCCCTGGGATGGCTGGGGGTGGTCACCCGCATTCTCCCCCATACCCGCCGGGGTGGAAAGGCCGATGGTCCCTTCCACCCTTACCGCGGGTGGGCCCTGAGGGCCCTTAGACCTCCAGGGTCCGCTCGATCTCTCCCAGCCGTTCACGGGCCGAGGCCAGGTCGCCTCCGGAACGCTCCAGGACCAGGTAGAGGAAGAGGTCGCGCTTGGTGGGCGCGGTGACGGGCCGGATGACGTGGTACTGCCCGGACAGGGTGATGAGCATGTCCTCGATCCGGTGGGCGGCCTCTGATTCGTCCAGGGCTCCGGCCTTGGCCCGGATGACCTCGGTGTTCGCGGCCAGGGCGGCCGTGAGGTCGAAGGAGTCGTTGGAGGTGAGCGTTCCCAGGGGCAGACCGCTGTCGTGGTCGACCACCGCCGCCCCCATGGCCCCCTCGATCCGCATCATCTCGCGGAGCCCGATCTCGATGTTGGGCATGTCCCTCTTCTCTCCTCGGTCGGACCGATGCCCGAGGCCGATCGGCGCGGTGGCCTCGTGATCGGGGCCCGGGGGGCGAGGGAGCGTCTCACGTGACCGTCATCGCCGGGCGCACTCCGGCCACGGCCAGGGATCGCAGGCCGGTGAGGACCCGTTCCAGGACGGGTCGGTCCACACGGCTCTTGGCCCTGACTCGGGGGTGTCCGCCCCGGCCTCTGCGGGGCGGCCTCCCGTGGTCCCGGGTGGGCAGCTCGGTGTTGTCGGCCAAGTGTCTCAGGCGCCGAAGGGCGAGGGCGACGTCCCCTTCTTCACGTTCGACGCGGACCTGTACGCAGTACCGGGAGCCGCGCATGACGGCGAACAGGAGATGGTGGTCGCCTTCGGTGATCATCACGTCCTCGACGGCCTGGGCGACGCACAGAGGGCCTCGGTCGATGGCCCGAAGCATCGCGGCCGTGCCCGTCGCCCCCTCGGATTCGCCGAGGTGCTCCAGGACACGGCCGCTCCGCCAGTCGAGGAGGCAGACACCGCTCACACCCGGGGTCCGGAACATCTGTCGCATCTGGTGATCGATGGCGTACACGGGGTTCCTTCGCGAAGACGGGACCGCCCCCGTCGGCGCACGGGCGGATCGGACGACATCCCTGAGGACACCACGAGAATAGGCGCACTCGCACCCTTCCGCAGACTTTTCCCGTATTCATCGCTCACCAGCGGTTTGACCTGCCCCTTCCTGGAAAGGGTAGTAAGTCGATTTTCGGTCCGCCCTCTTCTCCTCCGTGTACGGTGCCGTGCCTCAGAGCCAGGAGACCCGGGAGTCCTCCAGGCCGTACCGGGCGGCGACGATCTGTACGCGTCCCTCCGCCACGGATCCTCCGATCTCGTCGTCCTCCCGGAGGAGGTCGGCGATGTGCTGAGCGTTGGCCCTCACACAGTCGTCGAGGAAGTCCTCACCGTCGTCGGGGGTGGACTCCACGACCTCCAGGATCTCGGCGACCAGTCCTCCGACGTGTCCATGCGGGAGTTCGCCGGTCCGGTGCGCCTCGACCGCGGCGTCGACCGCGCCACAGCTCTGGTGGCCCATGACGACGATCAGGGGCGTGCTCAGGTGTTCGACGGCGTAGGCGATGCTGCCGAGGACGGATCCGTCGAGGACCTGTCCCGCGGAGCGGATGGTGAACAGGTCACCGAGTCCGCGGTCGAAGACCAGTTCCGGGGGCACCCGTGAGTCGGCGCAGCCGAGGACGACGGCGAAGGGGTTCTGGCCGCCGACCATCTCCTCCCGGCGACCTCTCCCCTCGTTCGGGTGGGAGGAGGCGTGACGTCTCCAGCGCCGGTTGCCCTCCTTGAGCAGGCGCAACGCTTCCGCCGGGGTTCGTACGGAGGGCGCGCCGGGGATGGGGTCGGCCCAGGCCGAGGTGGGGAAAGCGGTCACGGCGGCGGCGCCGACGCCGCCGAGAAGGGATGCCTTGAGAGCACCCCTACGACTCATGGCCATGAGGATCTCTTTTTCCGTTTCACGAAAATCAATGGCTTTCAGCGGCAAAGCCCGAAAAAGCTACTCCTGTGTCCTGTGTGCCAACAAGGGGGATTAACGGTCCCCTAACGCGCGACGGCCGATTGCGACACAGGCGAACTTCGCGATCATGGATATATCTATATAAAAGAGACAAAAAACAGCGCCCCGCCGCCCCGCCTCCGCTCCGAGGAGACCCGCCGACCCGCCGAACTTCCCCTTGTGGACCCTCGGGTCTATGCTGGATTACCTACCGACCGTTCGTTCAGTGAACGGATCCGGACACATGACACATCCGGGAGGAACGCGTCCCCGCACGTCCCGCTCCCGCCGCAAGGTAGGTTCGACAACCGTGGCCCGAACTTCCGCACCAGAACAGTCCACGGCCCGCTCCACGGGAAGGCGCCGGTCAGGCCGGCCGGGACACGACGCCGACTCCGTACTGCGCGTGGCCGCCCGCGTCTTCAACGAGCGCGGGTACGACGGCACGAGCATGGAGGACCTGGCCCGCGCCCTCGGCGTGACCAAGTCCGCGATCTACCACCATGTCTCCGGCAAGACCGAGCTCCTGCGCCAGTCCCTCGAACTGGCCATGGACGCCCTCTTCGCCGTCACTCGGGAGGAGGGGGCGACCACCGGTCCGGCGATCGACCGGCTCGAACACGTGATGCGCGGCAGCGTCCGGGTCCTGGTGGAGGAGCTTCCGCACGTGACCCTGCTCCTGCGCGTACGGGGCAACACAGAGGTGGAGAAGCGGGCCCTGGAGCGCCGCCGCCGATTCGACCACCTGATCGCCGACCTGGTCCGCGAGGGCGTGGTCGACGGCGACATCCGCGACGACGTGGACCCCGCGGTCGCCTCCAGGCTTCTGTTCGGCATGGTCAACTCGATCGTCGAGTGGTACAAGCCCGACCGGGGACTGGGCTGTGAGGAGATCGCCGACACCCTGACCCGCATCGCCTTCGAGGGCATGCGCTCGTCCCGGACGCGGAACGAGGCCGGAGACCACCCCGGCCCGTGACCGTCTCCTCGCCCACCGCGAGCGAGGAAGACCCTTTTCGCCCGGAACGGGACCATAAAAGGCCGATGGCCACAAAAGGTCATGTGAAAACGGGCGTTCCCCCTGGTGAAGGACCACTTTCGTCTCTACGATCCATGGACGGAGGTCACTTTTGTGACCTGTGACATAGAGAGTAGAGAACGTGGCCGATCTTCTCCCCCAGGACTGGCTGACCCCCGCGATCGCCTACACCGTCTCGGCGATCGGTTCCTTCCTCGGGCTGTCCTTCGCCTCACGGGCACGCCGGGCGAGCGGTCTCTTCCGCCTCCAGTGGCTGGCCCTGGCCTCGTTGGCCCTCGGCGGCATGGGCGTGTGGTCCATGCACTTCATCGCCATGCTCGGCTACAGCGTCCCCGGGACGGTCATCCGGTACGACGCCCTGCTGACCGTGATCAGCGGTCTGGTCCCGATCCTCGTCATGGGCGCGGCCCTGTACCTGGTGATCCGGTTCCGGGGCGCCGTCCGGCTGCTCGCCGGCGGGGTCCTGCTGGGACTCGGGATCGTCTCCATGCACTACACCGGCATGGCGTCGATGAATCTGCACGGGGACCTGCACCACGACCCCGTTCCCGTGGCCGTCTCCGCCGTGATCGCCGTGTTCGCGGCCACCGCCGTACTGTGGGGGGCGCGTCGGCTGAGCCACTACGGCGCGATCGCGCTCGCGTCCCTGTTGTTGGCGCTGACCATCACCGCCGTGCACTACACCGGGATGAGCGGGGTGTACGTCACCGAACCGCACGTGGAAACGGTCGGCCCGCCCGACGGGTTGAAGGCGCTCGACCTGTTGCTCCCGATGATCATCGGGCTGTTCGTCCTCCTGCTGATCTGTAGCCTGCTCCTCCTGTTGAGCGACTCCGAGGACGAGTCCCGCGATCCCGCGCGCCGAGGTTCGCGCGAGCCCGAACCCACCACCGCGGCCGCGTCTCCGGGCGAGTACGCGCCCAGGCACAGCGCCGTGAACACGACCACGCCTCCCGCCACCGACGACGTGTGGTCGCGGACCCGTTGACCGGCGGGGTCGGGTCCGGAGAAAAACCGGTGGCGCGCCCGGCCCCGTCCCGTCTAGTGTCGACCGAACCGAGCCCGGGATCGCCGGGCGAACGAACGACCGGAGAGGAGCACACGATGCCCGTTCTCGTGTCCACCCCCCACCAGAGTCCTTCCTTCGCCACCGGCGAGTCCTGAGCCGCCGCCCCGTTCCTTCGAGGATCCGGCGGCCACGACTCGCGACGCACAGAAAAGCGACGACGTGAGTCACCACGAACACGGTTCCACCCTGCCCGAGAACCGGACCCTTCACCCTCTGGCCCCTCTGGGCTGGAACACCCGGACGGCCGAGGCCTTCGACGCCCTGGCCGACGTGCACGAACTCCGCCCGGCCCGGGTCACCGAGGCCCGACGCGGTTCGGTGGGCGTCGCCATGCCCGAGGCCGCCACCGCCGACCTGTCACCGCGGGTCCGCAAGGCCGCCGAGACCGACCGATCCACCTCTCCCACCAGCGGCGACTGGGTCGCCCTTCGACGCTCCGGCGACTCTTGGACGGTCGAGGCCGTCCTGGAACGTTCCGGAACCCTGGTCCGCCAGGGCGTGGCCAAGGACTCCCACGACCAGGTCCTGGCCGCCAACATCGACGGGGTCCTCATCTGCGAGGCCGCCGATCAGGGCCCCAACGTGGGCCGCCTGGAACGCTTTCTCAGCCTCGCCTGGGCCAGTGGCGCCGCCCCGGTCGTGGCCGTCACCAAGTCCGAACTCGCCGGGGAACGACTGCCCGAGGTCGTCGAGCTGGTCGAGGCCGTCACCATGGGACCCGACGTGTACGCGGTGAGCGCGCACACCGGCGACGGGCTGGCGGAGCTGGCCGAACGGCTGCTCCCCGGTCGTACCTGGGTGCTGTTGGGCACCTCGGGCGCCGGGAAGTCCAGCCTGCTCAACGCCCTGGCCGGTCACGAGGTGATGGACACCGGGGCGATCCGCCACGACCGTCGGGGACGGCACACCACCACCCACCGTCGGCTCGTCCCGATGCCCGGCGGCTCCCTGTTCCTGGACATCCCCGGCGTCCGCCGGATCGACGTGCCCGGGGGCGAGGAGGGGGTGGATCGCACCTTCTCCGACATCAACGCCCTGGTGGACCTGTGCCGCTTCCGGGACTGTTCGCATCGGAACGAGCCCGGCTGCGCGGTGAACAGGGCCGTCGACGAGGGAGAACTCGACGTGTCCCGGCTGGAGCGCTGGTTCAGGCTCCGGCGCGAGGCCGAGTGGAACCGGACCCGCAACGACGTCCGTCTGCGCGCCGAGCGCAAGCGGGAGTGGAAGAAGCTCACCCGCCAGGGCCGTGAGAGCGCCCGGCACAAGCGCGGCGGCCTGTAGAGCGCGCCTGTCCGGGCCTCGCCTCAGAGGCCGAAGGCCCGGCGGGCGTTCTCGGCGACGATCGTCGCGAGTCCGTCCTCGTCCATCCCCTTGACCTCGGCGATCGTGCGCAGTGTGATCGGGATCAGGTAGGGGGCGTTGGGGCGTCCCCGGTAGGGCTTGGGTGTGAGGAAGGGCGCGTCGGTCTCCACCAGGATCAGCTCGGCCGGGGCCGCCGCGGCCGCCTCGCGCAGGGATTCGGCGCTGGCGAAGGTGACGTTGCCGGCGAAGCTCATGAAGTAGCCCCGTTCGGCGCAGACGCGGGCCATGTCGGCGTCTCCGGAGAAGCAGTGGAAGACCACCCGTTCGGGGGCGCCCTCCTCCTCCAGGATCCGCAGGACGTCCTCGTGCGCCTCGCGATCGTGGATCATCAGCGCCTTGCCGTGTCTCTTGGCGATGGCGATGTGGCGGCGGAAGGAGTCCTCCTGGGCCCGGGCGCCCTCGGGACCGGTCCGGAAGGTATCCATCCCGGTCTCGCCGATCGCGACGACCTGGTCCAGACCCGCCAGCGCGTCGATCTCGGCGAGTTCCTTCTCCAGGGCCTCGATCCCTCCGGCGGGGCGGGCCTTGCCCGTCCAGTCGGTGTCGTCGGCCTCCACACCCTCGGCGCCGTCCCCGTGGACGACGCGGGGGGCCTCGTTGGGGTGCAGCGCGACCGCGGCCCAGACCTTTCCGGGGTGGACGGCGGCGATCTCGGCCGCCCAGCGCGAGGAGGGCA
The DNA here is from genome assembly GCF_035818715.1 of Nocardiopsis sp. LDBS1602. Classification (NCBI taxonomy): domain Bacteria; kingdom Bacillati; phylum Actinomycetota; class Actinomycetes; order Streptosporangiales; family Nocardiopsidaceae; genus Nocardiopsis; species Nocardiopsis sp. LDBS1602. Next base: position 400,447 of record NZ_JAYLVW010000002.1, on the reverse strand, counting down.
GGTCCACCCCGACCTGGATCAGCGGGGTCACCCCCACGGCCTCGGCCGCGGCGATGATCTCCTCCACCTCGGGGGTCTGCATGTCCATGTGGGTGTGGCTGTCGGCCACCCGCACCCGCAGTGCCTCGGGCGCCGGTGGCGGCGTCTGCGCGTTGCGCTTCTCGACCGCCTTGCCACTGCGCTTGCCCACGTGTCCCACCTTCTTCTCGCCGGTCGTCGTGGTGATTCTAGGCGCGCCGGCGGTGCGGATCCGCCGGGGATCGACACGTCATTGACTCAATGATTTAATACATTGAGTCAATGAACACCGGCCCGCCCCACGAAGGGACCCCGCCCATGCCGGAGCCCACCCCCGCCCTGGTCGTCGACCACCTGGCCCCGTCACTCGGATCCGCTCTGCCCTGGATCGCCCTCGTCGGCGCGCTGCTCGCCATCGCGTTGCCCATACGGACCATCCGGGCCGGTTCCCCCCAAGGCCGGAACCGTTCCGGACCCGTACCTCCCCTGGTCGGAGCCGTCGTCGCGGTCCTCGCGGCCGAGTACCTCACCGGAATCCGGGGGTGGGCGACCATCACCCTGCTGGTGGTGATCCTGGTCATCGGCCTCGTCCTGCTCGTACGGTCCCGACGCGAGGCCTCCCTCCTCGAAGAGGCCCACGGGGAACCGCTCGACCAAGGGGCGACCGCGCGAAGCTGGTGCACCGCCTCCCTCCTGGGATTCCTGGCCACCGTGGTGGCCGGGGTCACGCTCCTGCTCGTCAGTGGCGGCGACGGGTTCATGACGATGTCCTCCATCCTGATCGCCGTCGTCCTGTCCTCGATCGTGATCGGCGACCTCTCCGCGAACCTGCTGCTCAGGCTGAGGTCCCGCGTCCGGCGGGCCGAACTGCGGCCGCGTGGACCGGGCGCGCTCCTCTCCCCCGGTGTCGCGGTCACGGTCCTCCTGGCCACCGTCGCCGTGACCGTGGGCGGGTTCGTCGTGGCCCGCGGCGAGTACCTGGCCGGCGGGGCCGCCGACTGCCACCCCTCCATCACCCTCGGGATCTCCGAGGCCGAGGACACCGTGGCTCTGGGCATGATCGGCGTCATCGCCCCGGCGATCGCCCTCGTGGGCGTGATCGGTGTCCTGGTCGCCGCGGCACGGCCCGCGATCGCCTCCTTGGAGCCCGACGCGGACCGGGCCCTGCGCCTGCTGTCCGCCGGACGCACCGTGGGCGCGGTCCTCGGCGCGCAACTCGTCCTCGCCGGAGACCTCGTCCCCGGCGCCGCTCACGCCGTGCTGCCCGTCGATCCGGCCCTGTGCGACCCCATGGACACGAGCCCCGATTCGTGGGCCTGGCTTCCCGGCCCCTACGAGCCGGGAGGGCTCCTGGTCCTGGCCGGCACCGTCCTGTCCGTCGCCGGTGTCCTCGTGTGGGCGGCCGTGACCCTGCGGACCGCGCGTCGGTCCCTCGCCCCTCTGCGTTCGTCCCGGCGACCGCCGGCGATCACGTCTTCGGAGGCGCCCCGATGATCGTCGAGGTGGACTCACGGGATCCGCTCCCGCCCTACGAACAGATCCGTCGCCAGGTCCTGGCCCTGGTGGCCTCCGGTGAGCTGCCCCCCGGGACCCGCCTGCCCGCCATCCGGCAACTCGCCGGCGACCTCGGTGTGGCGCCCAATACCGCCGCGCGCGCCTATCGGGAGCTGGAGGGCGTAGGGGTGCTCTCCAGTCGGAGGCGACACGGGACCTCGGTCACCGCCGATGCCCGGGAACGGGCGCTCGCCCTCCTCGGGAGGGCCCCGACGGCCCTGCCTCCGGCCTCACCGAGCCTGGACCCCGCCGCCCGGGAGTACATCGGGCACGTCCTCCGGCTCGGCCGCACCCTGGACGAGGCCCTCGACGCCGTACGTCGGAATTGGGAACGGGGGCCGGAGGCGTGAAAAGGGCCCGGCCCCCGGAGAAACCCCGGGGTCCGGGCCCTGAGCGTCGAGGCCCCTACTCGGTGGGGCCGGCCAGGCGGGCCAGCTCCTCGTCGACCACGGAGGGGTCGAGCTTGGCGAACAGTGGCTCGGGGCGGTTCAGCGGGGTGCCCGGGACGATCGGCGTCGACCCCCAGCGCGCCACGTTGTCGGCGTAGTCACCGGTGATCACCGGATAGTCCACCTTCTCCTCGGAACCGCCGATGGTGTCGTGGCCGGTCTCCAGACGGGGCATGCCCGTCCAGGTGCCGGTCCCGCCCAGCATCGCGTACACCTTGTTGGCCGCGGCCGGCAGGAACGGGGTGAGCAGGGTGTTGGCGTCCTGGACCAGCTGGAGGGCCACGTGCAGGACGGTGGCCATCCGCTCGGGGTCGGTCTTCTTGAGCGCCCACGGAGCCTGGTCGGAGATGTACTTGTTGGCCTCGGCGACGGTGCGCATGGCCTCCTGGAGACCGGCCTTGAACTGCGAGCGCTCCAGGCGGGCCCCGACCGTGGCGAAGGCCTCCTCGGAGGCGGCCAGGACCGCGCGGTCCTCGTCGGTGAGTTCACCCGCCGCGGGGATCTCGCCGAGGTTCTTGGCCGCCATCGAGATGGAACGGTTGACCAGGTTGCCCCAGGCCGCCACCAGCTCGTCGTTGTTGCGCCGCACGAACTCGGCCCAGGTGAAGTCGGTGTCCTGGTTCTCCGGGCCCGCGGCCATGATGTAGTACCGCAGCGCGTCGGCGGAGTAGCGCTCCAGGAAGTCGCGCACGTAGATCACCACGCGGCGCGAGGAGGAGAACTTCTGTCCCTCCATGGTGAGGAACTCGCTGGAGACCACCTCGGTGGGGACGTTCAGCTCGCCCAGCGGTCCGGCGTCGCCGCCCCGGTCGCCCCCGCCGCTCGCGCCGAGCAGGATGGACGGCCAGATGACCGAGTGGAAGACGATGTTGTCCTTGCCCATGAAGTAGAAGGACTCGCTGTCCGGCGACTGCCACCAGCGCTTCCAGGCGTCGGGCTCGCCCACGCGACGCGCCCACTCGATGGAGGCGGACAGGTAGCCGATGACCGCGTCGAACCAGACGTAGAGACGCTTGTTCGCGTTCTCGCTCCACCCCTCCAGCGGGATCGGCACGCCCCAGTTGAGGTCACGGGTGACGGCCCTGGGCTGGAGGTCGTCGAGCAGGTTCAGGGAGAACTTGAGGACGTTGGGACGCCATTCGCCCTCCTTGCCCTTGAGCCACTCGGTGAGCACGTCGGCGAAGGCCGGCAGGTCGAGCATGAAGTGCTCGGTGTCCACGAACTCGGGGGTCTCCCCGTTGATCCGGGACCGGGGGGAGAGCAGGTCGATCGGGTCGAGCTGGTTGCCGCAGTTGTCGCACTGGTCACCGCGGGCACCGTCGTAGCCGCAGATGGGACAGGTGCCCTCGATGTAGCGGTCCGGCAGGGTGCGTCCGGTGGACGGGGAGATCGCGCCCTTGGTGGTGCGCGTGAAGACGTAGCCGTTGTCGTAGAGCGTGGTGAACAGCTCTTGGGCGACGGCGTAGTGGTTGCCGGTGGTGGTACGGGTGAACAGGTCGTAGGACAGGCCCAGGGCGACCAGGTCCTCGGCGATGATCCGGTTGTAGCGGTCGGCCAGTTCCCGGGCGCTCACGCCCTCCTGGTCGGCCAGTACCTGGATCGGGGTGCCGTGCTCGTCGGTGCCGCTGACCATCAGCACGTCGTGACCCGACATTCGCTGGAAGCGCGAGAAGACGTCGGAGGGGACCCCGAAGCCGGAGACGTGGCCGATGTGGCGCGGGCCGTTGGCGTAGGGCCAGGCGACCGCGGTCAGGATGTGGCGTTTCGACGACATGACTCAAGACTAAAGGCGGAGCGGGGTGTCCGCGTACCGGTTTCCCCGTCGTCCAGCGTGTTCACGGGCCTTCGTCCACAGGGACGGAACCGGCGATTCCCCGGGGAGGTCCCCTACCCGTATGCTCTGCTCAACGCCGCCGTGTGCCACCGGAGTACCGGCGGAACCAGTACGGCCCTCCAACCCGGTCCGAGGCGGTGGTCACCACGGTTGCCCGTGCCCTACCCCGCCCTGCCCGAAGCACCGCCTCGTTGATCGCCGGCGTGGTGCTGTTGGTCGTTCTGGCTCTCCCCCTGGCCTCGAACCCGCCAGGGGGCGCCGAAGCGAGCCTTCCGCCGCAGATCGGTCGGATCGACTCCTCGGCGGAGACCGCCGACACCGGTTCCTCCTCCACCGATCAGGAGGTGGGGCCCTACCTCGGCTCACAGACGGTCGCCCTCGGCCCCGTCGCCTCCGGCTGCGACCAGCGGCCGATGCTGCGGGACCTGCCCGATGTCGTCCCCCCGTGCGCCCTGCGCCTGGCGGTGTGGGACCAGCCCTGGTGGCCGTTGCCCCTTCCCCCCCAAGATCGCGTACCACCACAGGTCGAGGCGGAGGGTCTGCCGCCCACCCGAGCGCCCCCTCTCACCGCGCACGCCACCCTCCGACCATCCCGGTCGGTCCCGTCGACCGCCCCGAGCGCGTCGACGTCGGACCTTCGCGTCCTCGTTCCGGCCCAGGGTCGCCCGTAACGTCTCGGGTGGACCCGGCGCCGCCGGGCACGCGACCGGTACCCACCATCCGCAGTGAGAGGTTCACCCCTTGTCCAGTCAAACGGGAGCGGGGGCGCGCTGGCTGCGCGCGCTCATCTCCCTTCTCGTCATCCTCGTCGCGTTCGGCGCGGCGTGGTTCATCCCACCCCGTCTGGGTCTCGACCTGAGCGGCGGCACCCAGATCGTCCTGGAGACCCAGGACGGCCCCGACGGCACCAAGGCCGACTCCGCGAACACCGACAAGGTCGTCGAGGTGCTGCGTCAGCGCATCGACCGTCTCGGTGTCGCCGAGGCGAACATGTCCCGGTCGGGTGAGAACCGCATCATCGTCGAGCTTCCCGGCGTGCAGGACCCGGCCGAGGCGGCGCAGATCGTCGGCCAGACCGCTCAGCTCTCCTTCCACCCCGTCCTGGGCGTGGGCGAGGCCGGCGGCCAGGGCGTGCAGGCGCCCCAGGGCGGCGGCGACTTCGCCAACCCGCCCTCCGACGAGGCGCGAGCCCCCTCCGACTCCGAGAACGGCGGAGAGGAGGCTCCGGCCGAGGGCGGCGACCCCGCGGAGATGTCCCCCGATGAGCTCCAGGACCTTCTGGGCGGTGGCGGGGGCATGCCCCAGGCGCCCGCGGGTCCCTCCGCGGAGAACCCCGAGGACGTCGCGATGGTCCTGCCCGACCAGGACGGCACCGCGCTCCAGTTGGGCGCCGCCGCCATCCAGGGCGACCGGGTCTCCAGCGCCGACGCCGCGCTCGACAGCGTCAACCGCGCCCAGTGGGTCGTCAACGTCGGTTTCCGCGGCGAGGGACGCGATCAGTGGCAGGAGCTCACCGGTCAGGCCGCCTGTTTCCAGGAGGGCGACCCGCGCCGGCGTGTGGCGATCGTCCTGGACGACCAGATCATCTCCTCGCCCCAGGTGACCCCGGAGACCGCCTGTGACGTGGGTATGGCCGGCGGCCAGACCACCATCAGCGGTGACTTCACCAGCGAGACCGCCAACGAGCTGGCCGTGCTGATCGAGGGCGGTTCGCTGCCGCTGCCGGTCACCGAGGTGCAGCGCCAGACCGTCGGCCCGACCCTGGGCGCCGCCGCCATCCAGGCCAGCGCCATCGCGGCCGTGCTGGGCATCGCCTTCACCGCCCTGTACATCACCCTGGTCTACCGGCTCGTCGGCTTCCTGGCCTCGATCGCCCTGGCCTTCTACACCCTGATCGCCTACGGAGCGCTGGTCGCCATCGGGGCCACGTTGACCCTTCCGGGTCTGGCCGGTTTCGTGTTGGCGATCGGTATGGCCATCGACGCGAACGTTCTGATCTTCGAACGCGCGCGCGAGGAGTACCAACGCCAACAGAAGACGTACGAGGCCAACAAGTCCGCCGGGCTCAAGGACCCCGACGAGGAGGGCAAGGAGACCGGTGCCCTGGCCCGACGTCGCCGTCGCGCGGTGCCGCCGAGCCTGGAGAAGGCGTTCGTCCAGGGCAGCCAGAAGGCCTGGAGCGCCGTTCTGGACACCAACGTCACCACGTTGCTGGCCGCGGGTCTGCTGTTCTTCTTCGCCTCCGGCACCGTCCAGGGCTTCGGTGTGACGCTGAGCCTCGGCACCATCGCCTCCATGTTCTCCGCGCTGATCATCGCGCGCGTGTTCGTGGAGTGGGCCGTGCGTCGCGCGGTCATCAAGAAGCACCCCGCCGTCAGCGGTCTCAACCGGATCGGTGCGGTCCGCACCTGGATGGTCGAGAAGAACCCGCAGATCATGAACTACCGCCGCGTCGGCCTGATCGTCGCGGCCCTGATCACGGTCACCGCGATCGCCGCCCCGATGGTGCGGGACACCAACCTCGGTGTGGAGTTCACCGGCGGCCGTGTCCTGGAGTACGAGATCACCGGCGACGATCACATCTCGGTGGACGAGGCCCGCGACGTCATCTCCGGGCTGGACTTCCCCGGCGCCGACAACGCGGTGGTCCAGGAGGCCGGAGACGGCGACATCGCGGTCCGCACCGGTGACATCTCCGACCCCGAGGCGGCGGGCATCGCCGACGCCCTGGGCGAGGCGACCGGTGGTGTCGAACTGGTCAGCGACGAGCTGATCGGCCCGAGCATGGGCGACGAGCTGCGCAACCGGGCGTTGATCGCGCTCGGCGCGGCCCTGGCCCTCCAGATGATCTACCTGGCCTGGCGTTTCCGCTGGTCCTTCGGTGTGTCCACGATGCTGTCGCTGGCGTTCAACATCGTGCTCGTCACCGGCCTGTTCATCTGGTTGGGCAAGCCCATCGACGGGGTCTTCCTCGCGGCGATCCTGAGTGTCATCGGCTTCACGGTCAACGACACGGTGGTGGTGTTCGACAGGGTGCGAGACGAATGGGCGAGGGACGATAAGTCCTCGTTCCTCGAGATCGCCAACCGCGCGGTGATCAACACCCTGCCGCGTACGGTGAACACGACCGTCGGCGCGTGGATCATCCTGGGCTTCCTCACCTTCCTCGGTGGGTCCTCGCTCCAGGACTTCTCCATCGCGATGCTGGTCGGTCTGACCACCGGTGTGGTCTCCACCGTGTTCGTCGCGGTGCCGCTCTCCATCTTCCTACAGAAGTGGGACAAGACCCCGCCGCCGCACGTGCTCAAGGAGCGCAAGGCGAAGCAGAAGGTGGCGGCCAAGGCCGCCCGCGACGCCGACGACGGCGCCGTCGTCTAGGGAACGTCGTCCGCCCCGGGCCCTCGACGGCCCGGGGCGGAAGGCTCCGGCCCGCAGGACACGAAGGGGCCCCGATCCGAGGACTCGGATCGGGGCCCCTTCGTGTCCGTGGTGTCCCGGTCAGCCGCCGGTGGGGGCCGGTGCTCCCTCGGAGGCCTGGACGAGAACGAAGCCCCGGCCCTCCAACGCCAATTGGAAGGCCTCGCCGCTGCCCCTGCCGATGAACGCGCCGGCCTTGACGGTGCTGCGGATACCGGCTTCGAGGGAGCTGCTCCAGGCGACCGCGGCCTGGGTGTCGACGAAGGTCGGCTGGTCGACCTGGAGCAGCACCGGCGCTCCATGGCAGGCCACGGCCACCCGCCCGCGCCCGGTGAAGACCGTGTTGAACAGACCGCCGGAGACCATCCCCCCGAAGCCCTGGATTCTCTTGATGTCCCAGCCCAGCGTGGGTTCGAAGGCCAGGACGTTGGCCCCGTTGACCGTGAGGGACTCCTCCTCCAGGTCGATGAGGTGCACGTCCCAGGCCTCGTGGGCCAGGAACACGTCGCCCTGTCCCGAGACCTTCATCAGGGGCAGGCCCTCACCGGTGAAGGCCTTCTTCATGAACCGACCGACGCTGCCGGCGCCCTGGTAGGCGAAGTCGATCGCGCCCTGGTAGGCGACCATCGAGCCCTGACGGGCGTAGAACTCTCGGTGCGCGTCCGCGCCCAGGCCCACCCTCAGCATCTTGCGGTTCTGCAACCTCATCCCGGGCTGCTGGATCTCCTGGGCCTCTTGAAAGAGCTCACTACGCATGACGACGTCCTCTTCTCGTCTTATATCGCCTGATGGATATGACGCTCCGGAGGTCTCGGGGTTCCCGGCGCCCGCGAGGCTTTACCCGGTTCTCACCCTGCTCACTCGGCCTCCACCACCCCATGCGCGAGGTCGTAGACCCGACGCTTGGGGACCCCGGTCTCCTTGGCGACCCGGGCGATCGCCTCCTTACGACGCACGCCCTCGTCCTCCAGGGCGGACACGGCGGCGACCAGGTCGGCGTCGCTCGTCGTCTCCGCGGTGGGGCGGGCCCCCTCCACCACCACCGAGATCTCACCGCGGACCCCGTCCGCGGCCCACTCGGCCAGCTCGCCCAACCCGCCTCGGCGCACCTCCTCGTAGGTCTTGGTGAGCTCACGGCACACCGCCGCCCTGCGTTCGGCCCCGAACGACGCGGCCATCGCCTCCAAGGTGGCGGCGATCCTGTGCGGGCTCTCGAAGAAGACCATCGTGCGACGCTCACCCGCCAACTCGTCCAGGTACGTCTTCAGGCCCTTGCGCGGGGGGAAGCCCTCGAAGCAGAATCGGTCGGTGGGCAGTCCGGAGACCACCAGGGCGGTGGTCACCGCCGAGGGGCCCGGGATCGCGGTGACGGGGACACCCTCCGCAGCGCAGGCCGCGGCCAACCGGTAGCCGGGGTCGGACACCCCGGGCATCCCCGCGTCGGTGACGACCAGGACCTCTTCGCCCCGGCGGATGTCGGCGAGGAGTTCCTCGCCCCGGCGGCTCTCGTTCGCGTCGTAGTAGGACACGACGCGGGCACCGGCCTCCCCGCCCAGGCGGATCCCGGCGCGGGAGGCGAACTGCCTCAACCGCCGGGTGTCCTCCGCCGCGATCACGCGCGCCTCCTCCAAGGCGCGCAGAAGCCGGGGCGGCGCGTCCTCCAGGTTCCCGATGGGCAACCCGGCCAGGACGAGCCTCCCGACGCGCCATGTCCCGTCAACACCCTCAACCACTGTGATCCCCGTCCTGTCGCGCTACGGTTGGCCGTGAGCGACCCAACCGAAACCCGGTTTCGCGGCCCGTCCGCAACGGACCCCCATCTCTGACCCCAACCTACGAGCCGAGATGACCACCACCGCACTTTCCAGCGAGGCCGAGCCCTCGACCCCACCGGCCGCGGCCCGGCCCTCCGACCTCCGCTCCCGCTTCGTCCCCCGTATGCCCGGCCCCTGGTGGGTGGGGTGGGCGGGGGCGGTCATCGTCGCGCTCTTCGCCGGAGCCCTGAGGTTCTTCAACCTCGGACGGCCCGACCGGATCTACTTCGACGAGACCTACTACGCCACGGACGCCTTCGCGCTCTGGGCGCACGGCTACGAGCACGAGACGGTGGAGAACTCCGACTCCCTGCTCGCCCAAGGCGATCCGAACATCTTCACCGGCGGCGGCGACTTCATCGTCCATCCGCCGGTCGGCAAGTGGATGATCGCCCTCGGTGACCAGCTGTGGGGCCTGATGCCCTTCGGCACGGCCGTCAGCCCCGAGGGTTGGCGGGTGGCCTCCGCTCTCGCCGGGGTGTTCTCCGTGCTCATCCTGGTCCGGTTGGCCACACGGATGACCCGCTCGATCCTGCTGGGGTGCACCGCCGGTCTGATCCTGGCCCTGGACGGCCTGCACTTCACCCTGAGCCGTATCGCCATGGTGGACATCTTCCTCACGCTGTGGATCCTGGCCGGGTTCGCCTGTCTGGTCATCGACCGGGACAAGACCAGGGAACGGCTGGTCCGCCTGGCGGAGGCCGGGGTCGATACGACGATGGTGGGCGCCCTCGGCATGCGCTGGTGGCGTTTGGCCGCCGGTCTGTGCTTCGGTCTGGCGATCGGCACCAAGTGGTCGGCCCTGTTCTTCGTGGCGGCCTTCGGTCTGCTCACCGTCGCCTGGGACTACGGGGCGCGGCGCAGCGTCGGTCAGCGACGCCCCTTCGGCCGTTGGCTGGGCTACGACGCGATCCCCGCCTTCCTCCAGACCGTGGTGGTCGCCGGGATCGTCTACCTGGTCTCCTGGACCGGCTGGCTGATCACCGGCGGTGGCTACAACCGGCAGTACGCCGCCGGCATGGCCCCCGACTGGATCCCCGGTCTCCTGGTGAAGCCGATCGAGGCCCTGTGGAGTCTGGTCGACTACCACGGCCGGATGATGAACTTCCACGAGAACCTGACCAGCGATCACACCTACATCTCCGCGCCGTGGGAATGGCTGATCATGCGCACCCCGGTGATGTTCCACTACGACGGCCAGGCCGTCGGGTGCGGCGAGGGACAGTGCGTGACCTCGGTGGTCTCCATCGGCACCCCGATCGTGTGGTGGGTGAGCATCATCGCCCTGGTCGTGATGCTCGGCTGGTGGATCACCTTCCGCGACTGGCGGGCCGGAGCGGTACTGCTCGCGGTCGCCGCGGGCTGGCTACCGTGGTTCGCCTACCCCGAACGTCCGATGTTCCTGTTCTACGCGCTGCCGATCCTGCCCTTCCTCGTGCTGGGCATCGTGCTGGCGCTGGGGCTGTTGATGGGGGCCGGAGACGACAGTCCACGCTTCGCGCCCTATACGCGTGCGTTGGGGGGCGTGGTCTTCGGTGTGGTGGTGCTCCTGATCATCGCCCACTTCGCCTACCTCTATCCGGTTCTGTCGGCCTATCCGCTTCCCGAGGAGACCTGGGGAGACCGGCTGTGGTTCGACGTATGGATCTACGGACGTGACGCCTCATGATCCGTTCCGGGGAACGGCGTAAACCGTTCCCCGGAACCGAACTCCATTAGTGGCACAAGGGCGGGAAATCAACAGTTTCGAGTAGCCGAAACAGGACACTTCGGTATCGCGGATTCACAGCGGAAAAGCCTCGGCAGGGCCCGGGTCTCCCTGGTACTGTCGGCAACCGGTTGCTGTTGTAGTTTCCATGGATGCCCAAGGCGCCTCGCGGAACTTCACGTGGGCGCTTATCGATTCGGGATGTCCCTTCTTCGGTGCGGCGCCCGGCGACCCGGGGCCAGCAGGGTGCGGCCCCGTCGTAGTCCCCAAGGGAGAGCACATGGCTCAGGGCACCGTGAAGTGGTTCAACTCTGAGAAGGGTTTCGGGTTCATCGCCGTCGAGGGTGGTCAGCCCGACGTGTTCGTGCACTACTCGGCGATCGCGGGCACCGGCTTCCGGAACCTGGAAGAGGACCAGCAGGTCGAGTTCGACATCATCCAGGGCCCGAAGGGCCCGCAGGCGGCGGACGTTCGAACGGTCTGACCGTCACACGTGCGTTTTCCCGGCCCTCCGCTCCCCCGAGCGGGGGGCCGGACCCCGTTACCAGGGGCGTTCGAGCCTTGGAGGGGGACACGGTTACCCAAGCGTGGCGATACCGGTTAACCTGCTTGAAGCCGGTCAGCACCGAAGGCGAGGACATCACATGTTCGGCATCAGTGGAGGGGAGTTCGTCCTCCTCCTGCTCCTCGGGCTGTTGATCTTCGGCCCGGACCAGCTCCCGAAGGCCGCCCAGCAGGTGGGCCGCGTCCTCCGCCAGCTCCGCACCATGGCCAACTCCGCCTCCAACGACATCAAGGCGGGGCTCGGCCCCGAGTACAAGGACTTCGACGTCCAGGACCTCAACCCCAAGCGCTTCATCCAGAAGCACTTCTGGGAGGAAGAGGAGGAGAACGAGCCCAAGCCGGCCTCCCGCCTGAACGGCAAGCGTCCGCCCTTCGACGACGAGGCCACCTGAGCCCCTCCCCCGCTCAGCCCACCAGCATCAGGAAGAACGACCCCAGGGCCAGCAGGATCACCGAGCCCACGATGATCATGGGCGAACCCATGGTCAGGATGAGCAGCTCGACCGCCACCGCCCCGCCCAGGGCCGCCGCCGCCCAGGGCCATCGAGGGCGCGGCCCCCAGTCGTGACGACGTTCACGGGCCACCGCGATCCAGAATCCGAGCCCGATGAGCAGCCAGAACACCAGGTGGGCGCCGATCCGCGTCCCCGGCTCGACGTAGTCGGCCATGCCGCCGACCACCATCACGTAGAACACGGTTCCGATGGCCAGGTGCCAGAAACCGCGGCCGCGTTCGGCTCGTATGACCTTGTTCCGGGCTCTGGTCGTGCGCCGGAAGCCCTCTCCCGCCATCGTCGGCGCCGGGCGCCCCGGGACGGGCTCCACCCGGCTCTCGGAGCCTTGCGGGGGCGGCCTCTCCTCGGGGCCGGGCCGTGGCTCCACCGGTGGCACGTATCCGCCCTCGCCGTGTGTCTCCTCGGGTGACCTGTATCCGTCTGGCTGCTGTCGGGGGGAATCGGACACTGGTATTGATCGCCCCTTCGGTTCGGATCGGCGGGACCCGTGCACGGCCCGTCGGACGTAAAGGTCTCCTACCCGCCGGGGCGAACGGTCAAATCCCTTCGGCCGAGAACGGCCCCACCGGTTCATCGCATACGAAAGGGCCCGCCGACACAGGTCGATCGGGCCCCGGTGCTCGACGGCCCCACAAGGAGGCGCTCCCCCTACGGAACCGTCAGGCGGCGCCGGTTACCACCAGCTCCAGCCGCCGTTGTTCTTGCTGCTGCTCTTCGCGTACGCGGTCATGGCATCTACCTTTCTCGGTGTTTCCAGCCCATCCCGGAACCAAGATGTCCTATCTCGGCGGGCTTCACAAGACCCGAAGAAGAATATTCATCATTCTAAGGCCCAGCGGACACCAATGGTCGCACCACCGGGTTCTGAATAGTCACAGAACACGACGTTTTCGCAGTTCAACCGGGAGTTGATTGAATCAACCAGAAGACACCATCCCCGGTGACCTGCAAAAACAAGACCCACGAAGAGCAAAGTCCAAGGATCCGGACATAACAATGAGTAACGAGCCCGCTATTGTCGCTCGGAGTCAGTGATTCGTCCTCTACGTCCGGGTTTCCTCGCGCCGTCTCGTGTGCTCCGACGTCAACAGGCGGCATACCCGGGGGGACGATACGGAAAAACAGTCATATAACACCACCGTTCAGACTGTTCACCCGAAGACGGTCATCACGCTACGTAGCGAATCGACGAACTCGCCACAGAGGTGCGACACGCCCTTACTTCTCATAGTTACTCATTACGGACAAACACTAAACCTTGTATGATCTGTCACTTTTGACACATAGCACCATGAAACAAGAGGGGCCGCCCAGGGCGCGACGAGCACCCCGAACAGCCCCCTCCGAGCCACGGGTCGGCCGACGGGCCCGTCAGCCCAGGCCCGCCCCCGCGAGGATCAGCGCGATACCCGCGCCGACCAGCCCGACGACCAGGGAGACGGCTCCCGCCCCGATCAACAGGCGAAACCCGTTCGGCTTCGCGGGATCGCGACCCACCACCGAGAGGAAGAAGCCGGCGGGCATCAGAACGGCGGCCAGGAGCACCAGAAGCCCCAGAGTGGCGCCCCATCCGGGGACGGTGGGCTGATCCGTCAGGATCGCCACCACGAGACCCAGGATGACCAGTACACCGGCGTGGGCGTGCCCGGCACGGAAATAGGACCGCTGGAGATCATTGGCGGGGAAACCCCCGTCGACCACACGCAGGAGGAAAGAACCTCCATAAGCGATCCCGACCACGGTGAGCAGGACGATCCCCGCTACGAGAAGCACTGGGGCGGACATGACGGTCATCCTTCCGATTCAGGGGGCCCCGACGGACCGAACAGGAGCCCGGCACTGCGTCTGGTGATGATCGACAGATCGGCCCCCTCGAACAGGTCGCGCGCACCGGAACGGTCCAGGTTCCCGGTGAGGGCCAGGGTCGCGATCCCGTGCACGATCGACCAGCCCGCCACCATCGCGGCCGGCTCGTCCGTCACCTCCTCGCCCAGAGAACGCACCCCGGAGCGCAGTTCGGCGAAGGCGGATCTGCGGGCCGCGACGAGTTCGGCGTCGTCCAGATCGAGGAGCGAGGGTTCGAACATCACGGTGAAGTGCGCCGGCCGGTCCTCGGCGAAACCGACGTAGGCGACACCCGACTCCAGGAAGCCGCCTCCGTCCCCCGCACTCGCCCTCAACCGTTCGGCCAATTCCGCGAACCCTTCGGTCGCCAGCGCGTTGAGCACGCCCTGGCGGTCGCCGAAGTGGTGACGGGGGGCCGTGTGACTGACCCCCAGGTCGGTGGCCAGAGAACGCAGGCTGAAGCCGTAGGGCCCCTTCTCCTCGATGACCCGGGCGGCCCGTTCCAGAACGGCGGCCCGCAGGTTCCCGTGGTGGTATCCGTCTGCCATGGATGGAACTATACGCCGGCAAGTTGCCACTGTAAAGATTTAGGCATTCGTCTCGGAACACCCGAAGGACGGGTACTTCGGGCGACTTCGCGGGTAAGGTGACCACGAACCGGCCCCCGCGACAGGGGATAGACGCTTCGCCGGTGACACTCGGGGCTCAGGTCCGGACGCACTCCCGCCTCAGGGAACAGCGACACCCCGTTCGGACCGCCCACGAGGTGGGGCCCGGTCTCGCGAGACCGGGCCCCACCCCACTTCGGGTAGAACGAAGAGACCCGCGCGCGACGGAGATCCTCCGTCGACCACGCGGGTCTCTTCTCTTCGGTGGAGCTGAGGGGATTCGAACCCCTGACCCCCTCGATGCGAACGAGGTGCGCTACCGGACTGCGCCACAGCCCCGAAGACGAGATCAACATTAGCAGGAAAGTCCGGGTGGTCCGAACGTGCCTTCGCCCGCCCGGACCGGCTCAGTCGCCGGCCGCCCTGAGACGGGCGTCGGCGTACTGGTCGTAGACCTGACTGCGTCGCTCCTTGAGGGCGATGACCTCGGCCTCGCGTTCGGCCTCGCGGGCCTCGCGCTCCCGGTGCACCCGCTCTCGCGCGGCGGCCCGCCGTCGTGCCGCCAGGTAGGCCCGGCGACGTTCCGCGTCGGCCTTGGCCGCCTCGCGCAGCAGGACCAGGTGCCCTGAGAGCAGCAGGACCGGCGGAGCCATCACCCACCAGGGGCCGAGCCCGAAGGCGACGGCCACCATCGTGGCGACGGTGAGCAGGGTGAGCGCGCTGGTGCGACGGCGACGACGGGCGATGACCCTGGCCCGCGGGACGGGCGAGGGGAGCACGGGGACCTCGTCCCGGCCCGTCTCCTCGACCTCGTCGTCTTCGACGTCGTCGATCTCCGAACGCCTCATCACCCGGGTCTCGGTGAGGTCCGGGTCCTCGTCGTCCTCGACGAGATCGGAGACCTCGTCCCGCTCCTCGGGTTCCTCGTCCTCCCTGCGACCGTCCTCGTGGACCGGGTCCACGGGATCCTTCCGCAACAGCATCGGGACGAGGACTATGAGCCAGACCACCACGATGGCGAGGTACAGAGGAGAGCTGCTCATCACCCCTCCTCACGATGACGGCCACTGAACGTTGATCGACACTTCGTCGACACCGCGCCGCGTGTGGCTGGACCTGCTTCCGGGAGTAGAGACGTTCCCCGGAGGAACATCGTTCCTGCCCCCGGTCGGGGCGGGATCGAATCCCGTGCGCCATATCCACGCGTTGCCCGCATCGTCAATGCGTCTATGTTCCGCACGGTACGACCCCGTGTCCATAAATGCGCCACATTCCACCCGGAGTGTCGCAAGATTGTGGACCCTCAGTTTCGGTCGTTCCACCTCCCGGAGTGAAAGCCCAGGTCAGGGCATGACTGCATAGAGCATCACCATTTCAACGCAAAGTAATGAAGCATTGTGCTTAAAGAGAGGTTTAAGCTCCGGATGCACCCGTGATGCTGTCATGTTCAGTTCGGCCTCGGGTACGGACTCGCCGGATCGCGTGGTTCCCCGCCGCCGTTCGGGCCCTGTGGCCCCAAAGCGGAACCAGGGCCGGAACCACCCTCTGTGGACGGCCCGGAAGGGGTTCCGTCGTACCAACGGCGCAGGACCCCCTGAGGGACCTCCTCCGCGGTGAGCGCGTAGCAGATGTGATCTCTCCAGGCCCCGTCGATGTGCAACTGTCTACGGCGCACGCCCTCGTCTCGGAAGCCCAGTTTGGTGACCACACGCCTGCTGGCACGGTTCTCGGGACGGATGTTGGCCTCGATCCGATGGAGTCCGACGTGGAAGAAGGAGTGATCGACGGCCAGCGCGACCGCCGTCGGGGTGATACCGCGCCCCGCGTGGGCGCTGTCGATCCAGTAACCGACCTGCGCCGACCTGGCCGAACCCCACACGATGGCACCGATCGTCAGCTGACCGACGAAGCGCTCCTCGTAGGTGACCGCCCACGGCATGGACAACCCCTGTCGGGCCTCGCGACGGATCGCCTGGATCATCGCGACATAGGGGGCCAGACCGGTGGTGCGCAGCGGCATCTCCGGATAGGTCGGCTCCCAAGGACGCAGCCACTCGGCGTTGCGGGCCCGGGTGTCCCGTAGCTCGGGGGCGTCGCGAAGTCGCAGCGGACGAAGCGCGATCGGCCCCTCCCGCAGGGTGACCGGCCACCTCTGTCTGCGATTCACGTCATCCCTCCGAGGCCCTCTGCACCGCCCTGCGCGGATGCGACACCGGACCTGGGCGCACCCCTGCTCCCGTCGTCGGTGACACCTTCCAGTATTCCACTCCGAAGGTGTGCGGTGGCGGGCGTCGCCCCCTCCACACAGGAATCGGCTGATTCTAAACTCCATTCACTCCAGCACCGAAAGACGGCCTCAGGTCAAGGAATTCTCTACTACCGGAATGCCCGGGATGTGATTCCGGTCATTCTCCGGTCTCATTCACCCGAGGGTGATCGCCGCCGCCGAGCTGGTCGATGGCGTGTCCCAGCACCTGCTCCAACACGTCCATACCGTCGCTCACACCGCCCCGGGACCCGGGGAGATTGACGACGATCATGCGGTGACCGTCGCGTTCCACGACCCCGGCGAGACCACGCGAGAGGATCGCCGTGGGCACCCCCTTCTCCCGACCCGCGGAGCGCAGAGCCTCGGCCACACCGGGGATCTCGAAGCTCAGCAGAGCTCTGGTCTCCTCGGGCGTACGGTCCTGCGGGGTGAGTCCGGTGCCCCCGGTGGTGAGCACGGCGTCCACTCGTTCGTCCGACGCGCGCACGAGCGCCTCGCCGACCGGAGGCCCGTCCGGCACCACCCAGGGACCCAGCACGGAACACCCCATGGCCCGCAATCGGTCCGCGACGACCGGCCCGGAGCGATCCGGGTAGACCCCGGCCGCCGCACGATTCGATGCCGTGATCACCGCGACACGGTGTATCCTCCCGGCCGGTTCAGGCACCACGCCTCCAGTGCCCCTTCTTGCCGCCGACCTTCTCCTCGACCCGGACCCGGGTGATCTCGGCCTCGGGATCGATCGCCTTGACCATGTCGACCAGTCCGAGCGCCGCCGTCATCACACAGGTGAGCGCCTCCATCTCCACGCCCGTACGGTCGGCGGTGCGCACCGTGGCGGTGATGTCCACCCCCTCGTCCACGACCGTCAGGTCCACGTCGACCCCGTGCACGGCGATCGGGTGGCACAGGGGAACGAGGTCGGGCGTGCGCTTGGCCCCCTGGATCCCGGCGATGCGGGCGACCGCGAGGGCGTCCCCCTTGGGCACCTCCCCCTCACGCAGCGCGGCCACGGCCTCGGCCGCGAGCAGGACCCGCCCGGTGGCCGTGGCGGAGCGCGCTCCGACCTGCTTGCCGGAGACGTCGACCATGCGCGCGGCGCCGGACTCGTCGATGTGCGTGAGGCCCGAGGGATGCGCCTCGGGCTGCGGGGTGTCGGTCATCGGGGTCACCCGTCGTCTTCGCGTACAAAGCGCACGACCCACCGGACGGCGGGCCGCGGCGGGCGCGTGGTGACGCGCCCCACGACGACCGTACTCCTTCGCGACGCCACTTCCCGCAGGAGCCCGTGACCTCCCCCGGCTCAGCGCCCGGGCAGGAGCAGGACCTCGACGAGCTCCCCGGCGGCGAGTTCGGTCGTCTCCTCGGGGACGACCAGCAGACCGTCGGCGTCGGCCAGGGCCGAGAGCTGGTGCGACCCCTGCCGGACCGCCGGAGAGACCGTGTGTCCGCCCTCACCCTCCGGGCCGAGCACGGCCCGGAGGTGGGAGCGGCGCCCCTTGGGCGAGGTGACGTCGGTCGTCAGACGGGCGCTCACACTCGGCAGAGGTTCGGGGGTGAGCCCGCGCAGCCTCTGGATCACCGGACGGACGAACAGGTGGAAGGAGACGAAGGCGCTGACCGGGTTGCCCGGGAGCGTGATGATCGGTGTCCGGTCCGGGCCGATGACGCCGAACCCCTGTGGTTTTCCGGGCTGCACGGCCACGGAGGTGAACTCGACGGTCCCCTGCCGGCTCAGCACCTCCTTGACCACGTCGTAGGCGCCCATGCTGACCCCACCGGTGGTCACGACCAGGTCGGCTCGGACGAGCAGCCCCTCCAGCGTGTCCCGGACGCTCTCCGGGTCGTCGCCGACGAAGCCGTGGCGGTACACCTCACAGCCGGCCTCCTTGGCCGCGGCCGCGATCATGTAGCTGTTCGACTCGTAGATCTGGCCCGGGCCGAGGGGGTGTCCCGGTTCGACCAGCTCCTCCCCGGTCGAGAGCACCACCACCCGGGGACGGGGACGGACCGGGACCGTTCGACGCCCCACCGCGGCCAGCACCCCCATCTCGCCCGCTCCGACCAGGGCGCCCTCGCTCAGGACCGTCGCGCCCTCCTCCACGTCCTCGCCCCTGCGACGTACGAACGCCCCGGGCTCGGTCGGACGTTCGATCAGGACCTCGACCGCCCCGCCGTCGGTCCACTCGACCGGGACGACGGCGTCGGCGCCCTCGGGCATCGGGGCGCCGGTCATGATCCGGGCGCACAGGCCGGAGCGAATGGCCCCGGGAGAGGGGTCGCCCGCCGGGATGTCGGCCACCACCGGAAGTCGGACCGGAGAGGTGGGGGTGGCGGCGTCCAGGTCCGCGGAGTGGACCGCGTAGCCGTCCATCGAGGAGTTGTCGAAACCCGGGAGGGAGACGGTGGAGACCACCGGTTCGGCCAGCACCGTCCCGTGGGCCCGGAGCAGGTCGAGCTCCGTCGCCTCGGGGACGGAGACCAGCTCCAGCAGATCGGAGACGTGCCGTTCGACGCTCTTCATGGGGTCCTTCCGGGTCGTGAGACTCACTGGGAGCGTTCCGTCACACGGGACACGCTCCCCTCCCATTGTGGCCATCCATGCCGGGGAGGGCCCGGACCCGGCCCTCCCCCACCCGGTCGGTCGGGTCAGACGCGCCCTTCACCCTGACGGTCCACGAACTCGCGCAGCCAGGGCAGGAGCTCCTCGGCCAGGTCGGGACGGCGGCAGGCGAAGTCCACCACCGTGCGGATGTAGTCGGCCTTGTTCCCCGTGTCGTAGCGGCGCCCGCGCAACAGGACGCCTCGCACACCGCCCCCGTCCTCGGGCTTGGTGCGGGCCAGCTCCAACAGGGCGTCGGTCAGCTGGATCTCGCCGCCGCGGCCGGGCGGGGTGCGGTGCAGGACGGAGAAGACCTCGGGGTCGCAGATGTAACGGCCGATGATCGCCCAGCGGCTGGGAGCCTCCTCTTGGGAGGGCTTCTCGACCAGATCGGTGACGGTGACGACGTCGTCCTCCTCCGTCGGCTCCACCGCCGCGCACCCGTAGAGGGAGACCTGTTCGGGCTCCACCTCCATGAGCGCGACGACGCTCCCGCCGTGCTCCTGGCGGACCTCGATCATGCGGCGCAGCAGGTCCGCCGACTCGATCAGGTCGTCGCCGAGGAGCACCGCGAAGGGGTTGTCGCCCACATGCGCCTCCGCGCACAGGACCGCGTGCCCGAGCCCGCGAGGCTCCCCTTGGCGGACGTAGTGGACCTGGGCCAGGTCGCTGGACTCGCGGACGGAGCGGAGTTTGCCCTCCTCGCCCTTGGCCGCGAGGGCCTCCTCCAGCTCATAGGCCCGATCGAAGTGGTCCTCGATGGAACGCTTACTGCGTCCGGTGATCATGAGGACGTCGTGAAGACCCGATTCGACCGCCTCCTCCACCACGTACTGGATCGCGGGTTTGTCCACGATCGGCAGCATCTCCTTGGGGGTGGCCTTGGTCGCGGGCAGGAAGCGGGTGCCCAGCCCGGCCGCCGGGACGACCGCCTTGGTGACGGTCTCGGAGGACAGGGGTCGCGTTCGGTCGATGTCGGCGCTCATGGACAGGCACTTTAGGGCAGATATCGAGGTCCACGCGGCGGCTCACCGGTCGTGGCGGAGAGAAGTCCCCGCCCTTTCGGGTGAAGGCGTCGAAAACGCCACCCTGGGTTCACCGAAGGGGTGACGAACACCCTCCCCGACGGCACGATGTCACACTGGCCCCATGGGTGAGTCGAACGATCGGAGCCGATCCGACAAGCGCGCGCTGCGGGAACGTCTCCTCTCCGCACGCCGGGCGCGGAGCCCCGAGGAGCGCGCTCGCACGGGGGCCGCGATCCGCTCCGTCCTGTTGAGGCTGCCCGCTCCGCCCCTCGACGGCACCATCGCCTGCTACTACTCCGTGGGCGGCGAACCCGACACCCGAGGCCTGGTGGAGGACCTGTGGAGGGAGGGATCACGGGTGCTGCTCCCGATCTTCCGACCGGACGGTCCGATGGACTGGGCCGACTACGAAGGGCCCGAGAGCCTCGTCCCCGCCGGACACGGCCTGCTCGAACCCGGCGGCCCCCGCCGCGGCACCGAGGCGCTCGGCCTGGCCGACCTGGTGATCTGTCCGGCCCTGGCGGTGGACCGACGCGGCATGCGTCTGGGACGGGGCGCCGGCTGGTACGACCGCGCCCTGGAGTACAAGAGACCGGACGCCCCGGCCCTCGCCCTGGTCCACGACGAGGGCCTCGTCGAGTCCGTGCCCACCGAACCGCACGATCGCCCGATGGACGCGGTGGTGAGCCCGGGCGCGGGGCTGCTCCGCTTCACCCCTCTCCTTCCGGCCCTTGCCACGGCGACCGGGGATTAAGCCGACCACCTGGAACGTTGACGTCTTCGTCCGTGTCCCGACGGGGTCGGGCACGCGGCTCCCCTCCTCCGTTCCGCGACGTCGACGAGGGGCTGTCGCGGCCCTGGTCGGCGAACGCGTACTATTTAGCAGTCAACGGGCGTGAGTGCCGGCAAGGAGGACTTGGAACAGTGCCTACGTATCAGTACGCGTGCACCGAGTGTGACGCCCAGATGGAGGTCGTGCAGAGCTTCAGCGACGACTCTCTGACGGTCTGCCCCGAGTGCGAGGGTCGCCTGCGCAAGGTGTACTCGGCCGTGGGGATCGTCTTCAAGGGCTCGGGCTTCTACCGCACCGACAGCGGCAAGAGCACCACGAACAGCTCGGCGCTGACCGGCTCCTCCGAGAGCAAGGACAGCGGCTCCGGCGACACCGCCAAGTCCGGTGCCGCCACCGGGTCCACCGATTCCGGAAGCGCCTCCGGGGCGGCCAAGGACTCCTCGAACAGCACCAAGAGCACCGGTTCCACCACCGCCACCGCCGGCAGTGGTGGCGCGAGCGGTAGCTGAGCCACCGCACCGTTGACCGTGGCCGCGCCGCCGAGACCCCTCGGCGGCGCTTTCGTGTGTCCGGGAACCCGACGGCCGGAGATCCACCCTGTGGACAACCGCCCCGACCGCCCTTCGCCGGTCTAGCGTTGGAGGTATGGCCGATACCCCCTACCGCCACCGTCGCGGCCTTCTCCGACTCCTGGAGCGGTATCGGCGCCTCGTGGCGGCGCTGCTGACCGCGCTCGCCGCGATCTGCGCCGTGCTCGTCCTCCGTCCCCTTCCCGAGCCCGTCACCGAGGTCCTGGTCGCCGCCCACGATCTGGACGCCTCCGCTCCCCTGACCGAGGCCGACCTCGACACCCGGGAACTGCCCGACCGTCTTCTCCCCGAGGGCTCGCTCCGGCCCGGAGGCCGGGCCGCCGGACTGACGCCCAACGCCCCGGTGCGGGCCGGTGAGGTACTGACCGACGCCCGCCTGAGAGACCCTCCGGCCCTCCCCTACGGTCCCGGCCTGGTCGCCGTCCCGGTCCGGGTCTCCGACCCCGGGGCGGTGTCACTGCTCTCCCCCGGCAGCCGGGTGGACGTCCTGGCCGCCCGAGGGGTCGACGACCTCTCGAGCCCGTCCTCGCGCCCGGGGCCGGCGACCGAGGTGGTCGAGGACCGTCCCGTGCTCTCGATACCCGAGGAGGGCGCCGGTGGGGAGGGCGGGGCGCTCATTCTCATCGCCGCCACCCCGGGCGAAGCACGCCTCCTTGCCGGACACGCGACCACTTCACGACTGTCCGTCACCATCCGCGGTTGACCGATGACCAAAGGTGGTGAAAGCTGGCCCAGGCGTCCAACGGGACGCCTCAGAACAATCCCGATCACGTAGGGCAGCTTCCATGGAAGGCTTCAAGAAGTTCCTGCTCCAGGGCAACCTGGTGCAGTTGGCGGTCGCGGTCGTCATCGGCGCCGTTTTCTCCGGTCTCATCACCGCGTTCACCGAAGGGTTCATCACCCCGCTGCTCGGCATCTTCGGGGGTGTCCCCACCTTCGGCGACCTGTACTTCGAGATCAACGGCAGCCGCTTCCTCTACGGCGCCTTCATCGACGCCCTGATCTCCTTCCTGCTCACCGCGGCGATCCTGTACTTCTTCGTGGTCCTGCCCACGAGCAAGCTGTTGGAGAAGCTGATCAAGGCGGAGGAGGCCAGCACCCGCGAGTGCCCGCTCTGCTTCACCGAGATCAACAAGAAGGCCAGCCGCTGCCCCGCCTGCACCGGCGAGGTCACCCCGGAGATCACCACCACGGCCTAGATGTACGTACCCCGCACACGCGTGAGGGCGGTCCCCGCGGGGACCGCCCTCACGCGTTCTCGGTAACGCTAACCCTCGAACTCCCAATGCCAGGGTTCGAACGGGTTGGACTTGGCCCAGGCCGGATGGATCCAGCCGTAGCGGCCCCCGTTGGTCTCCATCCAGTTCCACTTGTCGGAGCGGAAGTTCTGGATGCCGCACCCGAGGTCGATCGCCTGTCCCAGACCGTGGTTACTGGTGCCCGGGACCGCCGCGAAACCGGGCGGCACCTCGCCGTACACACGGTGCTGGTTGGGCAGGTCACGGTAGGAGCTGGTGATGCAGATGTTCTCGCCGAACTGCTCCACGTGCTCCATGTTCAGTTCGAGGAAGGCCTTGGCGGCGTCCGCTCGAAGGGAATGCCCGTCGTAGAGCTCGCACAGGGCCTCCTTCGGCAGCAGGCCGTTGGGGTAGCCGTCCGCCTTGGAGGCGGCCGAGGGGTCGCAGTCGGCCGCGGCCATGAAGGTGTCCGGGTCCAGCCCTCGCGACTCCAGTTCGTCGGTGAGCGCGTTCGTGCTCTCCTCGGACTGGGCGCGCAGGTCGTCCACCTTGGCGGCGAGCTCGGCCTGTTCGAGCTGGGTGAAGGTCTGGAGGTCCTGGGCTTCGCCGGCCAGGCCGATCTGCTCCTCGCGCAGGTCGGTGGCGTCCTGGATGAGCGCCTGGTTGTCCTCGGAGAGCTTGGCCGCGTAGGACTGCGTCTGAAGGTCCTCGTCGAGGTCGCCCGCCGCGAGGATGCCGAGCACCCCGGCCTCGGGCTGCTGGTACATGGTGCTGGCCAACTGGGCGAGCGGTTCGCGCATCTCACCGAGGTCCACCTCGATGCGCTGGAGCTCGTGAAGGGTGTCGACCAGTTCCTCCTGGGCCTTCTCCAGCTCCTCTTGGCGCTCGACGTACTCGTCGGTCGCCTTCTCCAGCTCCTTGGACGCCTCCTCGGCGTTGTTACGCAGTTCCTCCAGGCTCGACTGCGCGGATGCGGGCTCCAGGCCCGACTCCGGCAGAGGGACGACCAGCAGAGCGGTGAGCAGGACGAGTGTGAGCGCCTGCGTCATCCGGACCCGCTGAAGCGTCCCCAGGGCGCCCAACGCCCCGGTACCCGGCGCGCGGGACCTGCGCCGCGCCGAATCAGAAGTGAACGGCACGAAGATCCTCCGGCTGCATTTTCCTCGAACACCTACTCGTGACCGCAAGGCAAGGTACTACATGTCCACATGCGGACACACTGGACAGATCTGGCTGAAGGTGGCTTCTCGGGGCCGTCGGCCGCCTCGATGGGCGGCACCCCGGCCCGCCTTCCGTGGAAGACCTGGTCGTCAGAGCGACAACACCTGTCACATCCATCAACCCACAGTGACCGTAACGCTCAACCTGCCATAATCGCGACACGCGACATGAACAACATCACACCGTCACCAGGACAACCGATCGTAGGTCAGCGTACTGTGCCACGTACACAGCGTGCCCCCAAGGCACCCGCCGAACACCAATCGGCACCCCATGCACGCCCATCCTGGGTTAGGCTTGACCCCGAGACGGGGTAACCTCCGTCTCTGGTGATCATCATGGCTCCGTAGCTCAGGGGATAGAGCACCGCTCTCCTAAAGCGGGTGCCGCAGGTTCGAATCCTGCCGGGGCCGCCGTGAGAACCGTGGGGCGTCATCTCCGTTCGGAGGTGGCGCCCTCGTCGTTTTCCCGCACCAGAATTCACCCTACTGGCGGCCAACTCCTCACAAACCCGCCCGCCCGCCCACCCCTCTCCCTGTGTCCCTTTCCGCCCACGGGAGAGCTGCTGCCGGTGGGCCGGGGCGGACGAGGTGGGCGGTCTTCGGAGAGGAGATCGTCCGGCGCGTCGTGTCGGAACGTCGCTTCGAGCCCTCGGACGTCGATCATGGAGACCCGACCGACCAGGTCGGAGGGGTCGCGACCATGGTCGAACGGGGAGTGGGCGAATGGCGGGCGAGGACGACCGGACCGAACGGGAGACGGGGCGGACCCCCGGATCGCGGGGGCGGCAGAGGGGCGGGTCGCCCTCGGCGATCGCGTCGGCGCTCACGAGGGACCCCCAGCCGGGCCCCCAGCACTGGGGCGGACCCCGACCCAGGCGCGCCAAGCCCGACGTGTTCTTCCCGCGCGACTTCCCCCACCTGGCCCCGCCCAAGAAGAGGGGCTAGGAACGGCGGGGGCGGAGCACGTATCCGACGTAGCCGTATTCGTGGCCGTGCTCCCGGTACAGCCGGATCTCCCTGCGGACGTCCTCGGCGGCGGCGACCGCGTGCGGGTCCTCCGGGTCGATCATGGCGGCCCGCGCGTCCAACGGTGCGTAGTAGGCCTCCACCCAGTCGCTGTCGGGGAGCAGGTAGGTGGCGGTCACCGTGTAGCCCGCCGCGGTGGCCTGCTCGACGTTCTCCCCGGTGCCGCGCAGCGGGTAGGCGGCGTCCCAGTACGCTCGGGCCTCCTTCGAGGGGGCGTCGGTGAGCCACCCGCATTCGGTGACCACCAGGACGCCCTCGGGGGAGAGCAGCCGACGCCAGGAGGCCAGCGCCGAGCCGAAGCCGATGTTGTAGGCGGCGCCCTCACTCCAGATCAGGTCGAGGGAACCGTCGGGCAGGTCGTCCAGGGCGTCCATCGATCCGTGTCGCGCGTGGACGCGGTCGGCGACCCCGGCGGCCTCCGCGGCCGTCCTCAGCTGTTCGAGGAAGGGCGGATAGACGTCCACGGCGGTCACGTGCGCCCCTTCGATCCCGGCCAGGATCAGGGTCGCCGCGCCGGTGCCGCTGCCCAGGTCCAGTACGCGGGGCCGCTCCGGCAGGGGCGCGGCCAGGGAGAGGAGCAGTTCGGTGGTGGCCCGCGAGCCCGGCCCCTGACGTTCCTGTCCCTCGTGCAGGGTGAGCGCCGCTTTGAGCGAAGGGTCGTCGAAGTCGAGGTCGAACGCCATGAGGGCACTCCGTGTCGGGTCGTGTGATCAGGGACGACGGGGGGCGCGGGGGACCCACCCTAGCCCTCTTCCTCCGGTTCTCGGGGGTCAGAGGAGGTTGCGCCAGGGCATGAGGACGATCTCGCTGAACTTGGCCATGAAGGGGCGGCTCCGCCATTCCTCCTCGGTCAGCTCCCGGGCGTTGGTGAGGTCGGTGGTGAAGACCCGCTCCAGGTGCGCGGCGACGTCCTCGTCGAAGAGCTCCACGTTGATCTCGTAGTTGCCGGTCAGGCTGAGCCGATCGACGTTGGCGGTGCCGATGGTGCTCCAGCGGCCGTCCACGGTGGCGGTCTTGGCGTGCACCATGGCGTTCTGGTAGAGCCACAGCCGCACTCCGCCCCGGAGCAGCTCGGCGTAGCGGCCCCGGGCCATCCAGTCGGCGACGACGTGGTTGGAGTTCTCCGGGACGAGGACGTTGACGTCCACCCCCCGTTCGGCGGCCTCGATGAGGACCTTGGCCAGCTCTCGATCGGGGATGAAGTAGGCCTGGGTGAAGATCACCCGCGTTTTGGCCCGATCCACCGCCTCCAGGAACATCGCCCGGATCGGATAGATGAGGAGTTCGGGCACGTTGCGGTGGACCCGGATGCGGGAGTCCCACTCGGCCTGGCCGAGCCCCTCCAGTTCGGGTTCGCGGGCGCCCTTGTTGGTGTTCCAGAAATCGATGAAGGCGTTCTCCAACTCCCACACCGCGGGCCCGGCCACCTTGAGGTGGGTGTCCCGCCATTCGATGGCGTAAGTGGAACCGATGTTGAAGCCTCCGACGAACCCCACCTCACCGTCCACGGTGAGGATCTTGCGGTGGTCACGGCCGGATTTGCGCACGTTCAGGAACAGCACGCCGACGCGGAAGGCGGGGTAGCGCAGGACCCGCACCGAGGGCGGGAAGTCGAAGAAGCGTCGGGGGACCACGAGGTTGGCGAAGCCGTCGTAGACGACGTACACCTCCACACCGCGTTCGGCGGCCTCGATCAGGGCGGCCTTGAACTCCTGGCCCACGGCGTCGGACTTGACGATGTAGGACTCGAAGAGGATGCGGCGCCTCGCCCCTCGAATGGCGTCGAGCATGTCCTCGAAGAGGTCCGTGCCGTAGGTGTAGACCGTGGCGGTGTTGTCGCCGACCGGTATCGACGCGGGTTCGGTGCGGGGGAAACCGGCCCGGTGGGGGCGCACCTTCTTGCGCCAGTGATCGATCCCGATGAGGGTGGCGACCACGGCGACCTGGGTGGCGAGCAGGCCCAGCAGTCCTCGCCGGACCCAGGTCATGACGGTCGAGCGTCTCAGCATACGGTCGCCTCCCGGAACAGGACGTCCGCCGCGGACCGCCCATGACGGCGACCCGACACAGGTTCCGTCCCACCGTATACCTGCGCACAGCAGGACACCGGCCGCGAATCGCCCGTATCGCCGATCTCTCTTTCGAGGTCAGTCGTCCTCGCGACGCTCGAGGACGAGCAGCTCGGTGGTGGGGCTCTCCGTACGCCCGCGGACCAGCCGTCGGTCCACCTGGTAGAGCGCCGCTCCGGCCAGCCATCCGGTCGGCCCGGTGAGCGTGACCGCGCGCAGGAAGGCCCCCCAGACCTTGCGCCAGGGCAGGGAGGCGTCCACTTGGGCGTTCATCAACATGAGCATCGGCACGCGATGGACGATGTCGAACCCGGCCTTGTCCGCCACCGCGGCGATCGTCTCCAGAGTCCGGTTGACCTGGTGCTCGCCGCGCTGTTCGGGGCGTTGGAGGCAGTTCTCCGAGATGATGAGGGTGCCGCCCGGGCGCACGACCCGGCCGAGCTGGACGAAGGCGGAGGCGTAGCGGTCGTCGTCGGTGATGTGGAAGAGCACGTCCATGCAGGAGGCGACGTCGAAGTCGGCCCGACCGAAGGCGTCCAGTTCCGAGGCGTCCTGCCGGACGAAGCGGTGGCGGGGGAAACGTCCCCGTAGGCGTTCCACGGCGGCGTCGGTCATGTCGCAGCCGGTCACCTCGCCGGCACCGAGTCGGTCCCACAGCCCCACGTAGAAGCCGGTGCCGCTGCCCACGTCCAGGACACTGGCCCCGCCGAGCCCGAGACGGCCGATCTCGCGGAGGAAGACCTCCTCGCGCACCTTGTACATCCAGCTGTTGAAGGGCCTGCCCAGAGCGCGGTAGCCCACCCCGCTCTCGGTCCAGTCCCCTTCGAGGCGATGCTCCCAGAAGTCGCGCAGTTCACTGTGTGTAGCCATGCCATAACTCTCACACCGGGCGGCGGCGTTGTCCTGTCGAAGCGCCGGGGCCCCGCGCGGTTCTCCCGCTCCCACGACCTCGGAGAAGGAGGTGGTGGGAGCGACGGCACGGTGTGCCGGGTTTGTCCCCGCGAGGCGCTAGACATGGAACATCCGCGGCACACCCAGGAGAGCGCATGACCATCAACCAGAACCTGACCGAGTTCGCCGGCCTGCCGGTGGTGGACTTCCCCGCCGAAGGGCTCGACGAGTACTCCCTGCCGCGAGGTGACTCCGGTCTGACCCACGAGGAACACCGGGACCGGTGGATCGAGGCGGCGAAGGATCCGGCCGCGTGGGCCTGGCGGCTGCGCGTCGAGTCCTACGAACCGGAGGAGGAGTTC
The DNA here is from genome assembly GCF_035818715.1 of Nocardiopsis sp. LDBS1602. NCBI lineage: Bacteria > Bacillati > Actinomycetota > Actinomycetes > Streptosporangiales > Nocardiopsidaceae > Nocardiopsis > Nocardiopsis sp. LDBS1602. The sequence continues at coordinate 372,030 of NZ_JAYLVW010000002.1, read as the reverse complement.
GGTCCGTGTTTCCTGCGTTTTCTCGAGGCGGTGGACACCACGCCCATCACCGCCCTGGTCGTGGGCATGACCGGTTCGGTGGAGGACGAGCCCGGCTACCTGGAGGCCCGTGACCTGCTGATCCGGCACCGGGACGCGTTCCCGAACCTGCGCTCGATCTTCCTCGGCGACGTGACCTTCGAGGAGAGCGAGGTGTCCTGGCTGAACCACACGGACGTGGCGCCGCTCCTGGCCGCCTATCCCGAACTGGACACCCTGGTCACGCGCGGTACCGGCGATTCCCAGTACCGGGCTTCGGACGAGGAGCCGACCGAGGACACCGTGCTGCGGCTGCACGTCCCCCGTCACGAGGGGCTGCGACGTCTCATCGTCGAGTCGGGCGGCCTGCGCGGGCGGATGTGCCGGGAGCTCTGCTCCTCCGACCTGCCTCGATTGGAGCACCTGGAGTTGTGGTTGGGGCTGGAGGACTACGGCTACGACGCCGTCCCCGAGGACCTGGCCCCGCTCCTGTCCGGCGAGGCCTTCCCCGGCCTGCGCCACCTGGGCCTGCGCAACGCGGAGGACACCGACGACTGGGTGCGGGTTCTGGCCTCGGCCCCGATCCTGGCCCGTCTGGAGACCCTGGACCTGTCCTTGGGCACCCTCCGGGAGGAGGGGGCACGGATCCTGATGGAGACCCCCGCCTTCCACGCTCTGCGCCGGATCGACCTGCACCACCACTACCTTTCGGAGGAGGCGCGCGACCGGCTCCGCGAGGCGCTGACCGCCTCCGGGGTGGAGGTCGATCTGAGCGAGGAGCGCGAGCCCTCCCATTTCTCCGGCGAGGACCTCTACTACCCGGCCGTGGGCGAGTGAGCGCGCCGCGTTCCGACCGTCCCCTTCTCCCCTCCCCGACGAAGGAGTCTCCATGATCGGCGAGTGCCTCACCGAGTACGCGGGACTTCCCGTGGTCGACTTCCTCGAGGACGAGGAGGACCGGCCCACGCCGTCCTCGGTCGTCTGGCGGCTGCATTCCATGTACGGCGAGGAGGGGTTCCTCGGCACGGTGGACCGGTTCGTCCAGGAGGTGGACACATCGAAGGTCACCGCCCTGGTGATCGGCGACTGGGGGGTTCAGGGCGGCAAGGATCTCTCCTCCGCCGGTGCGCGCGACGCCCTCGTCGAGCACGCCGCCGCGTTCCCGGCGCTGCGTTCCCTGTTCCTCGGCGACATCACCTTCGAGTTGAGCGAGATCTCGTGGCTCCAGCAGTCCGATCTGGCCCCGCTCCTGGTCGCCTATCCGGCCTTGGAGGAACTGACCGTCCGCGGGGTGGGCGACACCTACGTCGACCCCGACGTACTGGCGTTGCACGTCCCCGGGCACCCCTCTCTGCGCTCCCTGACCGTGCAGAGCGGTGGTCTGCCCGGACGGGTCGTGCGCGAGATCGTCTCGTCGTCCCCGCTCCCGTTGGAGCGGCTGGAGCTGTGGCTGGGCGTGGAGCACTACGGGTACGACGTCGTTCCCGAGGACCTGGCGCCGATCCTGTCCGGCGAGGCCTTCCCCGACCTGCGCCACCTGGGCCTGCGCAACGCGCAGGACACCGGTGACTGGGCGCGCCGTCTGACCGCGTCGCCGCTCCTGGCCCGGCTCACCTCCGTGGACCTCTCCCTGGGGTCCCTGCGCGGGAAGGACGTCGAGCACCTGATCGCCTCGGTCCCGCTCCTGGCCCATCTGGAGAGCCTGGATCTGCACCACCACTACCTGTCGGAGGAGGAGACCGAGCGGGTGCGCGCCGCGTTCGCCGAGACGGGGGTACGGGTCGACCTCTCCGATCGGCGGGAGGTCCGCGGCGACGAGGACGACCTCTTCACCTACTACCCGTCCGTGGGCGAGTGACCGTGCCCCTACCGTCGATCGACCGTCCCCTGGTAGTGGTGTGCGTGCCGGGCAATCGGCGGCGTGCCCTGTTCGCCGAGGCGACCCGGGGAATCGGTCTACCGGAGCCGATCGTGCTCCCCTGGCACGAGCTGGCCGACCCCTCCGCGACCGTGCGCCTGCCCGAGGGCGCCCTGGTGCGGGTCGACTCGGCCGGCGAGGACACCGCCACCGCGCGGCTGTTGCGCGGGCTCCCCCACGATCCGGACCTTTACCGGGTGGAGGGGGCGGCCGAGCAGCACCGGGGGTTCGTGCGCGCCCTGGAACGGCTGTCCACGGTGGTGGCGTCCACCCCCGACGCCCACCTGCTCCAGGACCCGGCCGACCTGGTGGACATGTGCGACAAGCGCCGCTGCCACGCCCGGCTGGAGGCGGCGGGAATCCCGGTGCCGCCGGCCCTGCCCGGACCGATCACCGGCTACGGGCACCTGCGCTCCCTCATGGCCGAGCACCGGATGCCCCGGGTGTTCGTCAAACCGGCGCACGGCTCGTCCGCGTCCGGGGTGATCGCGTTGTCGACGGCCTCGGGGGGCCGGGTCAGGGCCGTCACCTCCGCCGCTCTGCGCCGTTCCGAGAACGGTCGGGCTGAGCTGTACAACTCCCTGCGCCTGCGCACCTACACCGACGAGGCCGAGGTCGCGGCGGTGGTGGACGCGCTGGTCGCCGAGGGCCCGCACGTGGAACGCTGGTCGCCCAAGGCCTCCCTCGATGGTCGCGTGGTGGACCTCCGGGTCCTGGTCGTGGCGGGTCGTGCCACCCACGTGGTGGTGCGCTCGTCCCGTTCTCCGTTGACCAACCTGCACCTGGGCAACGCCCGAGGGGACCTGGAGGCGCTGCGCTCGAGCATGGGCCCCGGTTCCTGGGGCGAGGCGATGTCCGTCGCCGAACGGGCCGCCGCGGTCTTCGATTCCACTCTGCACGCCGGGGTGGACCTGTTGATCTCACCCGACCGTCGTCGGTTCACGATCTGCGAGGTCAACGCCTTCGGCGACCTTCTCCCCGGGGTCCTGCACGAGGGGCGGAGCACCCACGCGGAACAGCTGCACGCCCTGGCGACCGGTCGTTTCCCCCTACCGCCCCGCCGAACCCCGTCCCCCGAATCCCGATATCCGTCCTCACCCACACTGGAACCTCGTTGAACACCAGCACGACCGGGGCCGTCCGGCCCGGAGCCACACCGGACATGAACACCGTGGTGGGCACGCACGACATCCTGCTGCTCACCCTGGACACCCTGAGGTACGACGTGGCGGTCGAGCTCGCCGACGCCGGCCGTATCCCGAACCTGGCCCGCCTGCTCCCCGAGGGCGGTTGGGAGGAGCGGCACTCCCCCGCGAGCTTCACCTACGCCTCCCACCTGGCCATGCTCGCCGGGTTCCTGCCCACCCCCTCCTCGCCCGGCCCGCACCCCCGCCTGTTCGCCGCCGCCTTCCCCGGCAGCGTCTCGACCGCCCCGGGCACCTGGACGTTCGACACCCCGGACCTGGCCTCGGGCCTGGCCACCGAGGGCTATCACACGGCCTGTGTGGGCGGTACCGGCTTCTTCAACCGCCGTTCGGCCCTGGGGTCGGTGCTGCCCGACATGTTCGCCGAGAGCCATTGGGAGGAGTCCTTCGGGGTCACCGACCCCCGCTCCTTCGAGCACCAGGTGGAGCGGGCCGTCTCGATCACCACGGCGATCCCCGCCGAGCGCCCCCTCTTCCTCCTGCTCAACGTGTCCGCCCTGCACCAGCCCAACTGGTTCCATCTGCCCGGGGCGACCCGCGAGGCCGGTGACACCAGGGAGAGCCACGCCGCCGCCCTGGAGTACGTGGACCGCCACCTGCCCCCGCTGCTCACCGCGATGGCCGCCCGCCGCCCCTGTTTCGCGATCGTGTGCTCGGACCACGGCACCGCCTACGGCGAGGACGGGCACACGGGCCACCGGATCGGCCACGAGGTCGTGTGGACGGTCCCCTACACACACGCCGTCCTGCCGCACGGCCACGTCCACGAGGAGGAGAACGCGTGAGCGTCGTCCCGATGACCGAGCCCGTGCGCCCGGACTCCCCGTACCGCTCGTACGTGTACGCCTATCCGCACAAGACGGCCTATCGCCCGTTCGAGGAACGGCCGCGCCTGGCCGACCTGTGGCGGGATGAGGAGGTCGGCGCGCTGTCGCTGTACGCGCACATCCCCTTCTGCGAGATGCGCTGCGGTTTCTGCAACCTGTTCACCCGTTCCACCCCGCCGGCCGAACAGGTCACCGCCTACCTCGACGCCATGGAGCGGCAGGCCGAGGCCGTCGCCTCCGGCCTGCCGGAGGGCGCCGCCTTCGCCCGCGCGGCCCTGGGCGGCGGCACCCCCACCTACCTGACCGCCGACGAGCTGGCACGGACCTACTCCATCATCGAATCGGCCTTCGGGGTGGACCTGAAGCGGATCCCGATGTCCGTGGAGACCTCACCGGCCACCGCGACCCCCGATCGGCTCCGGGTCCTGGAGTCGCTCGGCGTCACCCGGATCAGCATGGGGGTGCAGAGCTTCCTCGACCCCGAGGCGCACGCCGCCGGCCGTCCGCAGAAGCGCGCGGAGGTGGACCTCGCCCTGGCCGCCATCCGCGAGCACACCCGCGCCGACCTCAACGTGGACCTCATCTACGGCATCGAGCGGCAGACCCCGGACACCTGGAGGTACTCGCTGGACACGGCGCTGTCGTGGCGACCGGAGGAGGTCTACCTCTACCCGCTCTACGTGCGCCCGCTCACCGGTCTGGGTCGTCGCGCCCGTGCCTGGGACGACCACCGTCTGTCCCTGTACCGCCAGGGCCGGGACCATCTGCGCGAGCGCGGATACGAGCAGGTGTCCATGCGGATGTTCCGTCGGGCGGACGCACCGACGACGGCCCTCCCCGACCATTCCTGTCAGACCGACGGCATGGTGGGTCTGGGCTGTGGTGCCCGCTCCTACACCCGCGGCACCCACTACTCCTTCGACTACGCGGTGGGGATCGGGAAGGTGCGGTCGATCATCGAGGACTACGTCGGCCGGGACACCGAGGACTTCACCCGGGCCGAGGTGGGGTTCCACCTGGACGAGGAGGAACGTCGCCGCCGCCACGTGCTCCAGTCGCTGTTGCGGGTGGAGGGGTTGGACGTGGCCGCCTACACGGAGCGGTTCGGCTCCCACCCGGCCGCCGACCTGCCCACCGAGTTCGCCGCCCTGAACGCCCGGGGATGGCTGGTCCCCGGGGAGGACTCCGTCGACTCCGGAACGCTCCGTCTCACCGATGAGGGCCTGGCCCACTCCGACGCGATCGGACCGGACCTGTTCTCCGCGCGGGTGAACCGGCTCATGGACGAGTACGAGGCCGGGTGACCCGATGGCCTCGAACCGTCTCGTCGACCTGCCCGACCCGTCCCCCCGGGCGGGGTCGGGTTCGCACGCCCCTCTCCCGGAGCACCTCACCCTTCTCTACCGGGGCCCGTTGGCCAGTTGCGACTACGACTGCCCCTACTGTCCCTTCGCCAAGCGTCGGGACTCCCCCGAGACCCTGCGCGTGGACCGGGCCGCCCTGGAACGCTTCACCGACTGGGTGGCGGCCCGGGCCGAGGCCGACCCCGGAACCCGGATCTCGGTGCTCTTCACCCCGTGGGGCGAGGGGCTGGTCCGCTCCTGGTACCGGCGGGCCATCACCCGGCTGAGCGGTATGGCGCACGTGGAGCGGGTGGCGATCCAGACCAACCTGAGCGGACGGACGGGCTGGCTCGCCGACTGCGACCGGACGAAGGCGGCGCTGTGGGCCACCTACCACCCCGGCGAGGTGGCGCACGAGCGTTTCCTCGCCAAGGCCCGCGAACTGACCGCCATGGGCGTGCGCTTCAGCGTGGGAACGGTGGGTCTGCCCGAACACCTGGACGCGGTCCGGCGGATGCGCGCCGATCTGCCCGAGGAGGTGTACCTGTGGGTGAACGCCGCCGAGGGGCGCTCCTACACCGACGCCGAGGCGGCCCTCTGGCAGGCGATCGATCCGCACTTCCACTACAGTCGCCTCCCTCACCCCGCCCGGGGTCTTCCCTGTCGTACGGGTGACACCGTGCTGTCCGTGGACGGCGAGGGGAACGTACGACGGTGTCACTTCGTGGACGTGCCGCTGGGCAACCTGTACGACGGCTCCTTCCGCGCGCGTCTGGGGCCCTCGGCCTGCCCTCTCACGAGCTGTGACTGCCACATCGGCTACGTCCATCTGGAGCCGTTGGACCTGTACGAGGTGTTCCGGGGAGGCGTGATCGAGCGGATCCCCGCCCGGTGGCCCTCCTGACGGGCGGACGTCAGAAGCATCGGTATCCCCTCGAAACCGTCCTTCTCGACCGCCATAATGCGTCCATGGTCCTTCCTCGTGTCATCGCCACCGACCTCGACGGAACCCTCCTCGGACGCACGGGAGAGGTCTCCGAACGCAACCGACGGGCCCTGAACTCCGCCATCGAGGCGGGCGTCCGGGTGGTGATCGTGACCGCCCGACCGCCTCGGGACACCGAGCACATCGCCGCCCTGTTCGACTGCGCCGCGGTGGTCTGCGGCAACGGCGCCCACGCCCGGCTCCCCGGCCGGGACCCCCTGCTCCGAGCGATCGACCCCTCCCTCTCCGAGACCCTCGTCACCAAGATCCGCGCCTCCCTGCCCGACGCCGGCCTCGGTTTCGGGGTGGAGACCGGAACGGGCTTCTACCACGACGCCGACTACGCGCTCGAATGGTGGATGTCGCCCGACGGGGTCTCGGGAGTGCTCGACGACACCGACGCCCTGCTGGAGGCGGCCTCCCCGGTCGCCAAACTCCTCGTCCGTTCGGCGGGCACCCCGGTGAACCTGATGTACGAGGCGGCCCTGAGCGCCGTCGGCCCTCTGGCCGAGGTGACCTACTCCGGTGGGGCCGGACTGTTGGAGGTGAGCGCGGCCGGGGTGAACAAGGGCGGCACCCTCGCCCTGTTGTGCGAGGAGTGGGGGGTGGCCCGCGAGGAGGTGGTGGCCTTCGGCGACATGCCCAACGACCTCTCCGCCCTCACCTGGGCCGGATCCGGTTACGCGATGGAGAGCGGACACCCGGGGCTGCTCGCCCCGGAGCTGGGACTGCGGGTGGCCCCGTCCAGCTTCGAGGACGGCGTGGGCCGCGTGGTCGAGGAGCTCCTGGCCGGAGCCTGAGGCCGGACATGGAACCGCCCCGGAACGTCTCGGACGTTCCGGGGCGGGGTCCTTCCCGGGGTTCAGTGGAGCAGCTTGAGGCCGATCACACCGGCCACGATCGCGATGAGGCACAGCGCCTTGGGAAGGCTGAAGCCCTCCCCGAGGAAGAAGGAGCCGATCAGAGCGGTGCCGACCACACCGATCGACACCCACACGGCGTAGCCGGTGCCCAGGGGGATGGTGCGCAGCGCGTAGGCCAGACCGGCCATGCTCAGCGCCAGGGTGACCACGAAGGTCACCGACGGCCACAGACGGGTGAAGCCCTGAGAGGCGTTGAGCGCCGCCGCCCAGGCGGTCTCGAGAAGACCCGAGATCACGAGTACGAGCCAGGCCATGACCTGTTACCTCCACGAACGCAGGGATCGGTGCGCGCCGTCTTGTCATGACCGGGTACGGCGCCCTCGTCCGGGGTCCACAGGTGCTCGAACGGTACAACGGCCCCCTTCACGGGGGGATTCCGGGGTGGGTGGAGGGGTCGGTCACCATCGTCGGGCGTCGTGTCCGACGTCGGACGCGACCGCCCGGCGACCGTTCGGCGCTTCAGGTGACCGTTGGTCGCACGGTGGACGACCGCTCGACGCTCCGCGTCCGCGTTCGGCGCTCGCCCGCGCGAGCCCCCTGCTCAGGGCAAGTGCCCCTCCTTACAGTGCCGGGTAACCCAGGTCACATATCGGGAACCGGCACCCGTCGGCGCACACGACCCCTGCCCATCCCCCGGAGGTAACGAGCAGCATGGCGAAGAACAGGCCCACCAAGGATCCGACACCACCACCCGAGAACGACGGGGCCGCGGCGCAGGAGCGTGCCTTCGTGGCCATGCACTCCGACCCCCGGTTCCACGAGCTCAAGCGCAGGCTGTACCGCTTCATCTTCCCGATGAGCGTCGCCTTCATGATCTGGTACCTCCTCTACGTCCTGATGTCCGCGTTCGGACGTGAGGTGATGGGCACGGTGCTGTTCGGCAACGTCAACGTCGCCCTGGTCTTCGGGATCCTCCAGTTCGTCTCCACCTTCGGGATCGCGATCCTCTACACGATGTACGCGAACCGGAACTTCGACTCCCGCGCCGCCGTGCTGCGCGACGAACTCCAGAGCGAGCTCGACGGCAAGGAGGGCGACCGATGATCCTCGCGCAGGAGGTGGTGAGCGAGAGCAGCCGGATCGTCACCCTCGGCCTCTTCACCCTCATGATCGCGGCCACGATCGGCATCACGGTCTGGGCCAGTCGCAACACCCGTTCGGCCACCGACTTCCACTCCGGTGGGCGCGGCTTCTCCCCGCTCCAGAACGGTCTCGCCATCGGCAGCGACTACATGTCGGCCGCGTCCTTCCTGGGCATCGCCGGCATGATCGCGCTGTTCGGCTACGACGGCTTCCTCTACTCCATCGGCTTCCTGGTGGCGTGGCTGGTGGCCCTCCTCCTGGTGGCCGAGCTGCTGCGCAACTCCGGCCGCTACACCATGGGCGACGTGCTGTCGTACCGCATGCAGCAGCGCCCGGTGCGCACCGCCGCCGCCGTCTCGACGATCGTCGTCTCGATCTTCTACCTCCTCGCCCAGATGGTCGGCGCGGGCGCCCTCATCGCCCTGCTGCTCGGCATCCAGGAGGGACAGACCTTCCTGGGCATGGACGCCCCCACCGCCAAGATCGTCGGCATCGTCGTCATCGGTCTGCTGATGACCATCTACGTGACCTTCGGCGGTATGAAGGGCACCACCTGGGTCCAGATCGTCAAGGCCGTCATCCTCATGGTCGGCGCGGCCCTGCTCACCCTGCTGACGCTGTCGCTGTACGGGTTCAACCTCGGCGCCCTCATGGGCGACGCCGCCAACGCCAGCCAGGCCGCCGCCGACGGCAACGCGGCCGGTTTCCTGGAGCCGGGGCTGCGCTACGGCGTCGAGGTCGCGGGCGACCCCCTCCAGACCCTGTGGAACAAGCTCGACCTGATCAGCCTCGGGCTGGCCCTGGTCCTGGGCACCGCCGGTCTGCCGCACATCCTCATCCGCTTCTACACGGTCCCCGACTCCGGCAGCGCCCGGAAGTCCGTCAACTGGGGTATCGGCCTCATCGGCGCCTTCTACCTGATGACCCTCGTCCTCGGCTTCGGCGCCGCGGCCCTGGTCGGCCACGAGGCCATCACCGCCCAGGACGCGGCGGGCAACACCGCGGCCCCCCAGCTGGCGCAGGTGGTGGGCACCACCCTCGGCGGGGACATGGCGGGCGCCGTGCTCCTGGCGATCATCGCCTCCGCCGCCTTCGCCGCGATCCTGTCGACCGTGGCGGGCCTGGTCATCGCCTCGTCCTCCTCCCTGGCGCACGACTTCTACAACTCGGTGATCCGCAAGGGCAAGGCCACCGGAAGCGAAGAGGTCAAGGTCGCCCGGCTCTCCGCGCTGGCCATCGGCGCCGTCGCCATCGTCCTGGCGATCTTCGCCCAGAACCTCAACGTGGCCTTCCTGGTCTCCCTGGCGTTCGCGATGGCCGCCTCGGCCAACCTGCCGACCCTGCTGCTCAGCCTGTTCTGGAAGCGGTTCAACACCGCGGGGGCCCTGGCCGGTATCTACGGCGGCCTGATCAGCGCGGTCGGTCTGGTGTTCTTCTCGCCGGTGGTCTCCGGTTCCGAGAGCGCGCTCATGCCCAACGTCGACTTCGCGTGGTTCCCGCTGCCCAACCCGGCCCTGGTGTCCGTGCCGATCAGCGTCCTGTGCGCGGTCGTCGGCACCTACATGTCCAAGGAGCGCGACTTCGACAAGTTCGCGATGCTCCAGGTCCGCGCCCTCACCGGCGCGGGGGCGGAGAAGGCCGCCGACCACTGACCGTCGTGGGCGGGGTCCACGACGCCGCCCGTACCCCCGGCCCGCCGGTCTCCTTCGGGGACCGGCGGGTCCGTGCGTTCCTTCGTCGGGAAAGGGAGACCCGGACGTGACCGTCGACACAGAGCACGGCGATAGGATCGGCCCGTGTCGTATCGGTGGCTGTCGTGGTTCTCCCCCTCCCGACGCCCCACGACGTCGGAGCACCGGGCGAGTGTGGAATTGATGCGTCAGATCCACGCCCTGGGAGCCGACCTTCGTGACGGGTTGCACGGCCGCGGCGTCGGCGCGGCCGCCCGACGCCTGCGCCGCCTCCTGTCCGTGGACGGGGTCCTCCTGGCCGACCTCGACGGACCCGTCACCTCGAACGGGACACGGCCGGACGCGGCCGAGATCGACGGCGTCCTCGCCCAGGTCTTCGAATACGGCGGTGGCGTACGCGCCCGTACGGCCGACGGCTCCTCGATGTGCGCCGTGCCGCTCCACGTCGCCGACGAGCTCGCCGGCGCCCTGGTGGCGATCGGCGATCCCGTCGACGCCGACGTCGAGGCCGCCGCCGCCCTGGTGTCGGACAACCTGGACCACGCGGCGCTGCGACGGGCGCGGGCCCGGATCGCCGCCGCCGACCTGCGCACCCTGCGCGCCCAGATCTCCCCGCACTTCGTGCACAACGCCCTCGCCGTGATCGCGGCCCTGGTCCGCACCGATCCGGACCGGTCCCGCCGGCTGCTCTCGGACTTCGCCGACTACCTGCGGTACGGCTTCTCCGACAAGGGCGACTACGCGACGGTCGCCGACGAACTGGAGGCCACCCAGACCTACCTCGAACTCCAGCGGGCCCGTTTCCACGACCGGCTGGACATCACCGTACGGATGGCCCCGGAGGTGCTGCCCGTGGCCGTCCCCTTCCTGGTGGTGCAGCCGATCGTGGAGAACGCGATCCGGCACGGACTGGAGCGCAAGGAGGGGCGCGGGCACATCAGCGTGTCCGGTTTCGGCGAGGGGCCCCTGTGCGTGATCGAGATCGAGGACGACGGGGTGGGGATGCACCCCGAGCTCGCGCGGGCCCTGCTCGCCGGGACCGGGCCGGAGTCGCGCGGCGTCGGTCTGGCCAACGTCGACCAGCGCCTGCGGGCGGTCTACGGACCGGAGTACGGTCTGGTGATCGAGACCGCGCTGGGAGAAGGGACGAAGGTGACCGTGCGCGTACCGAGATTCGCCCCCGGAGTGGTGGTCGGATGAGACCCGAACTCCGTGTCCTGGTGGTGGAGGACGAGTCCTCGACCCGCCAGGAGATGGCGGCCCTACTGGAGGACATGCCCGAGGTGTCGGAGGTCCTGGTGGCCCCCAACGGGGCCACCGCGGTGCGTCTGCTGGGCACGCGGACCATCGACGCCGCCTTCCTCGACATCCTCATGCCCGGGCTGGACGGCATGGACGTGGCCCGGGTCCTGACCGTCATGTCGGACCCACCGTCGATCGTGTTCGTGACCGCCTCGGAGGCGCACGCCGTGGAGGCCTTCGGGATCGGGGCGGTGGACTACCTGCTCAAGCCGATCCGACCCGAGCGGCTGGCCGAGGCGGTGGGACGGATCGCCCAGTTGCGCAACCCGAGCGGACATTCCTCCCCCGCCGAGGACCTGCACGTGGTGCAGATCGACACCGGCCGGCGCACCGTGTTCGTCAAACGCGACGACGTGCAGTTCGTGGAGGCCCAGGGCGACTACGTGCGGCTGCACACCGCCGACGGCACCCACCTGATCCGGTTGTCGCTGTCGTACCTGGAGGAGGTGTGGGCCGCGGCCGGGTTCGTCCGGGTCCACCGCGGTTTCCTCATCGCCATCCCCTGGGTCCGGGACCTGCGCGTGACCTCCTCCTCCGGGCTGGTCGCCGGGACCCCCGCCGGGGACGTCCCCGTGAGTCGCAGGCACGGACGACATCTGCGTTCCCGCCTGCTGGAGGCGGCCAAGCGGGACCAGCTCGGCCGTTCGGCGACCGCGCGCCCGTCGGGGACGGCCAAGGAGCAGCCGTGAGCCCGCGCCGGGAGAAGCTCACGAGCCCACAGACGAGGATCGCCCTGGCCCGGGGCAACCGACCGGTCCAGCACCTGCAACCGGTGCCCGGACCGGTGGACACCCTGGCGGCGCGCACCCTCTTCAAGGCCCAGCGCCGCGCCGCGATACGCACGGTGGTGGCGTTGGGGACCCTGTTGTTCGGGTTGAGCGGGGCCTTCGCCCTGTTCCCGGCTCTCGGCGAGCTCAGGTGGTCGGGGGTCCCGGTCTCCTGGGTGTTGTTGACGGTGGCGATCTATCCGGCCCTGCTCGCCCTGGCCCTGTGGCACGTGCGATCGGCCGAGGGCCTGGAGCGCCGGGCCGAGGAGGAGAAGGGCGACGTCCGGCCGGACGAGGCCCCCTCGTACGGGGCGTGCGAGGCCGGGGACACCGAGGCCGTCCCATGACCGCGGCGGTACCGGCCATCGGTCTGGTGCTCGTCACGAGTCTGATCATCGGGGTCTACGGGGTGCGGGCCGCCCGGTCCACGTCGGACTTCCTGGTGGCCTCCCGTCGGGTGTCCCCCAACTGGAACGCCCTGGCGATCGCGGGCGAGTACCTGTCGGCCGCCTCCGTGCTGGGGTTGGCGGGGCTGCTGCTCAAGAACGGCCTGGGCACCATGTGGTACGCGGTGGGGTTCACCGCCGGCTACGTCGCCGTGGTCGCGCTGGTGGCGGGTCCGATGCGACGTTCGGGCGCCTTCACGGTCCCGGATTTCGCCGAGTACCGTCTGGGCGCGCCCCGACTGCGCAAGCTGTGCGGCTGCGTGGTCCTGGTGATCATGCTGTTGTACCTGGTGCCCCAGTTCAAGGGCGCGGGCGTGGTGCTGAGCCTGGTCAGCGACACCCCCTACTGGGTGGGCGTGGTGCTGGCGGGGCTGGTGGTGAGCGGATCCATCGCGGCGGGCGGCATGCGCTCGGCCACCTACGTGCAGGCCTTCCACTACGTCGTCAAGCTGATCTTCCTCGCCGTCCCCGCGATCTACCTGGTGGTCCAGGCCGGGGCCGACACCAGGGCCGAGGCCCTGCACCCGAAGTGGGGCACCCACTTCCCCGCCGACACCCGGGTCGAGTTCTCCGTCCCCACCGACTTCACCCTCGACGAGCCGGTCACCGTCGTCACGGCCGACGGCGGGGAGCTGGAGCTGTCCGCGGGGGCGCACACGGTCGTGCCGGGCACCGAATACGTCTTCCCCGAGGGCGCCGGGATCCCCCACCCGGAGGGGCTTCCGGAACTGGGCGGGGAACAGTGGAGCACCCCGTTGTTGAGCGTGGGCGGCCGACCGCTGTTCGAGACCTGGTCGACCCTGCTGGCCATCACCCTGGGCTGCATGGGCCTTCCACACGTGATCATGCGCTTCCACACCAGCCCGACCGCGCGCACCGCCCGCCGCGTCGCGGTCGGCGTGATCGCCCTGCTGGGGTTGTTCTACCTCTTCCCCGCCGTGTACGGACTGCTCGGCCGGGTGCTCACCCCCCAACTGGTGATGCTCCAGGGCACCGACACCGTGGCGGTGGTCCTGCCCGCCCAGGCCGCCCCGGGCGCGGTGGGCACCCTCCTGACCGCGCTGGTCGCCGCGGGCGCCTTCGGGGCGTTCCTGTCGACCTCCTCCGGGCTGTTGCTGGCCCTGGCCGGAGGGCTCTCGCACGACCTCTTCCAGGGCAGCGTGCCCCGGCTACGGCTGGCGGTGGTGATCGGCGCCTGTGTCTCGGTGCTCCTGGCGCTGCCCGCCCGGACCATCGACATCAACGTCCTGGTGGTGTGGGCGTTCACCGTGGCCGCGTCGACCTTCTGCCCCCTCTTGGTGCTGGGCATCTGGTGGCGTCGTCTGACCCTGCCGGGGGCCGCCGCCGGCCTGATCGTGGGCGGGGTGACCGCCACGGGCGCGGTCGGCTGGTCGATCCTGTTCTCCACCCCGCCCGGATGGGTCACGGTGCTGCTGGCCCAGCCCGCCGCCTGGACCATCCCCCTGGCGTTCCTCACGATGGTGGTGGTCTCCCTGCGCACCCGCCCTCCGGAGTGGGCCGAGCACGCGGTACTACGCCTGCACTCTCCCTAGGCCCGGCCCCCGATTCCGCCTTGGGGGAGCGTCCCCACCCCGTAGCATCACCGTGTGAACAGACCGCAGCACGAGGAGTCACCGACCCTCTCCTCTCCCCCCGCCTCGCACCGGAACCGCCTCCCGAGGAAACGGACCTCCACCACCCGCCGTCGCGTCTCGGCCCTCGTCTGCCTGGCGGCGGGCGCGCTCGCGATCACGTCCGGCCCCGTGTCGGCCTTCGTCGAGCGGGCCGTTCCCCCCGCGCGGGCCGTCTCGTCGGAGGCGGACCCCGACACCGGCGCCTCCCAGGTGGACGTGAACCCCTCCGGGACCCAGGTGGAGACCCCGAACGCGTACGTCGACATCCAGCCCGGTCCGCACGTCGTGGTGTGCGCCAACGGCACCCACGTGGTCATCCACACGGGACGAGCGCCGATGTGCACGCCACCGCCTCCGCCTCCCCCGCCTCCGGAGCCGCCCGCCCCGGAGGAGCCGCCCCGGGAGGAGCCCGTGCCGGAGGAACCGGCGCCGCCGCCCGGCTCGGAGGCGCCCCGTGTGTCCCCCGGCGAGCCGGAGGAGCCCGAGGCGGACGAGCCCGGCCCGGAGGCCTCGGAGGCGCCACCCGAGTCGGCCCCGCCCTCCGAAGAGGACCCGTTCGAGACCCCGGTGGAGGAGCCCGAAGCGCCCGCGGACCTTCCGCCCCCGGTCCAGGAGGCGCTCCTTCCGGACACCGGTACGTCCGCTTCGGCCGAGTCCTCCGAGGCGTTCACCCCGATGCGCACGATGGTCGTCGTCGCGATCGTCGCCGTGGGCGCGGCCGTCGGCGGCGGTCGCGCCGTGGCGGCCGGCGCGGTCGGATGACGAAGGGCCCGTCCCGCCGTGGCACGGCGGGACGGGCCCGGGTCACGCGGCGACGATCACGGTCGCTCCAAGGTCAGGTCGGCGCGATCGAACCCCTCCACGGCGTCCTCGATCGCCCCCGAATCATTGGCCAGGACCCCGTTGTAGGGGTTGCCCATGAACAGCAGCAGCACGACCGTTCCGAACAGGAACGCCAGGTTCACCCCGGCCCAGAAGTAGGCGGTCCTGGTCCCCTTCTGGATCATGGCGAACGGCAGTACCGCGATGACCACGGCCGACAGCACGGTGATGGCCATCAGGGCCACGGGGATCCCGTCCTCGGCCGCGTCGGCGCGCTGGGCGCGCGCGTCGCTGAGCTTGGTGAGCTCCTGGCGGGCGGTCAACCGGTCCAACCCGTCGCCGGTGTCGGAGACCGAGAGGGTCCGCACCGAGGCGGACAGCATGGCGAGGTCGTCGTCGCCACCGGGGCTCAGCTCCCCGCTCGACTCCATCAGCGGCCAGTCGTCCTCCACCACCGTCGACAGGTAGGCGCGCAGGTGACCGCGGACGGCCTCGCCCTCCTCGCCGGGGAACGCGGTGCTGCTCCAGTACAGGGCCTGGGCCGCGCCGGCCTCGGCGATCATGTCGTCCTCGGCCGACTTGTAGTCCTCCCATCCGATGACCACGGCCATGGCCGCGGCCACGAGGTACAGGGACAGGACGCAGGGCGCGATGACGACGCCCACGGCACCACCGGAGAGGTCTCCGGAGATCCGGTGGCGCCGGGCGACCAGCACGGCACCACCGACCATGGCTACCAGGACGGCGATGACGACGAACGACGTGAGCATGAGGGTTTCCCGGGGGTTCTCGGCAGAGGACGGACCATCCTTAGCACGCCGTACGGCACCGCCCGGGTGGAAAAGGGGAAAGCGTCATCGGGCCGTGCCCACGCTCGGACCTGCGGTTTCCCCCATGTCATGATCTGCCCGGACACATCACCCGATGCCCCGGGGGAGCGCCGAGCACCGGCCGGACACACGAACGGGGCGCGGACACCGTGCGGTGTCCGCGCCCCGTGGTCGGTCGGCCCCGTGCGCGGAAGCGGGGCCGATCATGGAGGCGCTACTTCTCCAGACGGTCGAGCAGCGCGTGGTACTCGTCCCACAGCTCGGCGGGAAGGTGGTCGCCGAAGGTCTTGAAGAACTCGGGGACCAGGGCGGCCTCCTGCTTCCAGATCTCACGGTCGACGTCGAGGACGAAGCGCATGTCCTCGTCCGAGATGTCCAGACCCTCGGTGTCGATGGCGTCGGCGGTCGGAACGTACCCGATGGGGGTCTCCACGGCGGAGGCCTTGCCCTCGAGGCGCTCGATGATCCACTTGATGACGCGGCTGTTCTCACCGAAGCCGGGCCACACGATCCGACCGTCGGTGTCCTTCTTGAACCAGTTGACGTAGAAGATCTTCGGCAGTTCGGTCTCGTCGGCGCTCTGGCCCAGCTTCACCCAGTGGGCGAAGTAGTCGCCCATGTTGTAGCCGCAGAACGGCAGCATCGCGAAGGGGTCGCGGCGCAGCTCGCCGACGGAACCCTCCTGGGCGGCGGTCTTCTCGGAGGAGACGTTGGCGCCCATGTAGACGCCGTGCTGCCAGCTGAAGGACTCGTTGACCAGCGGGACCGCGGTGGCGCGACGGCCGCCGAAGAGGATGGCCGAGATCGGCACGCCCGCCGGGTCCTCCCACTCGTCGGCGATGGTCGGAGCCTGACCGGCCGGGGTGGTGAAGCGGGAGTTCGGGTGCGCGGCGGGCTCACCGGACTCGGGGGTCCAGGGGCGGCCCTTCCAGTCGGTGAGACCGGCCGGGGCCTCCTCGGTGAGGCCCTCCCACCAAACGTCGCCGTCCTCGGTCAGCGCGACGTTGGTGAAGATGCTGTTGCCCCACAGCGTCTCGATCGCGTTGGCGTTGGTCTTCTCGCCGGTGCCGGGGGCGACGCCGAAGAAGCCGGCCTCCGGGTTGATGGCGCGCAGACGGCCCTCGGAGTCGAAGCGCATCCAGGCGATGTCGTCGCCGACGGTCTCGACCTTCCAGCCGGGGATGGTCGGCTGGAGCATGGCCAGGTTGGTCTTGCCGCAGGCGCTCGGGAAGGCGGCGGCGACGTAGTGCGAGGCGCCCTCGGGCGAGGTGACCTTGAGGATCAGCATGTGCTCGGCGAGCCAGCCCTCGTCGCGGGCCATGACCGAGGCGATGCGCAGCGCGTAGCACTTCTTGCCCAGCAGGGCGTTGCCGCCGTAGCCGGAGCCGTAGGACCAGATCTCACGGGTCTCGGGGAAGTGCGAGATGTACTTGGTGGAGTTGCAGGGCCAGGCGACGTCCTCCTGGCCGGGCTCCAGCGGGGCGCCGACGGAGTGGACGGCCTTGACGAAGTCGCCGCGCTCCTCGATCAGACGCAGGGCGGCCTCGCCCATGCGGGCCATGATGCGCATGGAGACGACGACGTAGGGGGAGTCGGTGATCTCGACGCCGAGCTGGGAGATGTCGCCGCCGAGGGGGCCCATGCAGAACGGCACCACGTACATGGTGCGGCCGCGCATCGAGCCCTTGAAGACCTCGCCGAAGGTGGCGCGCATCTCGTCGGGGGCGATCCAGTTGTTGGTGGGACCCGCGTCCTCTTCACGCTCGGAGCAGATGAAGGTGCGGTCCTCGACACGGGCGACGTCCGTCGGGTCGGACGTGCAGTAGAAGCTGTTGGGGCGCTTCTCCGGGTTGAGGCGGGTGAACGTGCCCTGCTCGACGAGCAGGTCCGTCAGTCGCGTCCACTCCTCCTCGGACCCGTCACACCACACGACCTCGTCCGGCCTGGTGAGCTCGGCGACCTCGCGAACCCAGGCGACGAGCTCCTCGTTCTTGGTCGGGACTACGCCCAGATCGATACCCACGTCAGCGGTCACAACGACTCCTCTTCGAATTACGAGATCCCTCGCATCATGAACGACGAGTGGCAACACTGACCAATTGGTCTAGGCCAGTGGTCTAAACTTGGGTCGCGAAAACCCCCGATCCCACTGCACAGCAGGCGATTCGGTCACGCGAGTCCGTGCACCGAAGCAGGGACGAACGCTCCCCTCTCGATGCTGATCGGAGGCGGTTTCCCCCACCACACGGGGAAAACGCCCGGTCGACACCGACACTCGGTGCTGTTCGTCACATACCCGATCTCACCCGCCGGCATCGCGAATAGACCTGTGCGACGGCCCCGGCGCGACACCCTGCGACGTCGCGCCCGGCCCCCTGACCGCGAACGACGCCGGGGACGGGCTCAGCGCAATATGGCGACCGGACCCCGCGCCCCGTGCAGGACGGCGTGGCTCACCGACCCCAGGAGCAGGCCGCGGAACCCGCCACGCCCCCGGGAGCCCACCACGATCAGATCCGCCGGAGTGGCCTCCTCCAGCAGGGCGACCACCGGATGGGCCCGCACCACGCGCGTGCTCACCCGGACGTTCGGCCGGAGCAGGCTCGGCTCCGCGAGTTCCTCTTCCAAGGCCTGGCGCGCCGCCTCGGCCGCGGTGGCGTCGTCGAACAACTCGGGCGGGATCGGCCCGGTCGCCGCGGCGAAGGCCACCAGCGGCTGCCAGGCGCTGACCGCCACCAGCTCGGTGTCGGCGAACTCCGCCTGGGCGAACGCGAACTCCAACGCCCGACGGCCGGGTTCGGACCCGTCCACACCCACGATGACCCGGCTGCGCACCCCGTAGGCGGCGGCGTGGTCCCGGGGCAGCACGATCACGGGGACCGGGGCGCGGGCCGCGAGCTCGATCCCCACCGACCCCACGAACGCGGCGGCGATCCCGCTCAGCCCTCGCGAACCCACCACGACCGCGGCCACCCCGGGTTCGGAGGCGGCCGAGACCAGGGCACGGGCCGGACGGTCGAACGACAATCGGGTCCGCACGGCCAGTTCGGGGAAGAGCCGCGAGACCCAGTCCTGGGCGTGGTCGAGCAACCGCCCGGCCCCGGCCCCCTCGTCCCCGCCCTCGGGCGGTTCCGTCTCGGGCCATACCTCGAACCCGTCGGTCGTCAACGGGCGCGCCGCGGCCACGATCAGCACCCCCAGACCGCGGAGCGAGGCCTGGTGGGCCGACCACTCCAGCGCGTGTCTGCTGGAATCGCTGCCGTCCACCCCCACGACCATCCATCGTGTCGTGGATGCGCCGTTCATCCCATGCGCCCTTCCGTCGGTCGTCGATGGCCTTCTCCGGTTCCGGCCCGACCGGTGTTCCCGTGATGTTCCACGATGATGCCGCTCGAACACGCACCCGTGGGTAACGGTGCCGCCGCGAGTCGGGTGACGTAGGGTCCCAGAACGGCCGGTGTCCGCACGGGGATGGAACCGTACGGGTGTTTCGAAGCGTCCGAGAGGTATAGAAGAGTCATCGGCGGATTGGGGACGCGATGCCTTACTCGAACACCAGCACCCTGCACTGGGACTACCGGGACGGGCGAGTGGCCGCGGTCATGGCCGCCCTCGTCTACAGCCTGTGGACACTGGAGATCGTCTTCGTCGGGAGCCCGGACTCCACGAGCGGGGCGCTCGCCGATCCCGATTCCTCCTTCGGCCGTTTCCTGGACAGCGCGCATCGGACCGCCGCGATCCTGGTGATGCTCGCCGCGGGCCTGGGCCTGACCCTGGGGGCCACGCGCCCCCGCCGACTCCTGACGATCGCCTGGTGGTCGATGGCCGTGTTCGGCGCGGCCTCGCTGGCCGCCTCCCTGCTGCCCGGACGGTGCGTGGTCTCCACGGACGCGGCGTGCGCCGTGGAGACCCTGGTCGAGGGGGTCGACGGCGCGACGGCCGTCCAGCCCCCGATCGCCGTGATCTCCATCCTCGCGGCGCTGGTGTCGGCGATCGCGCTCACCCTGGACCGGCGTCGGGCCGGGGAGCGCGCCTGGCCGGTCCTGGCGCTGATCACCGCTGCGCAGGCCGTGGCGGTGGTGGTCGTGCTGGTACTCGCGTCCCTGCTGTACGCCTCGGCCGGAGACGGTTCCCCCGGCGTCGCGCTCGGTCTCGCCGAACGTCTCCACCTGGTGACGGTCGCCCTGTGGCTGTTGGCGGTGGGCCTGGTGCCCGGACAGTGGAAGCGGACCCGCCGGGCCCGCCGGATCCCCGAACGCGCGGCCTAGACCGGTCACGCGGGGCGCCGCTCCGGCCGCTCCGGGGCCCCCTCTCTACCGACGACGAACCCCAGCCACTCGGTGTAGGCCTCCAGGGCCGCCCGGGTGCCGGGGGCGTCGGTCCCCAGCGCCCGTACGCACCCGTGGTACAGCTCGCCGAGCTCCTCGAGCGCGGTGGGCTCGTCCTCGTCCATGGTGATGAGCAGCGCCCGGAACATCACCGTCAGCCCGTGGTCGGGCCCCAGCGACCGGGCGAACTCCTCGTACAGCCCGTCGAGGCGCCCTCGGTCGGGCTCCCCCGACGACTCCTCCGCGGTGGCCAGCCGCAACCGGACCACCAGGGTGTTGGGGTGGGTCGGCCCCAACAGCCTCTCCCATTCACGGAGCAGCTCCCGTTGGACGTCGAGCGCGGCGGGATCGCCCCGGCCCTCCATGACCTGCGAGCGGACGAACAGGGTCGCGTAGTGGCGGTCGCCGTGACGGCGACTCAGCCTCGGCAGGAGCGCCTCCGCCTCGTCGAGGGCCTCCCCCGCGTCGCCGGTGGTGACGCGCGAGGCCACCAGGAGGAAGCCGGCCTCCAGCACGTGTTCGTGATCCTCCCCCACCACCCGCTCCAGGTCGGGGAGGATCGCGGTCAGCTCCGCCCCGGTCGTCTCGGTCTCCCCGAGGAGGAAGAGCAGACGCGCGCGGCCGAACCGGGTGAGCAGGGTGATCCGGTGATCCGCGGGCAGAAGACGGGCCAGGTCGGTGAGCAGTTCCTCGTAGTCCCGTTCGGCGCGCAACGGGTCGCCCGAGGAGACACGGTGGTGGGCGAGCGTCCGACGGGTGTTGAGGACCTCGCGCTCATCGGGACCCTGGGTCATCAGCCGGGCCCGGAGCAGCCCCTCACAGGCCCGGACGGCGCCCGCCGGGTCGTGGGCCGCCTCATAGGAACGCACCAGCCGCGACCGAGCGGCCAGGGTGTCGGGGTGGCCCGCGCCCCGCACCCGTTCGTAGGCGGCCACCTCGTCCTCGCCGCACCGGGCCGCCCCGACCGGGTCCCCCGCCGCCAGACGCCACCGCACGAGCTCGGTCCGGGTCTCCAACACCTCGGGGTGGTTGGGTCCCAGGGCCCGACGTCGCCGGTCGAGCAGGTCGTCGTAGGCCTCCGCCGTCGCCTCGGGGCGGTCGGTCTTCCCCGTCCACCAGGCGAAGCGCTCACGGGCGGCGAGCGTCCCCGGGTCGTCGGCGCCGCGCGCCTGCTCGAGCAGGCGGGCCAGTCGCTCGTAGCTGTCCGCGGCCAGGTCGACGAGATCGGACTCGCCCCACAGGCGGGCGATCTCCGCGCGCAACGCCAGCATGTGCGGGTGCAGGGGGCCGATGTCCTCCGACAGCTCCCCCACCAGACCGCTGAGGTCGATGGCGGCGCCCACCGGGTCGTCCTTGCGTTCCATACACAACGCCATGTGGACACGGACCGTCAGCGCCTCGGGGTGGCCGGCCCCCACCCGTTCCACCACCTCCCGGTGCAGGTCGCGCAGATCCTCGACGGCCCGTTCGGGATCGATGGTCCCCACGCCCTCCATCGCCCGCCACAGTCGCCGGTCCAGCCCCGGGTCCCCCGTACCGGAGGGCCTCCTGAGATCGTCGAGGACCACGCCCCTCATACCGTTCCCCCTTCTCGCGTGTCCGTCGCACCCGGTCCGACGTGGAAAACCGCTGTGAGGTTTCATACGATTCTCCGGCGAGCGCGCCGGACCCCCCGAAAGAGGCCAGACGCGTCCGGGGGATCGGTCAGACGAGCTGCTCCGGGAGGGGGCGGGCGTGGACCACGTGCAGGGAACCGACCGCGCGGGTGAGCACCACGTACAGCCGGTTGGCCCCGCGTTCCTCGGCCTCGACGATCTCGGCGGGTTCGGAGACCACCACCGCGTCGAACTCCAGACCCTTGGCCAGGCTCGCGGGGACGGCGACCAGACGGGCGCCGTCCAGACCGACCTCGCCGATCGGGGGTGCCTCCACCCCCTCCGCCGCCAAGGCCTCGCACAGCGCGGGGAGTCGGTCGTCGGCGGCGATCAGCCCCACCGAGCCGTCGCCTTCGAGCGCCTCACGACAGGCCCGGGCCAGGTCGGCGGTCCGCTCCTCCTCGGTGGTCGGTACGACCCGCAACGAGCCGGGAGAGCGGCGCACCGCGACGGGGGCGCCGAGGCCCGGGGCGATGGTCGGCAGCAGCCCGGCAGCGAAGTCGATGATCTGAGCGGGGACCCGGTAGCCCCGGTCCAGGACGTGCAGGTGTCCATCGGGCCTGCCCAGGTGCTCCAGCAGGGTCGACCAGTGACGCGCCGCCGACGGGTCGGTCCCCTGGGCGATGTCGCCCAGCACCGTGAACGAACCGGAACCACCGCGCCGGCCGACCGCCCGGCACCGCATCGGGCTCAGGTCCTGTGCCTCGTCCACGACCACGTGCCCCATACCGGAGGGCCGTTCGATCAGTGAGGCGGCCTCGTCCACCAGGGTCAGGTCCTCCTCCGACCATCGGGCGGACTTGGGCCCCCGGGGTTTGCCCGGCAGCAGTAGAGCGGCCTGTTCCTCGGGGGCGAGCAGCCCCTCGGCCGCCCGGGCCAGCCGTTCGGGGTCGGTGAGCAGACCGAAGACCATCCTGAGCGGGTCGACCTTGGGCCACAGGGCGGTGACCGCCGCACGCACCGCCGGATCCCGACGGACCCTGGTGTGGGTGCGGTCGTCGCAGACCTCCCCCTCGGCCTCCATCAGGGTGAGGAGTACGTGCGCCATGCGGTGCGAGAGCAGTTCGCGGCCGGAACCGTAGGAGATCCCTCGTTCGGCCAGTTCGGTGAGGAGCGGGCGCACGTCCTCGGGGTAGAGGCGCCATCGGCGCGCTCCCCTGCGGACCACGATCGTCTCCTCCGGTGAGCGCAGGTGGGACCACAGGTCGCGACGGAGGATCTCGGCCATCACCGCCGAACCCTTGATCCGCGCCGCGCTCGGGGTCTCCGTGCGTCCGACCCACCCCTTGGCGGGACGGGAGCGTTCGGGAAGATCCCGGGTGATGAGCTCCAGGACGGTGGTCTGGTGGACGTCCACCTCGCCCAGGGCGGGGAGCACGTCGCGGATGTAGGAGAGGAAGGAGCGGTTGGGTCCGATGATCGCCACCCCGGAACGGGACAGGCGCGCGCGTTCGGTGTAGAGCAGGTACGCGATGCGGTGCAGGCCCACGGCGGTCTTACCGGTGCCCGGAGCGCCCTGGACGCACAGTGTGGTCTCCAGCGGGGCGCGGACCAGGTCGTCCTGCTCGGGCTGGATGGTGGCGACGATGTCGCGCATGGGACCGGTGCGGGGGCGTTCGATCTCCGCGTCGAGGAGAGTTCCGCCGACGCCGACGCCGTCGCCCTGCCCTCCCCCGAGGAGGTCCTCGTCCTCGAAGGCGGTCAGGTGGCTCTCGGGCTCTCCGTCGGGGCCGGTCGTGGTGGTGAAGCCGTAGCGACGCCGGGAACGCGTGAGCATCCGGTCGGCGGGGGTGGCCCGGTAGTAGGCGATGCTGATCGGCGCCCGCCAGTCCAGGACCATGGGGCGGCCCTCGGGGTCGTGCACGTGGCGACGGCCGATGTGGATCCGGTCGTACTCCTCGTCCGGCCTCACGTCCTCCTCCAGGAAGACGGTGCCCTGGTCGAAGTCCAGGCGACCGAAGTACAGGGGCGCGTCGGGGATGTCGGACAGCGCGGCGAGGCGGCGTTCCCGACCGCGGCGCAGGGCGGCGTCGGTGACCTTGTCCTTGACGACGTCGCCGAAGAGCAGCTCGGTGGCGTCGACCTCCTCGCGCATACGGCGAAGGGCGGCTCGCGCGGCGGCCAGATGACGGCGTTCGGCGACGAGTTCGGGGTTTTCGGGCGCGATCGTGGGATCGGTGGCGGTCATGAAGGACCTCGGATGTCGGCGGGACAGGACGCGGCTTCGCGCGTACGCGCGGTCCCGCCCCGGTCGCCGTGAAGGCCCGGTTCGTTCCGATCCATGAGCGCGTACAAGACCCCGTGGGGTGACGAGGCCGAAGGAGGAAGCCTACCCGAACGGGCGGGGGTCGCCCGTTTCGTCGCCTTCGTCACCCTCTGGTCAGGTCTTGCGCAGACGGACCCGGCTGACCCGGTGGTCCTCCCCCTTGAACAGGACCAGTGTGGCCCGGCCCCGGGTGGGTCGGATGTTCTCCACGAGGTTGACCTCGTTGATGGTGCGCCAGGTGTCGGAGGCGAACCCCAGCGCCTCCTCCTCGCCGATCGTCGTGGCCATGTGGTGGAAGTAGGAGCGGGGGTCGGAGAAGGCGGTGCGGCGGAGTTCGAGGAAGCGGTCCAGGTACCAGTTGCGGACGTTCTCGACCTTGGCGTCGACGTAGATGGAGTAGTCGAAGAAGTCGGCGACGGCCAGGCGTCCGGCGGTCGCGGGCTGGAGGACGTTGATGCCCTCGACGATGAGGATGTCGGGGCGGTGCACGGTCTGACGCTCGTCGGGGACGATGTCGTAGTGCAGGTGGGAGTAGACGGGGATGTCCATCCGGTCGGCGCCGGCCTTCATCTCCGAGACGAAGCGGACCAGGGCCCGCCGGTCGTAGCTCTCGGGGAAGCCCTTGCGGCGCATGAGGCCGCGCGACTTCAGGACCGCGTTGGGGTACAGGAAGTTGTCGGTGCTGACCAGCTCGACGTCGGGGTGGTTGGGCCACTGGGCGAGCAGTGAGCGCAGGAGCCGGGCCGTGGTCGACTTGCCCACGGCGACACTGCCCGCGACCCCGATGATGAACGGGGAGGGCCGCCCGGTCTCCCCGAGGAAGGCGCGCACGGCGGCGTGTCGCTGTTGGGTGGCGCCCACGTAGAGGTTGAGCAGCCGTGACAGCGGCAGGTAGATGTCCCTCACCTCCTCCAGGGAGGTGGGGTCCTTGGTCCCGCGAAGCTCGTTGAGGTCGGCTTCGGTGAGGGATAGGGGCGTGGAGGCGCGGAGCGCGGCCCAGGCTGTGCGGTCCAACTCCACGTAGGGCGAGGAGAAGCCGTTCTTCGTCGCGTGAGACACGGTTGACCACCCTAGACGAGCCGCCCTCCCACTCCGGGCGGACGGTCCCCCATTTTCCCGACTGAAGCCGGAACGTGCCCGAAACCACATGTTCGTCCGCATGTCGGCGAAGGTTTTTTCGCCCGCGCCGAGCCGGGTAGAACCGGTTCCACTCGTGGTCTCGACCAGCGGCCCCACCTGCGTGGTCTACCCCCCATACACCAAATGGTCTATACCGTTACCTGGGAAAACAAGCAGTGGTATGACACGCTGGTTGGTCGATTCGCCCACCCTTTTCGCTTACGCTGTCGGCCATGTGCGGAATCGTTGGCTACGTCGGGCCGCAACCGGCGCTCGAGGTCGTCGTGGACGGCCTGGCAAGGTTGGAGTACCGCGGATATGACTCCGCGGGTGTGGCCGTCCTGGGCGACGGTGCCCTGAGCACCGAGAAGAGGGCGGGCAAGCTCGCCAACCTTCGGAAGGCCTTGGAAGAGAACCCCGTGACCGGCGAGGGCGCCGGCATCGGGCATACCCGTTGGGCCACCCACGGTGCCCCCAACGACGTGAACGCCCATCCTCACGTCGACAACGGCAACCGTGTGGCGATCGTCCACAACGGCATCATCGAGAACTTCGCCGCCCTCCGGCAGGAGCTGGAGGAGGAAGGCTGCAAGTTCCTCTCCGACACCGACACCGAGGTCGCCTCGCACCTGCTCTCCGTGGAGCTGGGACGCCGGGGCGACGGTGACCTGGCCGGCGCCATGCGCGATGTGTGCAAGCGTCTGGAGGGCGCCTTCACCCTGGTCGCCGTCTCCACCGACGACCCCGACCTGGTGGTCGCCGCCCGCCGCAACTCGCCGCTGGTCGTCGGCCGAGGCCAGGGTGAGAACTTCCTGGCCAGCGACGTCGCCGCGTTCATCGCCCACACCCGTGACGCCATCGAACTGGGCCAGGACCAGGTCGTGGAGCTGCGCGCCGACTCCGTGGTCGTCACCGACTACGACGGCACGCCCGTCGAGGTGAACGAGTACCACGTCGACTGGGACGCCTCCGCCGCCGAGAAGGGCGGCTACGACTACTTCATGCTCAAGGAGATCGTCGAGCAGCCGCGCGCGGTCGCCGACACCCTCCTGGGCCGCGTCTCGACCGACGGCCGGCTCACCCTCGACGAGATGCGTCTGACCCCGGAGGAGCTGCGCACGGTCGAGAAGATCGTCATCATCGCGTGCGGCACCTCCTACCACGCGGGCCTGATCGCCAAGTACGCGATCGAGCACTGGTGCCGGGTCCCGTGCGAGGTGGAGGTCGCCAGCGAGTTCCGCTACCGCGACCCGATCCTGGACCAGCAGACCCTGGTCATCGCGATCTCCCAGTCCGGCGAGAGCATGGACACCCTGATGGCGGTCCGCTACGCCCGGGAGCAGCGCGCCAAGGTCCTGTCCATCTGCAACGTCAACGGGTCGACCATCCCGCGCGAGTCCGACGGTGTGCTGTACACGCACGCCGGCCCGGAGGTCGGGGTGGCCGCCACCAAGACGTTCCTCACCCAGCTCGCCGCCTGCTACCTCGTCGGCCTCTACCTGGCCCAGGTCCGCGGGCTGAAGTTCGGCGACGAGATCAACGCCGTCATCGCCCAGCTCGCCACCATGCCCGAGCAGATCGAGAAGGTCCTGGACACGGTCGAGCCCGTCCGTGAGCTGGCCCGTTCCCTCGCCGACGCGAGCACGGTGCTCTTCCTCGGCCGCCACGTGGGCCACCCGGTCGCCATGGAGGGCGCGCTCAAGCTCAAGGAGCTGGCGTACATGCACGCCGAGGCGTTCGCGGCCGGCGAGCTCAAGCACGGTCCGATCGCGCTGATCGAGGACGACCTCCCGGTCGTCGTCGTGGTCCCCTCCCCGAAGGGGCGCGGGGTGCTGCACGACAAGATCGTGTCGAACATCCAGGAGGTGCGCGCCCGCGGCGCCCGCACCATCGTGATCGCGGAGGAGGGCGACGAGGCGGTGCGTCCGTACTCCGACGTGCTCATCGAGATCCCGGCGGTGCCGACCCTGCTCCAGCCGATCGTCGCGACGATCCCGATGCAGGTGTTCGCCTGTGAACTGGCCCTGGCCAAGGGCAACGACGTGGACCAGCCGCGCAACCTCGCCAAGAGCGTGACCGTGGAGTAGGGCTCACGTCCTCGAGGGGCGGGGCGTGTCGGGCGGTACTCCGCCGGGCGCGCCCCGTCGTCGTTCGGCCCCTCTCGGGGGGCCGTTCAGGACAGCGCGTGGGTGACGTGCGTGGCCCGGGCGGCCTCGGCGTCGGGGTGGGTCGGTAGGAGGTCGTTGAGGTCGAGGACGTCCAGGATCCGACGGAGCTGCCCGGGAGGTCCGGCCACGAGGAGGTGACGACCCAGGCCGGTGGCCAGACGCGTCGCCCCGACCAGGGCATTGACCCCGGAGGCGTCGATGAACCCGACCTCGGACAGGTCGACGACCGTACAGCTCTCCAGGACCGCCTCACGCAGACGGACGTAGGCGTCCTCGGCCGTGGCGATGTCGATCTCGCCCTCCAAGCGCACGACGGCGAGACCATCGCACGGGAAGCGCTCCCGGTCCGAGTCCAGTACGGCCACGCCTTACTCCCGCTGTTCGGGGTCTGTGGGGATCCTCTGTCGCTGTCGGGCAAATACCGACATGCACCGACAGCCTACTCGGGTCGAAGGCCCGAGCCGTGGATCCCCGCCCCCGAGCGCGCTCCGTTCCCTGGGGAGGGGTGTTCCCGGTCAGCGTGGTTCGGAACCGCAGATCGCCCAGACGACCTTGCCCTGTCCCGCGACGGTGCTCCAACCCCATTCTCGACTGAACGCGGCGACCAGGCCGAGCCCTCGTCCGGATTCGGCGAACCGGTCCGTCGGCGCCTGGGCGGGCCCTCGGGTCTCGGGGTCGGAGACCATGCAAACGACGGCGTCGATGGAGGGGAGCGGACGGAGCTGGAGGAGGACGCGTGTACGTGAGGGAATTCGACCGGTGACCGCGTGGCGGCAGGCGTTGCCGACGAGTTCGGAGACGATGAGGCCGAGGTCGTCGGCGGCCGCGGGCATCCCCCATTCGGCCAGGCAGGCGACCGCGAAGCGACGGGCCCGGCTCACCGAGGTCGGGACCGCGGCGTAGGCGTGACCGGCCATGCCGACCCCGAGGGTGCCCTCGTCGATCCGCAGGTTCCCGAGTGAGGGATCCCACCAACCTCCCGGGACCGCCTTGGAGGCCTCCGCCGGGGAGGGGGGGTCCCAGGATGCCCCGGCGGCCGGTTCCAGGGGCATCAGCTCTACGTTCATCACTGTCCTCACGGGTGATGTCGGTTCACGCGTCCACCGCCTCCGTGCCCCTGCGTGCCTTACAGACGTAAGACACAGATGCACGTGCAGCTCAACGTTCGGCAACCCTATAGGACGAACTCCCCCCATCGGTAGGGGGCGACTCGAAGAATTCACCTCCGTTACCGGAGATGCGAAGAAGGGGACCTTGGACCTTCGGTGAAACGGGTCCGAGTACCGTTCGAGAGGGAACTCCGTAGGTATACTGAGCCGCCGCTCACGCCAATACCGCTCTAGGGAGGCGAAGTGGTAGCCGATCCGATACAGAACCACCAGGTCACACAGGATTTTCTGGCCAATTCCAGTGGTGGCCCGACCGTTCTGCGCATTCTGCTGGGCACCCAGCTCAGGCGGTTGCGCCAGGAGAAGGGTATTTCCCGGCACGACGCCGGTTACGCGATCCGCGCCTCCCACGCCAAGATCAGTCGAATGGAGTTGGGCCAGGTCAGTTTCAAACATCGCGATGTCGATGACCTGCTGAAACTCTATGGAGTGGATGATCGCGAACAGCGAGAGGCACTTCTCGGGCTGATCTCCAGCGCCAATGCCCAGGGCTGGTGGCACCAGTACGGCGACGTACTGCCCCACTGGTTCGGGGTCTACGTCGGCCTGGAGGAGGCCGCCTCGATGATCCGCACCTACGAGGTGCAGTTCGTCCCCGGCCTGCTCCAGAGCGAGGACTACGCGCGCGCCGTCATACGGCTCTCCCGCACGGCCACCTCCGACGAGGACGTCGACAGTCGAGTGCACATGCGCATGCATCGCCAGCGCCGCCTGACGATCGAGAACGACGCCGAGAACACCGCCCCTCGGCTGTGGGCCGTGATCGACGAGGCGGTCCTGCACCGCCCCTACGGGAACGCCCGGGTGATGCGCGGCCAGATCGAGCACCTCATCGAGATGTCCCGCCGCCCCAACGTCACGATCCAGATCGCCACCTTCGCCATGGGCGGCCACCCGGCGGCCGGCGGCCCCTTCAGCATCCTGCGCTTCCCCACACCGCAGCTCCCCGACGTGGTCTATCTGGAGCAGTTGAACAGCGCGCTGTACTTCGACAAGTTCGACGACACCAGCGGCTACGCGCAGACCATGGACCACCTCGCCACCCAGGCCCCGCGCCCCTCCGACACCCAGGGCATCCTCGAGCGCTTCCTGGAGCTCCACCGGGACTGATCCTCCCGACACCGCGATCCCCACGGCCCCGGCTCCGACCGGGGCCTTTCGTCGCACAGAGGCCGACACCTTCTGTGATCGATCGATCACCCTGGGCCCTGGACATCGACTTTCACCGTGTCCACCTTTGGCCACGAGTGGAGAACGATCCGAGAACACCCGGCCATTCTCGCAACACGAAAACCCGCGATGACCTGGCCTTTCACCCTGTCTCCCCTTATGGGGTGCACATGAGTTTTTACTGATGCAATCACGGATGCACGTGCATGAGCTACGCTGTGGGCTCGGAAGGAGACAGAGGACCACCCTGGAAGAAGCGGACCGATTCTCGGACGAGACGTCCGGCCATGGTGGCCCGGCCCTGACGGGCACGGCGTGCTGGAGCCATCGTGGACACCCGCTCACCAGTCCCCCGAAGTTCCAGGAGGTTGAGGATGCACCCGATCTACAACGGCGTTCCCGCCGACCGGCTGCAGGTCACATGGACCAAGAGCAGTTGGAGCAACCCGGACGGGAACTGCGTCGAGATCGCCACCCTCCCCGACGGGGACATCGCGGTCCGCAACTCCCGCGACCCCGAGGGCCCCGCGCTCGTCTACACCTCCGCCGAGATAGAGGCCTTCGTACGAGGGGCCAAGACGGGCGACTTCGACGCCCTCCTGGGCTGACCTCGTACGAACCACAGACCACAACGGAAAAAACGTGTGTGCGCCGCCGGCCGCGCGGTCCACTCCCGTCCTGCGACGGCCACCTTCCGTCCACGGCGCTCACACGCAACGGGGCCCGGCACCAACCAGGTGCCGGGCCCCGTCTGTTCTCCATGGCCCGCGCCCAAGGGGCGGCGCGGGAACGGCCCCGGCCGCCGTAAGGGGCGGCGGACGGGACCTCGGACCCCGCCTACAGGCGAGTGGGGTCCACCAGGCCGTTGTCTCCGACCGGGGCGTTCTCCCACGGGAAGTGGGTGGCGCCCAGGGCCGGCTGAAGGTCGAACAGCCAGGCCGCCTTCTCGTCGTACTTGGCGAAGAAGGGCTTACCCACCAGCTCCGGGTCGCGCGCCTGGATGAAGTGGAGGACGAAGACCTTCTCTCCCGCGATCTCCGTCACGCCGTCCACGCACACCTTGCCCGGGGTCGCCGACATCGACGGGCCTCGGACGGTCCGGGCCAGGCCCGAGACCTTCTGGTAGGCACCGCGGAAGATGTCGTAGGCCTCGGCCAGCGGCACCGCGAAGTAGTCCTGCGGGCCGGTGTCGCGCTCCACGAACATGTAGTAGGGCACCATGCCGTGACGCAGGTGCGTGCGCCACATGCTCTCCCAGGTCGCCGAGTCGTCGTTGATCGTACGGATCAGCGGCGCCTGGGTGCGGATGACGGCGCCCGTGGCGCGGATCCGACGCACGGCCTCCTGCACGAGCTCCGGACGCATCTCGTTCGGGTGCGAGAAGTGGGCCATGAACGCGAGGTTCTTGCCCGACGCCACGACCTTCTCGAACAGACGGAGCGTGTCCTCCGCGTCCGGGTCGGTCGTGAAGCGCTGCGGCCAGTAGGCCAGCGCCTTGGTCCCGATACGGATGGCCTCGAGGTGCTCGATCTCCAGCAGCGGCTCGATGTAGCGGGAGATGACCCCCTCGCCCATGATCATCGGGTCGCCACCGGTGAACAGGACACTGGTGACCTCGGGGTGCGAACGCACGTACTCGACCATCTGGTCGATCTCGCCCGACGCGAACTTCAGGTCGGCGTCGCCGACGAACTGCGCCCAGCGGAAGCAGTAGGTGCAGTACGCGTGACACGTCTGCCCCTGCTTCGGGAAGAAGAGCACCGTCTCCTTGTACTTGTGCTGGATCCCCGGGATGGGCTCCTCGTTGCCCAGCGTGGGCACGTTGAGGTCCATCTGGCCCGCGGGGTGCGGGTTCAGCTTGGCGCGCACCTGGTTGGCGGCCTCGTTGAGCTCCTTGCGCCCGGCGCCGGAGGTCAGCAGGTCGGCGATCCTGGAGACGTCCTCGTGGGGCAGCATGTCCGCCTGCGGGAAGACCAGGCGGTAGATCGGGTCGTCCGGAGCGGCGTCCCAGTCGATGAGCTCGTCGATGACGTAGCTGTTGACGCGGAACGGCAGCACATGCGCCACCGCCTTGACCGCGAGCCGCTCATCGGCGGGGAGCCCGGCTCGCGCCGTGAACTCGTCGAGGTGTTTCGTCGTGTAGGCACGAAACCGACGTCCGGCGGACGGGCCCTGTGCCACGTCTGGCGTAACGCTCACGCCTCTCCTCTCCTGCGGTAGACAGGGACCCTCCGGAGAAGGAGGGCAGCCCTGATCCGGGGACGCCGGCATACGGGTACCGGGCCACCCGGGGATGGAAATTCGGTTATGTCCTGTGCACGGAGTAGTCCGAACACCGGAACCAGCGAGCGGATATACCCCGACTAGGGGATTTGTACCCATCTCACGCAAAGTCCAGCTCTGACCTGGACATACTGGAAGTATCCTCGCATGAGTGTACGAACGCGCCACACACGGACGTGACGAGGGCGACGCGATAACGTGGCGACACCCCACTCGAAGGCACCCTGGAAAGGGAGCGCGCGGCCCGTGCCCACGCCCCCTCCGAGCCGCGTGAACGGGTGTCCCGTCACCTTCCCCGGACCACCGATCCACCCTGTGAGAAAGCGACCGAGATGAGTGGCACATCCGACCCGGACCTCCCCGCTCCGCTCACGTCGTCGCCGATCATCGCGGTGGACGCCATGGGCGGCGACAACGCGCCCGACGAGATCGTGCGGGGGGCCGTGACCGCCGTCCGCGAACACGGCCTGAAGGTCCTGCTGGTGGGCAGACGCACCGAGATCGCCGCCCTGCTCGCCGAGGAGGGCGCCCTGCGCGACGTCCCGGTGGTGCACGCCGAGGACGAGCTCGCGATGCACGAGGGGGCCCTGGCGAGCTGGAGACGCCCTCGTTCCAGCGCCGCGGTCGCCTGTCGTCTCATCCGACGCGGCGACGCCGACGCCCTGGTCTCGGCCGGGTCCACCGGGGGCATCGTGGCCACCTCGACGGTGCGCCTGCGGACCCTTCCCGGCGTACTGCGCCCCGCCCTCGCGGTGACCCTTCCCACCCTCCCCACCCCCACGATCCTGGTGGACGCCGGCGCCAACGCCGACGCCAAACCGGAGATGCTCGTCCAGTTCGCCCACCTGGGCTGCGCCTACGCGCGGACCGCTTTCGGGATCGACGCCCCCCGTGTGGGCGTGCTGACCATCGGCTCGGAACCCGGCAAGGGCAACAAGCTGATCCGACGCACCGTCGAACTGCTCTCCGCCGCCGCCGAGGGGCCGGAGGGCATGGACTTCCGGGGCAACGTCGAGGGACACGACCTGCTCGCCGGACGCGTGGACGTGGTGGTGACCGACGGGCACACCGGCAACGTGGCGCTCAAGACCGTCGAGGGCACCGCCGAGTTCACCCTGAACGCCGTGAAGGAGGCGCTGACCTCCTCCCCCCTGGCAAAGGCGGGGACGGTCCTCCAGCGCGGCGCCCTGCGCAGGATGCGCGACCGCTTCGACAGCGAGACCTACGGCGGGGCCGCCCTGCTGGGCCTGAACGGCACGGTGGTGATCGCCCACGGGGACAGCCACCCCACCGGTATCGCCCAGGCCTGCCGGCTCGCCCACGACCTGGCGCGGGGCCGGGTCGACGAACAGGTCCGCCGGCGTGTGCAGCACCGCGCCCCGAACTGGCTCCACCGCCGCGGCCAGTCGGAGTGACCACCGACCGTTCCGGCCCGCCTCAGCCCTCGAAGGCCCTCACGTAGGCCTCCTGCTCGGGGGTCTCCACGGCCGCCGCCGAGTAGTGTTCGCGCACGTAGGCGACCGCCTCCTCCGCGGGCACTCCGTCGAGGACGGCCAGGTGGGCCAGCGCCGTACCGGTACGCCCCCTCCCGCCCAGGCAGGCCACCTCGACGCGCTCCGTGCCCGCCCGCTCCAGGGCCTCCCGGAACCGGGCCGCGGCATCACGATCGTCGAAGGGCAGTCCGAAGTCCTCCCAGCGCACCCACCGGGACACCCAGGGGACCGCCGGCGGCTCCTGGTCCAGTAGATACAGCGCGAATCCCGGACGCGGCCCCTCGGGGAGCGGGAGGGCCAACGCCCGACCTCGCACCAGCCGCCCCGAGGGCAACGTCATCACCCCGGGGGCGTCCGGATCCCAGTGCTCCTCCATGGACTCTCCCTTCCTCGGCCCTCCCCTGTTCCGGGGCGGGGGATCGCGACCTCCATCCCTCGTGGAGTCCGCATCGTGTCCTCCCTCATATCAGTAGGGACAGGTGTTGCCGGTCGGTAGGCTTAGAGGTATGGCCGACCCGCAGGAAGTACTCTCGCGACGGGTCCAGTCCGCCCTCGGCGCCGCCTTCGGCCCCGAGTTCGCCGACACCGACCCCGTCATCCGCCCGTCCCAGTTCGCCGACTATCAGGCGAACGCGGCACTCGCGCTCGCCAAGCGCCTGGGCCGTAAGCCCCGCGAGGTCTCCGCGGCGATCATGGAACATCTGGACGTGTCCGACGTCTGCCGTGACGTCGAGGTCAGCGGTCCGGGTTTCATCAACCTGACGCTCCGCGAGGACTGGATCGCCGAGCAGGCCGGTCGCCTCCTCACCGACGACCGTCTCGGCGTGCCCGAGCAGGAGCGCCTGAACATCCCGATCGACTACTCCGCGCCCAACGTGGCCAAGGAGATGCACGTCGGTCACCTGCGCACCACCGTGGTCGGCGACTCCCTCGCCCGCACCCTGGAGTTCCTGGGCCACAACGTCGTCCGGCAGAACCACATCGGTGACTGGGGCACCCCCTTCGGCATGCTCATCGAGCACCTGTTGGAGGTCGGCGAGGCCTCCGACGAGGCCGACCTGCTCACCACCGACCCCAACGCCTTCTACCAGGCGGCCCGCAACAAGTTCGACGCCTCGGGCGAGGGCCAGGACGACTTCGCCGCCCGTGCCCGGCGCCGGGTGGTCGCCCTCCAGGGCGGCGACGAGGAGACGCTGCGTCTGTGGCGCAAGCTCGTGGGTCTGTCCAAGGTCTACTTCAACCGGGTCTACACGAAGCTGGGCGTGACCCTCACCGACGAGGACCTCGCCGGTGAGAGCGGCTACAACGCCATGCTCGCCGACGTGTGCGACGAGTTGGAGAGCAAGGGCATCGCCGAGATCAGCGACGGCGCCCTGTGCGTGTTCCTCGACGGCTTCACCGGCCGTGAGGACAAGCCGGTGCCGCTGATCATCCGCAAGAGCGACGGCGGCTACGGCTACGCGACCACGGACCTGGCCACCGTCCGCTATCGGGTGGACGACCTCAAGGCCGACCGCATCCTGTACGTGGTGGGCGCCCCGCAGGCCATGCACTTCAAGATGGTCTGGGCCACGGCCCGCAAGGCCGGCTGGCTGCCCGAGAGCGTGGAGACCACGCACGTGCAGATCGGCAACGTGCTCGGGAGCGACGGCAAGATCCTGCGTACCCGCAGCGGCGCCCCGGTCCGGCTCATGCAGCTCTTGGAGGAGGCGGTCGAGCGGGCCGCCGCGGTGGTCGCCGAGAACCGTCCCGACCTGGACGCCGAGAGCCGGGCGGAGATCGCCCGCAAGGTCGGCATCGGCGCGGTGAAGTACGCGGACCTGTCGGTCTCGCACGACACCGAGTACGTGTTCGACTTCGACCGGATGCTGGCGCTGACCGGCAACACCGGCCCCTACCTTCAGTACGCCCAGGCCCGGATCCGCTCCATCTTCCGTAAGGGAGAGGTGGACCCGGCCCGGATCGAGGGTCCGATCACGGTCTCCGAGCGCGCCGAGCGCGACCTGGCCCTCAAGCTGCTGGGCTTCGGCGCCGTGGTGGAGCAGGTCGGCGACCTCCTCCAGCCGCACCGCCTGTCCACGTACCTGTTCGAGCTGGCGCAGACGCTCACCGCGTTCTACGAGCACTGCCCGGTGCTGACCGCCGAGACCGACGCCGAGCGGGAGTCGCGGCTGGCCCTGGTCGCCGTGGCCCTGCGGGTGCTGGTCCGGGGTCTGGACCTGCTCGGTGTGGAGGCCCCCGAGTACATGTGACCGAGGTCACCATTGGAAGGGTCGGGGCGTTCGCTCCGGCCCTTCCGGCCGTCCGGAGAGGCTCCGGAGGGTGTTCGAGGCGAGTCGAATGTCTCGCGAACGACCGGTCGGAACCAGATCGACCGGTGGGACATCGCACCTAAGGTATGTGGACGAAACACGCATACCAGACAAATAGGGAGCATTCGCCAATGGCATCCACCCCTGCGGCCTTCGGCCCCGGACCGGGTACGTGGTACCTGGACCCGTTGCACTCCAGCCTCATCTTCGTCGCCCACTACCTGCGCTTCGGCCGGGTCCAGGGGACCTTCGGACAGGCTCACGGACGGATCCACGTGGCCGACGACCCCACGCTGTCCTCCGTCGAGGTCGAGATCGAGACCGCCAGTCTCAACACCGGGGTGAACGCCCGCGACGCGCACCTGCGCTCCGCCGACTTCCTCGACGTGGAGAACCACCCGAGCCTGTACTTCACCTCCACCGGGGTGGAGCCGGACCGCCGCCGCAACTCCTTCCGCCTCCACGGGGACCTGGAACTGCACGGCGTGGTCCGCCCCGTCACCCTGAGCACCGAATGGGTCGGCGAGGCCCCCGACTACGGCGACCCCGAGGGCACCTACGGCCACTTCTTCTCGGCCACCACCCGGCTCTCCCTCTCCGACTTCGAGGTCGGAGACGGCGGACCGCTCCCCTGGGGCGGCCGGATGGTCGGCGACAACGTGGACATCGTGCTGGAGGTCCGGATCCAGGACCAGGACCCCGACGATTTTCTGCGACAGATCGGGCACATCTCCTGAGCCGTTCCGGGTGCCGTCCCCACCCGGAGCCGTAGGAATCCCCGCCCGAAACGAACGAGGCCCCGAAGGGCCCCGTCGTCATCCGCGCAGCAGCGCCTCGACCTCGTCCCGCGACGCCATCGAGGCACCGGCTCCGCGCCGGCCCACCGAGATCGCGGCCGCCGCCGCGGCGAACTCCATCGCCTCACGCGGGGAACGTCCCTCCGCGCGCGCGACCGCGAAGGAACCACAGAAGGTGTCGCCCGCGGCCGTGGTGTCCACCGCCGTCACCCGACGCGCCGGAACCGCCACCGGCTCCTCCCCGCGACGGCCGTAGAGGGAACCGTCCTCGCCCAACGTCAACAACACCTCGGGCACCCGCTCCAGCAGCGCGGCCAGCGCCGCGCGCGGTTCGTCGTACCCGGTGATCGCGGCGGCCTCGTGCTGGTTGGGCACCAGGACGTCCACGTGCGCCAGCAGCTCGTCCGGCAGCTCCCGCGCCGGAGCCGGCGTCAGGTAGACCGGCACACCCTTCTCACGGCCGAGCCGCGCGCCCGCCGTCACCGCCTCCATCGGCAGTTCGAGCTGGAGCAACAGGGCGTCGACCCCCTCCAACAGCGACCGGTGCTCCTCGGGGACCCCGGTGACCTCGCCGTTGGCCCCGGGGACCACGATGATGCGGTTGCCGCCGCGCCCGTCCACGACGATGTGCGCCACCCCCGACACCCCGGGCACGGTGCGCAGACCCGTGACGTCGATGTCCTTCTCCCTCAGATCGGCGCGCAGCTCCGCGCCGAAGAGGTCGTCGCCCACCGCGCCGAGGAAGGCCACCCGGGCGCCCGCCCGCGCGGCCGCCACCGCCTGGTTGGCGCCCTTGCCCCCGGGGACCTGACGGAAGTCGGTCCCGGTGACGGTCTCGCCGCCGCCCGGCACCTCGTCCACGTAGGCGACCAGGTCCATGTTGACGCTGCCGAGCACCGCCACCGCGGGCGTTCTCGACTCCGTGTTCGCGTTCACCGTCGTCCTCACTACTTCTTCTGCCGGTCGACCGGCCGGTCATCGGCCCCGTCGAGGGCCACGATGACGGGGGCGTGGTCGGAGGCCCCCTTGCCCTTGCGCTCCTCGCGGTCGATGGAGGCCCCGGTCACCCGGGCCCGCAGCGCGGGCGAGGCGAGCACGAAGTCGATCCGCATGCCCCTGCGCTTGGGGAAGGCCAGCCCCTTGTAGTCCCAATAGGTGTACACGCCCGGACCCGGCGTGTGCTCGCGCACGACCTCGTCGAACCCCGCGTCGATCAGGGCCTGGAAGGCCGACCGCTCCGGCTCGGTGATGTGGGTGAGGCCCTCGAAGGCGGCCATGTCCCACACGTCGTCGTCCTGAGGGGCGATGTTGAAGTCGCCGACGTAGGCGATCTGCGCCTCGGGGTCCTCCGCCAACCGGGCGACGCCCGCCTCGCGCAGAGCCTCCAACCAGCGCAGTTTGTAGGCGTAGTGGGGGTGGTCGACCTCACGCCCGTTGGGCACGTACAGGCTCCACACCTGGACGCCCGCGCAGGTGGCGGCGATGGCCCGGGCCTCGCGCTCCTCGGGGTCGCCGTAACCGGGCTGGCCGGGGAACCCGATCCGCACGTCGTCGAGCCCCACCCGCGAGGCGATCGCGACCCCGTTCCACTGCGAGAGCCCGTGGTGGGCGACCTCGTAGCCGCGGTCGGTGAAGACCGAGGCGGGGAACTGGTCGTCACGGGCCTTGGTCTCCTGGATGGCGACGACGTCGATGTCGCTCCGGTCCAGCCAGTCGCCGATCCGTTCGGCCCTGGCGCGGGCACTGTTCACATTCCATGTCGCGATACGCACAGCCAAAGGCTAGATCATCGCGCCGACGTCCCGCTCTGACCTGCGCTCGGACCTCCGCGACGGCGTCATCGAGCGTTGCTCGGTGGGCGGATACGGAAAGACCCCGGTGCGGCCGTCCTCCGCACCGGGGTCACGCGACTCCCGGCACATGATCGGTCCGTTTCCGTCGCGTTGCGTTGGACGGGCCCTCGCCCCCTCCGGTTCGCATCGTGCACAAGGTTTTTTCGAGGAAGTGGAGGAACCCGACGTCATAGCGACTTCCCAACCCCCCTTGGTGGGGATTCAGCCTTCCAGAGCCCCCTTTCGGACACCCTAAATGGAGAAAAGCTCTCTTCCATAGAGAGGTGCCGAGAAATGTCGTCGGCACGGACTAGGTTGGCGGCATGGCCGAACCCCATCCTCGTCGCGACGCCGAACTCTCCCTGCCCCAGGCCCGACGGATCGCCCTGGCCGCCCAGGGCTTCGCCGACCCGCGCCCCAGGGCGGAACCGACCCTCGCCCACCTGGCCCGGGTCCTGGGCCGGATCGGGATCCTCCAGATCGACAGCGTGAACGTTCTGGCCCGCAGCCAGTACCTGCCGATCTTCGCCAGACTCGGCGGCTACGACACCGCCCTGCTGGACCGGGCCGCCACCTCCACCGTCGGTTCCGGTCGGGCCCGCCTGGTCGAGTGCTGGGCCCACGAGGCGAGCCTGGTACCGCCCTCGACCCACCTGCTGATGCGTCACCGGATGGAACGCAACCGCGCCCAGGAACGGGTCGGGTGGTTGAACGGGATCCGCGAGGAGCGGCCGGAACTGCTCACCGCGGTGCGCGAGGAGGTCGCCCGGATCGGCCCGGCCACCGCCCGCGAGGTCGAGGCGGCCCTGGCGCACGACGCCCCGCGCCGCAAGGACCACTGGGGATGGAACTGGTCCGAGGTGAAGAAGTGCCTGGAGTACCTGTTCTGGATCGGCGATCTCACCTCCAATGGACGCAACATCCAGTTCGAACGCCGCTACGACCTGCCCGAACGCGCGCTCCCCACCGAGATCCACACCGCGCCCCTCCCCACCCCGGAGGAGTCCCATCGTGGGCTGGTCTCCATCGCGGCCCGCGCGCACGGCGTGGCCACCGAGCCCGACCTGCGCGACTACTTCCGACTCAAGGCGGTCGAGTCCCGCAAGGCCGTCGCCGACCTGGTGGACGCCGGAGAGCTGATCCCGGTCACCGTCCAGGGCTGGGAACGCCCCGCCTACCTGCATCGGGACGCCCGCGTGCCCCGCAAGGTGGAGGCCCGTGCGCTGCTGAGCCCGTTCGACTCACTGGTGTGGACCCGCGATCGGGCCGAGGAGTTGTTCGGCTTCCGCTACCGGCTGGAGATCTACGTGCCGGCCGCCAAGCGGGTGCACGGCTACTACGTCCTGCCGTTCCTGCTGGGCGACGATCTGGTGGCCCGGGTGGACCTCAAGGCCGACCGCGCCTCGGGCACCCTGCTCGCCCGCCGGGTCACCCTGGAGCCGGACGCCCCCGCCGACACCATGCCCGAGCTGGTGGAACAGTTGAAGGAGATGGCCGTCTGGCTCGGTCTGGAGAACGGCGTGGCCGGAGAGGGCCTTTCCTCTCCGGCATCGATGCGGTGAAGGTCTGGGGCCTCTGGCAGGGCGATGACGAGTTGCACTACGTCTTCAAGTGCTCCGAACCCTTCGGCTCCTGGTCGGAGGGTGAAGGAGGGCTGGAGGCCTTCTTCGAGAACATCAAGGTGGTCCTGCCCTGAACCGGCGGACGGGGCCGCGTCCCGGGATGGGAGGCGGCCCCGTCGAGGCGTGGGGTCAGACCCGTTCGATGATGGTGACGTTGGCCTGGCCACCGCCCTCGCACATGGTCTGGAGGCCGTAACGGCCGCCGGTGCGGTGCAGTTCGTTGACCAGCTTGGTCATGAGGATCGAACCGGTGGCGCCCAGCGGGTGACCCAGGGCGATGGCGCCGCCGTTGGGGTTCACCTTGGCCGGGTCGGCGCCCAGTTCGTCGATCCACGACATCGGGACCGGGGCGAAGGCCTCGTTGATCTCGGTGACGTCGATGTCGTCGATGCCCAGACCCGCCTTCTCCAAGGCGATCCTGGTCGCCGGGATCGGAGCGGTGAGCATGTAGACCGGGTCGTCTCCGACCAGCGAGAGCTGGACGATCCGGGCCAGCGGGGTCAGGCCGTGCCGCTCGACGGCCCGCTCGGAGGCGATGAGCAGGGCGCCGGCGCCGACGGAGATCTGGCTGGCCACGGCGGCGGTCAGCTCCCAGCCCTCGCGCAGCGGCTTGAGGCCGGCCATCTTCTCCATGGTGGTGTCGGCACGCACGCCCTCGTCCCGGGAGACCCCGGCGATCGGGGCGATCTGGGAGTCGAAGCGGCCCTCCTCCAAGGCGACGGCGGCGCGTCGGTGGCTCTCCAGGGCGAAGCGCTCCAGCTGTTCGCGCTTGTAGCCCCACTTCTCGCACATGAGCTGGGCGCCGCGGAACTGGGAGATCTCCTGGAAGCCGTAACGCTCGATCCACCCCTCGCCGTACAGCGGGAGGTCGTTGTCGATGGCGAACTGGACGTTGGCGCCCATGGGCACCATACCCATGTTCTCCACTCCACTCGCCACGACGAGGTCCTGGGTGCCGGACATGACGCCCTGGGCGGCGAAGTGGACGGCCTGCTGGGAGGAGCCGCACTGGCGGTCCAGGGTGACGCCGGGGACGGTCTCGGGCAGCCCGGCCGACAGCCAGGCGGTACGGGCCAGGTCGAGGGCCTGGGGGCCGGCCTGACTGACGACGCCCATGATGACGTCCTCGACGGCGGACGGGTCGACCCCGGTGCGCTCGACGAGTTCCTTGAGGACGTGGGCTCCCAGGTCGGC
Source organism: Nocardiopsis sp. LDBS1602 (assembly GCF_035818715.1). NCBI lineage: Bacteria > Bacillati > Actinomycetota > Actinomycetes > Streptosporangiales > Nocardiopsidaceae > Nocardiopsis > Nocardiopsis sp. LDBS1602. The sequence continues at coordinate 330,828 of NZ_JAYLVW010000002.1, read as the reverse complement.
CGGGTGCACGGCTGCCAGCGCGCCCTTCCTGGTGCCGACGGGGGTACGTACTGCGCCGACGATGTATGCCTCGGCCACGGGGTCCTCCAAAGGGCGTGGATGTGACGTCCTGATAAACCGAACTGTATTCGGTTTCACCGGGCCGGCAAGACCCCGCCCCCCGCTTTCCATCCGATCCGACCGTGTGAGGCCGTCCGCGTCAGGAGGACTCCCCCGAACGCCCCAGGCCACCGATGTCGTTCTCGGCGCTCAGAGTGCCCCCGGTGACCCGTTCCAGGACCTCGAACACGTCGGGATGTTCGTCCGGCCCGAAGTCGGCGAGCAGGGAACGCAGAGCCGTGCGCTGCGCCTCGTACAGGCTTCGGACCGCGTCCTCCCCGCGCCAGTTCAACTCCCACGGCTCCTCCTCGGACACCAGGTATCCGGCCTCCAGCAGCTCTCGATGCGCGGCCTCCCACCGGGAATCGTGCAGTCCGGACATCCGGGCCAGCTCGGCCGCGGTCATCGGCCCCTTGACGCCCAGATGGCTGAGCGCCCAGCAGGCCTCGATGGACAGGTCCAGCCCCGCGGCCTCGCGCAGACGCCCGTACATCGTCTCGGCGCCCTCCGCCCCGCAGGCCCGGTAGATCTCGTTCTCGACCTGTTCGATCGCCGTGCGACTCGGGGTGGCGACCGGGGCGACGGTCTCGTCCAGGTCCGGGGTGCCGATCGTGGTGCGCAGCGGGATCTGCTTCAGGAAGATCGCCAGGACGAACCCGACCAGGGCCACCGGGACCGCGCAGAGGAAGACGGTGTCGATGGCGTCGGCGTAGGCCTCCAGGAAACCGGCCTGGGTCGCCGGGGAGAGGGAGTCCAGCGCCCTCGGGTCGCTCTCCAGACGAGCGGGGTCCACCCCCGGCGGAAGGTCGAGCGCGCCGGCCCGTGCCGCCAGATTCCCGGCGAGCTGTCCGGCGAAGACCGCGCCGAACACCGCCGTGCCGAACGAGCCGCCGATCGAGCGGAAGAAGGTCGCGGCGGAGGTGGAGACCCCCAGGTTGTCGTAGGAGGCGGCGTTCTGCACGACCACGACCACCACCTGCATCACCAGTCCCAGACCGGCGCCCAGGACGAAGAAGTACAGCCCCATCTCCACCAGGGAGGTCTCCGGGCCCATCCGGGACATCAGGAACAGGCCGAGCGAGGTGAGCGCCATGCCCGCGATCGGGTACGGCTTGTACACGCCTGTACGGGTGACCAGGCGTCCACTGGTGATCGAGGTGAGGAACATGCCCAGCACCATGGGCAGCAGGTGCAGCCCGGAGGCCGTGGGCGACAGACCGTGGACGATCTGGAGGAACAGCGGCAGGAACGCCATCGAACCCATCATGGCGAAGCCCACGCACAGGCTGATGCCCATGGAGACGACGATGGTGGGGTCGCGGAACAGGCCGAGCGGCATGACCGGGTCCGGGGCCCTTCGGGCCGTGAACCACCATCCGATCCCGAAGATCACTCCGGCCGCGGACAGGCCGATGATCTGCCACGACAGCCAGGAGTGGACACTGCCGCCCCAGGAGGCGACGAGGGTGAGGCACACGGCGGTCGCCGCGATCAGGACGATGCCCGCGTAGTCGATGTTCTGCCGTCCGACGGGGCTCCGGCTCGGCAGCACCCACAGCACCGTCAGGAAGGCCAGCAGCCCCAGCGGCAGGTTGATGTAGAAGACCCAGCGCCAGGACAGGTGGTCGACGAACAGGCCACCGAGCAACGGCCCGGCGACGCTGGAGACCCCGAAGACCGCGCCGAAGAGCCCCTGGTACTTGCCCCGTTCGCGCGGAGAGACCACGTCGCCGATGATCGCGGAGGCCAGCACCATCAACCCGCCGCCGCCGATGCCCTGGAAGCCGCGGGCCAGCACCAGTTGCAGCATGTCCTGGGCGGCCCCGCACAACGCCGACCCGGCGAGGAACACCGCGATACAGGTCAGGAACAGGCGTTTGCGGCCGAACTGGTCGCCGAGCTTGCCCCACAGCGGGGTGCAGGCGGTGACGGCGAGGAGATAGGCCGTGATCACCCAGGACAGGTGGTTGAGCCCGCCCAACTCGGACACGATGGTCGGCAGCGCGGTGGAGACGATGGTCTGGTCCAGCGCGGAGAGCAGGACGGTGAGCATCAGGGAGGTCATGATCAGCGCGATGCGACCGCCGCGCCGGCCGTCCCGTTCCCCTCGGTCGGCGGTGCCGGCGCGTGCCATCGAATCGTCTCCCCCGGTCCGGCGGGCCGCCCCGGACGGCGGCCCCGCTGCGGCCAGAGTAGGAACCCGTTCCTCCCCTTCTCAGGGGAACCGCCCACGCGGACGGGAACTTTGCCCCGGCTTGCCTCTCGCACTTCAAAACCGAATCTGATTCGGTTAACGTGTGGGAACAACGTGACCCCCGACACCCTCTGGAGCAGAGCATGAAACGGGAACTCTTCGACGCCGACCACGACCTCTTCCGAGAAACCGTCGCCGAGTTCCTCAAGAGGGAGGTCGTCCCGTTCCACGACCAGTGGGAGAAGGACGGCATCGTGCCCCGATCCGTATGGGTCAGGGCCGGTGAGGTCGGGCTGCTCGGGCACGGGGTCCCCGAGGAGTACGGGGGCACCGGCCTCGACGACTTCCGGTACAACCAGATCGTCAACGAGGAGATCTGTCGGGCCCACGCCAGCGGCCTCGGCATCACCTTGCAGAACGACGTCATGGCCCCGTACATGGTGGGCCTGACCACCGAGGAGCAGAAGCGCCGCTGGCTCCCCGGATTCGCCTCCGGAGAGCTGATCACCGCCATCGCGATGACCGAGCCCGGCACCGGCAGCGACCTCCAGGGGATCACCACCTCCGCCGTACGCGACGGGGACGACTTCGTCCTCAACGGCGGCAAGACCTTCATCACCAACGGCATCAACGCGGACCTGGTCATCGTGGTCGCCCAGACCGATCCGGAGGCGGGGGCCCAGGGTTTCTCCCTGATCGCCGTCGAACGCGACATGCCCGGCTTCACCCGGGGTCGCAACCTCGACAAGATCGGCATGAAGGCGCAGGACACCGCCGAGCTGTCCTTCGACGACGTACGGGTCCCCGTCTCGAACCTGATCGGGACCGAGGGGCAGGGGTTCATCCACCTGATGGAGAACCTCCCCCAGGAGCGGCTCTCCATCGCCACCTGCGCGGTGGCCTCCGCCGACTTCGTACTGCGGCACACGATCGAGTACTGCCGGGACCGCACCGCCTTCGGCCGCCCGATCGGACGCTTCCAGAACTCACGTTTCGTCCTGGCCGAGTCGGCCACCGAGGTGGATCTGGCCCGAACCTACGTGGACCGCGGGGTCGAGCTGCTCAACCGGGGTGAACTGACCGTCGAGGACGCCGCCAAGGCCAAGTGGTGGACCACCGAGATGTGCAACCGGGTCATCGACCGGTGCCTTCAGCTTCACGGCGGGTACGGGTACATGATGGAATACCCCGTGGCACGGGCCTGGCAGGACGCGCGAGTCCAGACGATCTACGGTGGCACCACCGAGATCATGAAGGAGATCGTCGGCCGAGGCCTGGGCCTGTAGAACCCCCGTCCGAAAGGGTCCCGGTCATGAGCGGAGCGTGGGACGGCCTCATCGTGATGGGGCTGTTGGCAGTACTGCTGATCATCGGCGTCCGCAGGCTTCGCAGGAAGGTCCACGTCCCCTGGTCGACCCCCGGGATCGTGGTGGTCTTCATGTTCGTCTGCCTGCTGCTGTGGGCCTGGTCCTGGCGCTGAGCCGCACCCCTCACCCGACATCGAACGATCCGTGGACCCGCCGCCCGAGGGTGGCGGGTCCACGGTGTTCGGACGACCGGCGAGGCACGAACGGACGATCCCGTAGGCGGGTGGGGACCGGCCGCCCGGGCCTCGGTCTCGATGGCGTCGACGTGTGCTCCGGCGAGACCCCCTCAGAAGACGACGGCCACGACCGTGTCCTCCCTCGGGGAGGGGCCACCGAGAGGGGGCCTCTCCCTTCGGGAGAAGGGGGCCACGCTTTCGACCGCACCCATGGGACCAGGTCCCGAATGGCGCGCGACCGCATCCCCGAGAGTCCGGGGATTCTCGCGACGAGAACGGTTCGAGGCCCCTTCGACGGTGGAACGGACCGACGGAGCGATGACCTTCGGGGAAATGGGAGAGCCCCCGAAACCCTTCGACCGACACCCGACAAACCCTGGGACATAGTCGATTCGGGAAGCCGAGAAGGTCCCGAGACCCCGGCGGGACCGGGAACCCGATCCCTCTCCAGAGAAGCGGCGACCACTTTCGAACGACCGAATGACAATGCCTCCAGGGCCTTTCCAGGGCACACGACAACCGTTTACCACTGAATAAAGTAACCAGACGACTACGGATAAACAAGGTCGCTCGGGTCATTTTTTGGTGGCCTGAAAAAGGTTTAGGACGTCAGGTGTCCCGACCAGCGGGAGCGAACGGTTTCGAGCGCCCTCCTCACCGAAAGCCGCCGGAAGGGCACCGTACGCGCTCGAGGGTGCCCCCGCCGAGAACGCGAAAGGGGGACCGGAGAGTCCTCCGGTCCCCCTCGCGACACGTCGGTCACCTCTCGGCGGCCCGCTCCGGTTCCTCTCGGGCGTCCCCGTCGGTGCCCTCGGAGCCGTCCGCGTGCATGGGCATCTCGAACCACACGGCCTTGCCGTCCGGGGTCGGACGCGAACCCCATCGGCTGGCGAGCTGCTCCACCAGGTACAGTCCTCGACCGCCCTCGTCATCGGCGGCCGCGCTACGGATCCGGGGCAGCCTCAGGTCGTGGTCGAAGACCTCCACCCAGATCGCGTTGGCCCCCCGGCGCAGTCGGAGCAGGAACTCCTTCTCGGCCGGATCCTCGCTGGACTCGTCCTCCTCGGCGACGGCCTCCAGAAGGTCGCTCCAGTCCTCGTCGAACTCGTCGGCCCCACCGCCGTTCGAGGACAGGGGACTCTCCGAGTCCAGCACCCCGGCTCCGGTGAACTCCCGGTGCACCGGGTGCGGGGTGGCGTGGATGACCACGTTGGTGACGATCTCCGAGACCAGCAGACAGGCCAGCTCGGCCTGGTCCCGGTCCACGCCCCATTCCTTGAAGGTGTCGGCCGCCAGATGACGGGCGGCGCCCACCGTGGAGGCCTCCGAGGGGAACCAGCCCTCGCGCAGCGCCAGCTCCTCCGAGTGCGTGCGCACGACCAGCAGCGCGGTGTCGTCCTCCAGTTCGCCCGGCACGCTGTACACGGCCGCCTCGGCGATCTGTTCGACGTCCTTGTCGGCGACCTCGGAGACCCGCTCCTTCAGCCGCACGAGAGCGCCCTCGGGGTCGGGTTCCCCGCCGACGGGCCTGCGGTCCACCAGACCATCGGTGTACATGACCAGGGTCGCGCCGATGGGCAGCCGCAGATCGGCCTGGTGGTAGACGATGTCCTCGCCCGAACCGCCCTTGGCCCGCACGCCCAGCATGCGGTCGGTGACCTCCAGATCCAGGGTCTCCACGGAGTCGGAGGTGACGAGCAGTGGCGGAGCGTGCCCGGCGTTGGCGTAGGACAGCTCCCGGGACCAGGCGTCGTAGACCATGTACAGGCAGCTGACGCTGGGGATCCAGACCCCGCCGTTACCGTCGGGGACGCCCAGTCGACGCACCCACTCGTCCAGCTCGCGCAGGATATCGGCGGGCTCCCGGTCGGCCTGGGCGAAGGCGCGCAGGGCGGCCCTCAGCTGCCCCATGACGGCCGCCGCGTGCGGGCCCCGTCCCTCCACGTCGCCGATGACCAGGCCCACGCGCCCGGCCGACAGCGGAATGGCGTCGTAGAAGTCGCCGCCCACCTGGGCCTGGAGACCGCGACCGTTGATCGGTCCGGCCGGCAGATAGCGGTGGGCGAGGGTCAAGCCGTCCAGGGTCGGGAAGTCGCTGGGGAGCAGGCTCTTCTGGAAGGCCAGAGCGGTGCCGCGCTCCTCCTCGTACAGGCGGGCGTTGTCGATGGCCAGGGCGACGCGGGAGGCGATGGCGCCGACCAGATCCCGATCGAAACCGCCGTAGCTGCTCTTCTGTCTCGGGGACAGTCCGGACAGGGCCAGGGTCAGCACGCCCAGGACCTCGCCGCGGGCGCGCAGGGGGGCGGCGATGGCGGAGGTGACCCCGACCTGACGGGACACCCGGTCGGAACGGTCGTTGGGAGAGCTCTCGTAGAGGTGTTCGCTGCTGACCACGGTCTCCAGTCGACGCAACGACTGAGTGACGAAGTGGCGTTCGGGGTAGCGGACCTCGTCGCCGACCTCGTACCAGGTACGGGGCGGGGGCTCCCACCCTTCGGCGTGCACCGACACCTGTCTGACCAGGCGTTCGTGATCGTAGAGGTCGATGAAGCAGTGGTCGGCGAACTGGGGCACCAGGATGCCCGCCACGCCCTTGACCGTGGAGTCCAGTTCGAGGGAGCCGGCCAACCGGCTCCCGATCCGCTCCAGCAGTCCGTACTGCTCCTCGACCCGGCCGCTGCGCAACGCCTCGCGGGCGATGAGGGCGATGCCGTCGACCTCGCCCGCCTCGTCGAGCATGGGCACCGCTTGGGCACGGACGTGGATCCAGGTCGCGTCGCCCTTGAGCACGGCGAACGTGCCCTCCCAGGGCTCTCCGCGCAGGACGCGGCGCGCCAGCTGGGAGGCGTGTTCGCGGTCGGACTCGTGGATGCCGATGTCGAGCAGGGACATGCCGACGTAGTCGCGCCCGTCGACGAATCCGAAGAGTTCGCGCGCGTAGGGATTCCAGTACCGCAGGAGACTGAACCGGTCGATGACGACGATGGCGATCTGCGCCTGGTCGACGACTTCGGCCGTGGCGAGCGCATCGCTCTCCCGGAAGGGCTCACCCCACCGTGTCATCTAGCCGCCACCTCGCCGTCATGAGCTGCATACATGCCCGCTCCGGGTACCCCGAACGACCGCACCTTGGGGCGAGCGTAGCAACACCGTCAACGTTCCCGCAGCGCAATGGGACAATCCCGATGAGCAACCGATCAACGTGTACGAACGTTTCACGGCTTGGCGACGAAGATGTGTCCGGCGACGCCCTCGGGCAGGTCGGTGTGCCCGTTCTCGCCGATGACGCGCACCCCGCCGTCCGCGGCACGAAGCACCACTTCCTGTCCCGGTTGTACCCCGGATTCGCGCAAAGTGAGCATGATGTCGGCGTCCGGCTGAAGCTGCTCACTGATGCGACGCACGGTGACGGTGATGTCGGTGTTGGAGACGACGTCCGCCATGGGGACGATGGAGTCGTCGGTGAACGGCTCGGGGGCGTAACCCTCGAGGCCCAGTTCGTCCAGGCCGGGGATGGGGTTGCCGTGCGGACACACCGAGGGGGCGTTGAGCAGCGTCACCAGGCGCTCCTCCACCGCCTCGGAGATGACGTGCTCCCAGCGGCAGGCCTCGATGTGGACGTCCTCCCAGGGGAGGCCGATCACGTCGACGAGCAGGCGCTCGGCGAGGCGGTGCTTGCGCATGACGTGGGTGGCCAGTCGGCGTCCCTCGGCGGTCATCACGAGGTGCCGGTCGTTCTCGACCCGGAGGAGACCGTCACGCTCCATGCGGGCGACCGTCTGGCTCACCGTGGGTCCGCTCTGGTGCAGGCGCTCGGCGATGCGGGCCCGAAGCGGGACGATGCCCTCCTCCTCGAGCTCGAAGACCGTACGGAGGTACATCTCCGTGGTGTCGATCAGCCCGTGTGCGGTCAAGACTCCCCTCCCAAGGCTCTGCGCCCGACGCACGGTCACGGCGGGTACGGCGGGTCTGGCACAACACGGGCCGGGACCGAGTGATTCCCAAGGGGCCGAGTGGGGACCGGGACGTCCGCAGGACCGCGCGAGCGACCACCGATGATTCCAGCATATCGTGACGTGCCGAGCATGGTTTTCGACGATGTCTCACGATGCGGACACGGTCGTTCCATGTGATCTCCGCCTCGCAAGGGCCTGAGGTCACAGGTGTGCAGAGTACCCCGTCCCCGGGCCGAGCGGTCCTTCGACCCCGCCGATCTCCGAACCCGTGTACGAAGCGACCGACATCACGCCCGACGGCCCCTCGGCCTAGGGGGCGAGGCGATCGATGCCCCAGGCACCGTTCTCGTGGAGCAGGTAACGGAAACGGTCGTGCATACGGTCCTGTCCGCCCTGCCAGAACTCCACCTCGTGGGGGACGAGGCGGTAGCCGCCCCAGTAGGCGGGTCTGGGGATCGGGTCGTCCAGACCCCACACCGTGTCGAAGCCGTGGAAGAGCCGATCGAGTTCCTCACGGTCGTCCACCGGCTGAGACTGACGTTCGCTCGCCCAGGCCCCCAGGCGGGAACCGCGAGGCCGCGAGGCGAAGTAGCGGTCGTTCTCCTCGTCGTCGAGACGCTCCACCGTGCCCGCGAACAGCACCTGACGGCGGATCGCGTGCCAGGGGAAGACCACCGACGCCCGCGGGTCGGCGTCCAGTGCCCGCCCTTTGCGCGAGGTGTAGTTGGTGAAGAAACGCAGCCCGGAACCGTCGTAGCCCTTCATCAGGACGGTGCGGGACCGGGGGAAGCCGGACGGCTCCACCGACGACAACACCATCGCGTTGGGTTCGGCCAGGCCCGACTCATAGGCCTCGCCGAACCACAGGTGGAACTGGGTCATCGGCAGTTCGGCCAGGTCGGATCGGCGCAAGGGTTCACCCATGTACGGTTTCCGCAGTTCGGCGGGGTTCTGGTCGTCCACAGAAGGCATGATCTCGTGCCGGGCCCTCTCGGTGCCAATCGCCCCCGCGGCCCGGCGCGCGCCCCTTACACCACACGGCGCTCAGTCGCCCCTCTGAAGCTCCACAGGCACGCACTGCTCACCCTCTTCGGGTTTGTCGGCGTTGCGCAGACCGCATCTTTGGATCACGTGCTGGCGCTGCCCACGTTCGGTGTCCTCGTTGTACCTCTCCGCGCCGGCCAGCACCAACTGCACCATCCGCCCGCCGAGCCAGTTCCCCCTGTTGCCCTCTTCACCCCCTTCATCTCCTTCATCCTCTTGGCCCGAACCGAACGCGATGTAGCCGGAGACCCCGGTGAACTCGGTGCCCCGGATCTCTCTGTAAAGTTCGTTCCGTTCCTTCTCGTACCCCTCGTCGGAGTTCAGGAAGGCGGAGCGATCCATCCCTACTCCTCTCAGGAGTTCTCGGGCCCATGACACGTTTCCTTCGGAACCCACCGACGACAGAGACCGCGTGACCACGTTCAGGGCGTCGTAGCCCACGACGGCGTGTGCGTAAGAGGGCGCCTTCTTGTTGCCCCCCTCCTCCTTGACGCTCGCCTTCGGATCCTCCTCGGTGGTCTCCTCTTCGCCCTCCTCCGGCTCCTTCTTCACGCCCTGGGACTCTGCGACCAGCCCCCGGACCTCGTCGTAGAACTCCTCGTCATCGGTCCCGGCGTTCTCATCACCGTTCTCGACGCTCTCATCATCGGCCCCGGAGCCCTCCTCAGCCTGGACGCCCCAGGAATCACTGGGCGCCAACGGCGTGTAGAACACCCGATGACGCTCGGAATTGCCCTCGATCAGCACTTCCTCATCGGAGATGAACTTGGAGACGTCGTCGCCCCCCAGGATGGTCATCTCCCCTCTATGACAGGCCTCCCACGCGGACTTCCGGAACTCCTCGTAGAACGCTTTGAAGTCCTGAGCACGCCCCGCGTAGTAGAGCAGTTCCGGTGGCTCCTTCGGGGCGCATACCTCCTTCACCACCTCACGAAGTGTGGGCCCGCCCCCCTCACGCTCCTCCTGGTAGAGCAGAACGCCCGCCTGCTCGGACTCGCCCAAGTCCTCGGAACCCCTCCACGGCTCTCCGTCGAAGCCCTCGAAGAAGTCCATGAACCTCTCGGCCAGGTGTGGGCCGTACTGCTCGTGTTCCTTCTCGCCCCCCCGGGGGAGGCGGGTTGTGGGCGATGGCCACCGCGGTCGCGTGGGCGGGCAGGCCCTCCTCCGAGTCGCCGTCCTTCCAGGAGGCCCCGTGCCGGGCCCAGTAGGCGGCCTGCTCGGCGATCCGGCTGTTGGAGGGCGCGATCGGGAAGTAGAACCCGCTGTGCCCCCAGGGCTCGGACAAGGCCACGTCGTCGTAGGTCGCGGTGGTCCCCACGATCGGGATGAAGGCCTCCGAGATCTTCTGTATGGCGGTGCCGTTGGGGACCAGGCTCTGCCCGAAACCGACCGCCGCGATGGGACGGTCCATACCCGACCGTTCGTTCCTCGCCCTTCTGACGATCTCCTCCGCCGTGGTCTCGGCGTGTGCCCAACCCTCACCCGCGTTGCCCAGGAGCAGCTTGATCATGGGCCTGTCCCCGGAGTCCTCGTTGTGCTCTCTCTGCGCCAGGGCCATCCCGAAAAGTTCCCCTTGGACCCCGGCGAGGGCGTAGTCTTCCTTGCCTTCCTTGCCTTCCTTGGTCGAAGCGCTCATGTCCGCCATGTGAGCGATCGTGACGTAGGGTTCTCCGCTCTTGTCGACCTCCTCGTTCTGCTCCCGGATGAGTTCGATGACACCGTCCAGCCGACCATGGAACCTGACTTCGCCATAGGTCACCCCGACGCATTCCTTGGCGCCCGGACCACCCGATGAACGGTCGACCCTGAAGATGCCCCGTGGTTTGGTCACCCCTTCACCGACGCAGAATCCCATCTTCGTCTGAAGGGGGTTCACGACCTCCTGAGAGAAGAGCACGAGCGCGACGACCACGGCACATCCTCCGAGCGCACGGGTCGCCCAGGCGGATCGGGTCGGGACCCAGGCGGGCGGGGTGTGCCATCTCCGCTCCCGGGCCTCCCGGGCCAGAGGCGCGACCTTCGTCGTCAGGACCCGGGAGACACCGAGCGTTCCGGCCAGATGGCGATCGCGAAGCCACGCGCGGACCTCTCGTGAGGTCTTGGCGGACCCGTCGTACTCGGGCAGGTGACCGTACCTGGCGCTCTCGATCGACTCCGAGACCAGCGCGGGGCGCTCACCGTCACGGATCTGGACCAGCAGTAGAGGGTCGGGAAGCGCACGCCGCAGACGCTCGTCCTCGATCAGGCGGACGAGGTAACGACCGACCGGGCCGAGCTCACGCTGGTCGTAGATCAGCACCGGACGCGCGTCCCGCGCACCGCCTCGCCACAGCGATGAGGCCCCGTAGAGGCGGTGGAGGTCGTCGAGCAGGGCGCTCACGGCGATCCGGTGGGCGGGGGGCGGAAGCGTCCCCTTCTCTCCCCTGCCGGCTCCGAGCCTGCCCGTGTCACGGTCGGGGTGGTGAAGTTCGTTGAAGAGGTGAACGCCCAGGACCCGGGAACGGCCGAGACGGCCCGTCCCGGTTCCGTCCGAGCTCTTGCGCGCCCCCTCGTCCAACGTGCTCCGGTAGTCGCCGAGCCACAGGTAGGAGCGCCAGGGGAGGAAGAAGAAGAACACGGTGAGCAGGTACACGGCGGCCAGGAGGAACCCGGACGCCAGGGAGACGAGGTCGTTGAACCGCTGGGCGACTTCGTTGAGCCGCTGGGCCGCCAGGCCGAGGAAGGCGAAGGGGGTGGCGGCCACGATGAGGGAGACCAGGAACGAGAGCGGGGTGAGGAGCTTCTCGTCGAGCAGGCCGAAGGTCGCCTTCTCGGACACCCGGGTCACCCACCGGGAGACGGCCGTGGCGCTCCACGCCGTCCTGCGCCAATGCACCAGGGCGCGCTTGTACAGGAGCCTCCAACGTCGCCCCCTCCCGTCATCGGTGGACGAGGAGGCCTCCTCCAGGGCCCGGTCCCGCTGTTCGATGGCGGCCTCCAGGCGCGCCTCGCGCAGCCTGCCGATCACCTCGATCTGTGAGCGACTGTCGTTCTCCAACCGACGGTCCGGGTCTCCCCTGCCACCGTCGTCCTCGTTCGAGCCGAGGCCGCAACGGTGCAGCCACAGGAGGGAATGCAGTCGGGGCAGGCGTGGAGAGGGCGGGAAACGACGGCGCCGGGGCGGGACGAGCTCCTTCCGGCCCTCCACACTCCGTGTCCAGGCGAAGCCGCCGTCCACCAGGCTCCCGATCAGCTCGTAGAGCTCGTCGGTGGTGACGTCGGCCTCGGGACCCTCCCTCTCTCCGAGAGGAAGGGCGGGGGCCGGACGAACGACCTCGTCCGGCGCGGGTCGAGACCACCGGGACAGCAGACGCGACCGCCGGAGGGAGGATCTCTTCGCGGGTCGAGACCGGGAGGGGTTCTCCGCGTGCTCCTGGTCCTCCTCGACCTCGATTGCGGCGGTCGGGTCCCCCAAGGGCAGGGTCCAGACCGGACCGACCGCACAGCTCTCCACGAGCATGCTCCGGACCCTCGCGCGGTCGGAGTCCCGGTCGAGGACCAGGTCGAGCACGGGAGGGGGCTCGGCGAGGTCGCCGCGTTGGAGGGCGCCACGCTCCGGAACGAGACGACGGGTCGCGCGGGAGGCCATCCTGCGCAGGGCCCGGTCGCGGCTCCGGGACGGACGCCTGCGCAGTTCGTCGAAGATCTGAAGGAAACGAGGCCTGTCCTTCGAGGCCCCCAGGGTCCTCACGGGACTCCGCTCATCGGACTTCCGGTCGGTCACGTCACACCCCCTCCTCCGCGATCGTGGCGCTCGTCACCTTCAGCGGAGGCCTTATTAGACAGCAGGGGTGCCCGATTCGCACCTAATGGACATGAATAACCATTGGCCTATATCGGCCAGAACCATCGATTGTGACGATCCCTTACATCGGTCACGTTTTCTCACGCCCCTGATCCCCGCCCTGACCGGCGGTATCACCCGTCCCACCACTACCCTGATCGGTGTGACCGAGATTCAGATTCCCGCGAACCTGCTGCCCGCCGACGGCCGTTTCGGGAGCGGCCCCTCCAAAGTCCGCGCCGCCCAACTCGATGCCCTCGCCTCCTCCGGAACCCACTACCTGGGCACCTCTCACCGGCAGAAGCCGGTGAAGTCCCTCGTGGGTCGAGTCCGCGCCGGCGTGCGCGACCTCTTCTCCCTCCCCGACGGCTACGAGGTGGTGCTCGGCAACGGCGGCACCACCGCCTTCTGGGACATCGCCGCCCACGGCCTGCTGCGGTCCAGGTCCCAGCACCTGGCCTTCGGCGAGTTCTCCTCCAAGTTCGCGAAGGTCGCCGGAGGCGCCCCCTGGCTGGAGGAGCCCACGGTCATCTCCACCGACCCCGGCAGCCACGGCGAGGCCGTCGCCGAGGCCGGTGTGGACGTGTACGCGCTCACCCACAACGAGACCTCCACCGGTGTGGCCGCGCCCATCAAGCGGGTCGCCGGCGCCGACGAGGACGCCCTCGTGCTCGTGGACGCCACCAGTGGCGCGGGCGGTCTGCCCGTCGACATCACCGAGACCGACGTCTACTACTTCGCCCCGCAGAAGAGCTTCGCCGCCGACGGCGGCCTGTGGATCGCGATCATGTCGCCCAAGGCGCTGGCCCGGGTCGAGGAGATCGCCGCGAGCGGTCGCTACATCCCCGAGTTCTTCTCGCTGACCACGGCGGTCGCCAACTCCGCCAAGGACCAGACCTACAACACCCCGGCCGTGGCCACCCTGCTGCTCCTGGCCGAGCAGCTGGAGTGGATGAACGACCAGGGCGGGCTGAAGTGGACCGTGGCGCGCACCCACGAGTCCTCCTCCATCCTCTACAACTGGGCCGACCGCACCCCGGTCACGTCGCCGTTCGTCACCGACCCGGCCAAGCGTTCCCAGGTGGTCGGCACCATCGACTTCTCCGACGAGGTCGACGCCGCCGAGATCGCGCGGGTCCTGCGCGCCAACGGCGTCGTGGACACCGAGCCCTACCGCAAGCTGGGCCGCAACCAGCTGCGCGTGGCCATGTTCCCGGCGGTCGAGCCCAGTGACGTCAACGCCCTCACCGAGTGCGTCGACCACGTCCTGACCAGGCTGTCCTGAACCGGTCCCACACCATTGGAGAATGGAGGCCGACCCGCCGCACGTGGGTCGGCCTCCTCATCTCACTTCCGCTCATCGCTTGTCTGGACGGTTCGACTGTGCGCAGGAACAAGAAGGAACCCCCCATCAAGATCATCTCCCACCGGGGCGCCTCGGGTCATCGGCCCGAGCACACCCTGGCCTCCTACGAACTGGGGGCGAGGCACGGTGGCGACTTCATCGAGATGGACCTGGTGGCCACCAAGGACGGTCACCTGATCTGCCGCCACGAGCAGGAGATCGGCGACACCACGGACGTGGCCGACCGTCCCGAGTTCGCCGACCGGCGCACCACCCGGACCATCGACGGCCACACGGTGGAGGGTTTCTTCGCCCAGGACTTCACCCTCGCGGAGATCAAGACCCTGCGCGCGATCGAGCGCATGGGGAAGATCCGCCCCGAGAACGCGGTCATGAACGGCGTCTACGAGATCCCGACGCTCCAAGAGGTCATCGAGCTGGCCTTCTCCCTCACCAAGGAGCTGGGGCGCCCGATCGGGATCTACCCCGAGACCAAGCACCCCGCCTACCACGTGTCCCAGGGCCTGGACCTGGAGCCGCCGCTGATCGCGGCGCTGCGCGAGGCGGAGCTGGTCGGCGAGGAGCCGAAGGTGCCGGTCTTCCTCCAGTCCTTCGAGGCCGAGAGCCTGCGCCGGCTCGCCGAGACCGGGGTCCCCCTCGTGTACCTGATGGGCACCGAGGAGCACTGGCTGCACTACACGACGCCGGACGGTCTGGCCGAGGTGGCGACCTTCGCGCACGCCATCGGCCCGCACAAGAGCCTGATCGTCCCCACCGACGAGGAGGGCGCTCTGGGCGAGCCCACCGACCTGGTGGAGAACGCCCACGCGGCCGGTCTGCTGGTGCACCCCTACACCTTCCGCAGCGAGAACCACTTCCTGCCCACCGACCTGCGCTCGGACGGCGACCCCAAGGACTACGGGGGTTTCGCCGCCGAGTACGAGATCTTCTTCGAGGTCGGCGTGGACGGGGTGTTCACCGACTTCTCCCGGCACGCCTTCCTGTGCCGCGAACACTTCCTGGACCCCCAGCCCGTCGACTAGCTCGACCGGGGAGGCGCCCGGGGCCGGAGCCGGCCCCGGGGGACCTCATCGGGCGTCACTGCACGTCGAACTCGTTGCCCTCGGGGTCCCGCATGGTCACGTGCGAGGCCCCGGGCTCCTCGACCTCGGCGACCACGGTGGCGCCCAACGCCTCCAACCGGGCCACCTCCTCCGCGCGCCGTTCCGGCCCCACGCGCAGGTCCAGGTGCACGCGGTTCTTCACCGTCTTGGGCTCCGGCACGCGCTGGAAGAGGACGCGTCGCCCCAGCCCGGCCCCGGTGAACCCGTGCACCGGGTCGTCCGGGTGCCGGATCACCGAGATCGCGACCCAGGCCTTGCGCCCGTCGAGGAGCGTGTAGTCGTCCTCCCCGGCCAGCCCTTGGGCCACCACGTGGTCGATGAGGGCGCTGTTGTCCTCGCGTTCGTAGCCGAGGGCCTCGGCCCAGAACCCCGCGAGCGCGATCGGGTCGGCGCAGTCCATGACGATCTGGTAGTCGAGTGCCATCGTTTCTCCTGCGATACGTGAGCGACGGATGCGCCGCTCCCTCGCCCCCGTCCTACCCGGAGGCACCGACGTTCCGGGCTCAGCCGCGTCGGGCCAGCACCACGATGCCGCCGATCAGCACGACGGCCACGGCCGCGCCGCCCAGGATGAGCGGAAGGGCCCCGATCGAGTTCCCGGCCCCGGCGCTCTCCGGCTCCTCGGCCTCGTCGCTCGCGGCGGCCTCCTCCTCGACGGCGACCATCTCGGGGAGCTTTCTCCCTTCCAAGGGCACCCGCCAGACCGGGGAGTTCATCCCTTCGGTACCCGCCATCAGCGCCGTCCCGTCCGGGGTGAAGGCCACCGACTCGCCCTGTTCCATCTCCGGCAGGTCGAAGGAGCCCAGGGAGGACCCCGGGACCCCGTCGGAGGCGTCGTAGATCGTCACGCCCCAGTAGGTGCGGATCGCGTAGCGGGTGCCGTCGGGGCTGAACGCGGCGTCGGTGGCGAACAGCGGGGCCGAGTCGATCCGGGACAGGACGTTCCCACCCTCGGGGTCCAGGTTCTCGGGTGCCGCGTACACACCGCCCGCGAACTCCTTGGACACCACGTAGAGCCGGCCGTCGCGCGGGTCGATCATCATCCCCTCGGCGTCGCGGCCGCCGTCCTCGTAGGTGAAGGTCAGCACCGACGGGTCCAGGGTCACGTCGGCCAGGACCTCGGGTTCGACGAAGTGGTATACGCGGACCTCGGTCCAGCCGCCCGCGAAGTTGTCGCCGATGTCGCCCACGAACACCTCGGGCTCCCCGCCCGGGCCTTGGGCCAGACTGATCGCCTCCCAGTCCCGCAACTCCACGTTCAGGGTGACGGTGGCGAGGGTCTCCCCCTCCTCGTTCACCGCGAACACCTCGGGCAGGAAGTCCCCGCTGTCGTTGTGGGTCCACCACACGCCCTCATGGCGAAGCGAGGGGGCGATCCCACTGGACTCGGCGATGCGCTCGTCCTGGAACTCGAAGGCGATCTCCGACCCCTCCGGGCCCTCGCCTCCACGCGGGTAGTCCAGGCCGCCGGTCCCGTCGTCGGGGGCCTCCGGGTCGGCCGAGGCGGGGGCTGCGGGCGCGAGGGCGAACAGGGCCGCCGCGGCGAGGGCGAGAGGTCTTCTCATGCCCGCCATCCTGCCAGGGGATCCGACGGGGGGCTTGTACCCGGGTGCGAACGGGCACATTCGCTTACAGAGCGCCGTAAGGAGAGACTCCATGAGGATCGTCGCCTGTCTCAACGGTGATCGCCGGCCGGGCGCCCACCCCTCGCTGCCCGTGTCCGTCGACCAGATCGTGGCCGACGCCCACGCCGTGGTGGAGGCGGGCGCGACCGCGATCCACGTCCATCCGCGCGATCCCGAAGGGGCCGAGTCACTGGAACCATCGGTGGTGTCCGCGCTGATGGAGCGGCTGCGCGCCGACGGTCCGGACGTCCCGGTGTCGTTGACCACGGCGTTGTCGGCCGAATCGGACCCTTGGAGACGCTACGACCTGGTGCAACGGTGGGCGTCCCCGGCCTTGCCCGACTCGGTTTCGGTGAACCTGCACGAGGCCGGTTCGGTGGATCTGGTCCATCTGTTGGGCGACCGCCGGGTGGCGGTCGAGGCCGGGGTGTGGACGGTGGAGGCGGCCCGCATTCTGATCGCCACGGGGCTCGAGGTGGCGTCGGTGCTGGTGGAGCCGACCCAGGTCGGGGTCGATGACGCCCGGCGCAACGCGGAGCGGATCGAGTCCCTGCTGGACCGGGCGAAGGTGACGGCGCCCAGGACCCTGCACGGTTCGGACGCCACCGCCTGGCCCATGTTGGAGACGGCCCTGGACATCGGCCACGACATCCGGATCGGGCTGGAGGACACGATGCGGCTGCCGGACGGCTCGGAGGCCTTCGACAACGCGGCCCTGGTGGCCCACGCCGTCGGATTGGCCGCCGAGTCCTCTTAGAGCTCCGCGATCCGTTCCTCCAGGCGCCGCTCCGTGGCGGTGAGGGTGTCGATCCGCTCCCGGACCGCTTGAAGGCGCTGTTCGTACAGGGCGACGGCCTCGGCGCAGGCGGGCTCACGGACCAGGTCCAGTTCCAGGCAGGCCTGGAGCTCTTGGACGTCCTCCGAGGTCAGTCCGGACTCCAGCAGGAGCCGGATGTTGCGCACCCGCTCCACCGCGTCGGCGCCGTACTCCCGGTAGCCGTTGGCGGACCGTTCCGAGGCGAGCAGGCCCCGCTGTTCGTAGTACCGCAACGACCGCGGGCTGGCCCCGGTGCGTTCGGCGAGCTCTCCGATCCGCATGCCGTCCCCCTCTCTCCTCGAACCGGACGCCAGTCTACGAAAGTGTGTCCTCCCGTACCGTTCCGACCTGACCGGACGTGGGGAAACGCCGGACGGAGAGCGCCATGGCGACGAAGGCGAGCAGGCCGATCGCGGTGGCGGTCGCGGCCACCCCGGCCCCTCCCTGGGAGGAGACGACCACGCCGCCGAGCGCTCCGGCCACGGCCGTGCCCACGTAGAGGCCGCCGGTGTTGAGGGCCAACGCCTCGGTCCCCTCCTCCCCGGCCAACCCCAGCAGCCGTGCGCTCATCGGCGCCGCGAAACCCCAGGCGGCGAACCCCCACAGCGCCAGCACGGCGGCCAAGGACCACACGGGGACCGCTCCCCCGCCGAGGTACCCGAGCGCGGCCAGGGTCAGGCTGGTCGCGATCATCCCGGCGAAGGAGACGAGCAGGACCCGGTCGGCGCCCCACCGGTCGGTGGCCCGACCGCAGACCATGGTCCCGACGGCCCCGGCCGCGCCGACGACGGCGATCAGGGGGGCCAGAGCGACCCCTCCGGCGCCGGTGAGGTCGCGGGTCAGGGGCGCGATGTAGGTGTAGACCATGAACCCGCCGCTCGCCCCCATGACGGTTCCGAGCACACAGGTCAGGATGGCCGGTCTCCCCAGGCTGCCCAGTTGGTGCCGGAGTCCGGCCTCCGGCGCCCCGTCGAGGGCGGGCAGACGTGAGGCGGCGATGGCGAGGACCGCGCCGGTGAACAGGGCCACGGCCAGGAAGGTCGCGCGCCAGCCGAAGAGGGAGCCCAGGAGGGAGCCGATCGGCACTCCGAGGAAGAGGGAGACGGTCAGCCCGGCGGCCACGGTGCCGACCGCGCGTCCGGTGTGCTCCGGCGCGACCAGTCGGGCCGCCATGGAGAAGGCCACCGGGGTGAGCACCGCCGCGATCAGGGCGGCGACCACCCGCATCACCAGCAGGGACGCGTAGCCGGGGACGAGCGCGGTCGCGAGGTTGACGCACGCGAACAGGGCGAGCCCGGTCAGGAGGAGGGCGCGGCGGGGCAGCCGGGCGGTGGCCACGGCCAGCACGGGGGCGGCCACGGCGTAGGTGATCGAGAAGACCGTCACCGCCTGTCCGGCGGCGGCGACCCCGATGTCGAGGTCGCGGGCGATGGCGGGTAGAAGGCCGGCGATGACGAGGTCGTCGGTCCCGACCGCGAAGGCGACCAGGGCCAGGTACCAGGGTGCTCCCGAACGGAGCGTGTGCGAGGACATGCCGGCACGCTAAAAGCCTGACACCTGTGTCAAGGTCAAGCCCGAGGGACGCCGGCCGGACCGGTTCAGCCGAAGAAGGAGCCCAGGACCACGATCAGCATGATCGTTCCGAGCACCACGGGCAGCAGCCAGCGCTGCTTGCGGTTGTTGGTGAGCATGCTCATGACGTGCCCCGCTCCGGTGCTCGTTGGGATTCGCCACCCCAGGTTAGCCCCAGGGTCCGGGCGCTCCGGCAGGGGTCCGACCCGTGCCTTCCTGTCCGAAGGGCCCCGAACCTCATGGCCGGGCGGATCCTCACGGTCTACGCGGGATCGCCGCTCGCCGGGCCGCGCCCGGACGTGAGCAACCACACCGCCCCCGAACGTCCGAAGGCCGCTGGCCCGGATGCCGCCCGTCAACGCGATCGTCCGCTCCGGTCATCGGGGAACGGACGCCGGGGGAACGCGGCTCTGTCGATGAAGCGTCGCCGGTGAGGGGCGCGTGTTCGGCGTGGAAAGGTCGCCCGCGAGGTCCCACGGAGGGCTCATATGTACCTCGATCGGCGCTTGGTCCCACCGAGCGGTTAAAGTCCCCTTCGTCGACGTTGAGAGAAGAGAAGAACGGAACCGGTTCGTCTATGAGATCGCTGAACAGAACGGTGCTCTGCGTCGCTTCGGTTCTCCTTCTTTCCTCCTGTGGGACCCCCATGGAGGCGGTGGTCCATGAAACCGACACCGAGTACTTCCGGCCTCCTCTGACCCTGGGGGATCTGGCCGCGGTCGAGGAATTCCTGGCGGAGAGCGGACGGGTCGTGGAGGAGGATCTCCTGGTCTCCTCGGACGGAGCGGTGGCTGTTCTCGCGGACGAGGTCGTCTCCGTGGCGATGGACCCCGTGGAGGAGGTCTGGAGTTACCCGGCCGAGGACATCACGGATGTGGGGGTGACCGCCGATGGGGCCTCCGTCGTCGTCGAGTACCGCGAAGCACTGGGGCCGATCGAATCCGTGTGGACGGTGGTGCTCGGCTCGAAGACCGGGAACGTGCTGGATTCCCATCGCGCGTGGGGTTCGGCTTCGGAGGGCATCGGTGAGCTGACCGAGGACTCCAGGGTCCGGGTCGAGCAGGACGCCGTCGTGGCCTCCTCCTCGTTGGCCGGAAGCGAGGCGCTATGGGAGCGGGACCTGAGCCGGGCGTGTGCCTCCGGAGGTCCCCGAGAGGTCGGGGTGGCCACTCTGGAAAGGAGAGTGCTGGCTTCGTACGCGTGCCCGGGCGAGGGGACGGTGCACGTCGAGGCGCTGAACACCGGGACCGGGGAGACGTTCTGGGAGCATTCCTGGAACGGCGACTCCGTTCCCGAGGTTCGGCCCTGGCTCTCCAAGGAGGTTCCCGGCGACGGTGTCGAGCCCGTGACGACGATGTTCGCCGACGGCGCCACCGGTCGGACATCGATTCTCGCCCTTCAGGCGAATGGCTACGCCCCCGAGGTGCTCGATCCGTGGAGGGCGATCCCGGATCTGGACGAGTTCATCGAAAAGCCGCTGATGGACATGGATCCGGCCCCGGAACGGATCATCTTCACCGACGATCCGAATAAAATGAGGCATTTCATGATCGTTCGTTCGATTCACGCGCTCGTCGAGGACGAGAGTGTCCCCTTCTCCGAGGACGACGTGGACGAGAGCCTCAAGATCGAGGGTGAGCTCGCCGAGAACCCGATGCAATGGGAGACCGCGATGGAGGCCCACGTCTTCCCCTTGAGGGATGAAATCGAGTCCGCCCTGTTCTGACCCACCGCGGAGAGCCCCGGCGCACGGGGACCTCTCTTACGCCATCAGGGTCGGAGGCCCTACGGGGCAAGGGTTCCGGTGTCGCCCGGGGTTACCCTGTCAGCCCTACCCCCTGCACGAAGGCCGGCACAGTGAACGAACCCGTGATCGACACCGCCACCGCGCACTCCGCCCGAGTGTGGAACCACTGGCTGGGCGGCAAGGACAACTATCCCGCCGACCGCGAGGTCGGCGACCACATCAGGGAGATCTTCCCGGGCATCGTCACCGCGGCCCGCGCCGACCGGGCCTTCCTCGTCCGGGTCGTCACCCATCTGGTGCGCGAGGCCGGGGTCCGCCAGTTCCTGGACATCGGCACCGGCCTTCCCACGGCGAACAACACCCACGAGGCCGCCCAGGCCCTGGCCCCCGAGTCCCGCGTCGTCTACGTCGACAACGACCCCCTCGTGCTCTCCCACGCCCGTGCCCTGCTCACGAGCGCTCCGGAGGGGACGACCCACTACGTCGACGCCGACATGCGCGAGCCGGAGAAGGTTCTGGCCGCCGCGCGGGAGCACCTGGACTTCACTCGGCCGATCGGTCTGACCATCATGGGCACCCTCGGCCACATCGCCGACGACGCCACGGCCCGTTCTCTGGTCCGGGCCTACGTGGACGCCCTCCCCTCCGGTAGCCACTTCGCCGCCAACGACTCCACGAACACCTCCGCGGAGGTCGTCGAGGCCGCCGAGCACTGGAACGCCAACAGCGCCGCTCCGATGCACCTGCGCTCTCCCGAGCGCATCGAGGAGTTCTTCGACGGCATGGAGCTGTTGGAGCCCGGCGTGGTCTCGGTGTCCCGCTGGCGCCCGGACACGACCGACGCCGGTGTGCCCGAGCACGTCGACCAGTACGGCGGGCTGGCCCGCAAGCCCTGACCTCGGGCTCCACTCATATCCGCTACCGTCCGGACGTCTCCCAGGAGCGGACGGCGCGGTAACGGCTCTCTCCCACACGGCGGCTCTCGACGAGGTCGATCCGGTCGGAGCGCCAACCGGCCCGGGGCGGCGGGCCCAGTGTGCGCAGGATCCGCTCGGTGACCAGGGGCGGGCGGGCGCGGGCCAGGGTCAGGTGGGGAACGAAGGGCCGTGACTCGACCCGGCCCCCGGCCGATCGGGCCGCCTCCCGTAGCCCGTCCACCAGCCCGATGAGGTGCTCCCCGGTCACCCCCGCCCAGACCACGGAGGCGCGCGGGGCGCTCAAGGGGAAGACCCCCCAGCCGTCGAGGGAGAGGTCGAGGGGTGGATACCCGTCGAGGACGTGGTCGAGGGCCTCGAGGAGGCCGGGCATGAGGGCGCCGTCCACCTCGCCGAGGAAGAGCAGGGTGAGGTGCCATTCCTCCCGTCTGGTCCACTTGGCCTCCGGCACCCGCCGTCGGACGTGCCGCACCGCGCGGTCCAGGGTCTCGACGACCTCCGGGGAGGGCCACAGCGCGACGAACGACCTCATGCTCTCCTCTTTCTCCACCGCTCGACCCCGAGTAGGGTCTTCGAGTCCCTCCCACCTTTCCAGTGAGCAGCCCTCATGTCCGTTCTCATCTGCGTTTTCGTCGTGCTGACCGTGGCCGCCATGGTCCGGATCGCCGCCGGCTTCGGTTTCGCCCTCGTCGCGGTCCCACCGTTGGCGCTCCTCTTGGACCCGGTGAGCGCGGTCGTGGTCGCGGCGACGCTGGCGGTGCCGTTGAACCTGTGGGTCATGGCGCGCGACCGCGCGTACGTCGACCGGAGAGGGGCGTCACTGCTGGTGGTGTGCACCCTGGCGGGTGTCCCGTTCGGGTTGTGGGCGCTCAACGTCCTGTCCGAGTCGACCCTGTTGACGCTGATCGCGGCGTCGGTGGTGGCGGGGACCCTGCTGGTGTGGCGCCGGGTGCGGGTCCCGGGCGGGATGGTCGCCGTGGCGGGCATGAGCGCGTTGTCGGGCGCCTCGTTCGCGGCGACGGCGATCGACGGACCGATCCTGGTGGCCGGTCTCCAGGGGTCGCGGTTGGCCGACCTGGCGCCCCGGGTCCAGCGGGCCACGCTCGCCGTGGCGTTCTCCGCGACGAGCGTGGCGACACTGGTGGGTTTCGTGTTCGGCGGTCAGTTGACTCCGGAGGTGGGCGGGCTCGTCCTCTCCGGCGCCCCCGCCCTGCTGATCGGCACGTTCATCGGAGAACGGCTGTTCCGGAAGTTGGACGCCGAGCTCTTCCGTCGCACGATCCTGGTGCTGCTGTTGGTGAGCTCGGTGTCCGTGGTGACCCGTGTGGTCACCGCCTGACCGTTCTCTCGTCCTCGTCCTCGTCCTCCGCGGTCGACGGCTTCTCCGGAGGACGTGGCGTCTCGGGGATCACCTCGTCCGTGGGGGCATCCAGGGTGCGCGCGGCCCCGTCCGTTCCGGTCGGTTCCGGGCCCGTCTCCCCCTTCTCGGGGACCTCGACGGTCGCGGCGTCGGACTTCCGGGACAGCAGGTCGCGCACCCTCACCTCCTTGACCCGCATGAGCAGGGCGGAGAGCACCCCGACCACCAGGACCGTCACCACACCGCCGACGATGAGGCTGACCCGGGGGCCGAAGGCGTCGGCGAGCAGGCCCACCACCGGAGCCCCGATCGGCGCCACGCCCATGAAGACCAGCAGGAACATGCTCATCGCCCGTCCCCGCATCCTCGGGTCGACGCTGAGTTGGAAGGTGGCGTTGAGCGTGGTCACGTAGGTCATGAAGAGCACGCCCATGGGCACCAGGACCACCACGAAGGACACGTAGCCCGGCATGAGGCCCGCGAACACCTGGGCCGCTCCGAACCCCATCGCGCCGATGAGGACCAGCCGCAGCCGGGGGTGCTCGCGTCGGGCGGCCAATAGCGCGCCGGCCAGAGCACCGACCGCGAGCGCGGCCGCCGCCACGCCGAAGGCCTCGGCTCCGTTCTCGAACACGTTGTTGACCACGAGCGCGATCTGGTTCTGGCTGTTGGCTCCGAAGAACTGCACCGAGGCGGCCAGGATCAGCAGCAGGACGAGGTCGTGTCTGCCCCCGATGTAGCGCAGGCCCTCGCGGATCTGCCCCTTGCCACGCGGTACGGGCTCGGTGGGGTTGAGCTCGGCCGTGCGGATCATGGTCAGGGCGACGATCGTGAAGGCGAACGAGGCGCCGTTGATCATGAAGACGGGGCCGCTGCCGATGGCGGCGATCAGCAGACCGGCGATGGCGGGGCCGGTGACCCTGCCGAGCTGGAAGCTGGCGCTGTTGAGGGCGATCGCGTTGGGCAGGAGCTCACGGTCGACCATCTCCGGCACGAAGGCCTGACGCCCCGGGTTGTCGAGCACGGTGATCATGCCCAGCCCGAAGGCGAAGAGGTAGACGTGCCAGACCTGGGCCGCGCCCAGGGTGGCCAGGACACCGAGGCCCACCGCGAGCACGCCCATGGCGGACTGGGTGAGGATCAGCAGTCTGCGCTTGTCGAAGCGGTCGACCATGGCCCCGCCCCAGAGCCCGAAGAACAGCATCGGCAGGAACTGGAGGGCGGTGGTCATGCCCAGCGCGATCCCACTGCCGCCGCTGAGCTGGAGGACCAGCCAGTCCTGGGCGATCCTCTGCATCCAGGTGCCGGGGTTGGAGACCAGTTGACCGAGGGCGTAGATCCGGTAGTTGCGGACACCGAGGGAACGGAACATCGCGATTCGTCGCATCATCCCCTCCCCGCGGGAACGTGTCCGTGGAGGGAGGCTGAAACCACCACCGCGACGGTGGTGTGAGGGGCGAGAAGAAGTAAACGGCGTTGACTCATCACTCGAGCCAACGCCGTCCACGGTCGTTCTCATTCCCCCGACACACGGGTTCGAGCCCGATGTGCCGGAGGGAACACCCTGGTGATTCGGGAGGAATCAGCCGATCAGCGCATAGATCGGCGCCTCCGCGAAGTGGATCAGGAAGACCACCGAGATCAGCCAGAGCAGCGGGTGCACCTGGCGGGCGCGACCGGTCACCATCATGACGAAGGCGTAGGCGATCAGACCGAAGCCGATGCCGTTGGCGATCGAGTAGGTGAACGGCATCATCGTGATCGCCATGAACGATCCGATGGCGATCGCCGGGTCCTTGAAGTCGATGTTGGTGACCTGGGTCAGCATCATGAAGCCCACCATCACCAGCACCGGGGTGGCGGCGTGGAACGGGATCAGGCTGACCAGCGGGGTGAAGAACGCCGCGATCACGAACATGAAGCCGGTGACGATCGGGGCCAGACCCGTACGGGCGCCCTCCGCGACACCCGCCGCGGACTCGGCGTACAGCGTGGCGACCGAGGCCGAACCCATACCGCCCAGGACGGTGCCCAGGGAGTCGGCGACCAGCACCTCGCGGGTGCCCTCGATGTTGCCGTCCTCGTCGGCCAGGTCGCCCTGACGCGCGACGCCGACCATGGTGCCCATGGTGTCGAAGAAGTCGGCCAGCAGCAGGGTGAAGATCAGCATCAGGACCGTGGCGACCCCGACGTCCGACCAACGCGCGACGATGTTGAAACCACCGTCGGTGAAGAGGAGGAACAGGGAGACGTCGGGCATGGCGACGACGTCGCCGAGGCTGCTCGGCAGGCTCGGGACGATCGCGCCCCAGCCGAGACGGTCGCCGCCGTCACCGAAGACCGCCTCGACGATGATGGCGAGGACCGTGGTGATCACGATGCCCAGGAGCAGGGCGCCCCGGACCTTGCGCACGTAGAGGGCGATGCTGATCAGCAGGCCGATGACGAAGATCAGGATGGGCCAGCCGTTGAGGCCGCCGTTACCGAGCTGGACCGGGGTGCCCTCGCCCGCCTGGACGAAACCGGCGTTGGCCAGACCGATCATGGCGAGGAAGAGGCCCACGCCGACGGCGATGGCCACCTTGAGCCCGGGCGGGATCGCCGCGAAGACCGCGGTGCGGAACCCGGTGAGCACGAGGATCAGCAGGACGATGCCCTCGATGATGATCAGCAGGAAGACGTCCGCCCAGGGCATGAGGGGCGCGATCCCGTAGGCGACGACCGCGTTGAGCCCCATGCCCGCCGCGATGGCGAAGGGGTAGCGGCTGACGATGCCCATGAGGACACAGGAGATCGCGGCGACCAGGGCGGTCATGGCGGCGACCTCGGGGATCCCGAGCAGGTCGCCGTTGACGTCCTCGGCCGTGCCGAGGATCAGCGGGTTGAGGACCACGACGTAGGCCATGGCGAAGAAGGTCGCCAAGCCACCGCGGATCTCGGTTCCGAGGGTGGAGCCCCGCTCCGTGATCTTGAAGTAGGCGTCCAGGGGCCCCGCAGGGGCTCTGCGGGTGTCCGAGGAGGAGGGAGTTGGTGCGTTCACGTCATCAGCCTGACCTGGTCATGTTACGGGACAACGAGGATTCGGGGCCAGATTAGTTGCATCTTCATACAACCCGGGACACACCTTTCGCACGAGATTCATAGGAATCGCCATATGGTCGGATGACCTGCTCATGGGATGTGACCAACGCATCTCCGCTCCGACCTCGCGGTACGGTCCACCTCACTCTCCCGAAGGCCGCACCGGATAGCCTGAGGCCGTGCGTACACCTCGCCGGCCCGACCCGGAAGTTCACGAAAGCGACTACCGAGTGCCGGCCGCCATCGGCACCATCGCGTGGGCGGTCGCCCTCGTCGTGCTGCTCGCCATGGGCGACGGGCTCCCCGCCTCGGAACGGTGGTGGATCGGCGTCTGTGTGACCGGAATCGCCCTCGGTGTCTTCGGTTTCCTCTACATCCCCCGTCTGTTCCGTAAGCGGGAGAACGCGGCGGAACGCGCCGCCGATCGGGCCGAACGTCGAAGCGGAACCTCCTGACTCACACCCTCGCCACCACCGGGGCACCGCCGGCCTGACCGATAATGGGCGGGTGTCTGAGACAGAATTCCCACGCGCTCTCGCCGACCGCCTCCGCGGCATCCTCATCGATGCCGACTACACGGTGTCCGGGGTCCGCGATCGCCTCGGCGACGCCGCGGCCAAGGCCCTGGCCCGCGAACAGCTGGTGCCCGCCCTGCGCGCCACCGGCGGGGAGGAACGTCTCGGGCTGCTCCTTCGCCTGTGGTGGCTGCGCAGCCCCATCCCGCTGCGCGCCGCCGCCGCCATCCTTCCCGTGGACGAACTCGTCCGGACCGGGCTGGTCACCGTCGACGAGGGCCCCGAGGGCCCGGTCGTGCGCGCCCTGGTCCACCTGGGCCCGTGGGAACTGGAGGACGACCGTCCCGGCTTCGTGGTCTCCGACCCCAAGGTGCGTCCGGGCAGCGGCGACGTCCCCGGTCACGACCACGTCGTCGGCGCGGGCGGGGCCTCGGCCAACCTCTCCCGGTTGATGGTCGACGGGCCCTTCGAACGCGCCCTGGACCTGGGCACCGGCTGTGGTGTCCAGGCCCTGCACCTGGCCTCCCGGGCCCAAGAGGTGGTCGCCACCGACCTCAACCCGCGCGCCGTGCGCCTGGCCGGGATCAGCCTGGCGCTGTCCGGCATCACCGACGCGCGTCTTCTCCAGGGGTCCCTGTTCGAGCCGGTGGAGGGCGAGCGCTTCGATCTGATCGTCTCCAACCCCCCGTTCGTCATCACCCCGGAGACCGCCAGATTCACCTACCGCGAGTCCGACCTTCCCGGCGACACCGTCTGCGCCGAGCTGGTCCGCCAGGCACCGGCCCACCTCACCGAGGGCGGCTGGGCCCAGTTCCTCGCCAACTGGACGCACACCGACGGCGACGACTGGGCCGACCGCGTCGGCGGATGGATCACCGGCACCGGCTGTTCGGGCTGGGTGGTCCAGCGTGACGTCCAGGACCCGGCCGAGTACGTGGAGCTGTGGCTGCGCGACTCCTGCGAGCACGGCACCCCCGAGTACACCCGCCGTTACGACGCCTGGTTGGACTACTTCGAGCGCGAGGGCATCAAGGGCATCGGTTTCGGCTGGATCAGCCTGCGCAACGACGTCGCCCAGGACGCCACCGTCCGGGTGGAGGAGCTGCGCCACGAGGTGGAGCAGCCGGTCGGCCGCTACCTTCCCGACGTCGTGGACGGGGCGATGACCGCCCACCGCCTCACCGACGCGGCGCTGCTGTCCGCCCACGTGGCGCTCGCCCCGGGCGTGATCGAGGAGCGTGTGGCCGTCCCCGGGGCCCCCGACCCGGAGAAGATCCTGCTCCGCCAGCGTGAGGGCGCCCGTCGTGTGGCGCGGGTCGGAACGGTGGAGGCCGCCCTGGCCAGCGTCTGCGACGGCACCATGCCGGTGGGGCCGCTGCTCGACGCCATCGCCGAACTCATGGGCGAGGACCCCGAGATGATCCGCGAGCGCACCCCCGAGGCTCTGCGCACCCTCATCTCCGAGGGCTTCTTCCGGGTCGCCCGCTGATCACGAGGGGCCTGGTGATACCCCTCCCGACCGGGTCCGGATAGCGTGAACGCATGACCGCCGCTCCTCTCGCACGTGTGCACGCGCTCACCGTCCATCCCGTGAAGGGGTGCGCGGGCCTGACCCTGACCACCGCCCGACTCACCCCCGCCGGTATCGCCCACGACCGCGAGTTCATGGTGGTGGACGACGCGGGGACCTTCCGCAGTCAGCGCAAGGACCCTCGGATGGCGCGGATCGTCCCCGGCCTCTCCTCCGACGGCTCCCGGCTCTCACTGTCCATCGACGGACGCACGCCCATGGACCTGGAGACCCTCGTCGAGGGACGCCGTCTGGACGTGACCGTGCACGGAAAGCCGTTCCAGGGCGTCGACCAGGGCGACGAGGCCGCCGCGTGGTTGACGGAGGTCCTGGAGGCGCCGAGCCGTCTGGTGCGGGTGCCCTCCGATCACCGGCGCGTGACCGGCGGCCTGATCGCGGGCACGGCCGGTTTCGCCGACGGCCACGCCGCGCTGATGACCTCGTTGTCCTCGCTGGACCTGCTCAACGAACGCGTCCTCGCCTCCGGCGGCTCTCCGGTGCCCATGGAGCGTTTCCGCCCCAACATCGTGGTGTCGGGCTGGGACGATCCGCACACCGAGGACCGGGTGCGCTCGGTCCGCGTGGGCGGGGCGGAGCTCGGCTACGCCAAGGTGTGCGTCCGCTGCGCGGTCACCACCGTGGACCAGACGACCGGAGTGCGCTCCGGCCCCGAGCCGCTGCGCGCCCTGGCCGGCTACCGTCGGGTGGACACGGGCGGTGTGGCCTTCGGGTCGAAGTTCGCCGTGACCGCCCCCGGGGCGGTGGCCGTGGGGGACCCGGTGGAGGTCACCGCCTGGGACGACCCCGAGGAAGGCCTGGGAGAGCGGCTCCTCGCCGCCCTCGGCCGAGGCCCCCTCCCTACTCCAGGTCGACCTCGGTGAGCAGCCGCGCGGCGGCCGAGGGGTCGCGCAGGACGGCCGCCAACAGGTGACGACGCGACCATCGTCCGGCCCGCAGGGCCAGCGCCCGGGCCAGCCCCTCGGCCCCGGAGGCGTGCACGGTGCCGTCTCCGACGTACCAGTCCACCTCGACCCCGTCCACGACGAGCCTCTCGTGGTGCAGGTAGGTGCGGTCGGCCCGTTCCGCGTCCGCGAGGAACGGCTCCATCTCGTCCGGCACCGCCCTGACCCGACCGGCGGAGGTCACCTTGCCCACGACGATCTCCGAGGCCAGGTCCAGGTCGAGTACGTCGGCGAGGCGTTCGGCGACCTCGGTGGCGGCCAGGACGACCGGCCGTTCCTCCAACAGGGGCAACAGGTCGGGCGAGTCCACCACCACGACGTCATCGGCGTCGGCCACCACGATCCGGCCCTCCCCGACCGCCCGCACCAGGGTGGGCGGTGAGACCAGGTCCGCGTCGACGTCGGCCAGCGCCGTCCACAGGCGGCGCAGGGACGCCCGGTCGACGTGCCGCTCCGGATCGGCCATGCGGGCCAGCAGGTCGTCGGGCCCGTCCGGGTCGGCGAGCAGTTCCTCCAGCGAGGTCCGCACCCCCAGAGCCCGGGCGAACTCCGGGTCCACCTCGGCGGGCACCTCGTCGTAGAGTCCGCGCAGCGCCGGATCGGCGTCGGCGGTGCGCAGCTCCACCGGCGCGTGCCCGCCCAACAGCGCCCTGCTCCGCAGCCACCAGGCGGTGTAGGAGGGCAGGTCCACGACCCGACCGTCGGGCATGAGCAGTCGGGCCGGTTCGGTGACGGCCTCGCGCAACGGCCCCGTGGCCAGCATCTCCAACGCCCGGGGCCAGGCGTCGTCGGCGATGTAGTCCAGGTCGGCGACGCACACCAGCTCGGGGACGACGGGGGGCAGGTCCGGATCGCCGAGCCGTTCGACGACCTCGTCCGCCCACTCCTCCAGCCCGTCGGGCCCGCCCTCGCCGGCGGTCCCGTCGAAGGCGGACGCCGGGTCCTCCCCCAGGGCCACCTCCTCGGCGCGGAGCACGGTGAGCTCCCAGACGGCCCCCACGGCGCGCAGGGCGTCGATCCCGTGGCGGTGGACGAGGTCCTCGTGCACGGTCCCGAAGGGCGCGTCCTCGGCCAGCAGGTCGGCGAGCGGGGCGCCGGGGACGAGGAGCTCGGCGGCGATCGAGTAGCCGTCCTCGTCGTCGCGCAGGGCCAGCTCGGAGAGCCAGGGAAGATCCTCGACCGTACTGCCGGAGGCGGCGACCAGGTCCAGGACCGCCTCGGCGATCGGCTCGGGGTCATCGGCGTCCAGCGAATCGCGTACCGCCGCCTCGGTGCGGGGGTCGGCCAGCACCGTGGCGGCTCCGGCCTCCACGGCGCCCAGACGCAGCAGGAGCGGATGCGCGGCCTCGGGGTGGACCACCCGCACGCCCAGCGTCGCCAGGGCGCCCGGGTCGATACGGGTGCCGTCGGCGTCGGTGGTCTCGGTCCAGTCGTCGGTCGGCGACAGGAGCGAGCGCGGACCTCGGACCAGGCGACCGTCGGCCAGCGGCACCGGCAGGGCCCCGAGTTCGTCGAGGTCGGCCCCACCGGTCCCGGCCGCGGCCAACGCCGAGTAGAGCGAGGACCACCAGGCCGGCGGGCGTTGGACGTCGGCCAGCAGGTCGGCCAGGTCGGCCAGGCCCAGGCGGCGCACCCTCAGAGAGGCCGGTGCCGGATGGCGGGGGCTCAGGTCCCCCGACAGCAGCGGCGGAACGAGTTCGGCGAGCCGATCGACGAGCTCCGGAGCGCCCGAGGAGCCACCGGTGTCGAGCAGGACCGCGTCGCGCGGGGCGATCGGATGCCCTGCGGCGGTGGCCAGGAACGGGGTGTCCTGGAGCGGTTCGGCGACCCTGGCGCGGAAGACGGCGTCGATGGCGCCGCCGCCCACCCGGGTGGCCGGGACCAGGTCCAGGGCGGCCCCTGGGGCGAAACGGCGCAGCAGGGCACAGTAGGCCTCGGCGGCCTCCATGAGCAGCAGGTCGGTGGCGGCACCGGGACGCACGGCCCGCCGGTCCGACCCCAGCGGGAAGGTGCCGATGAGGACCGCGGGCAGGTCGAGTTCGGTGTCGGTGGGTGTGGGCGCGTGCACGACGCTCTCGACGTCGGCGGGCAACGCGCCGATTCCGCCGTCCTCGTCGACGGGGACCGCCCAGGTCAGCGACCACGAGGTGCGTTCGCGTTCCTCGGTGGGCCGTTCCTCCAGGTGTCGGGGGTCGAACTCCCCGGAACGTTCGATGACGCGCCAGTGCGTGACCCGCGTGCCGCCCCCGTTCCGGTGGGTCGTGATCAGGTCGCCGCCGACGGCCTCGTCGCCGTCCTCACGGGTGAGGACGCGTTCGACGCCATCGACCACCACCCGCACCTCGGACAGCCCGCCCAGGGCCAGCATGAGCGCCTCCCCGGTGCGGTCCAGAAGCTCCCGAACGCGCTCACCCGAGCGTTCGTCGCGGAGCACCAGGGTGATGACCGTGTCGTATCCGCCCTCGGGGTGTTCGGGGCTGACGTCGGCCGGGAAGGGCAGCCGCAGCATGGGCACGTGGCCGGAGCGGCGGGCCACCTCGTCGGCGAGGTCGGCGTGGGTGCCGTCGGCGTCGACCAGGTCGGCGAGCACGGCCCTGGCGCGCTCGGCGCTGAAGTGCACGGCCGAGCCGGCGGAGTCCACGATGACGTTGTCGCTGAGCGCCACCACCGCGGAGAACCCGACCCCGAACCGCCCCGCGGAGCCGTGGTCGTCGCGTTTGGCGGAGGCCCGCAGAGTGGCGAGCGACTCCACCCCTTCGACGGTCAGGGGCTCACCCGTGTTGGCCACGGTGAGGCGATCCCCGTCCAGGGCCAACAGGAGGCGCCCGGGCACTCCGGCCCGACGGGCCGCGTCGGCGGCGTTCTGGGCCAGCTCGACGACCACACGGTCGCGGTAGCCGCCCAGGCCGAAGTCCTCCTCGGCGTTGGCGTCCTCCCGAAAGCGCGCGGGGGCGTCCGCCCACGCCGAGAGCACACGTCTGCGCAGTTCGGCGGTGTCGTAGGGGTCGTTCGCCACGGAGTTCACCGGCTCGGCCATGATCGTCTGCTCCTCGCGCGGGTGCGCGTTCCGGTCGGTCCGGCGCGCGGACGCGCACGGGCCCGGCAAGGTGAGTGTGGTGGACAGCTCGACCCTAGCCCACGCGCGGCCGGAGACGGCCTCGGGCCGGGACATGGCGTGTACGCGTCAGGGCCCCGTCGCGAAGGCGACGGGGCCCTGTTTCCGGGTCCTGGTGGATCGGCCCGTCGTGGCTCAGGAGTCGGAGGTGACCAACTCCAGCTCGGCGGTGTCGTCGAAGACGATGTGGTCGTACCCCATCTCGTCGACGACCGGCGCGACCGGCTCGTTGCGCGGGCCGGGTCGGCGTACTTCGGAGTGGGCTCCACAGCCGTGGTCGAGCGAGACGACCTTGCCGTCGTCCGGGGCGTACTCGTTGGTGCACACACCGAACATCTGGCGCAGCTCCCCGGCGAGCGGGGTCATGAAGCCACAGGTGCCGCACCGTGCGGGGGCGGCCGTGGCGATCGGACTGCGCGGGCCGGCGTCGCCGTTGTACCAGCGCTCCGCGGCCTGTTCACGGCCGGTCTCGGAGAGGACGTGG
Organism: Nocardiopsis sp. LDBS1602; assembly: GCF_035818715.1. Taxonomy (NCBI): domain Bacteria; kingdom Bacillati; phylum Actinomycetota; class Actinomycetes; order Streptosporangiales; family Nocardiopsidaceae; genus Nocardiopsis; species Nocardiopsis sp. LDBS1602. The sequence continues at coordinate 297,917 of NZ_JAYLVW010000002.1, read as the reverse complement.
CGTCGGCCCAGACCGAGCTCCCACACCATCTGCTGGTCCATGCCCTCGGCGTCGAGTTCGCCCTCGGGCACCTGCGTGTAGCCGGGGACAAGTCGTTCGTCGTCCTCGTCGGTGGGGAGAAGGTCCCCGACACCGACGTCGCCCGGGCGCAGTCGCTCCTTCCAGGGCACCCACGCGGGCGCGGTCAGCGCGCCCTCGCCCGGCAGCAGGACCACCTCGTTGACCGTGACCTTCTTCGCGCGCGAGGCGCGCACCACGGTCACGGCGTAGGTCCACCCCGGGTAGGCGGGGTCCAGGCACTCGAAGTAGTGGGTGACCAGGCGTGTGTCCTCGACCTGGGCGGTGAGATGCTCACCCACCCATTCGGGTCGCCCGACCTCCGCCGCCACCGAGCGGGCCAGATCCACCGCGTCGATACATGCCTTGTCCGGTACAGGAGAACGTCGAGAAGGGCTCACGTTCCCCATTCTCACTGATCGGGGGCACCGATTTGACCACAACGAGGGTCAAGGTTCGTCCGATACACCGTCCGAGCCGGGTCCGACAGGCTCATGGACCTACCGGAAACACCCTGGCCACCGCGTTCTCCGCGTGTCGCACCGGGTCCGGAACGGTGTCGTGGGGGGGGCCGGGGCCGGCCCCCCCCCCCCCCCCCCCAGGGCGGCCCCGGCGGCGCGGCCCCCCCCCGCCCCCCCCCCCCCCCCCGGCCCCCCCGGGGGGGGGGGGGGGCCCCCGGGGGTCGGGGGGGGGGGGGGGGGGGCCCCCCCCCCCCCCCCCCCCCCCCACGGCCCTAGGCCTCCAGGTCGTCCGCGACCACGCGCAGGACCGCCGCCACACGGGACGCCTCGCGTTTGTCGGGGTGGCGGCCCCGTCGGTAGCCGTTGGAGACGTTCTCCAGGAGTTTGATGAGATCCTCGGTGATGACCACCATCTCATCGGGCTTCTTGCGTCGCGCCTTGGCCACGGAATGCTGCGCGTCGAGCAGTTTCACCTGAAGGGCCTGCGCGCCCTTACGGCCCTCGGCCACACCGAACTCGACCCGTTGGCCCGGGCGCAGCGATGTGGTTCCGGGCGGCAGAGAGGTGGAATGGACGAAGACCTCTCCGCCGTCGTCACGGGTGAGAAAGCCGAAACCCTTGTCGCCGTCGTACCACTTGACCTTACCGGTGGGCACGGTAGAGACCTCATGCTTTCACTGGCGGGTGACGCGTGGGGAGGTGGAAACGGTGTCGTCCACCCTTTCCCCCACCCCGGCGACCCCTGGTTTCCAAAGTCGGACACAAGGCTAGTACCCGGGCGCTTCCCAAAGCGAGAGGAAATGTGGCGGGGCCGATATGGCGGTACGTGAACGAGGCCCGGGGACGACTCACCCGGGCCTCGTCGACGTCGGCGTCGCCCCCGTCACCGCTGGTTGCGGAGTGTGGGACGGGACTCGGCGGAGTCGGGGGCGCCGTCGACAGGTCGGTGTCCTTGCTGGAGGCAGGTTCACCTGAAGTGACCACCGTGAAGCGAAAGCGGCGGTGTACCGAAATGACTACCCGAAGCCGCACGTACGGATGCACCGTAACGGGCCGACCGGAAAAGGTTATTCCCAGCGTTTGCCAAGCGATGACCCTCGGGCCTCCGACGCGGGGAAGGGGGACGGCCGGGTTCAGCGGCCGGCGCGATCGGCCGCGCGCGCGGATCGCGCGGCCTTGGGGAAGAGATAGAACACGCATACCAAGGAGGCGATACCCAGGGCCGGGACGCCCGTGGCGGGAAGGGCCTGCTGGATGTACTGGTCGATGAACCTGGCCTCGCCGTCCCACACGACCACGCCGACCGTGCAGGCCACCAGGGGCAGCCCCACCCCGACCCACTTGTCCTTGGCGTTCCACACGTGGCTGAGCAGGATGAGAGCGGCGCCGAGCACCCACAGGAAGGCGACGTCCCACCAGAGTCCGGTGAGCGTCAGCATGAGCAGGGCGATCGCCTCCGGAGCCCGGTGACGCACCAGGAGCAGACTGTTGCGCACCACCCCGGGCCTACGCGAGGTCCTACCGTCGAGGCGCTGGTCGGTCTGCCCGGGCCCCTCCAGGAGGGCGAGGATCCCCTGGCCGGGTCCGCCCCGCCAGGGCGGCGGCGGACGGTCCGCGTGCCTGGGCTTGGGCGGGATCATCTCGTCGTCCTCGAGGTCCATCTCCTGCCCGGTCAGCTCCTCCTGGACCAGGTGTTCCGGAGCTCCGAAACCTCGAAGGATCCGTCGCACGGTGTCGACATCGTCGTTGCCGGCCGCCTCTCGGCGCTCATCGATACGCGCGCGCAGGCTCGTCAGATAGGCCGTCCGCTCTTTCGCCGTGACACGACCGTGCAGCGCGAGTCCGACTTCCGAGAGATAGTCGAGTACCAATTGTTCCGAGCGCTGGGTCATGGCCCCATATTGGCCGACGACGAACCGCCTTTTAACCCCCACCCCTCTGTTTCGGATGTCCCATTCCCTTCCGATACGGCCGTCGAAGTGGGGGCGGACGACCTGGGAGAGGTCCGGCCGGGGAGCGGGTACACCGTCGATGGCCGGATCGCTTAGCGTGGGATCCGATGACGCACTACGCACGGCCCGAGCCCACCGGCGACCCCGCCGACGACGCGGCCACGGGACGGCCTCCCACGTTCACCGCCTGGCTCCGCTCGCGCTCCGACGACGAGCTCACGGCCCTCCTGCGCGCCCGGCCGGACCTGGCCCGACCGGTCCCGACCGATATGGGCGCCCTGGCCCACCGTGCGACCTCGCGCAACGCCGTGCTCCGCGCTCTGGAGCGTCTCGACCGGTTCACCCTCCAGGTCCTGGAGTCCGTGGTCGCCCTCGGCGACGACCGCATGTCCGAGCCGGTGGGCACGCTCCCCGTCGACCTCGCCCGCGCTCTCGGTATGACCCCGGCGCGGGGCACCGGGCGTGATCCGCTCGACGACGCCCTGCGCACCCTGGCCTCCCTGGCGCTGGTCTGGCCCGACCGGGGCCGGCTGCGCCCGGTCCAGATCCTGCGCGACCTGCTCCCCCACCCGGCGCGTCTGGGGCCGCCCGCCCGCGTGCCGTTGGCCGCCCTGCCGCATCGTACGGTCGAACGACTGGCCGCCGACCTGGTGCCGCACAGCACCGCCGACTCTCCCGTGGAGGCGGTCGCCACCGCCCTGTCCGACCCCGATCGGATCCGCGGCCTGATCGGCGAGGTCGACGCCTCGGCGCACCGGCTCCTGGACGGGCTCGCCTGGGGGCCGCCCAACGGCACCGTCTCGGACGCCCGCCGGGAGATCACCCTGGCCACGGCCTCCTCCCCGGTCGAGACGCTCATCGCCCGAGGCCTGCTCGTTCCGGTGGGGGACGACACGCTCACCCTCCCCCGCGAGGTCGGCCTGTACCTGCGTTCGGACGTGCTGTTCCGGGACGTGAGCACCGCGCCCCCGCCCTTCGAGGGACGTGCGCGGGACCCCGAGGCCGTGGAACGCGCCGCGGCCGGCCAGGCCTTCGTCGTCCTGCGCGCCATCGAGGAGCTGCTGGAACAGTGGTCCCGGGAACCCGCGGCGGTCCTGCGCAACGGCGGGCTGGGCGTGCGCGATCTACGTCGGGTTGCCCGCACGATGGAGACCGACGACGCCACCGCCGCCCTCTACCTGGAGACGGCCCGCGCCGCCGGGCTGCTCGGCACCGACGACCGGCTGTCCGGCGAATGGCTGCCCACCCGCGAGTTCGATCTGTGGCGGGAGAGCCCGGCCGAACGGCGGTGGCTGCGCCTGGCCCACGCCTGGGCGGGTTCGGACCGGGTGGCCTCCCTGGCCGGCTCTCGAGACTCCGGCGGTCGGGTGCGCAACGTCCTCGGCCCGGGGATGGTCCGTCCCGCCGCTCCCCAGGTACGCCGCGACGTGCTGATCGAACTCGGTGAGGCCGAGCCCGGCACCTCTCCCGACCCGGCCTCGCTGATCGCCCGTCTGGACTGGCGCCACCCCCGGCGTCGCTCTCCGGTGCACACCGAACTGGTGGAGACCGCCCTGACCGAGGCGGCCGCCCTGGGCCTGACCGGCGCGGGCGCCCTCGCCGAGCACACGCGCCCCCTGCTCGTCGACGACGAGGAGAGCGCCGCCGAGATCCTCGCCGCCGGGCTGCCCCGGCCCCTGGACCACGTCCTGGTCCAAGGGGACCTGACCGCCGTGGCCCCGGGCCCGTTGGTGAACGGTCTGGCCCGGGAGCTCGCGCTCACCGCCGACGTGGAGTCCACCGGAGGCGCCACGGTCTACCGCTTCACCGAGGACTCGATCCGCCGGGCCCTGGACGCCGGACGCGGGACCACCGACATCATCGGGATGCTCGAACGTCACTCGCGGACCCCGCTGCCCCAGGCGCTGCGCTACCTGGTCTCCGACGTGGGCCGCAAACACGGCCGGTTGAGGGCGGGCAGCGCCTCCAGCTACCTGCGCTGCGACGAACCCTCGCTGCTCGCCGAACTGCTCGGCGACCGGCGGGCCGCCGACCTCGAACTGGTGGCCCTGGCCCCCACCGTCGTGGTGAGCGGGCTCAATCGGGCGGCGTTGATGGAGCGGCTGGACCGGCTCGGCTACCACCCCGTGGCCGAGAGCGGTGACGGCGCCATGAGCCTGAGCCGACCCGAGGTACGCCGCGCCGAACCGGACACCGACGTCGAGTCCTCGGCCGCCCCGACCCCCGCGGGCATCCGCGCCGCCGTCCGGGCCCTGCGCGCGGGGGACGAGGCCGCGACGGTGGCGAGGGTCCCCGTGCTCCTGCCCGAGGACGGCACGGCCGGGGCCCGCGTCAACGCCCTGGTGGAGGTCCTGGAACGGGCCGCCGCCGACGAGCGCCGCGTGTGGATCGGCTACACCGACACCGACGGCCGTCAGGTCGGCCGGATCGTCGCGCCGGAGCGGATCGACGGCGGTTTCCTCATCGCCTACGACACCACCCGCGACGCGGTCCAACGGTTCGCGCTCCACCGCGTCACCGGTCTGGCCGAACTGGCCGCGGGGGACGACGACGCCTGAGCGCGCGCCCGGACCGCCCCGGGCCTCGCCCGCCCTGACGGGGCCACCCCCTAGAGTGGCGTCTGATCGGTTGGTCCGGACCCGGGAAGAGTCCCACATGAGCAACGCGTCACTGCCCCCTGGAGCCTCGTCCCCCCGCGACCGCGGGCACGAGGACCGTACGCCGAAGGGTCGGGATCGGGCCCCGGAGCGGGAACGGGACGAGGAGCGCGAAGCCTCCTCCCCCACCGCGAACGGGGGCGCCTCCAGTAGTTCCACCATGGCGCTGATCCTGCACTCCATCACCGCCCTGTGCTGCGCCAACTGGATCTTCGGCATCGCCGGAATCACGTTCGCGGTGCGGGCGGCGCACGCGCGGGACCGGGGCCGGCCGGATCAGGCCGAGGTCCTGACCCGCTACTCCTGGTACTGCCTGGGAGCGGCGGGGGTCATGTTCTTCGTGATGGTGATCCTGACCTTCGTGATGTTCACCCAGGCGGGTGACTGGATCCAGGGGATCGTCGACGTGACACAGTACTGACCCCGGATTGGCAGAACCGGGAGGGAGCCGACCGCGTCCGATACGGACGAGACGGGTATGCGACCAGAAACGGCGCGAACGACCCGAACGGGTCGGGCATCGATCGAAAGGAGGCTCGGTGGACCTTGAACGGTGAACCGCACGACCCTCGAGCCTTCTGGACCCGGGAGCCCGCCTCCCTCGCACGCCCGCCCGTCCCCGGGCCGAGCCGCTCCGCGGGCGCTCCTCCGCCCCCTACGGTCGGCCCTCCTCCGCCGTGGACCGCCCCGGTGCCGCCGCGTCGTGCCTCCTTCGACCCCTCCGGACCGCCGCCCCGTGTGGGCGGGGCCGTGGCCGCTCTGGTCGTCGCGCTGCTCACACTGGTGGTACCGATCCTCGGTTTCTCGATGGGGCTCTGGTTCTTCATCGTGCTCGCCAACGTCCCCGGGATCGTCATGGGGGTCATGGCACTGAAGCGCGTACCCGACACCGAGGCCGTCGAGCGCTACATCCGCTACACCTGGGGATGCACCTTCGCCTACACCGCCCTGTACGTGGTGTTCGCGATCCCGGTGCTCGTCCTCACCTTCTTCATCCTGCTCCTCGGCATCTGACCGACCCCCGTCCGACAGCACACCCCCGGGCCTCAGCGACGCCCGCCCAGTGAAAGCAAGAACCACATATGAGTTACGGTCCCCCACACGACCCCTACGGCGGCCAGGGCCCCGGCTATCCGCCGCCGCCCGGTCACTTCCACTCCCCCTACCCGGTGCCGCCGCCCAAGGGGGGCGCCATCGCGGCGCTGGTCGTCTCCGTCCTCCTGGTGATCTCCTGCTACGGGATCTTCGCCGCGGTCGGTCTGATCTTCTCGATCATGGCCGTCAGCGAGCAGTACGACCACGAGAAGGTCTCCCGGTTCACCCGCTACGCGTGGATCGCCAACGGCGTCGTCATCGGGCTCTTGGTGCTGTTCTTCGTGGGCATCATCGTGTTCGCCGTCCTGACGTCGTGACACCCCGACGGGCATGATCGGGCGGCCTCCGGTGTTGCATCTGGGGTCGCCCCTCGTCCACCGTCCTTCGGAAGGTCCCGCGTGTCCTGTTTGATCGTCCAATCCGACAAGACCCTGCTCCTGGAGATCGACCACGAGTCGGCCTCCGAGTGCCGCCGCGCCATCGCCCCGTTCGCCGAGCTGGAGCGCGCCCCCGAGCACGTGCACACCTATCGGATCACCCCGCTGGCGCTGTGGAACGCGCGCGCGGCGGGACACGACGCCGAACAGGTCGTGGACGCCCTCATCCGGTTCTCCCGCTTCCCGGTACCTCACTCCCTGCTCGTGGACATCGCCGAGACGATGGACCGGTACGGCCGGCTCACCCTGGTCGGCGACCCGGTCCACGGACTGGTCCTGGAGTCCTCGGACCGCGCTGTCCTGGAGGAGGTCGTCCGCGCCAAGAAGCTCAAGGGCATGTTGGGCGAACGGCTGAGCGAGGACTCCGTCGCCGTGCACCCCAGCGAGCGGGGCAACCTCAAACAGGCCCTGCTGAAGATCGGCTGGCCCGCCGAGGACCTGGCCGGATACGTCGACGGCGAGGCCCACGCCATCGAACTGGCCGACGGCGACTGGGAACTGCGCGGCTACCAGCGCGAGGCCGCCGAGAGTTTCCACGCCGGCGGCTCGGGCGTGGTGGTCCTGCCCTGCGGCGCGGGCAAGACGATCGTCGGCGCCGCCGCCATGGCGATGACCGGCGCCACCACCCTCATCCTGGTCACCAACACGGTGTCGGTCCACCAGTGGAAGACGGAGCTGCTGCGTCGCACCTCCCTCACCGAGGACGAGATCGGCGAGTACTCGGGCACCCGCAAGGAGATCCGGCCGGTCACCATCGCCACCTACCAGGTCATGGCCGCCCGCCGTAAGGGCGTCTACACGCACCTGGAGCTGTTCGACGCCAAGGACTGGGGGCTGGTGGTCTACGACGAGGTCCACCTGCTGCCCGCGCCGATCTTCCGGATGACCGCCGACCTTCAGGCCCGACGCCGTCTAGGGCTCACCGCGACCCTGGTCCGCGAGGACGGCCGCGAAGGCGACGTGTTCTCGCTCATCGGCCCCAAACGCTACGACGCGCCGTGGAAGGACATGGAGAACCAGGGCTGGATCGCCCCCGCGGACTGCGTGGAGGTCCGGGTCGACCTGACCGAGTCCGAACGGCTCGCCTACGCGACCGCCGAACCCGAGGACCGCTACCGGTTCTGCGCCTCCTCCGAGACCAAGACCTCGGTGGTGCGCGAGATCGTGGAACGCCACTCCGAGGAACAGGTGCTGGTCATCGGCTCCTACATCGACCAGCTCGACGAGCTCGGCGAACGTCTGGGCGCCCCCGTCATCAAGGGCGAGACCCGCAACAAGGAGCGTGAACGTCTCTTCGACGCCTTCCGCTCCGGAGAGCTGCGCACCCTGGTGGTGTCCAAGGTCGCCAACTTCTCGATCGACCTCCCCGAGGCCGGCGTCGCCGTGCAGGTGTCGGGCTCCTTCGGCTCACGCCAAGAGGAGGCCCAGCGCCTGGGCCGGGTACTGCGCCCGAAGGCCGACGGCCGCACCGCCCGCTTCTACGCGGTGGTCGCCCGCGACACCCTCGACCAGGACTACGCGGCCCACCGGCAGCGCTTCCTCGCCGAACAGGGCTACGCGTACCGGATCACCGACGCCTCCGACCTCCTGGCCGGCGACGAGAGCTGAGGAGATGTTCGGGCGGCCCCGTGGTGAGGTAGAAGACCGCGTGGCCGTCGCCACGGGGGGTTGAGGTAGGAGATCGAGCTGCGGGTCACACCCCTGGGGGTGAAGGTGGGAGTCCGCACCCTCCGGTACCCCAGGGGGTCGCTGCACACGGTCTCCTACCTCGCCACGGGGGGTTGCCCGTTCGGGCGCCGGGAGTGTTCTGCAAGACGAGTCGAGCCGCCCGCGAGGAACGAGCCAGGCGTGGACGAGGATGAAGAACGCTCCCTCTTAGGGCGCCCGAACACGCGCCGAAGCGCCGGCGGAGGCGCAAAGCAAACACTTTCGGGCCCTAGCCACAGCAGGGTGTAACGGCCGCACACCCTCCCACACCAACCCCAGGGGGTTGAGGTAGGAGATCGTGTGACCGTCACCCCAGGGGGTCGGGGTAGGGGTTCGGGTGCCCGAACCCCTGGTCACAGGGAGGGCAGGACCCCGATGACGTAGGTGCCGGCGGCGATCCCCCAGGCGACGAGGGAGTAGCCCAGGGTCCGGGCGCGCAGTTCGCGATCGCCTCGGACCGAGGCGGCGGTGAAGGCCGCCACCAGGAGCGCCAGACCGAGGAGCGCGGGGATCGCCGAGGCCAGCGCGAAGAGCTGGGACTGGGCGGCGCACGCGGCGTATCCGGGACTGCCGGGATCACCACAGAACACGTCGTCCCCCGATCAGATCGTTCATGTGGTCGTTCACCCCCGACCGTACCGTTTCGGCGAGGCCGGATCGCCGCCGTCCCCGACCGGATCGCGGGTTGCGGGTCGTCGAGGCCGCGCGGGGGCCGGCGGTGAGGCCCGTATCACCTCAAGGCCTTTACACGAGGGGCCTTCGTGTCCAATCATGAGGGCGGCGCGCCTCGAAGTCCTCCCCCCTCCACCCCTCGCACGGAGGTGCACATGGCTCCGACACCGACCCCCTCGTCCGTCCGCCGCTCCGGTTTCCGCTCTCTCGGTCAGGGCGGTCTGAACTGGGACTCCCTGCCGCTACGACTCTTCGCCAAGGGCAACGCGAGGTTCTGGGACCCCGCCGACATCGACCTCTCCCGTGACGCCGAGGACTGGGAGCGACTCGACGAAGAGGCGCGCACCCGTCTTCTGCGTCTGTGCGCCCTCTTCGCCGCGGGCGAGGAGGCCGTCACCGAGGACATCCAGCCCTTCCTGCGCGCCATGGCCGCCGAGGGGCGACTGGGCGACGAGATGTACCTGACACAGTTCGCCTTCGAGGAGGCCCGGCACGTCCAGGCCTTCCGACTGTGGCTCGACGCGATCGGGGTCCGGGACGACCTGCACGGATACGTCGACACCAACCCGGGCTACCGGGCCCTGTTCTACGAGGAACTGCCCGCCTCGATGGAGGCCCTGCTCGACGATCCGAGCCCCCACAACCAGGTGCGCGCCTCGGTCACCTACAACCACGTCATCGAGGGTTCGCTGGCTTTGACGGGCTACTACGCGTGGAACCACGTGTGCACCGTGCGCGACATCCTCCCCGGGATGCGGCGGATCATCCGGCTGATCGGCGACGACGAGCGGCGGCACATGGCCTGGGGCACCTTCACCTGTCGGCGTCACGTGGCCGCGGACGACGCCTGCTGGGGCGTGGTGCACGAACGGCTGGAGGAGCTGCTCCCCCACGTGCTGAGCACCGTCGAACACGGCGACACCCCGTCGCGGGATCCGCAGGTCCGGCGTTACGAGCTCCCTCCCGGTCGGCTCATCGAGTACGCCGCCGATCGTGCGACCCGCAGACTGGGCGCCATCGAGGCGGCCCGGGGCGTGCCGTTGGAGCGGATCGATCTGGACGCCTCACCCCTGGAGTTGGAGGAGCGCTTCGGCGACGAGGATCAGGCCGCCATGGCCTCTCCGACCCCCTGAGCGGAACCCCGAAGCCCCGTTATTCCGGGTTCACCCTGGCCGGATCAGGTCCCGACCGTCCGGTGTCCGACCGTGGGTCGGCGGGCAGGCCATCCCCTACCCCGCCGAAGAAACGTACGAATCGCACACCTGACGGGAGACCCACCATGTTCTTCGATCCCACCGTCGTGGCCCGCTACACCGCCGAGGACGTACGGCAGACGCACACCTTCCACGACGGGGAGGCGTTCGTCGGCTACGTCGCCGACCGGCGGGAGGGTTCCCCCATGGGGCTGGCCTTCGTGCACTTCGAGGCGGGCGTGAACTTCGACTTCTCCTGGCCCTACGACGAACTGTCCGTGGTCACCGAGGGCCGGCTGACCGTCCGGACCGCCGAAGGGGTGATCTCCGCGGGCCCGGGTCAGATCCTGAATCAGCCGCGCGGCGTGCCCGGCACGTTCGAGATCGAGGAGCGGCTCCGGATGGTCTGCGTCCACCACCCCACCTTCCAGGAGGCCGTCGGGGTGTCGGTGGAGGAGTTCGGGGCGCTGTCCGAGCGGGACGAGGAGCCCGACATGTCCGCTTCGCCGCGTGGTCCCGAGCACTCAGGCGGCTTCTTCGACCCCACGGTCATGCAGGTGTTCGATTCGGACGACCTCACCGACTGGGTCACCGTGGACGAGGGTTCACGCGCCTACGTGGGATACGTCGCGGATCGGGAGCAGGGCTCGCCCATGGGCATCGCCTTCTCCCGGTTCGGGCGGGGCGGCGTCTTCGACCTCGTCTTCCCCTATGACGAGGCCGCCGTGATCACCAAGGGGCGGGTCACGGTCGAGAGCGCCGGCTCCTCCTTCACGGTGCACCCGGGAGAGCTGCTGTACATGCCCGCGAACACCTCGGCCGTGTTCAGGTTGGAGGAGGACACCGAGGCCGTCGGCGTGCACCACCCGACCTTCGAGGAGGCGTTCGGGCACCCGCCGCACCGGTCGTGACCCGGGGGCACGGGGCACGCGCCCTCGTGTGTCACTTGCCTTCGCGCAGGACCAGGTCGATGGCGATGGAGGAGGCGATCACGAGGGTGCGGAGCGGCTCGGGCAGCGAGGGGTAACGGTGGTGCAGCGCGTAGCTGTCGGCCGCGGTGAAGATCTCCCCGAGGTCGGGAAGCTTACGGTCGACCCGGGCGACCTCGTGTTCGGCGTGGTCCTTGATCCGGAAGTCGTATCCGATGAAGTCGCCCTCGATGCTGCCGACGGGCCTCTTCCAGGGGTCCATGAGGGTGAACCTGGATCCGAAGAACTTGAAGTCCTGTTCGATGGAGCCCACCGGACGCCCGTCCGGCAGGTTCACGCTGGTGGAGGCGGTCATCCAGGACCAGTGCTTCTGGATGACCAGCCGCGTGTGCCCGTGCATGTCGTCGACGTGTACGAGGCGCGCGAACCCGCCGGTGTTCTTGGCCATGAAACGGAGCACCTGCATGCCTCCGTCCGCGCCCTGCTCCTTGACCCTCGCGATCGGACGCCCGTGGGGGTCGAAGACCTCGTAGTCGGAGACGTCGGTGAAGTAGCGCTTGGGCTGTCTCACCAGGAGAGGGTTGGCGTTGAAGATGTCCATGAGGAGGGATTTTAGGGCGTGTCCTCCGAGCGCCAGAGCTCGCGTCGACCCCTTTCCGCCTCCAGGGCGATCCGCCCGAACGGCTCGGTCCGCCACGTGCCGTTCTCACGGTGGTTGGAGTAGAGGGCGTCGCCCTCGCGGGAGAGCACGTGGAGCGAGTCGACCAGGTGGTGGGTCTCCAGGAACTCGATGGTGTTGGGGACCCCCAGGTAGAAACGGTCGTGGTGGAGTTCCGGCAGCCATCGGCCGAACCCCTGGTCGCGGGTGGCGCGGGCGTGCCGGTCCAGGATCGCGAAGCGGCTGTTGGAGGCGTGGGTGGCGACGAAGGCGACCTCGACCCGGTAGCCGGCCTCCTTGAACCCGGAGACCCAGGCGGAGGCCCAGTCCGCGCGACCCAGCGGGTGGCTGCACACCACGTCGAAGCGGCCCGTGCGCACGTGCTCCATCGCCCGTCCGTGGAGGGCGCCCACCTGGTGGGAGACGGAGGTGGAGGCGGTCCTGTCGTCGGCGCTCATGGCCCACTCGTAGTCGGGTGACAGGCGCAGCAGGTCGTCTCCGTCGTAGCTCACCGTCCCCTCCGGCAGGGCGGGCAGGATCGAGCGTTGGAGCGTGCTCTTGCCCGATCCGGGCTGGCCGCCGAAGAGCAGCAGGCGGGGATGTTCGCGTGGGATCCCGGTGAGCCGGTCGCGCAGGGCGACGCCGAAGAGGGTGTCCAGGTCGTCCTCCGACAGCGCGCGTCGCAGGTCCGCGGGTGTGGCCCCGGCGGGGGCGCGCACGGGCTCGGCCCGCAGCGCGGCGATGAGGTCGGGCAGTTCCGCGGCCGCCCGTGCGAGTTCCTCGGTGGTGAGGAAGGGCAGTCGGGCCTCCTCCTCGAGGAGGGACGTGGCGCGTTCGAGGAGGTCGGGGGAGCTCTCCCGGCGAGAGAGACAGGCGCCGATGGCGGCGCTGTAGAGGTTGTGGACGCGTTCGATCAGTTCGCGTCGCGCGGGGCTCAGGGGCGGAACACGTCCGCCCGCGCTCTCCCCGAGAAGGGGGGTCGACCCGTTCGCCGTGGTCTCGTCGGAGAGGTCGGGGCCGAGGCCCGGACCGGTACCGGTGCTGGAGGAGGTCATGTGCGTCCGCTCTCGCTGTGGCCTGCCTGTCCGCGCGGTCCTACGGGTACGAGCGACCGCCGGCATCCACGGATCGTAGTGCCTGGGATCACCTCGAAGCGGCGCTTCGACCGTTTCTCCACCGTCCTAAAGTGGCCACATGTCTTCCACTCCGACCTCCACCTCCGACGTCTCCGGATCTCCCTCGGTCATCGACGCCCTCTCCTGGGTCCACATCGAGAACGGCCGCCTGTTGTGCGTGCGTTCGCGGAACCGCGACCGGCTGTACCTGCCCGGCGGTAAGCGTGAGCCGGGCGAGAGCGACGAGGCCGCCGTGGCCCGGGAGACCCGGGAGGAGGTCAGCGTGTCCCTGCGTCCGGGAACGTTCGAGCGGATCGCGGAGATCGACCAGGTCGCCCACGATCAGCCCGAGGGCACCCGGGTGCGGCTGATCTGCTTCACCGCCGAGTACGACGGCGAGATCGCCGCGGACAACGAGGTCGGCGAGCTGGCCTGGGTCGGGTACGCCGACCGCGCCCTGTGCGCCCCCGCCGTCCGTGACCTGGTCGACCTTCTCCACGAGCGAGGCCTGCTCACCTGATCCGATACCGAGGGGCCGTGGAAGATCCCTCCACGGCCTCTCGGCGTTCCACCCTCGGTTCTCCATACTTCTTCAGGCGTACCGAAGGTTCCATGTGTACCATTGGGACCATGAGCGAGATGCAGGTGGAGTCCATTCGTCAGGTGCGTGATCACATCGCCGACGTCGTCGATCGTGCCGACAGGGAGGACTCACCGACCGTGATCACCAGACGCGGGAGAGAGGTCGCCGCCGTCGTCCCCATCGACCTCCTGCGCAGATATCAGCAACTGGAAGAGCAGGAGATCATGCGCATGGTGCGTGAGCGCATGAACAACCCCGAACCCGGGATCCCGATGGAAGAGGTCATGGCGGAGATCTTGGACGGCCCCGAGTGAGCTACCGAACCGTCTTTCGACCGGAAGCCCGCTCGGAACTCCGCAAGCTTCCACGCAATGTCGCCATGACGGTGTTCCGCAAGCTCACGGAACTGGAGCGGGACCCTCTGGGGTTCGGCACCACGGCGCTGGTGGGAGCCCCCGAGATCCGCCGTCTACGAGTGGGCGATCATCGGGTCGTCTACACCGTGGAGAACGAGAAGCTCATCATCTGGGTGGTGCACGTCGGACACCGCTCCAGCGTGTACGACCGCCCCCTCCCGTGATCTCGACTCACCGACCGGCCGAGGAGTCTCTAGGCGCCTGGTCCGGGATCCTCTCGGACCAGGTGCCGGTGTCGCGCAGGAGCATCATGGTGGTGAGCAGCCCGAGCACGAGCGGGAGCATGAAGACGGTCCCCATGACCGTGTCCAGGTCGCTCACCTCGAACAGCCCCCAGTTGAGCAGGCCCTGGGCCCCGACCTGGAAGGCCAGGTGGAAGCCCACACAGGCCCAGAGGTTCCCGGTGACCAGCCTGATACAGCCGAGCACCAACGCCACCCCGATGAACAGCGGCAGCCGTTCGACGAGCACGCCCCAGCCCTGGGAGAACACCCACAGACCGGACCCCCACAGGCCGAAGAGCACCGCCTGGCCCAGGACGGCCGCCCAGCCCGACATCACGGTGTTGAGGTTGCGGAAGAGGTGACCGCGGAAGATCAGCTCCTCGGGAAGCGCCTCATAGAGCAGTACCAGGACGACCACCATCATCAGGGAGAACACGACCTCCGCCGTGGGTGCGCTCGGGGTGATCGTCACCCCCAGGGCGAGACAGACCCCCAGGCCCAGCGAGGCGGGGAGCAGCCACGAGGCCAGGCCCACGAGGAAGGGGCGCCAGGCCTCGCGCGGCCCGGTCAGGCGCAGGCCCTCCCAAGGGCGACGGTCCAGGAACCTGCGGGCCGCCCAGATCATCGGCACCGCCAGGGAGAAGGCCACCAGGGCGTTCATCCAGTGGGCGAGGTTGCCGGAGTCACCGGCCTCGATGGGCGACAGGTCGTTGAGGGCCGCCAGCGAGTACCAGATCAGCGCGGCCGCCATCGTGACGGCGGTGATCCTCAGGAGCAGCGGGGGTCGTGCGGGGCCGTCGGTCCGGTTCGCGCGGGGGATGTTCGGGTCCATGCCTCCAGCGTCTCCGCCCGTGTCCGTCCGGCACATCGGGGAACACCCCGAAAGCTCCCCTGACGCCCTTCCTCACCCTCCCTACGGGAGGCGAGAAAATAGGTGGATCCTCTCGGATCCGCTGGTTAGAGTCCCTGAACGTGCGCGTTCTTCCCCAGCCTCCGGGCGTCCCCGACCACCGTTCGGCCGACCGATACCTGCTCTGGCTCGCCCGTTCCGAGTGGCGGTCGATCACCTGGGCGGGTGTGACCTGCGCCGTCTACAACCTGGGCGGCGTCATGGTCGCCACCCTGCTCGGCATGGCCCTGGACTCCGCTCTGACCGCCGGCGACCCGCGTTCGCTGTGGACGTGGTTCGCGGGGATCACCCTGTGCGCGCTCGTCACCGCGGCCGTCGTTCCGCTCTACGAGCGCGCCTCCTGCTTCAACTGGTACACCTCGGCCTACCGGACGGTGCAGGTGGTCACCGCGCGCGCCGCGCGGCTGGGCCCCACCCTGACCCGGCGACTGCCCTCCGGCGAGGTGGTGGCGGTGGGCACCGACGACATCGACCGGATCGGCGACCTGTACGAGCGGTCCGGTCTGGCGATCAGCGCCGTCACGACGATGGCGGCGATCAGCGCCCTCATGTTGTCCTCGCACGTCACCTTCGGTCTGATCGTGCTCGTGGCGGTGCCGGTGATCGTCCTGGGCATCGGTCCGCTGCTGCGTCCCTTCGCCCGGCGCAAGACGCGGCACCGTGACCGGCAGGCCGAGCTGGCCACCCAGGCCACCGACCTGGTCTCCGGCCTGCGCGTGCTGCGCGGGGTCGGCGGCGAGCGGACCGTGGGCGGACGCTATCGGGAGGAGTCCCGCCGGGTCAGGGACGCCGGGGTCCGGGTCGGCTGGTGGGAGGCCTCCCTCCAGGCGGTCCGCGAGCTGTATCCGGGTCTGCTGCTGGTGGGGATCGTCTGGTACGGCGCCCGCCTGGCCCTGACCGGTGAGCTGACCATCGGACAGTTGGTCGCCTTCTACGGCTACACCGGTTCCCTGGCCGTCGCCCTGCGGCACCTGATGGAGTTCCTGTCGATGCTGGTCTCCGCGCGGGTGTCGGCGGCCAGGGCCACCCGGGTGCTGGCCCTGGAGCACGACCTTCCAGAGCCCGAGACCCCGGTCGCGGGCCCCGAGGGCCCCTACGACCTACGCGATCCGGACAGCGGCGTGGTGATCGGTCATGGCCGGGTCACCGCGGTGGTCTGCGCCGATCCGGACGACGCGACGCTGGTCACCGAACGGTTGGGGCGCTACCACGACGGCGAGGGCCCCGGCGCGGAGATGGTGGAGCACACCGGCGGCCGGACCGTGCGGCTGCGCGACCTTCCGCTGCGCGAGACCCGACGTCGTGTCCTGGTCGCCGCCAACGACGCCCATCTCTTCTCCGGTCCTCTGCGCGAGGAGCTCGCCCCCGACGGCGGGCTTCCCGAGGAACGTCTGACCGAGGTGGTCCGGGCGGCCGCCGCCGAGGACGTGCTGCGCCGTTCCCCCGCCGGGTTCGACGCCGTGCTGACCGAGCGTGGGCGCGAGTACTCGGGCGGGCAGCAGCAGCGTCTACGACTGGCGCGGGCCCTGGCCCAGGACCCCGAGGTACTGATCCTGGTCGAGCCGGCGTCCGCCGTCGACGCGCACTCCGAGGCGGCGATCGCCGAACGGCTGCCCGCCGAGCGCGCGGGTCGGGCCACCGCCCTGGTCACCACCAGCCCGCTGTTGCTGGACCACGCCGACCACGTCCAGTTCGTCGAGGACGGCCGGGTGAGCGCCGAGGGGACCCACCGGGAGCTGCTCGCCCTCGCGCCCCGCTACTCCGATACCGTCCTGCGCACCGCCGGGGAGATGGCATGATCCCGACCACCGACCGCCCGCTCGTCAGCGGCCCCGACGATCCGGTGTTCGGTCCCGCCTCCGATCAGGAGGCGTCCGGGCTCCCGGTCGCTCCGGCCCCCGTGGTCTGGGCCCGGCTGCGCAGGGCCGTCCACGAGCACGGTCGGACCCTGCTGGCGGTCGTGCTCCTGTACGGCTGCGCGACGGCCTCCGCGGTCGCCGCCCCGTGGGTGCTCGGAAGGATCATCGACGAGGTGCGGGCCGGCGCGGACGCCGGGCGGATCGACCTGATGGCGTTGATCGTCATCGGGGCGCTCGTGCTCAACGCCGGGTTCGTCCTGGTGTCGGTGGCCCTGTCCATCCGTTTCGGTGAGGGCCTGCTGGCCGAGCTCCGTGAGGAGTTCGTGGAGTCCACACTGCGTCTGCCCCTGGGCACGGTGGAGCGCGCGGGCACGGGCGACCTGGTCTCGCGTACCGGCCGTGACATCGGCACGCTCGGGTTCATGGTGCGCCACGCGGTCCCGGTCATGGCGGTGAGCACGGCGACCGTGGTGGTCGTGCTCGTGGCGCTGGCCCTGGTGCACCCGGCCCTGCCGTTGGCCTGGCTGCCGACGGTCCTGATCGTCGCCGTGACCACGCGCTGGTACGGGCGTCGGGCGCCGGCCGGTTACCTCCGCGAGATGGAGACCTACTCCGACCTGACCCAGGGGGTGGCCGACACCGTCGAGGGGGCGCACACCCTGGAGGCACTCGGTCGACAGGAGCGGCAGGACGCCCATAACGACCGGCGCGTGCACCGTTCCTACCTGATCGAGCGGTACACCCTGTGGCTGCGCTGCGTGTGGTTCCCGCCGTTGGAGTTCGCCTATCAGCTGGCGGCGGCCTTGACCTTCCTCCTGGCGGGCTACCTGTACATCAACGAGGTGATCTCCCTCGGCCAGATCGCCACCGCCGTCTTCCTGGCCGTGCAGATGACCCGGCCGGTGGACCAGCTGGTCGACCAGATCGACATCCTGATGCTGGGGTTCACCAGCCTTCGCCGCCTGCTCGGGGTGCGGATGGTCGAGGAGGAGACGCCCGTACCGGTCCCGGCCGAGAAGGACGCCCCCGGCACGGCCCGTCTCCGCGAGGTCCGGTTCGGCTACACCCCCGACACCGAGGTACTGCACGGGGTGGACCTCGATCTGCGCCCCGGTGAACGGCTCGCGATGGTCGGTCCCAGCGGCGCCGGCAAGTCCACCCTCGGCAAGCTGTTGGCGGGGGTGCACGCGCCGACCTCCGGAAGCGTCCGGGTCGGCGGGGTCGATCTATCCGGTCTCTCCCCCGAGGAGCGGAGGGAGCGGGCGATCCTGCTGAGTCAGGAGAGCCACGTGTTCCGGGGGACGATCGCGGAGAACCTGGCGTTGTCGCTGGACCGTTCCGACGTGGACCGGGACCGGATGTGGCGGGCGCTGGCAGCCGTGGACGCCGACGCCTGGGTGCGTTCCCTGCCCGACGGGTTGGACACCGAGGTGGGTTCGGGGCGCGACCCACTGGACCCGGCCCACGTACAGCAGTTGGCGCTGGCCCGGGTGGTGCTGGCCGACCCGCAGGTCCTGGTCCTGGACGAGGCGACCTCGTCGATCGACCCGCGTTCGGCCCGCCGGTTGGAGAGTTCCCTGGCCGGGGTGCTGGAGGGCCGTACCGTGGTGGCGATCGCGCACCGGTTGTACACCGCCCACGACGCCGACCGGATCGCCGTGGTCGAGGGCGGCGGCGTCGCCGAGCTGGGCACCCACGACGAACTGCTCGCCCTGGGCGGTTCGTACGCGGACCTGTGGCACGCCTGGCACGGTGAGGCCCGGCCGACCGGCTGAGGGGCGGCCGTCCCGGAAAAACGGTGGACAGGGTCGCCGTGCGCGGCGATCCTGTCCGGATGTCCTCCCACGCGCTTCCCCCGTACCACCGTGACCTCTCCTTCCACGGTCCGCTCTCCGACGAACGCGCCGCCCGACTGGTGCGCTCTCTGGGTCTCCTCGACGACCGGCACGTCGTCGACCTCGGGTGCGGCTGGGCCGAGCTCCTCCTACGCGCTCTCGCCACCTCGCCCTCCGCCACCGGCTTCGGGATCGATCTGCACGAGGAGGACATCCGTCAGGGGCGGGCCGCCGCGAGGGAACGGGGTCTGGACGAACGGGTCGAACTGGTGGTGGGCGACGTCGCGACCTGGAAGGGCGGGCCCGCCGACGTGGTGTTCAACATCGGGGCCTCGCACGTGTGGGGAGGGGAGCCGATCACGCACACCGAGAACGCGCTCACCGCCCTGGCCGACCTGGTCCGCCCCGGCGGCAGGGCCCTGTTCGGGGAATGCTTCTGGCGCCGGACCCCCACCGAAGAGGAGTACGCGGCGATGGAGGGGACCCGTGGGACCCGTGGCCAGTACCGGCCACTCCCCGATCTGGTCGATCTCGCCCTGGAGCACGGTTTCCGGTTGGGCTCCCTGTCCGAGGCCGGCGTGGACGAGTGGGACGTGATGGAGAACGGCATCGCCCTGGCCCGCGAGGAATGGCTCCTGAACAGCCCGGACGCCCCCGACTTCGAGGAGGTCCGTGAGCGGGCCGACCGGATGCGACGCTTCCGGACGCACGGCGCCCGGGACACCCTCGGCTTCGCCTACCTCACCCTGATCCGGGTCTGAACGCCTTGGGAACCGACGATGAGCCCCGGATCCTCGCGAACCTCCGAGGCCCATCGTCGCTCTCATAGAACATGGGAGACGGTGCACCCGATCACGGAAGCGCTTCGTGGGCACTCGACGCTCACGGTGAACAGGAGACCCGGCGGTCCGTCGGGCGGTCCCGTCACGCCATCGCGGGCGAGGTGAGGTCTCGGACCGGCCATCGACGAAGGACGGGATCAGAAAAACCGCAGGCGCTCGCGCTCTCCGCTCTCGGCGTTCTCGACGTAGACACGGTCACCCTCGGCCATGGCCGACTCCAGGTAGGCGTACACCTGGAGAGCCCTGTTGATCACGTCGGTCTGTGTATCCCCGGTGGCCGCGACCGCCTCTTCCAGGGCCTTGGCCGAACGAGCGGTGAGATTGACGGTGACCCGCGTCGAAGGTCCACCTCCTCGTCGTCCGGTCGAACGACCGGGCTTTTGAGAGATCTCCGTGACTTCGGTTCCTGTGCTCCTGGGTGGCATGACACATCCTCTTTCTCCGACTCGACCAGGGTTCGTTCAACGGAATGCCGCGGAGATCCACGCGCGCGGAGAAGCCGGGAGACGCCGCCCGAGGGTTCTCACGGGCGACGGAGGGGGGCCGTTCGGTGTCGCGGTGAGGGTGCCGAGACCACGGGTCGCGTCGGTGTACGTGATCGGTCCTTGATCACGGGAGAACCGGTTCCTCCGAGTTCCGTCACCGCCGAGCGCCAAGGTCCCCCCTGTCTCTTCACATCGTTCATCCGTCAGGAAGGAGTGTATCAATCTGACTACGCATGCTGTCAATGCATCTTTCATGATGCCAATGACTGCCTAAAAACTGCGTACATGATAATCTCATGACGTGGTCACTCGACGCCACGGCGTCACCGGGTGCGGTACGACACGGGCTCCACCGGGTCGGACGGCACCGCCCCCCTGACAACTCGACCGTTGGAGGTCTGGCACATGGGAAATACCCGGGGAAGGGTCCCGCGGAAGCGGGTCACTCGGGTCGCAACCTACGCCGCGGAGATCCGTCTCGAGAACGAGTCTCCCAACGAGCGGGCCGACGTGGTCTTCGACAAGACCCCCGTCGCCTACAAAGTCGAGGGCGGCATCGGCGTGGACGGCGCCTGGGGCAGCCTCGAGGGCAGCGCCCGGGCGGGCTCCGTGGTCGAGAGGGCCTCCGCGGCCCTCCTCTCCTTGGGCGGGGCCACCCTCCCCGCCCTCGCCTTCGGCGGCCTGGCCCACGTGGTCGGAGCCCCCGTGTTCGGCACCCTCGCGGTCGCCGGAATCGTGTGGACCATCGCCCTCGTGGTGGTCCTTCGCATCACGCGCGCGCGGTGATGGCGACCGGGGCCCTCTCCGGCGGCTTCGCCCGCCCCGCCCAGGTCCGAACGCACCCGCGCCGGCCCCCTCATGGGGACCGGCGCGTACGGGTTTCGGGGGACGCTCAGCCCTCGTAGTCCTCCAAGGCCTCCAGGGCGGCCTGGGCGATCTCCTCGTCGATGTCTCCGGAGGGCGCGCCGCCCACGCCGATACCCGCGATCGGAGCGTCGTCGGAGGTCACCGGCACACCACCGGCCAGGAAGAGGGTGCCGGGGATGTCGGCGATGGTGGGGCCGTCACCCGAGGCGTTCTCCGCCAGTTCGCTGGTCGGACTTCCCATGGAGACCGCGGTGAAGGCCTTCTGCTCGGCGGAGTCCTGCGTCTGCGGACCGGCGTTGTCGGTCTTGAGCACCAACCGGACCGAACCCGAACGGTCCATGATGGCGATCGAGACCTGTTGGCCCTGCTCCTGGGCCTCGGCCAGACCGGCCTCGCCCGCCGCGAGCAGGGCGTCGGCGCTGAGGACCTCGTGGTCGGCCACCGCCTGGGGGGCCACCGCCGCCGCTGCCGGGGCGGGCCCGCCGGGGGCGTCCTCGGGCAGGAAGGTCGTGGCGGCGACGCCGCCGACGACGGCCAGACCCAGACCCGCTCCGGCCATGGTGGCGATGAGGTGGTTGCGCTTCATGTCCGATCACTTTCCCTTCGTGGACATCTCGTCTTCGACATCCACCACCTTCGTCGAGAATCGGCCGGTCGCCATCGGGTGAGCGAGTGAACCTCGCGCACCGTTCGGGCCACCTTCCTCGTCATCCGATCGGATGACACCGATACTGATGTAGGTGGGCACCATGGGAACGGTGGGACGAAAAGCTTCGGACGGCGGGGTCGGCAGCCCGCTCCTCAACGCGGTCATGCACATCGGCTTCTTCACGCTGCTCATCGCCTCGGCGATCCGGTTGCTGATCAGGCACGAACTGGACGACCGGACGGTGGCCGCCCTGGAGTTGGCCCTCGTCGTGGGCCTTCTGTACGCCGTGGGCCTGCTGTTGTGGCGCCGCGCGCACCGGGCGGTCCTCTACGGCTGGCTGACCGGTGTGCTCGTGTGCTGGATCGCCCTCGTCTGGATCGCGCCCTCGTTCGGCTTCGCCGCCATCCCCCTGCTGTTCCTGGCGCTGCGGCTGCTGCCCGCCCCGGCGGCGATGGTGGTCGCCGCGGTGCTGGCCGTGGCCACCACCGCCGGATGGGTCGCCCTGACCGACGTCGACGACCCCACGGTCTTCGTCGTCCCCGTGACGTTGGCGGCGATGGTGGTCGGTACCGTCACGGTCATCAAGCGCGAGAGCGAACAGCGCAGACGCATCATCGCCGACCTGCTCCGGACCCGCGACGCCCTGGCCGAGTCGCACCGCCGTACCGGTGTCCTGGAGGAGCGTGAGCGCCTGGCGCGCGAGATCCACGACACCGTGGCGCAGGGGCTCTCCAGCACCGGCATGCTGCTGCGCGCCGCCGATCTGTCGTGGGAGAGCGACCCGGACCGTTCCCGGTCCCTGGTCCGTCAGGCCACCGAGGGGGTGGACCACAACCTGGCGGAGGCCCGCGCCTTCGTCCAGGGCGAGGGACCGGCCTCCCTGGAGCACGCGACGCTGCGCGAGGCGCTCACCGACCTGTGCCGTTCCCTGTCCGAGGAGACCGGGGTCGAGGCCGGTCTGACCTGCGACGGCGACCTGGACGGGCTTCCGGACACGGTGAACGCCGCCCTGCTGCGCATCGCCCAGGGGGTGCTCGCCAACGTCCGCGAACACTCCGGGGCCTCGCGGGTGGCGGTCTCCCTGGCCGGGATCGGCGACCGGGTGACCCTGGACGTGCGCGACGACGGGGTCGGCTTCGATCCTTCGACGTCGCGCTCCACCTCCGGGCGCGGTTACGGGCTGCCCGCCGTCCGGGCGCGGGTCGAGGAACTGAGCGGATCTCTGAGCGTGGAGAGCGCCCCCGGAGCGGGTACCGGGGTGTCGGTCTCCCTTCCCGTCGAGGAGGGCGAGTGAAGCTGTTCCTGGTGGACGACCACCCCATCGTGCGCGCCGGTCTGATCGCCCTGTTCGAGGGCGAGGAGGACATCGAGGTCGTCGGCGAGGCCGCCGACGGCACCGACGCGCTGCGGTTGATCGGTCTGCGCGAACCGGACGTGGTCCTGATGGATCTGCGGCTGGCCGGGGGCACCGACGGGGTCGAGGTCACCGAACGCGTT
Organism: Nocardiopsis sp. LDBS1602; assembly: GCF_035818715.1. Lineage (NCBI taxonomy): Bacteria > Bacillati > Actinomycetota > Actinomycetes > Streptosporangiales > Nocardiopsidaceae > Nocardiopsis > Nocardiopsis sp. LDBS1602. The sequence goes on along the minus strand of NZ_JAYLVW010000002.1, from coordinate 274,817 downwards.
CTGAGGCTGCCGCGCCCGCCCCGGGTGCTGGTGTTGACCACCTACGAGACCGATGGCGACATCATGCGCGCCCTGGACGCGGGGGCCTCCGGCTACCTGTTGAAGGACAGCCCTCCCGACCGGCTCTTCGAGGCGGTCCGGACCGCGGCTCGCGGAGAGACGGTGCTGTCCCCGCACGTGGCGGCCCGGCTGGTCCGGCGGGTACGCGACCCTCTGCCCGGGGTGACCCCGCGCGAGACCGAGATCCTCCGCCTCCTGGCGCGGGGCGCGGGCAACCGGGAGATCGCCGAGGGCCTGTTCATCACCGAGGCGACGGTCAAGACGCACCTGCAACGGATCTACGCCAAGCTCGGCGTGGAGACCCGAACGGCCGCTGTGCGGGTGGCCGTCGACCGGTCCCTGATCAGGCTGGACTGAACGACGGCCGGCGCCCCGCGCGGGCCGGCGACCGCTCCCGCCTGTACCGTCGGCCCCATGATGGAGACGACGGTGGACCCGCGGAGGCTGGTGGAACAGGCGCGCGCGGAGGGGATCACGCGCTTCTCGGTGGGAATGATCCTGCACAGGGCCGAGGGGCGGGAGTTCCTGCTGCTGCGCCGTCGTCCCGACGACACCTCCTTCCCCGGCGGGGAGGACCTCCCCTCCGGCGGCGTGGAACCGGGTGAGGGCCTGTTCGAGGGACTGGCCCGGGAGCTCCACGAGGAGATCGGCAGGCAGGCCGACGCCCCCGTGCGGCCGGATCCGTTCGTCTCCTGGTTCGACTACGTGTCCCGGAGCGGGAACCGCAAGCGCTGGTTCGCCTTCTCCGCCCCCTACGACGGCGCCCCGATCCGACTGTCCGAAGAGCACACCGGCTTCCGCTGGGCCCCGATGCGGGAGTACGACCGGAGCGACCTGTCCCCCCAGGTGGCGGGCGCGGTCCGGGACCGGCTCGGCTCGCTCTAGGTTCGGGCCTCGGCGGGAATTCTTGGCCCGCCCTTGGGCACCCGCCCCCTTCTCCCCGGGTATGCGGCCCTTGGCGGCCCCGACCGAGCGGGGACGCCGCGAAGTGGGGGGAGCACGATGACGACCGGACCCGACGCCGACGCCCTGGTGATCTTCGGGGTCACCGGAGACCTGACGCGGAAGTACCTCATGCCCGCCCTCTACCACCTGGTGGAGCGGGGCGAGGCCCCCGCCCGGATCGTGGGCGTGGCCCGGAGCGGCTGGGACACCGACACCCTCCGGCGTCGGGCCCGTGAGGCGATCGTCGAACACGACACCGCCCTCGACGGCCGGATCGACGACGCCGTCTTCGACGACCTGGCCGGCCGGCTGACCCTGGTCTCGGGCGACCTCGACGAGCACGAGACCTACACCCGACTGGGCGAGGCCCTGCGGGGCTCCTCGTTCACCGCGCACTACCTGGCGGTGCCGCCCGCCCTGTTCGTCGAGGTGGCGCGGGCCCTGGCCGACACCGGGCTCGCCCACGACGCCCGCCTGGTGGTGGAGAAACCCCTGGGAGACGACCTCGCCTCGGCCCGCCGGCTACGGCACGGGCTCCTCGCCTGCTTTCCCGAGGAGCGTCTCTACCTGGTCGACCACTTCCTGGGCGAGGAGTCGGTGCGCAACCTGCCCCTGACCCGCTTCGGCAACGGCCTGCTCGAACCGCTCTGGTCCCGCGCCCACATCGACAACGTGCAGATCACCATGGCCGAGGACTTCGGCGTGGCGGACCGGGGCTCCTTCTACGACGCGGCCGGGGCGATCCGGGACGTCTTCCAGAACCACCTGTTGCAGCTCTTCGCCCTCCTGACCATGGAACCGCCGCTGTCCACCGACCCGGCCGCGATCGAGGACGAGAAACTGCGGGTGCTGCGCGCCACCCGCACCCTGACCCCCGAGGACGTGGTGCGGGGTCGTTACGACGGCTACCTCGACGTGGAGGGGGTCGATCCGCGTTCCACCACGGAGACCTTCTTCGCGCTGCGCATGTGGGTGGACGCCCCGCGGTGGGCGGGGGTGCCGTTCTATGTGCGTTCGGGCAAGCACCTGCCGCTCACCTCCTGGGAGGTGGTGGTCGAGTTCGCGCGGCCCCCGATCGACCTGTACCCGGGCCCCGCCGACCTGGTGCGCTTCCAGCTGGAGCCCTGGTCGGGGGCGACCATCGAGACGTCCCTGAACGCCCCCGGCGCCGAGGGCGATTCCCCGGTACCGATCGCGATCGGAGCCGACATCGGCCGACGGCTCGGCCGCGGCCACGAGGCCTACGAGAACGTGCTGCGAGGGGCCGTGGTGGGCGACCCGGGAAGGTTCGTACGCTTCGACGTGGTGGAGGAGTCGTGGCGGATCGTCGACCCGATCGTGGACCTGACGTCCGTACCCGAGACCTACGCACGCGGCACCTACGGCCCCGTCTCCTCCTTGGAGCTTCCGGGGTCCTCGGGCTGGCATCCGCCCGCCGACGCGATCCGCCCGCACGGGATCGACTGAGCCGCGAGGGAGCACCCCCGGAAAAGGCGAAACCGGGCGGACCCCCGAAGGGGACCGCCCGGTCGTCGCGGGCGAGGTCGCGTATCCGGACCTCGGAGGTTCGGACCTCTTAGAAGTCCATACCGCCCATGCCACCGGTCGGGTCGCCGGCGGGAGCCGCGGCCTTCTCCGGCTTCTCGGCGATGACGGCCTCGGTGGTCAGGAACAGACCGGCGATCGAGGACGCGTTCTGCAGAGCGGAACGGGTGACCTTGGTCGGGTCGATGACGCCGTCCTTGAACAGGTCGGTGTACTCACCGGTGGCGGCGTTCAGGCCGAACCCGGGCTCCAGGTTCTTGACCTTGTCCGCCACGACGCCGCCCTCGAGGCCGGCGTTGACCGCGATCTGCTTGAGCGGCTCGGCGATGGCGCGACGCACGATGTCGGCGCCGATGGCCTCGTCGCCGTCCAGGTCGAGCTTCTCGAAGGCCGGGACGCTGGCCTGGAGCAGAGCGACACCACCACCGGGCAGGATGCCCTCTTCGACGGCGGCCTTCGCGTTGCGAACGGCGTCCTCGATGCGGTGCTTGCGCTCCTTGAGCTCCACCTCGGTGGCGGCGCCGGCCTTGATGACGGCCACGCCGCCGGCCAGACGGGCGAGGCGCTCCTGGAGCTTCTCGCGGTCGTAGTCGGAGTCGGTGCGCTCGATCTCGTTGCGGATCTCGTTCACGCGACCGGCGATGGCGGTGGCGTCACCGGCACCGTCGACGATGGTGGTCTCGTCCTTGGTGACGACGATCTTGCGGGCGCGGCCCAGCAGCTCCAGCTCGGTGTTCTCGAGCTTGAGGCCGACCTCCTCGGTGATGACCTGGCCGCCGGTCAGCACGGCGATGTCGCCGAGCTGGGCCTTGCGACGGTCACCGAAGCCCGGGGCCTTGACGGCGACGGACTTGAAGGTGCCGCGGATCTTGTTGACCACGAGGGTCTGGAGGGCGCCGTCGGCGACGTCCTCGGCGATGACCATCAGCGGACGGCCGGACTGCAGGACCTTCTCGACAACGGGCAGGAACTCGTTGTTGTTGGAGATCTTGGAGTTGACGATGAGGATGTAGGGGTCCTCGAGGACCGTCTCCATGCGCTCGAGGTCGGTGGCGAAGTAGGGCGAGATGTAGCCCTTGTCGAAGCGCATACCCTCGGCGAGCTCCAGCTCGAGCCCGAAGGTCTGACCCTCCTCGACGGTGATGACGCCTTCCTTGCCGACCTTGTCCATCGCCTCGGCGATGGTCTCACCGATCTGGGTGTCACCGGCGGAGATGGAGGCGGTGGAGGCGATCTGCTCCTTGGTCTCGACGTCCTTGGAGAGGTTGCCGAGCTCCTCGTTGATGCGGGCGACGGCGGCCTCGATGCCCCGCTTGAGGCCGACCGGGTTGGCGCCGGCGGCGACGTTGCGCAGACCCTCGCGGACGAGGGCCTGGGCCAGGACGGTGGCGGTGGTCGTACCGTCACCGGCGACGTCGTCCGTCTTCTTGGCGACCTCCTTGACCAGCTCGGCCCCGATCTTCTCCCACGGGTCCTCGAGCTCGATCTCCTTGGCGATGGAGACACCGTCGTTGGTGATCGTGGGGGCGCCCCACTTCTTCTCCAGAACGACGTTGCGGCCCTTGGGACCGAGGGTGACCTTCACGGCGTCCGCGAGCTGGTTCATGCCACGCTCGAGGCCGCGACGGGCCTCCTCGTCGAACGCGATCAGTTTGGCTGCCATTGAGTTCTTGTCCTCCCGTGACCGGGCTGATACGCGACGGGGACGAGGCCTGCGCCCGCGACGGACGACCGCGTTCCCCCGACACCCTTCCGTCGGAGGCCCGTGATCTCGCAGCCTCGATCCGGTTAGCACTCGACAAAGGTGAGTGCTAACCAGTCACCTTTTTAGCACTCGCCCATGGAGAGTGCAAACGATGTGGTCACGATTTCCACAGCCGGAGGAACACCCGTCACCTGGAGGAACATGCCTCGTTCCGGGCGTTTTGAGCGGTGGGCGAACAGGGAGGATCGGCCGCTCCGTGACCCTCCTACCCATGAGCGACCCCGGCCGCACCCTCCGGCACCCCCCCGATTCGCCCGGGTCTCGATCCGGGTGGAGCTCCACCCGGATCGAGGCCCGCCCGCCCCAGGTCTCAGCCGTGGAGACGACGCGTCGAACGGGCTCCGAAGGCCAACGCCGCCACGGTCAGCCCGACCGCCATGACCCAGCCGAGCAGTACCGTTCCGTCCCACGTTCCGCCGCCGAACGACACCCGTGCCGCGTCCACCACGTGCGCCACCGGGTTGAGCCGCGACAGCGTGTACAGCCAGCCCGGCGCCGACTCCATCGGCAGCAGCACCCCGGAGAGCAACAGGAGCGGCATCATCACGGTCTGGACGATGGGCGCGAACACGTAGGTCCGTCCGACGGCCATCGCGACCACGTAGGACAGCGTGGCGAGCCCGGTCGCCAGCACCCCCAGCAGCGCGAACCCCGCCAGGGCCCCCGGCAAGGTGGTCCGGAAACCGAACGGCAGCACCAGGAACAGGATCAGCAGCATCTGCGTCGACACGATCACGAGGTCGCGCAGGACCCGACCGAGCAGCAGGGCCACCCGACCGGCCGGGGTGACCAGCATCCGTTCGTGCGCGCCCGAGGCCATCTCGGGCAGGAGCCCGAACCCGGCGAAACCGGAGGTGAACAGGGTCAGCATCACGAAGAGGCCGGGCACGAACCACTGCCACGGGTTCTCCCCCTCCGCACCCGACAGCCCGGTGAGCAGCGGCGCGAACAGCACCAGGTACAGCAGCGGCTGGAGCATACCGAAGGCGATGACGAACGGCCGGTGCCACACCGGGCGCATCTGTCGGGCGAACACGGTGCCTGTGTCGCGGAGCAGTCCCGCGAGCCCTCCGTGTCGGGCGGAGCGGACGGTCTCGGGGGTCATGGCGGTGGTCATCGGCCCTCCTCACGCAGGCTGCGGCCGGTCAGGGTCAGGAACACGTCGTCCAGGGTGGGACGCTGCACCTGGACGGTGCTCAGATCGAGGTCGGCGGCGTCGAGAGCGCGCAGCAGGTCCGGCAGGACGGCGTCGCCGCGCTCCGTCCGGAAGCGCACCTCGTGGTCGGCCCCGGTTCCCCGATGGACCTCGACCCCGCCGTCCGACGCGATCCCGTCGGCCACCCGAGCGGCACTCCGGGACTGCTCCTCGTCGCCGAAGACGAGGGTCACCAGGTCGCCGGAGACGCGGCCCTTGAGCTCCTCGGGCGAACCGTCGGCGATCACCCGCCCGTGATCGATGACCAGGACCCGCTCGGCCGCGGAGTCGGCCTCGTCCAGGTAGTGGGTGGTGAGCACGACGGTCGTCCCGAACTCCTCCCGCAGCCGCGTGACGTGCTCCCACAGGTCGGCCCGGCTGTGCGGGTCCAGTCCCGCGGAGGGCTCGTCAAGGAAGAGCAGACCGGGGCGGTGCACCAGGCCCATGGCGACGTCGAGCCTGCGCCGCTGGCCCCCGGAAAGGGTGTCGACCTCGCGCCGGCCGACGGCAGCGAGGTCGAACGTCTCCAGCAGGTCGCCGGCCCGACGCCGGGCGGTGCGGCGGTCGAGCCCGTAGAGAAGGCCCTGGGAGTACAGCTCGTCGTGGACACGCTGGTCGTCCGCGGCGCCATGCCCCTGTCCGACGAACCCGATCCGGCGACGGACCTCGGAGGGCTCGGCGCGTACGTCACGTCCGGCGACGGTGGCCGTGCCGAAGGTGGGTTCGAGGAGGGTGGTGAGCATGCGCAGGGTGGTGGACTTACCCGCCCCGTTGGGGCCGAGGAGCGCGACGGTCTCTCCTGCGGCCACGTCGATATCGACACCGCGGACGGCTTCGACGGTCTCCTTGCCGACCCGGAAGCGCCGGGTCAGTTCACGTGTGCGGATCATGGATCCCTCCGTATTAAAACTTGAATACGAGGATCAGACTGCACCACGAGGCGTGGTTATTCAAGTTTTAATAGCAACGGTGGGACCGAAAAGCGCGAACTCGAAGGATCCGGACCCCGGGAGGGACGAGGGCCCGGGCCCGTGAGAGTCACGAGCACGCCGGCCGGGAGAACGGGGCGTCGGAACACCGAGAAGGCGGGGACCCGGGAAGGTCTCGGGCCCGGTCAGGCCGGCGGAAGGCCGAAGGCGCTCGGGCTGTCGTCGGCCATGACGTACTCCCCCGCCTCCAGCGAGGAGATCAACCGCCGGGTCCAGGCGGCACCCGAGTCGAGCGAGTACTCCCAGAGCCGGTAGAGCTCGCGCACGTGGGCGGGCTTCCCCCACTTCGTCTCGGAAGGATCCATCGACTCGCGCACCCCCGCGACGTTCCCCTCCAGCCACTCCAACCGTTCCCGGAGCAGGCCGATCACGTCGGCGCGCGGCAGGCTGGTCATCAGGGTGATCCCGGCGCACAGCATCGCGTGATCGTCGGTGCTGCTCAGCGCCCTGCGAAGGAGCCGGTCGTACTCCGCCTCCCCCTCCTCGGTGATCTCATAGGAGGTGCGATCCGTGACCTCCCCCTCCGCCACGAACTCACGGAGTCTTCCCTGTTCGGAGAGCTTGCGCAGCGCGTGGTAGAGCGAACCCCACTTGACGTTGGCCCACTCCTCGGCGCCCCAGTCCATCAGTTCGCGACCCACCCGGTAGCCGTGCGCCTGCCCGTGGATCCGCACCACACCGAGCACCAACAACCGCGTCGCCGACATCGCCACCCTCGTCCCTGAAGAATCCCGCACCCAGGTTACGAGGGCGCGCGCACGCGCGGGGCGGGCCGCCTCGCGGCCGGCGGTCGTGTTCATGGACCCGAGGGCGCGCGCACGCGAGGGGCGGACGTCTCGGCGAGACGTCCGCCCCTCATGCTCGCGCGAGGTCGTGGAACCCCGGGCTCAGCAGCCTCCGGCCACGGCCGGGATGATCGACACCTGCTGACCGTCCTTGACCTCGGTCTGCAGGCCCTTCTCGAAACGGACGTCCTCGTCGCCGACGTAGACGTTGACGAAGCGGCGCACCTTGCCGTTGTCGTCGAGGATGCGGGCGCGGATGCCCGGGTGGTTGGCCTCCAGGTCGTCGAGGATCTCGGCGAGGGTGGAGCCCTCGGCGCTGACCTCGGAGGCGTCACCGGTGTAGGTGCGCAGGATGGTGGGGACGCGAACGCTGGCGCTCATGTGGTGGTTCTCCTGGTCTGTGAGTGCGGTGGCGAAAGGCGGGCGGGGAGGTGACCGTCAGGCCAGCCCGGCCTCGGTGAACGCCTTCAGCGAGGGCTTGATGGTGGCGGTGACGCCCGCGTCGACCGCGTTGAGGGTCTTGAGCCCGTCGCCGGTGTTGACGATGACGGTCTCCGCCTCGGTGTCGAGCTTCCCCTCACGGACCAGCTTGCGCAGGACGCCGGTGGTCACGCCGCCCGCGGTCTCGGCGAAGATGCCCTCGGTACGGGCGAGGAGCTTGATGGCGTCGACGATCTCGTCGTCGCCCACGTGCTCGATGGAGCCGCCGGTGCGCTGGGCGATGTCGAGGACGTAGGGCCCGTCCGCCGGGTTGCCGATGGCCAGCGACTTGGCGATCGTGTCCGGCTTGACCGGCTGGATGACGTCGTGGCCGCTCTCCCAGGCCTTGGCCACCGGGGAGCAGCCGGTGGCCTGGGCGCCGAAGACCTTGTAGGGGCGGTCCTCGACCAGGCCGACCTTGATCAGCTCTTGGAAGCCCTTGTCGATCTTGGTGAGCTGGGAGCCGGACGCGATCGGGATGACGATCTGGTCGGGCAGCCGCCAGCCGAGCTGTTCGGCGATCTCGTAGGCCAGCGTCTTGGAGCCCTCCGCGTAGTAGGGCCGCAGGTTGACGTTGGTGAAGCCCCAGCTCTCGCCGGCCGGGTCGCCGATGAGCTCGGAGCAGAAGCGGTTGACGTCGTCGTAGTTGCCGTCGATCGCGACGACCTTGCCGCCGTAGACCGCGGCCATGACGACCTTGCCCTCCTCGAGCCCCGCGGGGATGAACACGCAGGACTCGAAGCCGGCCCGGGCGGCGGCGGCGCCGACCGCTCCGGCGAGGTTGCCGGTGGAGGAGCAGGACAGGGTGGTGAACCCGAAGGTGCGGGCGGCCTCGACGGCGATCGCGACCACGCGGTCCTTGAAGGAGTGCGTGGGGTTGCCGGAGTCGTCCTTGACGTGCAGGGAGGAGAGGCCGAGTTCGGCGGCCAGACGGTCGGCGCGGACCAGGGGGGTCAGACCGGGGTTCATGTTCGGGAGCTCGGCCACGTTGTCGGGGACCGGCAGGAGGGAGCGGTAGCGCCAGATGTTCTTGGGGCCGCTCTCGATCTCCTCACGGGAGACGTTCCCGAAGTCGTAGGCGACCTCGAGGGGGCCGAAACAGAAGCTACAGGCGAAGATCGGCGAGAGCTCGTAGCGTTCGCCGCACTCCCGACAGGAGAGGGCGGTCCCCGGACCGAAGGCGCGGACGGCGGTGGGTTCAGTGGCGGCAATCGCCATGGCGAGGCGTCTCCCCTCATCTTTCCTGGTGGCCACCTTGACCCCAGGCCGGAGTTGGCACCTGCCTCGACCGGGACACGAACGCGTGTCCACATGACGAGATGGTTGCCGGGGCTTCGCAGGGCCGGTCCCTCCACCCCTCTGGATGAGCAATATGAAATTGTGGCTCTCTCCTCGGAGAACGCACCGCCACTGTAACGGACGTATCGCCCGGTTTTCCATCGAGGGTGACCCGTATTACACTCGCGTCTCATATTTCGATACAACTTGAGACGGCCTTGTCGGAGCGGGTTCCCGGCGTTCCCCGTGGTGCGACCGCGTCCCGAGGGACCTTGGCCGTGTTTGGATCCGGGGCCCGCAGGCGAGACCTACGGATGCGCCCCTCGTCCGGGCGCCCTTCCACGTGGACCCACCGTCCCACCATCCGCACGCGCTCCTGAGAGGACCAAGACGTGGACAAGGCACAGATCCTCATCGCCTCGAACCGAGGGCCGGTCTCCTTCTCCACCACGGCCGACGGCTCCCTGGAACACCGACGGGGAGGCGGCGGCCTGGTCTCGGGGATGATCTCGGTGGCCACCGGGATCGATTCCCTCTGGGTCTGCGCCGCCCTCTCGGACTCCGACCGGCGCGCCGCCGGTGAGGCCCCGGGGGCGCGGCTGGACCGTACTCACGACCTGGGCGGGATGAGCGTCCACATGTTGGACATCCCGGCGGACGTGCTCACCGGCGCCTACACCGACGTGTCCAACTCGACCCTGTGGTTCGTGCAGCACATGATGTACGACACCCCCAACAAGCCGTCCTTCGGTTCACGTTTCCGAGAACAGTGGGGGCACTACCGCGCCTACAACGAGGCCTTCGCCGACGCGCTGGTGGCCGGGGCCGCCGTCAACGCCCGCGTGGCCGTCCAGGACCTCCACCTGGCCCTGGTCCCCCACATCCTGCGCAACCGCCGCCCCGACCTGCGCATCGCGCACTTCTCGCACACCCCCTGGGCCCCGCCGGAGTACTTCCGGATGCTGCCCTCACAGGTGGCGCGGGAACTACTGGAGGGCATGCTCGGCGCCGACCACCTCGGCTTCCTCAGCCCCCGCTGGGCCGACGCCTTCCTGCGCTGCTGCGCCGAGATCCTGCGCGCCGACGTCGATCTCGAACGACGCACCGTGGAGCACGGCGGCCGGGTGATCGAGGTGGGCGTGCACGCCCTGGGCGCCGACGAGGACCTGCTGCGCGAGAGCGCGGCCGAGCCGGCCGTCGCCGAACGCCGGCGCACCCTGCTCGACCTGGTCGGGGACACCCGGCTCATCGTGCGTGTGGACCGGACCGAGCTGTCCAAGAACATCGTGCGCGGGCTGGAGGCCTACCGGGAGCTGCTGACGGCGCGCCCGGAGTGGCGGGGCCGGGTCACCCATCTGGCGTTCGCCTACCCCAGCCGGGGCGACGTGCCCGAGTACCGCGCCTACACCGAGTCGGTACTGCGGACCGCCAAGGAGATCAACGAGGAGTTCTCGACCGCCGAGTGGACCCCGGTGATCCTGGAGGTCGACGACGACTACCCCCGGTCCCTCGCCTCGTTCCAGCTCGCGGACGTGCTGCTGGTCAACCCCATCAGGGACGGCATGAACCTGGTCGCCAAGGAGGGCCCGGTGCTGTCCGAACGCGACTGCGCCCTGGTGCTCTCCCGTGAGGCGGGGGCCGCCGACGAGCTGGGCGACGCCGCCCTGCTGGTCGACCCCTACGACACGCTGGACACCGCCGAGGCGCTGCACACCGCGTTGACGATGCCCGAGGAGGAGCGGCGCAAGCGCCGGGAGCGTCTGGCCGAGGCGGCGGTGGCCCTGCCGCCGCGCCGCTGGTTCGAGGACCAGCTCCGTTCCCTGGGCTGAGTCGACCGTCTCCACCGGAACGGGCCCTGGACCTTCGGGGCCCGTTCCGTGTCCGTCACCCGTCCGAACCGGGCCTCATTCGGCGTCGGGCACCCGGGCCATGAGTTCGGCGACGATCCCGTTCCTGGCGTCGATGTAGTCCTGGAGCCGCTCCCAGGTGCGTTCGCCCAATTCCCGCTTGAACGCCGCGTAGCGCTCGCGGGCCTCCTCGTCGGCGATGAGAAGGTCGCGGAACGCGCGCATACGTCGCGGTTCGGCGCAGTTCTCGGAGAAGACGAACAGGTTCACGTTGACCCGGGAACCCTTCAGAAGCCGGTATTCGACGCGGTCCGTGCTGCGGACGGACATGCTGTAGCCGGCCCGTTCCAACTCCGGCAGGTAGGTCGAGCCGTCGTCGGGGTCGTCCACCACCATCAGGACGTCGATGCACGGGCGCGCGTCCAGCCCGGGCACGGCGGTGGAGCCGACGTGTTCGATGGTGAGGGCGCGTTCGCCGAGGGCGCCGCGGATCCGGTCGGCCTCCTGCCGGAACAGGTAGGGCCATTTGGGGTCGTGGGGGACGATGGCGATCCGCCCGTTCACCGGGCCCTGTGGGGTCGGTCCGGGCCGGGGCTCGCCGCGTGAGGGAAGCGAGGGGGACTTCAGGGAGGACATTCCACACAGCCTTGTCCCTGGTGATGCGCGAGTCAAGACCTCTCACGTGGCTTACATATGCACGCGCATTTCCTCGATGACGGACTGTTGACCTGGGCTGACCGTCGGCTATGACGCTTTTCTCCGTTTTTATGACGGCACGCGGAACCAACTTTCGCACCGTTCGGAAGAAACGCGCCGACCCGTTTTTCTCCCCCACTCTCCCACCCCTCACATGACGAACGGGGCGCCCCGAGAGGCACCCCGTTCGTCGTCGGTCATAGCGCCGACTACTTGCTCTTGCGGCGACGGCCGCCCTTCCTACGTCGCGACGGCCGCTCCTCCTCACGGGCCTGGGCGGCGCGCTCCAGCGCCAATTCCTCCTCCTCGGCCTCGCGCTCGGCCTTGACCCCGTACGGGTCCGCCGAGCTGCGACGCACCCACAGCACCAGGCCCAGCACGATGACCGCCAGGACCAGGCCGATCAGGGCGAACCACATCCAGAGCGGGATGTGCACGCCCTGGTCCTCCTGCACCAGGTTCTCGTCGATGAGCGGGATGTCCTGCGCCTCGCCCGAGGCGCGGGCCATCGCCGACTCCACGTGCAGCGTGGGCAGGCCGCCGCTCCCCTCCTGGGAGCCCTCGACCATGGCGTCGCGAAGCTGCGCCGGGTCCAGCTGCGGGTACTCGGCGGTGAGAAGGGCCGCCGCTCCGGCGGTGATGGCCGCCGCGTAGGGCGCGCCGTCCACCTGGGTCTGTCCCATGTCCGGGCCCGCGGTCTCCAGCTCGACGCCGGGGGCGGTCAGGTCGATGAGGGAGGCGTCGGGCGACTCCGGTACGAGTCCCCCGTTCTGGTCCACCCCCGCCACGGCCAGGACGTTGGGGTCCTCCTCGCCACCGGCCGGGCCGACCACCAGGGTGTCGCGATCCGCGGCGAAGGCCGTGGCCTCCAGCAGCGCCTCGCTCCCGTCGCCGGCCCTGGGCAACAGGATCACCTGGACCCCGCTCTCCACCGCGTGCCGGACCGCCTTGGACAGGTCCCCCTCGGTGGGGATCGCCAGGACGGAGGCCTCCGGCGCCACTCCCAGCACACCGCCGTCGGCGTCCATGCCGTGGCCGTGCGCCACCACCAGGGCGGCCGCGGCCGTACCCTGCTGATTCGCGGTCCCGTTCTCACCGAGTTCGGTGTCGATCTCGACGTTGTCGCGCAGGTCGGGGTGTTCCTCGTCCACGGAGGCACCGGGCATGGCCACCGTGACACCGCGGCCCTCGGTCCGCTCCCAGACCTCCTGAGCGCCGATGGACGTCAGAGCCCACTGCTCGGGTCTGAAGTCGGGAATGTCCGCGGCCGCGGGAGCCGCCGTTCCCCCCAGCACGGCCAGGGACGCGCAGGCCCCCGCCACGACGCCCAGCAGATGGCGTTTGTATGTCCTGCTACGGCTGTTGCCCCCGAGCACGTCAGGCTCCCTCGAACGTTGCGGTCGGCGTTCCGCCGGGCCCTCCCCCGGACCCTCGCAATTCTGTCATGCGCACACGATTCCGGCTTGGACAAGTACCGTGCAGGGTAGGGAAGGCAACTGTATCTCTGCTGCCAGTCCTAGGGTTTGCGCTCCTCATACGGCATGTCGAGTCGCTAGCATGAGTCGCGCCGATCCGGACCAACCGAAGACCCGTCCAGGGGGTGTCCTATGCCGAATATCGGTCCGGCCGAAGACGGCCGGTCGGCCCTCGCCGAACGCGAACAGCGCATCCTCGCCTTCGAACGCCAGTGGTGGAAGTTCGAGGGCTCCAAGGAGCAGGCGATCCGTGACGAGTTCGGGTTCTCCGCGACCCGCTACTACCAACTGCTCAACGGTCTGGTCGACCGTCCCGAGGCCGCGGCCTTCGACCCGATGACCGTCAAGCGGCTGCGCCGCCTGCGCGCCGACCGACAGCGGCAGCGCAACGCCCGCCGCCTGGGAATCCATCTCTGAACCACGATGGCGTGCCCCGCGCACACGGCCCCGACGGTGATCCCGCTCGGGGCCGCCACGGCGTTCCCCACCGACGACGATGACGAGGTCCTCGCATGTCCCCGGCCGAGCCCGGACCCCTGCTCTCCCCCACGACCGACGCCGGACGCGCCGCCCTGACGGCGCTGCTGGACGACCCCTCTACGGCGCTGACCGGCTTCGACTTCGACGGCACCCTGGCGCCCATCGTCGCCGACCCCCGGGACTCGGCGCCCCAGGCCGGGATCGTCGAGGCACTGACCGACCTGGCCGACCTGGTCGGAACGGTCGCCGTGATCACCGGACGCCCCGCCGAGACCGCCGTGCTGTTGGGCGGGCTGGACCGGGTGCCCGGCATCGTCGTCCTCGGCCACTACGGAGCCGAACGGTGGGTGGACGGGCGGGTGATCGCCGCCGACCCGCCGCCCGGGGTGGCGTTGGTCCGTTCCGAGCTGCCCGCCCTGGTGGAGGCCTCCGGAGCCCCCGCCGGGACCTGGATCGAGGACAAGGGGCGTTCGCTGGCCGTGCACACACGGCGTGCCGAGGACCCCGACCGGGCCTTGGCGCTGCTCGCCGAGCCCTTGAAGGAACTGGCCGAGCGTGCCGAGCTCAAGTTGGAGCCGGGGCGGATGGTGATCGAGCTCCGTCCACAGGGTGTGGACAAGGGTGCCGCCCTCACCTCACTGGTCGAGGAGAGGGCGGCGCGTTCCGTCCTCTACGCCGGCGACGACCTGGGCGACCTGCCCGCCTTCGCCGCCGTCACGGCCCTGCGCGAGCGCGACGTGCCCGGTCTGACCGTCTGTTCCTCCTCCGACGAGGTCACCGAGGTGGCCGACGCGGCCGACCTGATCGTCCCCGGACCCGCCGGTCTGGCCGAACTCCTCGCCGAACTCACGAAGAGGATTCGCGGGCCTGTGGAATGAGCGCCGCACGGGCCGCCGTACGCAGATCCACCAGTCCGGTGCGGTCGCGCCCGTAGTGCACGGCGTTGGTGAGCACGCCCACGTACCGTCCGCTCTCGGGGTGCATGAACAGGCTCGTCCCGGTGAAACCGTTGTGGTAGACCACCCCCTCCGGGGTGATGAGCCAGCCCAGACCCCGTGAGAGGCCGTTGCCCGCGTCCACCTGCGGGGTCCAGCTCTCCCGGATGAACGAGCCCGGGATCTCCCCCTCCTCACCGTCCTCACTCAAACGCAGGATCTCCCGGGCGAAGGCGCCCAGATCGATGGCGGTGCTGAACACACCGGCGTGCCCGGCCACCCCGCCCATCAACGCCGCCGCCTCGTCGTGCACCACGCCCCAGGTGGGGGCGGTGCCGACCAGACGGCGTTCGGTGGGTGCCACATGGGGCGAACGGGGCAGCGGACCATAGGTGGTCGAACGCATACCCAACCGGCTCCATAGATCGGCGGTCAGCCGGTCCAGGCCCCGCCCGTACAGACGCTCCAACAACAGGCCCAAAAGGATGAAGCCCCGGTCCACGTACAGGTAGCCGGGCTCCTCCAGTGGATCCTCCAGGATGGCCTCGGCCAGGTCCTGATCGGTCCCCACGTACCGCTCCAACCAGGTGACCTGGTTGAGCCGGCTCGTATGGGTGAGGATCTGACGGGTCGTCACCCAGGCCCCGGGAAGCTCCTCCCCCGGAAAGTATTCGGACATCGGAGCGTTGAGGTCCAAAACCCCCTCGGCGACCGCTCTACCGACCAACGGCCAGGTCGCCATCACCTTCGTCAGGCTCGCGACGTCGTAGGACACGTCCGGAGCGGTGTCGTGTTCG
The DNA here is from genome assembly GCF_035818715.1 of Nocardiopsis sp. LDBS1602. Lineage (NCBI taxonomy): Bacteria > Bacillati > Actinomycetota > Actinomycetes > Streptosporangiales > Nocardiopsidaceae > Nocardiopsis > Nocardiopsis sp. LDBS1602. The sequence continues at coordinate 259,545 of NZ_JAYLVW010000002.1, read as the reverse complement.
CCGTCGATCCGACCGACCGCGACGAACTCCCACATTCCTCCGGTACCGATGACCGCCGCCCCTCCCGGAAGCCAGTCGGCGTCGACCATCACCTTCAGGACCCCTCGGATCCGCGCTCCCGTTTCCGTGAGCCAGTCACCATCACGCACCACACGCCTCCCCCCGAGCGGTCTGCTCCACTCTCGGCGGATACCCCGTCGACCCGGGCTTGTCACACCCTCGTCGTCTCCGAACAGTACGAAACCCCCGCAGGTAGAGGCCGTAATCAGGGCACTTGGGCGTGGCGAAGTAGGCTGTCGACCACGAGTTCCCCGAGGAGGACCATGAGCAGCCAGACCCCCGTTCCCGCCGGATTCGTCGGCGTGGCCGGAAACATGGGCATCAAGGACCCCAAGGACGACTTCTTCGCCGTGGTCTCCCAGACCCCGGCGGTGGTGTCCGCGGTGTTCACCCGATCCCGCTTCGCCGGACCCAGCGTGCGCCTCAGCCGCGACGCCGCCGCCGACGGTCGGGCCCGAGGGGTCACCGTGGTCGCCCGCAACGCCAACGTCGCCACCGGGCGGATCGGAACCCGTGACGCCCGCGAGGTCCAGGAGCGCGTGGCCCGGGCCGCCGGGATCGACCCCGACGACCTCCTGATCGCCTCCACCGGTGTCATCGGCCGCCCCTACCCCATGGAGCGGATGCGCGAGTACCTGGACGGGCTGCCCGCCGAGTTCCCGCCGGCCGACCTGGACCGGTCCGCCTCGGCGATGATGACCACCGACACCCACCCCAAGATCGTGTCCGTGAAGGTGGGCGGGGCGACCCTGACCGGCATGGCCAAGGGCGTCGGCATGATCGAGCCGGACATGGCGACCATGCTGGCCTGGTTCTTCACCGACGCCGAACTGGAGCAGCCGGTCCTGGACGAGGTGTTCCGCCGGGTCGTGGACCGCACCTTCAACGCGCTGAGCATCGACAGCGACACCTCCACCAGCGACTCCGCCGCGATCTTCGCCAACGGCCTCGCCGGTCCGGTGGACGTCGCCGCCTTCGAGGAGGCCCTGTACGGGGCGGCCCTGAAGCTGGTCCGAATGATCGCCTCCGACGGCGAGGGCGCTGGCAAGCTCATCGAGGTGCGGATCACCGGTGCCCGCGACGACGCCCAGGCCAAGCGGATCGGCAAGGCCGTGGTGAACTCCCCACTGGTCAAGACCGCCGTGCACGGCGCCGACCCCAACTGGGGCCGGGTCGCGATGGCCGTGGGCAAGTGCTCGGACGAGACCGACGTCCTCCCGGAGAACGTGCGGATCGTCTTCGGCGACGTGGAGACCTTCCCGGCCGAGTCCACCGAGGAGACCCTGGAGCGCGCCTCCCGCCACATGAAGGGCGACGAGGTGTTCATCGGGGTGGACCTGGGCATCGCCGACGGCGACTTCACCGTCTACGGCTGCGACCTGACCGAGGGCTACATCCGCATCAACGCCGACTACACGACCTGAGGCGCCCCCTCCGGCCCGATACCGCGAGGGCCCCGGTCCGATCGACCGGGGCCCTCGTCATGTCCGGCGGGACATCGACCCGCCGTCTTCGATGAACATCCATGCCCGCCCGTGCCGGCCGTATCGACCCGGGCGGGGTCCTGGCGTGAGGCCGGGTTCGGCCGCACGGAACCGGATCACACGTGGACGACGGGACCGTCGGTCATCCGCCCCGAACGCATGAACAGCGCCAGGATCGCGCCCAGCAGCAGTAGCGCCGAGGCGATGATGAACGCCAGGTGGAGCCCGTCCAGGAAGGCCAGGTTGCTGGCCTCGGTGACCGCCGCCGTGACGGTGGCGTCGGCCCCCTCCGGCACGACCGCCCCGCCCTGCGCGACCGTGCTCTGCATACCGGCGAGCTCACCCGAGGAGGGCTCCTCCAGCCCGGCGGAACCGTAGTGCGAGGGCAGGGTGGAGACGATGGTCGCGGACATGACCACGCCCAGGACCGCCGTGCCCAGCGAACCGCCGAGCTGCATCGCCGCCTGCTGCACGGCCGAGGCGACCCCGGCGAACCGCACCGGGGCGTTGCCGATGATGGCGGCGGTGGCGCCGGTCATCACCAGGCTCAGCCCCACGCCCAGCAGTACGAAGGCCACCGACATGTAGGGCACGCCGGTCTCCCCGTCCAGGCGGGAGAGCATGAACATGCCGATCGACGCGGACAGCAGACCCACCGTTGTGGGGGGTCTGGCACCGACCCGGTCCAGGATCCGACCGGCGATCGGGGAGGTGATGGCCATCATCGCGGTCATGGAGATGAGCTGGAGTCCGGTCTGGGCGGGACTCATCCCCCGCACGCCCTGGAGGTAGAAGGTGATGAAGAACAGGGAGCCCATCAGGCCGACCGCCATCAGCACCGTCAGCACCACGCCGATCGACACCGACGGGTTGGTGAACAGGCCGAGCGGGATCAGCGGCTGCTCCGGCCTGCGCTCCCACAACACGAAGGCGAGCCCGAACACCAGGGTGGCCCCCAGGGAGGCCAGCGTGATCGGGTGTCCCCAACCGATGCTCGGCGCCTCCACCAGGGCCCAGACCAGGGCGAAGATGGTGATGCTGATGAGCACGATGCCGGGCACGTCCATGCGGCTGCCGGGGTCGGTCGGCGCGTTGGCCGAGAGCAGCCACATCCCCAGGGCCAGGGCGAGCGCGCCCACCGGGGCGTTGATGTAGAAGACGGCCTCCCAGCCGAACGCGCTCACGAGCACGCCGCCCAGGATCGGTCCACCCGCCGTGGCGGCGCCGATCAGGCTGCCGAAGACGCCGAAGGCCCGGCCGAGTCGGCTGGGCGGGAAGCTCGCCCGCATCAGTCCCATCGCGGAGGGCAGCAGCAGCGCGCCGAAGACACCCTGCACGATCCGGAAGGCGATGAGCATGACCACGCCGGACGACAGCGCGATGGCCACCGAGGAGAGGACGAACCCGACCACGCCCACGAGGTAGGTGTTGCGGTGGCCGAAGCGGTCGCCGAGCTTGCCCGCGGTGATCAGGAAGACCGCGAGGCCCAGCAGGTAGCCGTGGGTGACCCATTGGAGTTCGGCGAGGGAGGCCCCGAGCGAGGCGCCGATCGCCGGGTTGGCGACCGCCACGATGGTGCCGTCCAGCGCCACCATCATCACGCCGAAGGCGATGGCGACCAGGGTCGCCCAGGGGCTCTTGGTGAAGCCGCCCTTGATCCGGTCCGGTGGCGCGGTCGGCGCCGACGGCGGCGATGCCTGTGTCGTCATGTTCTCCCCCGAGGAATCCCGTTATCGTCTCGGCGAGATTATGTCAGCGACTGACACTTGACAACCGCTGTCATAAGTCAGTGACTGACGTCATATCGCTCCCCATGTATCCTCGATGGGGAAGGCGAGATCCGGTCGAGGCCGGTAACGAGGGGAGGCGCGTCCGTGAACACGACGAGCCCCGAGCCGGTCGGGCTGCGCGAACGCAAGAAGGCCCGCCTCCGCCAAGAGCTGATCAACACCGCCGTCCGCCTCTTCCACGAGCGGGGTTTCGAGGGCACGACCACCGAGGAGATCGCCGCCGCCGTCGGCGTCTCCCAGCGCACCTTCTTCCGCTACTTCGCCTCCAAGGAGGCCGTGGTCCTGGCCGCCGCCGAGGGCGTGGACCAGATCCTGTTCGAGGCCCTGCGCGCCCGGCCCGCCGACGAGCCGCCCTTCCTCGCCCTGCGCAACGCGATGCGCGACCACTGGGCCCATCTGGAGCGCGAGGGCCTGCACCTCATCGGCGCCACCGAGGACCTCAGCGCCCGCAGCCCCGAGATCCTCGACACCAACCTGCGTTACTGCCGACAGCGGCAGGAGCAGCTCGCCGAGGTCGTGGGCGAACGCGCGGGCGTCGACCCCGCCACCGACCCTCGCCCCTCCCTCGTGGCGGCGGTGTTCTTCGCCGCCCTCAACAACGGCTACCAGAACTGGTGCTCCGAGGGCTGCCAGAACACCGAGCGGCTTCTACGCTCCTTCCTCGAACAGCTCGATCTGCTTCCCCAGGCGATCGGCGACGACTGGGGCACCCCTCAGGCCCGGAGCGCCTGACCAGGCCCGACCCCGGCCGCAGGAGATCCACCGCGCGGCCCCGCGAGCTACGACATCTCCATCGAGGCACGCCCTCTCACCAGCCCGGGGCGAACCCCGGGCACGGTCATCTCAGGACACGGCCCTGGCCGTCACCGTGCCCTTTCGCTCTCCGCTCCCTCAGAGTCCGGCCACCTCCGGACGCACCACCTCGCGCACCGCCTCCCGAGCCCGTTCCGGGCTCTCGGCGGCCAGGGCGAGCTCGGCCAACCGGCGGCATTCGGCGAAGGTGTGCCGGGACAACGCGTACCGCACCACCGGCAGCGCGGGCGGGGCCATCGACAGCCCGGTCACCCCGACCCCCACCAGCACCAGGGCGAGCAGCGGGTCGGAGGCCGCCTCGCCGCACACCCCGACCGGTCTGCCCAACCTCTCCCCCGCGTCACCGACCTTGGCCACCAGCTCCAACAGCGCCGGCTGCCAGGGGTCGAGAAGCTCGGGGAGCGTGTCGAGGGTCCGGTCGACGGCCATGGTGTACTGCGCGAGGTCGTTGGTGCCGATCGACACGAAGTCGACCCGGCTCAGCAGCCGTTCGGCCGCCAGCGCCGCCCCGGGCACCTCCACCATCACCCCGACCTCGCCGACCCCGGCGGCGCGGGCCAGCTCGACGAACTCGCCCGCCTCGGCCGGGGTGGAGACCATCGGGGCCATCACCCGGATCCGGACCGTCTCCTCGTCCTTGTCCACCTCGCGTACGGCGGAGGCGATGGCGGTCAGCTGGTCGACGAGCAGGTGGGGGTGGACGCGCGAGGTCCGAAAGCCCCGCACCCCCAGAGCCGGGTTGGCCTCCTCGCCGGTGGCGACGAACCCCAGCGGCTTGTCCGAGCCGGCGTCCAGCGTCCGCACGGTCACCGTCCGACCGGCGAAGGCCCGGAACAGACGCGTGTAGACCGCGGTCTGCTCGGCGACGCTCGGGGGCTCGTCGCGGTCGAGGAAGAGGAACTCGGTCCGGAACAGCCCGATGCCCTCACCGTCGTGTTCGGCGCTCCGGCCCGGGTCGGCCTCCCCGGCGTTGAGCAACAGCGCCACCGGGACGCCGTCGAGGGTGCGACCCGGTCCGGTGGCCTCGGCGGCCAGAGCACGACGGCGTTCGGCCCGCCCCTGAAGGCTCTCGACCCTGTCCTTGGAGGGGTCGATCTCGACCGTTCCGGCGTCGCCGTCCACCGCCACCAGGGCGCCCTCGGCCAGGTCCTCGGCGCCCGGGCAGCCCACCACGGCGGGCAGCCCCAGAGCGCGGGCCAGGATCACCGTGTGACTGGTGGGACCGCCGAGCCGGGTGACGATGGCCTTCACCTGCTCGGGGTCCAGGCGCACCGTGTCGGCGGGGGCCAGATCGTGGGCGACCAGGACGTAGGGGTGGCCCGGCTCCGGCAGCCCCGGCATGGCCCGCCCCAGCAGCACCGCCACCGCCCGGTCACGGATGTCGGCCAGGTCGGCGGCGCGCTCGGCCAGATAGCCGCCGGCGGCCAGAAGCAGCTCCCGGTAGCGTTCGCAGGCCTCGTGCACGGCCCAGGCCGCCGCCCTGCCCTCGCGGATCAGTGCCCCGGCCTGCCTGCGCAGCTCGGGATCGCGGGCCATCAGCGCTTGGGCGTTGAGCACCGCCGCGGCCTCGCCGTCGAGGCGGGCGGCCCGTTCCTCCAGGTCGACACCGACCCGATCCAGGGCGGCGAAGGCGGTCGACTCCTCGTGGTCGGGGTCGCCGACCTCCGGTTCGACCTCGGGCAGGGAGGGTGGCGCCGCCATCCGGGCGACCGGGGCCACCGCGGTTCCGGGCCCGGCGGCGATCCCCTTGAGCGACCGGTCGGGTGCGGGGGAGGTGTCCGTCTGCTCCATGCGTCTCTCCTGCGGCAGGTGGGTTCCGTGCGCCGGCGGTGGGGATGGGTTCCGCCGGAGCACCGGGGGGCTTGTGTTCCCGTGTTCTCCACCCAACCCCGGATCCGCCTCCGGCACCAGAGCGAATTCCGGATCTGTGGACAACCGGCCGCGAAAGACGCGCGGCGGCCACACGTACCTCCCCCGAGACCGAACGGTTCACCGCCCACTCCCGGGAAGGCCTCCCCCGTAGGGCTTCGACGAACCCCGAACACCCACCGTCCACGTATGGCCACGGGACGTCCCTCGGAGTAGCGTGGCCCGGGGCCGTCCCACACGGGCCCCTCCCGGGCCGCCGTGTCCGGCCCGACGTCATGACCACCGACGGCGCCGTCCCCGCGACCGCGCCGACCCCTGTGGCGGATCGAACGGATCCGGCCGATCCTCGACCCGAAGCGACGAGACCCCTCAAGGAAGACCATGCCCGAACGCACCGTTGTCATCGGTTCCCTCCTAGGACTGCACGCCCGCCCGGCGGCCCTGTTCGTCCAGGCCGTCAACGAGACCGGTCTGCCCGTGATGATCTCCCACGAGGGCCACGAGGCGGTGGACGCGCGCAGCGTGCTCGCCGTGATGTCCCTGGGCGTCTCGCACGGCCAGACCGTGACGCTGACCTGCGATGACGAGAACGCGGACGGCGCGCTGGACGGGCTCGTGGAGATGCTCGGCAAGGAACTCGACCCCCGCTGACCGGGGCGGTCGGCCCCCGCCGAGGCGCGGGGGCCGACCCTGTCCTCAGTCCAGGAGGCGGAGGGACTCCTCCCGCATCTGCACCTTGCGGACCTTGCCCGTGACCGTCATCGGGAACTCGTCCACCACGTGCACGTAACGCGGGATCTTGAAGTGGGCGATACGGCCCTGACAGAAGGCCCGGAGCGTCTCGGGCGTGAGCGGCTCGGCGCCCTCGCGCATCCGCACCCAGGCCATGAGCTCCTCGCCGTACTTCTGGTCCGGAACCCCGATGACCTGCGCGTCGAGCAGGTCGGGGTGGGTGTAGAGCACCTCTTCGATCTCGCGCGGGTAGATGTTCTCCCCGCCCCGGATCACCATGTCCTTGATCCGGCCGGTGATGCCCACGTAGCCGTCCTCGTCCATGACGGCGAGGTCCCCGGTGTGCATCCACCGGCCCCGGTCGATCACCTCGGCGGTCTTGTCCGGCTCGTTCCAGTAGCCGAGCATCACCGAGTAGCCGCGGGTGCACAGCTCACCCGGGGTGCCTCTGGGCACGGTGACCCCCGTGGCGGGGTCGATGACCTTGACCTCCAGGTGGGGGCCGACCCGACCCACGGTGGACACACGGCGTTCCAGGGAGTCGTCCCGCCGGGTCTGGGTGCTCACCGGGGAGGTCTCGGTCATGCCGTAACAGATGGACACCTCGGCCATGCCCATCCGGTCGATGACCTGGCGCATCACCTCCACCGGGCAGGGCGAGCCCGCCATGATCCCGGTCCGCAGGGTGGAGAGGTCGTAGTCGTCGAAGTCGGGCAGGGCCAGTTCGGCGATGAACATGACCGGCACCCCGTACAGCGAGGTGCACTTCTCCGCCTGGACGGCGCCGAGCGCGGTGGCGGGTTCGAATCCGGGGCCGGGGATGACCATGCAGGCGCCGTGGCTGGTGGCGGCGAGGTTGCCCATCACCATGCCGAAGCAGTGGTAGAAGGGCACCGGCAGCGCGATCCGGTCGATCTCGGTGTAGCCCAGCAGCTCGCCCACCGAGAAGCCGTTGTTGAGGATGTTGTGGTGGGACAGGGTCGCGCCCTTGGGGAATCCGGTCGTCCCCGACGTGTACTGGATGTTGATCGGATCGTCCGGGGACAGGGTCGCCTCCACCTCGGCCACCGGTCCGCGGCCGTTCCGCTCCCCCGCCGCGAGCAGCGCGTCCCATGCGGGGCTTTCGAGGAGGACCACGTCGCGCAGGTCGGGACAGTCGCCGCGCACCTCCTCGATCATGCCCGCGTAGTCGGAGGTCTTGAAGGCGGGCGCCGAGACCAGGGCCGAGACGCCCGCCTGACCCAGAACGTAGCGGAGTTCGTGGGTGCGGTAGGCCGGGTTGATGTTGACCAGCACCGCGCCGATCCGCGCGGTCGCGTACTGGACGAGCACCCACTCGGCGCGGTTGGGCGACCAGATGCCCACCCGGTCGCCCTTGGTCACCCCGAGGTCGAGGAGGCCCGAGGCCACCCGGTCCACCTCCGCGTCGAACTCCCGATAGGTGTACCGGAGCCCCAGGCCGCGGTCGATGAGCGCGTCACGGTCGGGGTGGGCGGCGGCGGTGCGCGCCAGATTCCCGCCGATCGTGTCGCCGAGCAGAGGGGTGGTCGAGGTACCGGAGGCGTAACTGGGACGGGGGTCGGTGTTGCTCAAGTCCGGGCTCCTTGCTGTGCGGAGGCAGCGGTTCCGTGGCCGGTCGGGCGGCTTTCACCACCTTTCCCACCATGTAACCCGGATCACAGTTACCACGTCCCACGGCTCTGAGGGAAGCGTTCCGCCCCTTCCCGACCGGCTCCGGCACCCCGGACGAACGGCTCCTCCTCAGGAACCCCCGCCGCCCTCATAGCTGCCGTAGGAGGCCGCCCCGACCACCTCGTACTCCTGGACCGCGATCCCGCCCGGCGTGGTCCGGTTGCTCCGCAGGCGCAACCCGGACGGAACGCCGTGTTCCGGGAACAACCGCCGGCCGTCGCCCACGACCACCGGCGCGACCATCAACCGCAGCTCGTCCACCAGGCCCGCCGCCAACAGCGACGCCCCCAGACGAGCGCTGCCGTGGATCTGCAACTCCCGGCCGGGGAGCCGCTTGAGCTCGGCCACCTGGGCGAACACGTCGCCGGACAGGATCGTGGTCGGCTCCCACGTCGCCTCGGTGAGACTGTGCGAGGCCACGTACTTGGGCAGACCGTTGAGCTTCGTAGCGGCCGGGTCCTCCGCAGGGTCCATCGTCGGCCAGTCGCGGGCGAAGTTCTCGTAGGTGCGGCGACCGAACAGGAACGCGTCCGCCCCCTCCAACCAGCCCATGACGACGTTCAGGAACTCCTCGTCCATGTGCGGGACCAGCCAGCCTCCCCGCGCGAAACCGTCGCTGGTGTCCTCGTCCGGAGAACCGGGCCCCTGGGCCACTCCGTCCAATGACAGGAACTCCTGAAGAATCAGCCTCACGATGTCCTCCTTCGCGGTCGAAAGGGTCAGTGGTGCAGGGCGGGGCGGTAGACGAGCTCCTGGATCCGCCCGTCGAAGGTGTGGTGTTCGAGCAGTTCGAGGTCGAAGTCCTCGGCCCCCTTGAAGATCGGGGCGGTCCCGGACCGGCCGGTCAACACCGGGAAGATCGTCACCTGGACCCGGTCGACCAGGCCCGCGGCCATCAGGGCGCGGTTCATCGACAGACTGCCGTGCGAGCGCAACGGAACGTCGGACTCCTCCTTGAGCCGGGCGATCACGTCGACGGCGTCACCGCGCGCGACGTGGGCGTCCCCCGGCCAGTCGAGGGGTTCCTCGACGGTGTCGGAGACGACGGTCGTCGGCAGGTGCCGCATCCGCGCGACCCACGGGTCGTACACACCGGTCTCCGCGGGGTCCATCTTCATGAGTTCGACGAACTCCCGGTAGGTGCCCGCCCCGAAGATCATCCGCTGGTCCGGCGTGTACTGGTCCAGCCGGTGTCGGAGGAACTCGGGGCCCTGCTTGCCCCAGTAGCCTCCCCAGTCACCGCCCTCGCCGTAGGAGCCGAAGCCGTCGAGGCTGGAGAAGACGTCGAAGGTGTAGGTGGTGGTCATGGTGCCTGCCCCTTGAGATGAGGTCGGATGGTCTCGACGATGTAGACCCGGCACCATCGTCGAACTCATCGCCGCCCGAGCCCCGTCGACAGGCCGATGAGAACGGTCATCCGACCACTCCTTTGAGGAGTCGCGCCCTTCGCTTCACGAGCCCCGGATCACCGGTGTACGGGGGGACCTGGCATGCTGAATCCCCCCTCCCCGCGAAGAAGAAGGCCTCCCATGTCCGAAGAGCACGCGCCGGAAACGGTCGAGGACGAGACCGACAAGTACCTGTCCACTCTCAAGACGCCCGTGGTCACCACCGAGCACTACTGCGACCTCGAAGTCGATGACATGTGGCCGGTCATGGCCACCATCGTCGACGACGCGGAAGGGACCATCATCAAGCTCAGCCAGGACGCGCGCGAGCAGGGCGCGGACGCGGTCGTGGGCATGCGGATCGTCGGCGGCGTCGGAGTCTCCGGTTCCTCTTACGTCTATGGCACCGCGGTGACCTTCGTCGACGACGCGGAGGACTCCGACGACGAGCTCGACTGAGCGACCCGCGTCGGAGCGACACCGCCCGCACGAGCTTCCGCCCGCCCCGGTGAGGCTCGGATCCGGCACCCCGTGGCCGGGTTCCTCGTCGGGGTGGTGCCCCCTCCTCTCGAACGCACCCCTAGCGGAAGGCGCTCAGCGCCAGGTGGGCCGCGGCGGCGTCCACCGGCTTGGCGACGTCGAGCCCGGTGGCCTCCGCGAACCTGCGGAGACGGTTGATCACCGTGTTGCGGTGGCAGAACATCGCCCGCGCCACCTCGGTGATGGAACCGATCTCGTAATAGGTCTCGACCGTCTCGATCTGTAGGTCGATCTCGCGCTGGGAGTACCTCCCGAGCGAGGACCGGACGTCCCGGGCGAAGGCCTCGGCGACCACCCCCAGGCGTGCGCCCGCCAGCCGGGTCCAATGATCCTCGAACCGCGCCGCCGCGCCGTCCCGCGCCCACTTCGCCAACTCGCAGGCCAGACGCCACATCTCGGCGATCTCCCCGATGCCGTGGGCGCTCGGAGAGATCCCGACCGGCCTGGCCACCAGCGCCTCCCGGGCGGCGTCCGTGACCTCGGCGGCGGGAACGATCGCGAACTCGACCCCGTCCAGGCGGAGGAGGAACGCGCCGGGCAGGGCCTCGCCGACCCACCCCCTGAAGTCGCGCGCGTGGTTCTCGTTGGCCACCAGGACGATGTGGACACCGTCGGGATCCAACCCGAGGGCCTCGGCCGCCTGAGCGTGCAGACGCGCGTCCGTACCGAACCCGCTCAGCAGATGGCGGAGCAGGAACGCGTGTTCCAACTCCAGCTCCGCGCGCATCCGCGCGATCTCGTCCGTGTACCCGGTCTGCACGTGCGTCGTGTGTAGCTCCACCGCCTCCCAGATCGAGATGACCTCCGCAGAGAAGCCGGAGAAGTCCTCTTCGGGAACATGCGCGCGCATCGCCTCCCAGAGGAAACGGAAGTCCATCCGCACGGCCCGCAGCAGTGACTCCAGGGGGATCCCTCGGCGGGCGCGCGACCGCCCGACCTCGACGGAGTGGGCGCGCAGCTCCTCGTGGCGTTCCCGACCCCGCAGGAGTTCCAGGAGGAGTTCGAGCGTGGCCCGGGCGGTGCCGTACAGCTCGGCGTCGTCGATGACGGTCTCCGCGTACCCGGTCAGCTCGCGCACCCTGCGGACGTAGGCCCAGGCGATGGCCTCCAGCTCCTCCAGGCACGCCTCCGCCGCGCGGGGGATGACATCCGACTGCCCTGCTTTGTGCATGTGCACATTTTAGACGGCGTTCTCGTGGTGTTCTTCGCTTGTGAAGGTTGGGTTTTTCCAAGACGATGATCGGCATCACACCTGGTCGTCGATGGTCCGCCCGACCGGTGCACATCTCCCGGAGGATCACATGTCACAGCCCCAGCCGACCACTCCGAGCGCGCGAGGCCCCAACGTCGACGCGGCCGACGCGAAACGCATCGCCTTCGCCGCCTTCGTCGGCACCGCCCTGGAGTGGTACGACTACTTCCTGTTCGGCATGGCCGCCGCACTGGTCTTCAACCGTCTGTTCTTCACCGACCTCGACCCGAGCGCGGGTCTCATGGCGGCGCTGGCGACCTTCGGCGTCGGTTTCGCCGCCAGGCCGATCGGAGCGCTGATCTTCGGCTACATCGGCGACCGCTACGGACGGCGACCCGCGCTGCTGGCGACCATCGTCATGATCGGCTGCGCGACCGGACTCATCGGCGTGCTCCCCGACTACCTCGCGATCGGTATCGCCGCGCCCATCCTGCTCGCGGTCCTGCGACTCCTCCAGGGGCTGGCCGTGGGCGGCGAATGGGGCGGCGCCATCACCATCGCCATCGAACACGCCCCCGAACGGCAGCGCGCACGGTACGCCGCCCTGGTCCAGATCGGCTCCCCGGTCGGCACCCTCATCTCCTCCGCCGCCTTCGCCGCCGTGCTGGTGCTGCCCGCGGCCGAGTTCGACGCCTGGGGATGGCGACTCCCGTTCCTCGCCGCGTTCCCGCTGCTCGGGATCGCCCTCTACATCCGCTTCAAGGTGGAGGAGTCCCCCGTCTTCCAGGAGCTCCTGGAGATGGAGGACCGCGCCAAGGTGCCCGCCCTGGCCCTGTTCCGCGAAGCCGGAGGACGCCTGCTCGTGGCGGTCGCCGCGGCTCTGCTGGGGGTCGGCGGCTTCTACATGATGACGACCTTCGTGGTCTCCTACGCCTCCACCGTCCTGGAGGTCGACCGACAGGCGGTCGTGAACGCGACGCTCGTCGCCGCCGTCTTCCAGATCTTCACGACCCTGATCGCCGGACGCGTGGCCGAACGCTTCGGCCCCGGCCGGATGACGGTGATCGGCGCCGTGACCACGGGTCTGGCCGCCTTCCCCCTCTTCCGGCTCATCGACACGGGCGAGCCCTGGGCGATCACCATCGCGGTGACCATCGGCATCTGCCTCATCACCCTGGCCTACGCCGTCACCGGCACGCTGCTGGCAGACCTGTTCCCCGCCCGGCTGCGCTACAGCGGCGTCTCCCTCGGCTACAACCTCGCCGGAACCCTCAGCGGTTTCCTCCCGCTCATCGCCACCGCGCTTCTGGTCGTGGACGACGGGGCGTCCTGGCCCGCGGTGCTGGTCCTCATCGGCATCTGCGCCATCACCGCGCTCGGCGGTGTGGCCGGCGAGCGGATCAGGGCCGTGGACGTCCGAGCCGCCGAGAACTCGCCGAAGACCAAGGCATGAAGCGCCCGCCCACTCCCACCACGACCTCAGTACAGGAGATCCACTTGAACCTCGAACCCGAAGTCATCGCGCGTATCGAAGCGGCGGTCGACGAGGCCTTCGACGCCCAGCTGGCCTTCACCCAGGAACTCGTACGTCACCCCTCCCTGCGCACTCGGGAGTCCTCGGCACAGGACCTGATGTACGAGGCCATGGAACGGCGAGGCCTGGCCATGGACCGCTGGGAGCTCGACCCCGAGGAGATCTCCGCCCACCCTGGGGCCGGAAAGATCAAGGTCTCCTACGAGGGCGTCGAGAACGTGGTGGGCACGTACGCGCCCGCCCAAGGTGGAGGACGTTCGCTGATCCTCAACGGCCACATCGACGTGGTCCCCGAAGGCCCCGTCGAGGAATGGTCCCGGTCGCCCTGGGACGCCCCCGTCATCGACGGTTGGCTGTACGGGCGGGGCAGCGGCGACATGAAGGCGGGGCTGGCCGCCAACCTGTTCGCCTACGACGCCGTGCTCAAGGCCGGGTTCATGCCCACCGGACGCATCCACTTCCAGTCCGTGGCGGAGGAGGAGTGCACCGGCAACGGATCACTCGCGACGATCCAGCGCGGTTACCGCGCCGACGCCGTCCTGATCCCCGAGCCGGAGGAGGACATGCTGGTCCGCGCCAACGTCGGCGTCATCTGGTTCACCGTGCGCGTCGCCGGGCACCCCACGCACCCGAGGGAGATGACGTCGGGGTTCAACGCGATCGACGCGGCACACCACGTGATGGGGAGACTGCGCGAGCTCGAACGGCGCTGGAACGACGAGAAGGACCGGCACCCCTACTTCGAGGACCTCGACCACCCCATCAACTTCAACCTCGGTGGGATCACCGGTGGCGATTGGCCGTCCAGCGTTCCCGCCTGGTGCGAGCTCCAGGTCCGGGCGGCGCTCTATCCCGGGGTGAGCGCCGACGACGCCTGGGAGCAGATCGAGGAGGTTCTGCGGAACACCACCACCGATGACGCGGGGAACCCCATCCAGGCCGTGGGCGAACGGACCGGCTTCTACTCCGAGGGTTACGTCCTGCCGGAGGGGACGGAGGCGGAGGACGTTCTGCGCGGAGCACACCGGACCGTCTTCGAGGAGGAGCTGAGGACCTTCACCACCCCCGGCTACCTGGACGGACGTGTCTACACCCTGTACCAGGGGGTTCCCGCGCTGGTCTACGGGCCGGTCTCCGAGGCCATCCACGGATATGACGAGCGCGTCGACATCGAGTCCGTGCGGCGGATCACCAAGTCCATCGCCCTGTTCATCTCCGCGTGGTGCGGGTTGGAACCGGCCTCCTGACACGGCTTCGAGAGGTCCGTTCCACGACCCCTCAGCGAGGCCCGGATAGAAGAAACGGCGCCGCATCCTTGCTTGCAGGGTGCGGCGCCGTCCTCATGTCAGAGCAGCGACAGCTCGCGGAGCTTCGCCTCGACCTCCGCGTTGGCCGGTTCGACCTGGTGGGAGCCGTCCGGGTAGACGACCACCGGGATGTTGGTCCGCCCCGAGATCTCCCGGGCCTGTTCCGTGGCCGCCGTGTCGTGCTCGACGTCGATGTACTCGAAGGGCACCTGAAGCTCGGTCAGTTGCTTCTTCGTACGTCGGCAGTCCCGGCACCAGTCGGCTCCGTAGACGCGGATCGCCGCCTCGTTCATCCGTCCTCCCTCGGGGTGGTCTCCCCGCCAGTCTGCCCGACCGCCCCAAATGTGCTTCCAAGGGGCATACGGGGAGTGGAGTGGTTGCCCCTCGTAGGGGCGATGAGGACCTGATCGACAGCGCCAACTCGACGTACGTCTTCGAGTTGCTACCCCTCGCAGGGGCGATGAAGGCACCACTTTGACGTGGACTCCAACCAGGCCATGCTCAGGTTGCTGCCCCTCGTAGGGGCGATGAAGGCATCCGGTAGTACATCCGCGCCCGGCGCCGCGCTGAAATCAGAGCTCTTCGGCTTCTCATCGAGCCTCCCGAAACCAACGCCGGACCAGGCCCCTTCAGCCCAACCATCCTCGACCTGTCAACGGCACAGGTCGTAGAGCAGACCTTCTCCCTGGAGTTTAGAGCTCCACACCGACAAGAACCTCCCGGCACCTTGGCAGCCCCCACCCAAAAGTCCGCTTCACAAAAACGAGCGAAAAGCACCCCCATCACCTCTCCGTGTGACCCATGGGACGCGAGGTCGAAGCGCTCGGGGCATCCTGATCGGGTACTCGATGGTCAGGGCCGCACCCCGAAGGATGCGGCCCCACGGAGGGTCCCTATCGAAGCCGTCGGGTCTCCAGTCCCGCGGCTCCGACATCCAGCCGGCCCTCACGTTCTTGTGTTGCTCCCGGTCTCGGTCATCACGGACCGTCCACCGCCGATCTATTCGGGAGCGGTCATGTCATCCCGTTTTCATTGAAATGTCTTTTCATGTGGTCATCGTCCGGGTTCGGTGAGCAGGCGTTGGACGTCGGACTTGAAGTAGCGGCGGTGGCCGCCCAGGGTGCGGACCCAGCGCAGTCTGCCTTCTTGGGCCCACAGACGGACGGTCTTGGGATCCACCCGGAAGGCCTGGGCGACCTCTTGGGGGGTGAGCAGGTCCATGGGGTCGACATCCGGCTGCGTCATGTTCTTCTCTCAGGGGGTCGTCGGGGGTTAGGTTGTTCGAGGCGCCCATGTCGGAACACGAGCGCGTGGTCTTCGAGCCAGGGGACGATCAGCGTTCCCGTATACGTGTGCGTGCGGCGTGGAGCGCGGCCAGCACCTGGACCAGGCGTCCTTCGGCGTCGTCCAACAGCGCGGTCCTGCGGGACGGGCTGTTGCCCGCCCACTGCGCACGGGTGAGGTAGCGGGCGGCGTCCTCGGCGGCGCTGGCCCCGGCCAGCAGGGTGGGACCGTAGGCCGGGCGGGCGGCCTGGTCCCACGCGGCGCGGGTGCCCTCGACCTGCCGACGCCGGGTCTGGAGGGGGAGTTGGGCCTGGTCCCAGAGCAGGTAGGCCTGCTCCCGTCCCTCCTGGTCGGCCTCGTAGGCGTCCAACAGCCTGGTCAGGAGCTCGTGCGAGGGGCGGATGCGTCCGGTCTCGATCCGCGAGACCGTCGACTGATCCACCCCCGACAACCGGTAGCCGCTCAACCCGGCCGCCTTCCGCAACCGCTTCAGATGCACACCCAGCGCCTTCTTGGACTCGGTGCACAGGGAGTCCGCGTCATGTTCGTTCACTCGAAGACTCCAGATCGGAGAGGGGAAGCGGGTGATCGAGCCAGGCGGGCGGGCCCCGGAAGGGCGCTCGTGGGAGCGCCCCTCCGAGGCACCGGCCGAGTGTTCCGCACCTTGCGGCACAGGGCTTTTCCACAGCCGCATCAGCAGGGCCGAATGGTTCCGGTAAGAGTGGTCAGAGCGGCGATGGGCGGCTCTCCCCTGCCCGGGTCATTCGGCGGCGAGGCCCGCCACCGCCACCCCGACGCTTCGAAGACATTCCTCAGCCCGTCCGACTCGCGTGCCACCAACCGGGTATCCGCGCCCTGCTCTCGGGCTTGGCCGGTGTAGACCTCAGCGGCCCCGTTCATCCCGGACAGGTGCGTGATCCCCCAGCCGCTTCCCGGTGCCAGTCGGGAGGCCAGCGCCTCCAGCAGACCCGTGACCTCTTCGTCTTCGAGGTGATCCAGGGTCAGGGTGGAGAGCACCCCCACCGGCACCGACAGATCCAGATGCTCGCCCAGAGCGTTGACCAAGGTTTCTGGGAACCTCAGATCCAGGTCGAGCACGTGCACGTTGCCTCCCCGAACCCGGGCCGGATGCTCCCACCACGCCCTGGCGGCGGCCAGGGCGGCCAGATCGTGGTCGACATAGACCGTCCTCGCCCGCGACCCCCACAACACCCGGCCCCGTTCGTGCGGAGCCCGGCGCAACGTCGGCAACCCACAGCCCAGATCGATCACCTGGGAGAAGGAGTGGCAGACCGCGTCGACCACGCCTTCGCGGGCCTTGCGGTGCAGCAACATCTGCCCCGCCAAGGCGGGTGAGGCCTCGGCCATGCGCACGGCGACATGGCGGTCCTGGCTCCAGGAGTCCTTGCCGTAGTCCAGGTAGTCGAAGGTGCGGGCCGCGTTGGTCAACGCCCATTCCTCACGGTCGAGCAGGGTTCCGCTACGGGCCTCGCCCCAGACCGGAGGCTTCTGCGTTTCAGGGAACATCACGCCTCCTCTTGGTGCGCTCCGCGGGAGGCCCGGGCGGCATCCCGTAGTGAGCGCGCAGCCGCGATTCCAACTGTTCGGGGGTGGGTTCGATCTGGCTGCGCCAGGGGGCGCGAGGGTGGTGGTGGGTGGCCAGCCAGAAGCGTCCGGTCCAGGCGATCTTGTGCGTACGCCCCCAGCGGGAGGTGAGTTCGGCCAACACCTGTGCGGGAGGGGCCCAGGTGTCTCCGTACTCATCCATGTGAACGCCCTCGTGCGTTCGGGCGCGGACGCAGCGGCGGGTGCGGCCGGCCGAGGTGAGGTGGGCTTCTAAGCAAGACCTGTTCACGAAGCGGCTCCCTCGGTTTCGGTGAGCCGGTCGAGCAGGGCGATCGCCGCCGCGAGGTCACCGGAGGAGAGCGCCACCGACAACGCGGCCCGCGCCTGACACATCCGCGCCCGGAGCAGAGCGGGGTGGTGCTCGCCCAGATGCGCGGCGGGGGCGACGGCCGGTGCGGAGGAGAGGAAGGAAGCGGAGGAGCCGGCGGACCCGGAACGAGAACGCGAACACAGGGGCACCGAAGGGCTGGGCGAACCGGGTGAGCGGGACGGACGGGACGATCCGAGCGGGCTGAATGACCCGGTACCCCTGCCGGTCATGGCGGGAGCGGGGAGCCTGAGCGCGTCGCGGAGCGCGGATAGGAACGCCTCGGTCTGGATATCCATCATGGTCACGCCACCTCCGGCAGGTTCCGCAACCCGGTCAACACCCGCTCCAACAACGGGACCTCCGATGCGCTGAGGGCTTCGAGAGGCCGACGCGGCCGAGGCACGAACACCGGAGTCAGAGAGGGAGCACGTGAGGGAACGGGAGTCGAGGCGAGCAGGTCGAGGACATAGCTCCTCACCCGCCGCGCCGCACGGCGATGTCGTCGGACAGGGAGCTTCAGGGAACGGGGCGCCATAGCGCACACCTCTTCTCAGGGAGCCGGATGGGAGGTCCGGCGGGATTCATCAGGTAGTCCCATGCTCACGCGTTCAGCCAAAAAACGCAAGACCAACTTTTAGATTAGTGAGAGAATCCCATGTAGATCCCTTACTTCAAGGTTGGTGATGAGCAAAATGTCCGGAAACCCAGAAGCGCCTCTAGGATCAGAGCGCATCCAGACGCCCTCCACTGAGGAGACACCGTTCGTGGCCTCATCACCGCCGCTCAGCAAAATGCGTCTCTCACGCATGCTGCGGGAGAGCAGAGAAGCGGCGAGGATGACCGCTGACCAAGTGAACGAGCGAGCTCTAGAGATCAGTGGCACGAAGATCTCTGCTTCGACGATCACGAGGATCGAACGTGATGAGTGGGTACGGCCGAAGCTAGAGGTCGTGGAGCTGCTACTCGACGTCTACGGCATCGACAACCTCGCGGAACGCGAGGAGTACGTACGTCTTGCGAAGGAAGCCCGGCGCAAGAGTTGGTGGCGCAACTACGACGACGTCATCGAGAGCACTCTCATCGGACTGGAACCAGGAGCCTCACGGATCCGCGATGTGGCTTTGACCGTCATCCCTGGCCTTCTTCAGACACAGGCGTACACCCGAGCGGTCATCGCCGGTGCTGGCATCGTGGACGCTGAGGAGATCGAACGACGTGTTGAAGCCAGGATGTTGCGACAGCAAATCCTCGGCCCGACAGCAGAAGGACCGAAGTACTGGTGCATCCTCGATGAGTCCGCGCTCCGCAAGATCCCCTCGGAGATAAGAGAGCAGCAGGTCCGCCACCTGATCGACATCCAGAGGCCGGACTTGCGCGTCCAGGTTCTCCCGGACTCCGCTGGTCTACATGCCGCAGTCGCGGGTGGCTTCACCATCCTCGACTTCGCGGAAGATTCCGGCCTCGTGTACACCGAAAGCGCTGCCAGCCAGCGGGTACACGAAGATATAGAGGATGTAGAGGCGTTCGACCTGGTGTACTCATATGTGAGTGCGTCAGCTCTCGGCATCCAGGAGTCTGTCCAGACCTTGGAAAGCTTCATCAGCTAAGGACACGACCATGCAATCCCACCCGACCTTGAACTTCCGTAAGTCCAGCTACAGCGGCGGCCGCACCGACAACTGCGTCGAGGTCGCCAACGTCCCTGGGAGCTCGGCAGTACGCGACACCCAGAATCGCGAGTCCGGGCACCTTATGTTCTCCAGCTCGGAGTGGACGGCGCTGCTCAGGACTGTGTCCCACTCGTAGCGACCACGACGAAGGCCCCCGGTCACCCGGGGGCCTTCGCGTTGCATTACCTGATGCAATCCCACAGCTACTGTACCCTGCCAGGTTCCTGGCGGGGAAGGACCAAGGTCTTCTCATGATTTCGCCCACTGTTAGCTGAACTAGCGCATCAAGAAAGTCCGGTTACGAGCGTTCTCTACCACGGCTGAAGCCACAGAGTTACCCTGAGGCTCCCCCCAGCACCCGACTCAGGAGCGATGGACGATGCCACTCCCCCAGGCCGAAGCTCTCCCCTTCCGCAAATCCAGCTACAGCTCTGCCAAGGGGCAGAACTGCGTCGAGGTCGCCGATACCCCAGGCACCTCCGCCGTCCGAGACTCACAGAACCCTGACTCAGGACACCTCACCTTCAGCAGCAGCGAATGGACAGCCCTCCTCGCCACCACCCGCCGCACGGAGGCCCACCATGCCTGAGACCACCCACCCCCTGAACTTCCGCAAGTCCAGCTACAGCAACCCGAACAACTGCGTCGAGGTCGCCGACACCCCCGGAGCCTCCGCCATCCGAGACACCAAACGAAGGACGGACGGCCACCTGCCCTTCCCCACCGACGAATGGGCAGCCTTCCTCACCACCCTCACCCGATAACCCCCAAAACCAACCAGGCCCCGGAAGCACCAGCTCCCGGGGCCTCCCCACACCCAGAACGACCACTCCACCCATCCCCGCATCCGCGGGGAGCAGCAGCTCCCGAACATCGACATCCAGGTACTTCCGGGGTCATCCCCGCGTGCGCGGGGAGCAGTACCTGAACACCTCCGTTGTGGTGCCGGTGATGGGGTCATCCCCGCGTGCGCGGGGAGCAGCTCAACGAGTGGGAGCAGCAGGGCCGGTTCGAGGGGTCATCCCCGCGTGCGCGGGGAGCAGTCGGCGTCGGCCAGGCCCCGCTGCACCTGGCGGGGGTCATCCCCGCGTGCGCGGGGAGCAGCAGGGGCGGCTGGTCCATCGGTGTCTCCATGCGGGTCCATCCCCGCGTGCGCGGGGAGCAGACTCTTTGACCTGGCAACTTACCAGCGGGAAGCAGTCGTTTTTCCAACTTCCCGAGAAACAGACAAAACCGACACCTCTTGACCACCCACCCGAACACCACTCCCCCACCACCCCGGACACCCTCGCAGGGAACAGTCTCTACAACTTCAGATGCGCGTGCCAGGCCTTCGCCGCGTCCAGCATCGCCTCCAACCACCGCTCGTCAGGACGAAGCCGGGTGTAATGGCGATGCATACGCACCTGCGCGAGCGCGAACGTCACCAACGCCCCCCGGTCCAATCGCCCCCACAACGCGGAGGTGGCCAATAGCTTCTCCACCTCGGCCGGCTCCTGTTCGGCGGAGACCAGCTGCACCGCCAACGTCGAGGGCATCACCACCGCAGCCGCCCGGGTCGGCCAGGCCCAGTCCACGACCCACACCCGGTCGTCGGTGTCCACCACGATATTGCGCGGGTGCAGGTCCGCATGGGTCAGATGGTTCCCACGCAGGACGGACAACTCGTCCTCGGCCAGGGCCCGGTCCCACCGGTCCTCCACCCACGGCTCCGCGACCCGCGGAAGGGGAAGCGCGGCGATGCGATCCATCGCCTCCACCACCCGGGGCAGATCCGGTGACCCCGCGCTGTAATCGGTCGGCCGAGCGTCGATGACCTCGAACCCCAGAGCGAACCACCCCTGGCCCCGGGCCTGCCACAGCAGCTCAGGAGCCAGACCCCCCAGGTGGGGGTTGATCAGCCCTTCACGTTCGACCTCCTCCAGCCGACCGCCCGACCGGTCCAGGGTGGCCTTGACGAACACGCGGCCGCACTCACCGGTGACCACCGCCGTGGCGCTGGCGCTGTACCCCCGCGCGACCGGTTCCACCTGGACGATGGGCCCGGTGCGCGGGGTGATGAGTTCTCTCAGCCTCTGATCCACGCTCGGTCTTCCTAACTACGGGGAGGCACTCGGACCACATCGGCACCCACGTGACGGGCCCATCCCCACGTACGCGAGGAGCAGCGCGCGGACGACATCAGCGCCGCCCCGGAGGCGGGGCCATCCCCGCGTGCGCGGGGAGCAGTGGTGGCCACTCGGCCCCGATGGCACCCCGACGGGTCCATCCCCGCGTGCGCGGGGAGCAGACCGTTCATCACCGCAGCGCTACCCACCTGTGTGGGGTCATCCCCGCGTGCGCGGGGAGCAGGTCCCCTCGGGTCTCCCACAGCAGGGTGATGAGGGGTCATCCCCGCGTGCGCGGGGAGCAGAGGCGGGCGCCGTCGCGCAGCCAGCGGGCGATGGGGTCATCCCCGCGTGCGCGGGGAGCAGGGGCGGAGGCCGTGGTTTCGGTGGCGGCGCGGGGGGTCATCCCCGCGTGCGCGGGGAGCAGTTCGCGCGCGGGTGGCCCATCTGTTCGGCGTAGGGGTCATCCCCGCGTGCGCGGGGAGCAGTCCAGCGTGATCTCCCTGACCCGCTCCTGGAGGGGGTCATCCCCGCGTGCGCGGGGAGCAGGCGGAGCGAGGCTCGCGCCTGGAGGGTGCCGAGGGGTCATCCCCGCGTGCGCGGGGAGCAGAACCGTGGCCAGCGCCAGACGGTACACCCAAAGGGGTCATCCCCGCGTGCGCGGGGAGCAGAACCGTGGCCAGCGCCAGACGGTACACCCAAAGGGGTCATCCCCGCGTGCGCGGGGAGCAGTACACGACCAAGGTCCGCGACATCAGCAAGAAGGGGTCATCCCCGCGTGCGCGGGGAGCAGGCGGTGGCGGGGTCGGGTCCCAGACGGGTGGTGGGGTCATCCCCGCGTGCGCGGGGAGCAGTCTTCCTGACCTGCGACGCTATCCCAGCCGACCCGCCATTTCTGCACGTTGTCGAGAAACAGACAAAACCGACACTCCTCGACCACCCACCCGAACACCAATCCCCACCAGCCTAGACACCCCACAAAAAGCAGGGGCGAGGTTCCGGGGCCGACCTCAACGAGATGGGATCGGCCCACATACGCGAAGAGCAGACCCCTCTGCCCACCTCGATCGGCTGATGTACGAGGTCATCCCCGCGTGCTCGGAGGACCACTCGGCCATGAGCTCCACGGCACCCTGACCTCAGACCACCCCCACGTGTGAGAGCTCAGATCCCCGTTCGACCTCAGAGGCGCTATAAGGACCTTTTCCCTCTACAAGAAGACAAAAGTGTCCATATTCTGTTGCCGCCCCACATCTACCCTCGGACTCTCCCGAACAGGTGCGGAACACCCCTTACGGCACGAAAGCGACCCCCTCTCATGATGGGCACCTCCCACGCCGCGACCGGCCTACTGACCGGAGCCGCCCTGGGCGCAGTCCTCGGCAACCACCCCGCCGACCTCGTCCTCTGCGCGGCCGTCGGAGCCGGCGCCGCTCTCCTACCGGACCTGGACGAACCCAACTCCAGCGTCGGCCGCTCCCTGGCCCCGATCACCGAAGGCATCTCGCACCTCACCCGAGGCCTGTCCCGTCTGGTCTACCGATGGACCGCGACCTCGCGGGACTCGGCCGGCCACGATGAGGGCGGCCACCGCCACCTCACCCACACTCTGCCCGCCGCGGCCGGCTTCGGCGCTCTGGCATGGCTGCTGGCCTCGTCCGGACTCTGGGGAGCACCCGTCCTGGTGTGGCTGATGACCGCGCTCGGGATCGGAGTGATCTGGCGAGAGGTGACCGGCCAGAGCCGAGCCCGCGCCACCCCGGCCATCCTGTCCCTGGCCCTGCTGGCGGCCACCCTGACCTACCTGGTCGCGACGACCCCCCACCTGGTGGGCGCCGACCCGCGGCTGTTCGGGATCACCGTCGGCGTGGGCGCTCTGGTGCACATCCTCGGCGACTGGTTGACCCCGGCCGGGGTCCCCCTGGCCTGGCCTCTGAAGTACCGGGGGAAACGATGGTGGATGTTCCACTCCCCGCTGCCGTTCGCCACCGGCCGGCAGTCGGCCCCCGAATGGGTGATCAGGGTGTTGTGCCTGTTGGGAACCCCGGCCATCTGGCTCTGGGCCTACACCCCCGCGGGATGACGACGCCCTTCGGAAGGGGCCGACGCTGAGGATGTGGTCGGTGATCAACGACTGACCCCGGCGCCGGCCCGCGTGCGTCCGCTGGATGACGTCGCGTGCGCCCCTCGGCCCATCCCCGCGTGCGCGGGGAGCAAGTACGGGTCGCCATCTCGACGTAGCTCGCCAAGGGTCCATCCCCGCGTGCGCGGGGGCGACCGGCCGGTGTCACTCCGGAAACGAGCGACCTGATCATCGGCCATTTCATTGAAGTCCGCCTTGAAGCGGGGGATGGTAGCGAACGTGGCCACCGGAGCCGAACGCGCCGTCGACGGCGGTTGGACCGCCGGGCCCGCCATGACCGAGCCGGGGCAGAACTCCGATCGAGCGGTCCGACCGCACCCCGAGGGGCCCACGCCACGTGCGGACTTCCTCGGACCATGACGACACACAAGAGCAGAGAAGGGATGGTCCACATGACTCTCGCGGCCTTCTACACCGAATACGGCGATAGCGACGTCCTCCAGGTGTCCGAACTCCCGGTCCCCGAGCCCGGAGCGGGAGAGGTACAGGTCCGGGTCTCCTACGCGAGCGTCAACCCGGTCGACATCAAGATCCGTACCGGGACGCTCGGCGACGGCGGCCCGCTCCAGGGCACCACGATCACCGGAATGGACGTCGCCGGAACGGTCGAACGGATCGGTGCCGGTGTCACCGGCTTCTCCCCCGGTGACCGGGTGGCCGGCCTCTCCCCGAGCGGCGCGGCCGCCGAGCTGGTGAACACCTACGCGGCCACACTGGTACACGTCCCGGACTCCGTCGACCTGCGCGTCGCCGCGACGATCGGGGTCGGGGGCGGCACCGCGGTACGGGCCCTCGGACTCACGGGGGTGTCCCGTGGCGACATGATCCTGGTCGACGGCGCGTCCGGCGGTGTGGGCACCTTCCTCACCCAGCTCGCCATCGCCCGCGGGGCCACCGTGGTCGGAACGGCGTCCCAGGCCAACCACGCGCACCTGCGGGAACTCGGGGTCGTCCCGATCGAGTACGGGGAGGGCTGGCAGGCCCGGGCGCGGGCCGCCACGGACCGCCCCTTCGACGCGGCGTTCGACCTGGTGACCGGCGGAAAGTTCACGGACCTCCGGGCGCTTTCGAGCGAGACGGCCCCCATCGCGACGCTCGTGGACCCCGAGGTCCCCGAGCAGGGCGGGATCCTCGTCACCGGTAGGGAGCCGGGCTTCGAGCACGCTCTGCAAGAGGTCATGGACGCCATCGCCGACGGCGGCCTCCGGGTGCCGATCGCCCGTGAGTTCCCGCTCTCGGAGATCGCCGCCGCCCAGGACCTCGTCGCCGATGGTCACACGCGCGGCAAGGTCATCGTGTCGGTGGCCTGACCACACGTCGTTCGCGAGGGACGGGAGGGCTCAGGTGGGCTCCGGGCGGTGGAGACCGCGCCGGGGCCCACCATCGCGAACGAGCGCGGCCGATGGGGGCCGGGGCGCGTGGAGCTCGGGACGCGGGGGCTAGCGGCTCTGATCGTCCAGGAGCTCGCGCGCCTTTCGGTGCAGCAGAGGCGCGATGGTCGGGTCGTCGCCGCGCTCGATGCGCAGCAGCAGCCGGGTGATGACGAACAGTTGCGCTCGTATCCCGTCGGGGGTGTCGAGCAGGTCGGCGAACGCCCGACGCACCCGTTCAGCGGTCTCGGGGTGGGTGAGGCTGTGGCAGTACAGCGTGGCGGCGTCCAGACCGGCCGGGCCGCTCCCCCACAGTTCCCAGTCCAGGACGCCCAGGTCGGGGCCGAGCAGGTTGTTCCAGTGCAGGTCGCCGTGGGCGGTCGTCCAACGGGTGACGGTCGGATCGATGGCGTCGCCGAAGAACACCAGCAGGCGCCGGGTGATGGTCTCCTGGTCGACGGCGACCCGATCCGTGTCCTGTTCGGCCAGGCGGTCGAGAGCGTCGCGTAGATCGCTCCACCAGAGTTCTCCCGCCTCGGGCCGCCCGTGCAGGAAGCGCGTGGTCGAGAGGACGTCCCCGGGAAGCAGGGTGGCGGCCTCGGCACGAACTCGGCGGGGAGGGTCGTCCCACTCGGTGACCTCGACGACCTCGGGCCGCGGCACCCCACTGAGCGCGTCGGCGTCGGAGTTACCGGTCCAGGCCCGACCAGAGGCCCAGGCGGGGAACTCGGTGGTGACCCGCACCCACAGGTCACCGTGCGGACCGCGTCCGGGAGCGCCGATGGTGCGATCCCGCCACCCGAACACCGGCTCCCCGACCAGAGTCAGACCGAACCCCTCGGCCGCCTGGACGAGCAGGTTCCGCATGTGGTCACGATGACGTTGGCCGGCGAGCTCCTGAGCTGTGGTCATGGGTCGACGATATGACGCGGGTGGCGACCCGAGTGGGACCTACGGCGACGCCGGTGGCGAGGTGGTGCTGGCCTCGCTTCGTGGGGTGAGAGCTGTGGGTGGTCGGGTGGGATGAGGGATCCCCGCATGCGCGGGGAGCAGGACGCGCCGTCCTGGCGTCTGACCTCAACATCGGGTCCATCCCCGCGTGCGCAAGGTTCAGGGTCCGTCCTACATGTCCGGCTACTTCGGGGGCTTGGAGTCCCGCGCCTCGTGCATCCATGCCAACGGCGACCGGTCCAACGCCAGTTTCGCGAGCCTCTGCGCGCCGTCGGTCTTCAACGCCGCGAGAGACGTGTCGATCCACGCCTGTGTGTCCGTCCCCTGCTCCCGGTACTCCACGGCCTGGAGAAGGCATTCGAGCTTGTCGGCGTCCTTCGCGCATCGCGCCTCCGCCGACTCCTTGGCCTCGTACTCCGCTTCCGCACCACCGATCAACCGCGCGAGACCCTCCGGCATCCCCGCTGTCTGATCCGCGGTCACCTCCGCGTTGCTGGAGGCCTTCAGGTACCGCTTCCCGATGTAGGGGATGTCCGTCAGCCGAGTCTCCTGAGTGTCGTGGAACAGGGCCAGGAACGCGGCGCGCTCTGGGTTCGCGCCTTCGAGCTCCGCGATGACGGCCGCCGTGAGGGCGGTGCGGTGCGAGTGGTCCGCTATCGACTCCGGGTCAGGGACACCGGCAACGACCCAGCCGGTCCGCTTGTAGCGTTTGAGGAGACCGGCCTCGTACAGGTAGTCCAGTGCCCGCACGTCCTGCTGCTCGCCCATTCTGGAAACCCTTCCAGCGCCGTTGAACCGTGCGAAGAGCGTAAGACACCTCTTCGAGTTCGCGCTTCGACCGGGGCGAGATCGTGCCCTCCGAAAGCATCCGGGCCACCGACCTCATCAGGTCGTCCGCGATCCTCTTCGTTGGCATACCTGGCTTACGGATGAGGGGTAGGGACTGTCATGAACGTGGACAGGAGTGAGGTCCAACCCCGCGTGCGCGGGGAGCACCCCACGACCAAGGCGACCGAGGGCCACGACGAGGGTCCATCCCCGCGTGCGCGGGGAGCAGTGCGGGTTCTCGTCCAGGTACGCGGTCACGTAGGGTCCATCCCCGCGTGCGCAGGGAGCAGCCATGAGGGCTCCTTCGTGTTTCGTGCGTGCTGGGTCCATCCCCGCGTGCGCGGGGAGCAGACATGGCGCACCAGCACGGTCTCCTGGGGCTCGGGTCCATCCCCGCGTGCGCGGGGAGCAGGGCCAGAAGCGCGCCAACGAGACGCCCTTCGAGGGTCCATCCCCGCGTGCGCGGGGAGCAGGGTGTCGCACCGGATCTGGTAGAACGTGCGGCGGGTCCATCCCCGCGTGCGCGGGGAGCAGCTTTCTGACCTGCAACGCTATCCCGGCCGACCCGTCATTTCTGCATGTTGTCGAGAAACAGACAAAACCGACACCCCTCGCCCTCCCGTTCGAAGCCGACCGCGTTCAGGCCAACGCCGTGGTCAGGAACGATCCTCCAGATAGCGATAGAGCGCGGTACGGATGAAGGGCGGCATCAGCAGGGTGTCGAGAAGATCGGGGGCGACCCAGGCGAGCTTGACCCCCTCGGTCAGCGGCAGGGCCTCGGCGTCTCCGTCCCACACTCCGGCGTAGAAGGTGAGAAGCCGCCCGGACCCGTGAACATCGGGGACCTCGAACAGCTCGACCAAGTCCTCGACGACCAACCCGGCCTCCTCGTCCAGTTCGCGCACGATCGTCTGACGTGGGCTCTCACCCGGATCGCACCCACCGCCCAGCACCGACCAATGACCGGGCCAGGCGATCTGAGGAAGGTCATCGCGCAGATGCAGCAGGAGGTCTCCGCGGGCGTTGGCGATGATGGCCACCGCGCCACGAGACCGGTCGTCGACTCGCATGCGGCCACAGTAGACGTCTTCCGTCGGCCGCCGGAAGACGAACGGGTGCGCCGAGCACAGGTGTGAGCACCGCTCCGATCGTCATCCGGAGAATGCGGTGGCCGTCGATCACGGGGGTGAACGACGCTCGCAGACTCGGCAGGTCCAAAGTGAATCGCCAAGGCTTCGGAAAATCCGACTTTCTGACTGTAGGATTAAGACAAGGTGCCGCCGGTTGGGGAAGCGGCGCAGCACGACAGAGAGGTCCTCGAAAGTGAAGGACACGAAGAAGAGACGTCGACGTTCGGTGATGCGTCGTAAGAACCAGCTCACTCTGCCTCGGGAGGTCACCGAGGCGCTGCACATCCGTGAAGGCGACGAGGTCGAATTCGAGATCGGTGAGGACGGTCAGGTCGTACTGCGCGGCATGACCGTGGTCCCGGCCGATCAGGCCTGGTTCTGGGACCGGGAGTGGCAGCAGGGTGAACGGGAGGCCAGTGAGCAGATCGCCGCCGGTCGGACCGAGGAGTTCGAGGACGCGGAGTCGATGTTCGACGCTCTTGAACAGGAGCGCTGAAGATCCGTTGGCCACGTTCGCTACCACCCCCCGCTTCAAGGCGGACTTCAAGAAACTGACCAGGGAGCAGGTCACGCGCTTTCGGCGCGTGGTCACGGGCGAGTTCGCGCCCGATGTACAGAAAGGGGAGTTCCGCCCCAGCCTTCGGGTCAAGGGCGTCCAGGGCGCTCCGGGTGTCTACGAGATGACTTGGGCACCTGATGGTCGAGCCACATGGGAGTACGGAGACGAACGCTTCCCAGGCAAGCCGCACGTGATCTGGCGTCGGGTCGGCACTCACACCATCTTCAGCCCGGGCCCTCCCTGAGCTCGAAACGTAAGGAGATCTGAGTGGGTGTACCCACTCAGATCTCCTCAGGTCATGTCGAAGACCCGTGCCCGGACCTCCGAGCCGCCAGGACGTCCGGACACTCCCTCCCCCTCTCCGGTCCGAGTGGGCCGTCCCCGCTCAAGCGTGATATCCCTCGACCATGTCCATCTCCTCGCTTCAGCTCGCCCTGGCCGACTTCGCGCGGCGGCGGGACTGGGAACAGTTCCACACCCCCAAGAACCTGGCCATGGCGCTGGCCGGTGAGGCGGGCGAGCTCGCCGCCGAGTTCCAGTGGCTGACCCCCGAACAATCCCAGACGGTCATGGAGGACCCCGCCAAGGCCGAGGCCGTACGCCAGGAGATGGCCGACGTCCTCTCCTACCTCCTGCGCCTGGCGACCGTCCTGGACGTGGACCTCGAACAGGCCCTGAAGGACAAGATCGACCTCAACGACACCAGGTACCCCGTCGACCGCGCCTACGGCACGGCCACCAAGTACACCGACCTCGACCGGTAGGAACAGTTTCCCGTCCGGGCTCGCCCGCTACTTCTCACAGCGCGTGGATGCCTCCGCGACACCACTCCGGCACGAAGCAGGTGGACGTTCCGCCTTCAGACCTGCGGCCGCGCCGGCACGGAACGGCCGGGGGCCGAGACACGTGTGTCGAACCTGGTACTGGCCAAGGCGCGCTCGGCCATCGTGATCAACTCCAGCACCTCACGGGCCAGGTAGGCGGTCGCGCCGCGCGGACCGGGGCACGCCGGAGGCCACACTGGACTGCCAGTGCTCCTCTTCCCATGTGGCCATCGGTGCTTTCCTTTCACAGAAATACGATCCATTAAAGTATAAAGCTTTAAACTTTAATAGATGAGTGCTCTGTTCAAGGATTTCCCCTCACAGGAACCGACGATCTCAAGACTCTGCTGAAAGAGACCTGTCATAGGGAAGAGACCGACCGGTAGGAACAGCTTCCCGACCGGAAGGCCCCGCGCCCACGGCACAGGCGGTCACTCGGACGGGCTCGCGTCCCTCTCCTTCCCCCCCTCTTCCTCATCGTCGACGGGGCCCAGGTCGACGATGAGGTGCTCGGACATCGCCCTCAGAGCGAAGGGGACCACGGGCACGGCGAGAAGCAGCCAGGCACCGGCCTCCGGTCCCAGGATCAGAGCCGGGGCCAGGCCCACGATCGACGTACCGACCGCGGCCAGGGTCGCCACCGGTCGGGGCAGGAAGAACCCGCCCCTGCGGAACAGGTAGGGGACGGTCAGGACCACGAGGAACACGGCCAGACCGGCCACCAGGAGCGGCGTTCGAACCGGATTCGTGTCCTGAGAGGTCAGCGCGCCCAACAGCAGCGCCTCGGGAACGAGGAACGCTGCGCAGGCACAGATGACGTGGAGTCTGACCCTCCTGTAGTAGCTCTTGTACCTGGAGCGGAACCACAGGTTCGACCACCCACGCCCCATGAACCTGCTGTCGGTGTGTTCCAAGCATGAGGAGAGGAGCAGCATCGCGTCCTCGTCCCCCTTCATGGCGAGGCCTCTCACCTCCGCGATGGCCTCTTGGTGGCGCTCTCTCATGTGGAGAAACCACCCCAGGTTCACACGCGGCCCCGGTTGATCGGGGGCCGCCTCCGCTGCGGCACGCCATAGTCGTTCCGCGTCGTCCCACCGTTCATGGAAGTACATGATCGGTCCGAGGACCTCGGCGATCTCGACGATCAGCTCCGCTCGCTCCGTTTCGGGAACACTCTGACGAAGCCGCTCGGCCTCATCATGATCTCCGTCCTGGAACATCAGCTCGGCCAGAGCCCAGGTGGCGAGGGCATAGCCGTTCGCCGAAGCCTCCCCGAGGCGACCCACGGCCTCCTCTCGGTCTGCGTATCGGAGCAGGTGGATGCCGAGTTCGTGCATCTGCCAAGCGCCCCCGGCCTCGGCCGCCGCCCGGTACCACTTCTCGGCCTCATCGGGGTCTTTCTCACGCTCGGCGTACAGCGCCGCCAGGGTCATGGCCCTGACGTCTCCGCCCTCTGCCGCCCGTAGGAACCACGGCCGGGCCTCCTCATAGCGCTTGCGGAGGAACAGGTAGAGGGCGAGCATGCTCATACCGTCGAGGTTCCCGTGCTCGGCGGATCTGCGTAGGATGCCGATGTTCTCGTCCGTGGGCCCCTCATCCCAGTAGTGGAGCGCGACGTAGTAGTGGGCGGTGCCCGCGTCAATGTCCAGTGCCAGGTCGAACGCCAGTCTGGTCATGTCGGTGTGCCCCCTCCTCCCCGCGATGACGGCCGCCCGGACCAGCTCATCGACGGGGAGCGGTCGCAGCGCCCGTACGCAGTACTCCTTCCGGTCATGGGCCACGGCCCGCATGCCGTAGGAGATGCGATCGGTGACCTCTCGAAGCCGTCCCTCGGCGGCCTCCCACACCTGTTCGGGGATCTCCTCCTCATCGAATCGGTGCGCCGTCTCCAGGAGGTAGTAGTAGGGGTCCCACAGGCCGGGCCCGGTGTCGTCCGGAACGAGCAGGCGGGCGACTCCGTACCGTAGCTCGCTCACCCAACGCCAGGCCTCCTCCAACGGTTCGGGGTCGGTGTCCTCCCTCAGATAGAGGTGGTGCAGCTCCTCCAACAGCTCTCGTGACAGCGGCCTCCACAGCCCGGTCTTACGCAGATCGAGCGCCGCGGCCACCAGGGCGTACCCCCTGGGGTGACCGTCGTCGCCGGGTTCGCGGGCCACACGCCAGTCCCGCAATACCTGGGGGCCCGCCACCAGATACTCGGCGACGCGTGGGCTCCCCTCCTGCGCGGTCAAAGCCGCCTCCAAGCGCTCATCCTTCGCCTCGGAGACCCGATCGACCTCGTCCGCCGTCCAGACCTGCCCGATCGGCAGAGGGTCGGCGGCCCTGAGCAGGCGGACGGTGTCGCTCGTCCCATCGACCCGATCGAACTGTGCCTTGAGCGCCTTGTTGTTGATGGTGGCCACCACGGTGACCCGGGCCTCGATCAGCCGGTTCAGGAGGGACAGGTTCACGGAGTCGCGGGACAGATAGCGGTTGAGGTCGTCCAACCACAGCACCAGACCCGACCGAAGCCGACGGGTCCCGGCCAGCGCGGGGAGTCCGCTCAGATCGGCGTTCTCGGCCGGGGCCAGGAAGGTGTGGCGGGGCAGCTCCGCCCGAACGGCCTCGAACGCGGCACGGGTCTTCCCCACGCTGGAGGGTCCGGTGACCAGTACGAACCCTCCCCGCTTCGCGTCCCGGATCCTCGCGCGGAGTTCCCGGTCCGTCTCCCTGAGCACGTACGGCGGGAGAGGTGGGAGCCCCTCACTCTGTCTGGTGGGGTGCACCCCGACCGTCTCGGGCGCCGTGTCCCCGCACCGGGGCCATTCGTGCACGGGAGGGAGCGGGACGGTCTCGTCCGGCCGCTGTTGGTGAAGGTGGATCTCCCCGAACTGGTCACGCATCTGGATGACCAGCCCACCGTGGACGTCCCTCATCGAGTTGGAGACGGAGCGATCCGAGGAACCGTCGAGCATGGTGGCTTCTCCTGGCCGGGGGGCGGGGACCCTTACGAGTATGCTGACGCGCTCCCGAACACGCGATCCCGGCCCGTACGCGGTCGGAAGGGTCGTCGGGTCTCATCTCGAACGCCCGCGGCCACCTGCTCGCCGGCCGCGGAGGCCCGGGTGATCTACTCGGACCATGAGCATCAGCACCACCTTGAACAAGGTGAGCGCGCACGACGCCCCGGCGCTCGCCGAGTTTCTCCAGGTCGTGGACCTGACCCTCAGTGGACTCGACTCCCCCACCGTCCGCCTGTGGGTCGAGCGTGACGACGACGGCGCGATCATCGCCAGTACCGGCTACGAGATCGGCGACGACCGCGCCCACGCGCTCATCAGAAGCGTCGCGGTCCACCCCGCGCACCGTTCCTCCGGCAAGGGGAGCGCCCTCGCCCGGTTCGCCTTCGAGAAGGCCGCGGAGGAGGGCGCCTCCACCGCCTGGCTGTTCAGCCGCCGCTCCGGCCCCTTCTGGCGGAGCCTGGGCTGCGCGCCGGCCGACCGGTACGAACTCGCGAACGTCCTGAGCGAGACCCACCAGGTACGGCTGTTCAAGGAGACCGGGCAGCTCGACCGCGAGGTCGCCTGGTCCCGGCCCCTGACCTGAGCCACCGTTCTCAAGGGACTCGACCGGGCGCCGAGCGGCCGGCTCTTCCGGACCCCTCCCTCGGGCATCTGAAAACACGTGGAGTGCCGGGACGGGCACTGTTACCGTCGGCGAAACCCGCACGGCCCGAGCACGGGTCCCGACGGAAGCGGTCCGGCCATGACCACGTCCCCCCGACACGAGACCCCGGGTCCTTCCACCTCCGAGCCCGCCACCCCCACGGCCTCCCCCGGCGACGGCAGGGTCTCCCTCCTCGCCCGGCTGGGCGTCTACACGAGCCTGTCCACCCTGGCCGACTTCGTCTACGGCGCCGTCTTCGTCACCGTCATCCTCGCCCGTGGCGCCGACCCGTGGATGGTGGGCGCGATCATCGCGGCGGGACAGGTCATCGGGCTGTTGATGGAGGCCCCGAGCGGTGCCCTGGGCGACCGGTACGGACACCGTCGTCTGCTGACGGTCGGCCTCGTGTTCTGGGGCGTCGGGCTCCTCACCATCGGTATGGCCTCGGGCCTGGTCCTGACCCTGGTGGGCATGTGTCTGGGCCACGTCGGTGCCTCGCTGAAGTCCGGCACCCTGAGCGCGATCCTGGTCAACCGGGTCGGCACGACGGACCGCACCGCCCGTATCGAGCGGATCGTCCGGATCTCCGCGGTCTCCACGCGGCTGGGTTCGGTCCTGGGCGCGGCCTCGGTGATGATCGCCGGCACGTGGCTGTCCGCCGGTCCCCTGGTGGCCGTGGGCGGCGTCCTGCTCCTGGTCCTGGCCCTGCTCGCGCCGAAGTGCTTCCCCACCACGCCGGTCGACCCGGACCGTCGGGTCGGCGCGATCCTCGTGGAGTCGGTGGTCCTGGTCGCCTCGCGCCGTTTCCTCCCGCTGGTACTGCTCGCGTCCGCGCTGATGGTCGCGACCATGCTCCTCGTGGTCGCCTGGCAGCCCCTGTTGGCCGCCGA
Organism: Nocardiopsis sp. LDBS1602; assembly: GCF_035818715.1. Taxonomy (NCBI): domain Bacteria; kingdom Bacillati; phylum Actinomycetota; class Actinomycetes; order Streptosporangiales; family Nocardiopsidaceae; genus Nocardiopsis; species Nocardiopsis sp. LDBS1602. The sequence goes on along the minus strand of NZ_JAYLVW010000002.1, from coordinate 225,806 downwards.
GTACGGCGGCGAGGACGTGCGGCTGAACGGTCTGGTCCTGCTGGTGATGAGCCTGGCCCTGATGGCCGGCGCCGCCTGCGCGCGCTGGGTGGACCGGGACCGCCCCCATCTGTGGGGGCCGGTGGTGGCGAGCGGTATCGCCCTCCCCCTGCTCTTGGCCGCCTATGACGTGATCCCGCTGGTGGTGGGGCTGGTGCTCGCCGAGTTCCTGATCGGTCTGGGCGGTGTGCTGTCGGGGGTGTGGAGCCAGCTCATGTTCACCGACGCGAACCGGAACACGATGTTCTCGGCGGTGACGGTGGTGACCCTGTTCGGCGCCGCGGTCACGACCGGCTCGTTCGGGCTGCTGTGGGACCTGTGGAGCATCCCCACCGCCGTCGCCCTGCTGTCCGTGCTCGCGCTGGTGGTGGCGATGGCCTCGCTGGTCCTGTCCCGACTGGTCCCCGAGTCCATCGACTTCACCTGGGCGGTGCGGCGGAACGCGGAGGCCGAGGAGCTCGACGTGGAGAACGGTGAGCGCTCCGAGGACACGCGTTCTCGGGAGGAGTCGCCGAAGGGCCCCTGACCCTCGACCTGTTAGCCTGCGCCCGAATCGACCTGGGGGGAACGAGTGACCATGGACCTGTCCGAACTCCTGCGGGAACGCCCGATCGTCCAGGCGCCGATGGCCGGAGGGGCGTCGACCTCCGAGCTGGTGACGGCGGTGGACAGCGCGGGCGGGCTGGGTTCGCTGGCCGCCGGCTACCTGGGCGTCGAGGCGTTGGCCCGGCGGATGAAGGAGGTCCGGGGCGCGGGCACGACCGTGTTCGGGGTGAACGTGTTCGTCCCCTCCGAGGCCGCCGCCCCCGAGTCGGTGACGGAGGCCTACCGCGCCACGCTCTCCTCGGACGCGCTCCGTTACGGCGTGGAGGTGGGCGAGGCCCTGTACGACGATGACGGCTGGGCCGCCAAGATCGACCTGCTCGTCCAGGCCCGGGTGCCGGTCGTGAGCTTCACCTTCGGCTGCCCGTCGGCGGAGGTACTGGCCGGGTTCCGGGAGGCGGGGTCGGCGACGATCGTCACCGTCACCACGGTGGCCGAGGCCCGGACCGCCGTGGAGCGCGGCGCGGACGGGGTGTGCGTTCAGGGGCTGGAGGCCGGCGGTCACCGGGCCACCTTCGACCCGAAGCGTGCGGACGACCGCCCGCTGCTGGAGCTGCTGCCGGAGGTGGTGGCCGCGGTGGACGTGCCGGTGATCGCCGCCGGCGGGATCATGGACGGTTCCGACGTCGCCGCGGTGTTGGCCGCCGGTGCCGCCGCGGCGCAGTCGGGCACGGCGTTCCTGCGCTGCCCCGAGAGCGGCGCGCAGCCGCTGCACAAGGCGGCGTTGGCCGGGTCCGACTTCGCGGAGACCTCGCTGACGCGGGCCTTCACCGGTCGTCCGGCCCGTGGGCTGACCAACCGGTTCATGGCCGAGCACCGGGACGCGCCCGACGCCTACCCCGAGGTGCACCACATGACGAAGCCGCTGCGCGCGGCGGCCGCCCGGATGGCCGACCCGCAGGGCATGGCGCTGTGGGCGGGCACCGGTTTCGCGCGCTCGCGGGAGCTGTCGGCGGGCGAGCTGGTGTCGACGCTGCGGGCCGAGGCCGTGGAGGCGGGCGCCCGTATCTGAGTGCCGCGCGCCCGCCCCCGGTCAGCGGGCGTGGTCCTCGGTGAGCGCGATCAGCCCGTGGGGCAGGTCGACGCGCCAGCACGCCTTGTCGTGTCCGCCGTTGTACTCGGTGAAGTCCGCGAAGTCGCCGGGAAGTCCGAGTTCCCGGCCGCGTTCGATCAGGGCCTCGTGGACGCGGCCGTTGGCGCCCAGGAGCGCCCATTCGTGCAGGCCGGCGCTGAGGTGGACGTGTTCGGGCAGTGCGTCGGCCTCGCGCACCAGACGCACCGTGCGTTCGGTCTCTCCCCCGGTGACGGCGGGGTTGGGCCACCAGTAGGAGCCGGACTGGGACAGCACCCGTCCGAAGCGTCCGGGCCGGCGCAGCGCCGCGTAGAGGGCGGTGAGTCCGCCCAGGCTCTGGCCGGCGATGAGCGTGCGGCCGGGGTCGTCGGTGACGGGGTGGAGCTCACCGAGCCAGGGCAGGAGTTCGGTGTCGAGGAAGTCGACGAAGAGGTCGTGGCAGGCCAGCTCCCTGGTGCGGGTGGCCTGGTCGAGTGAGTCGACCATGACCGTGAGCATCGGTGGCAGGGTGCCGTCGGCGATCAGGCCGTCGAGCAGCGGGGCCAGGGGCAGGTCGTGCCAGGTCCGTCCGTCGAGGAGGATCGCGACGGTCCAGGTGCCGTCGACCGGTTCCCGTGCCGGTCGGTGGATCCAGACGTCGCGGGTGTTGCCGAGCCGCTCGGAGGCGAGGGTGCGCCGGGTGAGGGTTCCGCGCGGGGCGTCGGGGTCGTGCCGGAGTCGGGGCGGCGCCTCGGGTAGGGAGACCACCGAGTGGTGGGCGTCCAGCGCTTCGCGGGCGCGGGGGTCGGGGCGGGCGTGGGCGAGGGCGTCGAACCATCGGGCGACGGCGGGCCGGTCCTCGGGGTCGGAGAGGGCCAGGGCGCGTTCGCGGCGCGTGCGGGTGGTGGCCGACAGGGCGTTCTCGGGGGCGGGCGTGCCGTCGGCGGGGACGGGGGCGACGCTGTAGGAGGCCCGCCAGTCCGAGCGCATCAGGTAGGTGAGGTGCCACACGTCGGTGCCGGGGATCCGCTCCATGCGGTTGCGCTCGTAGGAGTCGGCGGCGGCGATCCGGTCGGCGGTGAGGATGACGTCGGCGAGCTCGTCGCCGCCGCGCCAGAGGAAGGTGGCGGTGCGTCGGCCCTGGTCGTCGCGTTCTCCGACGATCGGTGTGCCGGTCCGTTCGACCCGTTCCCAGAAGGCCTCGGTGTCCGTGTCCCCCTCGGCGGCGGCCCGTTCGAGGTCGGTGATGAGCGGCGAGACGCCTCGCGGAGGACGGGTGGCGCGCTTGAGACGGGGCGGGACGGTCATGAGGGTCGGGTTCACATCGCGTGACATTGACATAAGGATAGCCTTACCTAAATATTGCTCCCATGAAGCTAACGCACTCCAGATCCACGCTGGTCACCGGGGCCTGCTCCGGCGCCCTCGCCCTACTCGTGCTCGCCGCCTGCGGGACCGACCCCGGCGACACCGACAGCCCCTCCACCACCGAGGGTGAGGCCTCCGGCACCCGGACCGTGGAGCACGTGTTCGGCGAGACCGAGATCCCCGCCGACCCCGCCAACGTGGTCTCGGTGAGCGTCACCAGCACCGCGGTGCTTCTGAGCCTCGACATCCCCGTCACCGCCTCCTCCACCACCAGCCCCTCCGCCCTCACCGACGACAACGGTTTCTTCGCCCAGTGGGCCGAGGTCGCCGTCGAACGCGGCGTCGAGCCCCTGCCCGGCCCCGAGGTCTCCCTGGAGGCGGTCGGCGCCGCCGCCCCCGACCTGATCGTGGGCAACGGCTTCGGCGCCGACGCCATCGACCAGGACACCTACGAGACGCTGTCGGAGATCGCGCCCACCGTGGTCTACGGCGAGTCCGACACCCCCTGGACCGAGCTCACCGAGCAATACGCCGAGGCCTTCGACCGCGGCGACCGGGCCGACGAGATCGCCGAGGAGTACGAACACCTCGTGGCGGAGACCTCCGAGGCCCTGTCCGCCGAGGAGGACGTGGTGGTGCTCACCGGCACCCCGGACGGGTTCAACGTCTTCACCTCCGAGTCCGCGCAGGGCCGCCTGATCGACGAGCTCGGTCTGACCCTGCACGAGATGCCCGAGGACCTCGCCGCCTCGGGGAACCAGGGCGGGCCCGAGCGGGCGGACATCGTGCGCCTGTCCCCCGAGCGCGCCTCCGACTTCGGCGACAGCACGCTGCTGTTCGTGAACACCCAGGGCGAGGAGCCGGCCGACTACGCCGAGACCGCGCCGATCCTGGAGAGCACCCCGGCCTACGAGGAGGGACGCGCCTTCACGCTGGGCGCGGAGGCCTTCCGGCTGGACTACTACAGCGTTCCGCTGATCGCCGACCGGCTGGTGGAACTCCTGGGTTGATCGCGCGGCCCCGAGCCGACCCCAGGGCTCGGGGCCGCCACGATCACGGCGATGGCCAAGGATCCGGTCGGGGCCTTTCCGCCTCCAGGGGGCGCCGATTCGTGGGGCCCCCGACCTTCGGGAACACCCTCCGGAACCCCTCTCCGGGCACGTCACAGGGCGGGCGCTCGACTCGGGCCGATCCCGCCCCGATCTCCCCTTACCTACCTGTTGGTAACGATTGAAACCGGCAGGTCGTGAGGCCTGGAACACGTGACGCGGCACACTCTATGGTTCCGCCATGGGTGTATTGCGGAAAAATGTCCTACTTCGTGTCCTTTTGTGGTTTATAGCGACGATCGCCGTGCTGGCCCTCATCGCCTCCCTCCTGGGGGTGTGGGCGGTACGCCGGTCCTTCCCGACCACGGACGGAGAGCTCTCCCTCCCCGCCCTGGGCTCCCCCGTCACCGTGCTGCGCGACGAGTACGGGGTCGCGAACATCTACGCGGACGACGCCGAGGACCTCTTCGTCGCCCAGGGCTTCACCCACGCGCAGGACCGCTTCTGGGAGATGGACTTCCGCCGTCACGTCACGGCCGGGCGCACCGCGGAACTCTTCGGTGAGGCCCAGGTCGAGACCGACGTCTACCTGCGCACCATGGGCTGGCGCCGGGTCGCCGAGCAGGAGTACGACCTCCTCGACGAGGACTCTCGGAGCTACCTCGACGCCTACGCCGCCGGGGTGAACGCCTGGCTCGACCAGAACGACGGGCTCTCCGCGAGCCTGGAGTACGGTCTGCTCGGCATCACCGCCGACGACTACGACATCGAGCCGTGGACCCCCACCGACAGCCTCGCCTGGCTCAAGGCCATGGCCTGGGACCTGGGCGGCAACCTCCAGGAGGAGACCGACCGCGCCCTGCTGCTCGCCAACGGTCTCGACCGCGACCTGATCGAGGAGCTGTACCCGGCCTACCCGACCGAGCGGCACGTCCCGATCACCGACACCGACGAGCACGACGGCGCCGCCCCCGACGCCGACCTGGCCTCAGCCCCCGAGCTTCCCGACGAGGCCCTCGACGCGCTCGCGAACCTGTCCGGCGTCCAGGACACCATCCCCGACCTCATCGGCCCCTCCGGCCACCCCGACCTGGGCTCCAACTCCTGGGTGGTCTCCGGCGAGCACACCGACACCGGTTCCCCGCTCCTGACCAACGACCCCCACCTCGGGGCCTCCATGCCCTCCACCTGGCATCAGATCGGCCTCCACTGCACCGAGGTGAGCGAGGCCTGCCCCTTCGACGTGAGCGGCTTCGGCTTCTCCGGGCTGCCCGGCGTGATCATCGGCCAGAACGACTCCATCGCCTGGGGCTTCACCAACCTCAACCCCGACGTCATGGACCTGTACCTCGAGCGGATCGAGGGCGACGAGTACGTGGTCGACGGCGAGAAGCGCCCGTTGGAGATCATCGAGGACACCATCGAGGTCGCCGGCGGCGAGGACGTCGACATCACCATCCGCGCCACCCACCACGGGCCGATCATGTCCGACACCGGGCTCGGCGCGAACCTGGCCACCATCGGCGAGAACCCCTCCGAGGGCGACGACGCCCCCTACGCGGTCTCCCTCAGCTGGACCGCGCTCCAGCCAGGGGCCACCGCCGACGCCATCTTCGCCATGAACCGCGCCCGCGACTGGGACGAGTTCCGGGCCGGCGCCTCCCGCTTCGAGGTCCCCGCGCAGAACCTCGTCTACGCGGACGAGGAGGGCAACATCGGCTACCAGGCGCCCGGCCGGGTGCCGGTGCGCGGCGAGGGCGACGGCCGTTGGCCCGCCCCGGGCTGGGACTCCGACTACGACTGGGATGAGGAGTACCTGCCCTTCGACGAGCTGCCCAGCGTGCTCAACCCCGAGTCCGGGTTCATCGTCACCGCCAACCAGTCGGTCGTCGACGAGGACTACGAGCACTTCCTCACCACCGACTGGGACTACGGCTACCGGAGTCAGCGGATCAACGACCTGTTGGCGGAGCGGATCGCCGCCGGTCCGGTCACCGTCCAGGACATGGAGGACGTGATGATGGACTCGCGCCACGAGGCCGCGGTCGACATCACCCCCTACCTGTTGGACGTCGAGGTCGACGGGGTCACCGCGAAGGCCCAGGAGGAGCTGGCCGACTGGGACCACGTCAACGACACCGACTCGGCGGGCGCCGCCTTCTACAACGCCACCTGGCGCCACCTGCTGCCGCTGCTCTTCGACGAGCTGGGCGACGTGGACATGAACACCGGTTCGCGCGGCATGTACGTGGTGGGCCTGCTGCTGGAGGACCCCGAGTCCTCCTGGTGGGAGGGTGAGAAGGCCGACGGCCGCGAGGAGGTGCTCGCCACCGCCATGGACGAGGCCGCCGAGGAGCTCACCGACCTGCTCGGCGACACCCCCGCCGACTGGCGTTGGGGCGATCTGCACACCCTCACCGCCACCCACGAGTCCTTCGGCAGCTCCGGGATCGCCCCGGTGGAGTGGCTGTTCAACCGCGGCCCGGTGGAGAGCTCCGGCGGTTCGAGCATCGTCAACGCGACCGGCTGGAACGCGACCGAGGGGTACGGCATCACCACCGTCCCGTCCATGCGCATGGTCGCGAACCTGGCCGACCGGGACGCCTCCACCTGGATCCACCTCACCGGTAACTCCGGGCACGCCTTCCACCCCAACTACGACGACCAGTTGGAGCTGTGGGCCGAGGGCTCCTCGCTGCCGTGGGCGGTGACCGAGGAGGCCGTCCGCGAGGCGAGCACGGACGAACTCACCCTCACCCCCTGACCGGTCCTTGAGGCGCGCGGCCCCGGATGGTGTAACGCCATCCGGGGCCGTCGGCGTTTCAGCACCGCGTTCTCCCCGCCCGGAGGTGGCCACGTGCCGGGGTAACGATGCCCATGTTCTTCTGCGTTACACCGGACCGGTCTCACAACGGGAAGGAGACCCCGGTCAGCTCTTCGGACAGATCCCACAGCCGGCGGGCGGCCTCGGCGTCCCGAGCGGCGGAGGAGCGACTCGACGGGCCGGGCGCGCCGTTCATGAACAGACCCGTGGGGCCTGCGAAGAAGGCGCCGGGCACGTCCTGGGTGGCGGCGTGGATCGTGGGCAGGGCGCCGTGCGCGGCGCTCTGCGCGACGACCTTGTTCAGCACCCCCATGGCCCGGTCCTCCAGCGCGTTCCCGGTACGCCCCTGAAGGTTGGTGGCCGCGTAACCGGGGTGGGCCGCCACGGCCAGCACCGGCGATCCGACCTCGTCGAGTCGGCGCTGCAACTCCAGGGTGAAGAGCAGGTTGGCCAGCTTCGACTGCCCGTACGCCCGGTAGGGGGTGTACCCCTTCTCCAGGTTCACGTCGTCGAAGTGGATACCGCGCGAGAGCCGGTGCAGCCCGGAGGAGACGGTGACCACCCGCCCGGTGACGTGTTCCAGCAGCAGATTGGTGAGGGCGAAGTGGCCCAGGTGGTTGACGCCGAACTGGGTCTCGAAGCCGTCCTCGGTGGTGGACTTCGGGACCGCCATGAGCCCGGCGTTGTTGATCAGGAGTTCGAGGTCGCCCTTCCACCCCTCCGCGAAGGCGCGCACCGAGGCCAGGTCGGCGAGGTCGAGACGGCGGACCTCGGTCCCGCCCTCGATCGACCGGGCGGCGGCCTCCCCCTTCCCGGTGTCGCGCACGGCCAGGACCACACGGGCCCCGAGCCAGGCCAGGACCTTGGCGGTCTCCAGGCCGAGGCCGCTGTTGGCCCCGGTGATGACGGCGGTGCGACCGTTGAGGTCGGGCATGGAGATCTTCTCGGCGCTCATCTCCTCAACGTTAGGGCGGTCACCCGAAGATCGTCGACCCTCTCGACGGGACGCGTCGGACCGGTCCCCGAGAACCCGCCGCCCGGGAGCGTGCCCCCGGAAAGGACGAGGCCCGGCCCTCATGAGGAGAGGACCGGGCCGAAGCGGTGGTGGGCGGCCGAGGTCAGGCGGTGCTGAGGGAGAGCTTCACCGCGAACCCCAGGAACAGGGCGCCCGCCACCGAGGTCGCTCCGGCGGAGAGACGCCGACGCCGGGAGAAGGCCGCCGCCAGCCGGGTGCCGCTGAAGATCAGGGCGGACAGGTACAGGAAGCTGACCAGCTGCAACAGCAGACCCAGGACCAGGAAGGACAGCGCCGGGTAGGCGTAGTTCGGGTCGACGAACTGCACGAAGAAGGAGATCAGGAACAGGATCACCTTCGGGTTGAACAGCGAGACCACCAGCGCCCGTCGGTAGGGCCGCTCTCCGGTGCTCGGCGCCGGGGCGGCGTCGGCGGCGCGCTGCTCCTCGGCCCGCTGATGCCGGGAGGTCCACATGGCGTGGGCGGTGCGCAGCATCCCGATCGCCATCCACACCAGGTAGGCGGCGCCCACGAACTTGACGACCGCGAAGATCAGCGGGTTGGTGCCCAACAGCGTGGCGGCGCCCGCGGCGGCGAGGATCATGAGCACGGCGTCGCCGGTGAAGACCCCCGCGGCGGCCGTGTACCCGGCCCGGGTGCCGCTGCGCGCGGCCACGGAGAGCACGTAGATCGAGTTGGGCCCCGGGAGGAGCACGATGAGGATGAGACCGGCCAGGTAGGTGGGCAGGTCGATGATGCCGAGCATGATCGCAGTGTTCCACCCGGTGAACGGCGTCCACCACCCTGTTCGTGGGTGGTGAGCCCCACTCCGCGGTATCGGACGTCCGGGGCGGGGGCTCCCCGCCCCGGACGGTTCCGTCCGCTTCCGTCGGGCTCCTACCGAGGGACCAGTCGTTCCAGGACGGGGGCGCCGCCGCGCTCCCACTCGTCACGGGTCACCGCGTAGTAGTGCATGTCCCACAGTCGACCGCGGAAGAAGGTGTGGTCGCGCAGGGTCACCTCGCTCCGGAGGGAGGACAGGGCCGCCCCGAAGCGGGCGATGCTCGCCTCGGTGCTCTCGATGTACACGCGCCGGATGTGGTCCCACCGGGCGAACCCGTAGTTGGCCAGCAGGAGCATCGCCTCGGCCCCCTCACCGTAGGAGAGCATCTCCGTGTTCATCGAGATGCCCATCTTCAGGTGGCCGGCCGGGTCGCGGTCCCGCAGGCTTCCGAAGCCCACGAACCTGCCGTTGGAGCGCAGGCAGATCGCGAAGAGGGTGAAGTCCTCCTGTACCGCCATCTCGAAACCGCTGCGGAAGTCGTCGAGGGCGGGCAGCGTCTCCAGCCCCGCGCGCAGCAGGCTGTCGTACAGGTCGTCGGCGCTGTCCGGAGTGGCGGTCCGGAACACGACGCGCCGGGTCTCCAGGTGTGGAACAAGCAACAGGTTCTCCCGATGTTCGTTGGTGGTGCTCTCCGAAGGGGACGCCCACGACCGAGGCGTTTCGGAGACGGCACGACCCGTGTCAGGCGGTGGGCACCGGATCGTCCGGCCGGACGCCCCCCATGACGAGCTCCTCGACCCGCCGGGCGAACTCCGCCGGCGTGGGTGTGCCCAGCATCCGTTCGCGCAGCAGGCCCGCCCCTCGACGGAACCCCGAGCCGGCCAGGAGCGACCGGAGGGCCTCCCGCGTCCTCGCGGGCGTCACGTCCTCACCGGAGAGCTCGATGGAGGCGCCCTGGGCGGCGAGTCGCCCGGCCAGGACCCGCTCGTCGAACTGGTACTTGGGCATGACCAGGTCCGAGATGATCAGCTGCGGAACGCCGAGCGACATCGCGGTCAGACAGGTGCCGGCGCCGCCGTGGTGGACGACCGCGTCGCAGGTCTCCAACAGGGGTTGCATGGGCACGTGCGAGAAGATCCGGACGTTGTCGGGCAACGTCCTCAGTTCCTCGCTCTGTTCGTCCGGCAGGGTCGCGATGATCTCCACGTCCAGCTCGGCCAGAGCCGCCAGGAAGTCGCCCAGATGGTGGTTGCCGTCGAAACGCTCCATGCTCGACGACCCCATGGTCACGCACACACGGGGATGGTCGGGCCGAGAACGCAGCCAGGCGGGCACCCGCGCCGCGCCGTTGAAGGGAACGTACCGGATCGGTCGACGGGACGTCCTCGTCCCCAGGTCCAGCTGGACCTCCTCGGGGAAGGGGTCGAGCGTGACCTGGCCGTGGACCAGCGATTCGCCGAACTCGACGCCGTAGCGGGCCGCCCGGCCCGCGAGCCAGCGCGCCAGGTTGTCCCTCTCCCACGCCTGCTCGGGGTCGGGGGTCCTGTCCTCGATCTCGATGCGCATCTGCGTCAGTACGTCCATGCCCCAGAGGAAACGGGCATGAGAGGCGCCCGCGGCCTCGGCCGCGATGCCGCCCGCGTAGGTCTTGGGCTCCCAGATCACCAGGTCGGGCCCCCACTGACGGCACAGGGCGACCAGGTCGTCGAGCATCAGGTCGTTGACCATCCGCAGCCAGTAGTTCACGACGCCGCCGTACAGCTCCAGCAGCTCGTCGGTGTCCATACCGTCGAGGTCGACGGTCACGCCCAGGCCCGCGCCGGCCTCACCGTCGACGTGCTGGCTCTCCAACGCCTTGAAGGCCCGCAGATACTGTTCGAGGGCGTAGGGAGGACCCACCGCGCAGAACGGCAGACCCGTCTCGACGACGGCCTCGCGCAGGTCCGGCTGGCTCGCCACCCGGACGTCGTGGCCGGCGGACCGCAGTGCCCAGGCGAGGGGGACCATGCTGAGCATGTGCGTCTTCTCGGCCTGGGTCACGAAGAGGATGCGCATCCGGCATCTCGCTTTCTATGCTCGTCCGTCCACCGCCGCCGGCGGTGGACGCTCTTCACCAGAGGCCGTGCAGGCAGGCCAGCAACGTACGCGCCTCGATGGTGAGGTAACCACCGTGGCGGACGAGTTCGGTGAGCTGTCCCACCGTCGCCCAGCAGTGACCCTCCGGCGCCCGGTCGGGCAGGATCCCACCAGCGTCGATCACCCTGTAGCGGGTCCGTGCCGCACGGAACCGGCCCCCCTCCTCGGAGAGCACGACGTCGCGCCGGACCCGCTCGGGGTCGTCGAGCGCGAGCGCCTCGGCGAACCCCTCGGGAAGCCCGGGGTCCTCCTCCGGCGAACGCAGACGCACCGTGGGACCGAACTCCACCATGTCCGCCAGCCCGGGTTCGGCCCGGGTCGCGAGCAGTACGTGGAGCACCCCGCCGATGTCCTTGGTCAGGAACACCGCCGTGTGGACGTCGTGAGGTTCCAGGAGGGGCTGGGTCCATCGACCCACCTCTCGCCCCTCGGCCCGCACGTCGACGGCCATCACCCGGAACTCCCGGCGGGCGTCGTCCACGATCTCCTCGTCGGTGATCGACCACCCCTCGACCTCGGTCAACGGAACGAGCCGCCGGTCCCGGGTACAGGCGACCTTGACGTCGGTGAGCAGGCCGACGATCCCGGCCAGCGTGTTCGCCGCCGCGGGATCGTCGTCCTTCACGTGGTACGAGCGTCGCAGTGCCCGGACGAAGGCGTCGTCGGGCTCGCCCGGGCCCGGTTCCTCGGCGGGTGCCAAGGGCAGGCAGGCCAGCACGGTCCGGGCGTCCATGTTGATCACGTCGTCGGTGGCCATCAGCCGGTTGATCTGCGCGAGCGTCAGCCAGCGGAAACCCTCCCGCTCCTCGACGTCACCCTCGACCTCGACCACCATGTTCCGGTTGCGCTTGCGCCAGAACCACTCGCCCTGCTCGGACTGGAGGACGTCGACCAGGACGCGTTCGCGGGGCGCGGAGCGGAAGTGCTCCACGTAGGGGGTGGCGCGCCCGTTGTGCACGCCGATGTAGTTGCTCCTCGTCGCCTGGACGGTCGGCGACAGTTGTCGGACGTTGAGGTTGCCGGGCTCGAACTTCGCCTGCATCAGGAAGTGCGGCGTCCCCCCGATGTCCTTCATCAGGAGACCGAGGATGCCCACCTCCGGCTGGTCGATGATCGGCTGGGTGATGACACCGTCGTCGGTGTCGATCCTCAGCCCTTCGATCGAGAAGAACCGGCCGCTGTCGTGGACCAGGTTCCCCTTGTCGTCGAAGCCCCATCCCCGCATCCGGTCGAAGGGGATCGGGGCGACCTCGAAGGCGTCCTCACGCGGTAGCCCCGTCCACCACTCCCAGATCTCGTCGTCCGTGCTCTGGGAGGTTCCGTGGCCGGAGGCCGACCCGGTGAAACGAGCGGCGTCCCTCCCGGTCACAGGGATTCCACGGTCGTACGCAGGGCCTCGATGATCTCGGCCTGCTTGGACTCGCCCAGGGAGGGGAACATCGGCAGCGAGAAGATCTCGCCGGCGACCTCCTCCGTGTGCGGCAGGTCCCCCTTCCCATAGCCGAAGCGGGAGAAGCCCGTCATCGTGTGCACCGGCCACGGGTAGCTGATGTTCAGGGAGATGTCATAGGCCTTCATGGCCTCGATGATGCGGTCGCGCTCCGGGTGCCGGACCACGTACAGGTAGTACGAGTGCTCGTTGTACCCGACGGTCTCGGGCAGGATGAGCCCGCTGTCGAGCAGGTCCTTCAGGCTCTCGTCGTACCTGGCCGCGATGGCGCGGCGAGCCTCGATGTAGCCGTCGAGACGGGTGAGCTTACGGCGCAGGATCTCGGCGTGGACCTGGTCGAGGCGGCTGTTCTGGCCCCCCTGCTCCACGACGTAGTACTGCTGCTCGTCCATCCCGTAGTAGCGCAGCCGGCGCAGTCGCGCGTCGATCTCCGGGTCGTCGGTGATGGTCGCGCCCGCGTGGCCGTAAGCGCCCAGGACCTTGGTCGGGTAGAAGGAGAAGGCGCCCGCCTGCCCCATCGAACCGGCGATCCGACCCTTGTAGCGCGCGCCGTGGGCCTGGGCGCAGTCCTCGAGCACGGGGATGTCGTGAGCGGCGGCCAAGGCCTGGAGGGGATCCATGTCGACGCACTGCCCGTACAGGTGGACGGGCAGGATGCACCTGGTGCGCGGGGTGATCGCCGCCTCCACCAGGTCGACGTCCATCAGATAGGTCTTCGGGTCGATGTCGACGAAGACCGGTACGGCACCGACCATGTCGATCGCCAGAACGGTCGGCGCGGCGGTGTTGGAGACGGTGATGACCTCGTCCCCGGGGGAGACGCCGAGCGCTCTCAGCGCCAGCACGATCGCGTTCGTGCCGTTGTCCACACCGGCGCAGTGCGCGACACCGTGGTAGTCCGCGAAGTCCCGCTCGAAGGCCTCGGCGAAGGGACCCCACACCAGTTGACCGGACTTGAAGACGGTGTCCACCGCGTCGAGCAGGTCTTCCCGCTCCTGCGCGTACTCCTCCAGGTAACCCCAGACGTACGTGGTCAAGATCCTCACCCTTTTCCTTGAACGGTCGAATCGCTCAGTTGTTCTACTGGGCTTCGGCCTTCTCCACCACCGAGGTCAGCGCGTGTTGCGCGGCGGTGTCGAGAGTGGTACCGATCCAATCCACCAGTTCCATGCCGGAGCTCTCGGCCGCCTTCTGCCAATGCTCCTTACGGGAACCCCTCACGTTCACCTGCACGGAGGAGATCTGAGCGGGTGTACGTTTCGCTCCGGCCTGGGTCCGTCTCCGAAGTTCGTTCCTCGACCATCCCTCGGCCTCGGCCTGGGAGAGCCAGTGCTCCTGCTCCTCCAAAGAGAGGCCGGCGACTTCGGCGTGATGCTGCATACTCAGCTTCTCGCGCCGACGCTCGGGAACGAATTTGCGCGCCACCCACGCGTAGTTGCGCAGTGTCTGATAGTCCAGAGAGGTAGCCGCGATGGCACACTTGTAGCGGTTCGGATAGTTTTCCTGGCCGTAGACCAGCCAGTCACCCAGCCACCATCCCGAGGAATCGGAGATCACGAATATGTGATGCCCGATGGCCTCCCAATCGTCGATCGGCATCCCGGTGGGGAGCAGGAGTGTCGTCCTGCGTGTGGTCACTCCCCGCATGGCGATTCGACCGTTACGCCGCGAGTTGCGGCCGATACTTTCTGTATGGCTTTTTACAGGCATCGCTACCTTGACCATGGGAGATGAATTACTTCCTCTTGCACGATGAGCGATGTAAGGGGGTGGCGGTAATTTACCAGCTTTCACTCGATTAACACACCCCTCGGGTCATATATCCGATTCATGGATGCCCATAACCCACCCCCGAGCGCCACCGCCCCCGCAGGACACAAGGCCGACCCGAAGGTGGGGCGCGAGAGAAATGGAACTCCGTTCCATAAAGAGGGGTCGGCAGGTTTCAACTGGTCAGAGGCGCTTCATGACGACTCTTCACCCTTCCAGCGAGCCACCCGGAGAAGGATGGGCGGCCATGCCCACGAGCAAGGAAGAGGCCGACCCGAAACATGAAATGCGAGGATGGACATCAAGATGCTCGCCTTCTCCCGGCCACCACGCCGACCAGAACCACCGACAGGGCGATAGGCGGCCCCCGAAGCCCCCGAGCCCGCCACGAATGTAAACGTTTACTTAACGTCGGCGGGATCGAATCGATATCGAAAAACCTTGTTTCGAGTTCGTGTACATTCCGCAGTCATTCGTTCACGCGATTGATTTCACGGAACGTGTGCGATCCGTTCCAATTCGGCGGCCACCGCGGCGGGGGTGGGCCGGGTCCTTATCCACTCGCCCAGCGATGCCGACCTCTCGGTGAGACCGGTCTCGGTCAGGGCCCTCTCCGCCGCGCGGAGGAAGTCCTCCGGTCCGGCGGACCCGGACTCCAAGAGCACGGCCGCGCCGGCACCGGTGATCCGCCGCGCCAACTCAGGGGTGTCGAACATCCGACGGTCGGTGAACAGCACCTGCGGGAGCCCCTGTTCCAGGCAGGTGAGGGCGCTGCCGAAGCCGCTGTGGTTGATGGTGGCGGTGCTGGTCGCGGCCAGAGCGTGCAACGGCACGTAGTCCACCAACCGCACGTTCGAAGGAACCGTGCCCAGGTCCTGTCGGGCCTGGAGCGGGACGGTGGCCACCACCTCGGCGTCCACCTGACCCAACGCCTCCAACACCTCGCCCAACGGCAACGTGTACCCACCGAACCGATCCGTCGCGCTGGTCCCCAACGTCAAACACAGACGCCGACCCTCGGGCCGTTCACGCAGCCAGTCCGGCACCACCGCGCGACCGTTGTAGGGAACGAACCGCATCCCCAGATACCGCACCCCCAACCGGCCATCGACCGGTATCCGCAACACGTCCGGAACCTGATCGATGGTGGCCTGACCCACCACCAACTCCTCGTCGAAACCAACCCCGTACCGGGCCGCCAACCCCGACAACCACTCACCCAACGGATCCTCACGGACCTCGGGGACCTGCTCCTCCATCCGCCCCAGGTAGGAACCCCTCATCCGGGCGAAGGTGTCCACACCCCACAGGAAGCGCACGTGCGCGGCCCCGGCGGCGCGCGCGGCGACCGGGGCGCAGAGGGTGATGGGGTCCCACACCACCAGGTCGGGTTTCCAGGTACGGCACAGGTCCACGAGGTCGCCGACCATGGGCTCATTGACCATCCGCCACCAGAACGTCACCATGTGTCGCATGTGTGTCGAGAGTTCGGACCACGGCAGCTCCCAGGTCCGCGCGTCGTGCCAGTCGACGGCCTCCATCGTTCCGGAACGGCCCCGCAGCCGGCGCAGCACTCGGGCCAGGACGTCCCCCCGGCCGACCGGGGCGAAGGGCAGCCCGGCCGCGGAGACCGCACCGGCCAGCTCCGGCTGGCTCGCCACCACCACCTCGTGCCCCGCCGACCTCAACGCCCACGCCAACGGGACCACCGCGAGAAAGTGACTTCGTTCGGCGATCGTCGCCACGACAACACGCATAACCGTCTCCGTACCGAATCGTCCCGATCCACCGGCGGGACGGGCCCGCGGCACGCCGGGGAGATGTCCACGATCGGGGTGTCCTGCCGGCGGGACACCCCTGCCGCCGTCAGGTCCGCCCGTCGGTGACGTGTCGTTCCAGACGGCCGACGAGAGCGGACGGGCCGCCTTGAGAGCGCATACGTCCGCGCAGCTCCGCCGCGCCCCGACGCGCTTCCTCGTCCTCCAGGACCCGCAGGGCCGCCCGGCGCAGATCATCCGGGCCGACTCGGTCGGCCTCCAACGAGATCCCGCCGCCCGCCTCCGCCACTCCGCGCGCCAACAGTCGTGTGTCGAACAGCCGGGAGTCGGCGACCATCACCTGGGGGAGACCGTAGGACATCGAGGTGAGCACGCTGCCGGGGCCTCCATGGTTGACGGCGGCGGTACTGGTCGCGGCCAGAGCGTGCAGCGGCACGTAGTCCACCAGCCGCACGTTGGAGGGCACCGTTCCCAGTTCCTCCCTCGCCTTCGGAGGGACTGTGGCCACCACCTCGGCCTCCACCTCGCCCAGCACGTCGATGGAGGACCGGAGCAGAGAGGAGTCCCCGCCGTACCAACCGGTCGAACTCGTGCCCAACGTCAGACACAGACGAGGACCCTCGGCGGGCCGGCGCAGCCAGTCGGGCACCACGGCGCGACCGTTGTAGGGAACGAACCGAGACCCCTCGTACCGGGCCCTTTCCCCGACGTCCAAGCGCATCCCGGGCGGGATCTGGTCGACCGTGAGCTGTCCGACCACCAGTTCCTCGTCGAACTCCACCCCGTAACGGGCCGCCAGCCCCGACAGCCACGTGCCCAGCGGATCCTCACGGGAGTGGGCGGGCTGCTCCGCCATACGTTCCAGATAGGAACCCCGCATCCGGGCGATCAGGTCCAGACTCCACAGGAAGCGCACGTGCGCGGCCCCCGTGGCGCGCGCGGCCACCGCCGCCGCGAAGGTCGTCGGCTCCCACACCACGAGGTCGGGTCTCCAGGTACGGCACAGGTCCACGAGGTCGTCGGCGAGGAGTTCGTTCATCGCCTTCCACCAGAAACCGACGATCTGTCGGTAGTGAACGCGCAGCACGTTCCACGGCAACCGCCAGGTCCGTTCGTCGCCCCAGTCGACCGCGTCGGCCGCTCCCGGCAGGCTGTACAGCCGACGGGTGAGTTCCCGTAGACGGTGGTCCCGTCCGACCGGGGCGAAGGGCAGCCCGGCGGCGGAGACCGCACCGGCCAGCTCCGGCTGGCTGGCCACCACCACCTCGTGCCCCGCCGACCTCAACGCCCACGCCAACGGAACGAGATTCAGGAAATGTGTTCGCTCCGCGGGAGTCGCGATCACCACACGCATGTTCACGCCTCCCTTATCATCGGCGCACTCACGATATTCAACCTTGTTCCCCTCTCGAATGAAGAACTCCCGGATCTCTCATAACGTGGACCTTCATCCGCCGGGGAATCCTCGGACCGCGCGAAGTCAACATACTCTCGCGGCATGTGCACACCTCTCCCCCGGTGTAGCCTGCCCCGCGAACAGCCTCTCCCCGAATCTCTGGTCCATTCATCGATGCGTGGATCCGATGGCCCCTATTCCGCCTTCGAATGCACACTGAACGGAGTTCGCATGCGTTTCCTGCCGGTTGGAAGAGGTCCTGTCGTATCCGTGATCGGCATGGGATACGTCGGCTCCTGCCTCGCCGCGACTCTGGTCGAGAGCGGGCTGGAGGTCACCGGCGTCGACAAGGACGAGAAGACCGTCTCCGGGCTGCGCGAGGGCGTGAGCCGCTTCCGCGACCCCGGGCTCCCCGAGATGATCGCCCAAGGCGTGGACACGGGCAGACTCCGCTTCACCACCGATTACGGCGCGGTGTCCGACTCCGACGTGGTCCTGATCTCGGTGGGCACCCCGACCCGCGACCACGGCCGTCTGGTGGACGACCAGCTTCGCGGCTGCTGTGAGGAGCTCGCGCGACACCTGCGCCCCGGTCAGCTGGTCATCCTCAAGAGCACGATCCCCCCGGGCACAACCCGACGGCTGGTCGTTCCGCTGCTGGAGAGCGGCGGTCTCACCTGTGGCGAGGACTTCGGGCTGGCGTTCTGCCCGGAGCGTCTCTCCCAGGGCGCCGCCCTCGACGAACTGCGCAGCCTGCCGGTGATCGTCGGCGGGTGGTGCCGGGAGAGCTCCTCGGCCGCGGAGGAGTTCTGGCGGCGTGGTCTCGGGGCCCACGTGGTCTCGTGCTCCTCCCCCGAGTCCGCCGAACTCGCCAAGCTGGCCAACAACTGGTGGGTCGACCACAACATCGCCCTCGCGAACGAGCTGGCCCAGGTCTGCGCTTCGTTCGACGTGGACGTCATCGAGGTCATCGAGGCGACCAACTCCATCCCGAAGGGGAACGGACGGGTCAACATCCTCCTCCCCGGCGTCGGGGTCGGCGGATCCTGCCTGACCAAGGATCCGTGGATGCTGTGGCGGGCCGCCCGTGAGAACGGCGTCGACCTGGAGATGATCAGCGCCGCCCGTAAGGTCAACGACTCGATGCCGGAGCTGACCGCACGGCTGATCCTGGACGAGCTGGCGCGGGCCGGAAGGGCCCCGGAGGAGGCGCGCGTCGCCGTCCTGGGGCTGGCGTTCAAGAACGACACCGGTGATCTGCGGGAGACCCCGGTCGCGCCCGCGGTCGCCTACCTTCGCGCGGCGGGGGTGGACGTGCGCCTGTACGACCCGTTGACCGAACCGACCGAGGTGGAGCGGATCTTCGGCTCCACGCCGTGCGCGTCGCTGGACGCGGCGGTCGAGGGCGCCGACTGTCTGGCGCTCCTCGCCTGGCACGGAGAGTTCCGGCGGATCGACTTCACCCTCCTGCGCGACAAGGTCGCCCCGAACTGCGCCGTCGTCGACGGACGCGCCCACCTCCCCGTCCCCGCAGTGGAATCGCTGCGGGAGGCGGGCTACTCCTATCGCGGGATCGGACGGTAACGAGCATGGCCAAAGTCATCGTCACCGGGGGACGCGGTTTCCTCGGCAGTCATCTGGTCGAACACCTCACGGCCACGGGCGACGAGGTGATCACCTTCGACACCGACCGTCACACGGACCACCCCTCCCCGGAGGGAGACCGTTTCGTCGCGGGCGACGTCCGTGAGAAGGAACAGCTGGCGAAGGTCATCACCGACGGCGTCGACACCGTCTACCACCTGGCGGCGGTGGTCGGCGTCGACAACTACCTGGGCCGCCCCCTGGACGTCATCGACGTCAACGTCGTCGGTACGCGCAACGTCCTCGAACTGGCGGGCGAGGTGGGCGCGAAGGTGGTCTTCGCCAGCACCAGCGAGGTCTACGGCAAGAACCCCGACGTCCCGTGGCGGGAGGACGCCGAGCGCGTGCTGGGTCCGACCACGGCCGACCGGTGGGGCTACGCGTCGAGCAAGGCCCTGGCCGAGCACTACGTGTTCGCCTTCATGCGTCAGTACGGGGTGCGGGCCTCCATCATCCGCTACTTCAACCTCTACGGGCCCCGGCAGCGTCCCGCGTTCCTGGTCAGCCGGAGTCTGCACCGGGCGCTGCGCGGTATCGCCCCGGTCGTCTACGACCAGGGGAAGCAGACACGGAGCTTCACCTACATCGAGGACGCGGTGCAGGCGACCGCCCTCGTGGGCCGCTCCTCCGTCGCCGACGGCGAGTGCTTCAACATCGGCGGTTCGGAGGAGATCTCCATCCGCAGCGTGATCGAGCTGATCATCGAGTCGACCGGACTCGAGGCCGACATCGCCGACCTGGACACCGGTGTGAGCTTCGGTTCCGCCTACCAGGACCTGAACCGCCGCGTCCCCGACGCCTCGAAGGCCCGTTCCCTGTTGGGCTGGAGCGCGACCACCCCGCTCCAGGAGGGGATCGAACGGACGACCGAGTGGGCCCGGTCCAGCCCCTGGTGGCTGGCCCGGCCGGACAGAGCACCCGAATAGCACGGCGACCGCATCCGCGCACGTCCCCGTAACGGTTCTCCCCCTCCAGCGGCGGGCGGCCTGTGGCCCGCCCGCGGCGACCGAACGACAAGGAGTAGTTCATGGCCCGCACTTCCGAGTGCCGCATCTGTTCAGGTCTCGTGACCGAGTTCATCGACCTGGGACGACAGCCCTTGGCGGACGCGTTCCGGCTGCCGCAGTCCCCGGAGCCCGAGTTCTTCTACCGTCTCGCCGTGGGCACCTGCGCCGACTGCCAGATGGCCCAGCTCATGGAGGAGGTCCCCCGTGAGCGCATGTTCCACGAGGACTACCCGTACCTGTCCTCCGGGTCCACGGTCATGCGGGCGCACTTCGAGGGGATCGCGACCAGGCTGTTGGAGACCGAGATGAGCTCGGACGACCCCTTCGTCGTCGAGATCGGCTCCAACGACGGCGTGCTGCTCAAGACGGTCGCCGCGGCCGGCGTGCGTCACCTCGGTGTCGAGCCGTCGGGCGGCGTCGCCGACCTCGCCGCGGCCGAGGGGGTCTCGGTCCGCAAGGACTTCTTCGAGGAGTCCGTCGCCCGGGAGATCCTCGCCGAGCACGGCCACGCGGACGTGATCTTCTCGGCGAACACCTTCTCCCACATCCCCTACGTCGACTCCGTCCTCCGGGGGATCAAGGCCCTCCTCGGCCCCGACGGCGTGTTCGTCTTCGAGGACCCCTACTTCGGGGACATCGTCGAGCGCACCTCGTTCGACCAGATCTACGACGAGCACTTCTTCTTCTTCACCGCGCGGTCGGTGGCGAGGATGGCCGAGCTCAGCGGGATGGAACTGGTCGACGTGGAGCACCTGCCCACGCACGGCGGCGAGATCCGCTACACCCTGGCGCACGCCGGAGCCCGTGAGGCCTCGGAGGCGGTCAAGCTGCTCATGGTCGAGGAGGAGCGACGAGAGCTGACCTCGCCCGCGACCCTGGCCCGTTTCGTGGAGAACGTGGAGCGCGTGCGCACCGACCTGCTCGCGGAGCTGCGCCGGATCAAGGAGCGCGGCGAGCGGGTCGTGGGCTACGGCGCCACCGCCAAGAGCGCGACCGTGCTGAACTTCTGCGGCATCGGCCCCGACCTGGTGGAGTTCATCTGCGACAGCACCCCCGCCAAGCAGGGGCGTCTGACCCCCGGGACGCACATCCCGGTGCGCGGGCCCGAGGAGTACCGCAGCGCCTACCCCGACTACGCCCTCCTGCTGGCGTGGAACCACGCCGAGGAGATCATGGCGAAGGAGACGGAATTCCAGAAGGCCGGCGGCCGATGGATCCGCTACGTCCCCGAGGTGAGCGTCTCCTGATCGGCCCGCCGGCCTCGCGTGTACGCGTGTGATGGTCGGTGGCGGACGGGTCTTCGGTTCAGACCGTCATCCTGGCGAACCTCCTGACCGCCAGGGCGAAGAACAGCAGCCCCGCACCACCGACCATCAGGACCTCGACCGCCCCCGGCACCTGCCAGGAGAACCAGGTGACGCCGGGGTTGAACAGGGCCTCCGCCTCCGGGGTGGTCTCCACCCTCTCGAACACCGCCCTGCGCATCGGGTCGACCGCGTAGGTGATCGGGTTGACCAGCGCCATGGTCTTGAGCCAGGCCGGCAGGTTCGCGATGGGGAACAGGGCCCCGGACAGCAGGACCAGGGGCATGATGGCCATCTGCGAGATACCGAGGAAGGCCTCGGGGTGGCGCACGAGGGTCGCGGTGAGCACCCCCAGCGCGGAGGTGGTGAAGGCCAGGACGAACATGAGTCCGGCCAGTTGCAGGAGCAGCACCGGGTGATAGGGGACCCCGGCCAGACCCGCCATGATCAGGAGCAGGCTGCCCTGGAGCAGGGCCAGGACGGAACCGCCGCACACCTTGCCCAGCGCGATGGCGCCGCGCCGGGCCGGTGAGGCGAGCATCTCCCGCAGGAAACCGTGCTCCCGGTCGGAGACGACCGACCCCGCCGACGCGATGGCGGTGCTGATGACCAGCATCGCGATCACCCCGGGGAACATCACCGTCGTCAATTCCACCCCGCCGGGCGCGTCGGGCATGAGCGACCCGAAGCCGACCCCGATCACGAAGAGCATCATGAGGCCCTGGAGAAGGGTCGCCATGGCACGACCGACGTCGTACAGGAAACGCATCAGGTCCCGGTAGAGGACCACCTTCACCACGCGCAGGTCGTGGGACAGACCTCGATTGACCACCCGCTCGGACACGGCCGCACTCATCAGGCGCCTCCGACCCCGGTGTCGATGGAGAGGTCACGGAAGAGGGGGAGGAAGGGGCCTCCGTTCCCTCTCGCGGTGGCCAGGGCCAGCAGCAGACCGGCGCTCCCGGTGGCCAGGTCCATGGACAGACGGAACCCCCGTCCGCTGGGCAGGGCGAGTCCGCCCTTGTAGGGCACCAGGAAGCTGCGGAGTTCGTCGACGCGGTCGTCGACGGCGCTCTTCTCGGCCCCCAGGCGCGCGAGTGCCGCGATCTGGCCTCCCTTGCCGAACATCAGGTCGCCTCGCACCGTGAGGACGGGGTGGGCCGAGCGGGCCAGATCCGGGATCGACTCCCTCAGTCGCCCGTCCTCCCGGTACGCCAGGATCTCCTGGGCGACCAGCGCCAGCCCGAGTCCACCGCCCTCGATATGCGGCAGGCCTCGGATCCCTCGATCACTGACCAGCAGGGCCCCGTCGTCGTTCTCCGTGCACTGGTCGAGGTCGCGGTGGAGCGCGCGCACGGCCAGGTCGAGGCAGCCTTCGTCCAGGGTGCGCTCGTAGAGCCGAACGTAGAAGAGCGCCGCCCCGGTCCATCCGCGCATGAGTCCGGCGCGCAGTTCGGTCCCGGTGCCCGCCGACCCCGGAAGCCTGACACCGGTCACCCGATCGCCGATCTCGTCGGCGAGTTCGAGGGCCTTGTCGAGGAACCGGGGCTCGCCCCCGTCCCGGGACAGGTGCAGCAGCGACGCCCCGATCCCGGGCAGGCCGGAGAACAGGGAGAGGCCGCCGGTCGGGGTGTCCGAGTGGCGGTCGATCAGCTCCACGGCCTCCTTCCGGTATCCGAGGTGGTCCAGCGTGTACGCGATGCCCGCCACGCCGTCGTAGAAGCCCGGGGCGAGGCGACGCTGCCGGAACACCGAGGAGACGAACCATTCCTCGTACTCCGGGCGTCGACCGTGACCGCACACGTCCAGGGCCCAGAGGATCCCGGCCGCGCCGTGGGCGAACCCGTACCCGCCGGAGACGCACTGCTCGATGTCCCCGGGGAAGAGGCGGTCCTCTCGGTCGGGTGTCGCGGCGGCCCTGATCCCGGCCGCCAGGAGGCTCTCCAGCTCCGCGGGGGACTCGATGTCCCGTGCGGGGTCGGTGCCCTCACCGCCGGCCGTCAGCTGCTCGACGCTCGGTCGTGTCCAGCCGCGCGGCACCGGGAACGTCCGCTCGACCAGGTCGGCGTAGGACCGGATCTTGCCCGGGGCCATCGTCGAGATGGGGGCGAAGGCGAGGAAGGCCGTCAGACGGAGCAGCGCCAGGCTGTGCTCGTCGATGCCCCGGCCCTCGCGGTGCGCGACCATGAACCCCGGGGCGCCCAGCCCCGGCGTCCAGTCCTCGCCCACCTCGAACGACTGCTCGAAGTCGATGACCGTCACCTGATCGTCCGGACCGACCAGCACGTTGTTCAGGTGCAGGTCGCCGGCGACCATCCCCCGATCGTGGATCGCCCGGACGATCTCCTCGACGGTCCGGAGCACCTTCAGCATCCGCTCGGTGAACTCCGCGATCTCCTCCCGCGAGGGGTGGGCCCGGAGTACCAGCGGATGGTGGGCGGCGCACCAGGAGTACATCGGCAGGCCCTCTCGGTACTCCTGTACCAGGAAGCCGTGCCCGCCCATCGTGAACTCGTCGTACAGACGAGGAACGCCCGGGATCCCGTCGAGGCGGCGCAGGGCCCGCTTCTCACGTTCCTGTCGGACGATCGCGTCCTCGCCGTTGCCGTCGACACCGGTGTGCGGCCGCGCCTCCTTCAGCACGACCCGCTCCCCATCGCTGAGGCGTGTGGCCAGGTAGACGCCGCCGGAGTTGGAGAAGTGCAGCGCCTTGTCCACCCGATAGGGGTGGGCCTCCTCCGAGCCGCCCCGAGCCCGCATCTGGCGTTCGAGGAACTCGGGCGGGCTCACCCAGGGAGGCACGGAGAACCCGGGGCGCCTCCGGTCGGGGACCAGTACGCCGTCCGGCCGCCGCATCGCGGGGACCGGGCGGCCGTCGATGTCCAGGCACTGGAGATCGGCGAAGGCCCCGTACCGCACGTACAGCGGACCCTGCTCCCAGCGCAGGTCACTGAGGATGTAGGGCCCCTCGTGACCGCCGACCCGCTCGCCCAGCCCGGTGAGGACCTTCTCCAGTTCCTCCTCGTCCCGGGGGTAGATCGTGATCAGTTTGCCGCTGGAACCGCGGGGCGCGTACTTGGAGTTGCACAGGTACTGGATCCTGCGATCCAGCAGGTACTTGAAGGGCAGACCCTCGGCGACGCAGTAGTCCCAGACCTCGTCGCAGAGCGCGTCGCCGTTGTCCAACGTCGCCGACACGTGGATCTTCCAGCCCTGCTCGGGAAGCACCACCCCGTCAGGGGAGACGTGGGTCCACAGGCCGTGGTCCCGGCGCGACCAACCGTCGGGGACCCGCCGTTCCGACACCGAGAAACCGTGGGTCTTCAGGAAGGGCGGCCCCTGGACCCAGCGGCGGGGGTCCTCATAGAAGAGGGGGTCGGCCTGAATGTAAATCTCCATGTTGTCGAACACGGGCCATGCTCCATTCGGTGGATCGTCCAGGCCGCCGGCGGTGGGGCGGGGCCCCACCGCCGCAGGCGGGAGGGGAACAGCGGGAGGGACCGGACGTCATGGGACGGTGACGGCCCCCGCGCGTGATGGCGGGCCGGCCGTTTCACGGGGCCGGGAGCGTCACCGCATCCAGGGAGCCGCCGCCCAACCCGGGCGCCGGCCGGTCAGAACGCTCAACTGGAGGGGAAGCGGCCGCAGCAGGAGGGTGGTGAAACCCAGGGTCCCGCGTACTCCTCGCAACCAGGCGTCCCGGTAGTCCGCCATGAAGCGGAGGATCTCCGCCTTCCGTTCGGGAGGCGCCTCGTCGAGCCCCCATTCGGCCAGGGCCCGCACACACGCCCACATGTACTCGTCCCATTCGGTGGGCGTGCTGACATGGGCGTCGATCGGAAGACCCCCGCCCGCCATCACCATGTCGTAGACGCCGTCCAGGTCCGTGTGGTATTCGGCGGGGATCCCGAGCGCGCGCTCGGTGGCCTCGTCCGGTGTCCGCTCCCAGAACGGTTCGCCCAGCAGGATCAGGCCCCCGTCCCGGAGCTGAGGTCGGATCAGCTCCCGCAGGGCCTTGCCCGTCCCGCCGAGCGCGTCGCTCAGACCCACGCAGATGACCAGGTCGAACTCGTCGAACCGGCCGTTGAACTCCCAGGCGTCGCCCACATGGGCCGTGAACCGTTCACCGAGGCCGCGGCACTCGGCGTCGGCGACGGCGCGCTCCACGTGTCCTTGGGAAACGTCGATCCCCACACCCCGGGCGTCGGGGTGCAGTTCCAGTGCTCGCAGGATCCAGGCCCCGAGGCCGCATCCGATGTCGAGGATCCGGGGGGAGGGCCCCAGTCGCGCGCTGCGGATCAGCCGTTCGACGGTGGTATCGGAGAACGGCCCGATCGGCAGGTGCGTACCGTCCAGACGGTTCCAGATGACCTCGTCGGTGAAGGGGCCGGAGCCACCGGTTACTTCGGGGATCACTGCTGTCGTCCCTCCTCGAGGACCAGTTCACGGCCCCATTCCCGGACCAGTGTCCTGGCGGCGACGACCTCGGCGGCCAGGGGCCGGTCCGCCTCCAACGGCGGGCAGATCCGGGCCAGGTCCCGCCACCGGTCTCCGTCCGCCGGAGCCGACTCGGTCAGGGCCGCGCACTGGGCCAGACCCACGGCCAGGGACCCCAGGACGTTCCACGCGTGCTCCACGGCCTCGGAGACGGCGTTGGCCCCGTTGAGGGCCATCGGGACGTGGTCCTGGTTGCCGTTGTTGCACGGGAGCGCCGTGAGCGAGGCCGGGGTGACGAGCTGGCGGATGCGGCTGACGAAGGAGGTCGTGCTGATCTGCACTCCGGCCAGACCGCTTCCGGCGCCGGGCCGGGGGGTGAGCATCGGCGGGAGCCCGCCGTTGGTCTCGGGGGTGCACAGGAGCGAGAGCTGCCGGTCGGCCAGGAAGGCGACCTGTTGGAGGCACAGCCCCAGCTGGTCCGAGCTCAACGCGACGGGCATCGCGTGGAAGTTGCCCCCGTGGAGCACCTCGCCGTCGACCAGAACCGGGTTGTCGGTGACCCCGACCGCCTCGCGCAGAAGGATCGGCTCCATCGCGTCCAACTGGTCCAGGACCGCGCCCAGCACCTGAGGGGCGCATCGGAGGCTGTAGGGCTCCTGAAGCGGGCGCGAGGGCGCGCGGACCGCGGACTCCGGCATGTACGAGCGGATCCAGCCCGCCACGGTGGACTGGCCGACCTGACCGCGCACCATCGACAGGTCCGGGTGATAGGCGACCGGATCGGCCCCCAACAGCGTGGCCATCCTCCCGGTGAGGAGGGCGCCCACACGGAGCAGGGAGAGGACCTCGCGATGGTTGTGCACGGTGCGGGCCAGACCGACCGACGTACCGTTGACGAACGCGAGCGCCTCGCGGGCCGGCCACCGGACGGGGTCCGCGCCGAGCTCGGCCAGGACCTCCGCGGCCGGGCGGGGCACGAGGGTCCCGTCGTCCTCGCGGTGCCAGCACTCGCCCTCTCCGGCGAACGCGGAGGCCGCCGAGGACAGGGGCTGGAGGTCTCCGCTGGCGCTCACCGTGCCGTCACGGGGGATGACCGGGGTGAACCCGCGGTTCCACAGGTCGGCCAACCCGCCCCAGAGTTCGGGGGAGACCGACGAGTATCCCGAGCGCATGCTGTTCAGCCGGATCCATACCGCGAGCCGGCTCACGTCCGCGGGGAGCGGCTGTCCCTGGGCCGTGCCCAGGTGCGCGATGAGCCCTCTGCCCTGCTCGTCCACGGACTCCGAGGCGCTGAACTCCACCAGTGCCCCGTAGCCGCGATTCATCCCATAGACGAGTCGTCCGTCGGCCAACGCCTTCTCCAGGGCGCCCACGCTGGAGCGCATCCGGAAGACGTCCTCCTCGTCGGCCTCGATGGAGGCCTCCCAGTCCGCCGCGCGGAGCAGGGCTCCCAGGCTCGGGGGTCTACTTTGCACTGATCCTCCTCAGCTCCAGCCCGGGGTCGGGTTGGAGACGCCTCAGCTTGCCGGTGTCCGACCGGTCGATCCCCTCGACGACCGCGATCCGGCGAGGGCGGCAGGGCAGCCGCGACAGCAGCGTGGTCGGGTCGATCCGCGCGGGGTCGTCCCCCGGCCTCGGCACCAGGAGCAGGTCGAAGTGCTCACCGATCACGGGGTCGGTCACCGGAACGCAGGCCAGATCCGAGCACGGGAGAGCGGACCTGGCCAGCTCCTCCAGCGCGTCGAGATCGAACCTGCGGCCGTTCACCTTCACGAGTCGGCCGCGCCGGTAGGTCATCTCGATCGTTCGCCCGTCGAGCGCGGTCACGTAGTCGTCCATCCGCCACTCGGTCGGCGCTCCCCCCTCGGCCGGGCGCGCGAGCCGGGGACCGCTCACCACCAGGGGTTCCTCGCCGTCTCCGGGGCGGGGTCGCACCAGTTCGAAGTCCGGGCAGAGCCGCCAGTGGCGGTCTCCCGAGCGAGAGTGCCTGGTCGCCACCACACCGGTCTCGGTGGAGCCCAGCAGTTCGAGGATCGAGCCCGAGTCCCCGAGTTCCTCCAGGAGTTCCACGGCCTCGGACGGGAGCTTGGCGGTGCTGTGCACCAGGCTCAACCGCCGCATACGACGGGTCCAGGACGACCGCCGCCTCAGGATGCGGTAGGTCCAGGGGATGGCCATGACGGCCCAACGCTCGTGCGAGGTGCCCTCGGGCATGGGGGCGAACTGCGGCCGGTACCAGACGGGGAGCCCCAGCCGGGCCGGAACGAGCACCGAGACGATCATGCCGTACAGGTGTCGGGGCGGCGCGAAGGACAGGACGGCCTCGGGATCGTCCCCGGCCAGCATGTCCGCCACCAGGCCCGCCTCGTCCCACAGCTGTTCCCGGCTCCGGACCCAGGTCCGGCCCTCGCCGGTGGTGCCGGAGGTCCGGAAGCGCAGCTCCTCGGGCATCGCCTCCAGGACCAGGTCCCGCGCGGTCCGGGTCTCCAGGTCCCACCGCACGACCCAGGGCCGTTCGGTGAACCGAGGGCCCTCCAGGCCCTCGGAGAGCAGCCGGGCCGCCGTGATCCGCTCGTATCCCGTGCCGCCTTCACCGACCACGGTCATCGGTCCTCCCTCATGCTCCTGCCACATGTCGAATCGGGTGCTCGGGACGGACGACGCCCATGATGGGGCCGCATTCGTCCCGCCGGCGGGACGGGTGTCCCGGTCGCTCCCCGACCCTCCGGTCGTTCACGCGCCGTTCTCGGCGGTCACCGCCATGCGGTGCTTGAGCGGTTCCCACCAGTCGCGGCGTTCGGTGTACCACCGGACCGTCTCCTCCAACCCGGAACGGAAGTCGATCCTGGGCCGATATCCCAGCTCGCGTCGGATCAGGGAGAAGTCGACGGCGTACCTGCGGTCGTGCCCCTTGCGGTCCTCCACGTAGCGCACGCGGGACCAATCGGCGCCCATCGTCTCCAGCAACATCCCGGTGATCTGCTCGTTGGTCATGCCCTTGGAGGCACCGATGTTGTACCGCCGTCCCGGGGCGCCCTCCAGGGCGACCAGGGCGATGCCGTCGCAGTGGTCGTCCACGTGGATCCACTCCCGCACGTTCGTACCGTCCCCGTAGAGAGGGACCGTCTCGCCGTCGAGGAGGTTGGTGATGAAGAGCGGGAGCAGCTTCTCCGGAAACTGGAACGGGCCGTAGTTGTTGCAGCACCGGGTGATGTTCACCGGGAGCCCGTAGGTCTTGTGAAAGGCCCTGACGATCAGGTCGGAGGCACCTTTGGAGGCCGAGTACGGGGAGTTGGGCTCCAGCGCGTCGGACTCGTCCCAGGCCCCCGTGCCGATGTCCCCGTACACCTCGTCGGTGGAGACGTGGACGAACTTGCGCACACCCGCCCTGAGCGACCGATCGAGCAGGGTGAACGTCCCGTTCACGTTCGTCGTCACGAAGTCGGACCCGTCCGCGATCGAACGGTCGACGTGGGTCTCGGCGGCGCAGTGGACGACCACGGACACCCCGGAGAGCACCTCGTCCAACGTGTCGGCGTCGCGGATGTCCCCGTGCACGAACCGGACCCGCGGGTCATCGAGAACGGATTCGAGACTCGTACGTGTTCCGGCATAGGTGAGTTTGTCGAGCACGACGACCTCGACGTCCCCGAACCCCGGATAGTGACCCGACACCAATCGTCGGACGAAATTCGAGCCGATGAATCCGGCTCCGCCGGTGACCAGCACTCTCAAAGGACTTCACCTTCGCGATATTCTCTGTCGAGACTTCGGGCCACGTCTACCACGTATCGGCCATAAGGCGAGTCGCCCATCTCGCGTCCCAGACGGAAACACTCCTCCGCGTCGATGAACCCCATTTCCAGGGCCACCTGTTCCACACAGCCGACCCGGAGGCCGTGTTCGTGCGTCAACCGGCGTACGTGCGCGCCCGCGTCGAACAACGACTCCTCCGTCCCGGTGTCGTACCAGAGGAAGTCGTCGTCGAGCGGAACGAGGTGTGCGCTCCGCTCCTCCACGTAGAAACGGTTCACGTCCGTGATCTCCAGTTCACCGCGGGGCGAGGGGCTCAGCTCCGCGGCGATCCGGGAGGCCCGATCGTCGTAGAAGTAGAGGCCGGTCACGGCCTGTTTCGACCTGGGGTTCTCGGGCTTCTCCTCGACGGAGACCAGTGCCCCGTCCTCGTCGAACCCGGCCACGCCGAAGCTCCGCGGTTCGGCGACCTCCTTGCCGAACAGGACGCACCCGTCGAGGTCCGCGGCGGCCTTCCGCAGCCTCTCCCCCAGCCCCGGACCGTGGAAGATGTTGTCGCCCAGCATCAGGGCGCAGTCGCCCCCGGCGATGTGGGGTTCGCCGATGACCAGGGCCTCGGCGATCCCTCGGGGCCTGGCCTGGGCCGCGTAGGAGAGTTCGATCCCCAGGTGCCGGCCGTCCCCCAGGAGAGCACGGAATGCGCTCATCGCATCCGGGGCGCAGACAATCAATATCTCTCGGATACCGATTTGCATCAGCACGGAAAGTGAATAGTAGATCACCGGTTTGTCATAGACCGGAAGCAACTGCTTGGACGTTGCCCGAGTCACCGGCTGGAGCCGGGTTCCTCGTCCTCCTGCAAGGAGAATTCCCCTCATGTTCGCTCCTGTTCGGGGTCGAACGACGGCGACACAGTACAAGAGAATGGGGAAGGGAAGACCAAGGCCGAATCACCGACCTATCCGCGGTGGCGGGGCCGTGCTATTTTCACCGTTCGACACCCGCGTCCCGACCCTCTTCCACCCCGGGGCGGTCGGGCCCCGGGCGACCGCCGCGCTCCCCCGCGCGCCGCGCCCGGATGACGATCGAAAGGGAACTGGTAGAGCGTGCGTGTCCTCATAGCGGCCAACGGTTCACGGTCGAGTCTTTTCAGCATGGTCCCCCTGGGTTGGGCCCTGCGGGCGGCGGGCCACGAGGTTCGTGTGGCCACCCGCTCCGCACTGGTCGACGCCGCGGCCGACACCGGCCTGACCGTGGTCGCGGTGGGCGAGGAGACCTCGGGCGAGGCGCCCGGATCCGCCGACGCGGCGAGAACGGCCACGGGCGTACGCGATCTCCTGCCGGACCCCGGCGAGATCGCGGACCTGTCCTGGGAGAGCCTGCTCTCGGTCCAGAGGACCCTGGCCGACGAACGGTTGAGGGCGGTCAACGAACCGATCCTGGACGACCTCGTCCTGCTCTGCCGGCAGTGGCTTCCGCACCTGGTGCTGTGGGAACCGACGACGGTCGCCGGCGCCGTGGCCGCCGAGGCGTGCGGCGCCGCTCACGCGCGTTTCCTGTGGAGCCCGGACCTGCACGGCGCCCTCCGTGAACACTTCCTCTCCCGGCGGGCCGAGCCGGAAGCGGACCGGAGCGAGGATCCGCTGCGGGAGTGGCTGGCCCCCCACGCCGAGCGCCACGGCGTCGGTTTCGGCGAGGAACTGACACGAGGCCGTTTCTCCCTGACCCCTCTGGCCACCGTGCTGGACGGAACGCAGGACGGTCCCGAACGTCTACGCCACATCCACTACGGCGGCCAGACCACCATCCCCACCTGGCTGCGCGACAGGCCGGGAGAGACCCCGGCCCCGGACGCCCCTCGGCGGGTACTCCTGGATTGGCGCGCCGCCGGGGCCGCCGGAGGAGACCCCGACGACAAGGCCCTGCGCCGGGTACTGGACGGACTCGGAACACTCGAGAACACCGAGATCGTGCTCGTGCTCCCCGAAGGGGAGGACGAGGACGCGGAGATGCCGTCCGGCGTCACCCGGGCCGTCGGGCAGGGGGCGCTGCACGCCTTGGCCCCCACCTGCTCGCTCGCGGTGCACGCGGGAGGCATCGATACGTTCTGCGAGGTGGGCCGGCACGGGGTGCCCCAGCTGGTCCTGCCCGATCCGGGACTTCCCGACGCGGTCGCGTCGGCGGAGCGCCTTGCCGCGCTCGGCGCCGGCTCCGTCCTGCCCCACGGCGAGGCGGAGTCCGACTCGGTGGCCGAGGAGGCCGTCCGGCTGCTGGCGGACCCGGAGACGGCCCGGGCCGCGGAACGACTGCGCGAGGCGTTGGACGCCGCCCCCACCCCGGACCGGCTGGTGGAGCGGATCGAGCGACTGACCGCCGAGCACTCACGGTTCGAACCCTCTGAGCTCTGAGTTCGACCGAACGGCGGTCCGCCCGAGGGTTCAGGCGGGCCGCCGTTCGATCGTGTGCCGTTCCAGGCACTCGACGATCGCTGCGGGGTCGTGCTGTGAGGCCATTCGCTCCCGCAGCGCCAGGGCCCCGCGGGTGAGGGACTCGCCTTCCAGTGCCCGGACGGCCCCCTCGTACAGGGTCCGCGTATCGACCCGCTCGGGCTCCGGGGCCACGGCCGCGCCCGCCTCCGCCATCCGGCGCGCCAGAACCGGTTCGTCGAACAGACGCGCCCGCCCCACGATGACCTGGGGGACGGCGTGCGCCGCCATGGTGAACACCGTTCCCGGCCCTCCGTGGTTGATGGTGGCGGTGCTGGTCGCGGCCAGAGCGTGCAACGGCACGTAGTCCACCAACCGCACGTTCGAAGGCACCGTGCCCAGGTCCTGGCGGGCCTTGAGCGGGACGGTGGCCACCACCTCGGCGTCCACCTGACCCAACGCCTCCAACACCTCGCCCAACGGCAACGTGTACCCACCGAACCGATCCGTGGCGCTGGTCCCCAACGTCAAACACAGACGCCGACCCTCGGCAGGCCGGCGCAGCCAGTCCGGCACCACCGCGCGACCGTTGTAGGGAACGAACCGCATCCCCAGATAACGCACCCCCAACCGGTCATCGACCGGTATCCGCAACACGTCCGGGACCTGATCGATGGTGGCCTGACCCACCACCAACTCCTCGTCGAACTCCACCCCGTAACGGGCCGCCAACCCCGACAACCACTCACCCAACGGATCCTCACGGACCTCGGGGACCTGCTCCTCCATCCGCCCCAAGAACAACCCCCGCATCCGCGCGAACAGATCGACGCTCCATAGAAAGCGCACGTGCGCGGCCCCACAGGCACGCGCCGCCACCGCACCGGCGAACGTCGTCGGCTCCCACACCACCAGGTCGGGTTTCCAAGTGCGGCACAGGTCCACGAGATCGCCGACCATGGGCTCGTTGACCATCCGCCACCAGAAGGGGACCAGCTGCCGGTGCCCGTCCCTGAGGTGTCGCCAGGTCAGCCTGCTCTCGTCCTCCTCACCGAAGTCGAGCAGGGGAAGCCCGCCGGAGGCGAAACGGCGGCTGATCCGCCCGAAGTGGTGGTCCCGTCCGACCGGGGCGAAGGGCAGCCCGGCGGCGGAGACCGCACCGGCCAGCTCCGGCTGGCTCGCCACCACCACCTCGTGCCCCGCCGACCTCAACGCCCACGCCAACGGAACCAGACCCAGGAAATGGGTCCGCTCGGCCTGCGCGGCGATCACTACGCGCACACGTCCTCCTCCATGCCCTCGGCGCCCCGACCGGGGCACCCCCGGCTCAGGCCTTCGCGGGCCTCGGTTCGGGTTCCGGATCGGGGTGACCATCGACGCGATAGCCGGTCCCCGTATAGGCGAGGTACACGTCGTCCAACGACGGCGGTGTCACGGAGACCGAGCGGATACCGGTGCTCAGCCGCGCGAACAGTTCGGGGAGGAACCTCTCCCCCTCGGCCACGTGGATCACGACCTTGTCGCCCTCGACCGAGGCCGTGACGCCGAACTCCTCCTGGAGCGCCCTACCGAGCTCCGCGCCATCGGCGGAGATCAACTCGACGCGGTCCCTGCCGATACCGGCCTTCAGCTCGCGAGGCGTCCCCTGGGCGACGATCTCGCCCCGGTCCAGAATGGCGATGCGATCGCAGTTCTCGGCCTCTTCCAGGTAGTGCGTGGTCATGAAGACCGAGGTCCCGTCGCGCAGGTTGTTCTCCCGCATGCCCTCCCAGATCACCTGGCGCGTCTGCGGGTCGAGGCTGACCGTGGGCTCGTCCAGGAACAGCACGGCGGGACGGTGCAACATCGCACGGACGATCTCCAGCCTGCGCCGCATGCCCCCCGAGTAGGACCCGGCGACCCTGTGCTGGTGCTCGACCAGGCCGACCATCTCCAGCGCCTCGTCGACGCGCTCATCGGCCACACCCTTGGGGACGCCGTAGATGTCCGCGTGGAAACGCAGGTTCTGCCAGCCGGTCAGGTAGAGGTCCAGCGTCTGTTCCTGGAACACGAGACCGATCCCACGACGCACCTCCTCCTGGGCGGCGACCACGTCGTGTCCCGCGACCAGGGCCGTACCGCCCGTGGGCTCGGTGAGGGTGCACAACATCCGGATCATCGTGGACTTCCCGGCACCGTTGGGGCCGAGCAGACCGAAGATCTCGCCCCGGCCGACGTCCAGGTCGACGCCCTTGACCGCCTCGATCTCCCCGTAGACCTTGCGCAGTCCGCGGGTGGAGATGGCCATGTCCGGGGCGACCTCCGAAGGGGCGCTCACGAGGTCCCCCGGTCCACGAGGTACTCCCGGGTCCCGGCCCCGGCGACCAGGGACTCGACGAAGGCCACGCCGGTCTCCTCCCACTGGGCGCGGTAGAGGGCGAACACGTTCACCGGGCGGAGGGTCCCCTCGTCCAGCAGGTGCTCGGGGAGCGTGCCCTCCCTCGCCGGGACCGCCCCGGTCGCGGCCAGTCCGCGCACCTCGGGCTCCGGGGTCCAGAAGTAGAGTTTGCGGATGCTCCACATGGCGAACGCGTAGTTCACGGTCAAGGCGACCACCGCGGTGTGGACGTCCTCCGGGGCCTCCCGGTCCACGGTCACCGCGCACTTGACGTACCCGCTGTTCGGGTTGAACTCGTGCAGCGAGACGTAGCCGAGGAGCGCGCGTTCCTCGCCGACGCGCACGAAGAACTGCGCGGAGATCTCCTGCATGCGCCGGTTCGGCCAGATCGTGGGGGACGAGAGCACGTCCCGTCGATCGATGCCCCGCACCCCCCGGTCCGCGAACTCGGCGTGGACCTCGCGGCCGGTCCTGGTCCGAGTGGCCTCAAGTGCGATTCCGGGCGTGTGGATGTGTGGAAGTATCACGCCGACACCCCTGCTATCTCGTCTGGGTCGTTCCGTGCCGATGAGCAGGCAGACCCTAGCACCGGGCCGAACGCCGGACCGGGCCCCGATCGAGGCCGCGAGGTTGAGCGGCCGGACCGTCCGGTGCACACTCTCCCCCGACATCGACACGGCCCGGTGCGACCACCCCGGTGGTCCCGCCGGCGAGACATCCGAACCAGAGGGCCATGGGCACCGCACCCCGGTACGACCCGTCCGAGCAGAGCTTCTCCGACCTGTCGGGAGAGCGCGTCCTGGTGTTCGGCGGCACCGGATTCCTCGGCCGCCACGTGTGCGCCGCCCTGCGCTCGGCGGGGGCACGGGTCGTCACCGTGTCGAGGAACGCTCCGGCCGGAGGTACGCCCGACGACTCGGTCCCGATGGACCTCGCGTCCGCGACCGAGGCCGAACTCGTCCGGCTCGTCCACGACCACGCCCCGAGGGTCGTGATCAACGCCGCCGGAAGGGCCCACGGCGGCGAGCCGAGCGAACTCCTCGCGGTCAACGCCGAGGCCGTGGAGCGGTTGGCGCACGCCCTGCCCGCGGCACCCGAACCCCCGAGGCTCGTCCACCTGGGCAGCATCCACGAGTACGGGACCGGCGAGGTCGGGACCGGTTTCCTGGAGGACGGCCCGACCCGGCCGGTCGGCGCCTACGCGGCGGCCAAACTCCGCGCCACCCTCGCGGTCATCGAAGCCGTCCGTACCCGGGGACTGGACGGGACCGTGCTGCGCATCGGCAACGTGGTGGGCCCCGGAGCCCCACGTCAGAGCCTCCTGGGCACGGTCGCCCACAGCCTGGTCGAGGCGGCCGAGCGGGCCCGGACCTCCGGCGAACGTCCACGGCTGCGGTTGACCCCCTTGCGCGCGCAACGGGACTTCGTCGACGTGCGCGACGTCGCGGAGGCGGTCCTGGCCGCGGCGACCGCGCCCCTCGCCTCGGTCAGAGGACGGGTCGTCAACGTCGGCTGCGGGCGGGCGATACCCGTGCGACAGGCGGTGGAACGGATGATCGCGTTGAGCGGCGCCCCCCTCGACATCGTCGAGCGGGCCTCGGAGACGGGCCGCTCCGATCCCCGGTGGCAACGGATGGACATCGGCGCCGCCGGCGAGCTGCTGTCGTGGCGTCCGCGAAGGGATCTGGAGCGCTCCCTGTCCGATCTGTTGGAGGAGGCACGCCGTTCCCGGGCACGGCGGACCGCCGCGGAGTAGTAGCGTTCTGCGGTCTTCGGTCCATGGAACCCGCTCCGGCGGACCACCGCACCCGGGTGAAAGGAGAAGCGTGGCAGCCGACATCTCGCGGACCGCCATCCCAGGTGTGCTCATCTTCGATCCGGCCCGCATACCCGACGAGCGTGGTGTCTTCTACGAGGGCATCCGGACGGAGGACGTCGAGGCGGCGGGGGAGGCTCCCTTCCGACCGCACCAGATCAACTACTCCGTCTCCCGCCGCAACACTCTGCGGGGCGTCCACTCGGTGACCGTGCCCCCGGGACAGGCGAAGTTGGTGACGTGTGTACGCGGCGCCGTACGCGACATCGTGGTGGACCTGCGCATCGGCTCACCGACCTTCGGCGAGCACCACGTCACCTCGCTGGACGAGGCCTCGGGACGCTCGGTCTACGTACCTCCGGGGGTGGGCCACGGGTTCCTCTCCCTGGCCGACGACACCTGTATCTGTTACGTGCTGTCCACCGCCCATGTGCAGGGCACACAGGTCGACGTCGATCCCCTGGACCCCGAGCTCGCCCTCCCCTGGGGGTTCACCGAACGACCCCTGATGTCGGAGAAGGACGCTCGGGCGAACGGGGTCGCGGAGGCCGCCGCCGCGGGACTCCTGCCCCTGTGGGAAGAGACCCGTTGAGACCACCCGCGGCGGACGTCCCGCCGGACGCCCCGTGACGTGAACACCGCCGTGCCCCGCCGTCTCGAAGCCCACCGAGACCGCCCCCACTCAGGAGGAGTCGGATGGAGACCAGCGAACGACCAGCACAGATCCTCGAAAGTGTCCGCGCCTATCACCGCGAGATGGACCGGGACACCGGGTTCGTGCCGGGCGAGACCGAGATCTGGACCTCCGGCGCCGTACTCACCGAGGACGACAGGGCGGCCCTGGTCGAGGCCGCCCTGGACATGAGGATCGCCGCCGGACCGCACTCGAGGCGTTTCGAGTCGGCGTTCGCGCGCTATCTGGGTCTGCGCAAGGCGCACCTGACCAACTCCGGATCGTCCGCGAACCTGCTCGCGCTCTCCGCCTTCACCTCCCACCTGTTGGGGGACGAGCGGCTGCTCCCCGGCGACGAGGTGATCACGGCCGCGGCGAGCTTCCCGACCACGGTGAACCCGGTCCTCCAGAACGGGCTCGTCCCCGTGTTCGTGGACGTCGAGATCGGCACCTACAACACCACCGTGGATCAGATCGCCCAGGCGATCGGCCCCCGGACCCGGGCCATCATGCTGGCCCACTCACTGGGCAACCCCCTGGAGTCCACCGAGATCCAGCAGCTCGCCGAGGATCGCGGGCTCTTCTTCATCGAGGACAACTGCGACGCGGTCGGGTCCACCTACGACGGTCGGCTCACGGGCACCTTCGGGGACGTGTCCACCGTGAGCTTCTA
The DNA here is from genome assembly GCF_035818715.1 of Nocardiopsis sp. LDBS1602. Classification (NCBI taxonomy): domain Bacteria; kingdom Bacillati; phylum Actinomycetota; class Actinomycetes; order Streptosporangiales; family Nocardiopsidaceae; genus Nocardiopsis; species Nocardiopsis sp. LDBS1602. The sequence continues at coordinate 188,433 of NZ_JAYLVW010000002.1, read as the reverse complement.
CCCGGCCCACCACCTCACCATGGGAGAAGGCGGGTGCGTGCTCACCTCGAACCTCCCCCTGGCCAGGATCGTCGAATCGATGCGCGACTGGGGGCGCGACTGCTGGTGCGATCCGGGGCAGAGCGACGCCTGCTTCCGCCGGTTCGGCTTCCAGATGGGGAACCTTCCCGCAGGCTACGACCACAAGTACACGTACTCCCACGTGGGCTACAACCTCAAGAACACCGACCTCCAGGCGGCGCTCGGCCTCAGCCAGCTCACCAGGCTCGACGAGTTCGTGGCGGCCCGACGCCGCAATTGGAGCCGGCTGCGCGAGGCGTTGGAGGACGTTCCGTGGCTCCGTCTGCCCGAGGCGACCGAACGCAGTGAGCCCAGCTGGTTCGGTTTCGTTCTGACCGTGGATCCCGACGCCCCCTTCGACCGCGCCGCGCTCGTGTCCTTCCTGGAAGCGCGCAAGATCGGCACCCGTCTGCTGTTCGCCGGGAACCTGACCCGGCATCCGGCCTACATCGATCGGCCCCACCGGATCTCCGGCACCCTGGCCAACAGCGACGTCATCACCGACCGGTCCTTCTGGGTCGGCGTCTACCCGGGCCTCACCGAGGAGATGATCGACTACGTGGCCTCCTCGATCATCGAGTTCGTCAAGAAGCACGCGGGCGGGACACGTTGACCCTCGGGTGGGTCCGGCGGGGGCGCCGCGCGCTCTCCCGGACCCACCGCGACCGGGTTCCGGCCGAATACCGGCCGCTGTGACCTGCCCGAACAAGCCATCCCCGAATCGGTGTTCAAAACCGGGTTTCCATCGAGATTGCCTTGGGTTAATTTCTACACCGAGGCACTCGAATGGACGAGCCTCGAGCTGTACCGGCAGGCGTCGGAGAAGTCCGATCGCTCGCCTTTCAGAAATCGTCCCATCACTTCTAGGAGCCGAAGAACAATGCCCATGAACGACATCCTCGCGCTCCAGGAATTGGAGCTCGAACTCGCCTCGGAAGAGACCCCGCTCATGTGCAGCAGCCTCAGCGCCGGCACCTGTAGCGTCGCCCAGACTCTTTAGTCGCAAGCCCACGACCTGTAAGATCATGGGCGAATCTTCCTCACCCCGTGTCAAGTGATCACTGAAAGGAACTTCGTCTTGTATCTCAATGACATCCTCGCGCTCCAGGAATTGGAGCTCGAACTCGCCTCGGAAGAGACCCCGCTCATGTGCAGCGGCCTGAGCATCGGTACCTGTAGCGTCGCGCAGACCCTGTAGGACACACAGGAATTTTCGAACCCATCTACACAGGAGGTGATATCGCCTTGACTCTCAATGACATCCTCGCGCTCCAGGAATTGGACCTCGAACTCGCCTCGGAAGAGACCCCGCTCATGTGCAGCGGTTACAGCATCGGTAGTTGCAGCGTCGCGCAGACCCTGTAGGACCGAGGGCCGTCCAGGCCGCCGACCCCAGGGTGCGTGACAAGGTCGACGCCCCTTGGAACCGGCGCCCACGGCCGAGGCCCCGGAGATGACCGACATCGCGTCGCCACCTCCGGGGCCTTCTCACTTGCGTGAGCGCCCGCTCCGGATCAGGACACCGTCACCGGACCTCTGCCCCGACAGACGCGGCAGGAGCGGCGCGGCGGTCCGCTCGCGGATCGCACCGGACCACATTCCGGCTCCATGGATCAGGTCGTCGGCCAGACCCACCAATGTCCAACGCACCGGATCGACGGGGGGTCGGAGGGCCAGCCAGTCACGTAGCGCCGGAGCGACGGCCAGAGCCCCCAGCACGGCGAGCCTCCGTCCCCGACCGGCACGCCCGACCAGTACCAGGGGCAGGACCGGGAACCCCAGACGGATCAGGGCGCGCCCCATGCCGATCATGGCCGCGCCGACCGGTTTCGCGGTCACCACCTCCGCGACGGACTCGGGCACGCCCTCGCGACGCAGTCGATCCGACAGCCCCAGCACCGCGGCGCCCAGCACCGCTCCGGCCGCCGCGGGGGAAAGGGCCGGCAGGGCCAAGGCGGCGGCGGTGGGGCCCGGCCTCAGCATGACGGCGGAGATCCGGTCCGGATGCCGCACCGCGAGCGGTCCGGAGGCCCTCCCGTAATGGAACCTGCGCGACATGTAGGTGCGCCACGACACCGGTTCGGTGTGGCTCACCCGGACGTCGGGGGCGTAGCGCACGCTCCAGCCCGCGTCGACCAGACGCCACACGGCGTCCACGTCCTCGCCGCAACGCAGGCCCCCGTCGAAGGGAACCCCGTCCACGGCCGAGCACCGCACGACCATCGTGCAGGTGGGCAGGACACCGATACGCGTACCCGTCCTCACCAGGGCCTCCGTCTCCCCCATGTCCATGGGGAAACGGGAGACCGAGTACGCGGCGAGCAGCGGATCCCCGGTCGCGACGGGCAGGATCCGCGGAGCGACCGCGCCGACCTCGGGGTCGGCGAAGTGGGCGAGCAGAGGTGGCAGCCACCCCGGTCCGGGCACACAGTCGGTGTCGACGAAGGCCACGAAGTCGACCTTCCCGGCGCACGCCGCGAACCCGGAGTTACGGGAGGCGGCGGGCCCCCCGTTCTCGGACCGGACGACCAGCGTCGCACCATGGCGGGCGGCGATCTCGGCGACGGCCTCGGGGTCCGGGGAGACGTCGTCGACCACGACCACCTCGTCGATCGCCCCGACGTTCCCGGGATCGCCGAGCGCACGAAGGAGCCGATCCAGGTCGTCGACACGGCCGAAGACCGGGATGACCACGGCGGTCCGCGACCGCTCGGGGGGCGCGGGGGGCCGGGGATGGGCGCAGCCGGCGTTGATCAGGCGACGGGCCACGAGGCCCTGTTCGACGGTCTCCACCCGCCCGTCCCAGAGTCCGGCCAGGGCCTCGGCCTCATCGGAGGAGAGGTGAAGGACACCCGGGGGGTCACCACCGACGACGGCCCGGCCACCGGGGCGGACCACCGTCCCGTCGGCCGGCACGATGCCGAAACCCATGGGGACAGGGGTGGATCCGGTCCTGGGGACCACCGTTCCGACGCTTCGGCCCCCTCCCGACGCGTCCGCTCGCACTTCACCATCGGGGGGACTGGTCATCGGTCGGTCCTCTCCTGGACGCGGGGGCGCCCTCACCGTGGTGGCCACCGGCCCGAGGCCGACGGCCGGAGGGAGCGGCGCGCGGGCGGACCTACGATAACCATCCCCGTGCGGAGCGGACCGCAGCACCGATGAAGGAGACCGCCTTGCCCGTCCCCCTGTCCCTGGTGGACCCCCTCCCGATCTTCGCCGGCGCGACCCTCGCGGAGTCGGTCGAATCGGGGATCGAGCTGGCCCGCGACGCCGAGAGGCTCGGCTACCACAGGCTCTGGTACACCGAACACCACAATCAGGGCTGTTACGCGGGTTCCGCGACCAGCGTCCTCATCGCCCACGCGGCCTGCCGGACCGAGCGCATCAGGTTGGGCGCCGGGGGCGTGATGCTGCCGAACCACTCCCCCCTCGTGGTCGCCGAGCACTTCGGCACCCTCGCGACGCTGCACCCGGACCGGATCGATCTGGGTGTGGGGCGCGGGGTGGGCGGGCCCGCGCACACCTCCCGCGCACTGCGCAGAAGCACCGACCGCACCGACTCCTACGAGGAGGACCTCGCCGAACTGCGGGGCCATCTGTGGGACTCCCCGGACGACGACGGGGAGGAGTCCGTACGGGCCTTCCCCGGTACGGGCACCCGCGTCCCCCTGTACCTGCTGGGTTCATCGGTCGCCGCGGCCCGGACGGCCGCCTCCTCGGGCCTGCCCTTCTGTTTCGCCTCGCACTTCACGCCCGACCCGTTGGAGGAGGCTTCGCGCGTCTACCGCTCCGAGTTCCGTCCCTCCCCGCAGTGCGCCGAGCCGTGGTTCATCGCCGGTGTCAACGTCACCGCCGCGGAGACCGGGGCTCAGGCGCAGGAGGAGGTATGGGCCGCCCGGCGACGTCTCTCCCCGGCCCTGTCGTCGGGTCGTTCGAACGCCGAGGAGACCCGCGCGGCCTTCGATTCACCGCTCGGGCGACGGTTCCTTCAGCGCTACACCTACTCCGCCATCGGTGCCGCGGAGGAGACCGCCCGCTACCTGAGGTGGTTCGCGGAACACGCGGGCGCCGACGAGCTCATGATCGAGTTCCACACGGGAAGCGCCCGGGCCCGGGAGGTCGCGCTGCGGCTGGTGGCCGACGCGATGCTCACGGGGTGAGCACGCCGCCGGGGGGCCGACCGTTGTCCCGCCGGCGTTACAGCCGAATGCCCGAACCGGGCACCGTCCACCGTCTCGGACGACCGGCCCTATGAACGACCACCGACCCCGGGGAACGACATGCGCGTGCTCTTCGCGAACTTTCCGCTCCAATCCCACCTGCTCTTCATGGTGCCGACGGCCTGGGCGCTGCGCTCCGCGGGACACACGGTCCACGTGGCGGGCCATCCGGAGTCCGCTCCCCACGCCGCGGCGGCGGGTCTGCCCTTCGTCCCCGTGGGCGAGCCCTATCGGGGGTGGGAGTTGATGCGACGCAAGGAGGCCTCGGGCACCGCCGGGCGGGACCGCTTCGTCATCAAACGTGAGTACATCGAGGGAGAGCACACCCGGGAGCTGCTCCTGAAACTCGTCGAGGGACAGGTCAAGTCCGCGGACGTGATCCATGGCCCCACGATCACCGACCTCACCGCCTTCTGCCGCTCCTGGCGACCGGACCTCGTGCTCTGGGACCCGATGTTCCCCGCCGCGCCGATCGCGGCGGAGGCCGCGGGGGCGGCCCACGCGCGTTTCCTTCCCGGGCAGGACTACTACGGCTGGCTGAGGAACCGGTTCCTGGACGTCCACCGGGCCGACGACGCTCGGAACCTCGGAGCTTCGGACGTCCCGGAAGAGGACGACGATCCCCTGGGCCACTGGCTGGGCACGTGGGCGTCGCGCTACGGGGTCCCCTTCTCCGAGACCCTCTCCCTGGGGCACTTCACCGTCGACCTGCTACCGGACTGGGCACGGCTCCAGGGCGGACCCGACCCCCTGAGGATGCGCTATGTCCCCTACAGCGGACGCGCCGTCCTCCCCCGCCGCTTCCGGGAGAGGCCGCGCGGGCCACGGGTGTGCCTCGTGCTCAGCACCACCTCGGCGCGCCAGCCCCTCTTCCCCTCGGCCACCCCCGAGGAGCTCCAGGAGATCCTGAACGTGTTGGCCGACCTCCCCGTGGAGGTCGTGGTCGCGGGGGCCGGCCCGTGGCGGGGCTCGGTCGACGCTCCGGACAACGCCGTTCTCGTGGACTTCGTCCCCCTCCACGAGCTGCTGCCCACGTGTTCGGCGGTGATCCACACCGGCGGTTTCAATGTCTTCGGCAACGCGCTCCATGAGGGCGTCCCCCAACTGCCGCTCAGACCCTGGATGCACTTCGACTCGTTGTTGCGGGCCGAGCTGCTCGCCGGTCAGGGCGCCGGGATCGTGAGCGCGCCCGAGTCGCCCGCCGCGAGTGTTCGACGCGGCCTGATCAGGCTGCTGGACGAGCCGGGTTTCCAGGAGGAGGCCCGACGGCTGTCCGAGGAGACACGGACCCGTCCCCTCCCGGCCGAGATGGTCCCCGTGTTCGAAGAGCTCGCCCTACGACACCGCGCGACGTGAGGACCGGGCCGCTCAGGGCTCCCCCGCCGCCCGACGCACCCCGTCCAACAACCGCGCCAGGTCGAGGATCGTCTCGGGCACACCCGGCCGCTCTCCGAACTCGATCGCCGTCGCGAAGTCACCGAGGACGTTGGCGAACTGGTGATCGGCCTCCACCTCGATGGTCTCCTCCCCCTGTCCCTCACGCAGCCGCAACACCGGTCGCATCTCCGCGGGCGGCGTGAACGCGCGGTCCACCGAGAGGGTTCCGCCGGTGCCCCAGATCGCGTAGGAGTTCCGGTACTGGACGCCGATACCGAAGGCGAGCCGGGCGGAGGCCCCGTGGGCGTCCGCCAACAGGACCGAGCCGCCGACGTCCACCCCACGATCGGGGTCGTGGCGCAGTACGGCGCCCCGTACCCGGAGTTCCGTGCCCAGGAAGTACTGCGCGAGACGCAAGGGGTAGACCCCCACGTCCAGCAGGGCTCCCCCGCCGAGAGTCGGGTCGTAACGAATGTCGTGGTCGGGGCGCCGGGGCACCCCGAACTCGCTGTCGACGGAGCAGACCCGACCGATCGCGCCGGAGTCCAGCATCTCCCCCACCCGGCTCTGCTGGGAGTGGTGGAGGAACCCGAAGTTCTCCCGCAGGACCCTGCCCCGGCTCTTGGCGAGGTCGACCAGTTCGGCGGCGCCGGCGTGGTCGGTGGTCAACGGCTTCTCCGAGAGGACGTGCAGGTCGCGGGTGAGCGCCCGTGCCACCCACTCCCTGCGCAGGGCCACCGGGAGGGGGATGTAGACCGCGTCGAGGTCCTCCCTCTCCAGAAGGCGCTCGTACCCGGTCACCGCGTCGCAGTCGAACCGTTCCGCGAACCTGCGCGCCTTCTCGGGGTCACGGCTGGCGATGGCCACCAGTTCCGTACGCGGGTTGTCGACGGCGGCGGGGAGCACCCGCCGCCAGGCGATGTCGGCACACCCCAGAACGCCCAGTCGTACGGTGCTCTCCCTGCCCCTCACGGCCTTCACACTCCAGTGATCCCGATGATCCCGACGAACCGTTCCCACTCCGCCCCCACGTCGACCCGGCCTCGGCCGGAGCCTTCCGCGCCGGCCGCCGTGTACTCCGTCTCCGGCCCAGTACACCATCCTCGAACCGCACGGAGATCGCCGACGGAGACCGTCCCCGCCTCCCTCATCGCTCGGAGGGGCGCGGGGCTCCGGTGGCGGCCCCCGCCCGTACGGACCCCCTTCGCGCGGCCAACCGTTCCAGTTCGACGGTGAGCTCCCCGGGTGCGGGCCGGGAACGGATCCCCGCCGCGATCCGGCGGGCGCCGCGACCCAGTTCCTCGTCCTCGAGGACGCGCCGCGCGCTGTCGGCGAGGAGTTCGGGGGTGGCCCGCGCGACCGGCACGTCCAACGCCGCGCCCAGCGCGCTCAACCGACGCGCGAGCATGGGGTTGTCGAACCAGCTGGCCAGGATGGCCTGGGGGAGCCCCGCGGCGAGGCCGGTGAGCACGCTCCCCCAGCCTCCGTGGTTGATGGTGGCGGTGCTGGTCGCGGCCAGAGCGTGCAACGGCACGTAGTCCACCAACCGCACGTTCGAAGGAACCGTGCCCAGGTCCTGTCGGGCCTTGAGCGGGACGGTGGCCACCACCTCGGCGTCCACCTGACCCAACGCCTCCAACACCTCGCCCAACGGCAACGTGTACCCACCGAACCGGTCCGTCGCGCTGGTCCCCAACGTCAAACACAGACGCCGACCCTCAGGACGCTCACGCAGCCAGTCCGGCACCACCGCGCGACCGTTGTAGGGAACGAACCGCATCCCCAGATACCGCACCCCCAACCGGCCATCGACCGGTATCCGCAACACGTCCGGAACCTGATCGATGGTGGCCTGACCCACCACCAGTTCCTCGTCGAAGCCAACCCCGTACCGGGCCGCCAACCCCGACAACCACTCACCCAACGGATCCTCACGGGAGTGAACGGGTCTCTCGGCCGACCGCTCCAGGAACAGCCCCCGCATCCGCGCGAAGATGTCGGCGCCCCAGATGTAACGGACGTGCGCCGCTCCACAGGCGCGCGCCGCCACCGCGCCGGCGAAACTCACCGACCCCCAGACGACCAGGTCGGGTTTCCAGGTGCGGCACAGGTCCACGAGGTCGTCGGCCATGGAGTCGTTGACCATCCGCCACCAGTGCGGGACCACCCGGCGGTAGCCCTCGATCAGGTAGTCCCAGGTCACCTCGTGTTCGGGGGCGTCGGCCATCCCGAAGGGCGGGGTGTCCTTCTCCAGGACGCCGAGCAGGGAGTAGGCGCGCATCATGCGCCAGAAACCGTGGTCCCGGCCGACCGGGGCGAAGGGCAGCCCGGCGGCGGAGACCGCACCGGCCAGCTCCGGCTGGCTGGCCACCACCACCTCGTGCCCCGCCGACCTCAACGCCCACGCCAACGGGACCAGACCCAGGAAGTGCGGTTTCTCGGCCGCCGTGGTCACCAGCACGCGCATCTGCGCCCCTCCTCAGCCTCCGTACACGGGTACCCCCGGACGGTGATGCTCCGCCGTCCGAAGGACGTACGCGACAGCCGCCCGGGCGCTGGACAAGGAATACCGGAAAGACCGCTTCACCGGGTTTCGACGACCACCTCGGGCGCTGAGGCCCATCTCCGTCGCCCTCTGTTGCTCATGTGAATCCTGGTGCCCATGGGGCATCACACGTGCTCTGGGCCTCCCGGCCGCGCCGGGCGTCCGGCCCCACCACCAAGGGCCGACGGCGCCTGGCCGCCCGACCGATGCCCGGATACTCTGCCCCTCCCCCGCGCCACCGCGGGTGTGGCGACGCGGGCACGACGTCGAAACGGGCCCGTTCTCAGAGAGGGGTGCAGCGATGCGGGTGGTCGTCGCGACGATCGCGGAACGGACCGATCTGCTCAACCTGGTCCCGTTGGCGTGGGCGTTGAGGTCGGCGGGGCACGAGGTGGTGGTGGCCAGCCAGCCGGAGCTGGCCGGTGCGGTCTCCGCCGCCGGGCTGCCCTTCGCCCCGGTCGGCCGGGACCACGGTTTCTGGCGCATGATGCGCGCCTACTCCCTGCTCGGCGTCCTGGAGAAGGACACCCCGCCCTTCGGGATGGCCGACGCCCCCGAACACGAGGTGACCTGGGACTACCTGATCGAGGGCTACCGCCGGGTGGTCCCGCACTGGTGGCGGATGGTCAACGACTCCATGGCCGACGACCTCGTGGACCTGTGCCACACCTGGAAACCCGACCTCGTGGTGTGGGACCCCATCACCTTCTGTGCCCCGGTCGCCGCGCGCGCCGCCGGGGCCGCGCACGTCCGTTACATCTGGGGCGTGGACACCCTGGCCAGAGTCCGGGGGTTGTTCCTGAGGCGGATGGAGGAGCAGGTCCCCGAGGTCCGTGAGGATCCGTTGGGTGAGTGGTTGTCGGGGTTGGCGGCCCGGTACGGGGTTGGCTTCGACGAGGAACTGGTGGTGGGTCAGGCCACCATCGATCAGGTCCCGGACGTGTTGCGGATACCGGTCGATGGCCGGTTGGGGGTGCGGTATCTGGGGATGCGGTTCGTTCCCTACAACGGTCGCGCGGTGGTGCCGGACTGGCTGCGTGAACGGCCCGAGGGTCGGCGTCTGTGTTTGACGTTGGGGACCAGCGCGACGGACCGGTTCGGTGGGTACACGTTGCCGTTGGGCGAGGTGTTGGAGGCGTTGGGTCAGGTGGACGCCGAGGTGGTGGCCACCGTCCCGCTCAAGGCCCGACAGGACCTGGGCACGGTTCCTTCGAACGTGCGGTTGGTGGACTACGTGCCGTTGCACGCTCTGGCCGCGACCAGCACCGCCACCATCAACCACGGGGGGACGGGGACCGTCTGGACCGGACTCGTGCACGGTCTGCCCCAACTGTTCGTGCCCCGGCCGACCTTCGACGAACCGATGCTCGCCCGACTGATCCAGGGCCAGGGCGCCGGTCTGGTGGTGGAACCGGACCCGGACGAGATCCTGCGGGCGTCCGAACGAGTCCTGACCGAACCCGCTCTCGCCGAACGGGCGACACTGCTGCGCGAACAGATGCTGGACCGGCCCACCCCCGCCGCCATGACCGCGGAACTGGAACGGATCGCCGCCTCCCCCTCCCGTTGAGAGCACGGCCCTCACCGGAACGGATACGTATCGCCCGCTCACGCATGGTCGCGATCCGCGCCCGCCTTCTCCCCCCGTCTCTTTGTGGTTCACTGCGCATCGGCCAAGGTGAACGACCGTTCCCAGAAACGTCTCAGCCGTATTCGCCGACCGTGTTACGGAACACCGGTGGCCGATCATCCGACGATGTCGAACAAGAGAAAGGTGAGAACGTCACCGTGGCATTGCTAGAAGTCGAGAAGCTCTCCAAGAGCTACGGCTCGAACACAGCGGTCGCCGAGGTCGGTTTCCATATCGACAAAGGAGAGACCTACGGTCTCCTGGGCCCCAACGGCGCGGGCAAGAGCACGACGATCTCGATCATCGCCGGCGTGCTCAAGGCCGACTCCGGTTCCGTCCGTATCGACGGACAGGAACACGGTGTGAGTAACGCGGCGACCAAGGGACAGATCGGTTTCGTCCCCCAGGAACTGGCCCTGTACCCGGACCTCAACGCCTGGGACAACCTCATGTTCTTCGCCCGCCTCTACGGCCTCTCGGGGGCGAAGGCACGCAGCAGATGCGGCGAGATCCTGGAGATCATCGATCTCACCGACCGCGCGAAGGAGAACGTCTCCACGTTCTCCGGCGGCATGTCCAGACGTCTCAACATCGGGGTGGGCATGCTCAACCGACCCCGACTCCTCATCCTCGACGAGCCCGCCGTCGGCGTCGACGCCCAGAGCCGGAACGCGATCCTGGAGAGCATCCAACGCCAGGCCGCCGACGGCGTGTCCGTCCTCTACACGACCCACTACATGGAAGAGGCGGAGCGGCTCTGCGACCGGGTCGGCATCATCGACTCCGGCCGGATCCAGGCCGAGGGGACCCAGCGGGAACTGATCTCCCAGGTCGGTGAGGACGACACCATCGTCCTCTCGCTGGGCGGCGGCAAGGACCGGGCGGTCCGAGCTCTGAAGGAACTCTCCGAGGTCCGGGAGGTCAGCGTGGAGGGCTCCGAGGTCCGCCTGCTCCTGAAGGACGCGCGATCGGTGATCGCGAGGATCCTGGAGGTCGTCACCGCGAGCGAGGCCGTTCTGCGCTCGGTGGAGGTACAGGAACCGGACCTGGAGGCGGTCTTCCTGCACCTCACCGGCAAGGCCCTGCGGGAATGAGGAAAGAACCCATGAGCGCCTTCTTCACCCTGGTCCTCAAGGACCTGCGCCAACGTCTCAAAGACGGCACCCTTCTGGTCTTCGCCATCGTGCTGCCCCTCGGTCTCGCCTTTCTCCTGAACATGCTTCTGGGCGGCGATCCCGAAACGGAATTCACCGCGCACTACGGTGTTTCCGACCTCGACGGCGGTGAACTCTCCTCGCTTTTCGTGGACGAGGTCCTGGAATCCCTCGAAGAGGAGGGGATCGTGGAACTCACGACCCTCTCCTCGGAGGACGATGCGAACGAGGCGGTGGATTCCGGGGACGTCTCCGCGGCCTTCGTCATCCCCGAGGGGTTCACCGAGGCCCTGCGGAACGACGAGTCCGCCGAGATCCGTGTGATCGGCGACGTCGACTCCCCCGAGGAGGTCGAGGTGGCGGTCGGCATCGCGGAGGCCTTCGCGTCCGAGCACCACCGCGTGCAGCTCGCCGTACTGACGACCGATCCCTCCTCCGAGGAGGAGGCCGCGCTCACCGAGCAGGCCGCCGGACACCCCACCGCTGTCAGGGTCGTCGAGGACACCGACGTGGACCGGCGACAGCTCGATTCCTCCACCTACTACGCGGCGGGCGCGGCGGTCTTCTTCCTGTTCTTCGCCGCGATGCCGGGTGTGGTCAGTCTCTTCGAGGACCGCCGCACCGGGACCCTGGTCCGGTTGGCCGCGGCGCCGATCGGCACCTTCACGATCCTCATGGCCAGGTTGGCGAGCACGCTCCTCTTCGGGCTGGTCAGCATGGGCCTGGTCATCACCGTGTCCACCCTCACCTTCGGCGCCCGATGGGGTGATCCGCTCGGGGTCGCCGCCCTGACCGTCGCGGCCGTCCTGGCGGCGGTCGGAATCGTGTCCGCGGTGGCCGGGTTCGCCGACAACTCCGAACAGGCGACCAACTGGTCGACGGTCGTGGCCCTCCTGCTCGGGCTGATGGGCGGAGCCCTGTTCCCCCTGGCCAATCTGGGCCCCTGGGCCGCCCTGACCTACGTCACCCCGCACTACTGGTTCCTGCGAGGTCTGACGGACCTGACGGCGGGCGGCGGAGCCGTGTCCCTGCTCCTCCCGATCGGCGTCCTGTCGGCCATGGGCGTGGCCGGCGTCGCGGTGGCGCTGAACCGCATGGGAAGGATGCTGCACGCATGAGCAAGACGCTGGCCATCACGGCACTCAACCTGCGTCGAACGTTCCGGGACCGGGGCAACATCTTCTTCATGTTGCTCCTCCCCCTGATCATGGTCTTCATGATGGGGATGTCCTACGGCGGGGACCAGCAACGGCTCGGACTCGTGGTGAACGGCCAGGACCAGCCCCTCGCCGAACGCCTGGCCGACGAGCTGGAGGAGAGCGGACGCTTTCCCATCGAGCGTCTGGGCGACTACGAGCAGCTGCGCGACCGGATCGAACAGGGGCGGATCAACGGGGGTCTGGTCATCCCCGAGGACTACGACGAGACCCTGCGCGACGGTGGGACCGTCGAGATCGGGTTCGTGACCCGCCCCGACGACTGGAGCTCCTACCCTCTCCGGACCTGGGCGAGTTCGATCGCCTCGCAGGAGGCGTCGGTGATCGGCGCGGCCCAGTTCGCCTCCGAGAACGGCGACGAGGGGTTCGACGAGAACCTGCGGCGTTCCGAGGAGGCCGATCCCCCCGGCATCGAGGTGGAGACGGTCACCACCGGAGAGGCCGTCTTCCCCCAGGACGTCGGCCAGTACGGTCTCGCAGCCCCTCCCCTGCTGTTGCTGTTCACCTTCGTCATCTCCCTGACCACGGCGATCGGGGTCGTGGAGATGCGGCAGAAGGGGCTCAGCCGTCGGATGTACTCCACGCCGACGCCCCTGAGGACCCTGATCGCGGGGGAGGCGCTGGGCCGGTTCGTGGTCACGATCTCCCAGGCCCTCATCATCCTGGTCGGTTCCTCCCTGCTGTTCGGGGTGGTGTGGGGAGACCCCCTCGCGATCTCGGCGGTGGTGGCGGCCTTCTGCCTCGTCGGCGCGGGTACCGCCATGCTCATCGGCTCGCTGTGTCGCAGTGAGGGCGGCGCTCTGGCCGCGGCCCTGGTCGTGGGCCTCGGGGCCGCCGGTGCCGGCGGAACGATGGTGCCGTTGGAGGCGCTCTCCGGACCGTCCCGAACGGCGGCCTACGCCACCCCGCACGCCTGGGGGTACGAGGCCTTCAGCGAACTCATCAGGCACGGCGGCGGGATCCTCGACATCCTGCCCCAGTTGGGGGCCCTGTGCGGGTTCGCGGTCGTGCTCTTCGGGCTCGGAGCCTGGCGGATGAAGTGGGTCCTCACCCGCTGACATGGAACGGCGGGCCCCCGCGGAACGACTCTCGGTCGTGTCCGTGGGAGCCCGCCGTCACCGCGGTCGCCCCAGGCGGTTCCTCCGCCTCCGACGGTCACACCTCGGCCGCGCCGGTGGAGACCCGTTCGGTGATGAAGGTGGCCAGGTCCTCGAAGGTCTCGCCGCGGAACGAGGTGATCTCCTCAAGGAGCATCACGTCGTAGATGTCCTCGAGGGCGAGGAGCAACTGGACGATGGAGAAGGAGTCGAGGTCCTTCATGCTCTTGGGCTCGGGGAGATCCATCTGTGGTTCGGTGGTGGTGAACATCAGGATGGTGTAGGCCTGCACCCTGATCTGGGAGAGCAATTCGTTCCGGTCGATTGCGGCCATGAATATCCGCCCTTTCTGACAGAGCCGACGGCTTACGAAGCCCGACTCTTCTGTGGTCCGCGCATGATCCAGCTCCGAAATCGGTGGCTCTGGATTTCCCATACTTCTCGCTCGATGGTGAACGCCCTGGCGCGATTCGCGGATTCACCGTCCCGCTCCTCGTCCGCACCCCTGGACTCGCTGATCACCGCCTGACCGACGGGGATCATTCCGACGAGCTCTTCCGTGGACCAGAAGTGAATATTATTCACGTCCCATTCGGAGAAGACGTGTCCGATGAAGAACACATAGGTCTCCACCCCCACTCCCAGGATGGGAGAGCCATCCTCCACGAGGATGCTGACCTGCGCGGACTTCTCATCGGAATCGACACCGAAGACGGCGCACACACCGACCGTGGAGCCCTGGGACCTCTCTTCGACCAAGAAGGCGGCATCGAGAGTACCGAGATCCTCCGGCAGGGAACCGAGGAAGACGCCGGCGCCCCTCACATCCTCCAGACCCGATCCATCGAGAACCTCGATTATCTCTTCACGGTTCTCGAAACGAGTCGGACGAAGCATGACCCTACGGCTCGCGAGCTGGGGAGAGGACATCGGGAGCGCACCTCGATTCATTTTCGGTTCTTGTCACGGGGTAACGTTTTCCCGACCGTCTCGCCGGCGGGACGGCACTGAACAGCACCTACGGTGCGCAGCGCGTCGAGATGTTATCCCACATATCGCCGCCCCGGTCATATCCCATATTCGCGACGTTCGGCGAGGACACGACCGGGGTGACGGGCCGGCCCGGGGCGTCGACCATGGGGACACCCCCATGACCTGCACCGCCGTCTCCGGGATCAACCCTCCCGGTAGTACGGGTCCGCCATCACGCCCTCACGTCGTTCCTCGTCGTAGGTGTACACCTCACGGCCGCCGACGAACACCCGCAGAGCACGGCTCATGATGTCGAGCGGATCGCCCGACCAGACCACCACGTCGGCGTCCAGCCCCGGCTTCAACGAGCCCACACGGTCGTCCAGGCCCATGATCTCGGCGGGGTTGATCGTGAGCGCGCGGATCGCGGAGTCGCGGTCCATGCCCTCCTTGACGCACAGGATCGCCTGGTAGACGAGGTATTCGATGGGGATGACCGGGGCGTCGGTGGTCAGGGCGACCTTGACGCCCGCCCGGTCCAGGATCCCGGGACCGGCCAGAGTACGGTTGCCGACCTCGACCTTGGAGCGGCTGATCATCAACGGCCCGGTGATGACCGGGATCTCGCGTGCGGCGATCTCGTCCGCCAACAGGTGGCCCTCGGTGCAGTGGTTGATGATGAGCCGGTAGCCGAACTCGTCGGCCAGCCGCATAGCGGTGTGCATGTCGTCGGCGCGGTGCACGTGCTGACACCAGGGGACATCGCCGTCGAGTACCTGGACGAGGGTCTCCAGCGTGTTGTCCCGGTCGAAGGGGGTCCCCTCGCTCCGGGCGTGGTCGCGCTTGGCCTTGTAGTCCTGCGCCTTGGTGAAGGCGTCACGGATGACCGCGGCCACACCCTGACGCGTGGACGGCAGCCGGTCCATACTTCCGTAGACGCGCTTGGGGTTCTCGCCCAGGGCGCTCTTGACGCTGGCCGGCTCCTTGAGCAGCCGGTCCTCCACGCTCCGGCCCCACATCTTGATGGCGACGGTCCGCCCGCCGATGGGGTTGCCCGAACCGGGCTTGATCACGGAGCTGGTGACACCACCCGAGAGGGCGTCGACGAAACCCTGGTCGGCGGGGTTGATGCCGTCGATCGCCCGCATACGGGCACCGTTGGGGTCGGTCATCTCATTGGTGTCGTTACCCGCCAGGCCGATCGTCTGCTCACAGATACCGACGTGGCCGTGGGCCTCGATGAAGCCGGGCAGGACCCACTTGCCGGCGGCGTCGACGACCTCGACGCCCTCGGGCACGGTGACCTCGTCGGCGGCGCCCACCGCGGTGATCCGCCCGTCCGAGATGAGGACCGTCCCGCCCTCGATGGGGTCTCCCACGACGGGCACGACGTATCCGGAGGTGATAGCGATATCCATGGCGGGCAACCTAACGCAGACCGCCTCCCGGCAGGGGCCGACGGCCTCTCCCCCTTCGCCCGCGAACCCCTCCCCCCAGGCGTTTCCCGGGCCCGAGAACATCCGCTCCACACCCGATGGCGCCACCGCCCCGGTGGACCCGGGTTCCGCTCGTCCGATTCCTCTCGAGAGGGACCGGACGCGGTGGGGGCGTCCGGGCGGACCCGACACGCCCGCCCGGACGCCCTGTGACGTGGACGCGCCCGTACACGTCCACGCGGGTCTCTTCCCGACCCGCCACATCGACCGGACCGGGCACCTTCGGTCGATCCACCGCCACGGAGGGTGAGGATTCGCCCTCCCGACCCTTCGTGGAAAAGAGATGTTACGCATCGGAGCGCCTGATTCCCGGCGGCCGAGGGTTTTTGGCCGAACACGGCCACGCAGGGTGTCGCTCTCAGGTCACTCCTGTCACAGAGACCCCTGTGACCTCTGGCTTCACCACGCCCTACTCCACCCGTTCGGGCTCCTCGTCCTCCTCGCGACGGGCCCGTCGGCCGGCGAGAAGGCTCCCCGCCACCACGAGGGAGACCGTGCCGGACAAGGCGACCAGAGCGATGAGATCGGTGACCCTCCCCAGCCGGGAGAGCGCCTCCTGGGCACGGTAGGTGACATCGGCCGCCCACTCCGCCCCGGGCGGAGGGAAGGACGCGGTGCCGTCGGAGGCCACGAACAGGACCCCGACCGCGATGAAGAGCGCACCCGAGAGCAGGGCCGTCGTGTGGGTGGCCAGCGGCCCGATCCGCACGGTGCGCCCCCGCAGCCAGGAGCGTCGGCCCAGTTCATAGCGGTCCCAGAGCGAGGCGAGCAGGAGCAGCGGCAGTGCCATCCCCGCCCCGTAGGCGGCCATGAGCAGCATGCCCCTGACCGGGGTGCCGGTGGCCGCGACCGTGAGCACCGCGCCCAGGATCGGACCGGAACAGAACCCGGCGAGCCCGTAGACCGCGCCGAGCCCCAGCACGGAGAGGTTCCCCCGACCGCTCGCGAAACGGCCCTGCGCCCGCGCGAGGACGCCCCAGGTGAACCCGAGGCCGAGGACCTGGGCGACACCGAAGGCGATGATCAGACCGCCCGCGACCATGATGAGCAGGTCGCGGTGGCCGTAGAAGAGGGTGCTCACCATCGCCGAGCCCGCGCCGAGCGGCACCAGCGTCAGGCACAGCCCCGCGTAGAAGACGCCGGTGCGAAGGAGCAGCCGCCCCGAGTCCCGGAAGGCGTAGGCGAAGAACGACGGCAACAGCATGGCGCTGCACGGGCTGAGCAGGGCCAGCAGGCCACCGAGCAGCGCGGCGACGAACCCGATGTCCACGCGGTCACTCCTCGGCGACGGCGAGCGCGGTGTCGACGCTGCGCACGAACACGTCCAGCGGCAGTGCGCCCATGATGGGATCACCGTTGACGATGAAGGCCGGGGTGGCGCTCACGCCGATCTGCTGCCCCTCGACGAAGTCGTGGCCCACCGCGATCCCGCTCCGGTCCGCCTCCATGGCCTCATGGAAGCGGTCGGCGTCCAAGCCCAGCTCCTCGACGATCTCGTCGAGGATCCCGTCGGGGTCGTCGGAGGACTTGATCTCCTCCTGACGCTCGAAGACCGCCTCCTGGTACTCCCAGAACGCCTCCTGCTCGCCGGCGGCGACCGCGCCCACCGACAGGGTCTGCGACAACTCGCCCAGGTAGGGGAACTCGCGCCATTCGATCCGCAGATCGCCCGACTCGACGTAGCGTTCGACCAGTTCGGGCTGGGTCTCCTGGGCCCACTTGGCGCAGTAGGGGCAGGCGAAGTCGGAGTAGGCGACCAACACCACGGGGGCGTCGGCCTCTCCGAGCGCCATGGGGTCGTCGGCGTCGCGACGGGCCAGGGCCTGACCCCACTCCCGCTGTTCGGGGTCGATGTGGTCCACCGTCGAGGCGATCTCGGTCGGCGACTCCTCGTCGGCGTCGCCGCCTTCGAGCCTGATCCCCACGACCACCGCGATGACGAGGGCGGTGAGGACCGCACCCCCCAGAAGCAGTGGGGAGATCCCCTTTTTCCCGCCATCCTTCGGCATGCCTGCGTCGTCCCCCCGTCTGCGTGCCGGACAGAGGCCACTCTACGCACCCCGGAGGCGTCTTCGACGCACCCGTTCCCGGGGGAGGGAGGGCTATTCGAAGAGTCGGGTGGCGTACAGGATGGCACCGGCCACGAGCGCGGCCAGAGCACCGGAGGAGACCAGCGACGCCAGCCCGAGGACGACGCCCTCCAGTTCCACCCAGGACTCCAGGAAGTCCCGGACCGGGGATCTGGTGAGGGCGAAGACGAGCATGAAGGCGACGAACGCGATGACCGGGGCGACCTTGTTCACCCGAACATCCTAGGTGGGCCGTTCCCCCAGGTGGATCCGGGTGGTGCGGGTTCGTCCGGATCCCGCTCCGGGTACCACCCCGACTGTGACCGGTCCGGGGAGGCCGGCCGTCGACACGGGAGGGTCACATGCGAGCGTCCATCGGAGACCGTCTGCTCACCCACGGGGTGACCAGCGTCGAGGGAGGGCACGAGGCCGAGATCATCGAGGTGCGCGGGGCCGACGACGGGCCGCCCTACCTGGTGCGCTTCCCCGATGGTGAGGAACGGCTCATCTACCCGGGCCCCGAGACCGTGGTCCGGCCCCGGGAGCCCGAGGACTGACCGGGCCGGCCCCGGCGACTCAGGGGGCCCGGAGCAGGTACTCCCGGTGCGGGCGCCCGTAGGCCTCGCGCTCGCCCACCGGGGTGAAGCCCAGCTTCTCCAGGACCCGCGCCGAAGCGGGGTTGGCCGGGTCCACCACCCCCGTGAGCAGGGGAAGGGACAGCTCGTCGAAGGCCGCCGCCACGCACAGGCGGCCCGCCTCGGTGGCCAGGCCCCTCCCCCATCGGTCGCGTGCCAGGGTGTAGCCGAACTCGGCGCCCACCTCGCGGGCCTCGAAACCGGCGTCGCCGATGAGCCGGCCCGTGGCGATCTCCTCCACCGCCCAGAAGGCGTAGCCGTGCTCCTCCTGATGACGGATGTAGTCGGCCACCATCACGGCGGTCTCCTCGGGAGAGGCCGCCTTGCCGTAGGCGACGTAACGCATCACCTCGGGGTCGCCGTAGACCTCGTGGGCGGCGTCTCGATCCTCGGGCACGAAGGGCCTGATCCGGATCCGTTCTCCCACCAGGGGAAATCGCATACTCATGGGCGCCACACTGCCGCCCGCGCGAACGACCGTCAACGCGTTTTCCCTCGCGCGGACTACGTCCTGCTCGCGCGCAGAGAGTACATGAGGGGCACCCGGGGCCGACCCTCCGGGAAGCGGTAGTACCCGTCCGCCGACCTCTCGAAGGAGGAGAAGCGCGGGAACAGCGAGACGTCGTGCTCGTGGAGGAACTCCAGACGCAGCCCCTCGGCGGCCAGAGCGGAGACCACCTCGCCGATCGGATGCTGCCACTGCACGTTGCGGTTGTTCTCGGTCCTGGCCTCCAGGTCCGCGTACGTACCGGCGGACTCCTGCACCCAGGCCTGTCGGGCGAAGTAGTCGTCCACGATCCGCGAGCCGGTCTCGTCGTCGAGGATGTCGGTGAGCGGGTGGAACTCCGCCAGGTACAGGAACCCGCCGGGGGCGACCAGCGACGCGGCGGTCCGGGCCCACCGTCGGATGTCGGGCAGCCAGCACAGGGCGCCGACCCCCGTGTAGACGATGTCGTACCCCCGCTCCGGTACGGCCTCGGCCGCGTCGTGCACGTCGGCGTGCACGAAGGCCGCCCGCTCCTCGGGCAGACCGAGTTCGGCGGCCAGACCTCGGGCGACCTCCACGGCGGGTCCGGAGAAGTCGAGTCCCACGACGCGTGATGCCCCGTGCCTGGCCCAGGAGAGGGTGTCCATGCCGATGTGGCACTGGAGGTGCAGCAGGGTCTTCCCGGTGACGTCGCCGACCTCGGCGCGTTCGAAGTCGCGCAGGGCGTCCTCACCGGCACGGAAGCCGTCCAGATCGTAGAAGTCGCTCGCGACGTGCAGGGGGACCCGCTCGTCCCAGTTGGCGCGGTTGATGGAGAGCCAGTCGTCCGGGGTGGGTGTGTACATGCCGGCAAGCTACCAAGCGCGGACGGGCCGTATCCACCTCTTTTCCGCCGGTCCTCGACCCGCTCCGGTTAACCGCCTCTTCCAGCGGAAACGACAGGAGGACGCCCTCCGAACAGGGCGTTCCACGAAGGACGATCCTCGCCGCCCGACGGCAGAGAGGTGGGAAGGAAGATGACCGGCAACAGAGGAGTGGTCTACCAGGGCCCCGGTCGGGTCGAGGTCCAGGACATCTCCTATCCGGAGTTCGAACTCAAGGACGGCCCTGGGGTCAACCCCGCCAACGTGGGGCGCAAGGTCCCGCACGGCGCGATCCTGAAGGTCGTCGCGACCAACATCTGCGGCAGCGACCAGCACATGGTCCGCGGGCGCACCACCGCGCCGGAGGGACTGGTGCTGGGCCACGAGATCACCGGCGAGGTGGTCGAGACCGGCCCGGACGTCGAGTTCGTGAAGGTCGGCGACCTGGTCTCGGTACCGTTCAACATCTCCTGCGGGCGATGTACGAACTGCAAGGCGCGGCGCACCGAGATCTGTCTGAACGTCAACCCCGACCGCCCCGGCTCGGCCTACGGCTACGTGGACATGGGCGGCTGGGTCGGCGGCCAGGCGAAGTACGCGCTGGTGCCCTACGCCGACTGGAACCTGCTGAGGTTCCCCGATCGGGATCGGGCCATGGAGAAGATCATGGACCTGACCATGCTCTCCGACATCTTCCCCACCGGTTTCCACGGCTGTGTGAGCGCCGGGGTGGGCGTGGGGTCGACCGTGTACGTGGCGGGCGCGGGCCCCGTCGGCCTGGCGGCGGCCGCCTCCGCTCGGTTGTTGGGAGCGGCCGTGGTCATCGTCGGCGACCTCAACGAGGAGAGGCTGGCCCAGGCGCGCCGGTTCGGCTGCGAGACGGTGAACATCTCCCAGGGGGACCCCGGAGACCTGATCGCGGAGATCCTGGGCACCCCGGTGGTGGACCACGCGGTGGACGCGGTCGGCTTCGAGGCGCACGGCTCCGGAGAGAAGGCCGGGCAGGAGGCTCCGGCGAGCGTCCTGAACGACGCCATGAAGGTCACCAAGGCCGGTGGGGCCATCGGTATCCCCGGTCTCTACGTGACCGGCGACCCGCGCGCGGTGGACGAGGCCGCCAAGGTGGGATCACTGTCGATCCGCTTCGGGCTGGGCTGGTCGAAGTCGCACGCCTTCTACACGGGCCAGTGCCCGGTGATGAAGTACCACCGGCAGTTGATGATGGCGATCCTCAACGACCGTGTGCGCATCGCGGAGGCGGTCAACGCGGTGGCGATCCCGTTGGAGGAGGCCCCGGAGGGCTACCGGTCCTTCGATCAGGGGGCGGCGAGCAAGTACGTGCTCGACCCCAACGGCTACCTCGGCACCGGCTGAGCGGGCGGATGGAGAGCCGCCCCACGGTGGTGGGGCGGCTCATCCGAAGTGCGGATCAGGCGGGCCGCAGCCGCACGTCGAGACGGGTGTGCGAGTTGACCACGATCGACGGGGAGCGCGGCACGTCGCCCACGACCTCCAGGTCGGGCCGGCGGGAGAAGATCCGCTCCAGCGCGATCCGGCCCTCCAGGCGGGCCAGGGGCGAGCCGATGCAGAAGTGCGCGCCGTAGCCGAAGCTCGTGTGCGTCTCACCGCGACGGACGTCGAAGGCGCCCGCGGTCGGACCGTAGCGCTCGGGGTCGCGCCCCATCGAGATGTAGGAGATGAACACCGGGTCGCCCTCGGCGATGCGCACGCCCTCGGCGGCGGGGTGGACGTCGGCGCCGTCGATGTCCTCGGTGGCGAAACGGGTGAAGAAGTTGGCGGTGGGCGAGTCCCAGCGCATCGTCTCCTCCACCAGGTTCTCCCACGGGACCTCGCCGGACAGCAGGAGGTCGCGCTGTTCGGGCCGGGTACTGAGCGCGCGCACGGCGTTGACCAGCAGGTGTGTGGTGGTCTCGTGGCCGGCCGCCAGCACCACGTACATGGTCACGACCAGGTCCTCGCGGGGAAGCCGGTCCTCGGGGGGCAGGGCGAGCATCGCGCTGATCATGTCGTCGCCGGGCTCGCGCTCCAGCCGGGACACGTGCTCGTCGAGCCAGGAGTGCAGGCTCAGTTCGGCGTCGCGCCCGTCGCCCAGGGTGTCGTCGAACAGGGCGGTGTACAGCCGGCCCAGTTCGTCGTGGTCGGCCTCGTCGACTCCGAGCAGGTGGCCGATGACGCCCATCGGCAGCGGCCAGGCGAACAGCGAGCGGAAGTCGACCACGCCGTCCTCGGCCTTGTCGGCGGCCCGCTCCAGGTCGTCCAGGAGCCGCTCCACCAGGGCGGCGATCACCGGGGTGAGCGCCTCGACCCGGCGGGCGGTCAAGGCCTGGGACAGGGGGCGGCGCAGTTTCCGGTGCTCGGGGCCGTCGACGACGGTGATGGCGTTGCCGGCGGGGGCCGCCAGGCTCAACAACGGCCAGTCCTTCGGGAGCTCGCCGTTCTGGAGCGCCTTCCAGTACGAGGGGCTCTTGGCGAAACGGTCGGAGTCCTTGAGGACGTTACGTCCGGCCTCGTCACCGGTGACCGCCCACATCACCACGCCGCCGGGCAGTTCGACCGGGACGATCGGACCGTGCGCGCGCATCCTCGCGGCGTCCTCGTGCAGGTTCGGACTGAGGGGATCGAGGTGGTGGATCGGTCCGGACAGGGTCAGAGCCACAGTGAGTCTCCCAGGGGGTCGGTGGAGATGGTGGGCGGGGTGAAGGTGACCGGAAGCGTCTCCAGGGCCCTTATGAGGACCTGGGGCTGCCAGCGCAACCGGTCCGCGGGAACGGCCAGATGCAGGTCGGGCAGGTGGGTGAGCAGGGTCTCGATCCCACCGACCGTGATGATCTCGGCCATGGCCCGGGCCATGTGGGGACATCCGTGGGGGCCGTGCGAGAACGACAGGTAGGCGCGGCTGTGGTGCCGTTCCCTGGGACGGCCGGGCGGCCGGAACAGCGGGTCCTGGTGGGAGGCGGCCAGCCCCAGCAGCACCATGTCCCCACCCTGGATGGTGGTCCCGGCCAGCTGGGTCGTCCGGGCCGCCCACCGTCCCGCGAAGATCTGCGTCGGGGTGTCGTCCTTGAGGACCTCGCGGGCGGCCTCGGTCACCGAACGTCGGCCGCGGGTGAGGGCGTTGGTGTGGGTCTGGTCGGTCAACATCAGCCTGATGGTGTTGCCGATCCAGCCCGCGCAAGTCTGGTGCCCGGCGATGATGGTGATGAAGATGTCCGCGCTGAGCTGCTCGTGGGTGAGCCCGAGCCCGCTGTGCGCCAGGTGGGAGGCGACGTAGGGGCCGGGCTCCTTCATGGCGCGCTCGGCGAGCCGATCACAGATGGCGCCGACCCGCGCCATCCCCTCGATGGGGTCGCCGCCCGCACCCATGAGCTGGAGGAAGCCGGTGACCAGGTCGTCGTGGTACTCCTCGGGGACGCCCACCATCCAGCCCAACGCCAGCACGGGCAGTCGTTGGGCGTAGGCGGAGATCAGCTCGACCTCGCCGTCCTGGGCGAACTCCTCGATCAGCCGGTGCGAGGCCCGCTGACAGAACTCCTCGAACTCCCACTGGTCGATCCGGGAGAGCGCCTCGGCGAACACCACCGAACGGCGCCGGTGTTCCTCCCCTTCCGTGTACAGCATCGCCTCCGACGCGAACCCGCCACCGATCAACGGCCACATCGGCCACTCGGGGGGCAGATCGTCGAACAGGTTCCAGCGGCGGAAGGAACGCGCGAACAGGTCGGGATCGGAGGTGACCTGGAGCAGCTCGGAGTAGCCCATCACCAGCCAGGCCGGCACGTCCCAGGCCAACAGGACGGGCGCCACCGGCCCGTGTCGGCGACGCAGCTCGGCGAACAGGGCGGGCGAGTCGCGTCGATAGCCCTCGTCACCCAGCCGCATCGCGTCCCGATGCGTCTCCGGCAGGGGGATCGAGACCTCCGGACGTTCGACCTCGGTGTCGGGGGCGCTCATCCCACCGGCTCCTGTTCCAGCAGACGTTGCCGGTGCGCGACCAGCTCGGCCAGGGTCGTGCGCACCTGCCCCGGGTCGCGGGCGTCGCAGCGCAGCAACGGCGTACCGGCGTCGATGTCCAGGCTGGCGCGGATCTCCTCCAGACTCCAACGCTCGGCCTCGTCCCCGAAGGGGTTGTGCGCGACGAGGTAGGGCAGACCGGCCCGTTCGACCCGGTCCAACGCGGCGAACGACCCCTCCACGTCACGGGTGTCGACGAGCACGATCGCGCCCACGGCACCCTCGCAGAGGCGTTCCCACAGGGCGTGGAAACGCTTCTGCCCCGGTGCGCCGAACAGGTAGAGGACGATCTGCTCGTCGATGCTGATCCGACCGAAGTCGAAGGCGACCGTGGTGGTCGTCTTGTCCGGCCGGAGTTCCAGCCCTTCGTCCACTCCGGCACCCGCCTGGGTCATCTCGGCCTCGGTGGTCAGCGGCGTGATCTCGCTGATCGACCCCACCAACGTGGTCTTGCCCACGCCGAAACCACCGGTGACGAGGATCTTCATCGAGATCGTCGCGGACGGCGCCAACGGTTCATACGGGGAGGTTGATGAGCCCAACACGCAGTTTCTCCAAGAGTCGACGGTCATCGGCCGGGGACGCGAACCCCGACGCCGCGCGCTTCGCGGGACGGTCGGCGGAACGGATCGCGATGTACCCCTGGTCGACGAGGTCTGCCAGCAGGATCGTGACCGCCCCCAACGGGATCCCCAGCCGCGCGCCGAGCTCGGCCGGGGCGATCGGACGGTCACAGATCCGCACGATGTCGGCCTGTTCC
The DNA here is from genome assembly GCF_035818715.1 of Nocardiopsis sp. LDBS1602. Lineage (NCBI taxonomy): Bacteria > Bacillati > Actinomycetota > Actinomycetes > Streptosporangiales > Nocardiopsidaceae > Nocardiopsis > Nocardiopsis sp. LDBS1602. Next base: position 163,816 of record NZ_JAYLVW010000002.1, on the reverse strand, counting down.
AGGGACAACCCCGAGGTGTCGGCGCGTTCGGTCACCACCAGGGCGAAGGGATCCAGCCGAAGTGTGGTGCCGCTGCGCCCACCGACCACCATGAACAGGCCGTCGGGCACGTCGGGATCTATCACGGGGCCCCCGCCTCGTCGACGTGACGGCTGGGCGTGGCGAGCTGTTCGGGAAGACGTTCCACCAGACGTCCCATCTCCGTGGCGACCACTCCCAGGTCGGCCGAGGGGCTCGACAGGTCGGCGAGCACCGCCAGGGCCGACCCCGAACCGGCGCCCATCACCAGCAGGTGGTGCGGGTCCAGATCCACCGCGACGGTGCGGACCGGGTCCTCGATGCCGAACACCGCGTTGACCTGCCCGCCCGTGGCGAGAAGCCCACAGGCGGAGGCGGCCAGACCGTCGGCCTCGTCACGCTCCAGAGTGCTGTCGGCGGAACGGACCAGACCGTCGGTGGACAGCAGGAGCACGTGGCGCACCCCGGGCAGCTCGCGCAGTTTGTCCATGAGCCAGGTCAGGTTGGTCTGCATTCAGGAGTCCTCACGATTCTCTGCGACGGGTTTCGAGGTCGGCCGTGTGTGGGCGTGCCACTGGGCGATGCGAAGACTGGTGGCCGCGCGGTCCTTCGGCGGCTCGACGGTTCTGGGGGCGGCCGTCTCCTCGGGGAGGGTCGCGCCACGACGTCGTCTGGGCAGGTATCGGGGGCGTTCCTCGTCGTCCTCGGCGTCGTCGGCGGGGAGTGACGAGTCCTGGAGCGCGGCGAGCGGGGCGCCGACGGGGGTCGGGACCCTGGACGAGGGCACCGCGGTGAGGGTGCCCGTCGAGAGGGCCGGGGCGCTCGCCCCCACGGCCGCCTCATCGGTGCGCAGCAGACCCTTGCGCGGGATCCACACGGTCGCCCTCGTGCCGCCGCGCGGCGACGGGGAGAGGTCCACCCGGATGTCCAGCGGGTCGGCGGCCCTGCGGACCACGAGCAGACCGAGCTGGTTGGCGGACAGTTCGGCGATGTCCGGAGGACGGTTCGGGTCGAGGCGACGGCGCACCTCGGCGAGCTGCTCCTCGGTCATGGCCAGGCCGCTGTCGTCGATGTGCACGCCGAGCCGCATCGCGGTGTTCTCGAAGTGCACCACCACGGCCTCGGAGGGCGCGGAGAAGGAGGTGGCGTTGTCGACCAGTTCGGCCAGGATCTGGATGATCGAGTTGACGGCCCGCCCCTCGACCACGATCGGGGTGTTGGGCATGTGCATCTGGACCCGGGCGAACTCGGGGACACTGCCGACCGCCGCGCGCACCAGACGCTCGATGCGCAGAGGCTGGGTCCAGTTACGGCCGATCCGGTCGGCCTCGGCCACGGTGAGCAGACGCTGGATGAGCATCTCCAGACGGGAGAGACCGGCCTCCATCACCATGAAGTCCTCGCGCACCTGCTCCCCCGTGCCGTGGGAGTCGAGGGTCCTCCAATAACGGCCGCTACGTTCCTGCACGTCGGCGCGGAGCTGGGAGACCCCGGCACGGGCTCGGGCCGCGCAGCCCTTGACCACGCTGAGAAGCCGCCGACGCTGCTGGTGCCCCCGCCAGAGGGTGTCGGTGACCGACTCGATGAGAGGTCGGGCGAGCGGGTCGGTGCCCTCCGAGCCGTCGAGCTCGGCCATGACCGTCTGGGCCGAGGCGCCCTCCCGGATCCGCTTGGTCACCAGGGGGAACACGTCCTCGGTCACGACCTTGCCGACGTTGTCGCGTCGGGACAGCTCCGCCCGCAACCGGTCGGCCCGCGCCTCGGCGTGGGCGGCGACCGAACGCGCCTCCTGGATCAGCCGCTCGTCGCGGAGCGCCGCCTCCGCGGCCTCCCGACGGGCCCGGCGTTCACGAAGGAGCGAGCGGACCGCCACGACCGAGAGCACGAGGGTGCTCACCGCCAGAACCCACGTCCAGATCTGTGCGGGGTCGGGTTCCACTGGAACCGTTGTGTCTGTCAACAACATGCGCTGGTCGTTTCACGTCGAGGACCGGCCGGGGGAGGACGTCGAAGGACCCTGGGGCGTCGGTCCGGGGCGGGGAAGGGTCCGGGCGGAGGGGCGGGAAGGGGTCGGTGCGGTCGATCAGGGGTGATTCCCGGGCGAGGACGCCTACGGCTGGTCATTTTGCCACCGTGGAGACCACCTCAAACGGGAGAAGGATCTCCCGAGGGCGTTTTCAACCCTTGTTCCCCCAACGCGGGACGGCATTCTCACTGTTCACAGCAGTCCCATACTGCTCATGAGCGCAGTGGAACTTCCTGAAAATTCTTGGCGAGGCTCTCCGAGCCCGCGATAGGAAAGTCTGATTCGTCTTGTTCAAGAAGAATCGACACCGCCTCCTCTTCAAAGGACGCGACCAGAGGCCCACGGGCCCCGTGGGAGGGCCTCGGCCTCCTGTACACCGACCACCACGCTCTGTACGTTGGAGATCCGGAACCCGTCGATCACAGTCGAGGTGATCTCATGACCCGGACGACCTGCTGCGTGATCGGAGGAGGACCGGCCGGGATCGTGCTCGGCCTGCTCTTGGCCCGATGCGGCGTCGAAGTGACCGTGTTGGAGAAGCACCGCGACTTCCTTCGGGACTTCCGCGGCGACACCGTGCACCCCTCGACCCTCCGTCTGCTGGACGAACTCGGCCTCTCCGAGGAGTTCTCGCGCCTGCCCCAACGACGGCTGGACCGCGCCCGGCTCCCGGTCGGCGTCGAGGACCGCTGGGTCACCCTGGCCGACTTCACCCAGCTGCCCGCCCCGTACGACCACATCGCGATGGTCCCCCAGTGGGACCTGCTCGACCTCCTGGCCGGGGCCGCGGCCGAAGAGCCCGGCTTCACCCTGCGCATGAACACCGAGGCGACCTCCTTCATCGAGGAGGGCGGCCGGATCAACGGGGTGCGTTACCGGACCCGCGACGGGGAGACCGGCGAGATACGCGCGACCATCACCGTGGCCTGCGACGGCCGCGACTCCCTGGCGCGCGGGCTCTCCGGACTGGGCCTACGGGACTTCTCCGCACCGATGGACGTGCAGTGGTTCCGACTGCCCCGCCACGACGACGACCCCGACGGCGGCATCGGACGGATGAGCGAGGGGAGGTTCAGCCTCCTCATCGACCGGGGCGACTACTACCAGGCGGCGGCGATCATCCCCAAGGGCACCGACTCCCGGAACCGCTCGCACCCGCTGGAGGAGTTCAACGAGACCCTCGTGCGACAGTTCCCCTGGTTGGAGGGGCGCTCCCTGGTGGCCGACTGGGACGACGTGAAGCTGCTGGACGTACGCGTGGACCGGTTGCGCCGCTGGCACACCCCCGGCCTGCTGTGCATCGGCGACGCCGCGCACGCGATGTCGCCGGTGGGCGGGATCGGCATCAACCTGGCGATCCAGGACGCGGTCGCCACCGCCCGCCACCTCCAGGCACCGCTACGCCGCGGCCGGGTCACCAGGGACGACGTGGCGGCGGTCCAGCGACGGCGACAGCCCGTCACGGTCCTGGTGCAGGGCTTCCAGCGCGTGGCGCACCGCAGGGTGATCCTGCCCGCGCTGGAAGGACGCCTCGACCTGCGTTCGACGGAACCGCCCGCTCCGTTGCGCGTGGTCGAACACCTGCCCTGGGCCCGCCGCGTTCCGGCCTACTTCCTCGGCTACGGGGCCCTTCGAGAACGCCCGCCCGCGGCCGCGATGCGCTGACCCGCGCGGGGCCCGTCGTCCGCACGAAGACGCCGGACGACGGGCCCGTTCACGCGGCCGACTCGGAACGGAGCCCCTCCAGCTCCATCTCCATCTCCATCTCCATCTCCAACCACAGGGTTCGTACGCCCTTACGCGGATGGTCCGAGTGGCGCCACCGGCCGGTGCTCTTGGTGAGGAGGAGGATCAGCCCCGAGGACAACACCGGTCCGCTCCCGGCCCCTCCCGACCAGGGCAGCCGATAGTCCAGGCAGGTCAGTACGCATCTCCCTCTTCTGCGCATGCCCACCTTCCAGGGAACTCCCCCCGAGCCGGCCACCTCCTCGGCAACCCGACTCGTCAACCAGATCGAGTCCTCCCCTCCGGGCCCCAGTTTCTCGGCCAGAAAACGTCTGACCTGCCGAGATGGATCGCCTCTCGGGTCGAGCCACCTCTCCACAGCACCCATGGAACACCCCCCGGTGTAGGTCACAGGTATCACATGAACAACATCGATGTAAACGTAAGAATCGAACATCGACCCTTCAGTATGTACTCTACAAGTCTTCTACCTGCCAACATGTGGAAAACGTTGAAACCTCAAGAGAACTATGCTTCTCTAATCATCAGTTACCCTCCACGCCTGGAAAGGAAAGAGACCATGCAGGTGAAGCAGATTAGAGGCTGCGAAAACGGGGGCTTCCCCAAGGTGTTCCGCACCGACAAGGGGACATTCCTCGTGCAAGGCGCTACGGTTGACTCGATGCCCACTCCCGAGCATGAAACGGTCATCGAGGTGCCCGCGGAGATCCTGCGGGGTCTGTGATCCCCTGGCTCTCGGGAGGGGCGGGGCCCGTCTGGCCATCATGCCCAGGACGGAGGCGGGCCCCCACCTGGACGCATAGCGGAGAGCAGACAGAACTCAATGGGTGAGTACCGGAGGAAGCGGCAAAGGCAATTCGGGCAAGAACTGAAGAATCTGCGCAGTGAAGCAGGCATGAGCGGCCGAGAGGCGGCCGAACTGGCGGGCACCGACCAGTCCACCATCTCGCGCGTCGAGAACGGCCACATCCGACCGTCGCACGAGCTCCTCACCCGCCTGCTCACCACCTACGGGGCGACCGCGGCGATCAAGGAGGGCCTGGCGTCGGAGCTCACCGAGCTCGACGTCGGCGTCAGTAGCTGGCGGTGGTTGGAAGAGCGCAAAGGCCCGCGCCAGATCTACGTTCGCGATCTCGAACGCGAGGCGCTCAGGCGTCGCGGCTATCACTTGGACGTGATCCCCGGCCTGTTGCAGACGGCCGCCTACGCCGAAGAGGTGATCCGGGCCAGTCCCACGATCACCCCGGAACAGGTGTCCGAGGGCATCGCCCTGCGGATGGAACGACAGAACATCCTCTTCGAGAAACAGCGGAGCTTCAGCTTCGTCATCACCGAATACGCGCTACGCCGCCCGTTCGGCACCTCGGAGACGATGCGGACCCAGTACGAACGTCTCCTGCACCTGGGCACCTACCCCACCATCGGTCTCATGGTGATCCCGCTCTGGGTCCCGCACCCGGTCCTCCCGCACGGCTTCACCATCTTCGACGACTCCTACGTCTACATCGACACCGTCACCAAACCGGTGAACGTCATCGAGACACCCGAGGTCAAGTCCTACATCTCCATCTACGAGGACCTCGTCGAGACGGCCCTGCCCGAGACGGAGAGTCTGGAACTGATCGCCGCACTGGCCAAGGACACCGACTGAGCCGTATCCGAGGAGCGGCCCCGGCGGTGGCCGGGGCCGCGAGCGGCCCTACCGGACCCTCGCCGAGAAAGGACACGACCGCCACCGGCGATACGCGGGGCGCGGCCCGTACAAAGGCCGGGCATGAGAAGAGCCGACGAGGGGACTTGAACCCCTAACCTATCGCTTACAAGGCGATTGCTCTGCCAATTGAGCTACGTCGGCCGACAGCCGAAGCCCTGTGGCTCCGGAGTGTCCACCCGAATGGTACCGGCTCCGACGACGAGTGTCCTACTCGGCCTCGTTCCGCCGCCGATCACCGAGGGCGCGTCGGCCCGGATCGTGCGACACGAGCCGGGCCGGTTCGATCTCTAGGCCTTGCCGCCACGGTGACGGGCGACCTCGTAGAGGGACACACCCGCGGCCACGGAGGCGTTCAGGGACTCCGCGCCGCTGATCGGGATGCTCGCGATCACGTCGCAGGTCTCCCGCACCAGTCGGGACAGCCCCTTGCCCTCGGCGCCGACCACGATCACCAGAGGCCCGGTGGCCAGGTCCAGGTCGGGAAGCTGGATGTCGCCATCGGCGTCCAGACCGGCGACGAACAGCCCGGCCTTCTTGTAGGCCTCCAGGGCACGCGTGAGGTTGGTGGCCTGGGCGACGGGCAGCCTGGCCAGGGTGCCCGCGGAGGTCTTCCACGCGGTCATGGTCACACCGGCGGCGCGACGCTCCGGAATGAGCAGGCCGTGCGCGCCGAAGGCCGCGGCGGAGCGGGCGATGGCGCCCAGGTTGTGCGGGTCGGTGACCCCGTCCAGGGCGACGATCAGCGGCGGGGTGTCGGACTCCAGCGCCCGGTCGAGCAGCCCCTCGGCCGCCCAGTACTGGTAGGGCCGCACCTGGAGCACGATGCCCTGGTGGGCGGCGCCGGGCAGACCGTTGCTCTCACAGCGACGGTCCAGCTCGGTGCGGGTCACCTCCTGCACGTCGACGCCCTGGGCGCCCGCCATCTTGGCGGCCTCGTTGACGCGGTCGTCCGGGTCGAGGCTGTTGGACAGGAAGAGGCGGGTGGCCGGCATGCCGGCGCGCAGCGCCTCCACGACCGGGTTGCGTCCGATCAGCAGGTCGGAGTTGTCCGGGCGGTTGGGCGAACGCTCCTGCTGACGCCCGCTCCCGCGGCCCTCGCCGCCGGCGGGACGCTTGGCGGCCTTGTGCCGCTGCTTGCCCTCGTACCAGTGACGCTGCTCGGCGGGCAGGGTACCGCTCTTGGGTTCGAGTGAACGCCGGTTCTTACCGCCGCTGCCCTTGGTCGGGCCCTTCTTGCTCTTCTTCGCCGGCATGGTCGCCGCCTCCTGATACGTGTCGCGAGCATGCCGGAAGAACTCTTCCGGCCGATGGGTCGCCGTCTCGCCGATGGGCGGCGGCGCAAACCCCCAGCCTAATGGTCGCGTGCCACCGCACGCGTCGTTCGGGGCCGGGAGGTCGTCCCGGCCCCGTCCGTCGGCGCGATCAGCCGCGTCGCAGGTCCCAGCGGGGGCCCTGCGGGGTGTCCTCCACCACCACGCCGGCCTCGGTCAGCCGGTCGCGGATGGCGTCGGCCGCCGCGTAGTCCTTACGGCCCCGGGCCGCCTGGCGCTGTTCGAGGGCGACGGCGACGAGCGCGTCCACGACCTCGCGCAGCCCCTGGCCCTCGGAGGCCCACTGGTCGCTGAGCGGGTCCAGTCCGAGCACGCCCAGCATGACGCGCAGTTCGGAGGCCAGCTCCCGGACACGCTCCTTGCCACCGGCCGCCAGGGCGGTGTTGCCCTCGCGCACGTGGCCGTGGACCACCGCCAGGGCCTGAGAGACCCCGAGATCGTCGTCGAGCGCCTCGGCGAAGGCCTCGGGCACCTCGGCGGCGGGGGTGATCTCGCCCAGGACCTCGACCGCGCGGGTCAGGAAGCCCTCGATGCGCTGGTAGGCCGAGGCGGCCTCCTGGAGCGCGGCGTCGGAGTAGTCGATGGTGGAGCGGTAGTGCGCCTGACCGAGGTAGTAGCGCAGTTCGACCGGGCGGACCTTCTCCAACATCTGCGGGATGCGCAGCGAGTTGCCCAGGGACTTGCTCATCTTCTCGCCGCCGACGGCCAGCAGACCGTTGTGCAGCCAGTACCGGGCGAAGCCGTCGCCGGCGGCCCGGGACTGGGCCTGCTCGTTCTCGTGGTGCGGGAAGACCAGGTCCAGGCCGCCGCCGTGGATGTCGAAGCTGGGCCCCAGGTACTTGGTGGCCATGGCCGAGCACTCCAGGTGCCAGCCGGGGCGGCCGCGTCCCCACGGGGTCTCCCAGCTGGGCTCCCCCGGTTTGGCGCCCTTCCAGAGGGCGAAGTCGCGGGGATCGCGCTTGTCGCGTTCGCGGTCGGTGTCGGCGGCCTCCACGACCTGGTCCGGGCGCTGGTTGGACAGCTCCCCGTAGGCCGGGTAGGAGCCGACGTCGAAGTAGACGTCGCCGGAACCGTCGTCGGCGGGGTAGGCGTGCCCCGCGTCGATGAGGCGCCGCATCAGTTCGATCATCTCCGGCACGTGGCCGGTGGCGCGCGGCTCGACGGTGGGCGGCAGGCAGCCCAGGGCGTCGTAGGCGTGGGTGAAGGCGCGCTGGTTGCGCTCGCTCACCTGCCACCACGGGACGCCCTCCCGCGCCGCCGTGGCGATGATCTTGTCATCGATGTCGGTGACGTTGCGGCAGAAGGTGACCTCGTAGCCGAGGTGGGTCAGCCATCGGCGCAGGATGTCGAAGTTGACTCCGGAGCGGATGTGACCGATGTGCGGAGGAGCCTGCACCGTGGCACCGCACAGGTACAGGGAGGCACACCCTTCGCGGAGTGGGGAGAACTCGCGGACCTGTCGGGCACTGGTGTCATAGAAGCGCAGACTCACGCTGTCAAGACTAACCGCTTTCCCCTCACGAGCGCGTCACAAACCTGGAACACCGATCGACCCCGATCCGCTCTGGACAGCCCCGAGCCCCCATATATGCCGAACCGTATCCGGCCCGCTCGGATGTGAGATGCCACCCGCGTCCAAGGCGACTTCCCCTCGACTCGACTCACCACCCACTGCCAATGACTCCATAACAGGACAGAACACCCCTCCTTCCGGAGGTCGGGAAGCAGCCGGAATCGGCCGGAATCTCGTGTTAGTGCCACCGCCTGGACTACGCTGCGGTGACGATGGCCCCTTACAACAACGCCCCCGAGACAGGGACACGTAACGGTCGGAGTGCGGGTCGCGGCACGGGAGCCGGTGCTCTCGTCGGTGGCGCGCTGTTCGTCAGTGTCATCGCCCTGTGCGCCCTCATCCTCGCCTACCAAGGCATCTACGCGTTCGCCGTGATCGTGCACGAGGACAGCCCGCTGGCCCACGTGTTCCCGGTGACCTTCACCCTGCTGGTCCTCATGGCCTTCTGGGTGAGCTACGTGCTGCGCACGGCACCGCCACGGGAACGCCTGTGGGTCGACCTCGGCGTGATCCCCGCGCTGATGCTGGCCGCCGCCGTGCCGATGATCCTCAACAACACGGGACGCGTCGACACCATCGCCGAGAACTCGCCCGGCGCGCTCCGCGTGGTGGTGGCCGTGGCCCCGTTGGCCGCGCTGTTGGTGGCGTTCCTGCTGTGGCTCGCCGTCCGCGCCCACATCCGACGGCGGAACCGCCGCTCCCGGCCCCGTCCGGTCCCCTCGGACGACCGCGCCACGGTCGTGCGCGGTACCTCCAGGCCGGAGCCCGCGAGGAAGGCCCCGCCCCTCAAGACCCGGCTGCTGGACCTGGGGCGGGAACCGGAACGGGACGAACCCGCGCCGACGGCCGCCGAGTCCGACGAGGAGAGCCGCTCGCGGATCTCGCCTCCGCCCGTGATCGAGTCCACCGAGCCCGCTCGGAAGGACGTGCCGGAGGAGCGCGAGCCGGACACGTCCGAGAGCGTCGACTCCGAGGCTCCCACCGAGCCGATCCCGGCCCCGGAGCCCGCCGAGGGCGGGCGACCGGCCGAGACCGTCGCCGACACCGAGCCCCTCGCCCCGGTCCGGGCCGAGACCCCGGTCGAGAAGACCGCTCCCGCTGAGGACGAGGAACGGGCCGGCGCACCCATGGTCCCCCTGCCCCGCCGCTCCCGCACGGGCGACAACCCGATCAAGCGGGCCGCCGAGGAGCCTCCGGTCGTGCCGGGGGCCGCCGCTCCCCCTCCGGAACCGATCGGGAACGAGAGCGTGCCCGCGCCCCGCGCGGCGGCCGAGCCCGAACCGGAGGAACGGGTCGAGGACGACCGGGACGTCCCGGTGTTCGACGACCGTCTCGACGAGGGGTTCGCCCACGAACCCGAGGTCGGCGACCCCGTCTCGGACGAGGCCGAGGCGCCTCCGCTCGCGCCGGTGGCGGCCGAACCGGAGCCCGCCGAGTGGGAGGCCCCCGTCGCGGAGGAGGGTTCCGAGGTCGAGGAGCGTCCGGAGTCGACGGACGAGGTCGAGTCGGTCACGCCCTCGGACGCGGCCGACCCCGAGGACGACGAGCCGCTGTGGGAGCCCCCGTCCGCCGAAGGACCGGGGTCGATCCTGGCCGACTACGTCCCTCCGGTCTGGACGCCGCCCGAGGACGGCTCCTCCGCCACGGAGGACGACGACGTCGTTCCGCCGGTCGAGCCCCTGGGGCGGGTCGAGGACCCGAACGTCCCTCTCACCCTGGACCACGACACCGGTCCCACGGTGCGCGCCGCCTTCCGCCTCGGGGCCAAGCGGCCGGAGCCGGAGGAGGACCCGGAGCCGGAGCGGACCTCGGAGACATCGAGCGGGCCCGCCGAAGCCGAACCGGCGGAGCGGGCTCGGGAACCCGAGCCCGAGCGGGAAGAACCCCCCGCTCCGGAGCCGGAGCCCCGACCCGCCCCGAGAACCGCCTCCGAGCCCGCCGTGCCGGTCCGTAAGCGACCCATGGTGCTCAAACCGCCGCGGCCGCCCATGCCGGACTTCGCCTCGGGTCCCCCGTCCCGACGGGTGCGCAGTGAGCCGTTGCCGCCCGAGGACCACTGATCGCCTCTTCGGCCCCGGAGCCCGCCACAGGGCGCCGGGGCCGACGTGTGTCCGCTCCCCCCCGCGACCCGAAGGGGGAACACCTCGTGGCCCTCGCGGCGGGCCGGCGCGACGGCGACCCCCTCACCTCGTCCACAGCCTGTGCACGAGCGCCCCGACCTCAGAGCCCCACCCCACGCGGCCAGGGGTTTCGGGCGTAGGCGGGGACTCTCAGTCCGTGGACCGGATACCGGGTCCGGACACACCGATGGGGGCCGTGCCGGGTGGGCACGGCCCCCATCGGAGACGATCGTCCGGTCAGTCCCTGGGCGCGCAGAGGGCGGTCGCGACCGCCGCGATGCCCTCGCCGCGGCCGGTGAGGCCCAGACCGTCGGTGGTGGTCGCGGAGATGCTCACGGGAGCCCCCACGACCTCGGAGAGCGTCTTCTCCGCCTCGTCACGCCTGGGCGTGAACCGGGGACGATTACTGATGATCTGCACGGCCACGTTGCCGATCTCGAAACCGGCCGCGTGCACACGCGCGACGGTCTCGGTGAGCAGGGCCGCGCCCGAGGCGCCCTTCCACCGGGGATCGGAGGTGCCGAAGTTGGTCCCGAGGTCTCCGAGTCCGCACGCGGACAGCAAAGCGTCACAGGCCGCGTGGGCCGCGACATCACCATCGGAATGGCCGCTGACACCGTCTTCTCCCGGCCATTCCAGACCGGCGAGAAAAAGTGTTCTTCCAGGAGAAAACGGGTGGACGTCCGTTCCGACGCCCACCCGAGGCATTTTCGTCATGAATTACGTGATTCCGCGAGTATCAGTTCGTCAGAACCTCGTCGAGGAGGGCTTCCGCCTTGTCCTCGTTGGTCTTTTCCGCGAGCGCGAGTTCGCTGACGAGAATCTGCCGCGCCTTGGCGAGCATCCGCTTCTCGCCGGCGGACAGACCGCGCTCCTTGTCCCGGCGCCACAGGTCGCGAACCACCTCGGCGACCTTGTTGACGTCGCCCGATGCCAGCTTCTCCAGGTTCGCCTTGTAGCGCCTGGACCAGTTGGTGGGCTCTTCGGTGTGCGGCGCGCGCAGCACCTCGAAGACCTTGTCCAGGCCTTCCTGCCCCACCACGTCACGAACGCCGACCTCCTCGGCGTTCGCGGCCGGCACGCGCACCGTCAGATCGCCTTTGTCAACCCTCAGAACGAGATAGGTCTTCTCCTCGCCCTTAATGGCGCGAGTCTCGATCGCTTCAATACGAGCAGCCCCATGATGGGGGTAGACAACAGTGTCGCCGACCTTGAAAGCCATGTGACAGGTACCCCTTCCGCTACCACAAGGATACCATGAATCTGTGACTTAACGTACCTATTAGCTTTGCGAACATGCAGGTCAAGCCACACTTTTCAGGGCTTGACAAAGTGTACCCGAGGAGTCTCCGAGACCTGGTCAGAGCACTTCCGAGAGGGCCGGAACCCCCTCTGTTCAGCCGGATCGTGACGAAGCGGAGATAGTCTTCGGATAGGGTTCGCCCTCCCTCCGGACACCCCCCGCGAGGCCCCATCGCGATCTACGTCACGATTTCGGACGGGGGTGACCCTCCATTGACCCGGCCGGATCTCCCGGGCGTGTCCCACCGCGCCCCACACCCCCACCACGCTCTCGTCGATCCGCCCTCCCGGGCCGCTCCGAGAACACCGAGGGCCCCGGAACCCGAAGGTCCCAGGGCCCATCGACGCACCCGCGGTCAGGCCTCGGGTTCGTAATCTTCGCGTTTCTCTCCGGTCACCATGTAGACCAGGTTGTCGGCTACGTGCACGGCGTGGTCACCGAAGCGTTCGTAGAACCGACCGACGAGGGTGACGTCCATGGTCGCCTCCACCCCGTACTCCCACTCCGGGGCGAGGATGCGCTGCAACAACTTGCGACGCAACCGGTCCATCCGGTCGTCGTCCTTGTCGAGTTCGAGGGCGGTGTCGGGGTCCTTCTCGGTGATGACCTCGCCGGCCTTGGTGACGAGCAGCTCCGCCTGGTGTCCCATCTCCAGGACGATCGAACGGACCGGCTTGGGGATGGCCGAGTCGGGGTGACGGCGCCGGGCGATCTTGGCGAGGTGGACCGCGTGGTCCCCCATCCGCTCCAGGTCACCGCGCATGTAGAGGGCCGTGATGATCGTGCGCAGGTCGGAGGCGACCGGCTGCTGTCGGGCCATCAGACTGAAGGCGGTGTCCTCGATCTCCTGGTCCAGGCGGTTGATCGCCTCGTCACCGGAGATCACCTCCTGCGCCGCCGTCAGATCGCTGTCCAGCAGGGCGGTCGTGGCACGCGCGATGGCGTGCCTGGCGAGCCTGGTCATCTCGACGAGGCGTTCGCCCAGGCTGTCGAGGTCCTCATGGTACGTATCGCGCATGTCCCCCATGTTCGCAGTGCCGATCTGAAGGATCGGCCAAGAATCGGTGAACGATGGAAGAACCTCGGTTGTGTCACATGCCCTGACCGGGTAAAGCCCCAGTCGGCACGTTTACGATCGAATCGTGCAAGGGGAACTTCTCGCCGCCGTGACCGGCATCATCGGACTCGTCCTGGGCATCGTCATCGGTGCCGCGGTCGCCGGTCCGCTCTTCCGTACGCGATCCGGACGCCTGGAGCCGAGCCCCTCCCAGGAGGGGGGCGCGCTCCCGCCCGGTATCGCCGAGGTGCTCTCAGCGCTTCCCTCCTCCGCCGTGGTCCTGGACTCCGGCGACAAGGTGTTGCGCGCCTCCTCGGCCGCGCGGGCCTTCGGGCTCGTACGCGGTGAGGAGCTGGTCATCGGCGAACTCCTCTCGCTGGCCCGCAAGGTCCGGCGGGACGGGGTCATCCGCGAGACCGACATCGAGGTGGCCGTCCGCAAGTTCGGCCCCGACGCCACGTCCTTCGCCGTAAGGGTCGCTCCACTCGGCGGGACCGGGTTGGTGCTGGTCCTGGCCGAGGACCAGACGGAGCATCGAAGGGTCGAGGCGGTCCGCCGCGACTTCGTGGCCAACATCTCACACGAGTTGAAGACCCCCGTGGGGGCGTTGTCCCTGCTCGCGGAGACCGTGCAGGACGCCAGCGACGACCCGGAGGCGGTCCGTCGGTTCACCGCGCGCATGCAGACCGAGGCCACCCGGTTGACCGCGGTCATCCAGGACCTCATCACGCTCTCCCGCATCCAGGGCGCCGAGCCCATCGCGGAACCGGCGCCCGTGGACCTGGAGGCGGTCGTCGAAGAGGCGATCGACGCGGTGCGCATGCCGGCCGACGCCAAGGGGATCGAGCTGGTGGGCAGCGGCGCCGAGGGGCTGACCGTGCTCGGCGACGAGGCGATGCTGGGCACCGCCCTGCGCAACCTCATCACCAACGCCGTCGCCTACAGTCCGAAGAACACCCGTGTGGCGGTGTCCGTGGGCACCTCCCGGTCGAGCATCGACATCAGCGTCGCCGACCAGGGCATCGGCATCCCCCAGCAGGACCTGGAAAGGATCTTCGAGCGGTTCTACCGTGTGGACGCCGCTCGAAGCCGGGCCACCGGTGGTACCGGGCTGGGCCTGGCGATCGTCAAGCACATCATGACCCACCACCGTGGAGAAGTGACCGTGTGGAGCAAGGAGGGGTCGGGGTCGACGTTCACTCTACGTCTGCCCAGACCCGAGAGCCGGGAGATCGACGTGTCCCGGAACGACAACCACCAGGAGACGGCACAGTGACGCGCGTACTCGTAGTAGAGGACGAGGAGTCCTACAGCGACGCCCTGTCGTACATGCTGCGCAAGGAGGGTTTCGAGGTCGCGGTGGCTCCCACCGGCACCGTGGCCCTGGAGACCTTCGACCGGACCGGGGCCGACCTGGTACTGCTCGACCTCATGCTGCCGGGGCTCTCCGGCACGGAGGTCTGCCGGACCCTCCGGCAGAAGTCCAACGTCCCCGTCATCATGCTCACCGCCAAGGACTCCGAGATCGACAAGGTCGTCGGTCTGGAGCTGGGCGCCGACGACTACGTGACCAAGCCGTTCTCCTCCCGCGAGCTCGTGGCGCGCATCCGCGCGGTGCTGCGTCGTCGGGGCGAGGACGACGTCGTCCTTCCCGCCGCCCTGGAGGCCGGACCCGTCCGTATGGACGTGGAGCGGCACGTGGTGACGGTGCGCGGCGACAACGTACAGCTCCCGCTGAAGGAGTTCGAACTGCTGGAGGTGCTCCTCCGCAACGCGGGCCGGGTGCTCACCCGTATGCAGCTCATCGACCGCGTGTGGGGCGCCGACTACGTCGGGGACACCAAGACCCTCGACGTGCACGTCAAGCGCCTGCGCGCCAAGATCGAGGAGGACCCGAGCCACCCGCGCTACATCGTGACGGTGCGCGGCCTGGGGTACAAGTTCGAGCCGGTCACCGTCGAAGCGGAGTGACCCCCGGCCCGGGGCCCTCGGGTCTCCCGTGCCGCCGTCTCCCCGTCCTTCCTCTCTTTCCGGCCCGATCCCGGACGGTGACACCACCGTCCGGGATCTCTCATGTCCGCTCTTCTAGGCGTACCGTTCCACGGCGCGGGCCAGGACCTCGCAGGCCCGGCGCAGACCCGTGTAGGAGGCCGTCCCGTAGCCGATGACCAGCCCGTGCACGCTCGGCTCCGCGTGGCTGGAGCGGGAGGTGTCCTCGACCAGGACCCCCTCACGCGCGGCGGCGGCGACCACCGGCGCCACGGCCTCCTCCGGCAACGGCAGCAGGACGTGCAGACCCGCGGTGTCGCCGACCGGCCGGGGGCCCAGGTGTTCCACCAGCAGGGCTCTGCGGCGGGCGTACTCGCGTCTCATCCGCCGCAGGTGTCGGTCCAGGTCCCCACGTTCCAGCAGGAACGCCGTGGCGACCTGCACGGGCCCGCTGGTGCGGTCGGACAGCTCCGCCCGGGTCCGGGCCAGCCGGTCGGCCAGATCGGGTTCGGCGACGATCCAGCCGATGCCCAGGTCCGGGTCGAGGGTCTTGGACAAGGTGCCGAGAAGGACCACCCGTGCCGGATCGAGCCCGTACAGGGCGGGTAGAGGGGCGACGTCGTAGCGGAACTCGGCGTCGTAGTCGTCCTCCACCACCAGCGCCCCGGTGCGCTCGGCCCAGTTCAGAAGGCGTTCGCGGCGGGGAACCGGTAGTCGACCGCCGAGCGGGTACTGATGAGCGGGCGTGGTGTAGACGAGACCGAGATCGTCGGGGAGCTCCTCGGGGCGGATACCGTCACCGTCGACCGGGCAGGGGACGACGTGGTCCCCACGGGCGGCCAGGATGGAACGGGCCCGCCCGTAGCCGGGCTCCTCCACCCCCGCTCGAACGCCGGGCCCCAGAAGCGCCGCGACCAGGTCGAGGCCGTTGCCGGTACCCCGGGTGACCAGGATGTTCTCCGGTCCGATGTGGATCCCTCGGGACCGTCGCAGGTGTTCGGCCAGGAGTTCGCGCAGTCGTGGCAGACCACGGGGATCGGGGTCGTCGGAAGGGACCTGTTCGGCCGCGTGGCGCCAGGCCCGGCGCAGGGCGGCGCGATCGTGGTCGTGGACCCAGGGGGCACCGGCGCGCAGGTCCACCAGACCCTCGTTCCGGGCCTGTTCACGAGAGATCCGTCCACGGACCTCCGCGTTCGACGGGGCCGCCCGCTCCCGACGTTCGAGGTCGCGCCGGTGCCGCGCGCTCGAGAGCTCCCGCTCGGCCACGAAGGTGCCCGAGCCATGACGTCCTTCCAGCCACCCTTCCGCGTAGAGCTGCTGGTAGGCGTCGGTGACGACCGTACGGCTCACCCCGAGACGCGCGGCCAGCGCTCGGCTGGAGGGAAGACGTTCCCCCGGCCGCAACGCCTCGGAGACCATGGCCTCGCGCAGCCCCGACGCCAGTTGGGCGGTGAGCGGCTCGGCGGCCGACCGGTCCAGCCGGAGCACGGGGTCGACATCGGGACGGGACAAAGTGGTCCTCCGTTCCGGGTGGAAAGTGGCCATGGTCGGCACGTCCACTTCTTTCTACTTTGGAGCCATGCTCTCCACCACCGAACGCACGCGTCTTCGGCGTGCCAAGCACAAGGCCCGGACCGACCGCACCGAACTGTACGACCTGCTCGACGAGGGCCTGATCTGCCATCTGGGCGTCGTCGTGGACGGCTCGCCCCGAGTGATCCCCACCGGATACGGACGTATCGACGACACCCTCTACCTGCACGGTTCGACCGGGGCCCGCTCTCTTCGGGAGGAGGGGGAGGTGTGCGTCACGGTGACCCTCCTGGACGGGATCGTGCTGGCCAGGTCGGCCTTCCACCACTCGATGAACCACCGCTCCGCGATGATCTTCGGAACACCGCGCGTGGTCACCGACCCCGAGGAGCACGAGGCCGCGCTCCGCGCGATCACCGAACACCTCGCCCCCGGACAGTGGGACACGGTGCGTCTTCCCGACGCCAAGGAGACGGCCGCGACCCGGGTGCTGGCGCTGTCCCTGGAGGAGGCCTCGGTGAAGGTGCGCACGGGCCCGCCCGGCGACGACCCGGAGGACCACGCCCTCCCGATCTGGGCCGGTGTGCTCCCGACACGTATGGTCTTCGACCCGCCGATCACCGACCCCGACCTGGCCCACGACCTGCCCGTTCCCGAGCACGTGGCGGCGCGCGTCACCCTTGGGCACCGGACGGTCTGACACGGGGCCCTCGCCCCGGTTCAGACCTCCAAGAGGACGGTGAAGGGCCCCTCGTTGGTCAGACCGACGGACATCCGCGCCCCGAACACACCTGTGGCCACCTCCGCCCCCAGGTCGCGCAGTTCCTTGACGACGGCGTCGACGAGGGGCTCCGCGACCGGGCCCGGTGCGGCCGCCTGCCAGGTGGGGCGGCGACCCTTCCGGGCGTCCCCGTAGAGGGTGAACTGGCTGACCACCAGGATCGGGGCCCCGATGTCGGAGCAGGACCGTTCCTCCTCCAGGATCCGCAGCGTCCAGAGCTTGCGGGCGATCTTGGCGGCCTCGGCCCCGGTGTCGGTATGGGTGGCCCCCACCAGGGCCATGAGGCCCGGACGGGTGATCTCCCCGACCACCTCGCCGTCCACCGTCACCGACGCGTGCGACACCCGCTGCACGACCGCGCGCATGGGCTCCCCCGTTCCTCTCGGATCCTCTCGTCCCGGCCGGGACGTTCCTATCTCGATCGTTGCAGCTGGTTGAGCAGGCGGGCGCGGCGGGTGTTGGTGATGACACCGCTGAGGGTGACCACGAAGGTGGTGATGGAGTCTGCGAAGTCCTCTATCCGCCACTCGCGCGGGCCGGTGTACCAGGCCAGGCCGTCACCGGTGAGCTCCTCCGGGGTCAGGTCGGAGATGGCCGCCGAGGCCAGGATGTCGGCCCAGCGCTCCACGTCGTCGAAGATCACCGCGTAGGGCAGGCAGCGCGAGTAGAGCTCCACCCGCTGTCCGGGCGGGGCCTCCTGGGCCCGGGGGCTCAACAGGTAGTCGCGAAAGCCCATGGTGTGGGCGTAGACCGAACTGCCCAGCCTGGTCTTGGCCGGCATGTACTGGGCGCCGGCCGTGATCGCGGCCCCCGCGATGATGACGGCGAGGCCGGTGAAGGCCGCGCCGGTGAACGCGGCCAGCAGCCCGGTCAGGACGACCCCGACCGCGGTGGTGGCCATGCCCGCGGTGGTCCACACGCTCCGGACCCGACTCGGCGAACGGGAGAACCAGCGGAGCCGGACCATGTCCTGGTACAGCTCCTCGCGTACCCGATCGATCCGCTCGGGCAGGTTACGGGAGTAGCGGGGGGAGGCCAGCTCGGACAACCGCACGGAGCGTTCCTCCCCGAAGAACGCGTCGAGCAGAAGCCGTTCGGAGGCCAGCAGGGTGTCGCCCGGCGGGCCTTCCAGACGGACCAGTCGCCAGTCCACCGAGGTGAAGTGCTCGTGCGGAAGCTCCTCCAGGCGGATGTAGCCGCGCACCGCCAGATCCAGGACCGAGGCGGTGAGGTCGGCGATGTCCACACGCTCGTCGATCAGCGTGCCGATCTGGCCGGGGTGGACGTCGTCGGGTGCGTGGAAGCGGAGTCGGCCGTGCTCGCCGGGTTCGAGCGGGGCGTGATCGCCCTGAGCGGCCTCACGTCGCAGGGCCCGCTCGTCACGGCCGCGCAGACGGATGAGCGCGACGAGGCCGCCCACCAGGACCACCAGCAACAGGCCGAACACACTCGCGGTGGCCGGTGTGACCTCGAAGGCGGAGGCCAACGACCAGCGGCGGTCCAGTAGGGGCTCGCCCTCCGCCGTACCGGGCGGATAGTTGACGACGATGTCGAGGCGGTCGCTGGGGTCCATGTCGGTCTGGAGGAAGTGCGCGACGACCGCCTCCCCGCCCATGTCGGAGGCGGTGCAGTACATCGAGCTGCGCGGCTCCCCGGCCAGGCACGACAGAGCTTCGGGCGGCATGGGGGCGGTGACGGTCACGTCGGTGGTGCGGACGGTGTGGCTGTAGGCGCCCACCGCCCGCCACTCCAATTGGACGCCCTGGACGACCTCCCCGACCGCCCCGCGCACCTTGTAGGAGAGCCGTACGCCCCGGGTCCCCTCGGTCGGGATACGGACCAGCAGGGCGCCGTCGACCTCCTCGGTCTCGATGTCCAGAGTGGCGCCGTCGGCGTCGACCGCCGAGACACCGTCGATCTCGAACCGGCGGTCGTGGTCGGTGTCGTAGATCATGGTGGAGGTGAGCGCCCGGGTGAAGGTCTCGGGGGCCTCCCCCTCGAAACGGATCGCCTCCTCCCCCGCGAGGACACCGTGCCGGTCCAGTTCGAGGTCGATCTCGTTGGTGATCACCGGGGCCGAGGCGTCACGGGCGGCGATGATCCCGGGGGCGCGCCCCGGTACTGTGGTCTCCGGTGCGGACGCCGTCGCCGCGTGGACCCTTTCCTCCGACCACGCCACGGTGACCGCCGTGACCAGCGAGGAGAACACGAGCAGGGCCGTCGCCCAAGCGACGGCCGGGCGCCAGGAGCCGACCCACCACATGACGCGAGAGCCTATCCGGTCCTCCCCCGGACCCCGTCCGCAGGGCGCCGCCCCACGTGGCGTCGCGTACCGGCGCGCCGATCCGACGTCACCCTCCACCGTCCCCACCGGACCCCTCCGTCCCGTCTTCGCTCGTCCATCGTGCCGAACGCTCCCGACCCTCTCCCTACGCGCGGGTGTGATCCCGTGCTGAGGGAGAGACGCCCGGAGGCCGACCTCGACCCCTGGGCCGAGCGCCACGGCCTCCTCCAGCGCATGGGGCTCGGTGTGTCCCTGTCCCTCGGCACCGGGCTGGCCGCGATCGGATTCACCGGGTTCCTGGCGATCTCGGCGATGTTACCGGCGGCCGCTCCGGCCTGGGGCGACCCGGTCGGGACCGACCCCACCGAACTACTCTCGGAGGAGGCCTCTCACGCCCCTTCGGAGGGCGGGGACGCTCCGATCGACGACCCCCTCGGCCAGAACCCGCTGTACGTGGCGGACGAACTGGGCGAGGTGACCTGCTCCCCTCCCCCGCTGGACAAAGAGGATCCTCGTTCGGTGGAGGCGTTCGTCCACTCGATCGCCGACTGTCTGGACACGGCCTGGGGAGACTACTTCACCGACGCCGGACTGCCGTTCTCCTCTCCCAACCGGGTGTACTGGTACGCGGAGGGGCACAGCCCGTGCGGCCCCTTCCCCAGCGAGGGCACGGCGGCCTTCTACTGCCAGGCCAACCAGGGGCTGTACCTGGGGGTCAAGGACATCGTGGCCGCCTCCGGCGGGAGCGACGCCCCCGAGGCGTACACGTTCCTCCTCAGCCACGAGTACGGCCATCACGTGCAGGGGCAGTCCCGGATGCTCGCCGAGTTCCACTCCCTGCGGGCCGGCGCCGACGACGAGACCGCCGACGAACTGACCCGCCGCAACGAACTCCAGGCCAACTGCCTGGGAGGCGTGTTCGTGGGCGCGGCCGAGGACTCCCTCGGCTACGGGCCCTCCGAACGGGAGAACATCCTCGACGACGTGGCGCGCCGTTCCGACCACGCGGGCACGAGCACCCACGGATCCGTCGAGAACGGGCGCCTGTGGACCGAACACGGCCTGGACCGCAGGAGCCCGGCCTCCTGCAACACCTGGGAGGCCCGCGAGGAGTTGGTGCGGTGAGCGGGCCCCTCGTCCCGAACACGCCCGACGGGGTCTCACGGCTGGAACACGCGCGCCGGACCCACCGGGCCCACCGTCGGGTGCTCGGCGCCGTCTGCGGCCTTCTCGTGGCCCTGCTGGCGCTGTCGCTGCTGGCGTGGAGCACGGCCCGGGAGGAGGGACCCGCCTCGGAGACGGTCGCCGAAGCCTCGGGGAACGGGGACGACTCCCCCGGCCCCGACGGCGCGGTCCTGGACGCCCCGACCGGCCGCTCGGGGCCCTACGCTCCGGAGGTCCCGGACCGCCCCGTGGGGGAGACGGCCCTGGTCGCCAACCCGCTGTACGACACCGGACGGTTGAGTCCGTTGCCGTGCCCGGTACCGGAACTGGACGTGGACGTGCCCGGCTCGATGGAGCACTTCCTGCACATGGTCGCCGACTGTCTGGACGACGCCTGGCAGACCCAGTTCGAGCGGGCGGGCATCCCCTTCGACCCGCCGAACCGGGTGTTCTGGACCGACCCCGGGGAGAGCCCGTGCCGCTCCTACCCCTCCGCCGCCGGCGCCTTCTACTGTCGTGCCAGTGGCGCCATCTACATCGGTACCGAGGACGTGGTGGACAAGTGGAACGGCTCGGAGGACAGCGTGGTGTACGCGTCCCTGCTGGCCCACGAGTACGGGCACCACGTCCAGGGCGAGTCCGGGCTGCTGGAGTACTACCACGATCAGCGGCGGCTGGAGGAGACCGACATCGGGCGCAACGCCTGGACCCGTCGCAGCGAACTTCAGGCCAACTGCCTGGCCGGCGCCTTCCTGGGCTCGGTCAGGGTGAGCTACCCGCTCTCCGACGACGACCTGGAGACCCTGCTGGACGACGCCGCCGCGACCGCCGACCGTGAGGAGGGGGCCGAGGAGGAGCGTACGCACGGTTCCATCGAGAACAGCGTGACGTGGACCCGCGAGGGCTGGGAGGGCCAGTCGCCGGGGTCGTGCAACACCTGGGATCTGGAGGACGACTCGCTCGTCGATTGAACGAGGTGACGAATCCGCCGTCCACAGGCGGGATCGCCCTCTGTACCGGCGGCGACGGTGCGTGGCACCATGGTGACATGACGGATACAGCCGACCCCCTCGGCTCGCACGAGCCCGTCCCCTCCTCCCCGACCCCCTGTCCCTCCCCCACCCCACCGGCCGATCCCCCCTCCGCGGCCCGTACGCCCAACGGGGTGGAGTTGCGCGTACACGGGGTGAGCGGCGGCCACGCCGAGGAGCTGCTGGACGTGGAGCCCGCCATGCGCGTGGGCGGCGATCGGCTGGCCGGGTTCTTCCGCTGGCGTCGAGAACCGGACACCGAGACCGTCCCCGGTGTGCGCCGAGAGATCTTCGCCTGGGGCAACCTCACCTCCGGCAGCGCCTCCCGGGCCTTCTGGCTCCTGCTGCTGCCCTTCATGATGATCAACGTGGCGTACTGGATGCGCCCGGGGCACATGGACGGCAAGCGCACCGGGGTGCCCAGAGCGGCCGGGATCGCCTACGGGGCCGGGGTCCGTCTCTCGGCCCTCTCCCTGACCATGCTCATCACCCTGGCCGCCGCCGGTGTCGGAATGGACCTGATCGCCTGGCAGTGCGGCGGTCAGGGACGGGAATGCGCGAGGGCCCTGCCCTGGGCGTCCTTCCTCGTCGCCCCCGGCTCGCCCCTGTCCACCCCGGGATGGTCCCTGCTGGTCGGCGCCGTGCTGCCGATCGCGGTCGTGGGCGTCCTGTGGCGACTGTCGCGCCGGACGGCCGCCGACTACGAGGTGGTGACCGGTCCGGTCCGCTCCGACCACAGCGACGACGCCCCGCTCAGCCACCCCGACTTCTGGCGCAACAGCGAGATCATGGCGAGGCTCCGTTCGGCGCACATCGCGATCGCGGTCGGGACGGTCGCCGCCTTGCTGCTTCTGCCGCCCCTACTGCACGATCTGGCCGGTCGAGACGCCCCGGGGACGACCGGGACCGGGCCGTGGGCGGTGGGAACGGCCCTGGCCATCCTGTTGGGCGTCGTCACCGCGGCGAGCACCGCGAGCGTGCTGATCCCCGGCCGGGACCCGAGATGGAACGTACGCGCCGACCGGCTCTGTCGGGCCCTGCGCGACCTCGCCCTGGCGTTGACCGTCCTCGTGGCCGTGTACACGGTCTGGCCTCGGCCCGGATGGACCGCCGAGGGCAGGCTGCCCGGCGGCGGCACCATGCTCAACACCCTCTTCGCCGTCCAAGGGGCCCTGGTCCTGCTCCTGGTCGTGGCGGCCCTGGTGCTGTTCGCGACGGACCGACCGCACTCGGGCACCGCCATGCGCGGTCTGGCCGGGCCGTCCACGGCCGCCCTGGGCATCCTCTTGGGCGGTGGCTTCTCGGCCGCCCTGGTCTACCAGGGGGCCCGGTGGCTGAGCGGCTGCGGCACGATCGACGCCGCGGAGGCCGGTTGCGTGACCCTGTCACCGCCCACCGCCTACTCCTGGCTCCAGTTGGCATTCTCCTTCGAGGCCCTCATCGTGCCCCTCGTCGTCCTGGTCCTGGCCCTGAAACTGCGCGCCATGGCACGGGCACGGCTGCCGGAGGTCGCCGCGCTGTACTCGCGTCCGATCGAGGACCGACGGGCCCGGGAGATCGCCCGGGCCCGCGCGATGGGCCGGATGACCGAGACCGTGCCCTGGATCCTGGCGACACTGCTGCTGCCGGTGGTGCCACTGGTCGGGCTGGCCCTGTACTCGATCCTCACCGGGACCCTCGTGGCCGGCCCCGTCGACGCTCCGGCCGCGGTCGCGGGCCGGGTGCAGGGGGTCGCGCAGAGCGTCGTCGACGCCATGGTGGCCGTGGGATCGCTCATCGGCGGGGCCGCCCTGGTCGCCCTGGTGTGGATCGGCCGCAGCGCCTATCGGGACCGGCCGACCCGACAGGCGGTGGGCGCGCTGTGGGACGTGGGCACCTTCTGGCCCCGGGCCGCGCACCCCTTGGCCCCGCCCTCCTACGCCGAGCGCGCCGTTCCTCAGCTCACCGCCAGGGTGCGCAGGATGGCCGGGGAGAACACCGGGGTGGTGCTCTCCGGGCACTCCCAGGGTTCGGTGCTGGCCGCGGCCACGGTGTGGCAGTTGCCCGACGAATGCCGCGGGCGGGTCTCACTGCTCACGCACGGCTCTCCCCTGGACCGTCTGTACGCCCGCTACTTCCCGGCCTACTTCGGCCCGGCGGCCTTCGCCGACCTCTCGGGGAGGGTCTCGGCCTGGCGCAACCTGTGGCGGGTCACCGACGCCATCGCCGGCCCCGTACGTCGCCGAGGTCCGAGTGGCGCGGAGACGGTCGCCACGGCCGATCCGCTCCCGGATCCGCGCTCCTACGACGCCCCTCCGGGCGAGGCGCGCAGACCGGAGATCCTGGGCCACTCGTACTACACCGGCGACCCGGCCTACGCCGAGGCGCTGTGGCGGGTACTGCCGAAGGAACGTTCCGAGGAGGAGAGCACGGGGGTCGAGAGGCCGCCCCGCCAAGGGCCGTAGGCGGCGCGGGGGCCGACCTCGTCACGGAGGGCGGCCGCGTCCGGTCTCCTACCAGGGGCCGTAGGGGCCGCTGTTGCGGTTGCCGCCCGCGCCCTTGACCGCCGGACGCACGTCCAGCAGGAAGATGAGCGTGGCCACCAGACCGAGGATCACGAACATGCCCGTACCCGTGAGGACCGCGAGCAGGGAGACACCGCTGGCGACACCGGTCAGGATCACCCACAGCTTCTTGGTCTGCTTGTCCATGACCTCGAACGCCTGCGGCGGGGTGCGCAGCGCCTCGATGAACGCGTAGAGGCTGGCCACGAAGGTGACCAGGTAGACGAGCTGCCAGATCCAGTAAAACAAGACACTCTCCAGAGCTACGCGCGGCCGAGCGGGGTTCCGTCCCCTCTCCTCGGTCAACGGACCGGATCCGACAATCGTGCCCGTGGGAGGCGGGGATCACAGCCATCGGGGCCTCGGGCGTGTTCGAGGGCTACCCCTCGGCCCGGGCCCGAAACACCGGTCCGTCAGACCGGAATGTGCCAGAGACAGGTCACGGCCGCCAAGAGGAAGGCCGAGGAGCCCATGATGATCGCACCCGCGTGGTAGGGGAGCTCGTCATCGGGGCGCAGAAGGCGGTTCACCCGACGCATCACGTCCGGCTCGGCGTGCTGGACCGCGGCCATCGCGCCGGCCGGCACCGGAGCGGGACCGGCGGCGCCGAAGCGCAGCAGGGCCATCGCCAGCTCCCGGGAGGAGCTCTTACGGCGGGCCTGGTCGTCGGCGCACATCTCGATGAGGAGGGCCACGGTCTCGTAGTAGGTGCGGACCAGGCGTACCTTCGGGAAGGCCCGCTTGAGCGAGGAGAACGGCAACAGGACGAGGTCGTGCCGCTGCCGTAGGTGGGCGTGCTCGTGGGCGAGGACGGCGGCCAGTTCGCGGTTGTCGAGGACCGCCAGAGCGCCCGCGCTGATCACCACCTGGGACCGCAGGACACCGGGAAGGCAGTAGGCGGCGGCGGCCGGATGGTCGACCACGCGGGCGCCGGGAACGTCGGGGTGGTCGCTGGCGACCAGTTCGAGCAGGTCGTGGTGGCGTCGACGGACCCGGACCACCTGCACGAAGGAGGCGACCAGTCCGGCGAAGAGCACGAGGGTCAGGGTGACCGCCACGACGATGGCGACCAGGTGGCTGATGCCCACCAGCCCCTGGGAGAACTCGGCGAGCAGGAACTCGCCGGTGATCAGGTCGGAGACCATGGCCATGACGCCGCCGGCGGCCCCCAGTTCGTAGGAGGACAGTCCGAAGGCGAGCAGGGCACCGATGGTGGAGACACCCCAGGCCAGGCCGAGGGCCTGCCAGGCGATGACGGCCGTGTAGGGGCCGCGGGAGGGCCACTTCGCCCTGTGGAGAGCTTCCATGGCGACGAGGCAGCAGACCGCGACGATGCTGAGGAGTGCGGCACTGACCATACGGACCTAGTTCCTTGGCTGCTCGATTTCCGCGAGTGCGCGCCGAAGCGCTTCAGCCTCCTGGCCGTCCATGGATTGGACGAAGGCGGCCAGGGCGGCGTCACGGTCCACCGTCTGCCCGAGAGCGTCGAACATCAGCTCGGACACGTAGTTCTCACGGCTGGCTGCCGGACGGTACCGCCACGCACGTCCCTCACGTGCCCGAGTGACGACCTTCTTCTTGGCGAGTCGGTCGAGCACGGTCATGACGGTCGTGTGCGCCAGGTCCCTCTCCGCGAGAGCTTTGCCGACCTCGCGAACCGTCATTGGTTCGTTGCGTGCCCACAGTACATCCATCACCGCGCGTTCGAGTTCGCCAAGCCGATTCATATCGCCAGTCTACGGGCGGTAGTACTACCCCCGGTGGCACCCCCACGTTAATTCGCGATGACCTATGGGGAAGGGGTTCGAGACCCCCTGGTCGGGGACGTCCTCGCGCGGCCCGGTCACTCCACCGTGCCGGGAGGGTGTCGGATCTCGCCCGTCCTGCCCACTGGTCCCGTGAGTCCCACCTCCGAGCCCCGACGGACCGTCGTACCCTCCGTTGTATGGGACACCGGCATCCGAGCAGGCTCAAGAACCCCGAGGTGGGTCACGCGCGCGCCCGTTGGTTGTTGCGCGCCGAGCTCGCCGGGTGCGACGACTGCCGGGCCGAGGGCGACGAGGACGCCCTCTCCGATCTGGCCTCGGGCGGCATCTTCGATTCCCTGCTCACCGGCTTCGTCCTCTCCCGCGTCCAGCGCTGGCACTCGCCCGGCCGCCCCTCCCGATATCCGACCACGGTGTACCGCGTCGCCCCCATGGACGAGCGGGAACTGTGGTGGGTGCCGACACGTCACTGCATGAGGGTGTGCACGGTGACGGCCTCGCAGGAGGTGGACACCGTGCCCGCCCTACGCGAGCTGCGCCTGATGTCGGTCCCCGATCGCGCTCTTGTGCTGGACGACGTCATCGACGGGCTGGCCGAGACGGAGGGGTGACCACGGGGGACCCTCGTACGTTCTTCCGGGACCGTCCCGCGACGCCGGGGAACACGGACCCGGTCAGCGGCCGGGGTCGGCGATCGGTCGTGGATAACCGGCCGTGCCCTCCCCTTCCGCCTCCTCCCAGGGGGTGTGGGCGCGTCGACCGGGCAGTCCGGCCAGTTCGGGCAGGTGGCGCCGCACGTACTCGCCCTCGGGGTCGAAGCGGCGGGCCTGCCGCAGCGGGTTGAAGGCTCGATTCGGTCGAGTGTCGTTGCCGGTCCCGGCCACCCACTGCCAGTTCCCGTACTCGTCGGCGACGTCCCCGTCGGTGAGATGGGCGTCGAAGTGGGCGGCCCCCTCACGCCAGTGCACGCGCAGGGTCCGGGTGAGGAAGGCGGCGGTGATCATCCGGGTCCTGTTGTGCATGAACCCCTCCGCCAACAGTTGCCGCATGCCCGCGTCCACGATCGGGACCCCCGTCCGTCCCTCCTTCCAGGCCTCCAGGGCCTCCGGGTCGTGGCGCCACTCCCGATCGCGCGGGCGGTAGTCACGGGTGGCGATCTCCGGAAAGGCCGCCGTGACCTGGTGGTGGAAGTCGCGCCAGGCGAGCTGGCGGACGTACTCCGGACCACCGGGGAGATCGCGGGCCACCGCCTCCACCTCCAACGGTGAGAGACAGCCGAAGCGCAGGTCGGCGGACAGGTGCGAGGTGGCCGCTCCGGGGAGATCGTCGTGCCGGTCCGGATAGTCGGCCAGGCCGCGGTCGATCCACCTCCGCAGGCGTTCGCGAGCCCGGGTCGGACCGCCCCGTGTCCTCTCCGGCGCGAGCGCCCCGATACCGCCGGGTTCGGCGTCCAGGTCGGGGAGCGGGCCCGGGTCGATCCCCTCGGGTGGTCGGACCCGTGCGGGGGCGGTCCGGATCTTCCGTCGCTCCTCGGCCTCCCAGGCCCGCCAGTAGGGCGTGAACACCTTGTAATGGTCGCCCTTGGCCGGTGTGATCGCCCCGGGGGGCACGATGGTCGGCCCCGGATGGACGCGCACCTCGAGGTCGGTGGCGCGCAGGGCCGCCTCCCTCCGCGCCGCGAACCGGCTCACTCCCCCGCCCAGGTGGACGGCGCGGGCCCCGGTCTCTCGGGCCAGAGCGCGCACCTCGGTCGCGGTGTCGCCCCGCCGCAGGACCAGATCACCACCGAGGTCGCGGAGGCCGGAGCGCAGGTCGGCGAGGGCCTCGGTCAGATAGGCCCGACGGTTACGGGCGGCACGCCGCAGGAGGCCGGGTTCGAGGACGAAGAGCGGTACGACCGTCTCGGACTCTTCGAGCGCGGCGGTCAACGCGGGATGATCGTGGAGGCGCAGGTCCTGGGTGAAGAGGACGAGGACGGGGGTGCCCAAAAGGACTCCTTCACTCTATGGAATCATCACACTACCGCTCGTGCGTGTCGACGGTTGGTCGTCGCCGGTCGGGGTAGAGCCCCCACCATGAAGCCGCCTCCTCGCCCCGTGGTCGGGGTCTCCAGTTGCCTGCTCGGCGCTCCGGTGCGTTACAACGGCGGGCACTCGCGCTACCGGTTCCTCACCGACGAACTGGACCGACACGTGAACTGGCTCCCCGTCTGCCCCGAGGCGGAGATCGGCCTGGGGGTACCTCGCCCGACCCTGCGCCTGCGGGACTCGGACGGCTCGGACCGGGTGGTCTCCACCAAGGACGGCGTCGACCACACCGACGACCTCGCGGGTGTCGCGGATCGCCACCTCAAGGAGCTGCGCCGCCTGGACGGCTACGTGCTCAAGAACAAGTCCCCGAGTTGCGGGCTGCTCTCACTGCCCGTCTTCGACGAGAAGGGCGATCGTCGACGCGGTACCGGGCGGGGCGCCTTCGCGGCCAGGCTCACCGCCCTTCTACCCCTCCTGCCCGTCGAGGAGCAGGGCCGACTGTCCGACCCGGTACTGCGCGAGCACTTCGTGGAACGGGTGTTCGCCCATTCCCGACTGCGCTCCCTACTCGAAGGGGCATGGCGACCGCGCGACCTGGTGGAGTTCCACACTCGGCACAAACTCCAGCTGATGGCGCACTCGCCGGACGGCTACCGGGAGACGGGACGGATCGTGGCCCGGGCCGGCGGGGGCGACCGCGAGGAGATCGCC
Organism: Nocardiopsis sp. LDBS1602; assembly: GCF_035818715.1. Lineage (NCBI taxonomy): Bacteria > Bacillati > Actinomycetota > Actinomycetes > Streptosporangiales > Nocardiopsidaceae > Nocardiopsis > Nocardiopsis sp. LDBS1602. The sequence goes on along the minus strand of NZ_JAYLVW010000002.1, from coordinate 135,096 downwards.
GCCGCCTACGCGGAGGCCTTCCAACGGACGCTCGCGCTGCGGACCACGCGGGGCAAGCACGCCAACGTGCTCCAGCACATCTTCGGCATGGTGAGCCCGGCACTGGACGACACGCGCAGGCACGATCTCCTGGCCGGAATCGAGGAGTACCGGGAGGGCCAGAGTCCGCTCAGTCTGCCGGTGGCCCTGTTGCGACACCACTGTCTGGCGGAGGACCTGGAGTGGGCCGGTGGGCAGACCTACCTGCGCCCCTATCCCGACGCGCTGCGCCTTCGGCACCCGGTGGCGGTCTGACGGAGAGCGGCGGACCCGCGGGGATTTCGGAGGAGACGTCCAGGGCACGCCGCACCTTCCACACACAACGACCCCACTCGACTACAGTGGGTGACATTCTCGGTCGTATCGAGACCGTTCACCGGTGCCCCCGAACCCCGAGGTCGCGACGTGTTCGTCTCCTTCTCCCGCCGCGTCACCGTGCTTCTCGCCTCCTGCGCCGTGGCCTTCACCGCCGCCTCCCTGGCCACCACGGCCCAGGAGGATCCGGCCGACCGGCTCGGGCCGGAGCTCACCGAACCCGACCCCGAGAGGGTCCTGGGCCACGTACCGCCCCCCGCGCCCACCGATTCCGCCCCCGCTCCGATCCCCCGCCCCGGGCACGTAGCGGTCTGCGGTGAACCCGGCCGGGACGAGATCGTCGCCCTCCCCGACCCGAGCGCCCCGGGTGAGGAACGTCCTCTGTGGATACGCAGACCCCCCGGGCCCGATAGCGCCGACCTTCCCGTGCTGTACCTGCTGCACGGTTCCTCCTCCACCCACGCCACCCTCATGGACGCGGGGGTGGGCGAACTCCTGGACCGCCAGATGTGCCGCATGGGGGTCGAGTTCGTGGTGGCCGCTCCCTACGGCCAGGTCGCCGACGGTTCCACGACGGAGTGGGCCGACGCCCATGACGGCCGCTTCGCTCTGGAGGAGTTCGTCACCGAAGCGGCCGTCACCGCCGTGGAGGGGGAACATCGCCGGTCCCGATCGCTCCGGGCGATCGGCGGGTTCTCCATGGGCGGATACGGCGCGGCCGCCCTGGCCCTGCGCTCGCCCGACCTCTACTCCCAGGTGGTGAGCTGGGCGGGGTACTTCCGGGTCGACGACCCCGACGGCGTCCTCGGCGAGAACACCACCGGCCACTCCCCCGACCGTCTCCTGGGTTCGGAGAAGGCGCGGGATCTGCGGTTCCTCCTGGTGGAGGGCCGTGAGGACCACACGCCGCTCCAAGAGGGATCCATTCACGGCGAGGCAGAACGCTTCTCCTCGCTGCTCGCCGAACGCGGTATGACGGTCACCACCCTGCGGCCTCCGGGCGGCCATGATCTGACCACGTGGAAGAGCACCTTCCCCGACGCCGTGGACTTTCTGGTCTCCGGTTGGGCCGCCTCACCCTGATATCCCCGTTCGTCAACCCCCGCCCCCTCGGACGATCGGGTCGGGAACAGTGTGTACCTTCGTCGCTGTTGTCGACTACTGCCCGCACACTCGACCCGGAGGGACCACCGTTGTCCGGACCCGTTCCGTTGGGAGACCAGACGGCGGTCCCCTCGAGGATCGCGACCGTCAGTCTGCACACCTCACCCCTCGACCAACCCGGCACCGGTGACGCCGGAGGACTCAACGTCTACGTGGTCGAGGTGGCCCGTCGCATGGCCGAACGCGGAGTGGCCGTGGACGTGTTCACCCGGGCCACCACCCCCTCGCTTCCGTCCGTGGTCGAACTCTTCCCAGGGGTGAACGTCCGGCACGTGCCCGCGGGCCCCTACGGCCACTTGGACAAGAACACCCTCGCCCGCTACCTGTGTCCGTTCGTCTTCGGCATGCTGAGAGCCGAGGCCCAGGGAGACCCGGGCCACTACGACCTCGTGCACGGTCACTACTGGCTGTCCGGCCGGGCCGGTGTGATGGCCGCCCGTCGCTGGGGCGTACCGATGGTGCAGACGATGCACACCATGGCCAGAGTGAAGAACGCGGCCCTCGCCGAAGGCGACACCCCCGAACCCGAGGAGCGGGTGCGCGGAGAGGACCAGCTGGTCCGCCAGGCCGATCGGCTCATCGCCAACACCGACGACGAGGCCCGTCAGCTCGTCGACTTCTACGGCGCCCGCCGTGATCAGCTCCACACGATCCCTCCCGGCGTGGACCTGGATACCTTCACCCCGGGATCGCGCACCGAGGCGCTGGATCGGATCGGTCTCCCCCGCGACACCCACCTTCTGCTCTTCGTCGGCCGTGTGCAGCGGTTGAAGGCACCGGACGTGCTCATCCGCGCCGCCGCCGAACTCCTGGAACGCGACCCCTCCCTGCGCGACCGTCTCGTGGTGGGTGTGGTCGGCGGCCTGTCCGGCGGAGGGACGCGCGAGCCCCGCATGCTCGCCGATCTGGCGCGATCGCTGGGCGTCGCCGACGTCGTGCGTATGGAACCGCCACAGGACCGCGCGCGCCTGGCCGACTACTATCGGGCCGCCACCGCGACGGTGGTGCCGTCCTACTCCGAGTCCTTCGGGCTGGTCGCGGTGGAGTCCCAGGCGTGCGGCACCCCGGTGGTGGCCTCACGTGTGGGCGGACTGACCACGGCGGTCTCCGACGGTTTCTCGGGTGTGCTGATCGACGGGCACGATCCGCGCCACTACGCCGCCGAACTGCATCGACTGATCCACGAACCGGCCCGACGTGCCAAGCTGGCCGAGGCCGCGCCCCTGCACGCGGCGACCCTGGGATGGTCTCGGACCGTGGACGAGTTGTTGAACGTGTACCGGTCCGCCCTCGCCCCGAACGACCTCCCCTTGGCCGAGGCCGCGGGCCGATGACGGCGACCGGAAAGGAAGGAAGGCACGTGGAGGAGACGACGGCGCGTGAGAGCGCGATCAAGGCGATCGACGAGGCCGTGACGGAGGCCGACCTGGAGGTCGAACGTCCTCGTGAGGGCTCCTTCCTGGTCACGATCCCCGGCGAGGCCAAGCTCAAGACCCTGGTCTGGCTGGAGGCCGGGCCGCACAGTCTCACCCTGACCTCGTTCTTCTGTCGCCGTCCGGACGAGAACCACGCCGGTTTCTATCAGTGGCTGACGCGCCTGGGCACGGACATGTACGGGATGGCGTTCACCTCCGACGAGGTCGGCGACGTGTACATCCGGGGCCGGCTCCCCCTGGCCGGGATCACCCCGGAGGAGGTCGACCGGTTGCTGGGATGCGTGCTCACCTACTCCGACGAGAACTTCAACACGGCGCTGGAGCTCGGTTTCGCCTCGGCGATCCGCAAGGAGTGGAAGTGGCGTACCGAGCGCGGCCACGACACACGGAACCTGCGGGCCTTCGCCCATCTGGCCGAGACCGCCGACGAAGGCTGATCCGGGAGCGGAACCGCCCGCCCCGCGCGCGAACGGCCACGGGGCGACGGCCGAACGGAATCGGCGAGTGACTAGGCTTGTCCCCATGGGAACTCTGGTACTGCTGCGACACGGTGAGAGTGTCTGGAACGCGAAGGGCCTGTTCACCGGCTGGGTGGACGTGGACCTGTCCGCACAGGGCGAAGAGGAGGCCCGCCGCGGCGGTGAACTGCTCAAGTCCGCCGGGGTGACCCCGGACATCCTGCACACCTCTCTGCTCAAGCGCGCCATCCGCACCGCGAACCTCGCGTTGGAGACCGCCGACCTGCACTGGCTTCCGGTCGAACGCACCTGGCGCCTCAACGAGCGCCACTACGGCGCCCTCCAGGGCAAGGACAAGGCGCAGACCCGTGACGAGTACGGCGACGAACAGTTCATGATCTGGCGTCGCTCCTACGACACCCCGCCGCCGCCCATCGCCGACGACGACCCCTACTCGCAGGCCGGAGACACCCGCTACAGGCTGCTCCCGCCGGAGCTGCTGCCGCGTACCGAGTGCCTCAAGGACGTCCTCGACCGGGCCCTGCCGTACTGGTACGACCGCATCGTCCCGGACCTGGCCGCCGGCCGGACCGTCATGGTCGCCGCCCACGGCAACTCGCTGCGCGCCCTGGTCAAGCACCTGGACGGGATCGGCGACGCCGACATCGCCGGCCTGAACATCCCCACCGGGATCCCGCTGGTCTACGAGCTGGACCAAGACCTCAAGCCCACGAACCCGGGCGGCACCTACCTCGACCCGGAGGCCGCGAAGGCCGCGATCGAGGCGGTCGCCAACCAGGGCAAGAAGTGACGCCGGACCACGACTGAACCGACCTCCACGTGCCCGTACCGCCCTCGCGGTGCGGGCACGTCGTCCGTTCGGAGTCGGCCCCCGCGAGCACCGTCAGTAGACGAGGGCCTGGGCCCCTTCGCGAATGCTCTCCTCGACGAAGGTCGGTGCCCCCGCGATACGCACACCGTCGATCAGGTCGTCCCGACCGAGCTCCCGGCGGGCCGCGCACTGAGTGCACACCGTCATCCGGCCGGCGGCCAGCACGGAGGCCAGCAGGTCGGCCAAGGGCGCCGCGTGCGGCAGTTCGAAGGTCTCGGCCCGTCCGGGGACGGCGAACCAGGTCGCCTCGCCGGTCAGCCACAGGGAGACGTCGACGCCGCTCGCCAACGCGGCGGCCGCGACGGTGAAGGCCTGGTTGCACCGCTCGGGAGCATCCTCGCCGGCCGTGACCTTGATCACCAGGGAACGAGACATGTGCTTCAGCCTAGCGGCAGGCCGGCGACGGTGAGCGCCGCCCCCACGACCAGGCAGACCATGAAGGCCGTCAGGAGGGCCAGCGCCTCGGTCCGACGCGGTGAGACCCGCGAGGGGCGCTCGCGCACACCGTGTTCGATGACCAGGCCGCCCTCGTCCGGGGCGGTCAGGACCACACGGCCGTCGACCACGCGCAGAAGGCCGGTGACACGGACGCGCGCGCCCTGCCGGATGACCCACTCGCGGTACTCGAACTCGATGGTCTCGCCTCGGAAGACCCCGGAGATCGGGCTGCGGACACGGGACAGGAGATCGTCCGCCGCCGCGGCCACCCCGGGCTGAGGCCGACCGACCAGACGCTTGAGGCAGAGCTCGGCGTCGCGCGGCTCGGTACCGTCCGGGTCGACGTAGATCCGTTCGGCGTCCGCCGGACGCCCCTCCCCCACCAGGCCGAACAGGTCATCGGACCCGTAGTCGGCGATCGAGTCGAAGGCGCGTTCGACGACCTGGCCCTCGACCTGGTCGCGGGCCAGGGGGCGATAGTGACGGAGCACCTCGTGGCCGTGCCAGACACATTCGACACCGGCCAGACCGGACTCGATGGGCCCTCCACCGGGACCGGGCGCGGCCACCCCGGTGAGGGTCACACGCTGGCCCTCACGGTCGGCGAGCGCGGAGGGGAGCAGGCGGGCGAGCCCGCGCTGGCGCTGCCAACGGCGCAGGCCGATGATGGTCAGTGGCAGCAGGACCGCCGCGATGGCGAGCAGCGCCACACCGATCACCAGTAACACAGGCAGCCCCTTAGGAGAATGCGTCGGAGGTCGGGACAGCGGTCGACTCCAAGCCCCGTGGCCGCACCGTGTCCGTTCACCATCTTTACCAGTTCTCCGGGAAAGCGGGGCCAATTGGGCATGGCCGGGCCAAGGCTCCGGGGCGCCGCCCGGAGCGCCCGCGCGGCACCGTCACCGGTACCCCCGAGACGCCGATAGTCTCGGTGGTTATGGACTCTGCGGTACACCCTGATCTGGCGAAACTGTCCTTCCTGTTCGGACGTTGGGAAGGCGTCGGCGTCGCCGGATACGTGGAAGAGGAAAAGTTCCAGTTCGGCCAGGAGGTCGAGTTCAGCCCGCGCGCGGGTCTGCCCTATCTGGCCTACACCGGTAAGGCCTGGCGTATGAACCCCGACGGGACCACCGGTGAGCTGGTCACCGAGGAATCGGGCTACTGGCGTGCGCTGTCCGCCGAGGACACCGCGCAGTACGCCGCGGACGATGAGGAGAACATCGTCCACCTCGAGGTGATGATCGCCCACAACGAGGGCTATCTGGAGTCCTACGAGGGCAACGTGTTCGCCAACCGGGTGGAGATGCGCAGCGCGGGCATCGTGCGGACCATCACCGGCCTGGAGGTCGAGGGCTCCCACCGCCTGTACGGCCTGTTCAACGACGGCAGCCAGACCCTGGGCTACGCCTGGGACCTGGCCGCGCGCGGCCACGGGCTCCAGTCGTACATGTCCGCTCAGCTGAAGAAGGTCTCGGAGAGCACCCCGGGCAACGGGAAGTGACCTCGAGGGTCTTCGGACAGAACGAACCCCGGGCCGTTCCCGCCTGAGCGGGGTCGGGTCGGACCAGGTCCGACAGCCCGGGGTTCGGGTGTCCGTCTGGGATTCGCCACGACGCGCGTCGAGCGAACGCTCAGCGTCGTCCTAGCGGACGGCCACCTCGCCAGTCCTGAAATCGATCATTTCTCGGACCACCTCCTTTCCTGCGTGCCTCGAAGGTATGTCGTCCTCCCGGCCCGGGGCAAATGTTTTTCTGTGACGTGTATCCCCAGGTCAGAGCAGCCGCTTCGAAGCCCTGTCGCATCGACCTCCGCTACGGATAACCTCGGCGGTATGACTTCGCCGCTGCTGACCACACACGGTGCCGTGAGCGCCGAGACACCCGACTCCGACGTCGCCGCCCACTACGGCGACCCCTCCCACGAGGGCCGCGCGATCGAACGCTCCGCCGCCTGGGTCGACCGGAGCAACCGGGGCGTGGTGCGGGTGAGCGGACCCGACCGTCTGGGCTGGCTCAACGACCTCACCAGCCAGCTCACCCGGGGCCTCGCCCCGGGCACGGGCACCGAGGCCCTGATCCTGGACACTCGAGGCCACCTGAGGTGGCACCTCTCCCTGGTCGACGACGGCGAGGCCACCTGGATCCACACCGAACCGGGCCAGGGCGCGGAACTGGCCGCCTTCCTGGACTCGATGGTCTTCATGCTGCGGGTGGAGGTCGAGGACCTGTCCGAGAGCCGCTCCGTGCTCAGCGTGCTCGGCCCGAAGCGGGACGAGGTCCTGGCCGCCGTCGAGGGGCCGATCTCCCGCGTCACCGAGGACCAGGTCGACCTGTTCGTCCCCTCAGAGGACCTCGTGGCCATCGCCGAGGGTCTGACCGGTTCGGGGGCCCGCCCGGCCGGCCTGTGGGCCTACGAGGCCCACCGGATCGCCTCCCACCGGCCTCGGGCCGGTATCGACTCCGACGACCGGGCCATCCCCCACGAGATGGACTGGATCGGCTCCGCCGTCCACCTGGACAAGGGCTGCTACCCCGGTCAGGAGACCGTGGCGCGCGTGCACAACCTGGGACGCCCGCCCCGGCGGCTGGTCATGCTGCACCTGGACGGTACCGCCGACCGGCTCCCCCACGTGGGCGCCGACATCGAGATGGAGGGCCGCCGGGTCGGCCGCGTGGGAGGTTCCGCCCGTCACCACGAGATCGGCCCGATCGCCCTCGGCCTGGTGAAGCGGACCGTGCCCACCGACGCCACCCTGACCGTCGAGGGCATCGCCGCCGGCCAGGAGGTCATCGTCGACCCGGACACCGGCGCCAACGCCGACATCGGCGACTTCCGCCGCACACCGCGCTGACGGCCGCAGCGCACACGAACATGATGGAGCCCGGTGGGAGAGATCCCACCGGGCTCCATCATGTCCTTCGACGATCAGCGCAGGGCCGCGGCCAGACGCTCGTCGTGCAGACGCTCACCCCACGCCGGCGGTAGCGGGTTCAGCGCGCCCACACGCCAGCGCAGCAGCAGATCGGCCAGCTGCGGGTTGCGCGGCAGCGCCGGCCCGTGCAGGTAGGTGCCGAGAATCTGCCCCTGGTAGGCGCCCTCGGTGCGGTCGTCGTTGCCGATGCCCTTCACCGTGGTCGAGAGCGGACGGGCCTGCGGACCGATCGCGGTGCGGCCCTGGTGGTTCTCGAAACCGGTGATCCGACCCACCCCCAGGGAGGGGTCGACGTCGGCGACGATCTCGCCCACGGCGCGGGTCTGGCCTCGACCACTGCGGATGTCGAGGATGCCCACGCCCGGAAGCGGGTTGGCCTCGTCGTCGCCGTAGCTCTCACCGATGATCTGGTAGCCGGCGCAGACCGCGAAGACGCACGCGCCCCGGGCCGCGGCCCGGGCGAGTCCGCCGTCGGCGCGCAGACGCTCGGCCGCCAGGATCTGCGGACGATCCTCACCGCCGCCGAGCAGGTAGATGTCGCCCTGCTCGGGCACGGCGTCGCTGGAGTGGACCCGCACGATCTCGGTGGGGATCCCGCGCTGCTCGGCGCGGCGCTGAAGGATGAGGACGTTGCCCTGGTCCCCGTAGGTACTGAGCAGGTCGGGGTAGATCCACACGATCCGCAGGGCACTACTGGTGTTCGACATGGGGGTCTCCTACTGGACGCGGCCGTACGCCGTGCGGATCTGCTGGAAGGCGGTGTAGTTGGCGATGACGTCGACCTTGGTGATGTCGGGACGCTCCGCCTTGAGGCGGCCCAGGATCTCGTCCACCCGGTCGGCCACCTCGAAGGGGACCTCGTCGGTCTCCAGACGCAGGGCGAGGTCGGTGCGACGCTCGCCCATGACGAACACCCGGCGGCCGCGGAGGACGCGGTAGTCCACGTCCCACAGCCAGGAGGTGTCCTTGCCATCGGGGATCTGGGCGTTGACCGCCAGGATCACCGGGACGCGCGGCGGGTCGAGGACCGCGAAGGACTCCAGCCAACCGGCCGGGTTCTTGGCGAGCAGCAGACGGACCTCGACGCCCATGGTGACCACCGAGGTGTAGCGGCCGGCCACCGAGGAGATCTCGCGCAACCGCTCGACCGTGCGCTCGGGGTGGAGTCCGTACCCGGCCGCGGTGGCGGCGGCGATCGCGGCGTTGGACCGGTTGGCGTCGCCCGGCAGGTTGAGCCGGAGCTTGATCTGCTGACCGCCGGGGGCGATCAGGGTGTCGGAGTCGTTGTCCACCGCCCATGCGGTCTCGGGCCGGGAGAGGCCGCACTCGGGGCACTCCCAGTACGGGTCCTGGTCGCGCTTGAGGTGGCCGCCGCACTCGGGGCAGCACCAGGCGTCCTCCTTCCAGCGCTGACCGGCCGAGACCCAGGTGGCGTTCGGGGCGCCCAGACCGGCCCAGGCCACGAGCGGGTCGTCGGCGTTGGCGATCACGTGGGTGTTGCTCTGCGACAGGGCGGTACGCCACTTCTTCGCGAGCAGGTTGATCTCCGAGGCGCGGTCCATCTGGTCGCGGCTGAGGTTCATCAGCACGACGAAGGCGGGCGAGGTGGCCTTGAGGACCTGGGGCAGGTACTTCTCGTCCACCTCCAGCACGCCGTTGATCGCCGACTTGTTGTCGGAGAGCGCGGTGATGTGCCCGGTGGGCATGTTCGCGCCGTACTCGTTGGTGGCCACCTCACCGAGCTCGCGCAGGGCCTGCGCGATGAGCCGGGTCGTGGTGGTCTTGCCGTTGGTGGCGCTGACCAGGGCCAGCCTGCGCCCTTGGGCGAGCTTGGCGAGCAGGTCCGGTTCGACCTTGAGGGCGACGCGTCCACCGATGACGGAGCCGTCTCCTCGTCCGGTGGCCCTGGACAGGCTTGCCGCGCTCCTGCCCAGTACCGAGGCCAGTTGGGCGCGCAGGGGAAGCTCGCTCATCAAATCTCCACGATCGCTAGATCACCCGCACGAACGCGCTTCGAAGGCGGGCGATGTGTCAGGCCAAGCTTATTCTCCATCGACGCTCAGACCCGCCAGTCCAAACGCTCGGGCGGCGGCCCGAGGTTGGGCGGGACCTGCGACGGATCGAGCCCGTCGTCGGCCGGGACCGTCATCGGGCCCCGATCCTCCTCGAGGACCACGCCGTCCCCCGACGTGTCGGTCGGCGTGCCGCCCCCCGCGGGAACCGTTCCACGGCCGAGGCCTCCGGAACGCCGTACCCTCGGTGACTCCGGGGAGACGCCCGCCTCCGCTCCCATGGGGACAACGTCCCTGCCGACGCCGGGGTTCCGATGGTCCTCGGCGGTGGCGAGAGTGGCGGTGGCCAGGGTGAGGATACCCGGGTTGGTGTCGGCCGGGACCGGACCGTCGGGGGTCAGGACGAGAGCCGTCGTGGGCGCCAGGGACCTCAGGGAGGCCGTGTCGGGGGCCGTTCCCCCGACCTCCGCCCCCGCCGCGCCCCGCTCCGGGTTCGGTGTGTCGGCCTCGGCCGCCTTCGCCGTCGCCCGACCCCACACCGTGGCGGATCTCACATGGCGGACCAGGTCCAGCGGGGCGATGGCCGCGGCCGCGTTGCGAATGAGCGCTCCGGACTCGGTGTGCGGCGAAGGGAAGAGAGGCTCGTCGTCGGGCTCCCCCTCCGAGCCGCCGTCCTCTCCCCCGGCCGCCGTCTCGCCCACGGCCCCGCCGATCGCCTCGGTGAGGCCGTGCGCGGCCATGTCGACCCCTCGACCTCCAGAGGCCCGTGCCACCAGAGCGGCGAGCCGTTCGACGCCCTCCTCAGGCCCGGACTGACGCATCAGCACGGGGAGCCGGGAGGGGCCGTCGAGATGACGCAACGCGAGGGGCACCGCCTCCCGGAACATGAGCACCACCTCCACCCCGCCGTCCTCTGCGGCGGACAGAACCTGGTCGACCTCCTCCTCGGGGAGGGTCTCGGCTCCGCAGACCACCACGGTGCGGGTCCGCTCCCTCCGCTTCCGGGAGGCGGTCGCCGCCGACCCCCTGGACGGGGTCCGCGCCTCCAGGAGTTCGCTGAGCGCCGCGACCGCGTAGGTGCCGTACACCCGGGCCGCGCCCGGACCGGAGGCCCGGTCGGTGGAGATGATCTTGACCTGCGCGTAGGTGCCGTCCTCGGCCCGGGTGCCCACGGCCTCGAAGGGACTGAGCCGTTGTTCCAATCGCCATGCCCGCCCCCGGGCATCGGGGACGTCGGCACAGCGTTCGCGGACCCGCTCACGCTCCCGGGGGCCGAGCAGGGCCAGGGCCGGATCGTCCTCGGCCATGTCCTCGGCCGGTGTCACCAGGGCGCGCAGACCACCGATCAGGCGGTCGATGCCCACGTCCGGACCGAGCACCTCCAGCAGGCGCAGCAGGAGCGTCTCGTCGGCGTCGGAATCCTCGTCACGCCCCGAGGCCGCGGCCACCGCGGAGAGGATCCGCGCCCGTTGCCCCGCGTCCAGATCGGTGCCCAGGGTCATCCGGGGCAGGTCGGCCGGGAGCACCCAGTGCCGGGGCCCCACCGCGCAGCGTCGGGCCAACCGGACGAGTTCACGCGTGACGCCGCGGCCGGTGAGGTCGACGACGGTGAGGTCGCCGCCCTCGCGCAGACGTGAGATCCCGACCGTGGTGAGCAGGGCCGACCACCCGGAGTCGGTCCCGCCGACCACGACGACCGCCGAGGTATCGGAGGGGACCGTCACCCCGTACCAGTGCGGCTGGGCCTCGTAGGCGCGGCAGGCCGCCCGCCACTCGGTGTACTTCCGAGCGTGGTCGTGCTGGCGCTCGCGCAGAAGCCGTTCGCGCTCCGCGCGCTCCGCTCCGATGCGTTCCTCGGCCCGGGCCAGCCGCCGGGCCATGACCTGGCGGCTCTGGACGAGGGCGAAGGCGACCGGTGCCGCGATGGCCGCGCAGGCGAACACCCCTCCCAGGGCCAGTGGTCCGGGCAGGACGCGTGTCGACCACAGCAGGGGGAACAGCAGGGCGAGCAGGGTGAGCCCGCCCAGGGCGTAGTAGAGGGGGCGGTTGGTGAGGGCCTCGCTGTCGCGTTGGCCCGCGATCCACTCCTCGCTGAGTCCGTGTGCGTCCTCGGGCGCGGGACGACGCGGTGCGGGACCCGGTGGTGGGATGAGGACCCTGTGCCGCCAGCCGAGGTAGGTGCGCCCGGCATCGTTCCGGGACGTACCGACGTCGACCTTCGACGACCGTTCTGTGGACATCATCCGAACACCTCCTGCCCGACGGCGGGGAGAGAGGACCGCCGGGGAATCGTCCACGCGGGGGCTCCGGCCGCCGGACGGTCGGAGGTCGGGTACCGGTGGCCGACACCCTGCGCGCTCGTCACGGCCGACCCACCCGGGGTTCGGACACGCTCCGTGTCCGAGCCCCCCGAATGGCGTGGCCGTGACACTCACAGTGAAGCAGGGTGCCCCACCGCTTTCCAGTCCCGGACCACCGCCTGTGGACAACCCCTCGGGCACGTGCGCGAACGCCCGCTCCAGGGCGCGTCGCCCCTTCTCCGGGGCGTCTCTCCCCGACACGGCGCGACGGCGCCGGCGGCGACGGGGGTCCCCGTCGTCACCGGCGCCGTCGGCACCGTTCGGTCTCAGAGCACGGTCAGGCCTGGACCTCGAGGTTCACGATCTTTCCGACCTCGGCCAAGACCGGGTACTCGCCGGTGAACCCCTGGGAGGCCAGGACACGTACCTTCCAGGTGCCGTCGGCGGCGAAGAACCGGAAGGTCCCCTCGTCGCCGGTGGCCACCTCTCCGACGAAGTCGTCGGACTCGTTCAACAGCCGGGCGTAGGCGCCGCGCAGCGGTCGACCGTCCCGGGTCACCGTGCCCTGGATGACCGCCTGGTCACCGGCGTCGACGTCGGCCAGGGCCACTCCGCCCTCGGGTGCTCCGCAACCGGTCACTTGGCCTCGGCCTCCCCCAGCTCGACCGGCACGCCCACCAGGGAGCCGTACTCGGTCCAAGAGCCGTCGTAGTTCTTGACGTTCTCCAGCCCGATGATCTCGTGCAGCGCGAACCAGGTGTGCGACGAGCGCTCACCGATCCTGCAATAGGCGATGATGTCCTTGTCCAGGTCGACCCCGGCCTCGGTGTAGAGCTCGCGCAGCTCCTCGGCGGACTTGAAGGTGCCGTCCTCGTTGGCGGTCTTGGCCCACGGGATGTTGCGCGCGGTCGGGATGTGGCCCGGACGCTGCGAGGTCTCCTGCGGCAGGTGCGCGGGGGCCAGCAGCTTGCCGGTGAACTCGTCGGGCGAACGGACGTCGACGAGGTCCTTGACGCCGATGGCCCCGACGACCTCGTCGCGGAAGGCGCGGATCGAGGTGTCCTGCTCCTGGGCCCGGTACTCGGTGGCGTCCCGCTCCGGGACCTCCTCGACGAGCTCGCGGGAGTCGAGCTCCCACTTCTTGCGGCCGCCGTCGAGCAGGCGCACGTTGTCGTGGCCGTAGAGCTTGAAGTACCAGTACGCGTAGGCCGCGAACCAGTTGTTGTTGCCGCCGTACAGGATCACCTGGTCGTCGTTGCCGATGCCCTTGGCGGACAGCAGCTTCTCGAACCCGGTCTTGTCGACGAAGTCGCGACGGACCGGGTCCTGGAGGTCCGTCTTCCAGTCGATCTTGACGGCGCCTCGGATGTGGCCCTTGTCGTAGGCGGACGTGTCCTCGTCCACCTCGACGAGGACGACGTCGGCGTCGTCCAGGTGAGCCTCCACCCAGTCGGCGTCCACGAGGACGTCGGAGCGGCTCATGGGGAACCTCCTGTGTTTCTACGTGCGGTGTCGTGTGTGTCGTTGCGTCGGTTCCGGATATGGGGCCGGAACCGGGGTACGCCGGTGGGCTCCCGCGTCCGGGGGCGTTCGGGGGGTACCCCCGTGGCACCCGGTTCGGGTGTCGATCGGACGTGGAGAACGGGCTGTTCGGGATGGGCGAACGTGGACGCACGGAGCCCGGATACGCGGTGTACGGGGAGTTCGGGTCCGATCACCCACGAGGGTGAGGGGACTCCGTTCTCCGGGTTCCACACGTACGGGAAGTCATCTCGACCGCGGGTGTGGGCACCGAAGGATCCGGTCGCACGGAACGGACTCGGGCTCGAGGCCCGTCCGCCCTAGGAACACGGACAGAGCGCGGCGGCGACGCGGCAGAAATCGACCGCCCGTCGCTTCGTCAGATACGCGCTCGTCAAGGAAGTCACGTTTTAGACGCTACAGGCACGGCATCGTCTTGTCACTGGTGTCCTGGATCACAGGAGGAGCCATCGTCCCCGCTCCACAAGGGGAACCGGAGACGGATGGGGTCCAGGATGTGGGAGAGGCGTCTCGAGAACGCGTGTTCGGGAGCTCAGAGAACGGCTCGACCGAGAGCGGCGATCACGTCCGCCTTACGGGGCTGCCCTTGGGCCCGCCGCACGATCCGCCCCGAGGAGTCCAGGACGAACACCGTCGGGGTTCCGCGGATCTCCAGCCGTCGCACCAGGTCCAGGTGCGACTCGGCGTCGATCTCCACGTGGGTCACGCCCTCGACCATCGCGGCCACCTCCTCCAGGATCCGGCGGGTGGCCCGGCAGGGCTGACAGAACGCGCTGGAGATCTGGACGAGGGTCGCCCTCGCGCCGGGCTCGGCGCCGATGTCCTCGGCGCCGAGCCGCTCCACCGCGACGGACATCAGGCGACCTCGGAGCCCATCAGCGGGATGTCCGAGCCGGTGCCGGTGATCCGCAGCCCGCTGGAGGTGGCCTCCATCTCGGTGACGGACAGGCCGAGCGGGAGCTCGGGCACCTGGGCGCTGAAGCCCAGAGCGTCGGCGACCTGGTCCCCGAGGTCGATCGGCAGATCGCCGATCTGGATGTCGACCGGGGTGACCGTGAGGACGTCGCCGTCGACGGTGAACTCGACACCGCTGGAGACCGGGATGCTGCGGCCCAGCTCGGTCAGGGCGAGCTCACCGCTGATGCGGGCGTCGCCCTCCTCGGTGCCGATGGTCATGCCCTCGGGCAGGTACGGGTTGAAGTAGGTGTAGGGGACCACGAAGGAGCCGTCGACCTGGCCGGCGACCACGTCGGGCTCGTTCATGAGGTCGCTCAGGGGCGCCTCGACGTCGGAGGCGGTCGCCTCGACCTGTTCGACCGTGACACCGCTCATCGTCGCGCTGGCGGCGTCGATGTTCACCTCGGTGTAGGTCCCGCTCAGCACCTGGGGCAGGAAGGCCCAGCCCTCGATGGAGACGTCCGGCTCCTCGGACATGTCCATCTGCTGGGCGAGCCGTTCGGAGAGGGTGCTCTGCGCGAAGGAACGCGCCCCGATGTCGGCCACGACGACCAACGCCGCGAGCAGGATCAGGAGGACGACAAGGAACTTACGCATCGGAATCCCAGCACACTTTCTTTCGCTCCGGCGCGCCTCTCGGCTGGGTCATCCGGCCGGACTCGGTCACACGCCAACGGTGCTCGATGGGCACCGGTCATGGAAAACCTGTAGGGAAGGGTACTTCACCACGCGTTGGATGCCCCGCTCCCCGGATCGGTTGCGACGAGGCGGGGATCGGTTTCTCGTCGAGAACGCGGGAGCACTTCCGGGGGCGTCTCCCTCCCCGGCACAGGGGAAGGAACGCCATCATCGAAACGGCTGTTCGGAGGGGAGGCCGGACCCGCTCAGCGGGGCATCAGCATCGCCGCGAGGCCGTCATTGGCCGCCGCGTCCGCGAGGGAGAGTTCGATCACGTTGGTCGCGACCACGTGCCCGGAGAGCAGGCGGCCGAACTCCAGGATGTGCGGCTGACGCTCGTGTTCCTCCTGCGCCAGCTCGTCCCGGTAGATCGCGTAGACGATGCGCTGTAGCGGCGCGCTGGGCACGGTGTGCGCGGCGAACAGCAGGGTGTCGGGCTCGTGGGCGGACACCTGGGCGACCACGGCGGCGGCGAGCCGGTCGAACCCTTCGCCCTCGCCCTCGGCCAGCGTGTAGATCGTGATGACCCCGCGCACCTTGGAGGGCGGGGCCGAGGGGGCCCCTCCGTAGAGGTCCTCCTCGTGGTTCTCGGCGTGGCGGCGCTTACGGCGCACGGGTTCCTCCTGCGGATCGTCGAGTTCGTCGTCCACGTCGTCGTACTCGTCGTCGTAGTAGTCGTCCTCCACCTCGTCGTAGGGGTCACGACGGGGCTTGGCGGCCATCGCGCCCGCGCCCCAGAGAGCGGCGAGCGAGCCGAGCATGAGCACCGGCCCCATGGCGCCCAGGCCCGCACGACCCACGACGATGGACAGGAGCGCGGCCACGAGCAGCAGGAGGACGACGGTCAGGTCGACCTTCCCTCGGCCTCCAAGGCCTCGGCGCACGATGGCGACCAGCGCGGTGACGAGAAGGACGACGACGAAGACCTGCGCACCGTTCACGAGCGCGCGCGGGATCAGGTCGTAGTGTTCCAGCGGGGGGAAGGAGTCGCCGAAGCGCTCGCTGACGCGATCGACGGCCAGTACCACCAGGGGGACGATGGTGAAGACGCTGAGGAACAGGCGTGAGGTGAAGCGGGCGTTCGGCGCGCGAACCGCGTACTCGAAGGCCCCCCACGCCAGGTAGACGGGGCCTATGAGGCTGATGCCCACGTGCAGGAGCCGGAATGTGGCCCCGCCGAAGTCGAACATCACGCCGATCACCGCGGCACTGAGACCGACCGTGATCCCCAGGGCGGCGATCGACCACGCGATCACGGCGACACCGGGGCGGCGTTGGGCGTACGCGGTCAGCGCGGCGGTGGCGCTCCAGCCCACCAACGCGCTTATGAATGTCAGTCCTACCGTGACCATCTCGATAATGATGCTGCACGTTAGTGGGTGGATGTGCACAGGATGCACTT
This sequence comes from Nocardiopsis sp. LDBS1602, assembly GCF_035818715.1. Taxonomy (NCBI): domain Bacteria; kingdom Bacillati; phylum Actinomycetota; class Actinomycetes; order Streptosporangiales; family Nocardiopsidaceae; genus Nocardiopsis; species Nocardiopsis sp. LDBS1602. The sequence goes on along the minus strand of NZ_JAYLVW010000002.1, from coordinate 118,531 downwards.
TTGAGGGCACGTTCCCGGGAGAGATCTCGCAGAACGGAGGCGCAAACCGTGACTTACACTGTGATCTTCATCACCAGGTTTAGTGTCAGGGCACGGAGGCCGCATGAGGCATCCGGAGGGCCTTAGGCTCACAGTACTCGGGGAGCGTCACCCCCGCCCATCGGAGGATCGCCTCCCCCACCCGAGCCAGGAGAGAACCGTGTCACAGGACGTATCGTCCCCGGAACCGGTCGGCCCCGGAGCCGCCTTCTTCGACGTGGACAACACCCTGATGCGGGGCGCGTCGATCTACCACTTCGCCCGGGGACTCGCCTCCCGCGACCTGTTCACCACACGTGACCTGATGCGTTTCGCATGGGGACAGACGGTGTTCCGGGTGACCGGCAGCGAGCAGCCCGAGCACATCAACGCCGCCCGGGAGGCCGCCCTGGCCTTCGTCGCCGGACACGACGTCGACGACCTCGTCTCGCTCTGCGAGGAGATCTACGACGACACCATGTCCGACCGCATCTGGGAGGGCGCCCGCGCCCTGGTCCAGAGACATCTGGACGCCGGCCGGCCCGTATGGCTGGTCACCGCCACCCCCGTCGAGCTCGCGGAGATCATCCGCCGCAGGCTGGGACTGACCGGAGCGCTGGGCACCGAGGCCGAGACCGTGGACGGGGTGTACACCGGACGGCTCAACGGAGACCTGCTGCACGGCCCCGCCAAGGCCGTGGCGGTCCGGGCGCTGGCCGGCGCGCAGGGATGGGACCTGCGCTCCTGCTCGGCCTACAGCGACTCCTCCAACGATCTGCCGCTGCTGTCACTGGTCGGCGACCCTCACGCGGTCAACCCCGACGGGGACCTGCGCCGGTACGCGCGCAACCACGAATGGCCCATCCACGACTTCCGCAAGCATCGCAAGGCGTTGAAGGTGGCCGTGCCCGCCGCCGTGGCGGGCGCCGTGGCCGGGGCCGTGGCACTACGCGCGGTCAGACACCGCAAGGCGCTCACGGCGCGCTGAGAGCCGCGCGGAAGGAACGTCCGTCAGCGACCGAAGGTGGCCCGGGCCAGGGCGAGGACGTGGATCGGACGCAGACCCGCGCCACGGGCCACACGGCCGCGGCTGTGCGCGTAGGACTCGAAGGCCTCGATGGAGCTGTAGGCGGGAGCCCAGCCCAGGGCGGCGCACAACGGCGCCGGATCCAGACGGGAGACGTGGGGTCCGACCTCGACGCTCCGTGCCGCGCTCGCGCCGGCGTAACCGATCCGTCCATGCCGGGCCACACCCCGCAGCGCCCTCAGACCGCGCGCGGGAACGGGGAGACGCTGTCCGCCGACCCTGCGCAGGCAGTGGGAGAGAGGTACCGTGTCCGCCCCGCAGGCGTCGAAGACACCGGTCTCCTCGCAGAGCGCCATCCGGACGAGCGCCTCGGCGCCGTCGTCCTCGTGCAGGAACTGCACCCTGGGGTCGCGTCCCATCACCGTGGGCACGACGCGGGAGTGCATGTAGCGGGTGAGAGGGGTGTCCACGGAGGGGCCGATGAGGTTCGCGAGCCTCATGACGGCCACGGAGAGATCCGGCCGACGGCGTCGCAGCGCGTGGACGTGCCGTTCGACCTCGGCGGTGTCATCGGCGTTCAGGGCCGCGTTGGAACGGACCACGAGTCTGCGGACGGTGTCGGAACGCTGGGCCGCGCCCAGGACCCGCAGAGTGCCCAGGAGGCCGTCCGCCCGGTCGGAGGTCTCGGTGGCGTCCAGACCCAGGTGCAGGACCAGTTCGGCACCGGACTCGGCGACGATGCGGTCCAGGCTCCCGTCGTGCAGGTCGACGTTCTGGTATTCGATCCCCTCGACGCCCGCGGGCGGAGGAGAGGAGTCCGCGCCGATCACCCGGCCGACGCCGGGGTTCTCGCTCAGGGTCTGCGCGACCCTGGCGGCCAGGGGACCTGAGACCCCGGTGACGAGTACGACACGAGCCATGGCGACACGTTCCTTGGGAGGAGACGGTGGTGGTTCCGGGAGGCTCGCGGACCGTTCACCCGGGGAGGGTGAAGCGGCGACCGCGACCCGTGGAACACGACAACGGCGTCCCACCCGGAGAATTCCTTCATCCCGGCCGACGCCGGGTGAGGAAAGAGAGTGTCTCCGCGTCCGGGGCGTGCTCGAAGCGCGCCCACGCCCGCGGAGAGACGTTCGCCGCGAACAGTCCTACTTCTTGTTGCGACGCGCGACGCGCGTGCGCTTGAGCAGCTTGCGGTGCTTCTTCTTCGCCATCCGCTTACGGCGCTTCTTGATGACGGAACCCATGGGATCACCTTCTCGCTGACGAGTGAGTACGGACATGCCGAACCACCGGTGGCGGACACCTTCTGGTTCGGATGCGGTTGCTGGGCTCGCTGAGGCACGCGTACACGAGGCACGCGGCCGGTGCGACCGGGGCGGGCCCCGGGGAGGACTGCGCTGAGCACGCACGTCTACCGCACCCGTGGCCTTAGCTTACCCGTAGGGCGTGTCCCGTGGACACACACCCCGCCACGTGACATGCGGCCTCCACCCGGTGGACCCACGAAGTCCCCGGGTGGAGCGAGCCGAAAAAGGCCTGGTCCCGGCGCCCTCGGACCCGGGACCGGGCCGGTCAGGCCCCGGGAACGGACGGACCGTCGCCGTAGAGCTCCGCCGCCGGCTCCGCGTAACTGACACTGGCCAGACGCTGATCGGCGAAGGTCAACGACGTGACGCTGGCGAGATTGCACTCACGCAGGTCCGGCCGGTGCCAGAGGCGTTTGCCCTCGGCCGCGCGACGGGCCATCCAGATCGGAAGCTGGTGGCTGACGCACACGGCCTCACGACCCCAGGCCTCACGGCGGACGACCTTGATGACCTCGACCATGCGGGAGACGATCTCCTGGTAGGGCTCGCCCCACGAGGGCCTGAAGGGGTTGTAGAGCCGCCTGAGGACCTGGGGGTCGCGGGCGGAGGAGGCCGACAACGACATCCCCTCGAACCTGTTGGCCGCCTCGATGAGCCGCTCGTCCAGGGTCACCTGTAGATCGAACGCCTTCCGCAGCGGGGCCGCGGTCTCCTGGGTGCGGTCCAGCGGGGAGGAGTACAGGGCCGCGATGTCGTGCCCCTCGAACCAGTCGGCGGCCATCTCCGCCATCCTCTGGCCCCGGTCGCTCAGGTGGTAGTCGGGCAACCGCCCGTAGAGGACCTTCCGGGGGTTGTACACCTCGCCGTGGCGGAGCAGGTGGACGACGGTGGTCGTGGTCATCGTGGAAGTCCTTCCGTCCTGGGTCCGAGCATGATCAGCCCTGGGCCTCGGCCGCGGCCCGGGCGGCCTTCGGCAGAGCGGAGACCACCTCGTCGATCGCGGCCTCGTCGTGGGCGGCCGAGAAGAACCAGGCCTCGAACGCCGCGGGCGGCAGGTAGACGCCCTGGTCGAGCATCGCGTGGAAGAACGCCGAGAACACCTTCGTGTCGGTCCGACGCGCGGTGTCGAAGTCGACGACCTCCTGGTCGGTGAAGAACACGGTGAACAGGTTCCCGCCGCCCTGGACGCGGTGGGCGACCCCGGCCGCGGACAGCGCCTTGGAGACCTCGCCCTCGACCTGGGCGGAGACCCGGTCGATGTGCTCGTAGACCTCGGGGGTGGCACCGCGCAGCGTGGCCAGGCCCGCGGCCGTGGCCAGCGGGTTACCGGACAGCGTGCCCGCCTGGTAGACCGGGCCGTTCGGGGCCAGACGGTCCATGACGTCGGCCCGACCGCCGAAGGCCGCGGCCGGCAGGCCACCGCCCATGACCTTGCCGAAGGTCATCAGGTCGGGCGTCACACCCTCCAGACCGAACCAGCCCGAGGCGCTGACCCGGAACCCGGTGAGGACCTCGTCGAGGATCAGCAGGGCGCCGTTGGCGTGCGCGATCTCCTTGAGACGGGCGTTGAAACCGTCCTTGGGCGGGACGACCCCCATGTTCGCGGGGCAGGCCTCGGCGATCACGCAGGCGATCTCGTCACCGTGCTCGGCGAAGGCGTTCTCGACGGCCTCCACGTCGTTGTACGGCAGCACGAGGGTGTCGGCGGCGCTGGCGCCGGTGACGCCCGGGGAGTCGGGCAGGGCGAAGGTCGCCAGACCCGAGCCGGCCGCGGCCAGGAGCGCGTCCACGTGACCGTGATAGTTGCCCGCGAACTTGACGATCTTGCTCCGCCCGGTGAACCCGCGCGCGAGACGGATCGCGGACATGGTCGCCTCGGTCCCGGAGTTGACCAGACGGACCTTCTCCACCGGGGCGCGCTCGACGATCAGCTCGGCGAGTTCGACCTCGCCCGGCGTCGGCGCCCCGTAGGAGGTCCCGGCCGCGACCTGGCCGTGGAGGGCCTCCACCACGGAGGGCTCGGCGTGCCCGAGGATGAGCGGACCCCAGGAGCAGACGAGGTCGACGTAGCGACGACCGTCGGAGTCCGTGAGGTAGGGGCCCTCGCCCTTGACGAAGAACGGAGGGGTGCCGCCGACGGCACCGAAGGCGCGGACGGGCGAGTTCACGCCGCCGGGGACGACGGCGGACGCCCGTTGGAAGAGCTCTGCGGAAGTCTGTTGTGTACCCACCTCACCAGTGTGTCAGCCGTCCTCCCCGTTCCGTCCATGCCCCACCCCGAAGACCTGGTCACGATGCCCCTCCCCCACCCCCATGGGTCCGGGAAGGGGTGTGCCCCGCCACCGGGGGACGGGGCGGGGCACGGGGAGAGGGATCCCTAGGCGTAGGTGTCGTGTTTCGGTGCCTCCTGGGCGGCGCGGTCCCCGGAGCGGACGAGGGGCCGCAGGCGGTCGTTCTCGGCCACCTTGTCGACGAGGAGGGTCATGGGGCGGGACATCGCGAGGCTGACCAGCGTCGCGACGATCGCGCCGACCAGGAGTCCGACCGTGACGTCGTGCGGGTAGTGGACGCCGACGAGGACCCGGGAGAAGGCCTCCAGAAGAGCGAACAGGATCGCCGCGAAGGCGTAGCGGCGCCAGGCCACGATGATGGCCGCGGCCGCGGCGCCCGCGATGGCGGCGTGGTTGCTCGGGAAGGACCAGTCACCTATGGGGTCGCAGGTGGCGATGGTCGTCAGGTCGGTCATGGCCTGACAGGGCCTGAGCTGTTCGAAGAAGGACTTGATCGTCAGGCTGACGAAGTAGGCGATGACGGTGGCGACCGGCGCGAAGAGCGCGAGGCCGACCAGGCGTGAGCCGGCGGACCGGGCACGCCACCAGGCCATGAGGAACAGGAGCGCGAAGACACCGAGGAAGAGGTCGGTACCCCACTCGGCGGCGGTCTGCATCCAGGGATCGAGGCCGGCCGCGAACTCGATCACGGCCCGGGACCAGGCGGCGCTGATGGCGAAGATCTCAGAGACCATCTCTCTCCATTGAGGTCGTACGGGGAGAAGGTCGCGCGTGCAGCGGAGAAGGCTGGGCGACGTCCCGGTGACGGGACTCCCACGGGCGAATGAACGGAAGCCCTTATCCTGTCATCAACCCGAAGCCCGCAAAGCCGTTCCGGTGGGGAAATCGACCAAAGAGATGACGAAACCCCACGAAAGAGACGGCCACCCCTGAACAAAAGGCGTGGTGACGGAGGTGGATAGCGTGGCGGGGTCCATCCGTCTCCCACAGACCGGAGTTGTCATGGCCACGAACTTCACCACGGCGGATCTGATCGACGACCACGGTGACACCCTGCGCAGCTGTTCGACGCAGTTCCGTCGGTACGGCGGGCACGACGTCTTCTCCGGGCCGATCCGTACCGTGCGCTGCCACGAGGACAACGGGTTGGTGAAGCGGATCCTCGCCACCCCCGGTGACGGCGCCGTGCTGGTCGTGGACGGCAACGGCTCCCTGCGCACCGCCCTGATGGGCGACATGATCGCCGCCTCGGCGGTGGAGAACGGCTGGGCCGGAGTGGTCGTCAACGGCGCGGTCCGCGACACGGTCGCACTGGCCGGGCTGGAGCTGGGGGTGAAGGCGCTGGGCTCCAACCCGCGCAAGTCGCTCAAGGACGCCGCCGGACGTGCGGACGTCCCGGTCACCTTCGGCGACGTCACGTTCGTCCCCGGCGAGTGGCTCTACAGCGACCACGACGGCATCGTCGTCAACGCCACGAGGCTCTGAGACGGCGGGGACGGCGGGGACCGCCGCCCCCGCCGTCCCGTCAGATCTCTCGGGCCCCGCTCCTGTTCACCGTCACGAACAGGAGCAACGCGGTTCCCACGAGACCGACCGCCGCGGCCGGGAGGAGGTCTCCGACCGGTGCCCCCGCGGCCAGAAGGGCCGGTCCGCGCATGAGCGTGCTCGGCACCCACTCGGCGAGAGCGGGGATCTGCCCGATCCCCGAGAGGAGCATCAGGGCGAGCGCGGAGGCCCCCACCACGGCGAGGGCGTTGCGCATCAAGGACGACATCAGCGCCACCACCGCCACGGCCAGGATCGGGAAGACCCCGCCGATCAGGGCTCCGATCAGGACCGACGGCGACAAGGGTTCGAAGAGCGCCGAGGCGAGCGCCCAGGCCACCAGGGAACCCGCCAGGTGGGCGAGGACGGCGGCCGCCGCCGGAAGGACGAAGCGGGGCAGGAGCATCTCCGCCGCCCCGGAGACCCGGGTCCGGTAGAAGACGGCCCGTCCGGGCCCGGAGTCCACCGTCAGGGCCATGGTCGCCACCAGGATCACCACGAGCGTCCCCACCGGGGCCGCCAGTTCGACGTAGGAGCCCAGGGCGTCGACCGCGGTCATCTCCGGCAGTTGGAAGTCCATGGCGGCCAACTCCCCTCGAGGATCGGCCAACGTCAGGAAGTCCTCCATGAAGTAGGAGAGCAGCGGCCCGACCGCCCCGAAGATCCCGAAGACGAGCACCAGGGCGAGCAGGGTGTGGGTACGGAGCAGTCGCCGGGCCTCCAGCCGGTACAGCGTGCCGTTCATCGATCCGTCCTGTTCGTGAGGGAGAGGAACGCCGACTCCAGGTCCTCCTGGAAGCCGGTCATGGACACCAGCGGCATCCCGTGTTCGGCGAGCAGCCGGGGGATCCCCAGCTCCCCCGAGTCGGCGTCCACCGCCTCCAGATGGACGCAGTCCTCCTCCACCCGGGAGGCCCGGGTGACCCAGGGCTCGGCCGTCAGGAGTCCGACGAGACGGTCGACCGGTCCATGCGTCCGCAGGTACCAGGCGTTGGGTCGGCCGCGGTCGGCGATGTCGGCGACCGGCCCCTGGTAGACCAGTCGGCCCCGGACGAGCACCGCGACGTCGTCGCAGATCCTCTGCACGTCGCCGAGCAGATGGCTGGCGACGATGATCGTGCACTCTCCTCTCAGCGAGGTGATGAGGTCGAGGACGTCCACCCGGCCCTGAGGGTCCAGGCCCGAGGCGGGTTCGTCGAGGATGAGCACCTCGGGGCGGCAGACGAGGGCGGCGGCCAGCCCCAGGCGTTGACGCATGCCCCGGGAGAAACGGCCGTTGCGCCGGTCGGCGGCCTCGGCGAGCCCGACGCGGTCCAGGGCCCGGGCGATCTCGGCGTCACCGGCCTTCTCCCCGACCATGTGGGCGCTGAGGGCGACCACCTCGGCCGCGGTCAGCCAGGGTTCGAAGTCGGGAACGTCGGGGCAGAGCAGGACCCGCCCCTCGGGGGCCGACACCGTCCCTTCTCCGGGCGCTCGCATACCGGCGAGGATCGACAACAGGGTGGTCTTTCCCGCTCCGTTCGGGCCTACCAGGCCCAGAACGCGGCCACGCGGCACCGCGAGGTCGATGTCGAAGATCCCCGTCTCCGGCCCGTAGGACCGGGTGAGTCCCTTCGTGGTGATCACGTGTTCGTGTTTCATGGGCCGCTCCTGGGCTCCTTCTTCCATTCCCGGTCTCCGACGAAGGGGACGGCACAGCCGACGAGGATCGCGGGCCCCATCAGCATCACCGTGTAGGCCGCGACGGTGGGGTCGGGCAGTACGAGTCCCATGACCCCGGTGGCCACTCCGACCATGGCGATGAACGCCCCCACCCACCCGCGTGCCTGTTCCCACCAGCGCGCGGCCGGGGTCTCCTCGGGCCGTTCCGCGCGCAGGAGCGGGGCGATCGCCCCCATCCCCACCAGGAAGGCCGCCAGGGTCAGGGCGACGATCCGGTCCGTGGGCAACGACGGGCCTCCGCCCGCCACCTCGTACAGCGTCACGACGTGCAGCGCGGCCAAGAGCAGCGCCAACAGCAGCGAGAAGAGGTCGACGACCCGCCTCAAGGATCGCGTCGACCACGGTGTGGGCGTCTCCAAGGCCCGGTGGAACCGGTCGCCCACCACCGAGACCAGCGAGAACACGGCCACCATGGTCAGGGTCACCGCGGGCAGGATCGACGCGACCGCCCATCCGGGCAGGTCGGAGGAGCCGCGGAGTATGTCGTACTCCGCCGAGTCCACCCGGGCGGGGAGCCCGGGGTACAGATGGATCGACACCGCCACCATGAACACCACCGTGGCCAGGGTGCCCAGCGTTCCCCAACGGGGAAGGGGGATCCTCCCCGAGGTCCTTCCGCCCATGCGCTCCGCCTCCGTCCCTCGTCTTTCACGAACGACGCTACGGAGCCGCGCGGGATCGGCGCATCGCCCCGGAGGAACGCTCCGGTCATGGGTTCGGGACGCCTTCGGGCATGCCGGAGGTCATGGTCGTGGACGTGCCCCGGACATGACCTCGGCGGCCGTCCCCGGCCCGGCTCCCCCGGTTACCCTCGATCAATGACGAACAACGGCCGGTTCCCCGACCTGTCCGACTGGGTCGCCCTACGGGAGGGCCGACCGCCCCGGGTCCTGGGGTTGCTCTTCTGGGCCGCCGTCCTCACCACCGCGTTGATGTTCGGGGTCGCCGCGTTCACGGAGGGCATGGAGGAGCTCCGGTCGGCCGGGCCCCTGATCATCGTCTACATCGTCGCCAGCGGCGTGGCCCTGACCCTGTCCTGCGCTCTGTGGCCGTTCCTGGCGTGGAGCCCCGGGGCACGTTGGACGGGACGGCTCGCCAGCGCGACCTTCCTCCTCCTGAGCCTGTGTTCGATGTTCGTCAGCAACCACACCACCTTCCTGTTCGTCTGTGTGGCCGCGATGAACGCGGTGGCGGTCTTCGGGATCCCCGGTCTGCTCTGTTACGCGACGCTCCTCATCGGGTTCTCGATCACAACGATCGGCCTTCCCGAGGGACACCTGTTCATCGGCGCGGCCATGGCGGTCGGACTCACCACTCTGGCCCTGTTGTCCGGGCTGGTGTACATGGGACTCGTGATCTCCGCCCAACGGGCCGAACGCACGCGGGAGCTCCTCGCCGAACTGGAGGAGGCCCACGCCGAGCTGCGCCGCCATTCCGACCGGGTACGCGAACTGACCGTCGCCGAGGAGCGGGCGCGCATGTCCCGGGAGATGCACGACAGCACCGGGCACTACCTCACCGCCCTCACCATGAACCTCTCCAACGCCCTACGCTTTCGCACCGCCCGCCCCGAGTCCGCCTGGGAGGAGGTCGAACAGGCCCGGGAACTGGCTCGTGAGGCCCTCACCGACACCCGCAGATGGGTCAGGGCGCTACGACCTCTCCGACTGGAGGGACGCGCGGGCGTGACCGCCATGCGGGCGATGGCCGAGTCCTTCGACGGCGGCGGGGCGCGCATCGTCTTCACCGAGACCGGGGAGTGGCCGGAGCCGTCGCAGGAGGCCGAGCTGGTCTGTTACCGGGCGCTCCAGGAGGGGCTGACCAACGCGATGCGCCACTCCGGGAGCGATCGGGTCGAGGTGACGGTGGCCTCCTCCCCCGAAGGCGTGACGGTGACGGTGACCGACAACGGGAACGGCGCCGACGAGGAGACCGCCCGGAACGGGTTCGGCCTGCGCGGTCTGCGAGAGCGGGTGGCCTCTGTACAAGGGACGATGAGCGCGGAGAGCCCGGCCGAGGGCGGCTTCCGGCTCAGGGTGACCGTCCCGGCGGTCGCACGGGCCGCTACGGTCGTGACGGGAGGTGCGGCGTGACGTCGGTTTCGGTCCTGATCGTGGACGACCAGATCCTGCTGCGACAGGGGCTGCGCAAGCTGCTGGAGATCGAGGAGGGCATCGAGATCGTCGGTGACGCCGCCGACGGGGTCGAGGCCCTGGAGTTCCTGGCCGCGCACCCCTCTCCGGACGTGGCCCTGGTGGACGCCCGTATGCCGCGCATGGACGGGATCGAGCTCATCGCCCGGATGCGCGTCGAACATCCGAAGGTCCCCGCCATCGTCCTCACCACCTTCGACGACGACGAGCTCGTCTTCGGCGGGCTGCGCGCGGGCGCCCGAGGCTACCTGCTCAAGGACGTGCCGCCCGACGAGCTGGTCTCGGCGATCCGTCGGGCCGCGCGGGGCGAGACGGTCCTGGGCGGCCCGGCCGCCGACCGGCTCGTCGCGGCCCTGAACACCACCGTGGCCCCGCCCCCGGTCTCCGAGACGGCGACACCGCTGTCCGACCGGGAGTGGGAGGTGGCCCGCATGGTGGGCGAGGGCGCCACCAATCGGGAGATCGCCCGTGCCCTGTTCATCACCGAGGGCACGGCCAAGAACCACGTCACCAGCATCCTGCGCAAGCTGGACCTGCGCGATCGCACCCGCCTGGCCCTCTGGGTCGGCCGACAGGACACCTGACCGAGAGACAAGGGTCCGTGGTGGGCTCACTCGACGCTCACCGAAGCGAGAACCGCGTCGGTGATGCCCTCGGGGACCTCGTCGAGGGTGGGACGAGCGGATCGGTCGATCAACACGCTGAGCACCGCGGCGGTCCCGGTACCGGTGTCCACCAACAGCAGGGTCGCGTCCTGGCTATCGAAGACGAGGTCGACACGGGTCGCCTCCTCGGTGCCGGGCACGGAATATTGTTCCTGGGCGTCGTCCCGGGCGTCCGTGGCCGCCAGCCCGAGCAGCAGGCGCAGGTTCACCGCCAGCTCCGCGGTCGAGACGGCCCGTCCGTCCGACGTTTCCGCGTCGACCGTGGTGACGGAGACGGCGGCGACGTGGGTGCCGTCCGCGCGTGTGAGGACGTGCGCGACCTCGTCGTCCTCCCACCCCAGGGACATCCCCGAGGGTGGAGGGGAGATCGACTCCCAGCCCTCGGGGACGCGGTAGGCGATCCCGTACGCGGCCAGGTCCTCACGGCCCGCCAGAGGTCCGCTCTCCGTCGGGGCGTCGGACGCCTCGGGAGGAGTCTCGACGGACTGATCGTCCCCGTCACGGCAGGCGCCGACGGACAACACCATGGCGACGCACAGGACCATGAGGCGAAGGGGCAGGGGGTGTTCCTCGGCGCGATCTCTCACCCGAACGAAGCTAGGGCATCACCCCTCATGCCCCGTCCGTCGTGGCCGGATGAGGTCAACGTGCCCCGTTCCGGTCAGGGCCTGGGGGCGGAGAACTCCTCGCTGGCGTCCGACAGGATGTCCAGGACGGCGATGGGGTCGGGCAGGAGCACGGAGCCCTCGGAGTCGGAGGGGGTGCGGATCCAGGTGACCCGGTCGTCGAAGGGCAGGGCCGAGGGGGCCCCGAGGACGAAGCTGTCCCGGCAGTGCCAACGCAGCCCCGGCATCTCCTCGACGGCCTCGGGTACGCAGTCCAGATGGCAGGACCACCACTCCTCCTCGTCCACCGAGGAACGGGTGGCGACGAAGAACAGGTAGCGGGACCCCATGGCGGCGACCGGACCCGCCGGGATCCCCGCACGCCCCATCCGCGCCAGGGCCATCACACCGGCCTCGCGGGGCACGTCCAGGACGTCGAAGACGCGGCCGGTCGGCAGTACCACGTTCGCGTGGGGCGCCGCGGTCCACCAGCGGCGGATCGTCTCGGTGTCGGTGCTGGCCTCCACGCCCCAAGCGGCGGTGACCGGGTGGGCGGCCGGGTCGGGACAGCCCATCCGGTCGCACGTACACGCGCGGTCCTCACCCGGGGAGGCGCCCCGGACCACCGGCCATCCGAGCCGGGCGTAGCGCAGCGCGGACTCCAGCATGCTGTCCGTCGCGTGGCGGCGTTTCCTTCGGTACAACACGTCGGCCATAGGAGCTCCCCGGTCTCATCGGTGCGGGCGCGGCCGGGTTCGGATCTGGGGCCCGAACCCCCGGCGACCGCGACCGGGACGAGCCGGTGCGCTCAACGCAGCAGACGTGCCGCCTCGGTGGCCCAGTAGGTCAGGATCTGCTCCGCTCCAGCTCGTCGGTAGGAGGTCAGGGTCTCCAGGATCGCCCGTTCCCGGTCGAGCCAGCCCTTCTCCGCCGCGGCCTCGATCATCGCGTACTCGCCGCTCACCTGATAGGCCGACACGGGTACCGGAGAGGATTCGGCCACCTTGGCGACCACGTCGAGGTAGGCCAGGCCGGGTTTGACCATCACCATGTCCGCGCCCTCGGCCACGTCCAGGGCCACCTCGCGCAGGGACTCGCGGACGTTGGCCGGGTCCTGCTGGTAACCGGAACGGTCCCCGAACCGCGGAGCTCCCTCGGCCGCCTCGCGGAAGGGCCCGTAGAACACGGACGCGTACTTGGCGGCGTAGGCCAGGATCGGCACCTCGGGGTGGCCGGCCCGGTCCAGTCCGGCGCGGATCGCCGCGACCTGGCCGTCCATCATCCCGCTGGGCGCGACCACGGCCGCCCCCGCCTCGGCCTGGGCGGCGGCGATGGACGCGTACCGCTCCAGGGTGAGGTCGTTGTTCACGTGCCCGTCGCTCTCCAGCGGACCGCAGTGACCGTGGTCGGTGTACTCGCACAGGCACAGGTCCGCCATGACGACGATGTCGTCGCCGACCTCCGAGGCCAGGTCGCGCAGGGCCACCTGGACGACGCCGTCCGGGTCGTCGGCCTGCGAGCCGACGGAGTCCTTGTGCTCGGGGATGCCGAAGAGCATCAGCCCGCCGACGCCCGCCTCGGCCGCCTCGCGCGCGGCCTTGCGCAGGCTGTCCCGAGTGTGCTGGACCTGGCCGGGCATCGAGGAGATCGCCACCGGTTCGGTGAGCCCCTCCTTGACGAACATCGGCAGGATGAGGTTCTCCGGAAGCACCCGCGTCTCCGAGACCAGACGACGCAGCGCCGTGCCCCGGCGCAGGCGACGCGGTCGGACGACGGGGAACGCGGCGTCGTGGTCGTTAGAGGTCATCTCGGATGCTCCCGGATCGTGGAGTGGACTGCTGTGTCGTCGTGTCGTGGTGCCCTCGGTCAGAGCTTGCGGCGGCGACCGCGACGCTTCTGACTCGGCTTCAGAACGGGCTTGCCCGCCTCGATCGCCTCTCGGCGCTTGGCCGCACCGTACTCCGCCAGAGCCTCCGTCAGGGCGGAAACCGAGGCTTTCGGTGCCACGACGTCGACGCGCAGGCCGAACTCGATGGCGGTCTTCTCGGTCTCTCGGCCGATCACGGCGATGGCGGTGGTGTTGTGCGGCTTGCCGGCGATCCCCACCAGGTTGCGGACCGTCGAGGAGGACGTGAAGAGCACGGCGTCGAAGCCGCCGCCCTTGATGGCCTCACGGATCGGCTGGGGCGGGGGCGCGGCGCGAACGGTGCGGTAGGCCGTGACGTCGTCGACCTCCCAGCCGAGGTCGCTCAGGCCGGCCGAGAGCACCTCGGTGGCGATGTCGGCCCGGGGCAGCAGGACGCGCTCGATCGGGTCGATCTCCGCGTCGTAGGGCGGCCAGACCGACACCAGCCCCTTACTGGACTGGACGTCCTCCGGCGGCTCCAGGTCGGGCTGGATACCGAAGTCGCGGACGGCCTTCGCGGTGGCGTCTCCGACCACGGCGACCTTGACCCCGGCGAAGGCCCGGGCGTCCAGACCGTAGGACTCCAGACGCTCCCGAATGGCCTTGACCGCGTTGACCGAGGTGAAGGCGACCCACTGGTAGCGGCCGGTGACCAGGCCTCGGACGGCGCGTTCCATCTGCTGCGGGGTCCGGGGCGGCTCCACCGAGATGGTGGGCACCTCCTCGGGGACCGCGCCGTGGTTGCGCAGCTGCTCGGACAGGGAGGCCGCCTGCTCCTTGGTGCGGGGCACCAGGACGCGCCAGCCGAACAGCGGCCGGGTCTCGTACCAGGAGAGCTCGGACTGACGGGCCACCGGAGAGCCCACGACCATCAGGGCGGGCGCGGTGACGTGGTGGTTCTTGGCGTCGGTGGACTTGAGCTCGGCGACCAGACGGGCCAGCGTGGAGGTCACGGTGGTCTGTCGGGTGGTGCCCCCGGCCCGGACGACGGCGACCGGGGTGGTCGCCGGTCGACCGCCCGCGATGAGGTTCTTGCACACCACGTCGAAGCCGGGGCCGCGGTGCTCGAGCGGCTCGCTCTCGTGGGCGTCGGCGCCCAGGATGACGAGCGGGGCGTCGGAGGCGGCCGCCTCCTGCCAGTCGACGTCCTTGCCGGAGTGCGGGCGGGCGTGGAGTACGCGCAGTTCGGCGACGTCGTCCCCGAGCAGGGGGATACCACCGAAGGTCGGCACGGAGGTGACGGAGGAGACCCCGGGCGCGACCTCGACCTCGATGTCCGCCTCCTTACAGGCGGCCACGAGCTCGGCGCCGCGGCAGCCGAAGAAGGGGTCGCCCGAGTACAGGCGGGCGACCCGACGCCCCTCACGGGCGTGTTCGACGGCGAGGGCGTTGATGTCGCCGCCGCACTCGGCGGCCTCCACCACGGAGACGTCCTCACGGCACAGGGCGAGCAGCTCCTCACGGAAGGCCGAGAGCTCCTCCGCCGCGGGCTCGCGCAGAGTGATGACCACGTCGGCGCGGCGCAGGAGTTCTGCGCCGCGCAGCGTCAACAGGTCGGCGCCGCCCGGACCGGAGCCGATCAGGGCGACGTGGCCCGCTCCGCGCGCGTCGCGCTGCGGGTCCTCCGGCTGGGGGTTGACGTTGGCGTTCACGTACTCGCTCCTCTTGTGTGGATCGCCCACGCCTCGGGGCGCGAACTCCGAGGCGGTGATGGTCGGGGCGACCCGCGCGGGTGTCACCCCGGCAGCCGAGGTGCTGCCCGGGTCGTTCTCAGGGGTTGTCCCTTTCGGCGAAGGCCTCGGCGACGATGCGGTCGGCGCCTTCGGCGATCATCTGTCGGGCCAGTTCGCGGCCGAGCCCGATCGCCGTCTCCAGGTCCTCCGGCGAGGCCATCTCCACGGTCCGCTCGCGGCGGACGGAGGTGGAACCGTCGGTGGCGACGACGGCGGCGCGCAGGCGCAGCCGTCCCTCCCCGTACTCGGCGAAGGCGCCGACCGGTGCGGCGCAGCCGGCCTCCAGCTCCGCGAGGATGGTGCGTTCGGCGACGACCTCGGCGCGGGTGGGCGCGTGGTCGACGGAGGACAGGTAGGCCAGGTCCCCGTCGGCGCGCTCGGTGCGGCACTCCACCGCGAGGGCGCCCTGGCCGGGGGCGGGCAGCATCTGCTCGGGCTCGAAGACGTCGGTGACGTCCTCGCGGCGGCCCACCCGGCCCAGACCGGCGTAGGCCAGGATCACGGCGTCGAGTTCGCCGGAGGCCACCTTGCCCAGGCGGGTCTCGGCGTTGCCGCGGATCGGCACGTAGACCAGGTCGGGGCGCAGGGCCGCGAGCTGGGCGACCCGGCGCGGGGAGCCGGTGCCGATCTTGGAGCCGGCGGGCAGGTCCATGAACTTGAGGCCGTCCCTGGCGCACAGGGCGTCGCGCGGGTCGTCGCGTTCGGTGATGGCGGCCAGGACCAGACCGTCGGCCGGGGTGGTGGGCAGGTCCTTGAGGGAGTGCACCGCGAAGTCGATGGTGTCGGCGACCAGCTCGTCTCGCAGGGCGTTGACGAACACCCCGGTTCCGCCGAGCTGGGTCAGGTGGGCCTTGGTGACATCGCCGAAGCTGGTGATCAGCTCCAGTTCGATGGCGTGGCCGGTCCGTTCGGTGATCGTGTCGGCCACCTTCTGGGACTGGTTGGTGGCCATGGTGCTGCGTCGGGTGCCGAGCTTGGCGGCGGTGGCGGTCATGCCTTCTCCTGTGCGGGCCGCGCGGCGGTGGAACGCCCGGCGTCGGCCGCGGTCTTCGGGTCGAGGTCGAACAATCGGCGCAGGGCGGCCTCGTATGACTCCCCGTCGGGGGCGGCGGCCAGCTCCTTCACGCGCACGGTGGGTCTGTGCAGAAGCTTGTCGGCGACGCGGCGCATGGCGCGGCCGATCTCCTCGCGGGTGCGCTCGTCGAGGTCGTCGGGGAGACGGCCGTGCAGGCGGGAGAGTTCGGCGTCCACGACGCCGCGGGCCTGGGCGCGCAGGGCGACGACGGTGGGGGCGACCTGGTCGGCGCGGCGTACCGCGCGGAACTCGTCGACCTCCTCCTCGACGATCCCGCGTACGAGGGTCAGCGCTCCGGAGCGGCCGGCCTCGGTGTCGGTTCCGGTCGCGGCGGCCTGACGCAGGTCCTCGATGTCGACGAGGTGGACGCCCTCGCGTTCACGGACGGCGGGGTCGATGTCGCGGGGCAGCGCGAGGTCGAGGAAGACGAGGGGGCGGGTACGCCCCCGGGTCGCGTCGGCCACGGCGTCGGCGGTGAGCACGAGGCCCTGGGCTCCGGTGCAGGAGATGACGAGGTCGACGTCGGGGAGGGCCTCGGCCGCGTCGGCGAAGGGGACGGTGTCGGCCCGGACGGTCTCGTAGGCCTCGTTGAGGCACTCGGCCAGACGCGCGGCGCGCTCGTGGGTGCGGTTGGCGACGATGACCGTTCCGGCGCCCTGACGGGCGACGGTGTTGGCGGACAGGGCGCTCATGGAACCGGCCCCCAGGACCAGCACGCGGGTACCGGTGAGCGGGCCGGAGGGAAGGTCGGCGGTGAGGGAGCGCGGCTCGGCGGAGGCGGCCTCGGCGAGTCCCTGGCCGGACATCGGGCATCCGGCGGGCGGGGTGACCGACCCGAAGGGGAGGTCGGGGCTGGGGGTGACGGCGAGGTGTCTGGAGGCGACGGTGAGGCCGAAGCTCACCATGTCGGCGCCGGCGTGGTCGAGGTGCGTCTCGGTGTGGGCTCGCTTGCCCACGCGCAGGGCGCGCTGGCCGAGGTCGTTGAGGACGCGGCCCACGGAGCCGGTCTCCTGGCCCTCCTTGAGGGAGTCGCGGACCTGGCCGAGGATCTGACCCTCGCCGACCACCATGGAGTCGAGTCCACAGGTGACGGAGAACAGGTGCTGGACGGCCTGGTCCTCATAGTGCGCGTAGAGGTGCTCGGAGAGCTCGGACAGGCTCACGCCGCTGTGCCAGGACAGGAGTTCGGTGATGGCCGCGAGTCCGTCGTGGTAGCCCGCGACATCGGCGTAGATCTCCGTGCGGTTGCAGGTGGAGACCACCATGACCTCGTTGACCGCGTCGGAACCGACCATCTCCCCGACCGCCCTGCTGCGCGCCTCCCCGTTCAGCGCGACGCGTTCGAGCAGCGCCACCGGTGAACTCCGGTGGCTCAACCCCACGGCCAGGACACTCATCCGTACTCCTATGCAGGCACTAAGTCTCTCCATGTTCGGGCAGGGCCGCGGCCCCCGGCCGTCGGCCCCCCGAAACGCGGCGCACGCTCGCTCTTCGCCGCCGCCCGTGCGGGTCCGCAGGACCCTGGACGTCTACGTCATCTCCAGCCCTACCCGCTCCGCCTCTCGGCCGTCGCCATCGGCCCTGCGTTGCGCGTGGAAGGCGAGGATCTGGAGTTCGATGGACAAGTCGACCTTACGCACATCGACCCCGTCCGGCACATTCAGCACGACGGGAGCGAAGTTGAGGATGCTGGTCACGCCCGCCTCGACGAAGCGACTGGCCACCCCCTGGGCGGAGCCGGCCGGTGTGGCTATGACCCCGATCGACACGCCCTTGGAATGCACAACCTCTTCCAGGCTGTCAATATGCCTCACCTCCAGCGACGCGACGGTCCTCCCGACCACCTCCGGATCGGCGTCGAGCAGGGCCGCGATCCGGAAGCCCCGGGTGCCGAAGCCCCCGTAGTTGGCCAGAGCGCGCCCCAGGTTGCCGATGCCGACGATCGCGACGGACCAGTCCTGAGTGAGACCAAGCTCACGCGAGATCTGGTAGATGAGGTACTCCACCTCGTAGCCCACCCCGCGCGTCCCGTAGGAACCCAGGTGCGACAGGTCCTTACGGAGCTTGGCCGAGTTCACCCCGGCCGCTCCGGCCAGGGCCTCCGAGGAGACCGTGGCGGTGCCGCGGTCCTGGAGGACCTGGAGAGCTCGCAGATACACCGGGAGCCGGGCGACGGTGGCCTCCGGTATTCCCTTTTCCCGGGGTCGAGGCGGACGACTGATCACAGGCGGGCGCTCCTGAGGTGGGTCGGTTCGGGCGGGGTGCGGGCCACGCCCGTCCCCGGCCTCACCCACCGGTTCCGCGCGTTCCCCGACCTTCGGGATGTACGGGAACTCCAGATTACGTGCTTGTGAAAGCACGCACAAAGTGGGGTGGCATGTGAGCGCCCACGAGCGGGTTCACACAAATCACCCCTCCCCGAGGGCCCTCGAAAACGAAAGATCACATCATCGGCATTTCCGGCGGGAGGGAAAACCCGCCGGCCCCGACGTGGTGCTCG
Source organism: Nocardiopsis sp. LDBS1602 (assembly GCF_035818715.1). Classification (NCBI taxonomy): domain Bacteria; kingdom Bacillati; phylum Actinomycetota; class Actinomycetes; order Streptosporangiales; family Nocardiopsidaceae; genus Nocardiopsis; species Nocardiopsis sp. LDBS1602. Next base: position 99,981 of record NZ_JAYLVW010000002.1, on the reverse strand, counting down.
TTCCCCGAGAAAAAGGGCGGGAGAACCCGTCGCCCTCCCGAGCACGCTCAGGAGGAGAGGGCCGAGCGCAGCCGTTCCTCGGAGACCCGCCAGAAATCGTGGCGACGCCCGTCGACGAACGTCACCGGGATCTTGTCCCAGTACTCCTCGCGCTCGGCCTCGGACACCTCGTCGAGGCTCCGCTCCGCGCGGTCCACTCCGAGTTCGTCCGTCACACGGGTGATCACCGACCACGCCTCTTCGCACAGGTGACATCCGGGCTTGCCGAGCATCACCACACGTGCCCGCTCCGTCCAGACCGAGGTCCCCGTCATGTTCCGCTCCGTCTCCACGTTCTCTCCCCGCTCATCCACCGGCGAAGGGCGGTAGGACCTCGATCACGGTCCCGTCCTCGACCACGATCCCGCCGTGCTCTCTCCGTCCGACCGGTTTCTCGTCCACGAGAAGCGACGAGGCCCCCAGTACGCGCAGGAAACGGTCGTCGGGGTGCAGACGGCGCGCCGCTTCGAGAGCGGCTTCGAGAGTTCCGGCATCGACCGTGTCCTCGGCCGTCCCGGCCGCTTCCTTCGCCGATGCCCAGTACCTGATAGTGCACTTCGCCATCTGTTGATTATCCTTGGTGTCCTCGGAGGCGACGTATTCGACCATTCTTCACCGGGGGCAACGGCGCCTTCGATCGCCCGCCGGACGCGGGCCGACGAGAAGAGACGCATGAGCCAGCTGCTGCTACTGACGAACTCGAACGAACCGTCCGATCACGTCCTGCCCGCACTCGGGCTTCTCCTGCACTCGGTGCGCGTGGCGCCCGCCGAGGCCGGCGCACTCCTCGCCTCAGGGGTGAGCGGTACGCCCGGAAGCCCGGTCGACGCCATTCTGGTCGACGCCCGAACCGACCTCGCGGCCGCCCGTAACTTCTGCCGCCTGCTCGACACCACCGGCCTGGACCGCCCCCTCCTGGCCGTCCTCACCGAAGGCGGCGTCGCGGCGCTCACACCCGAATGGCCCATCGACGACTTCGTCCTGGCCGACGCGGGTCCCGCCGAGGTGGAGGCGCGTCTACGGATGGCGGTCGGCGCGGCCGAGGCCGGCGCCGACGATCCCGGCGAGATCCGCCGGGGAGACCTGGTGATCGACGAGGCCACCTACATCGCCCGACTGCGCGGACGCATCCTCGACCTGACCTTCAAGGAGTTCGAACTCCTCAAGTTCCTGGCCCAGCACCCCGGCCGGGTGTTCACCAGGGCCCAACTGCTCCAGGAGGTCTGGGGATACGACTACTTCGGCGGCACCCGGACCATAGACGTCCACGTCCGGCGGCTGCGCGCCAAGCTGGGCTCGGAGCACGAGTCCCTGATCGGGACCGTCCGCAACGTGGGCTACCGGTTCGTGCCGGACCCCGTGGCCAAGGCCCCCGCCTCTCCGGCCGGGCTCACCGACGGGCCGGCCGAGGCGCGATCGGCGGAGGCCGGCACCGCGTAGCGGTACCACCGGGGTCGCGACGGGAACCCGCCGGAGAGCCAACGGTCGAGGAACAGACGGTGTGGAGTCTCGTACTCGGAGTCCTCACGCCCTAAGATCGTTGACGCACCCGGCGGGTAACGACAGGCGCGGCGGAGCTCTCCGGGTGTGGACCGAGACGCCCTGGCGCGCCACCGGAGGAGTGAGATCGCCCCGATGCCCGTCCCCGCCGCGACACCCCCCGTCCACCCCACCCCGCTCCGCCGCCGTGTGCCCGCCCTGCTCGGCGTGGTCTTCATCGGCTCCACCATGATCGCGCCCCCGGGCCTGGCCCACGCCGCCCCCACCGACGGGGTGGTGTTGGCGTTCGAGCGGACCACCGACACCGTCGAGCCCGGATCGCCCGCGCCGGGCAACCCGCTCTCGGTGACCAACGGCGGCACGCTGCCCCTGTGCCTCCAGGCCCTGGAGGTGAACGATCCCGGCTTCCGGGTGGACGACTTCTCCGCCCGTGAGGTCGCGCCCGGCGAGTCCGCGCCCGCGGGCGTCGTGGGCGGTTCCCCCGACGACGGGACCACGGTGACCGCCACCCTCTCCTACGCCTTCGCCGACGAGGCGGAGGGCTGCGCCGGAACCGAGCCGAGCGGATCCGCGGCCTCCTCCTGGCGGATCGACGTCCCCGAGCCCGAGCCCGAACCCGAGCCGACCCCCACCGAGGAGCCGACCGAGCGGCCCACGGAGGAACCCACCGAGGAGCCGACGGAGACCCCGACCGAGGAGCCCACCGAAAGACCCACGGAGCCTCCGACCCAGCCCCCCACCGATCGGCCCACGGAGGAACCCACCGCGTCGCCGAGCCCCACCGCTCCGCCGACCGGGACCCCCTCCCCGAGCGACTCCGCGTCCCCCACGGACCGGCCCTCCACGACGCCTTCGCCGACCAACGGCGAGGAGACGACCGCCTCGCCCTCCGACCGGCCCTCGAACACACCGCGGCCCTCCCCCGACCGCACACCGTCCCGAGGCGGGGGCGACGTTCCGCGCGGAGGCACCGTCCCGACCAGCGGCCCCCAGGCCCCGACCCTGCCCCGTGACGAGGCCGACCTGCCCGAACTCGCTCCCGGGGTCCCGGAGGACCTGGCCGACCTGCCCCTGGTCACCCCCACCTCCGATGACGACGCCGAGACCGAGGTCGCCGCCGACCACGACGACCTGGGACCCTCCATCACCCCGGCGATCCTGCTCGCGGCGTTCCTGCTGGCCCTGCTGTTGGCCGCCCCCTTGGCGCCGACCCGTCGGGTCCGCCTGGGAACGGGGTACCAGGGCAGGCGCCGCAAGGGCTGACCGCCCCATCGCATGTTCGGCACGCGCCCGGCTCCCGCGCGAGGCCGAACAGGATCTAGGATTCCGAGCCATGAGCACCCCGCTGACGGTCACCGATGACCTCTCCTCCGACCTGGTCGAACCCGTCCTGGTCCTCGCCGAGGCGGCCCGCGCCACCGACGGAGTCGCCCCGCTGTCCGAACAGACCCTGCTCCGGGTCAGGCACGGGGCCCCCGCCGGAAGCAGCCGCTTCCACGTCCTCGCCGAGGAGGGCCGCGTCGTGGGCTTCGCCTTCGTCGAGCGTTCCGAGGACGAGCCCGACTCCGGCGAGGTCGTCGTCGACCCCGAGCGGCGCGGCCGCGGATACGGAGCGACCCTGTTGCGTTCGATCCGAGAGGACGCCGGACCGAACGGGATCCGTGTGTGGGCCCACGGGCGCACCCCCGCGGCGGTCGCCACGGCCGAGGCCGAGGGCTGGACCCCGGCCCGGGAGCTCCACAAGATGCGGATGCCCCTGCGGGATCTGGGCCCCGAGGTGCCCGGAGGCCCCTGGACCGCCCCGGAACTCCCCGAACCCGAGCTGCGCCCCGAGGTCGCCGAGCGGGTGCGGATCCGCCCCTTCGTCGTCGGCCAGGACGAACACGCCTGGCTGACAGCGAACTCCCGCGCCTTCGCCGACCATCCCGAACAGGGCTCCCTGACCCTCGACGACCTGCTCCAGCGCGAGGTCGAGGACTGGTTCGACCCGCGCGGCTTCTTCGTCGCCGCCACCGAGAACGGGACGATCGCCGCCTACCACTGGACCAAGACCCACGCCGACGGCGCCGGTCTGAGCGACGACGAGACCGTCGGCGAGGTCTACGTGGTGGGCGTGGACCCCGACTGGCAGGGCACCGGTCTGGGCCGGGCCCTCACCCTCGCCGGTCTACGTCACCTGCGCGACTCCGGGCTGCCGTGGGTGCACCTGTACGTGGACGGTGACAACCGGGCCGCCGTACGTCTGTACGAGTCGCTCGGCTTCTCGATGTGGGACACCGACGTGATGTACGCGCCTATCGCTCACGAGGGCTGAACTCGCCCCCGAGAACACCCCACGGGCGTGCGCCTCGTCACATTCACCGATCGAACCCCTTGCCGCCACAAGGGTGCGACACGACGTTCATCTTCCGTTCATCTTCCCTGAGAGAACTGGTCACTTCCGGCGCTTACCTTCGCAATCGTCACGGTAAGGGCGCCTTCGGCGATCCTTCCGTAACACGGCGGTCGTCCCCGCCCCGGCGCCCAGTCGGAGCGGTGGCACCCAGGCCTCGCGTGACCGGCCCCGAACCCTTTCCGAACCGGAGCATCCATGACGACCACGGACTCGCCCAAGGCGGCACCACCGCCCGCGGGCAAGCGCCGTATCGGCGACGTCGTTTTCGCCGGGCTCGCCCGAGGCTCGGGCATCCTGATCCTGCTGATCCTCGCCGGTGTGGCGGCCTTCCTCCTGGTCCAGGCCTGGCCGTCCCTGATGGCCAACACCTCGAACTTCCTGACCGACCAGTCGTGGGACGCCAACAGTCGGGAGAACCCGTCGTTCGGTGTCGCCGCCCTGGCCTTCGGCACGGTCCTCGCCGCGACGATCGCGCTGGCCCTGGCCACCCCGGTCGCCATCGGCATCGCGCTCTTCATCGTCTACTACGCCCCGCGCAGGCTCGCCGCCACGCTCGGCTACCTCGTGGACCTGCTCGCCGCGATCCCCAGCGTGGTCTACGGCCTCTGGGGCATGATGATCCTCGCCCCGAAGCTGGTCCCCGTCTACGAGGGCATGACGCGCTACCTGGGCTGGATCCCGCTCTTCGCCGGCCCCGCCTCCACCTCGGCCCGCACACTGCTCACCGCGGGCATCGTGCTCGCCGTCATGATCCTGCCGATCATCACCGCGATGTCCCGCGACGTCTTCCAGCAGGTCCCGCAGGGACACCGCGAGGCCGCGCTCGCCATGGGCGCCACCCGCTGGGAGATGATCCGCCTCGCGGTCCTGCCCTTCGGCAAGTCCGGGATCGTCGGCGGCGCCATGCTCGGCATGGGCCGCGCGCTCGGCGAGACCATGGCCGTCGCCATGATCCTCTCCCCCTCCCTGGCCATCTCCTTCGACCTGTTGCAGAGCGGTAACCAGACCATCGCCGCGCACATCGCGCTCCAGTACCCGGAGGCCACCGGCTACGGGGTGTCGGCGTTGATCGCCGCCGGTCTGGTCCTGTTCGCGATCACCCTCGCCGTCAACATGGGCGCCCGCTACGTCGTGGCACGGGGCAACAAGGAGTCCGCATGAGCATGACGACCACGCAGCCTCCCGCCCCGGGTTCGGAGGCCGGCTCCCGGACCGAGCTCAGCACCGGCGCCCTGCCGCGCCGCTTCCCGCTCCTGCTGCTCGCCGGCTCCGCCCTGGTGGTCGCCGGCGTACTGGCCGCCTTCTCCTCCTTCGGCCCGGTCGCCTGGGCCCTACTGACCGCCGTGGCCTACACGGTGATCATCGTGACCGCCTCCGTCCGTGTGGAGGGCGGCCGCAAGGCCAAGGACCGTCTGGTCACCGCGATCGTCTACGGCTGCTTCCTGCTGGCCATGGCCCCGCTGGTGTCCCTGCTGTACACCGTGGCCGACAAGGGCCTGGACCGGTTCAGCCCCTACTTCCTGACCGTGTCGATGAACGGCGTCCTGCCGAGCATGGACGCGGGCGGCGTCTACCACGCCATCGTCGGCACCCTGGCCATCACCGGCATGGCCACCCTGATGGCGGTGCCGATCGGTGTTCTCACCGCCGTCTACCTGGTCGAGTACGCCCAGGGGCGGTTGAAGAAGGTCATCACGTTCTTCGTCGACGTCATGACCGGTATCCCGTCCATCGTCGCCGGTCTGTTCGTCGTGGCGCTGTGGATGATGCTCTTCGGCCCCGGCAAGACCAACGGCGCCGCGGGCGCCATCTCGTTGGCCGTGCTCATGATCCCCGTCGTGGTCCGCTCCAGCGAGGAGATGCTGCGCCTGGTCCCCCAGGACCTGCGCGAGGCCTCCTACGCGCTGGGCGTGCCCAAGTGGCGCACCATCGTCAAGGTCGTACTGCCCACCTCGGCGGCCGGTCTGACCACCGGAATCATGCTGGCCATCGCGCGTGTTATCGGAGAGACCGCTCCACTGGTCCTCACCGCGGGATCGTCCGCGGTCTCCATCAACTGGAACCTGTTCGACGGCCAGATGATGAACCTGCCGGTGTTCATCTTCTCCCAGTTCCGTATGGGCGGGGCCGTCAACTACGAGAGGGCCTGGGCGGCGGCGTTGACGCTGGTCCTGGTGGTCATGCTGCTGTTCTTCCTGGCACGCGTGATCGGCCGCCTCTTCGCACCCAAGACCCGCTAGAGCACACGAGGAACACCCTGTGGCGAAACGAATCGACGTCTCCGGACTGCACGTCTACTACGGCGACTTCCTCGCGGTCGAGGACGTGTCCATGACCATCGAGCCGCGATCGGTGACGGCGTTCATCGGTTCCTCCGGCTGTGGCAAGTCCACCTTCCTCCGCACCCTCAACCGGATGCACGAGGTCACCCCCGGCGCCCGCGCCGAGGGCAAGGTGCTCTTGGACGACCTGGACATCTACGGCGCCGAGGTCGACCCGGTCCTGGTCCGCAGCGAGATCGGCATGGTCTTCCAGAAGGCCAACCCCTTCCCCACGATGTCCATCTACGACAACGTGATCGCCGGGGCCCGGCTCAACAACAAGCGGATGCCCAAGTCCGAGGCGGACGACCTCGTCGAGGAGTCCCTGCGCGGCGCCAACCTCTGGGAAGAGGTCAAGGACCGCCTGGACAAGCCCGGCTCGGGTCTGTCCGGCGGCCAGCAGCAGCGTCTGTGCATCGCGCGCGCCACCGCGGTCAAGCCGTCCGTGCTGCTTATGGACGAGCCCTGCTCGGCCCTGGACCCGATCTCGACGCTGGCGATCGAGGACCTCATTCACAAGCTGAAGGAGGACTACACGATCGTGATCGTCACCCACAACATGCAGCAGGCCGCGCGCGTCTCCGACCGCACCGCCTTCTTCAACCTCTCCGCCCCGGGCAAGCCCGGCAAGCTGATCGAGATGGGCGAGACCAACCAGATCTTCACCCGTCCCGAGAAGAAGGAGACCGAGAACTACATCACCGGCCGCTTCGGGTAGATCGAACGGCACGAACACGGAGAGGGCGGGACCTCGTCATGACGACGCCGCTCATCATCGACACCGATACCGCGCAGGACGACTGCGTGGCGCTGTTGGTGGGTCTTCTCGACCCCGAGGCGGACCTGCGGGCGATCACCATGGTCGCCGGGAACGTCGGGTTCGAACAGCAGGTGCGCAACGCCCTCCTGACCCTGAACGTCGCCGGGCGGCTCGGGGAGGTGCCCGTGCACCTCGGATGCCGGCGCCCGCTCGTACGCGAGTGGGTGAGCGCGGAGAACGTGCACGGGGACGGCTCCGGCGGGCTGGACATGGACCGCGAGGGTCTGGCCGTCGAGTCCGAGCACGCGGTGGACGCCCTCGTCCGGATGGCCGCTGAGAACCCCGGTGAGCTTTCGATCGTGGCGATCGGTCCGCTCACCAACATCGCCATGGCGCTCGCGAAGGACCCCGCCTTCGTCGACAACGTGAAGGCGTTGTACGTCATGGGCGGTTCCAACAACGGCCGGGGCAACATCACGGCCGCCGCCGAGTTCAACTTCTACGTGGACCCCGAGGCGGCGAAGTCGGTGTTCGCCGCCGGGTTCGACGTCACCGTGGTGCCCTGGGATCCGCTGACGCTCCGGCAGGCGGTGTTCGGGCAGGAGCGGCTCGATCGGATCGCCGCTCTGGGGACGCCGCTGTCCTCGTTCTTCACCCGGGTGTGCTCGGCCACGCTGGAGTTCGACCGCAAGGTGGGAATCGACGGCACCACCCACCCCGACTCCCTGACCGCCGCGGCCCTGATCCGGCCGGAGCTGGTGCGAAGGGCCACGCCCTACCACGTGGACGTGGAGACCGCCGGTGAGCTGACCCGCGGCTACTCGGCGATGTCCTGGGGCGTCCACGGGCTGGAGGCCAACGCCCGGGTCGTGGAGGAGATCGATTCCGAGGGGTTCTTCGAGTACCTGGTGTCGCTGCTGTCGCGGCGCACCGTCCCCGCCCGGGAGATCGGCGGTCTGTGACCCGATCTCCCGGGCTCGGGGCGGTTCACGAGGTCACATGGTGTTGATGACCAGGCCGATGTGCGTGTAGTAGTTCAACGCGCCGAAGAGCAGGAACGCGATACCGGCGATCCCCCACACGATCCCGATGACGGTCCACAGGGGGCCGCCGAGCGCTCTGAGCGCGAACGGGAACAGCACCGCGCCGATGCCCACGAGCACGTAGAGGCCGGAGATGAAGGTGGCCTCCAGCCACGGGTAGGCGCCGAACACGCCGGAGATCGGTTCCTGCGGCGGTGCGGCGAACAGGGTGAAGGCCCATCCGGCGGCGGCGATGCCGAACGAGGCCAGGCCGATACCGAAGATCAGCACCGAGACGGGGCCGGCCACTCGGGCGGCGTGCTCGACGGGACGTTCACGCCCGTTGAGGTCCTCGCCGCGCTTCCACAGGTAGAAGGAGGCGACCAGCAGGAGGACACCGAACACCAGGCTCGGCTCTCCGAAGATGATGTTGTCGAAGGGGAACCCGCCGGCCGCCAGAGGCCACGTGAGCGTCATGTGCAGGCCGGTCGTCGTCAACAGCAGGCCCAAGGCCGCGAAGGCGAGCGCCCAGCCGTCAGGGACGATCCTGCGCCCCTGGAGCAGCGCGCGCCCCAGGGCCACCACCAGGATCAGGCCGGCCCCCGCCGCGAGCGCCATCACCGTGTTGTAGGTCGGCATCGTCGCCCAGTCGATCCGAAGACCGCCTTCGACACCGGTGAGAAAGTCCCCCATCGTCGCGCACCCACTTCAGAGCCGATGTGCCGTCATGCACAGAGTGTGACTCCGCCACGTTCACACATCACTCCGCGTGATGTCACGTATGTGATGGTTGTTTTTCCATGCCCGATTCGCCCGCTTGGCTCAAAGAAGAGGTTCACTCGATCCGGGTGATCGTCCCCTGAGCCGCCGCGACGGTCCTCTCCCCCTCGTCGCCGACCATCACCAGGTCACAGCGGCACAGCGCGCGCCTGCGCGTGGACTCCACCACGTGCGCGCGGGCGGAGAGCGTCCGGCCGACCGCCGGACGCAGGTACTCGATCGTGAACCCCCCGGTGAGCACGGAGGCGCCCAGGACGCTGCCGCCCGCGAAGGTGAGGGCGTTGTCCGCCGCGTAGGAGAGCACACCGCCGTGCAGGAAACCGTTCTGCTGGAGGAGTTCGTCCCGGACGTCCACCTCCAGGACGGCGCTCCCCTCCTCGAAACCGACCAGCCGCGCCCCGATCAGCGAGCTGAACGGCTGGGCGTCCAGGACCAGGCGGGCGAGGTCGAGGGTGATCTCTTCGGACATGGCACCTCCGAACACGGGGCCCTCACCGTAGCGCGGCGTGGGCCGCCCTCCAACGGGCGGCCCACCGCTTCAGGCCTGGTAGGGAACCGCGTCCACGAGGGTGACCTTGACGGTCCGGCCGCTGGGGACCGCGTAGGAACGCTCCTCGCCCCGTACCGCGCCGAGCAGGGCCTGCCCCAACGGGGACTGAGGAGAGTAGACGCTCAGTTCCTCGTCGAGCGCGCCCTCGCGCACACCGAGCAGGAAGGTCTCCGTGTCCTCCTCGCCGCCATAGCGGACGGTCAGGATCATGCCGGGCTCGGCGACGCCGTCGTCCGGCGGGGCCTCACCGATCACCGCGTGCTTGAGGAGCTCCTCCAGCTTGTGGATCCGCGCCTCACGGGCGTCCTTGCCCTCGGCGAGACGGATCCCCAGACTCTCGGCCTCGGCCGTGTCGGTGTGGCCGTTGAGGGCGGCCAGCTCCACGGTGAGCCGACGGTGGGCGCCCGGCGTGAGCCAGGCCGTACTGTCGTTGGACATCGTTGACTCCTTGGAAGAGGAAGGGCGCCCCGCCGATGTTCGGCGGGGCGCCCGGTGGACGAGAACGTCGTTCACCGGAGAGGGTCGAAGGGGCGTAGCGTCGCCGGAACGCTTCCGGTCGCCACCGCCCGGGCGAGCAGCCGGCCGGTCGCCGGCCCCTGGGTGAAGCCCCACATGCCGTGGCCGCCGGCCACGTACAGTCCCGGGATCCGGGTGGCTCCGATCACCGGCAGTCCGTCCGCCGTGACCGGACGCGAGCCGACCCACGTGTCGGTGCGGGCCTCCAGGTCGACCCCTGTCAGGTAGGGGGCGGCCGAGGTCGCGATCGCCGAGATCCGGTCCGCCGCGAGTGGGGCGTCGATGTCGCGGAACTCCATCGTTCCGGCGACTCTCAGCCCCTCGGCGAGAGGCGTACACGCCACCCGCGCCTCCGGCAGGTAGAGCGGCCCGGGTACCGGACCGTCGGTCGGGGCGGTGAAGCTGTATCCGCGTCCCGCCCTGAGTGGAACGGTGACGCCCCAGGGGCGTCCCTGACGTCCCAGCCAGGCACCGGTGGCCACGACGACCGCGTCCGCGGACTCGGTCTCGCCGTGCGCCGAACGGAGTCGGAAGCCGTCCCCGCGGGCCTCCACCCCGGTCACCCGGAAGCCTTCGACGACGCTGCCGCCGCGTTCCCGTACCGAGTCCGCGAGCGCGTGCGTGAACAGGCCCGGATTGACGTAGCGCTGCCCGTCGATCCGTACCCCGGCCCGAACGGTCCCGGAGACGAACGGGCTCTGCGAGCGCGCCGCCTCCCCGTCCAGGGCCGCGTAGGAGAGAGGCAGGCCGGCGGCCCGCACCTGGTCCAGTTCCATCAGGAGGTGCGCCGCGCGCTTCTCACTGGTGAACAGGGCCGTGACCGGGGCGTCCTCGGTCTTGGGGCCGTCCTTCAGACCCACACCGGCCTCGGTCAGCTCGGTGAAGGCGTCCAGGCTGACGGAGCTGAGCGGCACGTTGCCGACCAGCGCCCTCTCCCAGGTGGAACGCCTGCTGTTGATGGCGAAGGCGGCCAGGAAGCCCAGCAGACCGGTGTCGGTGGTGGGCGGAATGGACAACGGCGCCTGGGGGTCGAGGAGGGCCCTCACCCCGTGGCCGAACACCGACGGGTCGTTCAGTGGAATCGTCAACCCTGGAGCGATCCAGCCCGCGTTACCCCAGGACGATCCCGCCGCGACCGTGTCGCGTTCGACCACCGTGACCCCGACCCCGTACCGCTGGAGGTACCAGGCGGTCGACAGGCCCACGATCCCGGCGCCGACGACGATGACGGTACGCGGTACCCCCGCGCCCTTCACGGACATGGCTCGTTCTCCCTAGTGCATGCTGATGAGCGGACCCGGTGCCGCGCCCGCTCCGAGTCTCCCCCGTCGACACGGGAAGATCCTTGTCAGGACAGCACAATTTCGCCCTAGTGTGAAGTGGGTTTCGAACAATGGGAGGGGTGGCGGGATGGTTCTGCTGGACCGGTTGGTCACCATCCTCGGCACATACGGGACCCGTCTGGTGGGACCACGACCGTCGCCGGAAACGGTACTGCGCGGCGTGGCCCTGCACGACCCCGGGGTCCCCGGCCGGGAGAAGGGCGACGTCCTGTTGGCCATGGGGGTGAGCGACCCGGCGCACGCCGTCGCGCTCGCCGAGCGTGCCCGCGCCATGGCCGTCGTGGTGCGGCCACCGCATGTTCCGGAGGCCGCCGAGAGCGGCGAGCCCTACGTCGAGGCCGCCGAGGCGGCCCGTGAGCACGGCATCGCCCTTCTGGTGGTCGACACGTCGGTCTCGTGGGGTCAGGTCGCCGGAGTGGTCTACGGACTGGTGCTGGAGGGCGGCGAGACGGAGGCCGGGCGCGGACCGGCCGACCTGCCCGCGCTGGCCGACACCATCGCCTCCCAGGTCGGCGGGGCGGTGACCATCGAGGACCCCCGTTACCGGCTCCTCGCCTACTCCGACCGACAGACCGACGCCGACCGGGCCCGGCTGGACACCATCCTCGGCCGTCGCGTCTCCGACGAGATGCAGCGCCATCTGGAACGCCAGGGGGTCACCGCGCACCTGGAGTCCTCGAACGAGCCCCTGTTCCTACCGCCGGAGCCGTCCCTGGGCCTGGGCGGACGCACCGCCGTGGCCGTCCGGGTGGGTCGCGAGTTCCTGGGCTCCCTGTGGACGTCCTGCGAGCGTCCGCTGGACCCCGAGCGTTCGACGCTGTTGACCGAGGGCGCCCGGACCGTCGCGCTGCACATGCTGCGCACCCGAGTGAGCGCGGACCTGGAACGCCAGGTGGAGTCGGACCTGGTGAACCGGCTGCTGGCCGGGGCCATGGATCCGACCGAGGCGGCCGGACGGCTCGGGCTGGCGGCGACGCCCCACCGTGTGGTCGCCCTCCAGGCGCACACGTCCGACGAGCGCCATTCCGCCACCCTGCTGACCTTCGAGCGGGCCACCACCGGCTTCGGCTGGTCGAGGCCGGGCCGCAGCACGGTGTTCGGCAGCACCGTCTACACGGTCCTGCCCTGCGGAGCCGACCCGGCCCCGGCGCGCGCGTGGGTGGCCGAGACCACACGAGGGCTGCCCCCGCACGTGGTGGTGAACGCCGGGATCGGAGGCCCGGCGGACCTGGCTCGGCTGCCCGCGAGCCGTCGCGAGGCCGACGAGAGCCTCGCCCTGCACGCCGACCGCCCCGACGGGACCGACCGGCCCGCCGTGGCCTACGACGAGTCCTGGGACGAGGTCCTGGTGCACCGGCTCCGGATGGCCTCCGCCTCGGGCCGTCGGCCGGCCGACGGCCCGGTCGCCGACCTGACCCGTTACGACGCCGAGCACGGCACCCGCTACGCCGAGACGCTGCGCGCCTGGCTCGGCGCCCAGGGCGACCCGAACCGGGCCGCCCACGAGCTGGGCGTCCACCCGAACACGATCCGACACCGCATGCGCAGGATGGCCGACGTGACGGCACTGCGCCTGGACGACCCCCGCGCCCGGCTGGCCCTGGCCATCACCCTGGAGGCCTACGCCGAGAACCCCTGACCCGGAGACCGGCACGGGAGGGCGTGTGCACCGACCCCGGACTAACCCCGGCCTTATCCGTGCTTGACCACAATGGTCTCGACCGTGTTGGCGACGTGTTCGAAGGCGTCGGCGGCGGTCTCGAGTTCCTCGATCACGTCCTTGAGCTTGAGCACGGTGAGGGCGTCGTACTCGCCGCTGAACAGCTTGGCGAGGAGTTTCCGGTAGATGCGGTCGGCCTGGTTCTCCAGCTGGTTGATCTCGATCCAGTAGCGGGTGAGATCCTTCATCGTCCGGAGCCGGGGCATGGCCTCCGCGGTGAGTTCGGCGGCGCGTTCGAGCACTTCGATCTGGTCGATGATCCCCTTGGGGAGACGCTCCAGGCCGTACAGGCCGATGAGGTCGACGGCGGCCTCCATCGAGTCCATGACGTCGTCGAGGTTGGAGGCGAGACGGTAGATGTCCTCGCGGTGGAGCGGAGGTGCCGAGCTCTTGTTGAGTCGGCGCATGATGGCGTGGGTGGCGTCGTCACCGGCGTGCTCGCAGGCACGCATCTTCTCGGTGATGGCCTCCCGGTCGGCTCCGTCGCTCATCAGTTCCACCAGCAGGCGGGCTCCGATGACCAGGTTGTTCGCCGAGTCGGTGAACATCTCGTAGTAGCTGTCATCACGCGGGCGCAAGCGCAGGCGCACGTCGTTCTCCCGATGGTGCGGTGGTCTTCCTTGGTGGATGTTAAGGGCGCTGACCAGTTGCTTCAGCGCGACAGCGCAGGGCTCGCCGGGCCCGGGCCCCGGTGTGGGGGAGGTGGGTCCGGTCCGGGTCACCCCTTGTTCATCCGCCTGTGTCGGCGCGGTGAACACCAGCAGGGCGTGGGTTCCACCGCAATCCTCCCAATCTCAACGACACCGGGACGCTTCGGGACGCTACCGTGTCCCGCCCCGGCCGGCCAGCGGAACGATGAGACAGGAATCACCCAGGGGGGTGGAGAGAGGCGGACTCCTCCACCTCTCTCCTCCGACGTCCACCTTGGGTCCAACTCCTCGGCATGACAAGTACCCCTTCCGTTCACCCGATCGTCACCCGCCCCTCCCGAGTGTCGGCGTGCCTTCTCGCGGGGCCGTCCTCACCTTTCTCCAGCGCGCGCGGGTCGTCGCGCCCGTAGGCTTCGGGCATGCCTTCAGCTCTGTCCCCGGCGTCCGTCCGGCGTCTGCGCGCCGCTCTGGACGAACAGCTCTCCGCTCTGGGCGAACCTCCCTTCTCCGGAACCGACGAGGAGGCCGTGGCCGCCTGTGCCCGCGCGGTCCTGCGCGCCGAGGGGCCGTCGCGGCCCGCGGTGAAGGCCGCGGTGCGGTGCAGCCTGGCGATCCTGGCCGACCGGGCCCCGGGTCGGAGCCTGGAGGTACGGGTGCCTCCGTACGGGGCGGTCCAGGCGGTGGAGGGGCCCCGGCACACACGGGGGACCCCGCCCGGGGTGGTCGAGACCGATCCCGTCACCTGGCTGCGCCTGGCCTGTGGGCTGCTCGGTTGGGAGGAGGCCGTCGCCGGGCACGACGTGCGCGCGAGCGGGGTCCGGGCCGACCTCTCCGAACAGCTGCCCTTGTGGCCCTCCGACCCCGCCGTGTGAGGGGTTCCCGGCCCCACCCCGCCCCCACGTGCCCGTGCGCCATCGGCCAGCGGCTAAGCTGTGCGTGTGTCGTTCTCCGACGGCCGGCTCTCCATGGACCTCGATCCGCTCGAACGCGGCCCGCAGGACGCCTGCGGCGTTTTCGGGGTCTGGGCACCCGGCGAAGAAGTCAGCAAGCTCACCTACTTCGGCCTCTACGCGCTCCAACACCGCGGACAGGAATCCGCGGGCATCGCCACCAGCGATGGAGAGCGGATCGTCGTCTACAAGGACATGGGGCTGGTCTCCCAGGTCTTCAACGAGGCGACTCTCGACTCTCTGAGAGGCCACCTCGCGATCGGCCACTGCCGTTACTCCACCACCGGGTCGCCGGTGTGGGAGAACGCCCAGCCGACGTTCTACACCGCGCGCGAGGGGGGTCTGGCGCTCGGCCACAACGGCAATCTGATCAACACCCCCGAACTGGCCGCCGCCCTGCCCGAACAGCGTGGTGGGGCCACCACGGACACCGAGGTCCTCACCCACCTGCTCGCCGCGAAGGTCCGCGAGGGTCTGCGTCTGGAGGACGCGGCCCTGGAACTGCTCCCCCAGGTCAAGGGCGCCTTCTCCCTGGTGTTCATGGACGAGGACACCCTCTACGCGGCCCGCGATCCCCAGGGAATCCGCCCGTTCGTGCTGGGGCGCCTCGGTGAGACCTCCGGCGCCGGCGGCTGGGTCGTGGCCAGCGAGACCGCGGCACTGGACATCGTGGGCGCCGAGGTCGTCCGCGAGATCGAGCCCGGAGAGCTGCTGGTCATCGACGGTGACGGGGTCCGCTCCCGCCGTTTCGCCCCGGCCCGCCGCAAGGGCTGCCTGTTCGAGTACGTCTACCTCGCCCGCCCCGACACCACCATCAACGGGCGCAACGTCAACTCCACCCGGGTGGAGGTCGGCCGCCGGCTCGCCAGGCAGCACCCGGTCGACGCCGATCTGGTGATCCCCGTGCCCGAGTCGGGCACCCCCGCGGCGGTGGGGTACGCGGAGGCCAGCGGTATCCCGTTCGCCCAGGGCCTGGTGAAGAACTCCTACGTGGGGCGCACCTTCATCCAGCCGAGCCAGACCCTGCGCCAGCTGGGCATCAGGCTCAAGCTCAACCCGCTGCGCGAGGTCATCGAGGGCCGACGGCTGGTGGTCGTGGACGACTCGATCGTGCGCGGAAACACCCAGCGGGCCCTGGTCCGCATGCTCCGCGACGCCGGAGCGGCCGAGGTGCACGTGCGCATCTCCAGCCCGCCCGTCCTGTGGCCCTGCTACTACGGCATCGACTTCGCCACCCGCGCCGAGCTGATCGCCGCGAACCTCTCGGTGGACGAGATCGCCGAGTCCGTCAACGCGGACTCGTTGGCCTATGTGGACCTGGACGAGCTCATCGCCGCGTCCGAGCAGCCGAAGGAACGGCTGTGCCGCGCCTGCTTCGACGGTGTCTACCCGCTGGAGGTCGACGCCGACTCCCAGGGCAAGTACCTGCTGGAGAAGTCCTGTGGCACCCCTGAGGGGTCCACGGTGGCCGCAGGCGGCCATTGATCCACGTGGCGGGCCGTTCGGCCCGCCACGTTCACGTCCGGCCGGTTCCTCCGGCGTTCCCGAAGACGGGGCGGCGGAGCGTTCCCGCACATCACCGCAGAGAATCACGAGGAGAACTCGCGTGGCAGCCGACAGCACAGGGGCGACGGGCGCGTACGCGGCCGCGGGTGTCGACATCGCCGCCGGGGAGCGCGCCGTCGACCTGATGAAGCGTCACGTCGCACGGACACGCCGGCCCGAGCAGGTCACCGACGCCAGCGGGTTCGCGGGCCTGTTCCGCCTGGACACCGCGAAGTACAAGGACCCGGTCCTGGCCACCTCCACCGACGGGGTGGGCACCAAGGTGATGCTCGCCCGACAGATGGACACGCACGACACCATCGGCATCGACCTGGTCGCGATGGTCGTCGACGACCTGGTGGTCAGTGGCGCCGAACCCCTGTTCATGACGGACTACATCGCGACCGGTTCCGTGGTGCCCGAGCGGATCGCGGAGATCGTCGGCGGGATCGCGGAGGGTTGCCACCAGGCGGGATGCGCGCTGGTCGGCGGCGAGACCGCCGAGCACCCGGGATCGATGGACCCCGATGAGTACGATCTGGCCGGCGCCGGCACCGGCGTGGTCGAGGGCGACGCGATCCTCGGCCCGGACCGGGTCCGCGAGGGCGACGTCGTGATCGCGATGGGCGCCTCCGGTCCGCACTCCAACGGTTATTCGCTGGTGCGGCACATCGTGGACGGCGCCGACCTGGATCTGTTCTCGGAGGTCCCGGAGCTGGGCGGGGTCCTGGGAGAGGTCCTGCTCACCCCGACCCGGGTCTACGCCAAGGACTGTGTGGCGTTGACCGAGGCGGTGGAGGTGCACGCCTACTCGCACATCACCGGCGGTGGTCTGGCCGCGAACCTGTCCCGTTCGCTGCCGGAGGGCCTGGACGCCCGACTGGACCGTTCCACCTGGTCACCGCTGCCGATCTTCGGATACCTGGCCCGCGAGGGCGACGTGTCCCGGGAGGACATGGAGTCCACGTTCAACATGGGCGTGGGCATGGTGGCGATCGTCGCGGAGCGGGACGCCGAACGCGCGCTGGAGGTGCTCACCGACCGCGGGGTCCCGGCGTGGCGCCTGGGTGTGGTGACCTCCGGCTCCGGTCGGGCCGTGCTCGACGGCGAGTACCGGAACGCGTGAGAAAAACGGACGCGAATATAGCCGGTGCGAACCACCTGGGTGGTTCGCACCGGCTATATCCACCTGTCCGCGGCGACTTCCATGAGAAAGCCGCGGCCGCTACAGGTCAGCGGTTGTCATCCGAGCGACCTGAAAGTCTCGGCCGACGTGCGACTACTTGTCGGAGTCCGAGTACTTGTCGGCAAGATCCGCGTAACGGTCGACCAGGTCGTCGTGAGCATCCGCGTAAGGATCTTCCGGACCGGATGGTCCGGAGGTAGACCCCTCGCCCTCAGCGACACCCAGCTCCGACCGCAGCCGATCAAGGTCGGTGCCACCGGTGCTGTACTTGAGCTTCCGGGCGACCTTCTGCTGCTTGGCCTTGGCTCGGCCGCGCCCCATTGGCTCGACCCCCTCAACGATTGGGTTCCGACGAACCCCAGATCACTTACTAACCCGCACTACCAGGCTGACGGCCGTCAAACGAGACTGACGGCAGGCGTCAGCTTACGTACACACACAACCGTACCTGGTCGGACCACGCCCTGCCTACGCCACCCGGGGGTGATGGATGTGGCGTGCGCACCAAACCCCCTGCGACCTGGCCTTTCCCAAGGTGAGTGCCTGACGCAACGATCTGTGCCACGATGCGATCGTGCTGCCCTACACCGCCTACCTCCGCGTCTATCAGCCGATCACGGCCTTCTCTCCCCATGACCGCAGGTACTGGGAGGGATACTCCGCGTCCCGGAACCGGCCCAAGCGGATCAACGCGCTGACCGCCGAGCACGCCGAGAGCCTGGGGCGGGTCATCACGACCCCTCCGGTGATCGCCCCGCCGGAGGAGAGCCGCGACGCCTATCTGCGCCGGGTGAACGAGCGACTGTACGTGTGCCCGTGGCAGACCCGTCTGCGTTCGTGGCGCGCCTTCGCGGAGTTCTCCGACGCCACGCCCGAGCCCCTGCTCGACGCCTTCGTGCCCACCACCGAGGTCTCTCGGGCCGAGGTGGGCTATCGACGATGGCGCGATTCGGGGGGCGAGACCAGCCCGGGCATCCTGTCGAGCAATTGGACGATCCCGGTGCCGTGGTTCATCCCCTTCGAGCATCGGGAGCGGTGTCTGGTCCTGTCGGCCGGGACCACCAGGACCCTGTTGTACCTGACCCGGACCTCGCAGGCCCGGCGACGGTTGGAGCACACCGTGGCGGTGTTGCGCGAGCACATCGGGGACCACGCCGTCTCGGCCTCGACCGAACGGCTCATCGAGTGGCTGTCCCTGGTGGCCCACCCCGAGTCCCTGCTCGAACTGGACTACGGAGGGCTCCCCCATCTGCTCAGCGACGACCATCTGAGCGAGGACCATTCGGTGGCCGAGATCTCCGACGCCATCGAGGCGCTGGCGAAGGGTGACGGAGGTCGCGTGGTGGAGCTGCGCAGGAGGATCACTCGACGTTGGAGGTCGGTGCGCGCTCTGGAGCACGCCAACTGAGTGTCACGTTCCTCCCAGGTTTTCGTGGACACGACCCCCGCGTTCGTCGTCATCATCCGCTCCGAAAGGGCGAGCGCCACGCCGTCGGACAACCTGGTACACCAGGTTTCTCGGCCCCCTCCGACCTTCTTTTCGCATGTGAAGGCGGTAGGAGGACCACTTCGAGGGGGAGACGACATCAAGCATCGTGAAACTGGGCATAACGCCCGATAGGTATCGACGTAGACTGTAGCGAGACGGTCACCGATCGCACACACGACGACAACGCAACCCCCGCCACGTCGAGGATCCGCGTGGCGCCACCCACCGACCGAAGCGGACGAGCGGCCTCGCCCACGATCCACCCCGCATCCCCCTCGAAACCCGGCCGAGCAGGGACGACCTCTCCCCGATCAGGCCTCCCCACTCGGGTTTCGGTCAGGTCCGCCCTAGCACTTCGGGCACACCGGATCGCGAAAAACGAGGCCTGAGAATGAAGTTTTGACCGAATACGCCACATGCCACTAAACGTGTCGCTAGAATCACTTAGCGTGACGCGGCCACGGGCGGCTTTCAATGGCCTCCCACGTGCAAAGTTGCTTGGTGTGGTCGCGTAATCACCTCGGGTGATGCCAATATGGACCTAGAGGAAATATTGGACATCCGGGCCAAGTGCCAGGAACAAGGCTCAAGGATCGGCACACAGATCCAGGAGGAGAGGCCGTACACATGTCAACTCGCACGCCCGAGGCGGAGCCCCTGTTGACCCCCGCCGAGGTTGCCACCATGTTCCGCGTGGACCCCAAGACCGTGACACGCTGGGCCAAGGCGGGCAAGCTGACCTCGATCCGCACCTTGGGCGGCCACCGCCGCTACCGCGAGACCGAGGTTCGTGCCCTGCTGGCCGGCATTCCGAGCCAGCGTACGGAGTGATCTCCCCGGTCTGTGCCGATTCCGGGGGGAGCGGCCGGACGTACTCCGGCTACCGATGACGGATTCAGGTGGGTCATCCGGCCAGGGTGACCCACCCGCCCTTCTCTCAGCCGAGAAGGACGCCTCTCGCTCCGTTCCCGACCGACCCCGAGTCGGGAACGGAGCCGAGCGGCGCTCGACCCATCTTGACCGGAAACCAGGGACCACCTCTGTCCGGAACACGCCCGGGCGGATCGGCACCACGGAGCCCGGAAGGACCGCCGGTCAGTCCTCGATTCGGTCGTCCAACGCGGTGGTCCGCTTACGCGCCAGGAACGTGGCGGCCGTCCCACCACCGACCGTCACCGCCGCCGCGGTGACCAGCGCCGCGATCGAACCCCCCGTGGTCGCGAGCAGATGCGGCGACGCGGCCTCCCGTCCGCCGGCCTCCTCGACCCCTTCCTCGCCCGACACGCCATCGCGGCCGAAGCCGCTCGCCCGGGTCTCGGCGAAATCGACCACGAACCCGTTCTCGTCCTCGGGGTCCCCCACCTGGACCGACACGGTGAGCGAGGAGCGGATCCCCTCCCCCTGGCCCTTCTCATGCTCGTCGTCGAAGGAGGCCTCATCCGGGAGGAAACGGACGCTGACGGGGACCTCCTCGACCACACGACCGTTCTTGTCGAAGACCTCCAGGACCTCCTCCGCCACGTACTCGTCCTCGAAGTCGGGCACCGTTCGACCGAACGCCGTCAACTCCCCGTACTCCAGGTCCGCGCGGGTCCGCCCGTCGTAGCGGGCGTCGGCACTGCTGTACACGTCGGCCACGGTGAACTCCACCGCGTTGTCGTCGGCGAGCACGTTCGTGGTCTCGTTCTCGCCCAGGATGAGAGGTTCCTCCCCTTCCGGCTCCGACTCGGAAGGGGGCGTGGAGGTGGCGCCGGGGGGCTCGCCCGTCCCTCGCTCCTCCGCGGGCGCGGTATCCTCCGCGCCCGCGGGGGGCTCGGGCGTTTCGAGGGGGACCCCGGGCAGGTCGATCATGCCGAGCGCGACGAGGGCGGGGACGTCGAGGCGGACCTCGGCCGTGTCGACCCGAGACCAGGCGCTCGCGCCGGACTCCCGGTCGACCTCGCTGAGACTCTCACCCTGGATCCGGGCGTAGCGGGCGAGCGGCCCGCGAAGGGTCTCGGAGCCGGCCCGGTCCTCGCCGTCGTCACCGAAACCGGTCATGGCGGAGTAGCCGGTGACCAGGTCTCCGTCGGCGACCCAGGCACGTGCGTCGGCCTGAACGAGCGAGGTGGCCGAGGCCTGGTGGGGAACGGAGACCGCGCCGAGCGCACCCAACGCCACGAGGAGGGTTCCGCCGGTGAGGAGACGGCGGAGGAAGGATGGTTCGGCGGGAGTCACCACATACTCCTGTTGTGTCTGGGGGATGCCCGACCGCGGGGTCGGCCCCGTCCGGCGCGGAGACGACGGCGCGGGGTGTTCCGACCGATCGGGTCGGTCGGGCGCGGTGTTCATGGTTCGGGAGCGGTCCTCGGACCGATCGGGTACCGATCGTGTGGGACGCCGTGCGCAGAGCGATCCACACGTCGAGCCTAACGCCTTGATCACAAAACGGAAACCGTTCCGGAGGCGGCGGCCCTGTCGCCCAGCGCGACCTTTTCTCTTCGATGATCCCTGTGACCTGCGGAGAGTTGCCCCTCTCTCCCCACCAGTCCCTGCTTTCCCAGCAGCACAGATGGTCCGTACGGACAGTACGGACGAGTCGTGGTGATGCCCGAGACCGCACCCTTCGTGGGCCACTCTCCGACACCGTCCCGAACATCACGGAAAGGGAGGACGACCACGGAACGCCCACCGCCGATCAGGGCGATTTCACGCCCCCACCCCCCGGTCGACTGTTCTACATGTGCGTTTTCTCCGCCTTCGTGTAGGTACGGCGGGGTAGTGTCCAACGGCTAGGTTGTGGAACATGCTCGACTCCACACCCTCAGGGCGCCCGAGCCGCGCCGTTCGCGCCCTGACCCTGCTCGCACTCGCGGCGCTGTGGACCACGGCCTGCTCCGCGCCGGGCGGCGCCCCGAACGGCGACCCCACGGCCGCCCCTCCCCTCCCCGGCCCCGAGGACGGCGAGGGCGGAGGAGACGGCGCCGACGGCGGAGAGGACTCCTCCGCGCCCCGGGGCGACGGCCCCCTGGGAGACCGGGTCGTGGTGATCGACCCCGGCCACAACGGCGGCAACGCCGATGCCCCGAGCGAGATCAACGCCCAGGTCCCCGCCGGCAACGGGGAGAAGGCCTGCGACACCGTGGGCGCCGAGAGCGTGAACGGCTACGCCGAACACGAGTTCAACTGGGACCTGTCCCTCCTCGTCAAGGAGCGTCTGGAGGCGGACGGGGTGACGGTGATCCTCACACGGGAGGACAACGAGGGCGTCGGCCCCTGTGTCGACGAGCGGGCCGAGATCGGCAACGAGAACGAGGCCGACGCCGCCCTGTCCATCCACGCCGACGGCGGCCCCGAGTCGGGGCGCGGCTTCCACCTCATCACCCCCGGAGAGATCCCGGGGCTCACCGAGGAGATCGTGGAGCCCTCCGCCCTGCTGGCCGAGGACATCCGTCGCGAATACCTGGAGGGCGGCGACGTCCCCTACGCGGACTACCTCGCCGATGAGGGCCTGGACGAGCGCACCGACCTGGGCGGGCTGAACCTGTCCACCGTGCCGAAGGTGTTCCTCGAGGCCGGGAACATGCGCAACCCGGAGGACGCCGCTCTGCTGGAGGACCCCGAGTGGCGGGAGCGGGCCGCCGACGCCATCGCCCGAGGCATGGCCGCCTACCTGATGCGCGGCTGACGGGTATCGAGAACGCGCGAGGGCCCCGGGGAGATCTCCCCGGGGCCCTTCACCGTCTCGGTGTCGATCGGCGTCTCACGGCCCCGTCGACGACGGTTCGGATCAGCCCTCGTCGGTCGCGACGGCCTCGGTGTTCTTCTTACGGCGGGCCAGGAAGGCGGCGGCGCCACCGCCGGCGGTGATCGCGGCACCGGCGGCGATCAGGCCGAGCAGCGGGGTACCGGTCTGGGCCAGCGGCTCCGAGCCGCGCGCCTCGGTCTTGGGCAGCGTGCTCGGGTCACGGTCGCCGGTCGGGGTCTTGGAGGTGTCGCCGCCCTCGCCACCCTCGCCGCCCTGACCGTCGTCGATCACGCCGGTGGTGATGCCCGCGAAGCTCTCGGCGATCGAATAGCCGTTGATGAACTCGTCGTCGATGAGGAAGTTCATGTACAGGAGGGTGTAGGCGTCGTTCCAGACGAAGCCTCCGGCCTCGGTCGTGACAACACCCTTGTTGACGGCCGGCTGGAGGGTCAGCTCGACCTCGTCACCGTCCTCGGAGGAGTAGAGGACCGGGGCCGCCTCGAACTTGCCCTCGTCGAACTTGTGGGCGACCTCGCCGTCCCAGCTCTGGGTGGTGGTGACGCTGAGGCCGGTGATGGTGCCCTCGATGATGACGGTGGAGGAACCGTCGACGAGGTCGGAGTTCTCCTCGTCCAGCACGATGACGTCGGCGGAGTCGGTGGTGACCTTCTCCTCGTCGTCCCCGCCCGGGGATTCCTCGCCGGAGCCGGGGAGGCCTTCGTCGTCGTCCTCGACGTTCTCGTTCGGGGCCTCGCCGCCACCGGAGCCGTTCTCGCCCCCGTCGCCGGGAACGGTGCCGGTGCCGTCCTCGCCGCCACCGGAGCCGTTCTCGCCCTCGGAGCCGCCCTCGTCACCACCCTGGGAGCCGTCGTCCTCTCCCTGGTCCGGGTCCTCGTCCTCGGACTCGTCGTCACCGTCCTCGTCGGTGTCGTCGTCCTCGGTGTCGTCCTCGGGCTCGTCCTCGTCCTCGTCCTCGTCGTCGTCATCCTCGGGGTCGAGGATGTCCTCGATGTTCTCGACGGTGATGAGGATGTCGGCCCGGTCGATGACCGTGGTGGCGCTGGCGCCCTGGGCGTCGACCTTGGCGGTGGTGGTGCCCTGGACCGTCAGCCAGTCGCCGATACCGGTCGAGAACGACTCGGAGACCGAGTCGCCCTGGGTGATGGGCGTCTGCGCGACGGTCCCATCGCCACCACCGAGAGCGGAGGCGTAACCCCAGCCATAGGTGTCGGCGTGGGCCGGCATGGCCGAGGCGAGGCCGAGGGCGCCGAAGGCGACGAAGGCCGCGCCGCCTTGGAGCACGCGGCGAGCATGGATTCGGGGAGAGTTCTTCACGAGAATCCTCTTCGAGTCATCCGGAATCGAATGCTTCCGGTCCTGGCCGCGGTCGTTGCCGCAGAATTTCACGAGGTGCGGGAGTTCTCGAAGATCATGGCCAGGGGCGTTTGTGGGGGACGTCCTCTAGAGCGCGAAGGCCCGAGGATCGGGGCGATGAAGTGGCCGCAACGGCCGCGTTCCACCGAGTGCGTTCCACCGAGTGAAAGGGCCGGGGGCCGATTCCTCTCTTCGACCGCCTGACCGCAACAGTACACGGCCGCCGGGTCGAATAACCCGAATCGGATGTATCGAAAGAATCACAGGGAATGGCTTTCGCGACCATGAGTAATCGATACTAATGGATTCCGTCATTCTTTTCGATCAAGGTAAACCGAACTCGGATACATGCGTCTTATAAGGAAGACGCGCAGGTGGAGAGCGCTTCACGGCCACCGTTCCGAGGTCATCGCGAACAGATACCGACCGCCTGTCCGAAGTCGGCCACGGACGGGCCGCACCGTGGCGCGGGACACACCGTGAACCTCATGTCGGGGCCCGGCCCACCCCCTCCACGCCCGGCCTCCACGAAATCGCGTCACGGATGAGCCCGTGACGACACCCCTTCGAACCTCATGAACTGCACAATGGGGACCATGCCTCTGACACCGGCGGACATCCGCAACAAGAAGTTCCACACGGTGCGTCTACGCCCGGGTTACAACGAGGAGGACGTGGACGCCCTCCTCGACCGCATCGAGGAGACCCTCATCGCCCTGGAGGGCGGTCCGCGCCGCGGTGCCCTGATCACCGCCGAGGAGATCCGCAACTCCCGCTTCCGCACCACCCGCATGAGTCCGGGATACCGCGAGGACGAGGTCGACGACTTCCTCGACGTCGTCGCCGCCGAACTCGCCGGCCGCGGTCTGGGCCAGGTCGTACCGCCCCCGCTGCCGCCGCGCCCCGGCCAGAGCGTGCCGGGACACCCCATGCCGCCCGGCCTTCCCGGAGCCCATGGAGCGCCCGGCGCGACCCCCCGGATGACCCCGGAGGACATCCGCAACTCACGGTTCGCCACCACCCGCCTGACCACCGGCTACAACGAGCAGGAGGTGGACGACTTCCTGGACCGCGCCGAGCACACCCTGGGGGTCCTCCTCCAGGGCAGAACCGACCGGGCCACCCTGACCTCGGCCGAGGTGGAGCGGGTGCAGTTCGCCACGACCCGCGCCCGCCCCGGATACGACCCCGCGCAGGTCGACCGGTTCCTGGACGCGCTCGCCGACGAGCTGCGCCGCTACGAGCAACCCTGAACCGGGAACACGCCGGCGCCATCACCCCGTGAAAAGGGAAGCAGAAAGTAATATTTAGGCACAGAGAGTAGCCATCCCACGCCGCCGGTGGCCCGAGGGGAGCAGCATGACGCACACTCGCCCGCACGGGTACATCCGGGACGCGTACATCGAGGACACGGACGCGGAGATCGTCCCGCCTCCCGGGCATCCCTGGGAGAGACCCTTGTTCCTCCTGTGCGTACTGGTGTCACTGCTCCTGGCCGCCGTTCTGCTCCGCCTTCTGTGGACGGTGTCCGGTACCTCCCCGTGGATCCCGATCCTCGCGGTGTCGGTGCCTCTGGGGTGCTGGTGGGCGCGCGGGCTCAGGTACGCGCGAGAGCGCGCCGAGTCGGTGCGGATCTCCCCCACCCAGTTCCCCGAGGCCTACCGTCTCGTCATGACCCTGTCCGCCGAGACCGGTCTGACCCGGGCTCCGGAGGCCTACGTCAGGATCGGTACGCCCTCGGCGAGCCTCGACGCGGCGGCGCACGGGCTGCGCCGTTATCTGATCCTGCCCGGCGCGATGTTCGACGGAGAGGGGCGGCTCCGCGACCCGGACGCCCTGGCCTTCCTGGTCGCCCACCAGATCGGGCACATCGCCGCGGGCCACACCGGCTACTGGCAGCGCCTGGCGACCCTGGGGGCCGAACTCGTCCCCGGCCTGGGCGCGGCGCTGGCCCGGGTCCGCGAGTACACGGCCGACGACCACGCGCTGGCGCAGGCCCCCGAGGGCGCCCACGCGGTACGTCTGTTCGCGGGCGGCGCCGAGCTGTACACCCGGGTGAACCTGGGCGAGATGGCCGCCAGGGCCACCGGCGAGCGCGGCGTGTCGCTCTCCCTCTACCACCTGCTCTCCCGGCGACCGAGCAACGTCAGGCGCATGGCCGCCCTACGGGACCGGGGCCGGCGCGGCCGCGTGTTCCTCTGAACCGTTCGACCGATCCGACCTCTTCCTCCCGCGCGCCGAACTGCGCTCCGCGCCCTCGTACCCCTAGGGTGTTCGCGACCCTCCGAGAGAGTCGACTCTCTCGAACACGTGTTCGATAGGCTGTCATAGTGAGTCTTCTGAACGAACAGATCGACGTACGTTCCACCGATGGTGGGAACCCCGCGCAGTTCATCTGGCGAGGACACACCTTCCGGGTGCGCAGAATCATCGGCGACTGGCCCGCCCGCGCCGAGGCCCCCGGGGTACCGGCCACTCGAATACATCTGCTCCGAGTCTCCGCGGAGTCGGAGTCGGGCGAGCCGAGCATCATCGACATCTCCCGGGACGACGCCTCGGACCGTTGGACGATGCGTCGGCAGTGGAACTGACCGCACGACCGCGATGGGCGCCCGTCGGAACGTTTCCGACGGGCGTCGACCTCCGTCCCCGAGACCACGCCCTCGGCGCCGAGAAGGCTCAGAGCGGGAAGTAGGGCGCCCCTTCGCGCTCACGCGCGTGACGGATCCGTTCGAGGATGCGCTCGGCCATCCGCGGCATCTCCTCCGGGGCGAACCAGGCCACTTCCAGACTCTCGTCCCCGTCGACCCTGGGCTCACCTCCGATCGGCCGGCAGCGGAAGGCCAGATCGAGGAACTGCACCCGGTCGCCGTTGGGGTAGGTGTACGGCTCCTGCGCGATCACGGTGGCCAATCGCTCCACCCGCACCTCCACCCCGGTCTCCTCGCGGACCTCCCGGACCACGGCCCGAGCCGGCTGTTCCCCCGGTTCGAGAATGCCTCCGGGGGTGGCCCAGCGGCCGTCGTCCGAGCGCCGGTGCAGCAACACCGCGCCGTCGTCGTCGAGCACCACGGCGGTCACGCCCACCAGGGGCAGAAGGCCGTGACCCACGTGTTCGCGCAACCGCAGGAGAAAGTCGGGAACCATGCTCCGACGGTAGCGGCGGAAGGGGCCGGTCTCAGCCCCGCGCCGCGCGCGAGGCCCGGTACTCGTCGTCGAGGATCGACATCAGGATCGCGTCGTGCCACGCGCCGTCCCACCTCAGGTGCCCGCGCCAGACGCCCTCGCGTACGAACCCCGACTTCTCGTAGGAGCGCCGCGCGCGGGTGTTGAAGTCGAACACCTCCAGCGCGACCCGGTGCAGTCCGACCGTCTCGAAGGCGTACTCCAGGACCGCGTCGGTGGCGGCGGTGCCGTACCCCTTCCCCGTGACGGCGAGACCGTTCAGAGAGATCCGGTAGTGCATCTCGGCGTTGTCGGGGTCCAGGTCGATGAGCGCGCACTCACCGACGTAGGCCCCGGTGTCACGGTCGTGGATCAGCCAGTCGGCCCGGTCGTGCCGGTCCGGCCTGCTCGCGGCGAAGGCGCGCAGCTCCTCCTCGGTGAACCGCTTGTGGGTGCCGGTCATCCGCCGGACCTCGGGATCCATGTCGAGAAGCGAGGCGATGAAGGGATCGGCGTTGTCGGCGTCGAGAGGGACGAGGCGGACACCGCGTCCGAGAAGAACGGGCTGGTCGCGAAGGGCGTCGACGGGGATCATGGATCGCATTCAAGCAGCGTGCCCGACCGGGGACAACGGGTTTTCCCTCCGCGTCCCGGGGAGGAACTCAGGCCCCGTCCCCGTGGCGTTCCAGAAGGGTCCGCGCCCGTCGGAGTTCACGTGCGCCCATCACCAGGACGAAGGCCCCACCGAGGGCCGGGAGTCCGGCGAACCACAGAAGACCCGCGGGGGCGGTGGACCACCCCTGCTCACCGTAGGGCCCCTCGGCCGGCGAGAGCGCCGCCACCACCCCCGAGATCATGAGAAGACCGAGGAGGACGAGGGGCCACGGTCCGCGCCTTCGGATCGACGCGGCGTAGAGCAGGGCACGACGGTCCGTTTCCAGGGCTCCGGAGAGCTCGCCCGTCCAGAGCACCCGTTGCACCGTCCGACGCTCGAGAAGGGTGGTCCCGACCCACCACGGCGGCCGACGGCGGGCCGAGAGGAGGAACAGCGCGGCGACCACCGCACCGAGCACCGTGGCCACGAGGAACCCCGAGACGAGCAGTCCGATGGGGAGGCCCGACCACGGGTCCTCGCCGACTCCGCCGAGAAGACCGAAGGCGAACCCGGAGAACAGGAGGAGGCCGATCCCCGCCCCGAGCGCCCCTCCTCGGCGGCGGACGGCCTTCACGTGCCCGGGATCGTCGAAGGGACGGTCGGCACCCTGGGGGACGGGTTCGCTCATGCGGACGAATCTACTCGAATCGAACATGGCCCGTACGGCCGGACCTCCCGGCGAGAACGTGAGAGGGCGTCAGGGGTAACGTCGGAAGGTCCGCCGTCCTGGGGAGGCCCATGCTCATCACCCTGCTCGTCAGTTCCCTCGTCACCTACGGTCTGTTGTTCGTGCTCGGAGTGGCCTTCGTGGTGTTCACCGCCCTGGCCCCGCCGGGCCGCAGAGGACCCGCGCTGACCGGTGCCCTCCTGTTCTGTCTGGGAGCCCTGATGGAGTTGATCCGGTCCCTGACCGTGCATCTGGCGATCATCGACCTGTCCCAGGACGGGGGCGCGTTGAACCTGATCCTCAACATCGCGGCCTCCCTCTGCCTCCTCGGCGGACCGGCCCTGCTCGGAGCGGCCGTCGTCAAGTCCGTTCGGGAGGGACGCTGATGTTCGGAACCTACGCCGCCGTCGGCCTGGTCACCGGCCTGCTGTTGCCCATCGCGCTGGGGGTGACGCTTCTCGTCCTCGCCGGACGGGCCGTCGGTGCCGCCGGCCTGGTGCGCACCGCGGCGATCCTGATCATGGTGCTCCCCTTGCTGTCGCTGGGGATCACCCCTGTGGCCATGGCCCTGACCGACCCGATCACCGCCCTGACGGTGGGCGGTGTCGTACGAAGCCTCCTGACCCTGGTCACGTACGGCCTCCCGGTGATCCTGCTGCTGGTGGCGCTGCGCAAGGTCTCCCGTCCGAGGTCCGCGGGCACCCCCGGCCGCAGGCCCCCGTACGGGCCGGACCCCCGGGCTCCGCGCCCTCAGTGGCCGACACCGGGTCACGGCCCCGGCCACGGGCCGCCGCCCGGGCAGGGCGGACCCCCCGGACCACCGGCCCAAGGATCTCCCTTCCCCGAGGGGCCACCGCCCGCTCAGGGGCCGCACGGAGGTCCGCCGCATCGACCCCGCCCAGGACAGAACCCGCCACCGGGTCGGTGACGTTCGTGAGAGCGGTGCCGCCGGGTGGGGTCGTCCTTCGCACGACCCCACCCGGACACACCGTTATCCCCCCGTGACCTCAAGGGCACGCGGGGGCCGCTGTCGGTCCCGGGGTGGGGGGACTCGGGGGCCGATCGACGAGGCGTCAACCCGCCTGACGCTTGGCCTCCAGGGCCTCCATCGCCGCGACGGCGGTGGCGACGGTCTGGTGGACCGGTACCTGACGGTGCAGGCCGACCAGTCGGACGACCTTGGTGACGCGTTCGTTGAGAGCCGCCAACGACAGGGATCCGTTCTGCTCGCGAACGGTCCTGTAGGCGTTGATGATGACGTTCAGCCCGCTGGAGTCCATGAAGTCCAGCGTGGACAGGTCCAGGATCAACCACGGACCGTGGTCCTCGATCGTGGCCCTGATGTGCTCCTGGAGGTCGGCGGCGGTCGCGATATCGAGTTCTCCCTCGATCGCGACGATCACGCTGCGGCTTTCAACCCGCGTGCTCAGTCCAAGCCTGTGCACGTTCACTCCTCCCGGCCCCACGTTCCGATGGTGAGGGGTCCCTTCGCTTAACCATACGCAGCCCGACCGGGAACGACTACCGGGCTCGGCTCCACTCCCACGAAGCCGGTCCGGTGAGGGGAACGCCTGCGCGCCCGTGCGGCCTGGTAAGTCGTTGGACACACACGGTATAAGCGAACCGCCGTCACGGGAATGCCATCGGACAAGAAATTTTCGCCTCATGGGCGCGAACCCCGGTCGAGCGGCCCGATATCTCCCGATCACACTGTGTCATTTCACGACATCGGAACCGGCGTTGTCCGATGTTCCTCAGAGGTCCCCGGTGTCTCCTTCAGGGCGTTCACGTTCCCTTCGCCCTTCTCGCCGACCCTCACTCTGAGTGAAGGAATCCAATAAGGCTCCGGCGGCCAGTGTGGCCGTCGTATCGCCCGAACGGACCCTGCTCTCCATGTCGGGGATGAGATCGGCCACGGTCGCGTCCCTCAGGAACGTGTCCATGAGCCGGTCTCGCACCTGATCCCACATCCAGTCCACGCCCTGGGCGCTGCGCCGCTCGGCCAGGGACCCGTCGCGTTCCAGCACCGCGCGGTGCTCGACCACCGTGTCCCACACCTCGTCCAACCCGTCCCCGGTCATACCGCTACAGGTCAGCACGGGAGGACGCCATTCGGGGTGGACCGGCCGCAGCAGCCGCAGGGCCCGGGAGAGTTCCCGGGCGGCCTTCCTCGCGTCGGCGGCGTGCGGACCGTCGGCCTTGTTCACCGCCACGACGTCCACCAGTTCCAGGACGCCCTTCTTGATGCCCTGGAGCTGGTCGCCGGTGCGGGCCAGTGTGAGGAAGAGGAAGCAGTCGACCATCGCCGCGACCGTGACCTCGGACTGGCCGACGCCGACGGTCTCCACCAGGATCACGTCGAACCCGGCCGCCTCCATCAGCAGCATGGTCTCCCGGGTCGCCCGGGCCACCCCTCCCAGGGTGCCCGCCGTGGGAGAGGGCCGGATGAAGGCGTTCGGATCCACCGCAAGGGCCGCCATACGCGTCTTGTCCCCGAGGATGCTCCCGCCCGTCCGGGTCGAGGAGGGATCGACCGCCAGCACCGCGACCCGGTGCCCTCTGGAGGTGAGCCGGGTGCCGAGCGCGTCGATGAAGGTGGACTTTCCGACCCCCGGGACCCCGGTGATCCCCACCCTCTGGGCCTTGCCGGTGTGCGGCAGCAACCGCACCAGGAGTTCCTGGGCGGCGCGCGCGTGGTCCGGCCTGCGCGACTCGACCAGGGTGATCGCCCTGGCCAGGGTCGGCCGGTGCCCGGACAGGACCCCCTCGGCCAGGGCGTCCACGTCCACCGAGCGCCTCCTGCGCGCCGTCACGCTCACTCCCCTTCCAGGTCCGGGTCCACCCGCTCCTCCAACTGGTCGAGCAGATCGATGGCGGCCTCGGCGATCACCGTACCGGGCGGGAAGATCGCCGCCGCCCCGGCCTCGCGCAGCTCGGCGAAGTCCCCGGGAGGGATCACCCCGCCCACCACGATCATGATGTCCTCCCTGCCCAGTCCGGCCAGCTCCTCGCGCAACGCGGGCACCAGTGTCAGGTGCCCCGCGGCCAGCGAGGACACCCCGACCACGTGCACGTCGGCCTCCACCGCCTGCGCCGCGACCTCGGCCGGGGTCTGGAAGAGCGGACCCACGTCGACGTCGAAGCCCAGGTCCGCGAACGCGGTCGCGATGACCTTCTGGCCCCGGTCGTGACCGTCCTGACCCATCTTCGCCACCAGGATGCGGGGGTTGCGCCCCTCCGCCTCGGCGAACTCCTCGACCCGGCGCGTCACCCGCTCCATCAGGTCGGCGGCGTTCTCGTTGCCCGCGGCCTCGTCCTTGTACACACCCTGGATGGTACGGATCTGACCGGAGTGACGGCCGAACACCCGCTCCATCGCGTCGGAGATCTCCCCGACCGTGGCCTTGGCCCGGGCCGCGTCGACGGCGGCCGCCAGCAGGTTGCCGGTCAGCGCCTCGTCGGTCCTGGACTCGCCCTCGGCGGCCCGGGTGAGGGCGTCCAGGGCCGAACGCACCCGTTCCTCGTCCCGTTCGGCGCGCAGACGGGCCAGCTTCTCCAACTGCTGGGCCCGCACACGGGAGTTGTCGACCTTGAGGACCTCGATCTCGTCGAGGCCGTCGGGGCGGTACTTGTTGACCCCGATCACCGGCTGACGCCCCGAGTCGATCCGCGCCTGGGTACGGGCGGCGGCCTCCTCGATCCGCATCTTGGGCAGACCGGCGTCGATCGCCGCGGCCATACCGCCGGCCGCCTCCACCTCCTGGATGTGCGACCACGCCTTGGCCGCCAGGCTCCGGGTGAGGCTCTCCACGTAGTAGCTGCCGCCCCAAGGGTCGACGACACGGGTGGTGCCCGACTCCTGTTGCAACAGCAGCTGGGTGTTGCGGGCGATGCGGGCGGAGAAGTCGGTGGGCAGCGCCAGCGCCTCGTCGAGGGCGTTGGTGTGCAACGACTGGGTGTGCCCCTGGGTGGCGGCCATCGCCTCCACGCAGGTGCGGGCCACGTTGTTGAACACGTCCTGGGCCGTCAGCGACCATCCCGAGGTCTGGGAGTGGGTGCGCAGGCTCAACGACTTGTCCTTGGCCGCGCCCAGGTCCCTGACCAGCCGCGCCCACAACAGGCGGGCGGCCCGCAGTTTGGCGACCTCCATGAAGAAGTTCATGCCGATCGCCCAGAAGAACGACAGGCGAGGCGCGAACACGTCCACGTCCAGCCCCGAACGCTGCCCGGCCCGGATGTACTCGACCCCGTCGGCCAGGGTGTAGGCCAGCTCCAGGTCGGCCGTGGCCCCGGCCTCCTGCATGTGGTAGCCGGAGATCGAGATGGAGTTGAAGCGCGGCATCCGCCGAGAGGTGTAGGCGAAGATGTCGGAGATGATCCGCATCGACGACTCGGGCGGATAGATGTAGGTGTTGCGGACCATGAACTCCTTGAGGATGTCGTTCTGGATGGTCCCCGACAGCTTCTCGGGGGGAACGCCCTGTTCCTCCGCCGCGACGATGTACAGGGCCAGAACCGGCAGCACGGCGCCGTTCATGGTCATGGACACGCTCATCCGGTCCAACGGGATGCCGTCGAACAACTGCCGCATGTCGTAGATGGAGTCGATGGCCACGCCCGCCATGCCGACGTCGCCGGCCACACGCGGGTGGTCGGAGTCGTAGCCCCGGTGGGTGGCCAGATCGAAGGCGACCGACAGCCCCTTCTGTCCGGCGGCCAGGTTGCGCCGGTAGAAGGCGTTGGACTCCTCAGCCGTGGAGAACCCGGCGTACTGGCGGATCGTCCAGGGCTGGTTGACGTACATGGTCGGATAGGGGCCGCGCAGGTAGGGCGGGATCCCCGGAAGACCGTCCACGAAGTCCAGCCCGGCCCGGTCGGCGGGTGTGTACAGGGGCTTGACCCCGATCCCTTCGGGGGTCTCCCACTCCAGGGCGTCGGCGGCCTTGCCGGTCGCCTCCTCCAATGCGCGTCGCCAGTCGGCCTCGCCCTTCTCTGCCGGGCCGGTGAAGGCGGGCGGGCGGGCCGGAACGTCGGAGAAGTCGGGGATCATGCGCTCTCCCCCTGTACGGAGTCGGTCGTGACGCTCGGCGGTTCGATGGTGAGGACGTCGAGCAGATCGGTGAGCAGGGCGACGGCGTCGCCGCCCTTGAACGCGAAGGAGTCCACGCCGGCCTCGCGGTAGGCGTCGCGGGGCGCCCCGGCCAGGATCACCCGGCGGGCCCCCGCGCCCTTCAGGGCACGGGCGAGCGTCTCGGCGTGCTCGGCGTAGAGGGCGTCGGAGGAACAGATCACCGCGACGCGGTGTCCGGAGTCGGCGAAGGCCGTCACCGCCGTGTCGGCGTTCTCCAGCGGTCCGGGCGTGGCGGCGGCGATCCCACCGGCGGCCAGGAGGTTGGTGGCGAAGGAGGCCCGGGCGGTGTGCGCGGCCACCGGCCCCAGCGTGGCCAGGAAGGCGGTGGGCCGGTCCCCGGTCCGCTCCGTCCAGGCGTCGGAGCGGTCGCGCAGGGCCTCGTAGTCCCGGCCGCGGCGGCGCACCGGGAAACCGCCCGGAACCGGGACCGGAGAGGCCACGGGGTCGGGGTCGCGTTCCAGCGGCGTCTCGTCCGGGTTCGGGAACTCGCTCAGACCGGTGAGCGGGGCGGCACGGGTCGCCAGGGCCTCACGACGGCGCTCCCACACCCGGTCCACCTCGGCGAGCAGGGTGCCGTCCACGATCGCCGAGGCGATGCCTCCGGCGCGTTCCAGGGTTCGGAAGAACTCCCAGCCGGTCCGGTAGAGGTCGGCGGTGAGCGACTCCACGTAGAAGGAGCCGCCCGCCGGGTCGATGACCCTGGCCAGGTGGGACTCCTCGATCAGCATCGACTGGGTGTTGCGGGCGATCCGGCGGGCGAAGTCGTCGGGGCGACCGACCGCCGAGTCGAAGGGCGCGACGGTGACCGCGTCGGCCCCGCCGATCCCGGCCGCGAAGCAGGCCACGGTGGCGCGGAGCATGTTCACGTGCGGGTCGCGGCGGGTGAGCATCGCCTCGGAGGTGGTGGCGTGCACACGCGTCCCCCGACGGTCGGCGGGCACGCCCGAGGCCTCCAGGACCTGATTCCACATGGCGCGGACGGCGCGAAGCTTGGCGATGACGGAGAACTGGTCGGCGTCGGCGGCCAACCGGAACTCGATCCGACCGGCGGCGTCGGCGACGTCGACCCCTGCTTCGACGAGCGCCCGCAGGTAGGCGGTGCCTGCGGCGACGGCCGCGCCGATCTCCTGGGAGACCGACCCGCCCGCGTTGTGCACCAGGGTGCCGTCGGCGACGAACAACCCCAGGTGGGCGAAGCGCGCGGCGTGTTCGGCGGCGAAACGGGCGGCGTCGGCGACCTCGGGGCGTTCCCCGGCCAGGGCCGCCGTCGAGAGCGGGTCCAGCCCCAGGTGGGAGATGACCCGACCGTCGGGCACACCGGCGTCGGCGTGGACGCCGAGCAGGGCCGTGGCCGCTTCCAGGGCCTGCGGGCCGGCGGCGCTCAGGACGACCGGGGCCAGGTCCAGGTGGACGTCGGTGAGGGCCTCGGCCAGGCCGGAGACCGGCAGCCCCGCTCCGCCCACGTGGATCCACAGGGATCCCACACCGTTCATCAGGTCGTCGTGCGCGCGACGGCGGAGCACGGCCGGGTCGGGGTCGGTGTGCCGGGCCCGGATGTCCCACCCCTCCAGGACCCCGCCGCCGGGCCGGTGACCGCGGGTGAAGGGGGCGATCCCGGGAAAGCCGGGATCGGCCGCCGGAGGAGAGGAGGTGTAGAGGGGTTCGATGTCGAACCCGTCCAGGGTGGGGGTGTTCAGCACCGACTCCGGGGTGTCGGCGAGCCGTTCCTCGGCCACCCCGCTCTTGCGCAGCACACCCGCGACGAGCTCGCGCCACCGCTCACGGGTGGCCGGGGCGAAGCCCTCCGCCGGGTCGAGGGCCTCGGCGGACCCGCTCTCTGGGACGTCCATACTTCGAGATGGTAGAGAATCGCGCTCGGTTCCGGTACGTCGGGGTGCGGCGTACGACACACGGGTGGGAGAAACGCGCCTCGTCGCGGGCGGCCTCGTCCCTCCCCGTACGCGAACGGCCCCGCTCTCGGGCGGGGCCGTCCATCGGTTCGGGGGTCGGTTCAGCCGCAGTTGGTGCCGGTGCGCACGACCCACGCGTCACCGACCACGCCGCCCCAGTCCACGCACCGGCCGGCGGCGCTCAGGTAGACCGGACCCGCGTAGGCGGTCCAGTTCCCCGGGTCGCTCTCCCAGGAGGTGCTGTCACTGGTCTTGAGCACCGCGTCCATGTTCATCGCGGCTCCGGAGGAGGAGCGCACCACGACGACGCAGTTCTTCCCGCTGGAGTTGTTGTAGGCGAGGTAGACCGTTCCACCGCTGATGTCGGCCTGGTTGACCACGCCGTAGCCGCTGCCGCACTCTCCCCCGTAGGAGGCCGCGGCGGCCGGGACGGCCTGGGCGAGGACGGCGACCAGGGCGATGGCGATCCCGCCGGAGGCCCGGCGGACAAAAGACTTCAACACTTCTCCTCCTACCAGGGCGGGGTGCCCGTGCCGCTGGTCTTGTGGTGTTCCACGAGCCGGGTGATCGTGATGGTGCCGTCGGCGTTCTCGGTGTAGGTGACCTCGGCGGAGATGGTGCGGCCGCCGGAGTTGACGTAGGAGGTCAACGCGGACGGGCTGGAGGAGACCGAACCGGCCTCCCCGTCCCCGATGGATCCGGCCTGCCCCTGACAGAAGCTCCACGCGCAGACCACCGTCGCGCCGTCGAGCGAGCCGTAGTGCCCGGAACCGCCCGAGGGCTGGAAGGCGACCACCTCGCCGCCCGAGGGGCGTTCACCGGAGGCGGAGACCCCGGAACCGACGGTGGCCATGGTGGTGACCGGTTCTCCGGCCTCTTCCTCGTCGTTCTCGTCGTCCTTCTCGTCGTCCTCGTCGGAGGCGTCGTCCGAGGGCTCGTCCGAGGGCGAGGCATCCTCCGAGGGTTCCGTGCCGACCGGCCCGGGGCGCCGGATCTCCTCGCCGGAGGCCTCCTCGGTCCCCTCGTCCTCCCCGGGCTCGTCCCCACCGGAGAACCAGGAGGCCATGGGGAGGGAGTCCCAGTTGGAGGCCAGGGCCACGCCGCCGAAGCCGAGTCCGGCGATGAGGGCCAGGGCGCCCACACCCGCACCGACGAAGGCCAGGACCCTGCCGGTGTTCCCTCCGCCTCGGGCCACGGCGAACTCGCGTTCGGGCGCGGTCTGGACGCCGTGCCAGTTGTCGTCGACCAAGGCGCCCATGGCGTTGCCCGCGGCGGCGGCCGAGGCCACCGGGGCGTAGGAACGGCCCGGGGCGCTCACCTCCACCATCGCGGTGACCAGTTCGAGGGCGGTGGGCCTCTGGGCCCCCTCCTTGACCATGGCCCGTGCGGCGAGGTCGGCGAGCGGACCGGTGAAGCCCTCCATGTCGGGCGCGCCGCTGATGACCCGGTGGGCGATGGCGGCCGGGTCGCCGCTGCCGAAGGGGGGACGTCCGGTCGCCGCGTAGGCGACCAGGGCTCCCCAGGCGAAGATGTCGTCGGCCGTGCTGACCGGGGCGCCCTGGTAGTGGTCGGGGCTGATCCAGCCGGGAGAGCCCATGATCGAACCGGTGCGCGTGAGCGCGGTCTGGTCGACCGCGCGGGCCACACCGAAGTCGAGGACACGGGGCCCCTCGGGCGACAGGACGATGTTGGCGGGCTTGAGGTCGCGGTGCGCGATGCCCACCTCGTGGATCTGGGAGAGGGCCTCGGCCACACCGGCGGCCAGGCCGATCAGCAGGCGTTCGTCGAGGGCTCCGTGCTTGCGCATGTAGGCGCTGAGGGTCATCCCCCGCACCAGCGGGGTGACCAGCCAGGGCCGTTCGGCCTCGGGGTCGGCGTCCAGCAGGGGCACGGCGCAGGCGCCGCCCACCTTGCCGAGCAGTTCGACCTCACGGGCGAAACGGGCTCGGAACTCGGGGTCGGAGGCGTACTCGGGGTGGATGAGCTTGACCGCGACCAGCTCTCCCCCGTCCTTCCGCGCGGCGTAGACGACGCCCATGCCGCCGGAGCCCAGACGCTTGAGCGTCCGGTAGGGCCCGATCCTGGCCGGATCGGTGGAGGTGAGGTCGGTCGCGGTGACCGGAAGCGTGATGGCTGAGGGGGTCGGATTCACTGGGGACTGGTCCTGGTCGGCGTATAGGTGGGAAGGGCGAGACAGGCGGCATGCTCAGGCGCCCGCCGAGTGCAGGGGGAGGAAGAGTGGGAAAGGGGGAGTAAGTGGATACTACTCCTCCCCCTTCTCAGTCGAAGGGTCGTGGCGGTCAGGGCATCGGTACCCTCACCTGCTGAATGCGCCCGTCGCCCAGGTGCAGGTAGGCGGTTCCGGGCGTGAGGCGGGGGCTGGACACCCCCTTGGGCAGACGCAGCCCCAGGACCTCGCCGTCGGCCTGGCTCTGGGGGGACAGCAGGGCGCCGACCCGGTTGCGCTTGAGGTGCACGTGCCAGCCGTTGAAGCCGCCTTGGAGGGCCTCGTTGGTGCCGGCGGCGACGATGCCCCAGCCGGCGCCCACCATGCCCCGCGCGATCCGGGTGAACTCCTTGCCCAGATCGCTCTGGAGCAGCAGTTCGGCGTCGTCGATCATCACGACCGCCGTCTCGCCCTCGAAGCTCCCGAGCGCCTCGTGGAGCTGGGACAGTCGGGGTTCGGCGGCGTCGATGACCGCCCGCACACCGCGCCGGGTCCTCAGGTCCCCCAGCCGCGATCCACGCGGGGTGACCAGCAGCAGTTCCGTGCCGCCCTCCAGCAGGGACTCGGCCATCACGGTGAGCATGCTGGACCGCCCGGACTGGGGCGGGCCGCTCACCAGGAAGGTGGGGATGCGCGACAGGTCCGCGGTGACCGCTCCGAGCTCGTTGCCGCCGACACCGATCAGCGCGTGCAGCGGACGGGGCGGGGCGGAACGGAAGCGGGACATGTCCGCCAGGGTCAGTCGGTCGGGAAGGACGTCGACCCGGAAGGGGCGCGGTCCGCCCTCGGGACGGGGACGCCTGGACACGAAGTCGGCGATCCGGCCCAGCTCGGCGCCCTGCGCGGCACCCTGCGGGTTCCGGGTCAG
This sequence comes from Nocardiopsis sp. LDBS1602, assembly GCF_035818715.1. Taxonomy (NCBI): domain Bacteria; kingdom Bacillati; phylum Actinomycetota; class Actinomycetes; order Streptosporangiales; family Nocardiopsidaceae; genus Nocardiopsis; species Nocardiopsis sp. LDBS1602. Next base: position 61,491 of record NZ_JAYLVW010000002.1, on the reverse strand, counting down.
GAGGGCGATCTGCACCTCCAGGGCGTCGGAGGCGCGGAAGGCGCGGCCGTCCGGGACCTCCTCCGGCAGGGAGCGGGCCTGGAGCCCGGCCGAGCTGTAGTCGCCGGCGTCGTTGCAGCGCAGGACCAGCAGATCCTCGGTGGTGGAGGAGTACTTGGTGCGGGTCAGGAGACGGTCGCCGGTGGCGACCACGTGCACGCCCACGCCGGCGCCGTCCCGCATCAGGGTGGTGACGTCCTCGACGAGGGCGCCGTAGTTGTACTCGCCGAAGGCCTGTTCGAAGGCGTCCAACCGGTCGATGAACAGCACGATGTGAGCGGGGCGCTCCGTCGCCGGAACCTTGGCGCGCAGTTCCTCCAGGTCAGCGCATCCGTGCGTCGCGAGCAGCTTCTGGCGTCGGTCCAGTTCTTCGCCGAGCAGCCCCAGCAGGCGCACCACCCGGTCGCCCTGGGTCCGCTGGGCGACCGCGCCGCAGTGGGGCAGCCGCTCCATCGGCAGGAGCGCGCCGTTGCCGCAGTCCAGGCCGTACATGTGGACGTCGTCGGGGTGGTGTCCCAGGGCCAGGGAGGCCGCGAGGGTGCGCAGGGTCTGGGAGCGGCCGGTCCGGCCCGACCCCATGACGTGCAGGTGTCCGGTCCGGGACAGGTCGAACGTGTAGGGCGTCTGCCGCTGCTGCGCGGGGATGTCCACGAGACCGAGCGGGACCGGTCGGACCGTTCCGGGTTCGGGTGTGGGCGGTCGTCCCCCCAACAGCGCGGACAGGGTGAGCGTGGTGGGCAGCGCCTCCAGCCAGGGGCTCGGCTGGCGTCGGGCGCCGACCTGCTCGGCCGCCTCCTTGACGGCCGCCACCAGGGCGGTGAGGTCGGTGGACTCCACGTCGCCGCTCTCCTGGCCCTCACGTACGGCGACCGGCGCCGGAAGGGCCAGGTCCGACCATTTCACCGCGTGGGCGATCGGGTCGGAGGCGTTCTCGACCGCGACGACCCGGCGACCGCCGACCCGTCCGGACTGGAACGGCAGGAGGGAGGCGTGGCCGAGCCTGGCGTAGGCGCGGCCTGGGGTGTCGATCCCGATGTGGGCCGACTCCGGGGCGTCGATGACGTCACGGCTCTCGGTCTCGTCGGTCATCCGCAGGGCGATCCGCAGGTTGGTGTTGGCGCGGATGTCGTTGGTGACCACGCCGCCGGGACGCTGCGTGGCGAGCACCAGGTGGATGCCGAGCGACCGACCTCGCTGGGCGATGTTGACCAGACCCTTGACGAAGTCCGGCAGTTCGCGCGCCATGGACGCGAACTCGTCGATGACCAGCATCAGACGCGGCATCTGCGGCATGCTCGGGTCGCGGTCCAGGAGTTCGAGGTAGTCCTCGATGTCCTTGGCCCCGGCCTTGGCCAGGATGTGCTCGCGACGGTGGAGCTCGGCGCCGAGCGAGACGAGCGCGCGTCCCACCAGGTGGGTGTCGAGGTCGGTGACCATGCCGACGGTGTGCGGCAGGTCGACACAGTCCTTGAAGGCGCTGCCGCCCTTGTAGTCGACCAGGACGAACGACATCGACTCGGGCCGGTTGACCGCCGCGAGCGAGGCCACCAGGGTCTGGAGCAGCTCGGACTTACCGGAACCGGTGGTACCCGCGATGAGCGCGTGGGGGCCGTCACGACGGATGTCGACGGCGAAGGCGCCGTCCAGTCCCACACCGAGCGTGGCGACGGTACTGCGACCACCGCTCACCCAGTGGGCGGCGATGGCCTCGCCGTTCGGGGGCTCCAGCCCGATCACGTCGAGCAGACGGGCGCTGCGCGGCAACGCTCCCCCGGCCTCGCCCACGCTGCTGTCGCGCATGGGCGCCAGTGCCCGGCCCAGCCGTTCCGCCCAGGCGGCGGAGGGGACGTCGGCGCGCACGTCCTCGACGTTGTCGAAGGAGGTACGGCGCAGGCGCATCCCGTGCGGGGTGATGCCGACGACGGCGCGGCATTCCTCCGGGAGCAGACGCTCCTCCGCGTCCAGGCACAGAACGTAGATGCCCACCTCGGGGCCTTCGCGCAGCAACTGCACCACGCCGGGAAGGGAACGGATCCGGCGAGCGCCGTCGAGCACGACCACGATCGCCGGTTCCTCGTCGGCCGCTCCGCGCGGCGCCTGGGTCCGGGCCTCCATGATCATCTGGAGTTCGGAGATCCGCCGGGCGCAGGTGGTGGCGTCGATACCGATCCTGCCCAGCGAGAGTCGGGGGTGTTCACCGCGCAGATGCGGAAGGTAGCGGGTCCAGCGCCACCGGTTGTGGTCGCCCTCCATCGACAGCAGGTAGAGCTGGAGCTCGGCCGGGCTGTGCAGGGTGACGAGCTGGGCGACCAGCCACCGTTCCAGGGCCTGGGCCCCCTCGCCGCTCCCGGCCACGCCCACGACGCCGTTGTCCTTGACCGAGACGCTGACCGGCACGTCCTTCATGTCCCAGGTGACCTCCTTGCGGTGGTCGTCCTTGGTGGGGTCCATGAGGACCACCTGGGAGGGGATGCTGCCGGTGCCCATCCTCAGCAGGGTGAAGTCCTCGTCGATCTGGCGGCGTTCCCACAGACGGGAGCGCGGCCCGGTCGCCAGCAGGAGCACGGCGGCGGGGTCGGGGCAGGTGTCCCGCAACCGACGCTGCTCGGAGACGAGGGCGTCGCGGGCGTCCTTGGTGACCCGCTCCGTCTTCTCCTCGAACTCGCGCATCTGCCGGTCGTAGCGGGCCTTGCTGGTCTTGCGCTGCATGAGCTGCATGAACAGTACGGAGACCGGCGCGAGCAGCCCGATGAGCAGCATCTGCGGCCGGTTCATGATGAGCGCGCCGCCGACCGCCATCGTGATCGGCATCAGGATCATCATGATCAACTGGGCGATCGGCCGATCCGGCGGTTCGGGCGGGCTGGGCAGCTTGAACTTGGTCTTGCTGGGCGCCGGGTGCAGGCGGGGAGGACGGTTGTAGTCCAGGCCGGTGCCGTCCTCGGAGGGCACGATCGCGGCGTCGGGACGGTGGTTGGGCCAGACCTCGAAGAGGGTGCCGCCCAGGGTGAGCTGTTCGCCCTGCGGCCAGGCCGTGTCCGCCGCGACGTCCTCGCCCTCCAGCCGGACACCGGAACCGGCGCTCGTGCGCAGGAGGGTGACGGTCCCGTCGGGGGCCACCCGGATCCGCGCCCAGTGGCCGTCGGCGTCGACGACCAGCACCGCGCTCTCGTGGTCGCCGATCACGTAGTCGCCCGGGTCGAGTCGGACCACGCGTCCGGCGTCGAACCCCGATACCACTCTGATCTCGACGACGCCCGGCGGTTCCGCCTTGACCTCCGCGGGCCCGCCCACGCCGATGACGGCGCCGTCGAGGATGCCGGCCTCGGACAGGGATGCGGCCGGGTCGACCTTGCGCTCACCGACGTAGAGCGGGACCTCACGGCCCGTCCTCGGCAGGGTGCGGACCATGGGGTCCACGACCTCGATGAGCTGACGCACCGTCGCGCCGGGGTCGGCGTCGACGAGCATGTCCAGTCGCAGAGGCGAGGAGGCGACGGGACCGGAACCGTCCGGACCGTCCACTGACGGACCGGTGGCCGGGGTCGCGGTGAAGAGGAGGCGCACGGTGGACTGTTTCCGATCGATCTGCGGGCGGGGAAGGGTGCGGTGAAAACGGTCGGGGCGGTTCGGAGCGCTCCGAACCGCCCCCACACCCGACCGGGGGATCGGGCAGGGGGATGTGCGGTGCCGGGGAGGTGGGACCTAGCCCTTGAGGCCCTCACCGAGCTTCTCGTCGGTCTCGCTGAAGGTGGTGCCGACCTGCTTGATGTACTTGGCGATGCCCTCCAGGCCCTTGTTGACGTCCTCGAAGCCGCTGTTGAAGTCCTCGAAGAAGGGGCGGAAGTGCTTCTCGGCGGCGGGCGTGCTGTAGCCGTCCGAGATCAGGCCGTCGACCTTGTTCTTGATGCCCTGGAGTCGCTCGGTGAACTCGTTGAACTCCTGGGTGAGGGAGCCGGAGGTCTCCTCGGTCTTGTCGCTGTCGACGTTGTAGGCGGGCATGTGGGGCTCCTTGTGTTCTGCTCGGTGGCCGCGTCCGGCCGGGTCGTCGAGGTGAAGGCCGGGGCTCCGTGAACCTGACCATTGTGGTGGATAACCCCACCGACCAGGAGGTTCGCCCCCGCTTTCACCGTTTTCACGGCTACCGCCCCGGGTTCACTTCGCGTTCCCAGAAGCGGGCCGTACCGGTGATCGCGTCGAAGAGGTCCAGGACCTCCTCCGCCTCCCGGGAGTTGGGGCTGGTGCAGCTGACCATGATCCGTTTGTTCAGGTCGGGGTATTCGAAGGCGGTGTGCATGGCCACCGTGCGGACGATCGCCTCGTCGGTGTCGTAGTCGGTGATGCCGTAGATGCGGCCACAGCGTCCGAGCCCGGATTCGGCCAGGTCGACGGTGGTCTTGCGCAGCCACGTGCCCTCGCGCGCGGTGGCCGAGGCCGGGTAGACGTGCTCGACCAGCTTCAGGGGATCGAGGGCGTTCTCGCCTCGGCCCGACGGGAAGACGAACACGCAGACGTTCGCCATGAAGAAGCCGTCGTCGTACTCCTCGAAGGTCCCCGCCGCCGAGACCAGCCCGGAGCCGGTCGCGTCACCGGTCACCTGGGCGATGTCGGTGAACAGGTCGTTGAGGGCGTCCGCGTCCTCGGTCCGGTTCCCGTACCTCTCCAGCGCACGGGAACGCATCTCGGCCAGCGAGTCGCCGGACAGGTCGTACTGCGCCCAGTGCTCCGGGATGTCGATGTCGAACATGACGTCCGTCTCCGGGACGTCCTCCTCGAACAGGTACGGCATGGCGATGGTCCTCTTCGTTTCGACGGTCTACGCCTGGGCCTGGCCCTGGCCGCCCCCGGAGCCGGACTTCTTCTTGTCGTCCTCCAGGCTCTTGCCCAGCTCCTCGTCGGCCTCCTCGAAGGTCTCGATGACGGGGCCGAGCGCCTCCAGCAGCTTGCCCAGGTCCTCGGCCTGCCGCTCGTAGTTCTTCTTGCAGTCCTTGCCGTAGTCCTTGGCCTTGTCCACCAGGTTCCCCGGGCCGATGTCCTCGGCCCGGTCCTCCGGGCTCTTGACGTCCTCGCCGGCGAAGGCGTTGGCGATGCGCGCGAGCGAGGTCTCCATCTCGATCACCGCGTCCATGTCGATCTTGACGATCTTGGCCATCGGGCCCTCCTCTCACACGACGTCAGCCGTCGTCCCGTTGCTTCCTGAGTTCCTCGACGTCGATGCCCCGCAACTCGGCGAGCTCCTCTTCGAGCCGCGCCCGTTCCCGCTCCGCCTCGGCGAAGGCCTGGTCCATCCGGGCCTCCTCCTTGAGCTCCGCGGGGCCGGCCCGCGGGTCCTGACGGCTCTCCAGGTAGTCGCCCTTGACCTCGTCGGAGAGCAGTTTGTCGAGGAGGTCCAGCTTCGCGCCGACCCTGTTGATCTCGTCCTCCTCGGCGTCCTCCCGCTCCTCCTCGTTCAGGAAGTCCTCGTGGAACTCCTCCAACATCCCGTCCCTGAGCCGGTTGCGCATGGCCTGGTGGCTCAGTTCCAGGATCGCGCCGGAACCGCCCTCGAAGCGGGTCTCCGCCGCCGCCTTGGGGATCGCGGTCCCCATCTGCATGAGCGACTGCTCCAGATACCTGGCGTTGGGCAGACCGTCGGGGCCGAACTCCAGATTGTCCGCGTACCAGTCCAGGTGGTACCGGAGCATGTCGACCCCGAACCCGAGGGTGATGTTGAGGGCGTTCTTGAAGAGCTCCAGGGGGATCGCCGCCAAGGCGTCCACCCTCGTCGAACGGACCGGGGTGACCGGTGTGTCCTCTCCGGAACCGGAGGAACCGCGTCCGCCGTCGCCGGAACCGTCCGTCTCGCCGCGGTCCGCCGAACCCCGGTGGGCCTCGGGGACCCCGTCCTCGCCCTCCCTCGTCGGGGAGTCGGCGTCCTCGTCCCGACGCGGGGTCGGGCCATCGGATCCGTCCGGACGCGGGGCCGTCGGGGCGTCGTCTCCACCGGCGCGCGGGATGTCCACACGCTGTTGGGCTCCACCGGGAGCGCTGACGCGCACGTGATCCTCGGTGATGCGCAGGTCGGGTGTGCCCCTTCCCTCGGTGACCACCCGGACACCGCCACGGCCGTCCGAGATCCTGGTCCTTCCCCCGTCGTCGCTCATCGAGCTCCGTCCGGCGGGCGTCTGGTCCCCCTCGATGTCGCCCGAACGGAAGGAGACCTGGTCCCCGTCGTGGAACGGTCGGGCCACCGAGCCCGGCCCGGACTGCGGACGCGTCGTGATCTCGTGCAGGGGATGCGTCCCACCGCCCATGCTCTCTCCGTCGGTGGACGCCCGCCAACGTGGGGGCACCCGACCGGCGTCCCCGGCGTGCTCACCGGGGCGGAACGTCGGGCCGCCCGTCTCGGGATCGGGACCGCGCATGTCGACCCGGTCGTCCCGGACCTCGATGGTGCGGTCACCACTGCGCACGTCCGGTTCGGAACCGCGCGGCACGTCGGCGCCGACCCGGTCGCCTTCGACGTGGACGTCGGTCCCGTCGCCGGTGCGCACCCTTCCGCCCTCGTTCCCCTGGGACACGTGGGTCGTGGGGTCGTCGCCCTCGGAGCGGGTCCGCGCCGAGCCCAGGCCTCGAGAGTCTCCGGGCTCGACCTCGGTCCGGGTCGTCCCGTCACCGACGTGCGCCTCGTCCCTGGAGCTCCCGGCCGTGATCCCGTCGGGACCGTGGGCGGACACCCACGAAGGAACGTCCGAGCTCCCGTCGCCGGCGGGCGTGGAGACGACGCGGAAGTCGCCGCTGCCCATCTCGTTCGTGCCGTCGGCCCGCCGGGCCATCTCCAACGAGTTCCCGTCGGCGTCCGGCGGGGTACGGACCCCGGCCGCGTCGGCCCCGGCCGCGTCCACCCGCCAACCGCCCGGGGTGTCCACCTGGAGGGTGACGTCGGAGCCGTCCGGACTGTTCGGGTCAAGGGCGATCCGGTGCCCGTCGACCTGGATCGACGGGGCCCGGCCCGCTCCGTCCGCTCCATGGACGCTCGTCGTCCCGTCGGGCGCGGTGACCCGGAGTCCGGGTCTGCCGTCGACGTCGACCACCCTGATCTCGCTGCCGGAACCGGTCCGGACCACGCCGTCCGGGCATCCGGGCTCGTCGAAGGTGATCCGGGTGTCCCCGACCGTGACGGTGCCGTCCGCGTCTCGGGTCGCCCGCTGCGGCGAGGCCTCTCCGGCCCTGATGTCGAACCCCCCATCGCCCCGGCCGACGGCGGTGGCGCCCGCCCCACGCGCGGTGCCGATCCCGTCGCGCGAGCGCCACAGGTCGACGCCCCGACTCTCGTCCGATACGCGCGCGTCACCCGGCGAGGCCGAGGCGCGCGTGCTCCCCGAGTCCAGGGTGACCGTGTCGGTACCTCGGTCGTAGCTCTGGGTGGAACCGTCGGTGTCCACCCGGTAGCCGTCCAGGCCGATCTCCGTGGACCGTCCACCGGCCGGGTCGCTCACCCTGGTCCTCGGCGTGGAGCCACCCTCGGCGTCGGGCCTGGTGATCTCCGGTCCGTCTCCGCCGAAGCGCAGGTCGACGGGGCCGCCCTCCTGGACGATCCGGGTGGGATCGTCGTTCGTGGGGCGGGTGACGCTCAGGCCGTCGGAGGCGGAGATCGTGGCGCCCTGGTCGTTCCGGGAGACCGTGACGTCCCCCTGGCCGGTGGGGACGGTCAATCGTCCGTCACGGTAGGAGGCGCCGGGCCGCCCTTCCGGGCCGGTCACCTCGACGGTGCCCGATTCGCCTCTCGCGCCGCGGGAGACGGTGGCCCCGGAGCCGTCCTGCGTGGTCACGCCGAAGCCGTTCTCGGAACGGGTGACCGTGCGGTCCCCTACCGTGACGCGGTCCCGGGTCACGTCCATGGTGAAGTCCGGTCCGTCCCCCGGCGTCGGATGACGGTAGGAGACCGTGGGCTCCCCGTTCGCGTCGCGTGTGGTCGTGTAGGAACCGTTCCCGTGGCTCTCGACCGTCTCCCGTCGGGGCGTGCCGCTCCCGACGGCCGTCTCGTCCGGTCGGGCGGCGGGGGGCGTGTCGATGGGCGGTGGGGCGCCGGTGGTGGTGTCGTCCCCACCGGTCCGAGACCCCGTGGGAGATCCCGTCGTGGTGGTGTCGCCGTCGGCCCGGGGACCGGACGTGTCGCCGCCGCTCGCCTCCGGGTCGGCCGTGGTCGAGCGACCCGTCGAGGAGGTGTCCATCCCGTCCGCGATCGTGCTCCGGGGTCGGGCGGACGGCTGGGGCATGGGGGTACCGCCCCCGGACCTGGTCACCGGGGCGAAGTCCTCACGGGGCTCCTCGCCGGAGCGCCGGCCCTCGCCCGCGTCGCTCCGTGCGGACGTGTCCTCCCCGTCGGAGGAACGGTCGGTGGTGCCACCGTCGCCGGAGGTCTCCGGGGCGGCGCCACGGTCGGAGGTGTTCGGTTCGGAGCCCGTGGCGGGAGCGCCGTCTCCGGTCGTGGAATCGCTCGCGGCCCCGACGGTCCCCGCCGGGGGTCCGCCGGCGTCGCTCTGGACGGGAGCGCCGTCGGAGGCCTCCGGGGGCCGGGTGGTGCCCCCGCCGACGGAGGTGTCCGCGGCCCCGTTCTCGGGGGATCCGGTGGAGTCCGTCGTGGTCGGCGCGGCGGAGGAGGCGACCGTCGGTTCGGCTGTCGAGCCACCGGTGGGTTCCGGACTCGAGGTCGAGGTCGGAACGCCTCCGTCCGAGGTGTTCGCGGCCGTCGACGTCGAGGTGGACGGGCCGCTCTCGGGCGCACCGCCTCCCGCCGGGGCACCGGTGGAGGCATCGGGGGAACCGGTCGTGGCCGGGCCGGTCTCGGACGTCGAGGGGTTCGTGGGGCCGGACTGCGCGGCTCCGCCGGTGTCCGAGGGACCGCCGGTCGACTCGGAGGTCGTGCCGTCCGAGGAGATCTGGACGTCCGGGTTCGAGGAAACGGCCGCGGGTTCGGTCGTCGTACCGCCCACGCCGTCCGGGGCGCCGAAGGAGGCCTGCGCGGTCGTCCCCGGACCACCGGGGTCGGAGGCCCGAACGTTCGAGGGGTTCGAGGAGTCACCGGAACCGGTTCCGGAGCCACCGGTGTTCGTGTCGCCCCCGGGACCGCCGGTGTCCCCACCGCCCGAGGCCGGTTCCGGAGCCGCGCCGGAGCCGACGGGGTCCGGTGCCGGATCGCCACCACCGGTGCCGACGCCGGTGCCTCCGTCGCCCCCGGAGCCGGAACCACCGAAGGACGGAAGCATGTCGTGGCTCTTGAGGGCGCCCACGGTCGAGCCCGCGGCGCTGGTCCCCAGCGCGGTCAAGGCCTCGTGTCCCAGGCTGATATCGCTCAGGGCCACACCCTCGCCGGCCACCTGCACGGTGATCGAGGCGCCCATGCTGGTCGCGGAGTCCTTGGCGATGTTGTAGCCGATGTCGGCGGTGACACTGCGCGAGCGCACGTCGTTGACCCTGCGCGAGACCCGCCCGGCCCGAGAGGTCACCGCGGTGACGCCCCTGCTGTTACGGACCGCGGTGGCGGCGCTGCGCACACCGCCGGCGGCCCGCCCCGGAACCCGGGTGGCCGCCTGGCCCGCGACCCGGCCGACCGCGCGACCGCCGCGGAGGAGGGCTCCACCGGGGATCAGCGAGACGGCGTCCATACCGAGGGTGAACAGGGTCTCCTTGTTGAAACCGAGCTTGCCCTCCTTGAAGAGACCGGCCCCGCTGATCGAGAGGGCCACGAGGGCCAGGGCGATCCCCAGGCCGGGGATGAAGATGGCGGCGAGACCGGCGACGACCATCGCCACCGCGTAGAGGAGGGGGTTCTCCTCCACCCAGGTGACGATCTTGTCCAACCAGCCCCACAGTTTGCGGGGACTGCCCTGCTTGGCCTCTTCCAGGGCCCGGGCGCACTCGTCCGCCGCCCCCTGCATGTCGTCGAGGAGACGCTCCAGTTTGACGATGTGCGTCTGACGGACGGGATCGTCCCCGTCCACCTTGTTCTTCCAGGCGTCGGTGTCCTCCAGGGCCAGATAGGCCTCGGCCGCCGCACGCGCGATCGTCGCGCTGTCCGCGCGGGCCGTCTCCAGCGAGGTCTCCCACTTGTCGAGGGCCCGGTAGCCCGACTCGTAGGCGGATTGCGCCTTGTCCAGGTACTTGGGCAGCTCGTTGACGAGCTCCTTGAGGGCGTCGACGGTGTCGCCCTCGCCCAGGCGGTCGCTCTCCAGGCGGCGCATGTCGGCGGCGGCCTGCTCGGCCGCGTCCGACAGCTTCTCGTAGAACCTGCTCAGCGAACGGACGTCACTCGTGACCCAGGGGACGGGGTCCTCGGATCGATCGAGAAGATCCCACCGGAGATACTCCCGTGGTTGCTTGGTCACGTCTCGACCTTCCCGCTTCCCGCTCCCGATACGGCGCCGTGTCGCGCACCGGGGGCGCGACGGCGGGACCTGTGGGGGACTCAGGTCCTGTGGGGGCATCGAACACTGTACGAGTCCGACATCATAGACTCCCACCCCGTGAGTGAACAGATGCATCGAAAGCATGCTCGGTTCCCCTGAACCGGAAGAAGTTTTCCGGCATCCTCCCCCAGGCGACCCACCAGTGAAGACACCCATGGGAGAGAGCGCGTGACCCTGACATCGGCGGCACGACCCCTGGGAGCACGGTCGGCGACGGCCCGTACCGCCGGCTCCCTCACCCTCGGCCTCGCCCTGGCGTCGGCCTTGACGGCGGTGGCCGGCTCCCCCGCCGCGGCCGATACGACCGGCGGCTACGAGATGTGCCCGACGGTGTACTACTACGTGGTCCCCGAAGGCTCGCCCGGGCTGGAGGCGATCGCGGACCTCATCCTCGACGACCCGGAGCGGGCCGACGAGATCTACGGCTACAACGAGGGCCGTTCCCAGAGCGACGGCACGGCGTTGGGCGAGGACCGCGCGGTCCAGCCCGGTTGGCGACTGGTCGTGCCCTTCGACTCCGGTGGAGAAGGCGTCTACGAGGGCCGCGACCCACTGTGCGTCGTCGCGGTCGACCAGGCCAACGCCCAGGGCGTCGCGCCTCCGTCACCTCCTCCGGCCCCGCCCGCCTACACCCCGCCCCCCGAGAACGAGCCCTCCGCCTCACCGAGCGAGGACGCCGATGCCTCGTCCGGCCCGGGCGACAGGCCCAAGATCGACCCGCGCATCCTCATCGTCGGCGCGGTCGTCCTCATCCTGTTGACGCTGCTCACCCTGTTCTGGCAACCGGTGTTCAAGGCGATCGCCTGGCCGTTCAAGAAGATCGCCGCCCTGCCCTGGCGTAAACCGCGCAAGCCCAGGTCGGCGCGGATCGCCGCGGCCATGCGTCGACGTCGGGCCGCGACCGAGAGCGTCATCTCCGACCCCGACGCCGTGCACCGGGCGGGCGGCGCCCACACCGACCTCCTCAGCGCCCCCGCCGAGATCCCGGCGCGCCCGGTGGCGATCCTGACCACCCTGGACGAGACGACCGCCATCGTTCCGGTCGGAGCCACTCCCCCCGCCTCCTCATGGCGCGTCGTCGGCACCACCACCTGGCGTTACGCCCGAGGCTCGACGGCGCCCGGCCCGTTCAACTTCGCCACCGCCACGCACACCGTCGTGCGGCCGATGACGGCCGGGGTCCTGGCCTGTCTCGGCACCCTGGAGGACGAGCGCACGCTCGTCCACGTCGACCTCACCCGGATGCGCGGACTTCTGGCCGTGGGCGGCGACCAGCGGGTCGCCTCCGACACGGTGCGCGTGATCGCCGACGCCCTCCACTCCCAAGGGCTGACCGTGCGCGTGCTGCCCTCCGGACGACCGCTGCACTCCCTGATCCCCGAGACGATGCCCGACCTGTCCGCCCCCGACCCCATCGGAGGGATCGAGCACAGCCGGGAGCGTCCGCTGGTGGTGGTCGTTCCGCGTCCGCTCGGCACCGCCGACGAGCACGTGATCGGCAACATTCCGCCGAACACGCTCGTCGTGGCCATGGGCGAGGCCGAGGTGGCCCGCTGGCAGTGGAAGGCCGACGAGGACGGCTCGGTGGACACCGGGGCCCTGGGACTCCGCGTGGTGCTGCGGCTCCCCGAACACCGGTCCTGACGTACGAGGCGGGGCGGGCCGGCCGGGTCCGCCCTGTCGATGTCAGCCCTCGTCGTCCTCCGACGGCCCGTCGGAGGCCTCGGGCTCCCCGTCCCCCTCGGCGTCGTCGGTGTCCTCGCCCGGGCCCGGACCGTAGACGAAGCGTTGCCGATCCTGCACGAGGATGGCGTGCCCGGTCTCGGTGACCGCCTCCACGTACGCGGACAGGTCGTCGGAGACCACGTCCATGGTCTCGGCGTCCAGGACGAGCTGACGATCCTCGTCCTCTCGGGAACGGGAGTCGCCGTAGACGAGACCGGCGTGCGCGAAGGCCGGGGAGATCGCTCCGGCCTCCTCCTCCAGCCCCCATCGAGTGCGACCGGTCACCAGGTCGACGGCGACCATGGTGGCCCCGCCGCTGGCCTGGGGGAGCAGCAGGGTGGCGGTGTCGGTGTCGTAGAGACCAACCGGGACCCGGGCCTCCTCGAAGGGGGCCGCGACCGGGTTCGCCCCCGGCTCCCGCAGCGTCCACAGGGTGTCGCCGTCGTCGACGTCGTGCGCGGACAGCAGGGACGGCGCCTCGGGCTGGGCCCAGCGCACCAGAAGGACGTCACGGGTGGGCTCCGTCTCCTCCTCTTCGCCCTCCTCGGTGTCCTCGTCCTCGTCGGACGGCGCGTCGGTGGGCTCGGCGTCCGGGTCCGGAACCTCGTATACCCCGAGGACCTGGGGGACGTTCACCGGAGCGCTGGCGGGCAGTTCGAGATCCTCGTCGGAGGAGGACACCGACCACAGGACCTCGCCCGCCTCGTCGGGGTCGATCGAGTAGGCGTGCAGGGCGGAGGATCCGTCGTCGAGCAGGACGGTGTCGTCCCAGGCCGTCACCGGGACGCCCAGCGGATCGATCGGCTCCTCTTCCTCCGCGTCCTCGTCCTCGTCGGTGCCGGATTCGACGTCCGTGTCATCGGAGTCGGCCTCGTCCGTCTCCTCGTCGCCGGGTTCGGGCTCGGGTTCGAAGGCGTAGGTCCACAGCTCCTCGCCGTCGGTGTCCAGCACCGTGTAGTCGCCGTAGGGGTCCTCGGCGGTCCACCCGTCCGGACGACGCACCGCGGCCCCGTCCAGGTAGAGGTCGCCGGGCTCCGCCGGCTCCCACAGGGTCCGGCCGCGAGAGTCCAGGACGAACGGACGATCGTCGGGGTCGACGAGGGACAGGGCCGACTCCCCCTCCAGGTCGGTGTCGAAGCCGCGGAAGCGCGCCTCCCCCTCCCACAGGGTGTCGCCGGTGGCGGCGTCGTGCAGCAGGTGCCGGTCCTCGCCGCCGGAGCTGATCAGGAAGGCACCGCCCACCGGGCTGATCCGGACACCCAGAGGGTCGTCGAGGATGTCGTGCGCGTCGGCCTCGTCACCGTGCAGATGACGCAGGACCTCGCCCTCCAGACCGGGAGGCGGGTCGCCCTCGAAGTCGGTGGGCAGCGGGGAGGGGCTCGCCTCTCCGGAGGGCTCCGGCGGCTCCGGTTCACCGGTGCACGCCGCGACCAGCAGCGCCACGAGGCCACAGGTCAGGGCCTGGGGCACGCGTGAGCTGCGCATTGACGGTCTCTCCCCACGAAACGATGACGTTCACGGCAAATCCTAAGCCGCCCGAAGGTCAAGTGGATACATGGCGTCCGAAACTCCTCCCGCCCCGCACCGGGTGCGGGAACGGCCCTCAGGAGTCCTGTTCGGGCTCCACCTCGACGGTCGTGGTCCCCCGTACCTCGAACTCGGCCCGTCCCCCGGTCAGCTCGGCCAGCCGGACCTCGAAATCGGACAATCCACTCTCCGGGAGAGCCACCTCGATCCGGATCCGGTCCTCGTAGGCGACCTCGCGCACAGTGAGCGAGGAGTCGCGCAGGTCGCTCTCCAGGCGCCCGCCCAGAACGTAGTCGGCGTAGACGTCCACGACCAGGAGTCGTCGACGTTCCAGCAGGCCGAACTCGTCCACCGCCGCGGACACCGAGTTCCCGTACGCGCGGATGAGTCCGCCCGCGCCGAGCTTGGTACCTCCGAAGTAGCGGGTCACCACGGCGACGGTGTCGGTGATCCGGCGGTGCCTCAGCACCTCCAGCATGGGGACGCCGGCCGTCCCGGCGGGTTCCCCGTCGTCGCTGGAACGCTGGATCGCACCATCGTCACCGAGAATGTAGGCGGTGCAGTTGTGGTTGGCGTTCCAGTGCTCCTTGCGGCGTTCGGCGATGAACGCGCGCGCGGCCTCCTCCCCGTCCACCCGTGCCAGGGCACAGATGAACCGGGACTTCTTGATCTCGATCTCGTGTTCGCCGCCGCGTCTGATCGTTCGCATGTCGCCTGTTCGGCAGGGGTCGTGGGTCGCCCCCAGTCTGCCGGCTCGGAGGAGGGAGCCCACGGGCGCCTCCTCGCGCTCCGGTCGGATGACGATCCTCCGGGATCCCCTACGGCTCCGACGGCCCGACCGTGACCGCGGTGGTTCCGGCCGGTACCATCCCACAGTCGGGAGGGCCGGACGGCGACCCGACCTGTCGCACGATCGTCGCCCTCTCCCCCGGGTCGGCGCCCCCAGGTCGCCCACCGCTCCCCGACGAACAAGGTTCCGCACCCATGGTCATACCTCGAACACCTTGGGTAACGTTGCGGACGACCACTGAGCTCACATCGGGAGTCCTCATGCGCACCGCCCCGCCCGCCGTCGGCCTGGCCCTGACCATCGCCCTCCTCTCCGGATGCGCTCAGGAGGAGTCCGCCCCCGTCAACGAATCCTCCGCGTCCCAGGCGCCCACGGCTCAGCCCACCACCGAGCCCAGCGTGACCGCGTCGATCTTCCTCCCGCCGGGTGAGAGCACCGGGGCCCTCACCTACGACGAGACGGCCGTGCCCGAAGGGGCCACCTCCGACGTCCAGGTCCGGGTCCAGGACGGCTCCACCTACGTGCAGTTCACCGGAACCGGCCTGGAGGCGAACCGGGACTTCGGTGCCCACGTGCACACACAGCCGTGCGGCGACGACCCGGCCGACTCCGGGCCGCACTACCAGAACGAGCTCGACCCCGCGGCCGAGGAGGGCGAGCCCTCCACCGACCCCGACTACGCCAACCCCGAGAACGAGGTCTGGCTGGACATGACCACCGACGACAGCGGCAACGCGTTCGTCACCGCCACCGTCGACTGGGAGTTCCGCGAGGGCGAGGCCCGGGCCCTGGTACTGCACGACGAGCACACCGCCACCCACGAGGGCCACGCGGGCACGGCGGGAGACCGCCTCGCCTGCGTGACCGTCGACTTCTAGGGAGTGGGGACGACCCGGCGCAGGACCAGTTTCTCTCCCAGGGCCCAGGCGGTGGAGGCGCACAGGTACAGCCCCGCCGCCAGCGGAACGAAGGCCGCCACGACCACGGTCGTGAACTGGAGGTAGGACAGGGCTCCGAACATCGGAGGAGCGGCGCCGGGCGTCTCCCCGGCCATCGGCAGCATCACGTAGCGACGGTTGGCCCAGGCCACGACGGCCAGCACGGCCAGGACCGCGACGAAGACCGCGATGTTCCCCGAGGCCCCACCGGCCAGGGTCGCCCCGAGTTCCACCCCGAGGAAGGTGTGGGAGAGCAGTTCTCCCGTCCCCGGGACCGCGCCGATGAACAGTCCGTACAGGGCGATGACGATGGGGATCTGGGCCAAACCGGGCAGGCAGCCGGCGAGCGGGCCGGTGCCCGCCTCGGCGTAGACCTCGCGCTGCGCGGCGAGCAACCGCTCCGGGTTCCCCTTGTGCCGCTCCATGACCTTCGCCAGTTTCGGGGCGAGGAGGGCGCGCTGTTTCTCCGCCCGCACCTGGGCCACGCCCAGGGGCAGGAGCAGCGTTCTCACGATGACGGTGAGCGCTATCACCGCCGCCCCGGCGGCGAGGGTCCCGGCGAGCGGGGTGAGCAGGTCGGTCAGGACGGCGAGAACCGTGCTGAGCACGTCGATGAAGGCCGCGATCGGCCCGAAGGTGTACAAGGAGAAGACCCTTCGTCCAGGTGATGGGAACGGACGTCGGGCCACTCGGCGTCATCGCGCGAAGGGAGAGGGGTCCCCCGCGGACACAGGCGGAAGGGACCTCTCGAAGGTCAGGAGGGCGCGAACGGGCGAGCGGCCGAAAGGGCCGCTCCGGGCGCTCGGGGACGTGGTCGACCCGCCGCGTCGGGGTCGCGCAGGGACAGGACCGGCAGCCGTTCCGAGCGGCGGCGCATCGCGCGCGCGTCACCGGTGGCGCTGTCGCCGACCGGCCACGGGGCGGTGCCCCGCAGGATCATCCAGGTCAGAGCGGCGCCGACCGCCACGGCCAGGAGCAGCACGCCCGTACCCTGGCCGGCGCCCGTCAGTTCGACGGGGAGCATCCCCATCGCGAGGAACTCCAGAAGGGACAGCAGGAAGCCCATGTCCCCTCCTCTCCTCGTCGATGGCCTTTCCAGGCCGGGGGGATCGATCCTATCCGTCCACCATAAAGCTCACAAAAGCCCTGTTCAGCCCGGTCACGGGGAGAAATCCGCCGACACTCCGCCGACGTTCCGCACCGTTCACGTGATCCTGTAGCTAAATGACACGGAGCAACCCACTCCGCCATGTCTTTCCGGGCCGGTTCGAGCCCGACGAAGAGGGGATTCCCGTGCCGATCCGCCCTGCGCACCTCGCCACCATGTCCGCGACCATCGCCGACGCCATCTCGGGGCTGTCCAGCGAGGAGGAGGAGACCGCTCCGGTGCACATCACCTTCGAGTCCGGGCATCGACAGACGGTCGATAACGGCGGCTGTCGAGTGCTGGAGACCGGGCAGGGCGGCGTGGTCGAGATCGAGGGGGAGTCCCGATTCGCCCTCTTCGCCGGTACCAGCTGCCAGGGGAGCAGGACGCTGGCCTCCGGGCACGGTGCCGTCCGCTTCGGCACCCCGGTGCTGGCCGGGGCCATCGTCATCGGTTGACCGCGCACGCGTCACGGAGGGGCCTCGGTCGGACCGGGGTCCCTTCGGTGTCGAAGGGGCCTCTCAGCGGCGGCCCCCGCGAAGGGAGCGTCCGGGCAGTCGGTCGGTACGCCGCCCGTTCCTGACGGTGAACTCTCCGCCGATCATCACGTGCTCGATACCCGCCGGAGGTCGCCGGGGTTCCTCGTAGGTGGCCCGGTCCGCGATGGTCTCCGGATCGAAGACGACGAGATCGGCGTGGGCTCCGAGCTGGACGACCCCGCGGTCGGTCGCCCCCAGTCGGTGGGCGGGCCGGGAGGTCAGGTGCCGGACGCACTCCTCCAGGGTGAGCAGACCGAGTTCGCGCACGTAGTACCCCAGGTAGCGGGGAAAGGTGCCCCAGCCTCTCGGGTGGGGACGCTCACCGACGAGGATGCCGTCACTGCCCGCGGTGTGCGCGCTGTGCCGCATGATGGTGCGGATGTTCTCCTCGTTGCCGATGTGGAGCAGACAGCCGCCGCGCAGCCCGTCGGCGACCAGCAGATCGACGTAGAGCCGTCCCGGGTCCTCTCCTCGCCGTTCGGCCAGGTCCGCGATGGAGTGACCGACCGCCCAGGAGAGCTCCGGGTCGGCGACCCCCGTGACCACGAGGGTCCTCCAGTCCATGGGCATACCGTGGTTCCCGTCGGTGCCCCGCCCCTGGATCTCCTCCAGGATCCGGTCACGGGTCACGGGGTCGCGCAGGCGGTCCAGCGTGGCCCGGGCGCCGCCCTCCTGTGCCCACCCGGGCAGCGGGGCGGCCAGGTAGGTGGCCGCGGCCCGGTAGGGGTAGGTGTCGAGGGTGACGTCGAGTCCGTAGCGGACGGTGGCCTCGTCGATGGCGTCGAGGACCTCCGAGGCCCGACCCCGGTTCCGGGGGAAGTTGACGTGGCAGTGGGCCAGGTGCAGAGGCACATGGGCCCTGCGGGCCACCTCCAGACATTCCCGGTAGGCCTCGACGACCTCGGCCCCGTAGTTGCGGTGATGGGGGCAGTAGTAACCGCCGGCCGCCCGGACCGGTTCGAGGAGCGCGACGATCTCGTCGTCGCTCGCGTACATGCCGGGCGTGTAGGTCAGCCCGGTGGACATCCCGTGCGCGCCCTCCGCCATCCCCTGGGCGACCATCGCGCGCATCCGGTCGATCTCGGCGTCGGTCGCGGGTCGGTCCTCCTCGCCCACGACCGCCATACGCACGTTGCCCTGGGGGACGAGGTAGGCGACGTTGGTGGGCGACCCCCGATCGACGCGGTCCAGGTAGTCGCCGACGCTCCGCCAGGTGTGATCGAGGTCGGGGGTGCCGTTCCAGGCGGCGATCCGTTCCCGGATCGGGTCGACGGTGGCGTCGGTGACGGGCGCGTAGCCGAGCCCGTCCTGACCGAGCACCTCCAGCGTGACCCCCTGGAGGACCTTGGCCTCGTGCGCGGGGTCGGCGAGCACGGCGAGGTCGGAGTGGGCGTGCATGTCGATGAACCCCGGGGCGACGACCAGACCGGTCACGTCGACGGTCTCTCCCCTGCCTCGGGCGGTCCCCGAGGGGAGGACGTGGCTGATACGACCTGCGCTCAGGACGAGGTCGGCGAGGCGGGACGGACCGCCCGTGCCGTCGACGATCCGGCCCCCGGTGAGTACGGTCTCGGACTGCACTGTTCCTCCGTTCGGGTCACCGACACCCGCGGTGGCGACCCCGCCGCCGAGGTGTCGCGCGGCTCGGGATACGCTTCGGGGAAATCAATCGATAACTTTGTTTCCAATAAGCGGGTCGACAGGTCTCTCCCTCATCGTCCCCACCCGGACGGGGGTCGGGAACCTCCCACGCTCGAACCAGGGCATCCCTCGTGGTCGAGGGCGACCGGACCCCGGCCGCGCCCCGCGACCACGGGCCGCGTACCGGCGGCCGCCCCGGACGGCTCCCCCGGGGCGGCCGCCCATCCCCCGGCTACCCCGAACGACGCGCTCGGACCACCAGGTCGTGCACGGTGTAGGTCGTGTCGTCCAGCGTCTGACTCCCGGCGCGCGCCTCGTCGACCAGGACCTCCCACTCTCCGGCGGGGAGCACCGAGGTGACCGCGTCCCCCTCGTAGAACAGCTCCGGCCTCGGCGGGCGGGGCACACCGGTCTCCAGATCACGCGGATGGTGCGCGACCACCAAGAGTTCCCCGCCCGGGGCGACCGCCTCCGCCAGGAGGGAGAACAACCGCTTCCGGGGCTCAGGGGCCAGATGCATGAAATGCACACCGATCAGGTCGTAGGCGCCTCGAGGAGGCGTCCACTCGGTGACGTCCGCCTGCTTCCAGACGATCCGCTCGGCCGCCTCCGGGGAACGCTCGGCCACGTGGAGCTCCGCGCGTTCGAGGGCCACCGTGGAGATGTCGATCGCGGTCACCTCCCAACCGCGTTCCGCCAACCACAGTGCGTCGGCACCCTCACCACTGCCCACGTCCAGGGCCCGCCCCGGGGCGAGCCCCTCCACCTCGGCCACCAGATGCCGGTTGGGACGTCCGCTCCAGATCCGATCCTGTGAGCGGTAGCGCTCGTTCCAGAAGTCGGCGCCCAGGGTCTCCTGCGCGAATTCGTGCTCGTCGGTCATCCGTCGACCACCTCCGCACCCACCTTCGCCCGATACCTCCGGAAGGGCGAGTTCCCTTGCCGTTCCGGCAAGACCACGTGCGAACGATCTCCGATCATCCGTGGCGGTCCGGACTCAGGGGTCGTCCGGGTCCGGAGCGCCGAAGTCGGCCAGGCACAGTTCCAGCAGCGCCAGAACGCGCTCGGTCAGCTGTTCCCGGTCGTGGGCGCGCAACGCGTCCCCGCCCTCGATCCTTCGGACCCGCCCCATCCCCAGCATCACGGCGGCGATCAGGGAGGCGTGCACCCGGGAGTTCTCCCGGTCCAGGTAGACCGCGAGCGGCTCGATGAACGCGGTCTTGAGCCGCCCCTGATAGACCGACTGGAGGTCGGGGTCGCCCGCCGAGTGGTCCAGGGCCCGCTGGAGGAGTGTCCCCTCCCCGTACAGCCGGCTGACGATGTGCTCGGCCAGGCGCCGCGTCAGAAGCTCGGGAGGCCCTTCGGTGATGAGCCTGGGGAAGACGCCGTCCTCGCGCAGGATCTCGGTGAGCAGGCCGGCCTTGGAACCGAAGTAGCGGTTGATCAGCGCCACGTTCACCCCGGCGTGCGAGGCGATCATCCGCGAGGAGACCGAACCGAACCCCTCGCTGGTGAACAACTCCTTGGCGCTGGTGAGAATGCGCTCTCTGGTCGCCTCACGACCTCTCCCCGGCGCGGGCGCGCCGCCCCCGGCCACTTCCGGACGCTCCATCTGCACACCCTTCGGGAACCACTGTCCGCTTCGAAATTCCAGGGTCGCACCTCGCCGACACATACGCATACCGGTAGAGACGGAGAGATACCGATTTGACAGGTCAACACCGTTTACATATACCGGAGCATGGATGCCCGCCCCCGGCGCTGCGCCGCGGGGCCTTTCGTGCGTCCGGAATCGGGGGACCCATGGAACAGTCGCTGCGCGGGAAGTCGAAACCGAAGGGACCCGCACCCGGTACACGGACACCCGCGGTCGACGACCTCACGACGAACCCCCCGAGCACCCCGGAGACCACCTCCTACCCCTCGCGCAAGGTCGTACGACGGATCATGGTCGGCCTCGTCCTGGCCATGCTCACGTCGATGCTCACCAACTCGATCATCGGCACCGCCCTGCCCACCATCATGGGCGAGCTCGGCGGACAGGACCGGCTGGCCTGGGTGGCCACCGCCGCGCTCCTGACCATGACCGCCTCCACCCCCGTGTGGGGCAAGCTCTCCGACATCTGGGGACGCAAGCTCCTCTTCCAGATCGCCCTCGGCGTCTTCATCGTCGCCTCGCTGGCCGCCGGCTTCGCCCAGAACATCAACTGGCTGATCGCCGCCCGAGCCCTCCAGGGCCTGGGCGTCGGCGGCCTGGCCACGCTGCCCAACATCATCCTGGGCGACGTCGTCTCCCCCCGTGAACGCGGACGCTACAGCGGCCTGATCGGCATGGTCTTCGGCGTGTCCACCGTGCTCGGGCCGCTGGTCGGCGGCTTCCTCGTGGACAGCCCCCTCGGATGGCGCTGGTGCTTCCTCATCACCGTGCCGCTCGCCGTGGTGGCCTTCGCCGTCATCCAGTTCATGTTCCGTATGCCCTTCACCCCCCGGCGCAAGGCCCCCGTCGACTGGCTCGGCGCCGCCCTGATCTTCAGCGCCGCCAGCACGGCGATCGTCCTGCTCAGTCTGGGCGGCACCCAGATCCCTTGGAACTCCCCCGCCGCCTACGCGATGGGCATCGGCACCGTGCTGCTGACCGTCGCCGCGATCCTCGTCGAGCGCCGCGCCGCCGAGCCCATCATCCCCACCCGCCTGTTCCGGAACCGCACGTTCGTGCTGGCCTCCGCCGGTTCGGTGACCGTGGGCATGATGATGTTCGGCCTCATCATCTACATGCCGCAGTACCTCCAGATGGTGCACGGCATGAGCCCGACCGTCTCCGGACTGATGACCCTGCCCCTGGTCGGCTGCTTCCTGGTGACCTCGATCGGCTCCGGCTTCGCGATCAGCGGCAGCGGCCGTTGGAAGGCCTACCCGGTCGTGGGCATGGTGCTGTGCGTCCTCGGTTTCACCGTGCTGACCATGGCCCAGTACGACCCCGGGCTGACCACGGTGGTCGTCGGACAGATGCTCGTCGGCCTCGGCTTCGGGCTCAACATGCAGATCCTGCTACTGGCCACCCAGAGTTCCCTGCCGGTCGAGGACATGGCCTCCGGCACCGCCTCGGTGACCTTCTTCCGCAACCTGGGCGGCGCGATGGGCGTGGCCGCCTTCGGAGCGGTGATGGTCGGACGTCTCAACAACGCGCTCGCCGACGCGATGACGGCCGCGAGGGCCGAACTGGAGGCCGACGTCACGGCCGGGACCGACTCCGGCGCCGACGAACTCACCGTGGGCCTGGAACAGGCCGCCGAGTCCGCGCAAGGGTCGCCCGAACTCGTGCACTCGCTGCCCGATCCGATCCGCGAGGTCGTCGTGCACGCCTTCGACCACGCCATGCAGGGCGTCTTCGTGGCCGGTGTCCCGATCGCCGCGTGCGGTCTGATCGCGGTGACGTTCATGAAGGGGGTCCCGCTGCGCGGAGGCGGGCCGGCGCGGGCCGAGAAGTGAGCCCGATCGTCCCATGACCGGTTCCGTCCGTACGGCGGCTCCGACCCGGGGCCGCCGTACCGGCGGCGCGAACGCCCTCACCGGTCAGAGATAGCGGCGGAAGCCCTCGGCCGAGTTCTCGAACCCGAGAGCGGCGTAGAAACGATGCGCGCCCTGCCGGCTCTCGTGGGAGAGCAGCTCGATCTTGTAGCACCCCGCCTGCACCGCCCTCTCCAGGGCGTCCTCCATGAGCGCGCGTCCGATGCCCTGGAGACGGGTCTCGGGGTCGACCACGAGGTTGTCGACCACCGCCCAGGGTTGGGCGTCATGGGTCAGGTTGGCCACGACCAGCAGGTCCAGGGTCCCGATGATCTGGCCGCGCCGCTCGGCGACCAGGACCGTGCGGTCGGGGTCGTTCTCCATCCTCGTCCAGGCGCGTACGGCTGCGGAGGACATGCGAACGTGCGCGCTCCGCGTGTGGGTGGTGTCACCGAGTTCGCGCAGGAGTCGCAGGATCGCACCGAGGTCGGACCTTATGGCCGCGCGGATAATCATGGCTGTCGGCATCGTAGCCGACAGCCTGCGACAAGGCGGACGTCACCCTACAACCGACCACAAAACGCCGAGGGCGGGACCAGTGGTCCCACCCTCGTTCCGTGACCGGCTCGAACGCGTTCTCCGCGTCCCTCAGGGCTTGCGGACGACCCGGACGCCCTCGTCCCCGAGCGGAGGCTGCTGAGGCCCCTCCGGACGACGGTAGACGCCGGTGACCCCCGGGTCCCCCGCGTCGGTCGGGGCGGCCGCCTGTCCCTGCGGCTGCTGGGGGCCGCTCTGCGGCTGCTGGGGCGCCGCGACCTGGGGCGGCCGGGGCGCGCCGGGGGCCTGCTGAGGTCCGCCCGTCCCGTCCGCCGGGGCCGGACCCGCGAAGCGGGCGCCCTGAGGAGGACGGGGAGCGGCGGCCTTGGGGTCTCCGCCCTTTCCCTCCTCCTTCTTGGGCTCGGCGACCTGCTCCGGCCTGATCCGCACGGTCGCCTCCTCCGGCTCCGGCTGGAGCGGCGGCATCTGGGCCGTGGTCGTGTTCTCGTTCTCACCCTCGGACGACGGAGCGGCGGCCTTCGGGGCCTTCTTCTCCGGCTCGCCCTCGGGCTTCTTCGCGGCCTGGGGGGCCTTGCCCTCCTGCGGGCGTCCCTGGGCGGGCTTCTTCTCCTCGGCCTTGGGCTCGGGGGTCTCCGCCGGAGGGGTCGTCAGGTCCTCGCGGGACAGCCCCGCCTCCAGGGCACCGGACTTCTCCTCCGCGGTGAGCAGGTCGGCCAGCGTGGAGTGCATGTCCTTGAGCCGGCGCAACGCCTCGGCGTGCGTGGCCGTGAGCGTGGCCAGACGGCGGTCGGCCGTGTCGTGGATCTTCTTGGCGCGGGCCTCGGCCTCGCTCAGCCGACGCTCGCCCTCCTTCTGAGCCTGGTCACGGAGCTGGTCCGCCTCCTTCTTCGCGCCGGAGACCATCTCGGTGGCCTCGGTGCGCGCGGAGGTGATGATGCGCTCGGCGTGCTCTTCGGCGTCCTTGCGCTGCTTGGCGACCTCGTCCTCGGCCTTCTTCTGGGCCTCCTTCACCTCGGACTCGGCCCGGGAGCGACGCTCCTTGGCCTCTTCCTCGGCGATCCTGAGGATCTCCGCCATGCGTTCGCTGATCTGCTCGTGTTCCGGCTTGACCTGGGCCTTCTCACGGGCGATGGCGAGATCGCGCTTGTACTGCTCCAGCTCGTCGTCCATCCGCTGCAAACGCTCGCGGAGGTCCTTGAACTGGTTGTCCACACGCACGCAGTAGTCGTCGACGTGCGCCTTGTCGTATCCGCCCTTGCGTACTGTTTGGAACCTGTCTTGTTGCAGTCCGCCGCCCGGCAACATATTGCTCATGTGCTCTTCATGTCCTTAACACCGTTGACTGCACGTCGCAGATGGTGAGAATTTGCCCCATACATGTTCAAGAACACCCTGGGAGTCTCTTTTGAGATTCATGCCCTGAGTGTCCGTCCCACGCCCCGGCCCGGCACGATGGAGGGGCATCGTCCGAGAGCGGAGCGTAACGCCGTGGACACCGTCCAGACGACCAAGGTAGGCACGCGCCGCGCCGCCGCGTCAAGAGCCCTGACGGCCACGGCGCCATGCGGACCCTGGTCACGTTCTTACTAAGGTATGCGCGATCATCCCCATACGGGGGCCGAGCGGTCAACTTCCTCGCCCCGGCCCCGGGGCCGACTCCGGGAAGGACCTCATCATGGCCGGCACACCTGACGAAAGAGACTTTGAACGGGTCGACGGACCACGGATCGGAAGCGCGCCCTTCGGGGAACCCCGGATCCATCCCACCGCCTGGATCGCCCCGGGAGCGGTCGTGGTCGGCCGGGTCAGGCTGGGCGAGCGGAGCAGCGTCTGGTACGGCTCCGTGTTGCGCGCCGACACCGAGGACATCGTGGTCGGCGACCGCGTCAACATCCAGGACCAGTGCGGACTGCACTCCGACCCCGGACAACCCGCGATCCTCCACGACGACGTGAGCCTGGGTCACAAGGCGATGGTGCACGGCGCCATCGTCGAGGAGGGCGCCCTCATCGGCATCGGCGCGATCGTCCTGGGCGGGGCCCGGGTCGGCAAGGGTGCGCTCGTGGCCGCCGGTTCCCTGGTCGCCCCGGGCAAGGTGGTCCCCCCGAACACACTGTGGGCCGGGGTCCCGGGCAAGGTCGTCCGGGAACTGAACGACGGCGACCGTCTCGTGCTGGAGCACACGCCGACCGCCTACGCCGGCTACGCGGTCCAGCACCAGGACGTCACCTGGCGCTGACCCCGCGCAGCCGGAACCCATCGCTCCGACCGGTGCCTCGATCGGCCGTATGGTCCTCTCGGGTGAGGGGCCACACGGTCGACGACCCCGATCTCCCCCGAAGGGAACGGACACTCTGTGACTAGCCCGGGTGGTCCGGGCACTGGCCCACACGAGTCATGCGCGATGGGTTCCGGCGTCGTAGCCTGAGAAGTGCTCGCGCCCTATGGGAGCGGTGTTCCGTCGCGCCCGCCCCCTTCCCGAAGGCGTGGGACATCCGGCCGACCGCCGGCGCCCCTGATGTCCAGCGACGCCGTCGTCGGAGGTGAGCGCGCGTGAACCATGGACTCGGGGTACGCGATCGTCTTCACGACCATGTCGCCCTCGACGAGATCGAACTGTACGCCGAGGTGCTCATCGCGGTGGCCGACGTCGACCGCAGACTCAGTCTCGTCGAGATCGACCGTGTCCTCGGGCTCGGTACCGGCTCCGCTCCGGAGGAGACGGGCGAGACCGTCCACGTGTCCGCCCGAGCCCCGAAGCCCCGGCCACGCCCCCAGGCCCCCGCTCCTCGGAACCCGGACCCCGACACCCCCCGAGGGTCCGGCCCGGACCACCCCGACCGACCTCCGACGATGCGCGGATCGTTCCCCCAGGACGCCCCGCCGCCGCGGCCTCCCGCGCCCCGCTCCGAGGAGCCGCCGCCCCCGTCGGGGTCTTCTCCGAGGGTCCCCCTCGATCGCCTCCCGGCCCCTGGGCTTCCCCGGGTGATCCCCGGCCCCGCCGGCGGACTGCGCGGTCCGTTGCTCCTCCACGTTCTGACCCGAGGCCTGTGAGACCGAACCGGCGTCGATCGATGCCGATTCGGTCCGTTTCGGCCTGATCCGGCCACCCTTCTCCCGAGCGCCGACCCCCTCCACCGGGTACTGACCCTTCTGAGCCCTCCAGCCGCAGCACGGCAGGCCGCCCCTCAGGAGCACAGATGCGCGAACCCGACACCCCCGTCCCCGACCGCGGAGAAGAACCCGGCCCGCACCGCGTCGACGAGGAGCCCGACAACGCGCGCAGGATCACCTTCACCATCGCGGTCCTGGTGACGTTGGTCTTCCTGCTGATCACCGCCGCCGGCCTCGGCCGTCTCCTGTTGGGCGACGACGACGCGGAACCCTCGGCGGCGGATCCCTCCCCCACCGGTGAAGAGGCCCCCGAGGAACCCGAGACCACGGAGGGGCCCGGCGGAGGGGACACCGTCTCCGACCCTCGCTCCGGTCTGGCCTACGCACTCGCCGGAGAGGGGTGGACACGGCTCGGAGACGACCAGGTCCCGCCCGAGTACACCTCCTACACGGTGTACGGGTCTCCGGAGGATCCGGGGGCCGTCATCGTCACCGGAGGCGAGGAGCTGGGCCCCCTGGAGCCCCTCGCGGCCACCGCCGTCTCCATGGCCACCCGCATGGTCGGCCACCTGGCCACCGACGGCGGCGACCTGTGGGTCGAACCGTCCGGAGCCACGGAGGTGAACGGCCACCCCGCCTTCGGAGCGACCATGGGCGACGATTCCGAGTCCGACGAGGAGGCCTACGGCCGCTTTCTGGTGGTGGAGCTCGAGGGCGACCAGGGCGCGTTCGTGCTCGGCCTCAACACCGACGGCGGGGCCGAGGCCACCGCCGACATCGACGCGGCCTTCGACTCCCTCACCACCCTCTGAACCCCCACGAGCCCCCGTGCCGTCCAGGTCCAGGACGGCACGGGGCAGGGCGTCTCACAGCGGCAGGACCGCACGGAGCAGGAACCCGCCCTCGCCGGTCGGACTCCCGGAAACCGTGCCTCCCTGAGCGGCGACGCGCTCTCTGAGCCCGGTCAGTCCGTTGCCTCCGTTCGTGTCCTTCTCGGCCCCATGGGCCCGGTCGTTGTGGATCTCCAGCACCAGCGTGTCCGCGCTCGCGCCCTCGCCCCGCACCGGGATGAAGGTGATCTGGCACTGCTCGGCGTCGCTGTGCCGCAGCACGTTGGTACCGCCCTCGCGCACCACCCACGCCGCCAGCGCGGCGGTCCTGGGCGGTACGTCGAGCCCGTCCAGGCCGGTGATCGTGGTCGAGGTCCCGCCGGAATCCAGGACCGCGGTGACGGAGGAGATCTCCTGTTCCAGGTCGATCTCCCGATAGCCGTTCACCGCCGACCGCACCTGGCCGAGCGCCTCGCGTGCCAGGCTCCGGACCTCTGCCATCTCCGCGGCGGCGCGCTCCGGGGCCCGGTCCACGAGTCTGCCCGCCAGCTGGGCCTTGACCGACAGCGCGGAGAGACTGTGCCCGAGCAGGTCGTGCATGTCGCGGGCGAACCGGAGCCGCTCCTCGGTGACCGCCAACCGGGCCCGGGCACGCTGCCCGGCCACCGCTTCGAGACTGACGTCCCACAACCAGATCGTCGAGACCGTGCCGCCGGCGAACAGCAGCGCGATGAGGACGGCGATCAGCCACACCAGGGCGTACAGACCGACGTTGAGGTCCGTTTCGAAGTCGTAGCCGGGCAGGAACAGCAGCGGTGTCAGCAGAAGGGCGAAGGAGACCAGGAGGCTGGTCCGCCGTGGCGCGAGGAAGAGCCCGATCCCCCACCAGGTGCCGACCGTGAGCATGCC
Organism: Nocardiopsis sp. LDBS1602; assembly: GCF_035818715.1. Lineage (NCBI taxonomy): Bacteria > Bacillati > Actinomycetota > Actinomycetes > Streptosporangiales > Nocardiopsidaceae > Nocardiopsis > Nocardiopsis sp. LDBS1602. The sequence continues at coordinate 33,779 of NZ_JAYLVW010000002.1, read as the reverse complement.
GGTCTCCGGAGACTGCAACAGGAACCCGGTGGCGATGAGAAGAACCAGGGAGGTCCAGTAGAGCGGCGGGGTCGGGGCCCGGTTCCCGTTCAGCCGTTCCCAGATCAGGACGTTGAGGATGACGCAGTTCACCATCGTGACCACCGTCCCCACGGCCGAGGGCCACAGGGTCCAGCCCATGTTCAGGGCGGTGACGAGGTCGAGCACACCCCAGAAGCACATGACCAGACCGTTGAACCCGAACAGGACCATGATGATGAGCCGGGCGATCCTGATCCGGTGATCGTCTCTCTCCTCCGAGGTCTCACCGACGGCCTCGGATCTGTGGGAAGCGCCCTCGTCGGTGATACCCGGGCCGGACGAAGCGGCGACCCCTGGAGCACCGCCCAGGCCACGTGCGGGGTGCTCGGTCGCGCTCACCACGGAGTGGCCGCCCGCCATGGCACCCGGAGGAGGTGTGCCCTCCCGAAGAGGAAGGACCGCTCTCAGCAGGAAGCCGCCGTCGGGGGTCCGCGCCGCCGTCAGGGAGCCGGAGTTGCACTCGACACGATCGGCGAGCCCGGAGAGACCACCGGCCGATCCGGTCTCGTCCTCCTCCCCACCCTCGGCGTGGTCGTTGGCCATCTCCACGACCAGCTCGTGGGAGGTGCCATCGGCCGATTCCGCCATCGAGAAGTCGATCCGACACCGGCGTGCCCCGCTGTGCCGCAGCACGTTGGTACCGCCCTCGCGTACCACCCACGCCGCCAGCGCCGCCGTCTCCGAGGGCGGGTTCAGCCCCTCCAGCCCGGAGACCATCGTGACGGTGTTGTTCGCCTCCAGGACCGAGCGGACCGCGCGCACCTCGGTGCCCAGGTCGAGGTCGCGGTAGCCGCGGACCACCGAGCGGACCTGGTGGAGCGTGCTCCGGGCCAGTTCGTGCACCCGCCCGATCCGTTCCTTGGCGGCCTCGGGGTCGGTGTCCACCAGGGTCTCCGCCCTGCGCGCCCCGACCTCCAACGTGCTCAGCTCGTGACCCAGCAGGCCGCGCATGTCCTCCGCGAACCGGAGTCGCTCCTCGTTCACCGCCAACCGGGCCCTGGCGCGCTCGCCCTCCACCGCCTCCCTGGTGGCGTCCCACAGCCAGAAGACCGGCAGGCAGGCGAACCAGGCCACCAGAACGAACAGGAGGAACAGGATGGAGAGGAAGATCAGAAAGGGCCATGACTCGCCGTACGGCCCATAGAGGAGGGTGTGGCCGCCCATCAGGAGGAGGCACAGGGGGATCACGTAGCGGGTCCGCGACCAGGTGCTCATGAAGGAGAGCAGGCACAGAACGTTCGCGACGAGACCGATCACGTGCAGCGGCGTCCGGAACAGAAGGCACACCAGGACGAGCACCCCCACCAGCCCCCAGTACAGGCGCGGGTCGGCCTCCCGTCTTCCGTTCAACCGCTGCCGGGTCATCACCCATCCCAGCACCGTCATGACGAGGCAGAGGAGGAGGGCCACCAGGGCGGGGGCTGTCTCGGTGGCCGGCGTGCCCGGCGTCAGACGACCGGGGAAGTACAGCTCGTAGAGGGCCCAGACGGGGAAGACCAGTGCCTGAGAGGACAGGGTCGACAGGACGATCCACTTCAGGACCCGCTGTCGCCGGGTGTAGTTCCCGCCCGTCCCGCCCTCGCCTGAGGCCTCGGCCGCGTCGCCTCCGATGACGGAGACCTCACGCTCATCGGTCGTGTCCGTCCCGCTCGCGGCCATCGCCCCGCCCACCTCGCCTTCACCGGTATCCGGTACACCCACTCAACGTTAGGCCGTGGAACGACCCTCCGGGCGGTCGTCCACAGGGCGGATTCCGGCCGTGGACGTGTTCGTGCCGGGAAGGTCCCCGTCCCGGACCTTCCCGGCATCCCCGTCCGGCACCGTCACGGTCGACGGGGGTCCCACTGGAAGAAGCGGCCGACGGCCAGCGCCAGGACCACGATCCACACGAGCATCACCGCGATGGAGGGGAGCGAGGCCGTCCACAGCCCCAGGGTCCCCACCGGTTCGGCGGCCTCGAAACCACCGAAGACGTCGTATCCGGTGTAGGCGGACTGGGCCACCTGCGCGGCCGCGGCCACCGGGAGGAGGCCCACGATCGTGACCATCGGGCCGGGCATGAGACCGAGGGGGAAGAAGATCCCGCCGGTCATCATCAGGAACAGCATCGGGAGGGTCGAGAACATCTGCGCGGACTCGGCGCTGCGCACCAGAACCGTGATCAGCAGACCGACGAGGGTCATGGCCGTAGTGCACAGCAGCACCGCCACGCCCAGCAGGACGGGGTCGACCGGCGTCGTACCGTTCATGGCGGCGATACCGCCGACCACCAGGGCGGTGACCAGCAGAGTGAAGAGCAGGACGAGCAGGGTCACCCCGCCGAAGATCGCGGTCCTCGGCACCCCGCTCGCGCGGAGCCGCTTGAGGACCAGCGACTCCCGCCGCGCGGCGAACACGTTGGAGGCGTGACCGATGCCCAGCATCAGACCGATAGTGAGGATTCCGGCCGCGAGCGCGAGATCGGTGGTGGTGTACTCGCCGAAGGCCGGGGCGCTGGGCATGGACATCAGGGGGCCGAACAGCACCAGCGGCATCAGCAGGTACAGCCAGGCGGTCTGGTAGCGCACGAAGAGGGTGAACTCGGTGCGGGCCAGACGCAGGGTCTGAGCGAACACGCTCGGGGCCGTCCGTGTTCCGGAGGCCCCCCGGTCGGAGGTTCGTACGGTGGTCGTGCTCATCGTGTTCCTCTGCTTCCTGCGGGTCTGTGGGAGATCGGGGTCGCGCGATGGTCGGCGCGTGGTCCCGGTGGCGCGAATCCGCCCGGTCACTCGGCGAGCAGGTCGGCGGTGCCGTCCGCGACCTGGAGGAAGACGTCCTCCAGGGAGGCGCCGCGGACCTGGAGGTGCCGCAGGACCGTCCCCCGCCCGGTCGCCCAGGCCAGCAGAGCGGCGATGGCGTGGTGCGCCCGGTCGGCCACGTCTCCCCCGGTGACCGTGTAGGTGGCCCAGAGGGCCTGGTCCCGGGTCTCGACCTCGCATCGTGCGCCCTCGACCTCGGGCAGGTCGGCCGTACGCACGTCGTCGGGCACCTGGAAGCCCACCCGGTCGCCCCAGCCCGCGAGGACGTCCGCCAGGGTGCCCTCCACGTGGATCTCACCGCGGTGCATGATGGCCAGGCGGTCGGCGAGGCGCTCGGCCTCCTCCAGGTAGTGCGTGGTGAGCAGGATCGCGACCCCGCTCGCCTTGAGGTCGTTGACGATCCGCCAGGTCTCGTGTCGGGCCTCGGGGTCCATGCCCGTCGTGGGCTCGTCCAGGTAGAGGACCTCGGGACGGGAGATGAGCGCCGACGCCAGGTCCAGGCGGCGCTTCTGACCCCCGGAGAGCTGACGGACGCGCAGCCCGCGCTTCTCGGTCAGACCGACCAGCTCCAGGACCTCGTCGATGTCGCGAGGGTCGGCGGCCAGGTCCCTGGCGAGGACGAGGTTCTCCTCGACGCCGAGGTCGTCCATGAGCCCGCTGCCCTGGAGTACCGCGTCGGCGCGTTCGCGGACCCCGGCGGGCTGGCCGAAGGGATCCTGTCCGAAGACCCGCGCCATGCCCGAGGAGGGCTTTCGGAAGCCCTCCAGGGTCTCGATGGTGGTGGTCTTCCCCGCGCCGTTGGTGCCGAGGAGGGCGAAGAGCTCTCCGGGGCGGATCTCGAAGGAGACCCCCTTGACGGCCTCGAAATCGCCGTACCTCTGTCGAAGGTCGCGGACGACCACCGTCGGTTCCGCGGTGGTGTGGGGGGCACCGTTCTCGACGGCCGTGGCGGTGTTCTGTGTCGTCATGTTCCGAGGATCCCGTGGGCGAGGGTGCTCGCGACAGACGCCGCTGTCACCGTTCCCTCATGTCAGGCGCCCGTCCGGACCACTGACAAATGTCATCTCCGCTCCTCGCCTCGACCCGTTCATACGACGGAAGGGGCGGGACACCTCTCGGTGTCCCGCCCCTTACATTCGCGGGTTCGGGCTCCTATGGGAGCCTCGCCGCCCGTCAGGCCTCGGCCGGCTCCTTCTTCTCGCCCTCGGCCGGGTTCTCACCCTTGACCGAGCGGAGCAGGAGCTGGGAGACGTCCACGACCTCCAGCGATTCCTTCGCCTCGCCGGCGGACTTCTTCTCGTTGATCGCGTCGCCGAGCATGACCTGGCAGAACGGGCACGCGGTGGACACGGTGTCGGGGTTGGTGGTCAGCGCCTCGTCCACACGCTCGGTGTTGATGCGCTTGCCGATCCGCTCCTCCATCCACATGCGGGCACCACCGGCGCCACAGCAGAAGCCCCGCTCCTTGTGGCGGTGCATCTCCTGGGTCTTGACCCCGGGCACCTGCGCCATGATGTCGCGCGGCGGCGTGTACACCTTGTTGTGCCGACCCAGGAAGCAGGGGTCGTGGTAGGTGATGTTCTCGTCGATCGAGCTCACCGGGGTCAGACGCCCCTCCTCCACCAGCTTGGCCAGGAGCTGGCTGTGGTGGACGACCTCGTAGGTACCGCCGAGCTGCGGGTACTCCTTGGCCAGGGTGTTGAAGCAGTGCGGGCAGCTCGCCACGATCTTCGTGACACCGGCTTCGTTGAGCGTCTCGACGTTCTGCTGGGCCAGCATCTGGAAGACGTACTCCATGCCGAGGCGACGCGCCGGGTCGCCGGTGCAGGCCTCCATGCCGCCCAGGACCGCGAACTTCACCCCCGCGATGTCCAGGAGTTCGGCGATGGCCTTCGTGGTCTTCTTCGCCCGGTCCTCCAGGGCACCGGCGCAGCCGACCCAGAAGAGGTACTCGGTGTCCTCGTCGAGCTTGTCGTCGACGACCGTCACCTCGACCGGGTTCTCCTGGGAGGCGAGCTCCTCGATCCAGTCCATGCGCCGGTCCTCGGCCATGCCCCAGGGGTTGCCCTTGTTCTCCAGGTTCTTCAGGAGCGTGTTGGCCTCGGAGGGGAAGTTGGACTCGACCATGACCTGGTAGCGACGCATGTCCAGGATGTGGTCGATGTGCTCGATGTCCACCGGGCACTGCTCGACGCAGGCGCCGCAGTTGGTGCAGGACCACAGCTCGTCGGGGTGGATGACGCCACCCTCCTCCTCGGTGCCGACCAGCGGCTTGTTGAGGAGGGCGAGAACGTCGACGCCCGCGTGGCTCTCGTCCGGAGCCTCGGCGAGGGTCTCCTCGGTGATGCCCTTGAGGAGGTACGGGGCCTTCTCGTAGGTGTGCGCCTGGAGGTCGAGGATGACCTTCTTCGGCGACAGCGGCTTACCGGTGTTCCAGGCGGGGCACTGGGACTGGCAACGGCCGCACTCGGTGCAGCTCGTGAAGTCCAGTAGCCCCTTCCAGGTGAAGTCCTCCAGCTTGCCCGCGCCGAACGGGTCCTCGTCCGGGTCGGCCTCCTCGAAGTCGAGGGGCTTGGTGCCGGACTTGTCCATCATCTGCTTGGCGGCGCCCAGGGACGGGGAACCGTCGGCGTTGCGCTTGAAGTAGATGTTGACCGGGGCGATGAAGCGGTGCCAGCCGATGCCCATGGTGAGCTTGAAGTACAGCACCATGAAGAACAGGTAGCTGATGATCAGCTTGAACGCGGCCACCAGGGCGATGGCCGGTTCGGCGACCGCGGCGTCGGTCGGCATGACGGAGCCGATGGCGTGCGAGATCGGCGTGGCCCAGGTCGGGAACGGGAAGTCGCCGATGCCGACCTTGAGGCCGCGGATCACGAAGATCGAGATCAGCAGGCCCCACAGGTAGGCCTCGACGTAGTACGCGGTCCACGTCTTGGAGTTGTAGAAGCGGGAGTCGCGGCCCTTGCGGTGGGGACCGTTCAGCAGACGGTAGACGGTCAGGCCGACGATGCTGATGAGGCTGGCGCCGGCGATGATCTCGATGGCCAGACCGTAGAGGGTCCAGTCGTGGATGATCGGCAGCTTGAAGTGCGGATCGAAGGTCTCGCCCTGCGCTTCGATGACCGTGAAGACCAGGAGCGGGAAGGAGACCATCACGAACCAGTGGGCGACACCCACCCACGGTCGCTTGAGCATCCTCGTGTGCCCGAGGATCTCGATGAGGGTCATCGTGAGCCGTTGCCCGAACGGCCCCTTCCGCTCCGGCTCCACCGTTCGGCCGACACCCACGGTTCGCACGATCTGGCGGATGCCCAGACCGAACAAGGTGAACGCGACCACGGCGAAGACCGAGGTGATGATGCCCAGCGTCAAGTACAGGGGTTGCATCGTCCGTGGCCTCCCATCCTGCTTCTCGTCGTCCGGTGCGCCACACACCGGCACCGACAGTTGATGTTACTAGCGAGTAATGGCTCGGAGTCCATCGGCCGCCCACTAGGAGCCGGCGCGCCGTCCTTCTCTCGCCTTACGCGCACATGGCACGGCCTCCGGACCGCCTCGCGCGAGAGCCAACCGTAGCCGCCTCTCGCCGGTCGAGCGCCACGCGGGCCCACACGAGCCCCGCCCGACGCACCATGCCCCCCTATGTAATCGGACCTCGGAGCCACGCGGGAGCATCCGGACCCCCGTGGAGCCGTCCGCCGTGTCGCGCGCCGACCGGGATCACTCCTCCCCCTCGAGCCCCGGACACCCCCGGAACACCCCTGAGGCCTCCCCCGACTCCCCGGATATTCCGGGTCAAGGATGTCCCCGAGTTCGCCCGGGGTTCCCCCATTTCCACGTGAAAGACGCCCTGGTCGGGAACATCCCCACGCGGCCGACCGTTGTCAGGGCGAGAGAAGTAACTTGAGTCGGGTCGACTCAACTGACTTGACAGCCCCCACCCGACGAAGCAAACTTACGTCCGAACGACTCAACTTTGACGGAGGTACCAACCATGGCACGTGCGGTCGGAATCGACCTCGGTACGACGAACTCGTGTGTCGCTGTCCTCGAGGGCGGCGAACCGACGGTCATCACCAACGCCGAGGGCTCCCGCACCACCCCTTCGGTCGTGGCCTTCGCCAAGAACGGCGAGGTGCTCGTCGGTGAGGTGGCCAAGCGTCAGGCCGTCACCAACGTCGACCGGACCATCCGTTCGGTGAAGCGCCACATCGGCACCGACTGGTCGGTGAAGATCGACGACAAGAGCTTCAACCCGCAGCAGATCAGCGCCTTCATCCTGCAGAAGCTCAAGCGCGACGCCGAGGCCTACCTGGGCGAGGACGTGACCGACGCGGTCATCACCGTCCCGGCCTACTTCAGCGACTCCCAGCGTCAGGCCACCAAGGAGGCCGGCACGATCGCGGGTCTGAACGTCCTGCGCATCATCAACGAGCCGACCTCGGCCGCCCTCTCCTACCACCTGGAGAAGGAGGACGAGGCCACCATCCTGGTCTACGACCTCGGTGGCGGTACCTTCGACGTCTCCCTCCTGGAGGTCGGCGACGGCGTCGTGGAGGTCAAGGCGACCAACGGCGACAACCACCTCGGTGGCGACGACTGGGACCAGGCCGTCGTCAACTGGCTGGTCGAGAAGTTCAAGAACTCCAACGGCGTCGACCTGTCCAAGGACAAGATGGCGCTCCAGCGTCTGCGCGAGGCCGCCGAGAAGGCCAAGATCGAGCTGTCCAGCTCCAGCGAGACGCAGATCAACCTGCCCTACATCACGGCCTCCGCCGAGGGCCCGCTGCACCTGGACGAGAAGCTCACCCGCGCCGAGTTCCAGCGCCTGACCTCCGACCTGGTCGAGCGGACCAAGACCCCGTTCCAGCAGGTCATCAAGGACGCCGGGATCAGCCTGGACCAGATCGACCACGTCGTCCTGGTCGGTGGCTCGACCCGTATGCCCGCCATCGCCGACCTGGTCAAGGAGATGACCGGCGGCAAGGAGCCCAACAAGGGCGTGAACCCGGACGAGGTCGTGGCCATCGGTGCCGCCCTCCAGGCCGGTGTTCTCAAGGGCGAGGTCAAGGACGTCCTCCTGCTCGACGTCACCCCGCTGTCGCTGGGCATCGAGACCAAGGGCGGCGTGTTCACCAAGCTCATCGAGCGCAACACCACCATCCCGACCAAGCGGTCGGAGATCTTCACGACGGCCGACGACAACCAGCCGTCCGTGCAGATCCAGGTGTACCAGGGTGAGCGCGACATCGCCCAGTACAACAAGAAGCTGGGCGTCTTCGACCTGACCGGTCTGCCCCCGGCGCCGCGCGGCGTCCCGCAGATCGAGGTCACCTTCGACATCGACGCCAACGGCATCGTCAGCGTCACCGCGAAGGACCTGGGCACCGGCAAGGAGCAGTCCGTCACCATCTCCGGTGGTTCGGCGATGTCCAAGGACGACATCGACCAGATGGTCCGCGACGCCGAGCAGTACGCCGAGGAGGACCGCAAGCGCCGCGAGGAGGCCGAGGTCCGCAACAACGCCGAGTCCCTCGTCTACCAGACCGAGAAGGTCATCAAGGACAACGAGGACAAGATCCCGACGGACGTGCGCTCCGAGACCGAGGCCGCCGTCGGCGAGCTGAAGACCGCGCTGGAGGGCACCGACACCGAGGCCATCCGCGGCGCCAGCGAGAAGGTCGCGCTGGCCAGCCAGAAGATCGGTTCGGCCATCTACAGCCAGGGCCAGCAGGGCGAGGGCGCCGGTCAGCCCGGCGGTGAGGGCGCGGACGCCTCCGCCGACGACGCCGACGTCGTGGACGCCGAGATCGTCGACGAGGACAACGGCAAGGGCGACAAGCAGGGTTCCTGAACCCCGAGAGTCCGCTGAGAGCCGAGGAAGGAGGGCACGTAGGACATGGCGCTGTCGGATAAGAGCGACCCCGACACCGGTGACGGTGACCAGAACCAGGGTCCGGTGATCCGCGACAACCGCAGGATCGACCCCGAGACCGGTGAGGTCCGAGACCCCGAGGCGAAGAAGTCCGAGGAGGCCGAGGTCTCCGAGGAGGACGAGGCGACCGAGGTCGAAGCCGAGGTCGAGGACATCCCCGAGATTCCGGACACCCCGGAGTCGGTAGTGAGCGAGGCGATCAACGCCGACGAGCGGGTCGTCGAACTCACCAACGACATCAAGCGGGTGCAGGCGGAGTACTCCAACTACCGCAAGCGGGTCGAGCGCGACCGTGTGGCCGTCCGCGAGGTGGCCACCGCCCAGGTCGTCGGCGAGCTTCTGCCGGTCCTGGACGACATCGGCCGCGCCCGTGACCACGACGAGCTCAACGGAGGGTTCAAGGCGGTGGGCGAGGCCCTGGAGGCCACGGTCACCAAGTTGGGCCTGGAGAAGTACGGCGAGCAGGGCGACGAGTTCGACCCGAACGTGCACGAGGCCCTCACCCTGGTGCCGGTTCCGAACATCTCCGCGCAGACGGTGATCGAGGTGTTCCAGCCGGGGTACCGCATCGGAGAGAGGATTCTTCGTCCGGCCCGTGTGGTCGTCGGAGAGCCCATGGGCGACGAGTCGGAGACCGCCGAGGCGGCCGCCGACGAACCCGCGGACTCCACCGAGGACGGCGAGGACAAGAAGTAGCCGGTCACGCCGGTCCGGACGCCACGAGGGCGTCCGGCCGCGGGCCCGGGCCCGTGGCGTAGGACCTGTGGCCGTGAGCGACGTGAGATCGTCGGTCACGGCCACAGGCCGACCCCGGCCCCGTACGGAACGGGGCCACGTGTAAACATCGAACACCACCGGCACCAGCGGGGAGAAGGCACCAGTCGATGAGCACCAAGGACTACCTGGAGAAGGACTACTACAAGGTCCTCGGCGTCTCAAAGACCGCCACCAAGGACGAGATCCGCTCGTCCTACCGCAAGCTGGCCCGTGAGAACCACCCCGACGCCAACCGGGACGACCCGAAGGCGGAGGACCGCTTCAAGGAGATCTCCGAGGCGTACAACGTCCTGTCGGACGACAAGCGCCGCAAGGAGTACGACGAGGCCCGCTCGATGTTCGGCGGCTCCTACCGCCCCGGTGGCGGCACCGGACCCGGCGGCTTCGACATGAGCGACATCTTCGGTCAGGGCTCCGGCGGGGGCGGGGCGCCCGGCGGCGAACGCCTGAGCGACCTGTTCGGCGGGTTGTTCGGCAACCGCGGCCGCGCGGGTCAGGCGACCCGCAGCAGGCGCGGCGCCGACGTCGAGACCGAGACCACTCTGACCTTCCGCGAGGCCGCGGACGGGGTGACCCGTTCGTTCCAGCTGAGCAGCGAGGCCGCCTGTCCCACCTGTAAGGGGACGGGCGCCCGCGCCGGTTCGGCCCCGCGCATGTGCCCGAAGTGCTCCGGCACCGGGCACGAGAGCACCAACCTGGGCGGCTTCTCGCTGTCCGAGCCGTGCAGCGAGTGCAAGGGGCGCGGCCTCGTGGTCGACGACCCCTGTCCCACCTGCAACGGCAGCGGGCGTGGCAAGAGCACCCGCACCATCCAGACCCGGATCCCGGCCGGCGTGTCCGACGGACAGCGGATCCGGATCAAGGGCAAGGGGGCCCCGGGCGAGCACGGCGGCCCCGCCGGTGACCTGTACGTCGTCGTCCATGTGAAGGGCCACCCGGTGTTCGGCAGGAGCGGTGACAACGTCACCATCAAGGTTCCGGTGACCTTCCCCGAGGCGGCGCTCGGCGCCGACGTGCGGGTTCCGACCCTGGGCGGCTTCCCGGTGACCGTGAAGGTCCCGCCGGGCACCCAGAACGGGCGCACGCTGCGGGTCCGCGGCAAGGGCGCCACCCGTAAGGACGGCACCATCGGCGACATGCTGGTCACCTTCGAGGTGGCGGTGCCACAGACACTCAACGGCGACGCGCGCGAGGCACTGGAGAAGTTCCGCGCCGCGACGTCGGACTACGACCCGCGCGACGGGCTCGAAGCGCGGGCGAAGGGCGCGTGAGAGTCGTGAACGATCCTTCCTTCGGCGTCGATGCCCCGGTCTACGTGATCTCCGTGGCCGCGGAACTGGCCGGTATGCACCCGCAGACACTGCGCCAGTACGACCGTCTGGGGATCGTGTCGCCCGGCCGTGCGTCCGGGCGGGGCCGGCGCTACTCCATGCGTGACATACAGACGTTGCGCGAGGTGCAGCGTCTGTCCCAGGAGGAGGGCGTCAACCTCGCCGGGATCAAGCGGATCCTGGAGCTGCAACACGAGGTGGACCAGCTGCGTGAGCAGGTGTTCCACCTCGCCAACGAACTGGAGGCGGCGCGCCGGGCGGTGTCCCGGCGCGGCCGCCCCGCCCACCCCGAGGGTGGGCCGGTCCGCGGGGAGCTGGTGCGCCGCACCCGCGTGACGATCTTCAATACGGCCACCGATCCCGAGGAGCGCCCCGAGCGGGGCGGCGGCCTCGGGGACACCGGCGATAACCGCGGACAGAGCGGGCCCGACCAGGGCTGAGAGGTCGGACCGACGGCGCCCGGGACCCCGGGGGTCGATGTCCACGGCGCGGCGGAGTCGGCCGCTTTCGATCACTCTGAGTGACACTTCATGCGGAGGGAGTCACGTAATCATGAACTACAAGCTCACCCGGAAGAGCCAGGAGGCGTTGGCCGACGCCATCCGCCAGGCCACGTCCGACGGCAGCCCCCAGACCGAGCCGCTGCACCTGCTGAACGCTCTGCTGAACCAGGCCGAGGGCATCACCAGGCCGCTGCTCAAGGAGGTCGGGGCCGACCCCGACCTGATCAAGGACAAGGTCGAGGCGGCGATCGGCGGGCTGCCGAAGGCCTCGGGGGCCACGGTCGGCTCTCCCAGCTCCTCGCGCCAGCTCATCGTCTCCCTCAACACCGCCGCCCAGCGCGCGCAGCGGATGGAGGACGAGTACGTCTCCACCGAACACCTGTTGGTGGGGCTGGCCACCGACGGCGGGGAGGCCTCACGGATCCTCAAGGAGGCGGGCGCCGGCCCGGACGAGCTCCTGGAGGCCTTCGAGAGGGTGCGCGGCACCGGACGGGTCACCTCGGAGAACCCCGAGGACACCTACCAGTCCCTGGAGAAGTTCGGTGTGGACCTCACCGAACGCGCCCGCGAGGGCAAGGTCGACCCGGTGATCGGCCGCGACGGAGAGATCCGCCGCGTCATCCAGGTCCTGAGCCGGCGCACCAAGAACAACCCCGTCCTCATCGGCGAGCCCGGCGTGGGCAAGACCGCCGTGGTCGAGGGCCTCGCCCAGCGCATCGTGGCCGGCGACGTGCCCCAGTCCCTGCTCGGCAAGCGCCTGATCAGCCTGGATCTGTCCGCGATGGTCGCCGGGGCCAAGTACAGGGGCGAGTTCGAGGAACGTCTCAAGGCCGTGCTCTCCGAGATCAAGGAGTCCGAGGGCCAGGTCATCACGTTCATCGACGAACTGCACACCATGGTGGGCGCGGGCGCCGCCGAGGGCGCCATGGACGCTGGCAACATGCTCAAGCCCATGCTGGCCCGCGGCGAGCTGCGCATGGTCGGCGCCACCACCCTGGACGAGTACCGGGAACGGATCGAGAAGGATCCCGCCCTGGAACGCCGTTTCCAGCAGGTGTTCGTCGGCGAGCCGTCGGCGACCGACACCATCGCGATCCTGCGCGGTCTCAAGGGGCGCTACGAGGCCCACCACAAGGTGCAGATCTCCGACTCGGCCCTGGTCGCCGCCGCGACCCTGTCCGACCGCTACATCACCGCGCGCTTCCTCCCGGACAAGGCCATCGACCTCATCGACGAGGCCGCCTCCCGCCTGCGCATGGAGATCGACTCCAGCCCCGTGGAGATCGACGAGCTGCGCCGTATCGTCGACCGTCTCAAGATGGAGGAGATGGCGCTCGACAAGGAGTCCGACACCGCCAGCCGGCAGCGGTTGGAGCGGCTGCGCTCCGACCTCGCCGACAAGCAGGAACGGCTCAACGGCCTGGTGGCCCGCTGGGAACAGGAGAAGGCCGGCCTCAACCGGGTCGGTGAGCTCAAGGGACGGCTGGACGACCTGCGCACCAAGGCCGAACTGGCCGAACGCGAGGGCCGCTTCGAAGAGGCCTCCCGGCTGATGTACGGGGACATCCCGCAGCTGGAGAAGCAGATCGAGGAGGCCTCCAAGGCCGAGGAGGACGCCGAGGAGTCCGGCGGCGCCCAGGACGACCCCATGGTCAAGGACGAGGTGGGCGCCGACGAGGTCGCCGACGTCGTCTCCTCCTGGACCGGGATCCCCGTGGGCCGGCTGATGGAGGGCGAGACCTCCAAGCTGCTGCGCATGGAGGACGAGCTGGGCCGACGCCTCATCGGCCAGAAGGACGCGGTGGCCGCCGTGTCCGACGCGGTGCGTCGGGCCCGGGCCGGCATCTCCGACCCGGACCGCCCCACCGGTTCGTTCCTGTTCCTGGGTCCAACCGGTGTCGGTAAGACCGAGCTGGCCAAGGCCCTCGCCGAGTTCCTGTTCGACGACGAACGCGCGATCGTGCGCATCGACATGAGCGAGTACTCGGAGAAGCACTCGGTGTCGCGTCTGGTGGGAGCGCCTCCCGGATACGTCGGCTACGAGGAGGGCGGCCAGCTCACCGAGGCGGTACGCCGTCGCCCCTACACCGTGGTGCTGTTGGACGAGGTGGAGAAGGCCCACCTGGAGGTGTTCGACACCCTGCTCCAGGTGCTGGACGACGGTCGCCTGACCGACGGCCAGGGCCGCCAGGTGGACTTCCGCAACACCATCCTCATCCTCACCTCCAACCTGGGTTCGCCGTTCCTGGTGGACCAGACGCTGGAGGAGTCGGTGCGCAGGGAACGCGTGATGGACGTGGTGCGCTCCACCTTCAAGCCGGAGTTCCTCAACCGACTGGACGACGTGATCATGTTCGACGCGTTGTCCACCGAGGACCTGACCCGGATCGTCGACCTCCAGGTCGACAAGCTGGCCCGACGTCTGGCCGATCGGCGCCTCACCCTGGAGGTCACCGAGGCCGCCCGCGAGTGGCTGGGGTTGACCGGCTACGACCCGAACTACGGGGCCCGACCGCTGCGACGCCTGGTGCAGTCCTCGATCGGCGACCCGCTCGCCAGGGAGCTGCTCTCCGGCGACCTCTCCGAGGGCGACACCGTCTTCGTGGACGTGGACGACGCCCGGGAGCGGCTGACCGTGGCCACCCGCAAGGCCGAGGAGCCCGAACTCCCGGCCTGATCCGCGCACCGAGGGGCCGCGTCCGACGAAACGGACGCGGCCCCTCGTGTTCCACGAATTCCACGAACCCCGGGCTCGCGGAGGCTCCCTGGGTACCCTGGTCCCAGGAGTCCGCGACGCGTTCCGGAACCCGCGCCACGGCGGAAGGGGCCGTACACCATGACCGTGATCGACCACCTCTCACCGAGATCTCCCGTCGAGAAGCTGAGCATCGAACAGTTCGAGGTCATCGCCAGGGCCGCGGCCCGTGAGGACGTCACCCTCGAGTACCTCAACGGACAGATGGAGATCCGGACCGTGCCCGACAGCGACCACAACGCGATCCTCATGTGGTTGATGCGTCAGTTCATGACGCAGAGGGCCGATCTGGACCTGAACGTCACCGGCCAAGGTCTGAAGGTGGATTCCTACCGCAAGGGCCGGGCACGCCCGGACGGCATCCTCGCCCCCGTCGACCATTTCGCGGGCCAAGGCGAATGGGCGGACCCCCAGGGAGTCCTCGCCGTCGTCGAGGTCACCTCATGGGACTCCGACACCAACTCCCGAGATCGGGTCGAGAAGGCGCACGCCTACGCCGCCTGCGACATCGAGGTCTATCTGCTCGTCGACCGCGACGATGACAGCGTCACCGTCCACAGCGAGCCGTTGAAAGGCCGCTACCGCAACATCAACAAGCTCGGCTACGGTCACACCGTCGAGATCCCGGGGGTCGAGGTCACTCTGAACACCGACGGGCTCAAGCGCTACGCCCGCTGATCCGCGCACCGAGGGGCCGCGTCCGACGAAACGGACGCGGCCCCTCGTGTCGTACGGGTCAGGCCAGGGCCAAGGCCGATCCGAACAGGAAGTAGAGGATCACCAGGCCCACCGTGATGGCCAGGCCGATACCCATCGTTCTCCAGGCGTAGCGGACGAACCGTTCCTGCTCGGCCGGCTCGTGCTCCTTGGTCATGGCGACCACGGAGAAGACGATCGCGATGATGCCGCAGATCTGGTTACAGCACAGGGTCATCAGGATCGACCAGATCAGCGCGCTGACCGGGCTACCGCCCGAGGACGAACCGTACTGGGGAGCGGGGCCGGAGGGGTACGACACGGGGGAACCTCTTCACGTCGGGGGAAGAACCACCCCCTTGGACGTCGGAGGGCGGGCTCCGGTTTCCACCGTCCCCGAGACCCGGAGGCCACGTCCGACGAGAGGGAGATCCGCGTCCGGTCCGTGGTCCTGCCCGCCACGGGCCCCGGCGCAGGGGTGGCGTCGACTCCGTTCAAGAGGCGAGCAGCCGGGCCTCGACCTCCGGGTCGAGTCCCAGTCGGGGCCACCCTTCGCGTCGAGGAGCCGTGCCGCCGATGGACTCCAGCCACGCCCAGGTGTCGGCGACGGTCTCGGCCACCGGGCGGCAGCGCAGACCGGTGGCGAGCGCGCGCCCCACGTCACCCTGGTGCATGCTCCCGTGCAACTCGCCCGGTGGAAGCCAGACCGGCAGGTCCGTCCACGGCCGCACACCGGCCTCGACGATCACCTCGGGATCGAACCAGCGGAACACCGCGTCGGAGCCGGTCGCCTCCCGACAGGCGGTCAGCAGCCCCTCCATGGTGGCGTGACCGGTGGGAGAGACCAGGTTGAACGGCCCGCCCGATCCCTTCTCGATCGCGTCCAGCGTCCACACGGCCAGGTCTCTGGCGTCGATGTACTGCAACGGCAGATCACGGGGGCCGGGCGCCAGGACGGTGCCGCCCCGGGCGATCCTCCCCAGCCACCAGGGGAGTCGACCGATGTTCTCGTACGGGCCGAGGATGAGACCGGCCCGCACGAAGAGGGCGCGATCTCCCAGCACCGCCTCGGCGGCCAGTTCACCCCCGCGCTTGGCCCGCGCGTAGTCGGTGCCGTCGTCCTCGGGCGAGGACTCCACCGTCGGAGCGGTCTCGTCCGCCCCCGCCGGGATGATCATCCCGTGCACGGAACGGCTGGAGATATAGGCATAGCGATCGACCCGCTCCGAGAGCAGACGCGCGGCGGCGGTCACCGCGGCGGGCGCGCCCGACCAGGTGTCGACGACGGCGTCCCACTCCCCCGTCTCCAACTCGGCCAGACCACCCTCCTCCGTGCGGTCCCCTTTCCGGACCTCCACCCCGGAGTGCGGCTCATGCCGTCCCCGATGGAAGACCGTGGTCTCCCAGCCTCGGGCGAGGGCCTCCTCCACGACGGCCCGCCCCACGAACTCCGTACCACCCAGAACCAGAAGTCTCATGGGGAGATTCTGATCCGGGACCACCGAACGCGCCAGGGGGTACTGCCATCGGCAGAACCGGGGGCTCCCTACCGTCGATCGCCGGGCCGCGCGCGCTCCACCATCAGTTCGCGTTCGCGCTCGTTGCGGGTGAGCCTCGCGGCCCGTTCGTGCTCGGTCCGCGCCTCGTCCTCGCGTCCCAGCCGCCGCAACAGGTCTCCACGGACCGCGGGAAGCAGGTGGTAGTCGGCCAGGGCACCCGAATCACGCAGCGCGTCGACGATACGCAGGGCGGGCTCCGGGCCGAAGGCCATCGACACCGCCACCGCCCGATTCAGCTCGACCACCGGCGACCCGGTGCGCCGGACCAAGGCCTCGTACAGGGCCGCGATGGCTCGCCAGTCGGTGTCCTCCGCGGTCACGGCGACGGCGTGCGCGGCGGCGATCCCGGCCTGGAGCGAGTAGACGCCCCGTTCGGCGGGGTCCTCCGGAAGCGAGGCCATCAGGGCCTTCATCCCCCGTCCGATGAGCAGCCGGTCCCAGCGTGAACGGTCCTGTTCGGCGAGCGGCACGGGAGACCCGTCGGTGCCCACCCTCGCGCGGAAACGGGAGGCCTGGAGCTCCATGAGCGCGAGCAGACCGTGCGCCTCGGGTTCCGAGGGCGTCAACGCGACGAGGACCCGCCCAAGACGCATGGCCTCGTCGCACAGTTCGGGCCGCAGCCAGCGGTCCCCCGAGGTGGCCGTGTACCCCTCGTTGAACACCAGGTAGAGGACTTCGAGGACGTCGGAGAGCCGCGCGTCGCGTTCCTCTCCGGACGGTACTTCGAAGGGCACCCTCTTCGCGGCCAGGGTCCTCTTGGCCCGCACGATGCGTTGGGCGACGGTGGCCTCCGGAACGAGGAAGGCACGGGCGATCTCGTCGGTGGTGAGCCCGCCGAGCATGCGCAGAGTGAGCGCGATCCGGGCCGAGGTCGACAGCACCGGGTGGCAGCACACGAACATGAGCTTGAGGAGGTCGTCGCCGTAGTCCTCCTCCAGGACCGCGTCGAAATCGGCGCTCCCGTCCTGTTCGACGAGGTCGCGTCCCAGTTCGACCATGTGCCGCTGGAAACGCTCGTCCCGACGCCAACGGTCGAGGACGCGGCGTTTGGCGACGGTGGTCAGCCAGGCGCCGGGCTTACGGGGGACCCCCTCCTCCGGCCACTTCTCCAGGGCGGAGACCAGGGCGTCCTGGGCGAACTCCTCGGCCAGGCCGACGTCGCCGACCATACGGGTGAGAACGGCGATCAGACGGGCCGACTCGATACGCCAGACCGCCTCCACCTCGGGTGTGACATCGGTGTGGCCCACGGGAACATCAGAGCACCGCCGTGACCTCCACCGCAAGGGGCGGGCCCGGATCGCGGCCTCACCGATCCGGGCCCCGCCGCGTTCAGCCCTCCTGGGAGGCGCGCAGCTCGCGCTCGCGCTCCTTGAGCTCCTCGGGCATCGTGTCCATGTCCTCCAGTTCGGCGATCCGACGCAGCTGGAGCCTCATCTCGCCCTCCGGCGGGTGCGGGCACCGCTTGGCCCACTCCACGGCCTCCTCATGGGAGGACACCTGGAGCACCCAGTAACCGGCGATGAACTCCTTGGCCTCGGTGAAGGGACCGTCGACGACGTTCGCGCCGCCGTCCCGGAAGATGATCTCGGCGCCCTCGGAGGTGGGGGCCAGCCCCTCTCCGGTCAGCAGGACGCCGGCCTTGACCAGCTCCTCGTTGTAGGCGGCCATCGCCTCGTAGACCTCGGGCCCGGCCTCATAGGCCGCGGCCTCATCGGCGGGGGTGCTCATGATCGACATCAGGTAACGCATCGTTGTTCGCCCTCTTCCGGGTACGGAACGGTGTCTCTTCCGCCGCTCTCACCCGTTCGTCGAACGGGCCGGCCCCGGATCGACATCCTCCCCGAATCTTTTCTCCTCTTTCTTCCCCTGCCCCGTTTCCCCGCCCCGTCCACCCTGGTCGGAGCCGTTTTCCCAGCCCTTGGAAACCCGCTCGGCCTCCTCGGCCGGTTCGACGTCCGTCCCCTCCCCGACCTCCCGCAGGTCCCTCGCCTCGGCCGCGTCCGCACGCTCGGTCATCCGTCGGATCACCCGTAGGAGGACGAGCGTCGCGATGATGACCAGCGCTCCACCGACCAGGGAGGGGAGACGCAGGTCGACACGGCCCAGCACACCGCCGAGAAGGGCACCGGCCGCGTTGAAGGTCATCGAGACGATCTGCACCGAACTCAGTACCCGGCCGCGCAGATCCGCGGGGATGACGAGTTGGGCGATACCGATGATGACCGTGTTGGACACCGCCATGGCCACCGCGATCAGGGCCCAGAAGAGACCCGCGACGTAGGCGTTGGGCGACAGGATGAACGCGACGCATCCGGCGCCCATGAGGACGTAGGCGAAGACCTCGGTGCGGAAGCGCCCGAAGGCGGTGACCATCCGCGTGACCAGGAGCGCTCCGAGGAGGGCTCCGATCGCGGCCGAGGAGAGGAACACTCCGTACAGCGCCTCGGGCACCTCGAAATGGACCCTCAGGATGAGGACGAGGACGGAGGACTGGAGCATGAAGCCGAAGCTCACCAGCGATCCGTGCAGCACCAGGTGGCGCAGGGGCCGGTCTTTCCAGAGGAAGGACATGCCCTCGCGGATCGAGACGAGGATGGACGCACGCGGCCCTTCCGCCTCCCCCTCGGCCCTTCGGGGGCGGCGTGCGCTCAGGGGCAGCCCGATCAGGATGAGGGCGCCGAGAACGTAGGCTCCGGCGTTGACCGCGAGCGGAAGCGCCGCGGCGACGACGAACAGCAGGCCGCCGAGTGGCGCGCCGCCGAAGTCCTCGACGACCACCCGGCCTCCGACGATCCGACTGTTGGCCCGGTCCAGGGAGGTCTTGGCGACCAGTTCGGGCATGAGGGCGCGTCCGCCGATGTCGTAGAACGCCTCGCAGGTCATGACCACGAACATGACGGCGTACAGCGTGAGGACCGTGGCCTCGCCCGCGGCCACGGTCACCGCGAGAGCGATCAGCGTGGCGGCGCGTACGAGGTTGGCCGCGATCAGGACCCTGCCGCGGTCGAGGCGATCGACCAGGGCCCCGATGAGGAATCCGAACAGCAGCCAGGGCAGGAACCTCGTGAAGGCGAGCCCGGCCACCAGCACGGGGTCGTTGGTGAACATGGCCGCCATCAGAGGGAGGACCGTCAGCATGACGCCGTCGGCGACGCTGCTGCTCATCCCTCCGACCCAGAAGCGGTGGAAATCGCCTCCGAGACCTGTCGTCGTCGTGCGCGGTCCGGTCCTCACGGCCATCTTCCCGTCTCTCTCCTGGTGACGCGCGGTGGGGCGCGGGGGTCTCATGGACACCGGCGGGGCGAGGCCGGTGGTCGGCCTGACGCGGGCCCGTGGTGCGGGCCCGCGCCGCAAGGCGTCGTCGAGCGCCGCGGGTCAGACCGCGGCGAGACTCTTGGGTCGGATGTCGGTCCAGTTCTCCTCGACGTAGCGCAGGCAGGCCTCGCGGGTGTCCTCACCGGCGACGACCTCCCAGCCCGCCGGAACGTCGGCGAAGGACGGCCACAGGGAGTGCTGCCCCTCGTGGTTGACCACGACGTAGAAGGTGCCCTCGGTGTCGTCGAACGGGTTCGTCATCGTCAGCTCCTCAGCTGTTCGAAAGGGTGGAGTCCAACTGATCGGATACGAGGCGGCCGATCCGCTCCACCGATTCCGGGCGGGTCATCCCCATGTGCGTGGAATCGATGTCGTGGACGTCGATCCGGCCGTCGACGTATCCCTTCCAGTACTCGACCTGGGGCGAGTACTCGTTCCTTCCACGCGTCGCGCGGAAGAAGAGTGCGTCCCCGGTGAAGACCCGGGGGGTGTGACGGTCCATGACGGCCGCGTGGTTGACGGCGGCGTCCACGAGCCTGGCGAGGTCGTTCTCCTCGAACTCGGTCAGGACCGGGTCCTTCGAGCGCAATTCCGCCACCACCGCCGCGCGGTCGATCTCGCGATCGACGGCGTCCTCGGAGGCCGGGACGTCGAGCATCATGGCCAGGACCTCCGCGTGTGAGAGAGCGGCGTGCCCGGCCCCGGCGGGCACCGGGTAGGAATCCATGAGTCCGAGGAAGGAGACCTCTTCACCCGCTTCTTGGAGGCGCACGGCCATCTCGTGGGCCACGAGACCACCGAACGACCATCCGAGAAGGCGGTAGGGCCCATGCGGCCGGATCTCACGGATCCGGTCCAGGTACTCCTCGGCGATCTCTCCGACGCTTCCGGGGAGCTCTCCGGGGACCGTGAGGGCTCTGGTCTGGAGACCGTAGAGGGGCTGGTCCTCGGGAAGGAAGCGGACCAGTCCCGAGTAGCACCAGCTCATCCCCATGCCCGGGTGGACACAGAAGAGCGGCGACCTCTCCCCTCTGGCCTGCAATGGCAGGAGGACGTCCAGGGCTCCGCCGGCCTCCTCGCGATCGCGCTCGGCCGCCTCGGCCAGGAGGCCGGCGACCGTGGGCGAGCGGAACACGTCCCGGACCCTGAGTTCGATCCCCAGTTCCGCGCCGGCCCTGCCCACCAGTCGCGCGGCCAGTAGGGAGTGGCCTCCCAGGTCGAAGAACGAGTCGTCGATCCCCACCCGCTCCAGGCCCAGGACCTCCGCGAAGAGGGCGCAGAAGGCCTGTTCCCCAGGCGTTCGAGGTTCTCGTCCGACCACGGTGGGCGTGTACCGGGGCGCGGGCAGGGAACGTCTGTCCAGCTTGCCGTTCGACGTCAGCGGCAGGGTGTCCAGGACCATCGTGGCGGCCGGGAGCATGTACTCGGGCAGCGCACGGGCGGCATGCGCGGTGATCGCCTCGGGGTCGATCTTCCGGTGTTCCGCGGCGATCAGGTAGGCGACCAGGCGCGGATCACCGGGGCGGTCCTCGCGGACCAGGACGGTCGCGTGAGCGACGTCCGGATGCGAGACGAGCACGGATTCGATCTCCCCGGGCTCGATCCGGAACCCCCGTATCTTGACCTGGTCGTCGGCCCGGCCGTGGAAGCGGAGGTCGCCGTCGACCGTCCAGGAGACCAGGTCGCCGGTCCGGTACATGCGCTCGCCCGGTGCGCCGAAGGGGTCCGGAAGGAAACGTGCGGCGGTCAGATCGGTCCGTCCGAGGTAGCCCCGGGTGACGCCATCACCCGCCACGTACAGTTCCCCGGGCACCCCGGTGGGTACGGGGCGGAGGCGACCGTCCAGAACGTAGGTGCGGGTGGAGGACAGCCCTCGACCGATGTGCGGGCGGTCTCCGGTCAACTCCGTGTAGGTGGCGTTGACGGTGGTCTCGGTGGGGCCGTAGGTGTTGGCGACCGAGATACGCGCTTTGGAGGAGGACTCGACCAGATCCGTCCACACCCTCTCCGGCACGGCCTCTCCTCCGAGGGTGAGACGCAGCGGCGGCGCGTCCGCAGGTCGCGGCAGAACGGTGTCGCGCAACAGTTCCCAGAAGGACGGGGTCAGATCCAGGTAGGTGACCCGATGGCGTAGCAGGTTCTCGAGCAGAAGCGCGGGTTCGTCACGGGTCTCGTCGTCCACGATCAGGATCGTGTCCCCGCGCGCGATCGGCGCCCACTGCTGCACCGAGGCGTCGAAGGCGGGGCTGGCCGTCCAGGCCGACACCCGCCGCTCCGGCAGGTGGTACCCGGACTCCTCCATCGCCCGGAGCAGATGGGAGAGGTTGGCGTGAGAGACCGCCACCCCCTTGGGACGCCCGGTGGAGCCGGAGGTGTAGATGACATAGGCGAGGGAGTCCGGATGGAGTGATATCCCGGGGTCGCTTGCGGGGGCCTCGGGCGCGGGCGCCCGCTCGTCGGCGATCAGCACGCCCATGGTGTCGGGCAGTCCGCGGACGACCTCGTGGGAGTACGCGGCCGCGTCCGTCAACAACAGGTCGCCGCCCGCCTCCTTCAGGATGTCGGCCAACCGCTCCGCGGGATTCCGCGGGTCCAGGGGGAGGAAGGGCGCCCCGCACTTGAGGACCGCGAGCATGGCGATGAACAGATCGGCCGAGCGCCCCATCAACAACGGGACCGGGCGTTCCCCACCGGCCCCCAGGCCGATCAGGGTGTGCGCGAGCCGATTGGCCCGGTCGTCCACCTCTCGGAAGGTGAGCTCGGTGTCCTCGAAGATCACGGCGGTGCGTTCGGGTGAACGTCGCACGCTCTCGGCGAACCGTTCCAAGAAGGTCGGGGCGGGGCCCGCTGCGACGTCGACCGGTGCTTCGGGCCGTTCGTCCGGCAGCAGGACGTCCAGGTCGTCGAGGGAGCGGCGGGTGTCGTCACCGAAGGCGCGCAGCACGTGGACGAAGCGGTCCAGGAGGCGCCGTGCGGTCCGTTCGGTGAAGAGGTCGGTCGCGAACTCCAGCTCGACGGAGGCCGGTCGGCCGCCGTCGGCCGGCCGGTCGGCGACGGTGAACCCGAGATCGAACTTGGCGGTGTCCACCTCCGCTCGGTCGTACCGTCCGGTGCCGTCGGTCACCGTGTCGGCCCCGACCGCGATCTCGTCGGTCACCAAGGAGAGCATGGCCTGGAAGAGGGGGTGATGCCCGTTGCCTCGCACCGGGTTGACGGCCTCGACCACATGCTCGAACGGCAGATCCTGGTGGTCGAAGGCGGCCAGGTCGGCCTCACGCACCCTGGCCAACAGCTCGGCGAAGGAGGGGTTCCCCGAAGTATCGGTGCGCAGGGCCAGGGTGTTCACGAAGAACCCCACCAGGTCGTCGAAGGCCGGGTCGGTGCGGCCCGCGACCGGGGTGCCGATCGCGATGTCCTCACCGACGCCCATCCTGGTGAACAGGGCGGCCAGAGCGGCGTGCACCACCATGAACAGAGTGCAGTCGTGTTCCCGGGCGATCCGTTGAAGCCCGTCGTAGACCTCGTCGTCGAGCTCGGTCACGAGAGTGGCGCCCGCATGACCCGCCTCGGAGGGTCGGGGGAGGTCGAGCGGCCATTCGGCCACCTCGGGGAGGCCTCTCAGCGCACGTCTCCAGTAACGGGACTGTTCGGCGTGGGCCGAGTCGGGGTCGTCCGTGTCGCCGAGCAGTTCGTACTGCCAGAGGGTGTAGTCCGCGTACTGGACCGGGAGCGGATCCCAGGCGGGTTCCCTTCCCTCGGCACGCGCGATGTAGGCACCCCGCAGGTCCCGGGTCAAAGGTTCGAGGGACCAGCCGTCGGCGATGATGTGGTGCATGAGCACGACCAAGGCCGCGTCGCCCTCGTCGGAGAGCAGCAGGTCCGCGCTCACGAGCGGGCCGGACTCCAGATCGAAGACGTGGGCGTCGATCTCCCGGATCAGGTCGGGGATCCGTCGAGCCTCGCACTCGCGTACCCGCAGCCTCGTGTCGGAACCGTCCGTGACGTGCTGGTAGGGCTCTCCCCGGTCGGTGGGAAAGACCGTCCGCATGCTCTCGTGCCGCCGCACCACGTCCTGGAACGCCGCCGACCACGCGTCCGGGTCGGGCCGTTCTTCCAGACGGAGGACCATCTGAACGTTGTACGCGCGCTCCTGGCCGTCGACCTGGTGCAGGAACCAAAGGCGGCGTTGGGCGTGGGAGAGCGGGAGCCGCTCCGGTCGTTCTCGGGGCACCGCCCGGGGGCGGGCGGGGCGGTCCCCCGTCGTCTCGATCGTCTCCGCCACCCCGGCCACGGTGGGAGCGGCGAACAGTTCACGCAACCCCACCTCCGCGCCCAGGATGGAGCGGACCCGAGAGATGAGCCGGGTGGCGAGCAGAGAGTGACCGCCCAGGTCGAAGAACGAGTCGTCGATCCCCACCCGCTCCAGCCCCAGGACCTCGGCGAACAATCCGCACAGGATCTCCTCTCGCGGGCTTCGGGGGGCACGGACCGAGGCGGCGGACGTGAAGTCGGGCAGGGGCAACGCTCGGCGGTCGACCTTGCCGTTGCCGTTCAGCGGCATGGCGTCCAGCACCATCACCGCGGCGGGCACCATGTGATCGGGCATCACCGCCGCGACGGCGGAACGGACGTCGGCTCCGGCCAATACGGTCCCGGCGACGGGAACGACGTAGGCGACCAGGGACATGATCCCGGTGTGGTCCCTGTGGGCCGTCACATGGGCCTGGGCGACCCCGGGCATCTCCAGGACGACGGCCTGGATCTCGCCGGGTTCGACCCGGAAACCCCGTACCTTCACCTGGTCGTCGGCACGTCCCAGGTACTCGATCCGCCCGGGAGCGGCCCAGCGGACGACGTCACCGGTCCGGTACATGCGCTCGCCGGGTTCACCGAAGGGGTCGGGCAGGAAGCGCTCTCCGGTCAGATCGGGACGTCCCACGTACCCGTGGGCCAGCCCGGCCCCGGCCACGTACAGCTCACCGCGTACACCGACGGGCACCGGATTCAAGCGTTCGTCGAGGACGTAACAGCGCCGGTTCGCGATCGGCCCGCCGATGGGTACGGAGCCGCCCGTCAACGCGTCGATCCGGTGGGAGTGGGTGAAGACCATGCTCTCCACCGGCCCGTAGACGTGGCGGAAGTGGAGGTCGGGAAAGGTGGACCGGAAACGACGCATGTGCTCGACGGACGCCTTCTCACCGCCGACATAGACCTGGACCGCTCGGTCGAAGAGTTCCGGATACTCGTCCATGACGAGGTTGAAGAGCCCCGTGGACAGGAAGAACGTGTCCACCCCGTGTTCGGCGGCCAGTGCGACCATGCGCGGTGGCTCGGGCACCTGACCGGGTTGGAGGACACAGATCGATCCGTGGAGGAGAGCTCCCCAGAACTCCAGGACGAAGGCGTCCCAGGAGACGGGGGCGGACTGCAACCAGACACGGTCGGGGCCCAGGTCGATGTAGTCCTGTCCGGTGAAGGTGGACACGATCGCGCGGTGCGAGGCGAGGACGCCCTTGGGGGTTCCGGAGGAGCCCGAGGTGAACATGACGCACGCGGTGCTCGACGGGGAGAGCGGCAGGTCGAGATCCGTGCCCTCGTACCCGGAGATCGTCTCGGCCTCCGCGTCGACGGCCAGGGCCCGTTCGGCCCCCGTCTCACGATGCAGGAGGCCCTCCCGGGTGAGGATCAGCCGGGTCTTCGACGCCGACACCATCGACGCCAGGCGCGTATCGGGAAAGGCCGGGTCGAGGGGGACGTAACCGGATCCGGTCTTGAGCGTCGCCAGGAGGGCGACGGCGTACTCCACGCCACGTTCCATGAGAACGCCCACCAGGGCACCGGGGGTCGCGCCCTGCTCGCGCAGGTGGCGGGCGAGCCGGTTGGCGGCCGTGTTGAGCTCCCCATAGCTGAGCGCGCGCTCCCCGAAGACCAAGGCCGTGGAGTCGGGGGCCTCGGAGGCCCGCCGCTCGACGAGGGAGTGGACGAGCGTGGAGGGTTCACCGGCGGCGGTCTCGTTGACCTCTGTGACCAGGGCGTGGAACTCGTCGCCCGTCAGCAGTGGGATGTCGGCGACACCGATCGACGGCTCCTCCGCGACCGCGGCCAGTACGCGCAGGAACCTTTCGCCCAGCTCTTCGACGGTTCGCCGTTCGAACAGGTCCGTGGCGTAGTCCACGGCCCCGGTCAGTCCCTCGGGGCCCTCGCCGAAGGCGAAGGTGAGGTCGAACTTGGCGGCCCTCCCCTCGAAGGGTTCGTGCGTCACCCGAAGTCCGGGCAGGTGGGGTCGTACGACCGTGTTGTTCTGAAGGACCAGCATCACCTGGAAGAGGGGGTGGTACGAGGTCGAGCGCTCAGGGGCGAGCTCTTCGACGACCAGGTCGAAAGGCGTGTCCTGATGGTCGAAGGCGGCCAGATCGACCTCACGCACCCTGGCCAACAGCTCGGCGAAGGAGGGATTCCCCGACACGTCGGTACGCAACACCAGGGTGTTCACGAAGAACCCCACCAGCTCGTCCAAGGCCGGATCCGTCCGCCCGGCGACCGGAGTCCCCAACGGAACGTCCTCACCCGCGCCCGAGCGGCCCAGGGTGACCGCCAAGGCCGCTTGGAGCACCATGAACAACGTGCAGCCGTGTGCTCGGGCGATCTCCTCCAAACGGGCGCGCAGATCCACACCCATGTCGAGGGCGACGCTCTCGCCGCGGTGCGAGGGTACGGAGGGGCGGGGTCGGTCCAGGGGCAGGTCCAGGACCTCCGGGGCGCCCTCCAACGTTCGACGCCAGAAATCAAGCCCGCCCGAGGCCGTCTCCTCCGAGGAGAGCAACGCGTTCTGCCACAGGGTGTAGTCGGCGTACTGCACCGGCAACGGCTCCCACCCCGGCACCCTCCCGACACGACGCGCCCCGTACGCCTCGGCCAGATCCCGAAGCAACACACCCTCGGACCAACCATCCGTGGCGATGTGATGTGTGAGGACCACGAGGACCGCCTCCTCGTCGGAGACGCGCAGCAATCTCGCCCGCGCCGGCAGGTCCCGGGCCAGATCGAAGGTTCCGGCGGTGAACTCCGAGATCGTGGAGGCGATGAGGGTCTCGGCGCACTCATACGCCTCGAAGCTCAGACGCTCCCGTGCCTCTCCGGTCCCGAGCACGCGCTGGAAGGGTTCGCCCTCGTGTTCGACGAAGAGCGTGCGCAGGGCCTCGTGACGGTCCACGACGTCGAGGAGGGAGGCTCGCAGGGCCGGAACGTCGACGGCCCCGTGTAGGCGCAGCGCGACGGACACGTTGTAGTTCGCGCTCGCCCCCTCCAGTCGATCGAGGAACCACAGCCGTCGCTGCGCATAGGACAGCGGAGACCGCTCCCCACGATCGACCGGCACCAACCCGGGACGAGCCGGAACACCACCGCTCTCGGCCACCAGACGATCCACCCCCGCCACCGTCGGATCCCGGAAGAAATCTCGAAGCCCCACCTCCGCCTTCAACACCGACCGCACCCGCGACACCAACCGCAACGCCAACAGCGAATTACCACCCGACCGGAAGAAGTTCTCCCCCGGCTCCACCGACCCACGACCCAAGAGCTCCGCGAACAACCCGCACAGAATCTCCCGACGCGGGGTCATGTGACCGGAGGCGACCTCCTCGACAGGTTCCGGCACGGCTTCGATGAGGCCGCTCCGATCCGTCAGAGCGGCACGCTCCGAGTCCGATGGCCGCACTCCGGAATCGACGGTCGCGGAAGGGTCGTCGGCCATGGCCTCCAAGGCCCGGACCAACACCGCGACGAGTGCGCGGACGGTCTCCTCGTCGAAGAGGTCGACCGCGTACTCCACGAGACCGGAAAGACCCGCGGGGGCACCGTCCTCACCCCGACGCTCGGTGAACGCGACCGCCAGATCGAACTTGGCCACACCGGTGGAGACGGAGACGACCTCGGAGGACTCGGTGCCGGCGAACTCCGAGGCGCCCGCGAAAGCCGGGTTCAGGGCGACGGTGACCTGGAAGAGGGGGTGGTGCGAGGTCGAGCGCTCAGGGGCGAGCTCTTCGACGACCAGGTCGAAAGGCGTGTCCTGATGGTCGAAGGCGGCCAGATCGACCTCACGCACCCTGGCCAACAGCTCGGCGAAGGAGGGATTCCCCGACACGTCGGTACGCAACACCAGGGTGTTCACGAAGAACCCCACCAGCTCGTCCAAGGCCGGATCCGTCCGCCCGGCGACCGGAGTCCCCAACGGAACGTCCTCACCCGCGCCGGCTTCGGAGAGCGCTACCGCCAGAGCCGCCTGTACCACCATGAAAAGCGTGCAGCCATGTTCCCTGGCCATCCGGGCCAGCTTCGCGTGCAGTTCGGCGTCCACCTCGAAACGCAGATCATCACCCTGATGAGTGGGGGTCCGCGGGCGGGGTCGGTCCAGGGGCAGGTCCAGGACCTCCGGGGCGCCCTCCAACGTTCGACGCCAGAAATCAAGCCCGCCCGAGGCCGTCTCCTCCGAGGAGAGCAACGCGTTCTGCCACAGGGTGTAGTCGGCGTACTGCACCGGCAACGGCTCCCACCCCGGCACCCTCCCGACACGACGCGCCCCGTACGCCTCGGCCAGATCCCGAAGCAACACACCCTCGGACCAACCATCCGTG
>NZ_JAYLVW010000002.1:0-5288 GCF_035818715.1 Nocardiopsis sp. LDBS1602 | reverse complement strand
TCGGCCAACGCAGACTCCAGAACGCCGACCTCCAGCCCCGGGCCGAAACGCACCACCACCGGAACGTTGTAGGTCGAACCCGCCCCTTCGAGACGGTTCACGAACCACAGCCGTCGCTGCGCATAGGAAAGGGGGGTCACGGTTACTCCTTCTCAAGGGTGGGGGTTCACCGCCGATGGGGCGGGCCTGAGGGGCCGTGAGGGGGCGGGGACGGGCCCGATCCCTCACGGCCGGGTTCGAACCGGCGGGCTCCGCGGGGGGAACCCGCTCAGACCTCGGACTCGATGACCGAGGCCAGGTCCCGCAGTCGCGGGTTCTCGTAAACGGCCTTGAGCGGGATCCTCACGCCCAGGCGCGCCTTGACCTGGGACACGAGCTTGATGGCCAGAAGCGAGTGCCCACCGAGCCGGAAGAAGTCGTCCTCCGCCGCGATCCTGGAGACGCCCAGGACCCTGGCCCATACCTCCGCGATCAGCCGTTCCACCGAGGTCAGGTCGGAGTCGAAGGCCTCCTCCCCGGTCTCCTCGGTCGGCTCGGGGTCCGGCAGCGCGGCCCGATCGAGCTTTCCGCTGGGGGTCCGGGGGAACTCCGCGAGCTCCACGTAGGAGGCGGGCTCCATGTAGCCGGGGAGTTCGGCCCTCGCGAGTTCACGCAGTCCCTGCTCCAGCCCGTCCTTCCGGGTCCGGTAGTAGGCGACCAGCCCCGGACCTCCGGACAGTTCGCGCAGGTCGACCACGACCTCGGCGACACCGGGGTGGGATCCGAGGACGCCCTCGATCTCTCCGGGCTCGATACGGAAACCGCGCAGCTTGACCTGACGGTCGCTCCGGCCCAGATATTCGAGCCGTCCGTCCTCACGAAGGCGGGCGAGGTCGCCTGTGCGGTACATGCGCGAACCGTCGACGGCCATCGGGTCCGGGACGAAGCGCTCCGCGGTCAGGACGGGGGCCCGACGGTAACCACGGGCCACCCTGTGTCCGGCCAGGTGGATCTCGCCCGTCTCGCCCTCGGCGACGGGACGCAACCTCTGATCCAGCAGACGCAGTTCGAGCCCCGGAAGGACCGTGCCGATGTGCGGTTCGCCGTCGGAGTCCATCCATCCGGCGGTCGCGTCCACGGTGCACTCGGTGGGCCCGTAGAGGTTGACGGCGCGAAGGTGCCCTTTCTCCACCAAGGCGTTCACCCGCCGCCAGAAGGGTCGGCCGATCGGTTCCCCTCCGATCAACAGGGTCAGCGGTCCGGCGGCGCGATCGGCCCCCAGGAGACCCTCCAGATGGTCGAGCAGCGGCTCGGCGTGGGAGGGGGTGATGTCCAGGTCGGTCAGCGCCTGCCCATCGATCAGTTCGGCCATGGCCGCCGGGTCGGAACGGGTCTCCTCGTCGAAGGTGACGACGGTGTCGCCTCTGCACAGACGGACCCATTGCTGCACCGAGGCGTCGAAGGACGCGGAGGCGTTCCAGCCGACCCGCCCTCCCGGAGGGCCGACGATGTTCTCGTTCTCCAGGTCCTCCAGAAGGGCGGAGACCGAGCCTCGGCCGACCTCGACGCCCTTGGGCAGACCGGTGGAGCCGGAGGTGTAGATGACGTAGGCGAGGTCGTTCGCGCCGACCGCCGCGGGAAGGAAGGGCTCCCGTCCGGCTTCGATGTCGGTGCTCGCGGGAACGATCGCGCAGACGGGGACGGCGTCGGCGACCTCCTCGACCTTTCGGGCGCAACCGTCGTGTGCGCCGTCCACGGACGCGCAGGGCACGATCGCCAGGTCCGCCGCGGCGTCCTCCAACAGATGGCGGCGGCGCTCGACGGGCAGGGCGGGGTCGACGGGCAGGTAGGCGGCTCCGGCCGTCAGGGTGCCGATAAGTCCCAGCACCAGATCGGTGCCGCGGGGCAGGCACAGCGCCACGACGCGTTCGCGTCCGATACCCCGTTCGGAGAGGGCACGGGCGACGTGCGCGGCGCCCTCTCTGAGCCGGTCGAAGGTGAGGACGCGTTCCCCCTCGACCACGGCCTCACGATCACCGGGGACCTCGGCGAGCCTCTCCAGAAGGTCACGGGCGGTCCCCCGCGTGACCGTGGGTTCGAGTGTCTCGGACCGCGTGGTCATTCCGCGTCTCCGTTCCGGCTCACCGTGGTGGAGGGGGCCGCGGTGGGAGCGCACTCGTCGAGCGGCACCGGGTTCCCCATCGCGACGAGGATCTTGCGATCACCTTCGAAGGCCTCACGGCCGTGGGCGTTGAGGATGTTGTCGACCAGGAGCAGGTCGCCCTTCCGGTACGTCTCCCTGCGGGTGACCCGGGCGTAGGCCTCGTTGAGGGCTCCGGCCTCCTCCTCGGTCAGCGGGGTGCCATCGCCGACGAAGGTCTCGAAGGGCAGGCCGTCCTCGCCGTAGGTGTCCAGGAGTACATCGCGGACGTCCTCCTCCAGGGACCAGCGGCTCCAGAAGGCCGCGTGGTTGAACCAGACCCTCTCCCCCGTCCGGGGGTGGGTGATGATCGCCGACCTGCGCTGGCGGGTACGCAGGGTCTCCTCGTCGAGCCACTCGCAACCGATGACGTTCTCGGCGCAATAGGCCTCGACCTCGGCGGGGGACTCCGTCGCGAAGCTGGTCTGCCAGGGGAGGCCGGCCAGGGCCGAATAGTTGCGCACCAACAGCCAGCCGTGCTCCTCGAACCGACGACGCAGGTCCTCGGGGATCAGGGCCAGTGCCTCACGCATGTCACCGACGGTCGTCGCCCCGCCCTTCTCCGGAGCGACGACGCAGCAGAACAGCAGTGCGCCCGGGAAGTCGAGCGTGTAGCTGTTCTCGTTGTGCAGGCGGATGGGCTGGATCGCGGGCAGGTCGGTGGACGAGAAGACCCCGCCGCCGAAGTCCGTACGCGGCGTCGCCTTCTCCTTGTAGGCGGCGGGCCGGGGCAACAGGACATCGCGCACCCTGGCGAAGGCCTCGGCGTCCTCGACGGGGAGGCCTCTGACCAGGACACTTCCCGATTCGGTGAGCTCTTTGGAGATGGCCTCGCCTTCCTCCTCCAAGCGCCGCACCGCCTCGTCCATGTTCCGGACGCCGGGAATCTCGATGATCGAGGGTTTGCCCGCCTCACGGCGCAGGGTGACCTTCTCGGTTGCGAACGTCATTCTCTCTCCATTCTTCGAACGGACGATCCGCCCGTTCTCATTACGATCTCTTTTCTCCCCGAGTTCGTTTTCAGGAAGTGATGGTGACGGAGACGTCTTCTATGACCGAGCCGACGATCTCCATGAAACGGGCCATGTTCTCCTCGTTCTCATCGAAGTAGAAATGGCCGCCGGGCAGGGTTTCGATGAGGGTCTCGCCCTCGGTGACCTCACGCCATTCCACGAGGTCGCCCACCGGGACGATCGGGTCCGATACGCCGCCCACGATCGTCAGTGGTCCACGCAGGGTGCGAGCGGCGCCCGGCCTCCGGTAGACGTCGTCGATACCGAAGTCGGCGCGGATCGAAGGCAGGATGATCTCCCACATCTCGGGTTCGTCGAGGATCTCGTGCTCGGTACCGCCTCGGGCCTTGATCGCCGCCACCAGCTCCTCGTCACTCAGCGTTTCGGGCAGGACGGGGCTGGGGTTGGGCAGGAAGGGCGCACGGCAGGCCGAACCGATCAGTGCCCGAGGTGGCCGTCCGACCCGGGTGAGGCCGAGGGCGACCTCGTAGGCCACCAGGGTCCCCATGCTGTGCCCGAGGACGACCAGGTCCCGCCCATCATCGGCGAGCAGGGAGACGATGGGGGCGACGAGGTCGTCCACGCTCTCGGGCAGGTCGTCGGTGAACCGGGAGCCCCGGCCCGGGTACTGGGCGATGAGCAGGCCCACGTCCTCGGGGAGTCGGTTCTCCCATTGGGCGTAGTAGTGGGCGTTCCCCCCTGCGTGGGGCAGGATCAGCAGGGAGAGGCCGCCGGAGGCGGAACCGCGCCGCAGCTCCCAGAGGACCTCACTCGCATTCGGGTCGCTCGCGAATTCCATTATCCCGTCCCCTTTCATTTCGCCACCACAGGCCGATGTGAACCATCGAAGGTGATTCCCGTACCCTGCCGAGGCCCAGAATCGCCGTACTTTTCGAATAACAGAAAGATATCCCCGCCCCCTCTTCGGACAGGGCAGGAAGCGACGGCAAGGATGCGGCAGTTCCGAGACGCGATTTCTGCCTCATGGCGTGTCGTCCCCGCCCCGAACGACGAGGCGGCCGGAGCCTCGCGAGGCTCCGGCCGCCGGAGAGGACCGGGCTGGTCAGCCCCCGATTTCCATGCCCGCCCGAGTGCGGCGGCGCAGTGTGGGCCTGGGCCTGCTCACGGGCACACGATCGAGGCGTTCCGCCAGCCGGGCCGGTTCGGGCGCGCGGAAGACGTCCTCCAGGGAGACCTCCTGGTCCAGGGCCGAGCGCACTCGTGCGACGAGCCGGGTGGCGAGCAGCGAGTGTCCGCCCAGGTCGAAGAACGAGTCGTCGATCCCCACCCGCTCCAGACCCAGGACCTCGGCGAACAGTCGGCAGAGGATCTCCTCTCGGGGGCCGCGGGGACCGCGCCCGGAAGAGGACGGACCATGTTCCGGAACCGGGAGGGCACGCCTGTCCAGCTTGCCGTTGGCCGTCAGGGGAAGCCGGTCCAGCACCACCACCGCCGAAGGCACCATGTACTCCGGCAGAAGCTCCGTGAGCGCCGCGCGAATCCCGACCCCATCGGGTTCCGTCCCGGAGACACCGACGACGTAGGCCACCAAGACCAGAGTCCCCGACCGGTCCTCACGCGGTACGACGGCGGCTTGAGCGACCCCCGACAGGGAGGTGAGAACGACCTCGACCTCGCCCGGCTCCACCCGAAAGCCCCGCACCTTGACCTGATCATCGACCCTGCCGACGTACTCCAGGTCACCCGAGGAGGTCCACCGCGCCAGGTCCCCGGTACGGTACATCCTCTCGCCGGAACCACCGAAGGGGTTCGGCACGAACCGCTCCGCCGTCAGATCCGCACGGTTCAGATACCCCAGAGCCAACGTCGCACCACCGATGTACAGCTCACCCGGCACACCCACCGGCACAGGACGCAGACGCCCATCGAGGACATAGGTTCCGGACCCCTTGACGGGTCGGCCGATCGGCACCGAGGGGCGATCCTCCATGAGGGCTTCGATCTCGTAGGTGGTGGTGAAGCCCATGTTCTCCGCCGGACCATAGCCATTGACGATCCGCACCCCCGGATGCTCGACCAAAGCCCTGGCCACATGAGCGACCGAAGCCGCCTCACCCGCCGTCATAGCCGTGCGC
>NZ_JAYLVW010000001.1:619846-1796621 GCF_035818715.1 Nocardiopsis sp. LDBS1602 | reverse complement strand
TTCGGGCCCGCCCCCTGCGGGGCGCCCGGGGCCGTGTTGTGTGCGAGCGCCTTTCTGTCGCCCCCCCCCCAAAAAGATTACGCGGGGGGGGGCCCCCCCCCCCCCCCCCCCCCCCCCCCCTCCTCCGTCATCGGTGGTCGTCTACCACCAGGCGTGGAAGTGGTGCACGGGCCCCTGCCCGCCGCCCGCGTCGATCTCCTCCGCGTGGAGCAGGGCCCGGGTGAGCCAGGTCTTGGCGTCGGTGACCGCGGCGGCCATGTCCGGCCTCTGGGGCAGCAGCGCGGCGATCGACGAGGAGAGGGTGCAGCCGGTGCCGTGGGTGTTCCGGGTCGGGACCCGGTCGGCCCGCAGCTCCAGGGGGTCGGAGACGCCGTCCACCAACAGGTCCACGCACTCCTCGCCGGGAAGGTGCCCGCCCTTGAGCAGGACCCGGCGCGGGCCCAGCTTCAGCAGCCGCTCCGCCTGGGAGTACATCGTCGCCAGATCGGTGGCCTCGTCCTCGCCGAGGAGGTCGGCGGCCTCGGGCAGGTTCGGGGTGATCAGGTCCGCGCGGGGGAGCAGATCCCGGCGGAGCGCCTCCATCGCGGAGCTCTCCAGTAGACGGTCGCCGCTCTTGGCCACCATCACCGGATCCACCACCACGTTCGGCAACCGGTAGCGGTCGATCGCGGCCGCGACGGCCTCGGTGACCTCGGCGGTGGACAGCATGCCCACCTTGACCGCGTGCACGGTCGCGTCCTGGAACAGCGTGTCCATCTGGTCTGTGACGAACGAGGCCGGCACCCCGTGGACCCCGGTGACCCCGCACGTGGACTGGGCGGTCAGCGCGGTCACCACGCTCATCCCGAAGACCCCGTGGGCGGAGAACGACTTCAGGTCCGCCTGGATACCGGCGCCCCCGCTGGGGTCGCTACCGGCGATGGACACGACGTTGTACGCACTCATGGGCGTTCCTTCGCTAGTACGAACTAGGGCAGGTTCGACGGGTGTGCTCTCAGCCGGTGGAGGAGATTCCGGCACCCCGCGCCTCGCGGGGCCGGACCCCGTGAAGGTGTCCGGCCCCGCCCCGATATGTGTTTTGTGGGCTTGTGTCCGACTCTAGTGGACGGGCATGTCCTCGTACCGTCGGGGGTTCTCGGCCTGGGCCTTCTTACGCTGCTCCCAGACGATCGAGGCCGTGACCACGAGGAAGCCGACCACCATGAAGGTCACCGTGATGGGGATGTCCGTCATCGGCAGGATCTCGCGGTCCTCGCTCTGCCAAGGCCACAGGGCGCGCAGAGAACCGGCCATGAGCCCGGTCAGCACCACCAGGGTGATGTGGTGGTGGTTCTCCAGCAGGAACTGGAGGACCTTCACGAACAACGCCAGGCCGGTGATCATGCCGAGCACGAAGACGCTGATGTAGGGCAGGTCCGCGGCGCGCAGGGCGGCCATGGTGGGCTCGTACAGACCGAGGGCCAGCAGGATGAACGAGCCGGACATGCCGGGCAGGACCAGGGCGCAGATGGCCACCGCGGCGGCGAAGAAGACCACGACCGGGTGCGTGGGCAGGTTGGCGCCCGGCAGGCCCATGATGAGGAACGAGAGGATCGCGCAGACCAGCGCGAGCAGGTAGTGCCAGGCCTTCCAGGTCTTGCCCGCCCCGGTGTAGGGGATCCACAGGCAGGCCAGGACCAGGCCGAAGAAGAGGGCGTAGGCGTACTGGGTGTGGCTCTCGACCAGCGGGGCGATGAGCACCGCGGCCAGGATCAGCGCGACCGCCATACCGATGAGGGCGGGGATCAGCACGGCCCAGTCGACCAGCCGGAACTGCTCCATGGCCCGGTCCTTGCCGCGGCCGCGGGGCACGTCGGTGACGTAACGCTTGATCCCGCTGACCACGTGGCCCGCGCCGCCGATCAGCTTGTCGTAGAGACCGACGATCAGGGCGACGGTGCCGCCGCTGATGCCGGGCAGAGCCTCGGAGGTGCCCACGGCTCCGCCGCGCACCGCGTTGAAGATGTAGGAGCCTACTGAGTTGGCCATGTTGTCGGGCGCTTGCCCCGGGACGACCGGGAAGGGGGCGCCGTCCTCCGTCCTGGTGGTGCCGCCGGTCCCGTGTCCACGGTAGGCCGGCGGAGCAAAAGGGGTACTGGTGGCGCGGCCCACGAGGGAGACCGGGAGGGTCCGATCCCTGGACCCGCGCCGAGGTTCATCGCCCCGG
Source organism: Nocardiopsis sp. LDBS1602 (assembly GCF_035818715.1). Lineage (NCBI taxonomy): Bacteria > Bacillati > Actinomycetota > Actinomycetes > Streptosporangiales > Nocardiopsidaceae > Nocardiopsis > Nocardiopsis sp. LDBS1602. Next base: position 1,794,415 of record NZ_JAYLVW010000001.1, on the reverse strand, counting down.
CCGCACGAGGGGAAGGGCGCTGGGGCCCCGGGGCCGGGCGTCGTCATTCTAGCGTCGCCCGAAGGGGACAGAAGCGTCTCGGCCGTCCGGATTCCCGGTTTCGGCTGATGAAATAACTCTGAGATCGACAGCCGAAACCGATGCGGATGGGAAGAGAGTGAACTCGGGTCCTCCCGAGAAGCTTCCCGGCCCGGAGCCGGGAAGGATCCCGAGGATCAGAGTCCGGAGGGCCCGGTCAGGGTTCGGACGGCGGAGGAGGGAGAGCGGTCGACCACGGAGGCCGCCCACCGGTAGTCCTGTTTGCCGACCGCGGTACGCCGCACCCGGTCCACGAAGTGCACGGTCCGGGGCACCTTGAACCCCGCCAGACGCCCACGGCAGTAGGCGCGCAGCGCCCTCTCGTCCAGAGCGCTCTCGGCGGTGGAGGAGACCAGGGCCGTCACCCGCTGGCCCAACGTCTCGTCCGGCGCGGGCACCACGATCACGTCGTCCACGAAGGGGTGCGACTTGATCACCGCCTCCACCTCCTCGGGGTAGACCTTCTCCCCGGCGGTGTTGATGACCACGCTTCCCCGGCCCAGGAGGACGATCGAGCCATCGGAGGCCCGGGTCCCGTAGTCGCCGGACAGCGCCCAGCGCCGGCCTTCGGGGTCCGTGGGGAAGGTGCGGGCGGTGGCGATGGGGTCGTTGTAGTAGCCCATCGGGATCCGACCGGTCCGCGCGATCCTGCCGACCTCGGGAGATCCCGGCGGCAGCGGTCGCAGAGTCTCGTCGAGCACCTCGATGCTGCCGCCCATGGTGAAGCTGCGCCGGTCGGTGGCGTCGGCGACCGTGGCCGCGGTGTCGGGGGCGGTCGCCGAGCCGCACACACCGGTCTCCGAACCGCCATAGGAGTCGGCCAGGACCACGTCCTCCCGCCAGGCCCGCCACAGGGCCTGTACGGAGGGGGTGAGCGGGGTGCCGCCGGAACGCACCGAGGTCAACTCCGGACACAGGCCGGGCTCGGTGAGCAGGTGCCGGGCCAGCGGGCGGGCCATCGCGTCGCCCACGAGCTGAACGGCGTGGACGCCCTCGCGGTGCGCCAACTCCAGGATCCGGTCGGGGCGGAAGCTGCGGTCGGTGGAGAGCACCACGCGTTTGCCGCACAACAGCATGCTCAGGGCGTTCCACTGACCGGCGGCGTGCATGAGCGGGCCCAGTACCAGCATCCGCTGCGGGAAACAGCGTACGGCGCGGGCGGCCACGTCCTCGAGGGTGCGGGACCGGGGGGAACCCGGGGCACGACGTTCCACGGCGGCGCGGAAGATGTCCGCCTGGCGCCACAGCACCCCCTTGGGGTAGCCGGTGGTGCCTCCGGTGTAGAGCAGGTAGTGGTCCTCGCCGCTGGTCACGGGGAGCTCGGGCTTCGAGGAGTCCTCGGAGCCCTGGGCGGTCAACGCCTCCTCGTAGTCCACACCGTTCAGCGCGGCGTCGCGTTCCGTGCCGTCCTCCAACAGAAGGACGTGCCGGAGCCGGGGGAGGTCGGGGAGGACGGAGGTGACCGTCGTGGCCAGGGAGTCCTCGGCGATCAGGGCCACCGCGTGGGAGTCGGCGAGCACGTGCCGGAGCTCGCCCGCCACGTACCGGTAGTTCACGTTGACCGGGACCGCGCCCGCGCGCAGGATCCCGAGGAAGGACTCGACCCACTCGGCCCGGTTGAAGGCCAGGATGGCCACGTTCTCACCGGGGCGCACACCGGCCGTCACCAGGTGGCGGGCCAGGCGGGTGGAGCGATCGTGCAGGGCGCGGTAGGTGAGCCGTCGGGGACCCGCGATGATCGCGATCCGCTCCGGCACGGCCCGACTCACCTCCGCCATCAGACCGGCGAGGGAGAAGGGTGTGTCCGGGGACGCGTGTGGCACGGCTGATCCTCCCTGACGTCGCGTGACGGCCGTCCCCGGCGAAGGCGCTCGCGGCGGCTGTGACTGTACGGCGACCGTACCCCTCGCGGACGGACCTGATCGTGGAAAGCCGTGTGGACCGCGTCACCTGCGTAACCGTGCTCCGTCACCCTTTCGTGGCCGAGCCCGGAAGAGTCCCGCTCAGAGGGCGTACCGGTGACGACGACCCCCGGGTTTCGGGCCCTCCCCGCGGTCGGTGATGTCGGCCACCTCTTGTGTGCTCACCGGATCATCTGCTCAACTCTTGGAGATCCCGCCGACGGGGCGCTACCGGGCCTCACGGTGGGTATCTACTGTCTGACATCGGTCAATGGTGATCGGAGCGGCTTAGATGACCTCCCACAATCCGGGACAGCAGGACTCCGCCGGAAACCCCGTCGGAGAGGGACTCTCCAGCGCTGACCACATCGAACTCGCCCAGGCGAGGTCGGCGCACAACTACGCACCCCTGCCCGTCGTGATCGCCGAAGGCCGTGGTGCCTGGGTGACCGACGTGGAGGGAAAGAGGTACCTCGACTGTCTGGCCGGCTACTCGGCCATGAACTTCGGTCACCACAACCCCGAACTGATGGCGGCGGCGCACGCCCAGCTCGATCGGGTGACGTTGACCAGCCGGGCCTTCTACAACGACCGTTTCGGTCCGTGGGTGAGCTCTCTGGCCGACATGGTCGGCAAGGAGAAGGTCCTGCCGATGAACACCGGCGCCGAGGCGGTGGAGACCGGGATCAAGGTGGCCCGTAAGTGGGGCTACGAGGTCAAGGGCGTCCCCGAGAATCAGGCGACCATCGTCGTGGCCGGCGCCAACTTCCATGGCCGCACCACCACGATCATCTCCTTCTCCTCCGACCCCGAGGCCAAGACGGGCTTCGGCCCCTACACGCCGGGGTTCCGCTCCGTGCCCTACGGGGACGCGGCGGCGATCGAGGAGGCCATCGACGACACCACCGTCGCGGTGCTGATCGAGCCGGTGCAGGGCGAGGCGGGCGTGATCGTGCCGCCGAACGACTATCTGCCCAGGGTCCGCGAGATCTGTGACGACAACCGCGTGCTCTTCATCGCCGACGAGGTCCAGGCGGGGCTGGGTCGCACCGGCACCATCCGGGCCTGTGAGCACACCGGAGTGGTCCCCGACGCCTATCTGTTCGGCAAGGCACTGGGCGGCGGCATCCTCCCGGTGTCGGCGATGGTGGCCGACGAGGACGTGCTCGGGGTCATCCAGCCGGGCCAGCACGGCAGCACCTTCGGCGGCAACCCGCTGGCGGGCGCGGTGGGTTCCACGGTCGTCCGGATGCTGACCGAGGGCCCCTACGTGGAGAACGCCCGCCGCCTGGGCGATGTTCTCGATCGACGACTCAAGGAGTTCGTCGGCGACGGTGTGGTCTCGGCCCGCAGCATCGGCCTGTGGGCCGGCGTGGACGTCGACCCGGCCCTGGCCTCCGGCAAGGAGCTGTGCAAGCGGCTCGCCGAGCACGGGGTCCTGGTCAAGGACACCCACGGCTCGACCGTGCGCATGTCGCCGCCCCTGGTGATCGAGGAGGAGGACCTCCACTGGGGCCTGGACCGCTTCGCCGAGGTCATCCAGGAGCTCAAGGCCGAGAAGGCCTAGACCCCTCGCGCGAACACCGGCGCCCCGGTCCGGAGAACGGACCGGGGCGCCGTCGTGTGCGAAGGAGGGGTCTCAGGAATCCGCCGCCGGTTCCCGAGAGGCCTCGTCGGCGACCTCGTCGCCGTCCCCCTCGTCCCCGTCCTCGGGGTGGACCGGGTCCAAGGGGCCGCCGAGCTCCCTGGTGAGCACGTCCGGGTCGACCTTCTCCAACCGCTCCTTGGACTGGTACAGGACCCGTTCCGGCCCCTCCGCGATCTGGAGACGGACCCGTTCGGCGATCGACCGCTGCCCCTGCGCGGTGGGGTGGAAGCTCGCCCGGTCCACCTTCAACCCCTCGCCGATCTGTCCCAGGACGATGCCGTTCAACCAGGCGTCGTCCTCGCTGACCTCGTGGCCGCTCAACGAGCTGAAGACGTTCACGAACTCGACGCTGCCGACCTGACGGGACCCGTACACCTCGCCGTCGGCCCGGTAGACGGTGTCCCGGATCCGGTCGTTGAACCGTTCGGCGAGCCCGTTCAGCCACAGTTGGTCGTTGGCGGAGAGGGTGTAGTACATGCCGGGAGGATCCTCGGGGAACAGCCTCGGGTAGCCCAGGACCAGCACACGCGCGTCCGGAGCACGGTCACGGATCTCTCCGAGGACCTCGGTGAGGGTCTTCTCGAAGCGGTCCATGCGCTCGTCGACCTCCGACTCCTGGTCGGTGCAGGCCGTCCGCTCCAGGAGCGGCATACGCATGATGCAGGTACGCAGGACCGGGATGAACCCCAGGTCGTTCCCACCGATGCCGAGGGTCACCAACGAGGTGTGCTCGGTGACGCGTTCGAGTTGCGACTCGGGAGTGCCGAGCTGCTCGAGCATCTGCGAGCCCCGGTGGCTGCTGCACGCGTAGAAGGCCAGCGAGCCCTCGAAGGGGAACTCCTCCTCGATCAGCCTGGGGTAGGCGTTCTCCGAACGCCAGCACTCACCGGGCTCGGTGGTGAGGGGATCGTAGTCGCCCGCGCCGTCCCCGGAGGAGTAGGAGTCGCCCAGGGCGACGTAGTTGCCCCACAGGACGGCCTCCTCCGGTTCCACCCGTACCCGCCAGTCGACCTCCTCGTCCTCGGTGATCGGAGGAAGGGGCTCGCCGGGGCAGACCCCGCCGGTGACGTCGCACCACAGATCGAGCAGGCCGTTACGGGTGGTGGGCACGGCCACCACCGCGACCATGATCAGGGCGAGGGCGGCGGCCACGACCAGGGCGATCCGGGCCCGCCGGCGTCGGGGCCGCGCGACCTCCCCCTCGCCTTCGGCGCCCTCGGACGCGGTCTCCTCATCGGCGGACCCGGCGGTGGCCGGGTCCTCGGCGGGGGAGTCGTCGTCGGGGCGGGGGGTCTCTTCGGGCACGTCGGGTTCACCGTCGCGTGCTGACACGGCCGTTACCGCCTCCCGCGTACTCGGGTGTCTGGTCCAGCAGTCAGGTTACCCGGGGTGGATTCGCGGAGTTGACGCCCGATTCCACCCCTACCGGGGCGGACGCGAGGCCGGGGGAGAAGAGGGAGTGAGGGGGCGACCCAGCGGCGGCCAAGCCCGCTGGGTCGCCCCGGCCCTCATGTGCCAGGGAGGCATGTCCATGACTCTGCCGCCTCGAGCCCGCGCAGTCACCAGTGGAAGACCACAAAGAATCGGGGCCGATCCCTGGCTCGGTTGTACGGAGTGTCACCATGGCCGGGGTCCCGGGGCGGGTGGGGCGTGCGAGGACGCGCCAAAGCCCGGGCGCGAATCTTTGTCGGCTTCCACGGCTGACGATCGGTCCTCGCGCCGATACGTTTCCAGCAGCAGCGACCGAACCGCCACCCAGGGGACCCCTTGAACCTGCTCATCACCGGCATCACGACCCAGTCCTCCATCGCCTACGCGATCGCCGAGGAGGCCATGCGTCAGGGACACGACGTCATCCTGACCAACCCTCCGGGCCGCGCCTTCTCCATCTGCGAACGCATCGCCAAGCGACTGCCGAGGGAACCCGTGGCCGTCCTGCCGATGGACGTCACCGACCCCGAGCAGATCGACGCCACGGTCGAGGCGGTCCGTGAGCACTGGGACCACGTGGACGGGCTGCTGCACGCCATCGCCTACGCCCCCGAATCGGCTCTGGGCGGCAACTTCCTCAACACCGGCTGGGAGGACGTGGCCAAGGCGATCCACGTCTCCGGTTACTCGCTGGCCGCCCTCACCGTCGGTATGCGCGACCTGCTGGCCAAGGCGCCCGAGGGGGCCGGCGTCGTCTCGCTGACCTTCGACGCCAGCGTCGCCTGGCCGGTCTACGACTGGATGGGCTCGGCCAAGGCCGTCCTGGAGAACTCCGCCCGCTACCTGGCGCGAGACCTGGGGCCGGAGGGGATCCGGGTCAACACGATCTCCGCCGGTCCGATCAAGTCCCTGGCGGGCGGTTCCATCCCGGGCTTCTCGCAGATCGCCGACTCCTGGGGCGACAACTCCCCGCTGGGCTGGGACACCAAGGACGCCTCCGTGGTCGCCGGCCCCGCCCTGTTCCTGATGTCTCCGGCCGCCCGGGCCGTCACCGGTACGGTCATGCACGTGGACGGCGGCTACCACGCGATGGGCGCGCCCATGGCCCCCGACGTCCAGGGCTGAGCGCACCCGGCCCCGAGGGGCGGAACACGCGAGGGCGGCACCCGTCGGGTGCCGCCCTCGAACGTTCTCCGGGAGACCCCCGACCCGGCTCAAGGTCGACGGCCTCGACGGAACCTAGCCCAGCTTGGTCTTGCGGGCCTCGGCGAAGCGCTCCTGGACGTCGGCCCAGTTGACGACGTTCCAGAACGCCTTCACGTACTCGCCCTTGACGTTCTTGTACTGGAGGTAGAAGGCGTGCTCCCACATGTCCAGCATGAGCAGCGGCTGCGTGCCGATGGCGATGTTGGCCTGCTGGTCGTAGAGCTGCTCGATGATCAGGCGCTGACCGAGGGCGTCCCAGGCCAGGATCGCCCAACCGGAACCCTGGATGCCGGTGGCCGCGGCGTTGAAGTGCGCGCGGAAGGCGTCGAAGGAACCGAACTGGTCGTCGATGGCGGCGCCCAGTTCGCCCTCGGGCTTGTCGCCACCCTCCGGGGACAGGTTCTTCCAGAACACGGAGTGGTTGACGTGGCCGCCCAGGTGGAACGCGAGGTTCTTCTGGAGCTGGTTCACGGTGCCGAAGTCACCGGCTTCGCGGGCCTCCGCCATCTGCTCCAGGGTGCTGTTGGCACCGGCGACGTAGGTGGCGTGGTGCTTGTCGTGGTGCAGCTCCATGATCTGACCGGAGATCCACGGCTCCAGGGCCGCGTAGTCGTAGGGCAGTTCGGGAAGCGAGTACGGCGCAGACATCTCTGACGCACCTTTCCAAAGACGCGATTCGTCGGGCTTACCAGCGATGTGATCGCTACTCAGCAAGCTATCAGCCGAGACGCCGGACCCCCGATGTCAGGCTGTCGACACCGGGGGACGGGAATAAAATCCGGCGGCGGAGCCCGATCCGGAGGTCCTCCGCCCCGGCCCTCGCCCTCGCGCGCCGACCGAGGGGCGCCGCCGCGCAGGGGTCCGTTTTCTCCGCGAACCTCCCCGGGGTTTCCTTTACGGAAAGGCGCCGGACCCCCGTGGTTACCCTGGCCGACACATCCCCCGTGCTCCGAAGGGGTCAAGGGGGAGAGTTGTCCGCGCGTTCCATCGTCATTCACCGAGGTGGCATCGGGAACGGGGAGAATTCAGCGCCGAATTCGAATGGCGGGACCCGCACGCCCGTTCGGTGAATCATCCTTCCCCAGCTCCCGAGGCCGCCTCCGAACATGAGTGACACCACCACCGGGGTCCCCGTCCCCTCGTCCCCGCGCAGCGCCCCCTCCGACGTACGCGCCGTGTCTTCGACCGTGATCGGAGGCGGCCATCGACCCGAGATCGAGGGTCTGCGCGCCCTGGCGGTGCTCCTGGTCGCCGCCTACCACATCTGGTTCGGTCGGGTCTCCGGCGGCGTGGACGTGTTCCTACTGCTCACCGGTTTCCTCATCACCGGTTCCCTGGTGCGCACGGTCGAACGCGACGGACGGATCCACTTCGGCGCCTTCTGGGCCCGACTGATCGGTCGCCTGGCCCCGCCGGCCGCCGTGGTCCTGCTCGCCACCATGGGCGCCATGTACCTGTGGCTGCCCCGTTCCCGATGGGCGGACGTGCTCGCCGAGGTACGCGCCTCGGCCCTCTACCACGAGAACTGGACCCTGGCCCGGGACGCGGTCGACTACCTGGCCCGCGAGGCCGCGGTCAGCCCCCTCCAACACTTCTGGTCGCTGTCCATCCAGGGGCAGTTCTACCTGATCTGGCCGGTGCTGATCACCCTGGCGGCGGTCCTGGCCTCCCGCTCGCGGCTACCGCTGCGTCCCACGGTCCTGGCCCTGATCGTCGCGGTGTTCGCGGTCTCCCTGACCTACTCGGTGTACATCACCGGCCGTGACCAGGCCTGGGCCTACTTCGACACCGGAGCCCGGCTGTGGGAGTTGGCGCTGGGCGGGATCCTCGCCCTGGCCATCACCCGGGTACGGATGCCCACCCGGGTCCGTGTGGTCCTGGGCTGGGTCGGTCTGGTCGCCCTGGTCTCCTGCGGCATGCTCGTGCAGGTCTCCACGCTCTTCCCCGGGTACATCGCCCTGTGGCCGACCCTCGCCGCGCTGCTCATCGTCCTGGCCGGGACGACCGGGAGCCCTCGAGGGGTGGACCGGTTGCTGACCTGGCCGCCCCTGATGGCGCTGGGCCGGCTCTCCTACACGATCTACCTGTGGCACTGGCCCCTCCTCGTCTGTTATCTGGAGGTCACCGGGCGCCGGCTCGCCACCCCCTGGGGCGGCGCCGCGATCCTGGGCGCGTCGATCCTGCTGGCCTGGATGACGCATCGCCTGGTCGAGCGCGGCCTCGAACCGTTCACGAGGTCGGCCGACCGTCGGAGCCCGGTGCGCCCGACCGTGGTCGCCGCCCTCTTCCTCGTCCCGGTCCTGGTGCTCTCGCTGGTGTGGACGGAGCGTCTGGAACAGGAACGGGAGCGCAGGGCTCACGAGATCGCCTCCCCCGAGAGTTACCCGGGTGCCGCCGTGGTCGCGGATCCGTCTCTGCTCGACTCGCTCCCGGACGTCCCGGTGCGTCCGGACCCCGAGGACTCCAAGATGGACCTGTCCTCCCACCATCAGGAGGGCTGCCACGTGAACCTGGCCTCGAAGGAGCTGGTCGTGTGCGACCGCGGTCCCGCCGACGCCGAACACACGCTCGCCCTGGTGGGCGCCTCGCGCACCGCCCACTGGTACCCGGCGGTGGAGGCGGTCGCCGAGAAGTACGGCTGGCGTCTGGTGTCCTTCACCAAGAGCGGTTGTCCGTTCGGTCTGGCGCCCTCGACCAGGGACGGGGCCCTGTTCGAGGAGTGCGAGGTCTGGAAGGAGAAGGCGCTGGCCGAGTTGGAGGAGCTGAACCCCGACGCGGTGCTGCTCTCCTCCACCCGGGCCTTCGTCGACGGCGAGGCGGTGGAGGACGGCTACACCGACCTGTGGTGGCACCTGAACGACCTGGGGATCGACGTGGTCGGCCTGCGGGATCTGCCCCGACTGCCCTATAGGGGAGGGGAGTGCGTGGAGGCCGGAGACCCGGCCGAGTGCACCAGCCCGGCCTCGCGCAGCCTCGCGGCCGTGGACCCGGCCACCCTCGAGGAGCTGCCGCCCAACGTCGAACCGATGGACCTGACCGAGTACGTGTGCCCGGGCGGTTCCTGCGACGCCGTGGTCGGCAACGTGTTGGTGTACTGGGACCACTCGCACATCACCGCCACCTACGCCCGGACGCTCACCCCCATGGTGGAGAAGGCCCTGTTGGAGGCCACGGGTTGGTGACCCGGGCCGTACGCCCCGGACCCCCGGAAAGGGGGTCCGGAGACGTTTCGGCCACTCTGCCGTGAGCCCCGGATGAGGGGGTGGTGAACGCTGGGGGAATTGTCGCTCACGTGGGTTTCGAAACGGCGCATGTCGCCCCCGGTCACCTTTTCGAGAGGTTAATGTCGAAAGCGCACGGTGTCTTTCTCGGTGGCGTTTTTCTCGAAAAGGGCACGAGATCGCCGTGCGCAGGTCGCCGCTCCCCTTCCGCGGAGGTAACCCCCATGAATTCCCTCAGGCGCAGGATCCGCCGCCTTCTGCCCCTGGTCGCTCCGGCCGGCCTGGCCGTGTTCGCGACCCCCATCGTTCTCGGCGGATTCGGTCTGATCACGTGGGGCGAGGTGGTCGTCGGTACCGCCGTCCTGCTCCTGGGAGCCCTGGTGTGCGCGCTCGGCGCGGCCCTGTGGCTGACACGGCGTTCGGTGCGGGAACTGTCCACCTCCGTACGGACCCAGACCCGCACGGTCACCGAGCTCTTGGGCCGGGACCGACTGGAGCTGGCCCGCGCCCTCGACGAGGTCCGAGGCGAGGTGGCCGACCTGCGAGGCAACGCCCTGCCCAAGGCGGTCCAGACCGTCGTCCGCGCCGGAACACGCCAGGGCCGCGACGACTACGAACAGCAGGTCGCCTGGTCCGAACTGCGCGGTCACCTGGACGTGGCCCCCTTCATGCCGCCGCTGCGCGGCTGGGCCGCATCCCCGGACGTCCTGCGACTCCTGGTCCGGATCATCGAGCGGGACCGCCCCGCGCTGGTGGTGGAGTGCGGAAGCGGGGCCTCCAGCGTGTGGATCGGCTACGCCCTGCGCAAGGCGGGGACCGGCAGGCTCGTCGCCATCGAGCACGACGCCCGCTACGCGGAGCTGAGCCGCGACCTCGTCGCCGCCCACTCCCTGGAGGACGTGGTCGAGATCCGGCACGCCCCCCTCGCCCCGGTGCCCGCCGAATACGCGGACGGGGTCTCCGCCGATGTGCCCTGGTACGACACCGAGGCGCTGGTCGACCTCAAGGGCATCGGTCTGGTCTTCGTGGACGGTCCGCCGCAGGCCACCGGGGTCGAGGCCCGTCACCCGGCGGTCCCCGTCCTGCTGCCCGCCTGCGAGGACCACGCCGTCTTCGTCCTCGACGACGCCGCCCGCCCCGACGAGCGCTCTCTCGGCGAGCGCTGGCTCGCGGCCCACCCCGATCTGGTCAGGACCGAGGAGCCCACCGAGAAGGGCGCGCACGTCTTCACCCGAAACGTCCGCTGACCGAACCGACCGAGGCGTCCCCCAGCCGAACCGAGAGGGCCACTCGATGATCACCACCGTCCTCCGGCACGCCCTGCGTGCCCGTGGAGACGAACCGGCCGTGCTCTGCCACAGCGGAGCCGGCACCCTTCGGGAACTGTCCGGCCTCCCCCGGAACGCCGGGGACCGGACCGTGGACCTGGGAGCCCATCCCCTGGGCGAGCCGATCCCGATCGGAGTGGAGGGGGCGACGGACGATGAACGGGAGCCCGTCGCCGGCCTGGTGGCACTGGTCGCCGCCACCCCCACCGACCTCCACCGCGCCCTGACCGCCGCCGTCCACCTGCCCAAGGCCGTCCAGGTCGTCGTCGCCCTCCTGGACACCCCCGGGCACCAGGACCCGCCGGTCCCGGCGGGGCCGGGCATGGGCCAGTGGCGCGACCTCCAGGAGTTGCGGGTACGCCGGGTGGGCCGGCGCGGCTGGGTCTGTGAGTTCTTTTTCCCCAACCCCGTCGAGTCGGCCCCGGTCCTGGACGCGGTCCTGCACGGCACCCGTGGCCGCCGTCGAGGCCCCTCCGTGGCCCCCTTGGCCGCGCTCAACGGAGCCGAGGCCTCGCTCTGGCGCCCCGGGGACACCGGCGCCCAGGGGGTCGAGCAGGGCGGACCGGTCCCGCTGCGTCGGGTCACCCCCGTCGCCGACCTGGCGCTGCGGGTGGGCGATGGAGCCACGGCCGTGGACTGGGCCGATGAGAAGGTCCCGGTCCTGGACCGGGTCACCACCGGGACCGACTCCTGGGAGGGGCTGGCCGGGGAACACGGGCGAGAGCGAGCCGCGGGGCTCACCGTCTCGGCGGCCGCCGCCGACCCCGTATCCCTGATCGCCCCCATCGACGAGACCACGGTCAACCCCACCGGGTTCGGCAAGGCGGAGAAGGGCCCCTTGGGCCACCTCACCCTGAACGGCGACCGGGCGGTCGTCCGCGACGGGAAGAAGGACCTGATCGAGGTGGCCGCCGACGGCACCGTCACCGACGTGGACCTCGCCGGCATCCGCCATCTGCGCGGGGTCCGGATCGACTGGACCGGTCACACCGGCCCGACCGCGGCTGTGCGCGCCGTGGCCTCCCTGGCGGCCGGAGGGGTTCCGTTGGTGGCCGAACCGGTCCCCGGCTGGGCCGCCGGGTTGGGGACGACGCTGATCGACGCCATCGAGGGCGCGACCGAGGCCGACCTCACCGACCGATTGGCCCGAGAGGAGCACAGCGTCCGTCTGCGTCGCGCGGCCCTGCGCACGCACGGCCTGCGTTCGCGTTGGCGGGGTCTGGCCGCGGAGACCGGGATCCCGCTCCCGCCCGAACCCCGGGTGTCGGTCATCCTGTGCACCAGGCGGCCCGACATGGTCGGTTTCGCGCTGGCCCAGATCGCCCGCCAGCGCGGGGTCGCGTTGGAGACCGTCCTCACCCTGCACGGTTTCCCGGCGGATCTGCCCGAGGTGGCGTCCGCTATCGACGCCTACCGGGAGACCGGCCTGCCGATCGTCGTCCACGAGGCCTCCGCGGAGCGGATCTTCGGTTCGGTGCTCAACGATTCCGTCGCCCGCGCCTCCGGCGACCTCATCGCCAAATGGGACGACGACGACTGGTACGGCCCCGAGCACCTGGCCGACCTGGTGCTGGCCCGGACCTACTCGGGGGCCGAGCTGGTCGGCACCGGTCAGGACTTCGTCTACCTCCAAGAGGTGGATCTGATGGTCTGGCGCAGCCGCGAGTCCGAGACCGCCACCCGCTTCATCGCCGGGGGCACGATCCTCACCGACCGCGTGGTGCTGGAGGAGACCGGAGGTTTCCGTCCGCTGCCGCGCGCCATCGACACCCAACTGCTCATCGCCGTGTCCCGGGGCGGGGGGCGCGTCCACCGCACCCACGGGCTGGGGTACGTGTTGCGTCGCACGGGCGGCGGACACACCTGGTCCGAGGACATGGCCTACTTCCTGCACAACTACGCACGACAGTGGTCCGGCTGGCGACCCAGCTCCCTCCTGGAGGGCGAACCCGTCCCGTTGGGGCGCCCCGTCGACGGTGGAGAGCCGGTCGTGACCGCGACGTACCCGGGGGGATCAGCATGACCAGTACCGAAGAGCACACCGCCCCCGCCGTGGCCGGGACGACCTCGCCGGGGTCGCCCCTGCCCCGGGGCGCGGTGGACATGAGCGCGCAGCCGAGGGTGCGCCGCAACGACCACGCGGTGCTCTCTCCGCCCCCGTTGGGTGGGTGGGAGCCGTCGTTGTCGGTGAGTGTGGTGGTTCCGGCTCATGGTGGTTCGGAGAAGTTGGCGTTGGTGTTGGCCTCGTTGGCGGCTCAGAGTTATCCGGCTCATCTCATGGAGGTGGTCGTGGTGGACGATGGGAGTCCCGAGCCGTTGGTGTTGCCTCGTGTGCGGCCGGAGAATACGCGGTTGGTGGTGTCGGCCGAGGGTGGTTGGGGTTCGGCTCATGCGGTGAATACGGGTGTGGGGGTGTCGTCGGGTCAGGTGGTGTTGCGTTTGGACGCCGACATGTTGGTGTATCGGGAGCATGTGGAGTCCCAGATGCGCTGGCACCACCTCATCGACTATGGAGTGGCCCTCGGGCACAAACTGTTCGTCGACTTCGATCCCGCGGCGATGACCCCCGAGTACGTGCGCGACGAGGTCGCGGCGGGGCGGGCGGATCGTCTCTTCGACCGCGATTCGGCCGACCCGCACTGGGTGGAACGTCTGATCGGTCAGCACGATCGGCTGAGGACCGCCGGTCGACTCTCCTACAAGGTGTTCATCGGCGCGACCGGTTCGTTGCACCGTTCGCTGTTCGACGCGGCCGGGGGCATGGCTCCCGAGCTGGTGCTGGGCGGCGACACCGAGTTCGCCTACCGTGTGGCGCAGCAGGGCGCGGTGTTCGTCCCGGACCTGGACACGAGCAGTTGGCACCTGGGCCGCTCCCAGATGCAGACCCGACGCGACGCCGGCACCCGCTACCGGAGCCCCTACGTCTCCAACCGGGTGCCCGACTTCCACCTGCGCCGCAAGCGCCCCGACCGCCAGTGGGAGGTCCCGCTGGTCGACGTCGTCGTCGACACCGCGGAACGGACCCTCGAGGAGGTCGACACCACGGTCTCCGCACTGCTGGACGGTTCCACCCCGGACCTGCGCCTGTGGCTCCTGGGTCCCTGGTCACGGCTGAACGACGAGCGCCGCAGGCCCTTGGACGACGAGCTCCTCGACCCCCGACTGATCCACGAGACCTTCCGGGGCGACCCGAGGGTCCGGTTCGTCGAGGAGCCCCCGGAGACCGACCCGCGCGTGCCCTTCCGTCTGTTCCTCGGGGGCGGGCCCGCTCTCGGACCCACGGCCGTGGCCGACCTGGTCAAGGAGATCGACAAGGAGGGGGCGGGCCTCCTGTGCGCCCCGCTGCCCGGCGCCACCCGTGCGGGGGACGGGCTGTTGCGTCTGGAGCGCGGCTCCGCCTACGCCCGAGCCCGTCATCTGGAGCCCGAGGCCGAGGGCGCCGACCTGGACCGGGTCGTGGAGGAGACGCACGGTACCCACTGGATCCCGGGGGAGCGGTTCCTGGCGGTCGACGAGGGTGAGGAGCCCCCGACGGCGCGGCCCGAGGTACTCCAGCAGAGGCTGGACAAGGCCTTGGTCGAGGCCGACCGTATGCGTGCCCGTGCCCAGAGGGCCGAACGCAAGCTCCGTTGGTTCACCCCGGGCCTGGGGCGCAGGGTCCTGCGCCGGATCGCCCGCTGAACGACGGGGTGACGGGCCGTGGGGCGACCGCTCCGCGGCCCGTCCTCGTGAAAGGGCGAGGACGACACACCCCTTCGTAAAAGTCACCAACCGTGATCATTGTGGCACTCTGTGTTTGACCCGTCTCGACGGGTGACCACAGTCTCGCCTACACGCCCGAGGTTGCCCGATGATCACCTCCGTCGTCCGTCAGGCCCTACGTACACGCGGTGCCGAACCCGCGGTCCTGTGTCATACCGGGGACCCGACGACGGCCAGGCGTGAACTCGCTTCGCTCCGGTTGCGCTCCGGCGACCTGCTCGTCGACCTGGACGCCCACCGCCCGGGCGACCCGATCGAGATACCCGGGGTGGGCGGCGAGGGGGAGCCCGAGGCCGTGGGCCTGGTCGCGGTCGTGGCCGCCAGCCTCACCGACCTGGGCCGTGTCCTGACGGTCGCCACCGCGCTCCCTCCCACCGTGCACCTGCTCGCAGCGGTGGCCGACACCCCGGGCCACCAAGGGCCCCTTCTGCCGACCCCGCCCGGCATCGACGAGTGGAACGACCTCCTCGAAGCGCGGGTACGTCGACTCGGCCGCAGAGGCTGGGTCTGCGAACTCTTCTTCCCCAACTCCGTCGAGACCGCCCTGGCCCTCGACTGCGTCGTCCACGGCACCAGGGGAGGACGTCGCGGCCGTCGTGTCCTCCCTCTCGCCGCCGTCCACGGGCGGGAGGGGTGCCTGTGGCGTCCCGGCGACATCGCCTCCACCGGGGTGACCGCCACCGGCCCCGTCCCGTTGCGTCGGGTCTCGCCCGTGGCCGACCTGGTCCTGCGCACCGACGAGGGGACCCTACCGGCCTGGGAGGACCCGGTCGTCCCCCATCTGGACGTCCCCACCACCTCGCGGCCCCGGATCACGATCACCGAGGCGGGCGAGGATCCGCACCGGACGGGTTCCTTCGACACGCACACGATCCCGCCCATCGACGAACGCTTCGTCAACCCCATCGGCTTCACCAAGAAGGCCGGCGGTCCCATGGGCGACCTCGGAGACCACGGGGATCGTACGGCCCTGTCCGAGGGACGCAAGGTCCTGTTCACCGTCCCCGAACACGGCACCGTGACCGACCTGGACGTCGGCCGGGTCCGCTACCTGCGCGGCGTCCGCGTGAACTGGTCCGGGCAGGTGGGACCGGTCTCCATGGTGCGGGCCGTGGCCTCGTTGGCGGCCGCGGGCGTGCCGTTGGTCTCCGGCCCCGTCCCGCCCTGGGCGTCATCGCTGGGGCGCCCCCTGATCGATCTGCTCACCTCGGTCGAGGAGCGGGGCCTCGCCGACCCTCTCACCCGGGAGGAGCACAGCGTTCGACTGCGTCGTGCCGCCCTGGGGACCCACGGGCGCGCCGCCCGCTGGTCCGCCCTGGCCGCCGGCGCGGGCGTTCCGACGCCTCCCGAGCCCCTGGTCACGGTCATGCTGTGCACCCGCCGGCCGGAACTCGTCGGCTTCGCCCTCGCCCAGGTGGTCCGCCAACGCGATGTCCGCTTCGAACTGGTGCTGGCCCTGCACGGCTTCTCGGCCGACCTGCCCGAAGTGCGATCGGCGGTACGGGAGTTCTCCGCGTCGGGGATCCCGATCACCGTGCACGAGGCCCCCGGGGACCAGGTGTTCGGCGCCGTCCTCAACGACGCGGCCGACCGCGCGAGCGGGACCGTCATCGCCAAGTGGGACGACGACGACTGGTACGGCCCCGACCACCTGGCCGACATGCTCATGGCGCGGACCTACTCCGGGGCCGACGTCGTCGGGATCACCCAGGACCTGGTCTACCTCCAGGAACTGGACCTGACGGTGTGGCGCAGCTACCAGACGGAGAAGCCGTCACCGGACGTGGTGGGCAGCACGATCGTCATCGATCGATCGGTGCTCACCGACGTCGGAGGTTTCCGTCCGCTGCCCCGGGCGATCGACAGCCAACTGCTCTTGGCCGTCCGCCGTCACGGAGGGCGGATCTACCGCACCCACGGCCTGGGATACCTGTTGCGCCGGGCGGGGGAGGGGCACACCTGGGGGGCCGACATGGGGTACTTCCTGCGACGTAACAGCAGGCAGTGGTCCGGTTGGCGTCCCAGCGCCCTGTTGGAGGGCGAACCCCGCCCGCTGGGCTCGGAGACCGTGCCCGAGACGACGCTCTCCGTGCCGTCCGCCCGCGAGGGCAGGCCGTCGACGACCACCACGGGAGGACACCGTTGACCACCGCCGACAACACCTCCACCCGCAAGGGCGCGGAGAACACAGTGCAGACCGCATCGATCCCGGAACAGTCCGGCCCGCTTCGCCAACCGATCGTCCATCGCAACGACTACACCGCGCTGCCCGTACCCCCGTTGGGTGGGTGGGAGCCGTCGTTGTCGGTGAGTGTGGTGGTTCCGGCTCATGGTGGTTCGGAGAAGTTGGCGTTGGTGTTGGCCTCGTTGGCGGCTCAGAGTTATCCGGCTCATCTCATGGAGGTGGTCGTGGTGGACGATGGGAGTCCCGAGCCGTTGGTGTTGCCTCGTGTGCGGCCGGAGAATACGCGGTTGGTGGTGTCGGCCGAGGGTGGTTGGGGTTCGGCTCATGCGGTGAATACGGGTGTGGGGGTGTCGTCGGGTCAGGTGGTGTTGCGTTTGGACGCCGACATGTTGGTGTATCGGGAGCATGTGGAGTCCCAGATGCGCTGGCACCATCAGGCCGATTACACCGTCGTCATGGGACACAAGCTGTTCGTCGACTTCGACCCGTCCGCCCTCGTACCGGAATACGTGTACGAGGAGGTCGCGGCGGGGCGGGCGGATCGTCTCTTCGACCGCGACTCCGCCGACCCGCACTGGGTCGAGAGGTTCATCGCCCGTACCGACCGGCTGCGCTCTGCCGGCCACGAGGGGTTCAAGGTCTACGTCGGCGCGACCGGTTCGTTGCACCGTTCGCTGTTCGACGCGGCCGGGGGCATGGCTCCCGAGCTGGTGCTGGGCGGCGACAGCGAGTTCGGTCACCGTCTCGCCCAACGGGGCGCGGTGTTCGTCCCGGACGAGGACACGAGCAGTTGGCACCTGGGCCGCTCACAGATGCAGGAACAGAGGAACGCGGGCACCCGCTACCGGAGCCCCTATGTCTCCAACCGGGTGCCCGACTTCCACCTGCGCCGTAAACGCCCCGACCGCCAGTGGGAGGTCCCGCTGGTCGACGTCGTGCTGGACGTGGCCGAGCGGACCCTGGAGGAGGTCGACACCACGGCCTCGGCCCTGCTCGGCGGTTCCACCCCGGACCTGCGCCTGTGGATGGTCGGGTCGTGGTCGCGACTGCACGACGGACGGCGCTCTCCTCTTCAGGAGGAGTCCCTGGACCTGAGGCTGATCCACGAGACCTTCCGGGGCGACCCGAGGGTCCGGTTCGTCGAGGAGCCCCCGGAGACCGACCCGCGCGTGCCCTTCCGTCTGTACATGGAGGCGGGTCCGCCCACCTCGTCCGATGCCCTGGCTGAGCTGATCCGGGCGTGCGACTCCTCCGGGGCGGGCCTCCTGTGCGCTCCGCTGCCCGGCGCGCTCAGGGCGAAGGAGGGCGTGCTGCGTCTCGAACGTGTGGCGGCCTTCGAAAGGGCGCGTCACCTGGCCCCGGAGGCCGAGGGCGAGAAGCTGGACCGGCTGGTGGAGGAGGTGTACGGGATCCACTGGACCCCCGCCACCGACATCGTCGTCGCCTCGGGCCCGGAAGAGGCCGAGTTGGAGGGTGTCAAGGGCTCCTCGGAGGAACCGGAGGAGTCGGTGGAACGGCTGCGGGCCAGGCTGGAACAGGCCACGGTGCGGGGCGACCGGATGCGCCGTCGGGCCGAACGCGCCGAACGCAAGCTCCGTTGGTTCACGCCCGGGCTCACCCGTCGGATCCTGCGCCGGATCGCCCGCTGAACCACGAGGTCCACGGTCCCCGGGTCGGAGTCCCCTCCGACCCGGGGACCGATGCGTTCAGGAGGAAGAGCCCTCACGCTCCGCGGAGGGCCTTCGGACCCAGAGCGCCAGACTCTCCGCGACCAGCGCGGGACGGTCGGAGCCCTCGATCTCCACGGTGTGCCCGGTGGTGACCAGATATCCCTTGTCGGTCCGGGTCACCTCCCTCAGGTCCACGGAGTCGCGTACACGCGAGCCCACGGTCACGGGACGAAGGAAACGCACCCGGTTCAGCCCGTAGTTGATGGACATGGCCGGCTTCTCGACGAGCGTGAACAGGTTCCGGGCGAAGTACGGCAGCAGCGACAGCGACAGGAATCCGTGCGCGATGGTGGCGCCGAAGGGGCCCTCGGCCGCGCGTTCGGCGTCGAGGTGGATCCACTGGTGGTCCTCCGTCGCGTCGGCGAATCGGTCGATACGCGTCTGGTCGATGGTGAGCCAGTCGGTATGGCCGAGATGTTCGCCCTGGGCGGCGACGACCTCGTCGATGTCGGCGAACACGCGCATCGCGCCTCCACGCTCCACTCGGGGGCGGGCCCGGTCGCGGGGCCCTGTGGTGCGCGCCACCCTATCCGACGGGGTCCGGGCCGTGAAGGCGCGGGATCCCTCAGCCGCCGCGGGTGGGCCGGTCGGAGGCGTCGGTGCCACGAGAACCCAGGATCACGGATCGCGCCGTCCATCCGGGCAGCAGATCCGGGTCGGGGGCGTGCCCGGACCCGCTCTCGGTCAACGGCACCGGAACCACGCCGTCGTGCGCCCGCACGGGCGGGAGCACCAGGTCGCGCCCCCGGAGGCCGGCACGGGGCATCTCCACGGGCAGGCTCACACCGGTCAGCGAGGCCAGGGCCACCGTCGCGGCGCGGCCCACACCGGTACGGGCCGAGGACCCGCACCAGACCTTCCGGCCCGCGTCCACCGCCAGGTCCACCGCGCGTCGGGCGGCCGTCAACCCGCCCAAGCGGGACGGGTCGACGTGGACCACGTCACCGGCCTCGGCCCGGATCGCCTCGACCAGGTCTCCCAACGAGGAGAGCGGGCGGTACAGGGCCACCGACGTACGCGCCTCGGCCGCGAACCGCCCGTAGGCGGCCAGATCCTCGGGGTCGAAGGGGTCCTCGATGGCCAACAATCCCAGGGAATCGAGGGACCGGAGCGCGTCCATGTCGGACTCGGAATCGGAATATCGTCCGCCCGCGTCCACCTGGAGCACCAAGAAGGGGAAAGTGGCCTGGACCGCGCGGACCACCTCGACGTCCCACCCCGGCTCGATCTCCAGCCTGATCCGGCGGAAACCGGCGCCGACCTGGCGGTTCACCTCGGTGACGGCCGACTCCAGGGAGACCTGGCGCGGCAGGGTGACCCCGGCGGTCAGGGCCGTGCGCGACCCGCCCAGGGCGTGGGCCAGGGGGGTGGAGCGCTGACGACTCCACAGATCCCAGCAGGCGGTGTCCAACGCCCCCACCAGGGCGGGATCCCAGGGCAGATCGGCGAAGGCCTCGGCCGCCTCGGTCGGCCGCCGCCATGGATGATCCACCAACGCGGGTCCGAAGTCGCGGGTGAGCGCCTCCCACTGTCCGGGTGTGGCCCCGGGGACCTCGCCCCAGCCGTCGAAGACGCCGTCGGACACCCTGACCAGGACCGGGACCGAACCGTCCGCGCCTCGCCCCACCGGTGACGGCCGCAGCCGTACCAGTTCGAGTTCGACGATCCGGGTCACGGTCACCGCTCCGGCGTGTGTCACTACGGTCCCCACCTCTGTTCGGCCACGAGCACGGGTCCGACGTGGAGTGGGACCCGCTTTCGACGGTACCCCCGCCCGACCTGCCCGACCACCCCGTGGGCGATACCCGATGATGCCGGGTGCCCAGGTGGGGCGGGCCGAGGAACAGGACGAAGGGTCCGCCCGCCGGCGGCGGACGGACCCTCGGAGACGGAGGACGGGCGGATCGGGCCCGGAGAGGTCAGAGGGCCAGGGCCTCGGACGGCTCCCGGTACTTGAGGTCATGGGCGTCGGCGACCGGGGCGTAGACCACGTCGCCCGCGTAGGTGTTCAGACCGCCGGCGAGGGCGTCGTCCTCGCGCAGGGCCCGACGCCACCCCTTGTCGGCCAGGGCCACCGCGTAGCGCAGTGTGTCCTTGGTCAGGGCGTGCGTGGAGGTGTTGGGCACCGCCCCGGGCATGTTGGCGACGCAGTAGAACACCGTGTCGTGCACCGAGAAGGTGGGGTCGTCGTGCGTGGTGGGGCGCGAGTCCTCGAAACAACCGCCCTGGTCGATCGCGATGTCCACCAGCACGGCCCCCGGGCGCATCCGGGAGACCAGCTCGTTGGAGATCAACGTGGGGGCCTTGGCCCCGGGCACGAGCACGGCGCCGATCACCATGTCCGAATCCAGGACGGAGCTCTCCAGCTCGAAGGCGTTGGACACCACGGTCTTGACCCGGCCCCGGTACAGGTTGTCCACGTGACGGAGCTTGTCGACGTTCAGGTCCAGCACCGTGACGTCGGCGCCCAACCCCACGGCGATCCGGGTGGCGCTCAACCCGGAGACCCCGGCGCCGACCACCGTGACGTTCGCCGGGCGCACCCCGGGGACCCCGCCCATCAGGACCCCGCGTCCACCGTTGGGGCGCTGGAGCGTGGCCGCGCCGACCTGGGGCGCCAGCCGTCCGGCCACCTCGGACATGGGGGCGAGCAGGGGGAGGGAGCCGTCGGGGAGCTGGACGGTCTCGTAGGCGATACCGGTGACCTTGCGGTCCAGCAGGGCCTCGGTGCACTCCAACGAAGCGGCCAGGTGCAGGTAGGTGAAGAGGGTCTGGCCCTCGCGCATCCGGTGGTACTCGGAGGGGATGGGCTCCTTGACCTTGAGGATCAGGTCTCCGGCGGCCCACACGTCGTCGGCCTCGTCCAGGACGGTGGCGCCCGCGCCCCGGTACTCCTCGTCGGTGATGGAGGACCCCAGGCCCGCGTCGCGTTCGACGAAGACCTCGTGCCCTCGGCGGGTCAGCTCGTGGACACCCGCCGGGGTGATGGCCACTCGGTACTCGTGGTTCTTGATCTCACGGGGCACGCCGATGCGCACGGTTCCTCCCACTGGTATCGCCATCGATACCTCCCACTGTGACCTGCGTGGGTGCCCGAACACCACCATCAATGTGCATAGGTCTGAGCCCGCATATTGACAGTGTGTAAACCGAGTGTGTGGGGTGTGACACGGGGCTACGTCTGAGCGCTCCGACCGCCGACCCACACGCGCTCGACACGGCCCACCAGATCCATCCCCGCGTAGGGGCCGGGATCGGTCGAGGGGACCGGTGTCACGGCCCCGTCGTCGAAGGCGACCAGATCGGCCTCGAAACCGGGCGCGATCCTCCCCCGGTTCAGCCGCAGGAGATCGGCGGGACCCCGCGCCGTCCATCGTGCCAGGTCATCCAGGGACAGCCCGCGCCTGCGCGCGGCCGTCCACAGGGCCGAGAGGCTCCACTCCAGGGTACGCAGACCGATCGCGGGCAGGTGACCCGACCCGACCGTACGGATCGACGACCCCTCCTCCAGGAGGGCGCTCCACAGTGCCTTGCGGTTGGCGTCCGAACGCAGCGGCGGTCGGCAGGCGTGGACCGGGGCCCCGGGTCCGGGCAGATCCTCCGGCAGACACAGGTAGTGCGGACAGGTGTGCGCGCCCAATTCCACCCCGGCGGCCCCGGCCGCCGACAACAGGGCCGCGCACTCGGCCGCGGTGAACGGACCGACATGGGTCCGGGTCCCCACCACCCGGGCGGCGGCGATCACCCGTTCCAGCCCCCGACGTTCGGCCCGGGGAGGACGTCGACCGGCCGAGACCGCGGGGGTGCCGAGCTCGGACGCGTCCTCGGCGTGCACCATCAGCAGGGAGTCCAGAGTGGTGATCTCGGCCATGGCCTTGCGCAGTCGGGCGTCGCCCAACGCCGCCATGTCCGGCGCGCCACCGTCGGAGAGCGAGGCCTGGAAGGCGACCGCCCCACCGGCCTGGAGGTCGGCCAGGTCCAGCGGGCTCGTACCCGGCGTCACCCCGCCGAGGAAGGCCACGTGCACAGGCACGCCCGCCGCCGCGCTCTGGTGTACCTGGAGAGAGTCCGCGCAGGTGATGGCCGGTCGAGCCGGGGCGGGCGAGACCACCAGGCAGGTGACACCGCCGCGCAGGGCCTCGGCCGCGGCGCTCCGGTAGCACTCGCCCAGGTCGCGCCCCGGAACGTGCACCCCGGTCCCGAGGTCGACGGCACCGGGCAACAGGGCGCGATCGACGAGGTCGACGACCGGAGGCGGAGGGCCGCCGTCCGTGGCGGGGGCGCCCTCGTCGGACCGGGAGCGGTACGGGAGCACCGCCTCGATCCGGCCCTCGCGGACCACGACGTCGGCCGCTCTGATCCCTTCGGGGACCACCACGCGCGTCGAACGGATGACGGTGTCGAATTCGGGCATCGCTCCCCCTTCACGTGCGCCTGTCCGCGTTCGTACTGATGAGGGGACGCGCAGAGGGACGAGCGTATCGCGTGGAGCACTTCCGGAGGGGCGGAACGACGGGGACGGCGGCGGTTTTCGCGTACGGGGGGATGGTCGGGAGGGACCAAGTCCGACACTGTGTAGTAAACGGTCTAACCTTGGTCGAGGTGTTCCTCCGTGCACGGCCCCTGCCGGATTCCCGTTGAAAGAAGTGCGGTGGCCATCACGGCCAAGGGCGCTGACCTACCAGTTGACCGCACTCGACGACGGAGTGGCACGTGGCTCCTCCCGCACAGAACGACACATCCCCTCTCAAGGAACCTCGAACCGACTCGGACCCGGCCCCGGGCACCGGCATCGTCCCGCTCTTCGCCATGATCGCCGCGTTGGTGTGCGCCCTCGCCCTGGGCGCCACCCTCGTTCTGGGCGGCTCGGTCTTCGCCCAGGTCATCCCAGGACTTCCCGACGCCGGTGAGGCCGTGCGCTGGGGCATGCCCATCGCCAAGACCATCATGGACGTCTCGGCCGTACTGACCATCGGCCTCCTCCTCATGGCGATCCTGCTCCTCCCCTCCTTCAAGGGGAGGCTGTCGGACCAGGCCATCGGATACGTCCGCGCCGCCACCTGGGCCGCCCTGGCCTGGGCCCTGGCGACGGTCGCCACCCTGTACTTCCAGGCCTCGGAGTTCCTGGCCGCGCCGATGGGGACCGTGACCGTCGACGAGGTCACCTCCTACGCGGGCTCGGTCTCCGGCGGCATCGCGCTGATGTTCGTCATCCTCCTCACGACGGGGATCGCCCTGTTCGGCCGCACGACCACCGGCGCCACCGGTGGCATGTGGCTGCTCATCGCCGCCCTGGTCGCGATCACCCCGCCCGCGCTGACCGGTCACTCGGCCTCCTCCGGAGCGCACGAGCTGGCCGTCACCGGCCTCGCCCTCCACGTGATCTCGATCAGCGTGTGGGTGGGCGGCCTGGCCGCGGTCACCTACCACGCCCTGCGCCCCGAGGGAGAGGCCCCCGGGGCCGCGGCGCACCGCTTCAGCCGTATGGCGCTGTGGGCCTACGTCGGCGTCGCGATCAGCGGCGTCGCCAGCGCCCTGGCCCGCCTCTACTCCCTCGACGACCTGTTCGGCACCGAGTACGGGCGCATCATCATCGTCAAGGTCGTCCTCTTCGCGGTCCTCGGTGCCTTCGGCTACGCCCACCGCAAGGCCACGGTGGTCCGCATCGAGCAGGCTCCCGTGGGGAAGACCGGCCACGCCTTCCGCCGCTGGAACTTCCTGCGTCTGGCCGGGGCCGAGATCCTCGTCATGGCGGCGGTGATGGGCGTCTCCGCGGGCCTGGCCCGCACCGCGCCGCCCCCGCCGCTGGAGAGCACCGTCGACCCGGCGGCGGCCATCCTCGGCTTCCCGATCCCGCCCGAGATGACCTTCCAGAACCTGCTCACCCTCTGGCGCCCTGACCTGTTCTTCATCATGTTCGTGGTCATCGCCGGAGGCCTGTACCTGGGCGGGGTCGCGCGTCTGGTCAAGCGGGGCGACAGCTGGCCGGTCGGCCGCACCGTCGCCTTCCTGCTCGGTCTGCTGTGCGTCGTCGCGGTCCAGCTCAGCGGGTTCGCGACCTACGCGATGATCATGTTCTCGATGCACATGATCCAGCACATGGTGCTGGCCATGGTCATCCCGATCCTGCTGGTCCTGGGCGCCCCGGCCACCCTGGCCCTGCGCGCGCTGCGCCCGGCCGAACGCCGCGGCGACCGGGGGCCGAGGGAGTGGCTCAACGCCTTCCTCAACAGCCGCTACTCGAAGGTCGTCACCCACCCCGCGGTGGCCGCGCCGATCTTCGTGCTCAGCCCCTACGCCCTCTACTTCACACCGTTGTTCCCCACCCTGATGAACGACCACCTCGGTCACCTGTTCATGGGGGTGCACTTCCTGCTCTCGGGCTTCCTCTTCTACTGGGTGATCGTCGGCATCGACCCGTCGCCGAGGAAGATCCCGTTCCTGCTGCGCATCCTGCTGCTGCTGGTCGCCATGGGCTTCCACGCCTTCTTCGGCATCGCGATCATGGAACAGTCCGCGCCGATGGCGATGGAGTTCTACGGCCAGTTCACGATCCCGTGGATGGCCGACCAGGGCGCGGACCAGTACGCGGGCGGCGGTGTGGCCTGGGCCCTGGGCGAGATCCCCACGGTCATGGTGCTGTTGGCGCTGGTCTGGCAGTGGTCCCGTGACGACGAACGTCAGGAACGCCGACGGGAACGGCACAGCCGTCGCGGCGGCTCCGACGACGCCGACATGGACGCCTACAACGACTACCTGGCCGAACTGGACCGCCGCTCCCGAGAGGGACAGGCCTGACCCGATCGGATCCGCGCATCCGTGACGACGATGCCGGGGCCCCTCACGGAGGGACCCCGGCATCGTCACGTGGAGAGGGGCCGCTCCACGAACGAACGTGGTCGGCGTCGAAGACGGCTCAGGTGAGGAAGGCCATGACCCCGGTCACCAGGAGCGACATGGCCAGGCAGACGAACAGGCCGCCCGACAGCACCGACGGGGTGGGCTTGATCCCGGCGAGCGAGGAACGCCCGCTCACCAGCGCCTGACGACGGGCCACCATCGGCAGCATCGCGGCGTTCACCGCGTACATCACCATGGCCACGACGCTCGCGGTGCCGAAACCCACCCAGAAGCCGAACCCGGCGGACATCGCGTTCAGCGCGGCCAACGCCGGGAGCACCACCCAGAGCACGATCGACACGACCCCGAAGCCGGTGAGGACCCGGGGTGGCAGCCCCCGGGAACTCCCGGAGAGCACGAGGAGCAGACCGATCAGGGCCGCCACCAGGACGGCGCCCCCGATTCCGAACACGGCGATGTTGACCAGCGAATTCACGCTGGTCATTGTCCCACCGCCGCGCGGGTGCCCCGACCCGGGGTCAGCCGTGGTGCTCGACCCGGGAGCCGGAGGAGCTCTTGCGCACGGTCAACCGGGTGGTCACCCGCTGACGCAGATCCGCGACGTGACTCACCACACCCACGGCGCGGCCGCCATCGCGCAACCGGTCCAGCACGTCCAGGACCTCCTCCAGGGTGTCCTCGTCCAGGGTCCCGAACCCCTCGTCCACGAAGAGGGTGTCGATCTCCGTCCCACCGGCCTCGGCGGTGGCCACGTCCCCGAGCCCCAGGGCCAGGGCCAGAGAACTGAAGAAGGTCTCACCGCCCGAGAGGGTCGCCGGATCGCGTTCGGCCCCGGTCCAGGAGTCGACCACCCGCATACCGAGCCCGCCCGCCGAACGGGCGCGTCCGTCTCCGGCGGCCTTGTCCACCGTGTATCTCAGTTCGTAACGGCCGTCCGACATCGTCGCCAGACGATCGTTGGCGGCCGCCACCACCTGTTCCAGGCGCGCCGCGAGCACGTAGGCGGACAGACGCACGCTGTCGGTGTTGTCCGGGGAGGTCCCGGCGGCCAGAGTGCTCAGACCCTGGGCCACCGCGTAGCGGCGCAGGACGGGTTCGGAGCCGGACAACCGGTCGGCCAAGGCGATTCTCAGCTCCGCCGCCCTGCGGGCCCGGTCGACGAGACCACCCCGCCAGGCCACCGTGCGGTCGGCGGCCCGTTCGGCCGTGACCGCCGCGGTCTCCAGGTAGACCAGGTCCGGCGCCTCCTCCGCCTCGGCTGCCATCAGTTCGGGGTCCGACAGGCGGGCCCGGGCCGCCGCCCACTGGTCGTCGAAGTCACGGACCCGGGCCCGCAGCCCTCGCCGCTCGGACTCCTCCAACACGGCCGAGCGCACCTCGGTCTCATCGGCGAACGAGGCCTCCGCCATCGCCTCGGTCACCTCGACCTCGGCGGAACGCAGTTCCTCGGCGGCCCGAGCCCGTCGGTCCACCGCCTCGGCCGCCTCGCGCAGCAGCTCCGCCTCACCGGTGACCCTGGCGACCCGTTCGTCCAGCCCCGCGTCCCGACCTCGGGCCCGGTCCAGCAGGGCGGTCAACCGTTCGTGTTCGGCGGTGGCGCTCTCCCGCCGGGCGAGCAGTTCGCTCTCCCGCCGATCCAGTTCGCCCTCGCGTGAGCGGACCCGCTCCAGTTCGGTCCGGGCCTGCGACAGCTCCTCCTCGTGCCGCCGCACCTCGGCGACCGCCTCGCGGGCGTCGACGAGGGCGCGTCCGGCGGTGTCCACCTCCTCGGCGGCCGCGGCGGCGTCGCGCCCCTCCGTCCGTTCGAGGGCCGCCGAGCGCCGCTCGCGCAACGACACCAGGTCGTTCTCGGCCTCGGCGCGTCGGGTCGCGGCGGACTCGGCGCCGGCCTGGGCCCGCCGTTCCTCCTCGGCCGAGACCAGCCCCTCCTCGCTGGGGAGGGCGGGGGAAGGGTGCGCGGTCGCACCGCACACCGCGCAGGGCGAGCCTTCGGTCAACCCGGACGCGAGCTCCGCCGCCATGTGCCCGATCCGGCGTTCGCGCAGGTCCTGGGCCCGGTCCCGGGCCTCCTGCGCCGCGTCGACCGCGACCCTGCGGCGTTCCTCGGCCCGCGCCACCTCGTCGTCGAGCCGTTCGACCTCCACGACGGCGTTCCCGCGGCGTTCGGCGGCCTCCAGGGCGAGCCGTGCCGAGTCCAGCAGCACGGCCCGCTCCCGGGCGCGCTCCAGCTCGCCGGTGATCGTCTCCACCCGGGCGGGCAGGGTCAGGCCCCGTTCACGGGTCCGGGCCGCCTCGGCGCGCAGCGTGGTCAGTTCACGATCCAGCCCGGTGAGTTCGCGGTGCAGGGAGCGACGACGCTCGGCGTCCTCGCGCAGGAGGTCCAGCCGGGCCAGCTCGTCGTGTCGGATCCGTTCGGCGGCGCGCAGGGGTTCGGCGTCGACCATCCCGGTCGTGTCGACACCGGACCATCCGCCGACCAGGGACAGCCGGTCGACGGCGGTCATCTCCGCCTTCTCCAGTTCGGTGCGCCGCTGGTCCCGGGCGCGCAGGAACGGCGTGACCGCGTCGGTGCGTTCGGCCGAGATCAACCGTTCCTCGGCCTCGGCCCGCCAGGGTCGGTGCTCCTCCAGCAGGGCGACCCGCTCGCGGGCCGCGGCCAGGCGGTCGCGACGATCCCGCAGGGTCCGACCGGCGGACAACGCCTCCCGCGCCCGTCCTCGCTCCAGAGCGGCCGCCTCCGTGATCGTCTCGGCGTCGCGCGCGGTCGCGGCGGTCACCACCGCCAGCTCGGCGGCCCAGGCGGTGAGCTCCTCGGGGTCGTTCGGCGCGGTGGAGCCGCACACCTCGGCGATGCGCCCGGCGACCTCGCGCACCCGTTCCTCGGCGGAACGCACCTCGCGTTCGAGCTTTCGGGTGTGGCCGCCCAACCACTCCTCCACGTCCCGGAAGACCCTCGTGTTGAAGATCCGTTCCAGGGACTTGCGGCGGTCGTCGGAGCGGGCCCGCAGGAACTGGGCGAAGTCCCCCTGAGGCAGCATGACGATCTGGCAGAACTGGGTGAGGGTGAGCCCCAGCAGGTCTCCGACGAACTGTCCGGCCTCGTCCGGCCGGGTGGTGACCCCCTGCCAGGCCCCCTCCACCAGCTCGGAGACGACGACCTTCTGATTCTGGGAGACGGTGCCCACGCCCCGCTTCTTGGGTCGCTCCCAGCGGGGTTTGCGGATGATCCTGATCCGGCGTCCCCGGACGGTGAACTCCAGGGTCACCTCCGGTTCCAGATCGGGCGGGGAGTGGTCGCTCTTGGGGGAGCGGTCCTTGTTGCGGGCGCCGGGGACCCCGCCGTACAGGGCGAAGCAGACCGCGTCCAGCACGGAGGTCTTGCCGGCGCCGGTGGGGCCGTGGATGAGGAAGAGCCCGCCCCGCCCCAGACGGTCGAAGTCGACCCTCTCGGTCCCGGCGAAGGGACCGAAGGCGGTCACGGTGAGGGTGTGCAGACGCATCAGCGGGTGCCTTCCTGGAGACGGACCTCCTCGACGGCCCGGTCGACGAGCGCGCGCTCCTCGGGGGTCGGCGGGGCGCCGCGGGCCCATTCGACGAAGTCGGCGACCACGTCGCGTTCGGGGCGTTCGGCGACGGCCGCGGTGACGGGGCGGTACTCGGTGGGTCCGCCCTCGGGGGCGAACTCCAACAGCAGGGCGTACGGGAAGCGTTCGCGCAGCCGTTCCATGGGGCGGGCGGGGCGACGGTGGTCGGTGAGGGTGATCTGGAGCCAGTGGTCGACGTAACGCTCCCACTCCTCGCCGGAGAGCAGGTCCTCGATACGGCCGCGGATCCGGGCGAGGGGTCGCGGCACGGGCGCGTCGACGAACCCGGCCCCCGCGAAGCCGTCGGCGTCCAGGTCCACCAGCCAGCAGCCCTTGCGGTGGTGCTCCTCGGAGAAGGAGTAGGCCAGCGGGCTGCCCGGGTACCGGACCGTGGGGGTGATGGTCTGACGTCCGTGCAGGTGGCCCAGGGCCACGTAGTCCACACCGTCGTAGATCGAGGCCGGAACGTGCGAGGCGCCGCCGACGGAGATGTCGCGTTCGCTGTCGGAGCCCTCTCCGCCGGTGACGAAGGCGTGCGAGAGCACCACGGAACGGACGCCCGGGCGTTCGGCGAGGTCGGCCCGGATCAGATCCATGGCGTGGCCGATGGCGGCCGGATGGCCGCGCTCGGTCAGGTTCCAGTGGTGACGGGCGATCTCCGGTTCCAGGTAGGGGATGCCGTAGAAGGCGACCGGGCCGTGCTCGTCCTCGATGAGGACGGGGGTCCCGACCCCGTCCAGGGAGCTGCGCAGGTGGACGCCGGAGGAGTCGATCAGGTCCGTGGCGAAGGCCATGCGCGTCATGGAGTCGTGGTTGCCGCTGATCAGCACCGCCCGGGCCCCGGTGTCGCGGATCCTGCCCAGGGCACGGTCGAACAGGCGCACGGCGTCCACCGGTGGCAGGGCCCGGTCGTAGAGGTCTCCGGAGACCACCACCACGTCGACGCGCTCTTCGTGGATGGTGTCGACGAGGTGGTCCAGGAAGGCGGCCTGGGCGTCGATGAGGTTCTCCCGGTGGAAGGAACGACCCAGATGCCAGTCCGATGAGTGCAGCAGGCGCATGGAACCGGACATTATCGGAGTCGGGGCCGTCCCCGCCGGGAGAACCGGCCTACCTGTGGACGACGGGGGTCAGCGTTTACGGGCCAGGGTCAGTCCGTCGCCGATCGGGAGCAGGACCTGTTCGACCCGGTCGTCGGAGACGAGCCGTTCGTTGAAGTCGCGGATGCCCTGGACGGCGGGGGAGGTCTCCTCGGGGTCGACCACACGCCCGTGGGAGAGGGTGTTGTCGGCCAGGATCAGGCCGCCCGGACGGATCCGGGGTACCAGTTCCTCCCAGTAGTCCACGTACCCGGTCTTGTCCGCGTCCACGAAGGCCAGGTCGAAGCGGGTGTCGTCGGGCAGAGCGCGGAGCGAGTCCAGGGCCGGACCGAGCCGCAGTTCGATCTTCCCGTCGACCCCGGCGCGCTCCCAGTAGCGGCGGGCCACCGAGGTCCACTCCTCGCTGACGTCCAGGGTCAGGAGTGTGCCGTCCTCGGGGAGCCCCCGGGCGAAGCAGATGGACGAGTATCCGGTGAAGGTCCCGATCTCCACCGCGTTCCGGGCTCCGGAGATCCGGGTGAGCAGGGTGCTGAAGACCCCTTGTTCGGGGCCGATCTGCATCCCCTTCCGATCCGGGAAGAGACGGGCGGTCTCCTCGGCCAGGTCGGCCAGGACGGGGTCCACCGGCTCGGTGTGGGCGACGATGTAGGCGTGCAGTTCCGGCGTGAGGGCTTCCGAGGTTCGAGTCACAGGCGACAGCCTAGGATCCGCTCCCCGTCGGAGGACGGAACCCCTGAGGGCTCGGCCCGGCGCCGGGTCAGTGGTCGGGGAGCAGGGTGGGCCAGTCGAAGAGGTAGATCGAGCCCACGATGACGCCGACGGTGAGCAGGGGGGTGACCACCTTCTGCTCCACGGGGCCGTTGGTGACGAAGCCCTGGTTCTGGCCGATGCGCTTCTTCCAGAAGGGCCAGAAGATCGGCACGCCCATCTTGGTGATCATGTCGCCGAAGAAGTGCAGGATCACGCCGAAGGCGACGGCCACGCCCAACCAGGTGTAGTTCAGGCCGGCGGCGTAGAGCCCGAGCGTGATCGCCGCCGTGCCCAGGGCGTTGATGACCCCCGAGGCGGCCCGGTTCTTGTCCAGGCCGAAACCCAGCCCTTGGAGGGCGATGCCGATGAGCAGGAAGACGAAGATCTGCACGGCGAGCTCCGACCACAGGGCCAGGAGCGTCACGATGGTCCCCATGAGGGCGGCGAAGAAGAACGAGTGCGTTCCCATGCGGTGCCCGCCGAAGGCCCAGTTCAGAATGCCGCCGAGGGTCTCGGTGACCTTTCCGTAGGTCTTGGTGACCGTCGCGCTCTTGTGGTCCAGATCGGGGAGGAGGGCGGCACCCGCGCACACCAATGAGCCGGCGACGATCTCGCCGGGCCCGAGTTCGAAGCTGAGCCCGAGGAATTCGCTGCCTTGGACGAACGGTACGACCGCCATCCAACCGACCACGCCGCTGAGTGCGTGAGAGTGCCCCATCATGGCGGGAACCGTAGCGGAGTCGGTCGATCACCGCGAACCGGAGGGCGGTTTCGGTCAGATGAACATTCGACACTCAACCACCACAAAACGACCGTATTACCAGGTCCGGAGTCGAATGTGTTGCGATATCACGCCTCACCTCGAAGATCATTGACGCTCATCACACCCAGTTGGTAAACAACCAACAACCCCCAGGTGGCCAGGCCACCACCCCACGAATCCTGACAGGGGCCGTTATGAACCATCATGATCCTCCCACCGGCACCCTTCTCCGACGGACGGCGGCCTCCACCGCCGCGCTGGTCCTCATCGGCGGACTGTCCGCGGTCCCCGCCGCGGCCCAGGAGGGCGATGGCAGCAGGCTCACCGTCGCCATCGCGCAACAGGTCGACTCGTTCAACCCCTTCACCGCGCAGTTGGCGGTCACCACCAACATCCTCCGGCACGTCTACGACCGGCTCGTCACCATCGACCCGGAGACCAACGGGCCCGCGCCCTCCCTCGCCGAGGGCTGGGAGACCTCCGAAGACGGCCTGACCTGGACCTTCGACCTTCGGGACGACGTCTACTTCAGCGACGGCGAGCAGCTCACCGCCGACGACGTGGCGTGGACGTTCACCACCATCATGGAGAACGACGCCGCCGCCATCGCCTCCGGCAACTACGTCTCCGGGTTCGAGAAGGTCACCGCCGAGGACGACCGCACGGTCGTCATCGAACTGGACGAGCCCCAGGCCACGATGACCGCGCTCAACGTGCCGATCGTCCCCCGCCACGTCTGGGAACCGATCCTGGAGGAGGAGGGCGACGCCTTCTCCGAGTACACCGGCGACGACCTGCCCACGGTCGGCAGCGGCCCCTTCGTCCTCACCGAGCACTCGCGGGGCGAGCACATCATGTTGCGGGCCAACCCCGACCACTGGCGCGGCGCCCCGGGCTTCGACGAGCTGTACTTCCGCTACTACTCGGAGAAGGACGCCGCCGTGGAGGCGCTCCGAAGCGGCGAGGTCTCCTTCGTCTACGAGCTCACCGACGCCCAGATCACCTCCCTGGAATCGGTCGAGGACATCGCCGTCAACATCGCCGACGGCAAGCGCTTCCAGGCCTTCACCATCAACCCCGGGGCCGTCACCCAGGACGGCGAGGAGTTCGGCGACGGACATCCCGCGCTCGAGGACCTGACCCTGCGCCAGGCCATCGTCAAGGCCATCGACAACGAGGAGATCGTCCGCCAGGGCTCCAACGGCCAGGCCGTCGCGGCCGGCGGCTACATTCCGCCGCGCTACTCCGACTTCCACTGGTCCCCCGAAGGAGAGGAGGCGATCCTCGACTTCGACCCCGACGCCGCCAACGAGATGCTCGACGAGGCGGGCTACGAACGGGGCGACGACGGCGTACGCGTCTCGCCCGACGGCGACCGTCTCGAGCTGCGCATGTTCGTCCACTCCGACCGCCCGGACAACGTCCAGGCCGGGCTGGTCATCGCCGAACGGCTCGCCGACGTCGGCATCGAGATCGACAACAGGACCGTCGACCCGGGCATCCTCAGCGACGCCCTCTACGACGCCGAGTACGACCTCATCTTCACCGGGTGGACGGTCAACCCCGACCCCGACTACGTGCTCAGCATCCACACGTGCGGAGCGCTGCCCACCGAACCCGGCACCATGCAGGGCGACGCCTACTTCTGCGACGAGGAGTACGACGAGCTCTACGAGGCGCAGCTGGCCGAGTACGACCCCGAGAAGCGGGCCGAACTGATCCACCGGCTCCAGGAGGTCCTCTACCGGGAGGCCGTGGTCAACGTCCTGACCTACCCGAACATCCTGGAGGCCTACCGGACCGACCAGATCGAGGATCTCCAGCTCGAACCGGCCGAGGGCGGCAACATCTGGGGCCAGGACGGCTACTGGGCCTGGTGGTCGGCGCAGCCCGCCGAGACCTCCGGCTCCCCGACCGGGGGGCCGTCCACCGGGGCGGTCATCGGCATCGGGGTCGGAGCCCTCGTCCTGGTGGTCGCCGGGGCCTTCCTCTTCTTCCGCCGACGCTCCACCATGGAGGACCGCGAGTGACGACCACGCCCACAGCGGCGGACGGACCGACCGGGGCGGGGGCGGACGACGCCCCCGCCCCGGCGGGGCCCCGAGGACCGGGACGGGCCGCGAGCGTGGCCGTCTACGTGCTCGGCCGGCTCCTGACCGCCATCGTGTCCCTGTTCGCGGTGATCGTCGCCGGGTTCTTCCTCTTCAGGATCCTGCCCGGCGACCCCGTCCGCGCCATGACCGAAGGACGCGAGGTCACCGCGGAACAGCGCGAGGAGCTGCGCCGCCAGTTCGGCCTCGACCAACCCCTGTGGCTCCAGTTCCTCGACTACGCCAAGGGTCTGCTCCACTTCGACCTGGGCGTCTCGTTCCAGTACCGCGAACCGGTCGCCGACCTCATCCTGGAGCGTCTGGGACCGACCCTGCTGCTCGCCGGCACGGGCACGATCATCGCCGCGCTCCTCGGCCTGTTCCTGGGCACCCGAGCCGGATGGCGACCGGGGGGACGAGGCGACCGGATCAACACCGCCGTCGCCCTGTTCTTCTGGTCGGTGCCCACCTTCTGGCTCGGCCTGCTGCTCATCGTCCTGCTGGCCTCGGGACGAGGGTTCATGCCCGGCCTGTTCCCGACCGGCGGCATGGTCGACCCCACCCTCACCGGCCCGGTGGAGAGGGCGCTGAGCACCGCGCAGCACATGGTGCTGCCGATCGTCACCATGGTGGCCGTCATCTACGCCCAGTACCTGATGATCATGCGCTCCTCCCTGATGGACGAGAAGGGGGCCGACTACCTGACCACCGCCCGGGCCAAAGGCCTGCGCGACGCCCTGGTCCGCCGCAGGCACGCCGTCCCCAACGCCCTGTTGCCGACGGTCACCCTGATCTTCCTCAACCTCGGACAGGTCGTGTCCGGGGTCATCCTCGTGGAGACGGTCTTCTCCTGGCCCGGTCTCGGACAGCTCTTCTACTCCGGCCTACAGGTCCCCGACATCGGCCTCGTCCAGGGCCTGTTCGTGGTCTTCGCGGCCTCGGTGATCCTCATGAACCTCTTGGCCGACCTGGTGTACCCGCTGCTCGACCCCCGGGTGCGCCCATGAGCGCGCCCACAGGATCCGTCCCCGGACCGCGCCCCGAACCGCCCACCGGACCGGAACCGACCGCGGGTCGATCGCCCCGGTCCCTGGCCCGGCGTCGACGCCGAGAGGCCCTGCTCCGCTTCGCCCGTGAGTACGCGCGCAACCGGGCCGGGATGTTCGGTCTGGTCTCGCTGCTCGTCATCGGAGCCCTGGCGCTGACCGCGCCCCTGTTCATCGACCAGACCCACCTGACGGTCACCGGAGCCCCGGGCGACCCCTTCCAGCCCCCCGGCGGCGACCACCCGCTCGGCACCGACAACTTCGGTCGTTCGGTCCTGGACCTCATCATCTGGGGAGCACGGGTCTCGTTGACCGTCGGCCTGCTGGCCACGTTCGTCTCGGTGTCCCTGGGCACCCTGGCGGGGATCACCGCCGGACACTTCGGTTCCTCCGGAGGCACCGGCGGGCGCGTCGTCGCCTCGATCATCATGCGCGTCACCGACTGGTTCCTGGTCCTGCCGACCCTGGTGCTGGCGGTGGCCCTGGCCGCCGTCCTGCCGCGCGGCACCGGCACCATCATCCTCGCGATCGGCCTCACGGTCTGGCCGGCCACCGCGCGTCTGGTCCGGGCCCAGACCCTGGCCGTGGAGGCCCGCCCTTACGTGGAGAGGGCCCGCGCCCTCGGCGGCGGCCACGCCCACGTCATGGGCTGGCACGTCCTGCCCAACGTGATGCCCGTCGTCCTCGCCCAGACCACCCTGTTGGTGGCCACCTCCATCATCGCCGAGTCCACCCTCGCGTTCCTGGGCATGGGCGATCCCACCACCATCTCCTGGGGCGCCCTTCTCCAGGCGGCCCGGACCTCGGGCGCGATCAGCGCCGGCATCTGGTGGTACATCGTCCCGCCCGGCCTCGCCATCGCCGTGGTCGCGCTCTCCTTCACCCTGTGCGGGCGCGCGGTCGAGGCCGTCATCAACCCACGACTGAGGGGGCGGAGTTGAGCGGACTCCTCGATGTCCGAGACCTGAACGTCACCTATACGAGCGGCGCCGGCGACGTCCCCGCCGTTCGCGGCGTCGACCTGTCCCTGGAGCCGGGCGACACCCTCGGAGTGGCCGGGGAGTCCGGCAGCGGCAAGTCCACCGTGGCCCTGGCCCTGCTGCGACTGCTCCCCGCCGGGACCCGGGTCACCGGGCGGATCCTCTTGGAGGGCGAGGACGTCCTCACCATGAAGTGGGGGCGTCTGCGCGCCGTCCGCTGGGTCGGCGCCTCCGTGGTCTTCCAAGGGGCCATGCACTCCCTGAACCCGGTCAGACGGATCGGCGATCAGATCGCCGAGCCCCTCCTCGTCCACGGGACCGTGCCCGCCAAGCGGGTCGAGGAACGCGTGGCCGAGCTCCTCGAACAGGTCGGACTGCCCGCCTCCCGCGCCCAGGACCACCCCCACCGTCTCTCCGGCGGTCAGCGCCAACGCGTGATGATCGCCATGGCCCTGGCCTGCGAGCCGCGTCTGATCATCGCGGACGAGGCCACCACCGCCCTGGACGTGATGATCCAGGCGCAGATCCTCGCCCTGCTGGAACGCCTGGTGGAGGAGAACGGCATCGGCATGCTGATGATCAGCCACGACCTGTCCGTGCTCTCGGCCACCTGCAAGAGGGTCGCGGTCATGTACGCCGGACGGATCGTGGAGGAGGGGCCCGCCCACCAGGTCGTGCACGACCCCGCCCACCCCTACGCGAGCGCGCTCAGCGCCGCCTTCCCCAAGATCGGCGACCCCGCCTCGCGGCTGGCCCCGCGCGGACTTCCCGGAGACCCGCCCGATCCCGCCGACCCGCCCTCGGGGTGCGCCTTCCGTCCGCGCTGCGCCGTGGCCGAGACCGTGTGCGCCACCGTCGACCCCCCGCTGTGGCCGGTCCGCCCAGACGAGAGCGGGCGCTCGGAGCGGCACGCCGCCTGTGTGCACGTCGGCTCCGGTCGTGACGGGATCGAGGGAGCGTCGACCCCGGGGGAGACGAGTACAGAGGAGACGAGCCGTTGAGCGCCGAGACCGACCCCCTGACCGCCGCCGTCGGCACCGACACGGGCGAGACGCCGATCCTGAGGGCCGAGGCCGTCGAGGTGGCCTTCTCCTCCGGAGTGGGCCCGGGTGGAGGACGGGGGACCGCACGGGCCGTGGACGGGGTCGACCTGGACGTGGCGGCCGGCGAGATCGTCGCCCTGGTCGGCGAGTCCGGCTGCGGCAAGACCACCCTGGCCCGCACCCTGCTCGGGCTGGAGCGGCCTACCGGCGGGCGGGTGCTGTTCGAAGGCGCCCCGCTGAGCCACCGCTCCCGGGACCTGCGCGACTATCGGCGTCGGGTCCAGCTCGTCCAACAGGACCCGATGGGTTCGCTCAACCCGCGTCGCACCGTCTACGAGTCGGTCGTCGAGGGGCTGCGCATCCACGAGGGCACCACCGTCGACGAGTACGAACGCGTGGCCCGGGCCCTGTCCCGGGCGGGTCTGCGGCCTCCGGAGAGGTTCCTGTCCCGCTACCCGCACGAGCTCTCCGGCGGCCAGCGCCAACGCGTGGTGATCGCCGGAGCCCTGATCCTGGACCCCGAGGTGCTGGTGGCGGACGAACCGGTGGCCTCGCTGGACGCCTCGGTCCGGGGAGAGATCCTGCGGCTGATGTTGGAGTTGCGGGAGAACCTCGGCCTGTCCGCCCTGGTCGCCACGCACGACCTCGGCCTGGCGTGGAACATCGCCGACCGCGTCGCGGTGATGTACCTGGGGCGGGTGGTGGAGGTCGGCACGGTGGAGGAGGTGCTGTCCGCCCCCGAACACCCCTATACGCGTGCCCTGCTGTCGGTGCTCCCGGACTCCGGGGTGGAGGAGGGGCCCGTGGTGCTCGGCGGCGAGCCGCCGGACCCCAAGCGGGTGCCCACGGGGTGTCGCTTCCATCCCCGCTGCCCGGTCCTGGCCTCGGGCGAGGCCGCGAGGGCCGGTGTGGCGGACATGTGCACGAGCGTGGACCCCGAGGTGTTGGCGGGCGGGCCGGGCCATCGGACGGCCTGCCACTGGGCGGCCCGCGTCGGCGGGCCCGAGAGCCCGCGGACGGTGGAGGGCCCCATGTCCTCTTGAGTCGGGCGCCGGTGCCTTGACCGTGGACGTCTCCGGAACGCGCGCTTCCACACCCGTTCCCTCCGGTTTATTCCGGCCGGAGGGGACCCCCACGAAGGTGGAACAGCGACATCTCGGGCACCGTTGGTGCGGTCATGACGATCTACGAGAGTGCCGAGAACACGAAGTCGCCGACCACACCGGGCATCGCTCCAAGACCCCTGCCGGTGTTCACCGACCGCGACTTCTGGCGTGGCGGAGAGCTGGATCTGGGCGCTTACCTGGAACGGGTCGGCCTGTCGGGCGAGGGCCCGCCGCCCCCGACCCTGGACACCCTCGTCGCCGTGCACCGTGCCCACCTGGCGACGATCCCCTTCGAGAACGTCCATCTCCTGCTGGACCGTCCCGTCCCGCTGGACGTCCCGTCGCTGACGGACAAGATGGTCCGGCATCACCGTGGCGGGTACTGCTATGAGCACGGTCTCTTGTTGGCCGCGGTGCTGGACCGGCTCGGGTTCACGGTGACCGCGCTCACCGCGCGGGTGCTGGTGGGCGCGGAGGGGCGGCCCCGTCCTTCCACGCACGCCCTGCTACGGGTCGACCTGGACGGTGGGTCGTGGCTGCTGGACGTCGGTTTCGGCGGAGGGCTGTTGGAACCGCTTCCTCTGGTGGACGGGTACCAGGTCTCCCAGGACGGTTGGGACCTGCGGCTGGATCTGATCACCGAGGTGGGCGCGGAGGAGTGGTTGCTGCGTTCGTTCGACGGTGAGGAGTGGCAGAACCTGTACTCCTTCTCCATGGCGGCGAATCTGCCACAGGACTACGTCATCTTCAATCACTACCTCATCACCGACCCCCGCTCTCCCTTCGGTAACCGGCTGATGGTCGCCCGGACGGTCGGTGGGACCCGGTACGCGCTGACGAACACGACCCTGACGATCGATCGGGTCGGCGCGGACCGGGCGGACCCGTCCGGGGCCACCTTGGAACGTGAGGTGCGGGAGTTGCCCGTGAGCGAGGTGGGGAAGGTGCTGCACGAGATCTTCGACATCCGCCTTGACCAGGAAGAACGCGCCACCGTGGAGGATCGGGTGCGCGGTTTTCTGAATATGTGACCGGCATCACATGAGCGGCCGGTCGAGCGGTCCGTTCCGCCGGATTCGGGGAGAACCGAAAGGCCGGCGGGTATCCCGTTCCCACGGAGATACTCCGCCGGTCCGCTTCTTCACGGAGCGTGGGGATTTTGGGGTGATCGCACACGTTCGTCTTCACGAACGGAGGGGCAGGACCTTGGAGGTGTCATCCCGAGGGAGTCAGCCCATGGCGTACATGACCACGGAAGACGTTCACGAGTACATCAACGGGGTCTGCTTCAAGACCGGACCTCCGGGGAAGGTCGGGGCCGAGACCGAATGGCTCGTCACCGACCTCGCGAGCCCCACCGCACCCGTCACCATCGAACGCCTCTCGGCGCTGCTGGAGGCCTGCGGGCCTCCACCCGCCGGAAGCCGGATCACCTTCGAACCCGGCGGCCAGATCGAGCTCAGCTCGGTGGCGCTTCCGGGACCGGCCCGGACCCACGAGGCCCTGGAGACCGACCTGCGCCACGTCGGCAAGGCCCTCGCCGAGGACGGACTGGCCTTGGCGGAGACCGCCCTGGACCCCGTTCGACCTCCGGTACGTCAGCTCCGACTGCCCCGCTACACGGCGATGGAGCGCTTCTTCACCGAGCACCGTCAGCCCAGTGGTCGCACCATGATGTGCAGCACCGCCTCGCTCCAGGTCTGCCTGGACACCGGCGCCGACCTCGACGACGCCCGTGAACGCTGGAGTCTCCTGCACCGCCTGGGCCCCGTCCTGGTGGCCTCCTTCGCCAACTCGACCGTCTGGCGCGGCCGTCCCACCGGCTGGAAGTCCACACGGTGGGCGATCTGGGCCGCCACCGACTCCGGCCGTACCCGACCGGTCCTCGAACCCGGGACCGGGCCCGACCCCGCCACGGCCTGGGCCGAGTACGCCCTGGCCGCCCGGGTGATGGCCGTTCCCGAGTTCCCCGGAGGAGGGGGATCCTGGATCGCCGACCCGGGGATCACCCTGGCCGAGTGGGTCGAGGGTCGAGGGCCGCGCCCCGTCACCACCGCCGACCTCGAATTCCACCTGAGCACGCTGTTCCCGCCCCTGCGCCCTCGCGGCTGGTGGGAGCTGCGGATGATCGACGCGGTCCCCCCGCGCTGGTGGCCGGTGCCGATGGCGCTCGCCGCCGCCCTGGCCGACGATCCGCGGGCCCGCGCCGTCGCGGAGGAGGCCACCGCGCGTCTGTGCGGGGACACGACCCCCTCCCCGGGCCTGTGGCTGCGCTCGGCCCGGCTGGGCCCCGCCGACCCCGAGATCGCCGCGTGCGCGCGGGCCTGTTTCGACGCGGCGGTCGACGCCCTGCCTCGGATGGGGGCGGCCGGGCTCGCCGGTCTCGTGGACGCCTACGCCGAACGGTACGTCCGTCGCGGGCTCTGCCCCGCCGACAGTGTCGTTCCGGCCCCGCGTCCCACCGAGGACACCGTGTTCGTCGCGACCGACCTCGGTGGTCGGGAGCGGGTCGAGGATCGTGGAGGCACGCCATGAGCGTGGAGAGGGAACGTGTCAAGGAACGGATCGCCGCCGAACTCGATCGGAGCAGGCGGCGCAGTAACGGACTGACCCTGGAGAGCCTGGACGAGGAGGACCTGCTCGCCCAGCACTCTCCGCTGATGTCGCCGCTGGTCTGGGACCTGGCGCACATCGGCAACTACGAGGAGCAGTGGCTGTTGCGGGCCGCCGGTGGTCGTGAGGCGCTGCGCCCCGACATCGACGGCCTCTACGACGCCTTCGAGAACCCGCGCGCGGACCGGGTCGCCCTTCCTCTGCTGCGGCCCGACGAGGCGCGCGAGTACAACGAGCGGGTGCGCCGGGAGGTCCTGGACACGTTGGAGGGCGCCGACCTGTCCGCCCGGCCGCCGGACCCGGCCGGCGGGGATCGCTCGTTGCTGGACGCGGGTTTCGTCTTCCACATGGTGATCCAGCACGAGCACATGCACGACGAGACGATGCTCGCCACACACCAGCTGCGTCGAGGCGCACCCGCCCTGTTGGAGGGCTCCACCGAGATCGGGTCGGTGATCCCGCCCGAGGCCGAGGAGGTGCTCGTCCCCGCCGGCCCCTTCACCCTCGGCACCGACGACGACCCCTGGTCCTTCGACAACGAGCGTCCGGCCCGTACGGTCGACCTGCCCGCCTACCTGATCGACGCCGCCCCGGTGAGCAACGCCGCCTACCAGGCGTTCATCGACGACGGCGGCTATCGGGACCCCCGGTGGTGGAGCCCGGCCGGGTGGGAGTGGCGTACCGCGCGCGGCGCCGTCGCTCCGGCCTTCTGGACCCTGGAGGCCGACCGTTGGACCCGGCGTCGGTTCGGACGTCATGAGGACGTGCCACCGAACGAACCCGTCCAGCACGTGAGTTTCCACGAGGCGTCGGCCTACGCGCGCTGGGCCGGCAAGAGACTGCCCACGGAGGCCGAATGGGAGAAGGCCGCGCGCCACGACCCGGTCACCGGACGGTCCCACCGCTTCCCCTGGGGTGACGAGGAACCGGAACCGCGCCACGCCAACCTCGGCCAACGCCGTCTGGGCCCCGCGCCGGTGGGGGCCCATCCGGACGGCGCCTCGCCGCTGGGGGTGCGTCAGATGATCGGCGACGTGTGGGAGTGGACCTCCACCATCTTCCACGGGTATCCGGGTTTCCGGGCCTTCCCCTACCGCGAGTACTCGGAGGTCTTCTTCGACGAGGGCTACAAGGTGCTGCGGGGCGGCTCCTGGGCGACCCACCCCACCGCGGTGCGCTCCACCTTCCGCAACTGGGATCATCCGATCCGACGGCAGATCTTCAGCGGGTTCCGCTGCGCACGTGATGTGGACCGCGACTGATGTGCCGCCATCTCGCCTATCTGGGGCCGCCGCGTTCCCTGCGCGCTCTGCTGTACGCGGCGCCCCACTCGCTGCACGTCCAGTCCTGGGCCCCGCGCCACCAGCGGTACGGGACCGTGAACGCCGACGGGTTCGGCGTGGGCTGGTACCCCGAGGCGGTCGGCCCGCGGGCTCCGGAGCCGCTGCGCTATCGCCGGG
This sequence comes from Nocardiopsis sp. LDBS1602, assembly GCF_035818715.1. Taxonomy (NCBI): domain Bacteria; kingdom Bacillati; phylum Actinomycetota; class Actinomycetes; order Streptosporangiales; family Nocardiopsidaceae; genus Nocardiopsis; species Nocardiopsis sp. LDBS1602. The sequence goes on along the minus strand of NZ_JAYLVW010000001.1, from coordinate 1,752,529 downwards.
CCATGCCGATCTGGGGGGACGCCTCCTTCGCGGACGCGGCCCGGGCCATCGTCTCCGGGTGCGTGGTCGCGGCCGTACGCGACGCCACCGTCGGGTTCGGGTCGGAGGAGTCCGGGGCCCAACCCTTCCGCGCCGACCGTCTGCTGTTCAGTCACAACGGGGCCGCGAAGGACGACGAGGCGCTCCACGCCGGGCTCGGACATCCCGCGCCCCCGGGCGCCCTGGACGCACGCGCGCCCGTGGACTCCGCGCCTCTGTTCGCGCACACCGTCCGTTCGTGGCGTTCCTCCGGAGACCTGGTGGGCGCTCTGGCCGAGACGGTCCGACGCGCCCGGGAGCACTCCGAGGGGCGCTACAACCTGCTGGCCTCGGACGGGGAGGCGATCGTCGGGACGACGGCGGGGGACACCCTGTTCACGTCACGACGACCGGGGGAGGGGGTCCTCCTCGCCTCGGAGCCCTTCGACGACGGGCCGGATTGGCACCGGATCCCCGAGGACTCGGTGGTCGTCGCCGACCACGAGCGCACCGAGATCCGGCCACTCGGCTGACCTCAGAGCACCACACCCTTCCCATGGCCACGCCCCGTACCGGGTACAACTCCCAGGGACACAGGAGGCACCATGTTCCGGATCGACCGTAACCTGACCGCCGACGAACTGGACAAGACGCTGCGCGCCGACGTCGCGGAGGGGCTCACCTCCAGCCCCAAGAGCCTGCCCCCCAAGTGGTTCTACGACGAACGCGGCAGCGTCCTGTTCGAGGAGATCACCGGGCTTCCCGAGTACTATCCGACCCGGGCCGAGCGGGCCATCCTCGAACATCGCTCCGACGAGATCGCCGAGGCCGCCGACGCCGCCGCCCTCATCGAGCTCGGCTCCGGTTCCGGGGTCAAGACCCGCCTCCTCCTCGACGCCATGAGTCGCCATGGAACCCTGGAGAGTTTCGTGCCGGTGGACGTCAGCGGCGATTTTCTCGCCTCCTCGGCCCGACCGGTCGCCGACGACTATCCGGGGCTGGACGTCCACGCCGTCGTCGGGGACTTCGAACACCACCTCGGGCTGCTCCCGGTCGGAGGGGAGGGGGGGCGCCGGCTCCTGGCCGTCCTCGGATCCACGATCGGGAACCAGGAACCGGCCGCCCGGGCCCTCTTCCTCCGCGACATCCACGACACCCTCGCCCCCGGCGACTCACTCCTCCTCGGAGCCGACCTGGTCAAGGACCCCGAACGTCTGGTCGCCGCCTACGACGACTCCCAGGGCGTGACCGCCGCCTTCAACCGGAACGTGCTGTCGGTGATCGACCACCGGCTGGGCGGCGACCTCGATCCGGACGACTTCGACCACGTGGCCCTGTGGGACCCCGAGAACGAGTGGATCGAGATGCGGCTGCGGGCCCGACGGCGCCTGCGCGCCCACATACGCGACCTCGACCTGGAGGTGGACTTCGCGGAGGGCGAGGAGATGCGCACGGAGATCTCCGCGAAGTTCCGCCGCGAGGGCCTGTCCGCCGAACTCGACACGGCCGGGTTCGACCTCGCCCACTGGTGGACCGACCCGAACGGCGACTTCGCGCTCGGCCTGGCCACCGTGCGCTGACCGGTCACATACCGGCGGCGGCCCCCAGGAGGGTCCCCGTCAGGTAGGTCACCGCCATGGCGAAGGAGCCGCCGACCACGCACCGGATCGCCGCCCGCGGGGCCGGAGCTCCACCGGTCCAGGCGCTGACAGCGCCCAGCAGGCCGGTGGCCACGAGCACCGCCACCACCGTCACGGGCAGTCGCCAGGCCTCCGGGCCGAGCAGGATCGCCGCCAACGGGATCAGGGCTCCGAGGAGGAAGGAGAACATGCTGGCGAAGGCGGCCTGCCACGGGTTCGCCCGATAGCCGTCGAGCCCGAGTTCGACCTCCACGTGCGCCCTCAGGGCGTCGTGCTCGGTGAGCTCTCGGGCGACCTCGCGGGAGAGCCGATCGCTCAGCCCCCGGCTCCGGTACATCTCGGCCAGCTCCTCCAGTTCGCCCTCGGGGTCGTCGGAGAGTTCACGACGCTCCCGGGCGATGGCGGCGCGCTCGGTGTCGCGCTGGGTGCTGACCGAGACGTACTCGCCCGCCGCCATGGACAGCGCCCCGGCCAGGGTGCCGGCGACCCCGGCCACCAGGAGCGCCTCCCGGTGCGGGGTGGCGCCCGCCACACCCACCACCAGGCCGGCGGTGGAGATGATGCCGTCGTTGGCCCCCAGCACGGCGGCCCTCAGACCGTTCAAGAGGGAGCCCAGACGTTGCCGGGACCGATCGGAGTGCTCCTGTGACATGGCGTCAGAGTCGCACGGAGCGAGGGCCGGACCAGGTCGCACCACGCCGAACGTCGTCGTCGACTCCGGTACGCTCGTGCCGTGTTCAAGGTAGGAGTTTTCGGCGCCGATGGGCGCATGGGGTCAGAGGTCGTCAAGGCGGTTCGGGCCGCCGACGACATGGAACTGGTCGCGGGCGTGGACAGCGCCGACGACCGTGACGCGGTACTGGGGGCCGACTACGTCGTCGACTTCACGCATCCCGACGTGGTGATGGACAACCTGGAGTGGCTGATCGCCAACGGGATCCACGCCGTGGTCGGGACCAGCGGCTTCGACGAGGAGAAACTGGCCCGGGTGCGCCGCATGCAGGAGGCCCGCCCCGGGGCGAAGGTGCTCGTCGCGCCGAACTTCGGTATCGCGGCGGTGCTGATGATGCACTTCGCGAAGAAGGCCGCGCCCTACTTCGACTCCACCGAGATCATCGAGCTGCACCACCCGAACAAGGCCGACGCTCCCAGCGGTACGGCCTACCGCACCGCCGAGCTGGTCGCCGAGGCGCGCCGCGAGGCCGGCACCGCGCCGATGCCCGACGCCACCACCTCCGAGATCCCCGGCGCCCGTGGCGCCGACGTCGAGGGGGTCCGTGTGCACGCCCTTCGGATCCAGGGGCTGATCGCCCACCAGGAGGTCGTGTTCGGTACCGACGGCGAGACCCTCAAGCTCCGCCACGACTCGATGAACCGCACCTCCTTCATGCCGGGGGTGCTGTTGGGCGTGCGCAAGGTCGCCGATCTGTCCGAGGACCTCACCCTGGGCCTGGAGCCGTTGCTCGGTCTCGACTAGATCGAGATCCGTCCGCTCCCGTGACGGTACGTCGGCCCCCGGTACACGCGTACCGGGGGCCGAGCCGTCTCACCCCTTCCGGCGGCAGGTGAGGAAGACCTGGGTCTCCGGGGGCGCGTCCCCGCCCTCGGGCTCGTAGACGACCGCGCGCTCGTCCTCGACGGCCAGGCCCGCGGCCTCCACCACGCGCCGCAGCTCATCGCGGGGATAGCCCGACACCCGGAGACTCGCCCCCAGGAACGGGATCGGCGCGTCGTCCAGGTCCGTCTCGACCATCGACAGACACAGGGTCCCGCCGGGCACCAGGGCCTCCCGCACACGGGCCAGGGCCTCGGGGATCCGAGCCCTGGGCAGGCACAGCAGGGAGAAGAAGGCCACCACCGCGTCATAGGACGTCCCGTCCGGATCCAGATCGACGATGTCCGTGCGGTGGAACTCCGCTTCGGGCACGTTGCGGCGGGCCAGTTCGAGCATCCGTTCGGAGATCTCGAAGCCGGTCACCCTCATACCGGCGTCGACCAGTCGGCGGGCCGTGGGCAGACCGGTGCCCGAACCCAGGTCGAGCACGCGCGAGCCTGCGGGCAACGTCTCCAACAGGCGTCGGACGTGCTCCTCCTGCCCCTTCTTGTCGGGGAACACCTCGTCGTAGCGCTCCCCGATGAGGTCGAAGGCGTGCGCCTGCGCGGAGGCGCGTTCGTCCCATGAACGGGGGTCGTGGGCGGGGGATCGGGGGTCGCTGTGGTCGCTCGGCACGGTCTTCGCTCCCTTCCGGGGCACGGCGGCGCCCCGGTGGCCTCACCCGCGCGGGGAACCCTCCCCGCCGGCGGGACGGTGGTCGGGCAGGACGGTCCTCCCGTCCTCCAAGTAGACCGGGCCGCCCCCATGGTCGTCCACCGCGACGGCGGCGAGCATGCGACGGGCCGTGCCCTCGGGCAGGTACTCCGGGATCCTCCCGGGGCGGACCCACTCCCATCCGGACAGCTCCTCCGGCTGGAGGGAGAACCGGTCCTCCGAGGGCACCTCGACGCGGAACAGCCACTGGAGAGCGGCGGTGCGCGGATACCGGGCGGGCACCCAGTCCACGACCAACGGACCGCGGACGGTCGCCGTCACGCCCAACTCCTCGGCGATCTCCCGTCTACAGGCGGACAGGGGCGACTCCTCCGCCTCGACGATCCCGCCGGGGATCCCCCAAAGGGCGTCGCTCTCATAGGCACGGCGGACCAACAGCACGTCCCCCTCGGGGGAGCGGATGAGCGCGCCCGCCGCGCCCCGGGTGGCGGGCAGGGAGGCGAAGAACCTCTCGTCGTCGCGCTCTCGGGCGGAACGCTCCATGGCCATCGCTCCTTCGAAGGTCGGCGAACGTGGCGAACGGGGCCAGGGTGTCATGGACGTACCTCCGGCCCCGCCGCGACGTGCCCTTCGTCAGCCCAGGGCCAGGGCGATGGAGAACAGGAGCCCGAACGCCATCTGGAGCCGGCCCGTCTCGCCCAACCCCAGCACCAGGTCGCGCCCCACCTGACCACCGAGGACACGGCGCAGCGGCGGTACGGCCAGGGGCACCGACAGCAGGACCGCGGGCACCCACCAGGAGACGGGGAGCAGCGCGAGCGCGAACACGTACGAGGCGACGATCATCGCCGCGAACATACGGCGGGTCCCCGTCTCGCCCAACCGCACGGCCAGGGTGATCTTCCCGGTCTCCCGGTCGGTGGGGATGTCGCGCAGGTTGTTGATGACCAGCACCGAGCAGGAGAGCAGCCCGACCGGGACCGAGGCCACCCAGGCCTGCCACGGCGCCGACTCCAACTGGACGAACACGGTGCCCACCACGGCCACGACACCGAAGAACACGAAGACCGAGATCTCGCCCAGACCGCGGTAGCCGTAGGGGGTACGACCGCCGGTGTAGTACCACCCGGCCGCGATCGCCGCCACGCCCACCAGGAGCAGCCACCATGAGGTGGTCGCCACCAGGACCAGCCCCACGACACCGGCGAAGGCGAAACTCCCCAGCGCCGCGCCCAACACCTGGCCGGGCCGCGCCGCGCCGGAGGCGGTCAATCGGGTCGGGCCGGTCCGCTCCTCGGTGTCGGTGCCCTTGACGCCGTCGCTGTAGTCGTTGGCGAAGTTGACCCCCACCTGGAGGGCCATCGACACCACGAGCGCGAGCAGGGCCTTCCACCACACGAACCCGTCCAGCGCGAAGGCCAGGGCGGTTCCCACCGCCACCGGGACGATCGAGTTCGGAAGCGTACGGGGGCGCAACCCCGAGACCCATTCACTGACCGTGGCCACGCGCCGGTCCTCCAGTTCGATACGGGGCGCGCGAGGGCGCGCCACAACAACCACCCCACGGTAGTGCCTGACCGCCCTCGCCCGAGACCGGCTACTCCGAGATCGCCGCGTGCAGTCGCACCATGGGCAGGGTCCGGCCCATGTCGATCTCCCGTCGGGCGCCGTCCGCCCGCCAGCCCGCCGCCTCCAGGAACCCCCGCAGGGCGTTCTCCTCCTCGGGGACCCACACGTGCACCGTGCCGAAACCGCCCTCCACCAGGTGATCCACGCAGGCGTTCACCAGCCGGCTACCGTGTCCCTCACGCGCCCGCTCGGGGTCCACGTGCAACGCGAACAGTTCGGCGTCCTTGGCCGGCCACAGGTCGGGGTCGCCCGCCGGCCCGAAGGCCGCGAACCCCACGACGTGCCGCTCGCCGCCCACCTCGTCGGTGGCCACCACCAGTCGATGCCTGGAGGTGGGCGGGGACTCCAGGGCCTCCGTCCACTGCTCACGGAAACTCCGCGCGGCCTGGGGGCCGGACATCTCCTCGGCCACCTCGTCGGGCAACAGACCCGAGTACACCGCCCGCCACGACGCCACCTGGAGCTCCACCACCCGGTCCACGTCGGCGACACGGGCGGGGCGGACGAACTGGGCACTGGACACTGAGGGCCTCCTCTGAAGGTTCCCGTCCGGGCGGGGCGGTGCCGGAGTTTCCGGAGCTTGCCACGGCATGGGAACATCTACGGTGTGAGCCTCATTATCAGAGTTATCGTGAACGCACTCGCCCTTTGGGCGGCTGTCTTTCTGATCGACGGCATCGATGTCGGGACCGACGACACCGTCGGACAGATCGTCGTCTTCCTCGTCGTCGGTGCGATCTTCGGTGTGGTCAACGCGATCATCAAACCGATCGTCAAAACGGTCGGCTGCCTGTTCTACGCTCTGACCCTGGGCCTGATCGGCCTGGTCGTGAACGCGTTGCTGTTCCTGCTCACGGAGTGGATCGCCGGGCTGTTCGACCTCCCCTTCCACATCGACGGCTTCTGGCCCGCCTTCTGGGGGGCCATCGTCGTCGCCGTCGTGAGCTGGCTGCTGAGCATGTTCCTGCCGGACCAGAAGGACGACTGACCCTGTCGACAACCCCGAACACCACCCCTTCCGAACGTGGTGACCCCGGGTCCCGTCCGAGTGGCGAGGGCCCGGGGCGGGTAGGTTCACACTCCCGGTGACGCTCTCCCACCTCGACCGACGAGGACGGGGAACGAACCGGACGCCGCCTCCGACACTCGTAGGAGCGGAGCGACACAGACTTTCCCGCGTCCGGCCCACAGGGCCGATCGCGGTGGCGGACGTACAACGCCGCCCCACCCGTGTACGGAGAAAGCACCCGCCACGGGACATGTAACGACTGTTTCCGATAGGACACGGAGAGGAGGAGGGGCATACGAGGGCCCGCGCCTCGCGGTATCGGGCCCGAGAGCCTTTCACACGTGATGGTTGACACCAAGAACCGCCCGTTCGGCAAGATGCTGACCGCGATGGTCACCCCGATGCTCGAGGACGGCGAACTCGACTACGAAGGCGCCGCCAGACTCGCCACCTACCTGGTGGACGAGCAGCACAATGACGGCCTCGTCATCAGCGGCACCACCGGCGAGTCGCCCACGACCAGCGACGAGGAGAAGGACCGCCTGCTCCGCACGGTCGTCGAGGCCGTCGGCGACCGTGCCCAGATCGTCGCGGGCGTGGGCACCAACGACACCCGCCACAGCGTCAAGCTGGCCAAGGCCGCGGAGAAGGCCGGCGCGCACGGCCTCCTGGCGGTCACGCCCTACTACAACAAGCCTCCCCAGGAAGGCCTGATCAGGCACTTCACGGAGATCGCCGACACCACCGAACTGCCGGTGATGCTCTACGACATCCCGCACCGCACGGGCACCCCGATCGCCTCCGAGACGCTGGTCCGGCTGGCCGAGCACCCGCGGATCGTCGCCAACAAGGACGCGAAGGACAACGTCGGCGCCAGCTCCTGGGTGATGGAGCGCACCGACCTGGCCTACTACTGCGGGACCGACATCCTGAACCTGCCGCTGCTGTCGGTGGGCGCCGCCGGTTTCGTCAGCGTCGTCGGCCACATCGTGGGCAGCGACCTCAAGGACATGATCGACGCGTTCGAGGCGGGCGAGGTCGGCCAGGCCCTGGCCATCCACCGCCGCCTCACCCCGGTCTACACCGGTATGTTCCGCACCCAGGGCGTCATCACCACCAAGGCGATCCTGAACCTCTTCGGCCTGCCCTCCGGCCCCGTCCGGACCCCGCTCGCCGACGCCTCCTCCGAGCTCCAGGCCCTGCTGCGCGAGGACCTGGCCGCCGCGGGGGTCAAGGGCCCGATCGGGCTCGCCCCGCACCAGGCGGTTCCGGCCAGCGCCGTCCGCGTCGAGCGCCTCACGGAGGGTTCCGTATGAGTCACCCGCACCCCGAGCTCGGCCCGCCCCCGCCCCAGGGCGAGGGCGTCCTGAGGGTCGTCCCGCTGGGCGGTCTCGGTGAGATCGGCCGGAACATGACGGTCTTCGAGTACGCCGGCAAGCTGCTCATCGTCGACTGCGGCGTGCTCTTCCCCGAGGAGGAGCAGCCCGGCGTCGACCTGATCCTGCCGGACTTCGACTACATCCGGGACCGCCTGGACGACGTCGAGGCGATCGTGCTCACCCACGGGCACGAGGATCACATCGGCGGTGTGCCGTTCCTGCTGCGTGAGCGCGCCGACATCCCGATCGTCGGTTCCAAGCTCACCCTGGCGCTGATCAGCGCCAAGCTGGGCGAGCACCGCATCAAGCCGGTGACCGTCCAGGTCGAGGAGGGGGAGAAGCAGGACTTCGGCCCCTTCGGCCTGGAGTTCTTCGCGGTCAACCACTCCATCCCGGACGCGCTGGCGGTCGGTATCCGCACCCCCGGCGGTACGGTGCTGCACACCGGCGACTTCAAGATGGACCAGCTTCCGCTGGACGGCCGCCTCACCGACCTGGCCGGCTTCGCCCGGTTCGGCGACGAGGGCGTCGACCTGTTGCTGTCGGACTCCACCAACGCCGAGCAGCCCGGTTTCGTCGTCGGCGAGCGGAACCTGAACGAGGCCATCGACAAGGTGTTCCGTCAGGCCGAGAAGCGCATCGTCGTGGCCTGTTTCGCCTCGCACGTGCACCGTGTCCAGCAGGTCATCGACGCGGCCACCGCGCACGGGCGCAAGATCGCCTTCGTGGGCCGCTCCATGGTCCGCAACATGAACATCGCGCGCGACCTGGGCTACCTCAGCATTCCGGGCGACACGATCGTCGACGTCAAGCAGCTCGACAAGATGCCCGGCGACGAGGTCGTCCTGGTCTGCACCGGTTCGCAGGGCGAGCCCATGGCCGCCCTCAGCCGGATGGCCAACCGAGACCACCAGATCCGGATCGAGGAGGGGGACACCATCCTGCTGGCCTCCTCGCTCATCCCCGGCAACGAGAACTCGGTCAACCGGGTGATCAACGGTCTGACCCGCTGGGGCGCCAAGGTCGTGCACAAGGGCAACGCCCTGGTGCACGTGTCCGGACACGCCTCCGCCGGCGAGCTGCTGTACGTGCTCAACATGGTGCGTCCGCGCAACTTCATGCCGGTGCACGGCGAGTGGCGCCACATGCGGGCCCACGCCGACCTGGCCAAGCTCACCGGTGTCCCGGCCGACAGGGTCGTCATCGCCGAGGACGGCGTGGTCGTCGACCTGTACAAGAACCGGGCCAGGATCGTCGGCGCGGTCCAGGCCGGTTACGTGTACGTCGACGGCTCCTCGGTCGGCGACGTCACCGAGGCCGCGCTCAAGGACCGTCGCATCCTCGGTGACGAGGGCTTCATCTCCGTGGTCGTGGCCGTGGACTCCAACAGCGGCAAGATCCTGGGCGAGCCCGAGATCCACACGCGGGGCGCGGGCATCGGCGCCGACGCCTACGACGACGTCATCGACAAGCTCCAGGACGCCCTGGACCGGGCCGCCGCCGACGGGGTCAACGACCCGCACCAGCTCCGGCAGCTGATCCGTCGCAGCACGGGGCGTTGGGTGAACGAGACGTACCGTCGTCGCCCGATGATCATCCCCGTCCTCGTCGAGGTCTGACCCGACGGGACACGTCACGTCGAACGGCCCGGAACGCCCTTGGCGCTCCCGGGCCGTTCGACGTGTCCGCCCCCTTCGACGTCGTGCCCGGTGGCCGCGCACGACACGCCGGTCCCCCTTCGTGCCTCGGGGTGGACGCCTTAGTAGGCTTCCCGCCGTGCCGGGACGCTGTGTCCGGGCTTCGAGAACGACCCGGTCCCCGTGGAGGTGACCCCCTCAATGGCCACGCGCGCCTCCTCTGGCGGCTCCAAGCGCAAGAAGACCACCGCGCGCAGACCCGCGGCCGCCAAGCGCATGCCGGACGGCCCCATCGCCTACGTGGTCACGCTCTTCGGGCAGTTCCTGCTGGTCCTGTGGAAGCTCATCGCCCATACGGTGGGAGGGGCCGCTCGAGCGGTCGGGCGCAGCGCCCGCGACCTCGACCCCGACCTGCGGCGCGACGGGATCGGGCTGGTGCTGCTGGCCCTGGGCATCCTCGTGGCGGCCGCCGTGTGGTGGCAGAGCGAGGGACCGTTGCTGGAGGCCACCCGCATGGTGGTCGTCGGTGGTTTCGGCACCTTCTCACCGATCCTGCCGCTGCTGTTCCTGCCCATCGCGGTGAAGCTGATGCGCACCCCCGGCAGCGCCAAGGAGGGCGACGCCGGGCGGCTCTTCATCGGGATCACCGCGATCATGCTCGGCCTCCTGGGGCTGATCCACATCGCCCACGGCATCCCCCAGCCCGCCGACGGGATCGAGGGGCTCCAGAACGCGGGCGGACTCATCGGCTTCGTCGCCTCCGGTCCGCTCAGCTCCATCGTCACCCCCTGGCTCACCGGCCTCCTGCTCGCCCTCGTGCTGATCTTCGGTGTCCTGGTGGTGACCGCGACCCCCATCCGACGCATCCCGGACCGGCTCCAGACGCTGTTCACCGCCCTGATGGAGCGCGACCCCGGGCCGGACGCGGGGATCGGCATCCTCGGCGCCGACGCGGAGAAGAAGCCGACCCGCAAGCGCAGGCCCAAGAAGCGGGCCGAGGACACCGAGACGGTCGCCGGCGACCACGAGCGCCCCTACGACAGCCCGGTGCTCTCCGACGCACCCGAAGGCCCGGAGCCGATCGCCCCCGCCCTCACCGACGAGGAGGAGGCGGCCGCCAAGCCCGCCAAGAAGAAGTCCAAGGCCAAGGCGCCGGTCCCCGATCCGACGCCTCCGCCGGTCGCCACCGAGCAGCTCTCCCTGCCCTCACGGGTGGTCGAGGGCGACTACGAGCTTCCGCTTCCGACCATGCTCAAGCCGGGCACGCCGGTCAAGCCGCGCACCAAGGCCAATGACGAGGTCGTCTCCGCGCTGTCGGGGGTGATGGGCCAGTTCAAGATCGACGCCGAGGTCACCGGGTTCACCCGAGGGCCGACGGTCACCCGCTACGAGATCGAGCTCGGCCCGGCGGTGAAGGTCGAGAAGGTCACGGCGTTGTCGAAGAACATCTCCCTGGCCGTCAAGAGCGCCGACGTGCGCATCCAATCGCCGATCCCCGGCAAGTCCGCGATCGGTGTGGAGATCCCCAACACCGACAAGGACATAGTGAGCCTGGGTGACGTGCTCGGGTCCACGGCCGCCACCTCCGACGACCATCCCATGCTGGTCGGGCTGGGCAAGGACGTGGAGGGCACCAACGTCGTGGCCAACCTGGCCAAGATGCCCCACGTGCTGGTCGCGGGCGCCACCGGCGCCGGTAAGTCCACCTGCATCAACGGGCTCATCACCTCGCTGATGATGCGCGCCACCCCCGACGAGGTGCGCATGATCCTGGTCGACCCCAAGCGGGTCGAACTGACCATGTACGAGGGCATCCCTCATCTGATCACCCCCATCATCACCAGCCCCAAGAAGGCCGCGGAGGCCCTCCAATGGGTGGTGGGGGAGATGGATCGCCGTTACGACGACCTGGCCGCCTCCGGGTACCGCCACGTCGACGACTTCAACGCCGCCGTGCGCACCGGTGAGCTGAAGGCCCCGCCCGGCAGTGAACGCGAGTACGAGCCCTACCCCTACCTCCTGGTCATCGTCGACGAGCTCGCCGATCTGATGATGGTCGCCCCGCGCGACGTGGAGGACGCGGTCGTGCGCATCACCCAGCTGGCCCGCGCCGCCGGGATCCACCTGGTCCTGGCCACCCAGCGGCCCAGCGTCGACGTGGTCACCGGTCTGATCAAGGCCAACGTCCCCTCCCGCCTGGCCTTCGCCACCTCCAGCCTCGCCGACAGCCGGGTCATCCTCGACCAGCCCGGGGCGGAGAAACTGGTCGGCAAGGGCGACGCCCTCTTCCTCCCCATGGGAGCCGGAAAGCCCATCCGGCTCCAGAACGCGTGGGTGGGGGAGAAGGAGATCCGCGCGATCGTCGACCACTGCAAGAAGCAGGCCGAACCCAGCTACCGCGAGGACGTCGCGGTCGAAGGGGCGAAGAAGAAGGAGATCGACGAGGACATCGGCGACGACATGGACCTGCTGTTGCAGGCGGTCGAGCTGGTGGTCACCACCCAGTTCGGATCCACGTCGATGCTCCAGCGCAAGCTCCGTGTCGGCTTCGCCAAGGCCGGTCGACTCATGGACCTGATGGAGAGCCGGGACGTCGTCGGCCCGAGCGAGGGCTCCAAGGCGCGGGACGTCCTCGTGCAGCCCGACGATCTGGCCGCGGTCCTGACGGACATCCGAGGGGGTTGATCCTCTGGCGCGCCCGCCCGATCCGCCCCGTCCGTGTCGCCCGATTTGGTGCGATCTTGGCGGTGCCTTAGGGCGTGGTGCGCCCCACCGGGCGGGTAGTGGTAGCAGAGTGGAGTCGCATAGGCACTGAAAGTCGCGGGGGGAGTGCGCATGGCGACGATCGGCCAGACCCTGTCCGCCGCACGGATCGCGGCGGGGTGCTCTTTGGAGCACCTGAGCACACGTACACGCATTCGGATGCAGGTCCTCAGAGCCATAGAGAACGAGGACTTCGTCCCTTGCGGAGGGGACTTCTACGCACGCGGCCACATCCGGAGGATCTGCAAGTTCCTGGGTGTCGACCCCGAGCCGCTCTTGGAGGAGTACGAACGAGAGCACGCCTCCAAGGAGAAGCCCACCTTCGTCCCGCCTCCCAGGCACCCGGCCGCCTCGCCCAAGGCCGCCCGAGCCACGGCGGGCGGCGGAGGAGGGCGGGGCCGTTCCGAGGAGGGCGGCCACGAGATCCCGGCCCGGATCGGGGACGAGGACATCGACCCCGAGCAGCGGGCCGAGAACTGGGGCCACTTCGAACGCAACAAGAGGCTGGCGAAACGGACCGAGCCCGCGGACCGACCCGGTAGACGCCGGCCGGCCGCGGCGGCCGCGGTCCCGGGGCCACGTGAGGGCGAGGGCGCCCGAAAGCGGGACGGTCGAGGACCGGGCCGCGGGGACGATCGACGTCCGCCTCGCGGGCGTCCGGCGGGGGCCCTCGCGGGTCGTGCCGGCCCCGCCGGGGGAGTGCGCCGTCACTGGCCCTGGGCGGTGGTCGGCCTCATCCTGGTCGCCGCCGTCGTGGTCGGTGTCCGGGCCTGGCAGGACGAGGAGAGCGGCCCCGTCCGCACGGCCTTCGACGCGATGCGGGACAAGGAGCGGGACGGCGACGAGGCCGCCGGCTCCGTGGTCCTTCCCGAGGAAGGCGCCGTCGTGGGCAAGGCCCAGGGCGAGGAGGGCGTCAAGGAGGCGGAGGAACCCGAGGAGTTCACCGTCGAACTCAACGGCTCCGGTCGCAGCTGGGTCAAGGTCACCGACGCCGAGGGGGAGAACCTCTTCACGGGCTTCCTGCTCGAAGGCGAGACCCGGGACTACGTCACCGAGGCGCCGTTGGAGCTGTGGGTCGGCAACGCCGGAGAGGTCGCGGTGGCGGTCGACGGAGAGGACCTCGGTCCCAGCGGAGGCGTGGGCGAGGTGAAGGAGTTCACCGTCGGCGCCGAGGGCATCGGTGACTGACCGGGGCCCTCGACCGCGGGCGGAGCGACGATGTTCCGAGGCCGGGGTACGGGCGGGTGAGTCGATCACGGTAGTGTTGGTGGCCGCGGGCGGCGCCGATCGACGCCGTGTCGCGCGCGAACCCGACCGTACTCCGGCCTTCGTTCGCGCCGCGCATCCGCGCCGCTCACAGCTCTCCCACACGCTTGGAAGCCATGTCATCGCGCCGTACTGTCTCACTCGTCACCCTGGGGTGTGCGCGTAACGAGGTCGACTCCGAAGAGCTCGCCGGACGCCTTGCCGCCGGCGGCTGGGACCTCGTCGACGACGACACCGAGGCCGACGTGACCGTCGTCAACACCTGCGGATTCATCGAGGCCGCCAAGCAGGACTCGATCGAGACCCTGCTGGAGGCGGCCTCGTCGGGTGGCAAGGTGGTCGCCGCCGGGTGCATGGCCGAACGTTACGGCTCCGAACTGGCCGACGCCCTCCCCGAGGCCCAGGTGATCGGCTTCGACGACTACGCGGCGATCACCGATCGTCTCGACGACGTCGTCGCCGGACGTTCCCTGGTCCCGCACGACCCTCGCGACCGTCGCACCCTCCTGCCGATCAGTCCGGCCGAGCGCGACGCCTCCCAGGTCCACGTTCCCGGCCACGCCTCCTTCGCCGACTCCGAGGGGGCGGAGGGCACCGAGCTGCCCTACCGCACCTCGATCCCGCGCCGCCGGCTCACCGGCGGCCCGGTCGCCAACCTCAAGATCGCCTCCGGCTGTGACAGAAGGTGCACCTTCTGCGCCATCCCGGCCTTCCGCGGCGCCTACATCTCCCGCCAGATGGACGAGATCGTCCGTGAGGCCGAGTGGCTGGCGAGCGAGGGCGTCCGCGAGGTCTTCCTGGTCAGCGAGAACTCCACCTCCTACGGCAAGGACCTGGGCGACCTGCGCGCTCTGGAGAAGCTGCTGCCGAGGCTGGCCGCTGTCGAGGGGCTGGAGCGCGTGCGCGTCAGCTACCTCCAGCCCGCCGAGGTCCGTCCGGGGCTGGTCGAGGTGCTCACCGGCACCCCCGGCGTGGTCCCCTACTTCGACCTCTCCTTCCAGCACGCCAGCGGTCCGCTGCTGCGCCGTATGCGCCGTTTCGGTGACCGTGAGCGCTTCCTGGAGCTGCTGGCCACCGCCCGTGCCAAGGCCCCGGAGGCCGGGGCCCGCTCCAACTTCATCGTCGGCTTCCCCGGCGAGACGGAGGAGGAGTTCGAGGAGCTGGTGGCCTTCCTGAGCGAGGCCCGCCTGGACGCCATCGGCGTCTTCGGCTACTCCGACGAGGACGGCACCGAGGCCGCCGGCCACGCCGACAAGGTCCCGGAGGAGGTCGTCCAGGAACGCGTGGACCGCCTCAACCGACTGGCCGAGGAGCTCATGGCCCAGCGGGCCGAGGAGCGCATCGGTGACGAGGTGACCGTCCTGGTGGAGTCCGTCATCGAGGACGGCGTCTACGAGGGACGGTCCGAGCACCAGGCCCCCGAGGTCGACGGCAGCACCATCCTGTACGGCGAGGGGCTCTCCGTCGGCGACCTGGTGCGCGCGACCGTGATCCAGGCGGCCGGCGCCGACCTCGTCGCCGAGCAGGACGGGGAAGCCGGGGACAGATGAGCAGCCACGATCCCGCGGCGTCGCCCGCCCCCCAGGCTCCCTTGTGGAACATCGCGAACATCCTCACGATGAGCCGTCTGGTCATGGTGCCGGTCTTCGTGTGGTTCATGTTCCTGGACGGCACGTGGTGGCGTCTGGCGGCCTTCGGCGTCTTCGTGCTCGCGGCCATCACGGACCGCGTCGACGGTGAGCTGGCCCGCCGGCGGAACCTGGTCACCGACTTCGGCAAGATCGCCGACCCGATCGCGGACAAGGCCCTCACCGGCGCGGCCCTGATCGTGCTCTCCGTTCAGGGCGACCTGTGGTGGTGGGTGACCATCGCCATCCTGGTCCGCGAGTGGGGGATCACGCTGCTGCGTCTGGCGGTCCTGCGTTACGGGGTCATCCCGGCGAGCAAGGGCGGCAAGCTCAAGACCGTCCTTCAGATCGTCGCGATCAGCATCTATCTGTTCCCCCTGCATCTGCTGCCGTTCATGGACCTGTTCGTCTGGGTGGCCCACGGCGTGATGGCGGCCGCCCTGGCCGTCACCCTGTGGACCGGACTGACCTACGTCGTGGACGCCGTACGCCTGGCCCGGGCCAAGGGGAACCGGAGCGACTAGAAGGAGCCGGAGATGAACGAGGAGGGGGACCGCGCCGTCCCGATCACGGAGATCGAGCGGGCGGCCGCCGAGGCCGCCCTGGAAGCGCATCGGGCCCTCCTCGCCTCCGGCTCCACGTGCGCCACGGCGGAGTCGCTCACAGGGGGCCTCATCGGTGCCCACATGACCTCCGTGCCCGGCTCCTCGGCCACCTACCGGGGCGGACTCGTCACCTACGCCACCGACGCCAAGTCCACCCTCCTGGGGGTCCCCGAGGAGCTGTTGGCCGAGCACGGTGCGGTCCACCCCGACGTGGCCCGTCACATGGCGGTCGGGGCGCGCCGGGCGGTCGAGTCGGACTATGCGATCTCCGTCACCGGGGTCGCCGGCCCCGATCCTCAGGACGGAAGGCCCGTGGGGACGGTCTTCGCGGCCGTCGCGGGGCCCGGATCCCGTACCCGGGTCGCCCGGTTCAGTTTCACCGGGGATCGTTCGGGTATCCGCTACCACACGGTCGAAGGTGCGCTCAGGCTTCTGACGACCACCGTTCGTGAGGAGCGAGGAGCAGAGCCCGATAACGACCCTTTCGGTTGATACCCCTTCTCCCATGGAATGGGAACAAAACCACCCCCGGGTGGGGTTCCCCCTCCAGCGAACAGGACGACAAGAGGTGCCCGAATCGGGCGTGGGGCAGGTACGGTGTTGTATATGAAGGTCGCTACCGGTGGGAGGGAGCGCGAATGATGGTCCTGCTTCGTCACCTACTTGGTGACGTGCTCAGGCGGCTGCGGCAGCGCCAGGGCCGCACCCTCCGCGAGGTGTCGGCCGACGCCCGTGTGTCCCTCGGCTACCTGTCGGAGGTCGAGCGCGGACAGAAGGAGGCCTCTTCCGAGCTGCTCTCCTCGATCTGCGGGGCCCTCGGGGTTCCGCTCTCACAGGTGCTGAGAGAGGTCTCCGACCAGCTCGCGCTGGCCGAGCTCCAAGAGGCCGCGCTGCTGGGCGATCCGGTCACGAGCGACCCGGTCCCGGCGCAGGACCTCGGCATCGAGTCCGTTCCCGACCGTGTTCCCCAGGTCGCCGACATGGCGGGTGTCTGAGGACACCCCGTCCGCGTTCGGACGTCGGCCCCACGAAGTCCACGAGGAGCAGGCCCACCCCGAGGGGTGGGCCTGCTCCTTCGTCGTATGCGGGGGTGCGGGGTAGGGCTCTCAGCGATGCGTGTGGTTGACCCAGGACTCGGGGTCCTCGGCCAGGGAACGCACCTGTTCGGGGAGTTCGTTGGTGACCAGGTGCTGGAGGTTGACCCCCTCCAGGATGGCCCGTTCGCTGGCGCGCAGGGCGATCCACACCTGTTGCAGGCTGCGGGCGGCCCCGTCGTAGTCGACGTGCTCGGGGCGTTCCCCGCGCACGTTGGCGAGTGGTCCGTCGACCGCTCGGATGATGTCGGCGAGGGAGATCTCCCCCGCGGGCCGGGCGAGCCAGTAACCGCCGACGGGACCCCGTTGGCTGCGTACCAGGCCTGCTCGGCGTAGCTGGGTGAGGATGTTCTCTAGGAATTTTCCGGGGATGGCCTGCGCGCGTGCGAGCTGCTCGGCCGTCACCGGACCGTCGCCGGCGACAGCGAGCTCTGCGGCCGCGCGAAGCGCGTAGTCGACCCGGGCTGAAAGGCGCATGCTGTGATTATGCCGTGGTTAGAAGGGCGAATGGGGCACCGGACGCCGACGGGTGTCGTCGACGGCCGGGGTGCTACAGGTCAAGAGTACTTCTCCGACCGGGTTTCGGGGACATGGGCGATGTCTCCCCTTCGTTCCCGCCACCGCCGATCGTGGGCGTGTTCCCTGGAGAAAGGCCGCCGGCCCGGTCCCGAGGAGTGGTGGGAGGGACCGGGCCGGGGCGGGGGAGGAGTGGTCAGTCGGCGGTCTCGAGGGCGGCGGCGGACCCCAGGACCTCGGCCGCGCTCAGTCCGTTCACGTGGGCGGCGCCGTAGGTGCTCACGTAGGCGCCGCAGTCGGGACGCCAGATGGGCAGGCCCATCTCCACCACGACCGCCTTGGGGCGGGCCGCCAGGAGGCCGTTCACGAACGCCTGGGCGTCCGGGTAACGGTGCGCGTCCCGTACCACCACGATCAGGTCGTGGTCGGCCGCGGCGGTCAGGATCGCGGAGGGGTCGTCGGTCTCGGGGGAGACCCGCACGGTGTCGCGGAACCAGGGCCCCAGACCCCAGGGGACGTCGCCCACCGCGACCCCGGCCGGGGCGTCCACCTCGACCACGTACGGGCGCTCCAGCGGGGGCAGTTCGCCGTCCACGCGCACGGCCCGACGGGCGCCGTTCAGGCCGACCGCCCCGGTGGCCTCGGAACGGGTCCGCTCGGCGGAGGAGCGGCCCACCCAGGAGCGCAGACGGGCGTTGCGCTCGGCGGCCTCCTCCAGACGCTCTCCGGTCAGACGGCCCTCGTGGACCGCGCGGACCAGCGCGGAACGGACCTCGGCGACCTGGTCGGCGTAGACGAAACGGCCCAGGCAGAGCAGATCGCAGCCGGCCGCGACCGCCAGCACGCTCGCCTCGGGGATGCCGATGCGTTCGCTGACGCCGCGCATGTCCATGGCGTCGCTGACCACGACGCCCTCGAAGCCCATCTCGTTGCGCAGCAGGTCGTTGACCAGGGCACGGGTGAGGGTGGCGGGGCCCTCGCCGCCCAGTCCGGGCATCTCGATGTGGGCGGTCAGGATCGACCGGACCCCGGCGTCGATGACGGCCTGGAAGGGCAGCAGTTCACGGCGGCGCAGCAGGTCGGCGTCGGCCTCCACACGGGGCAGGGTGTGGTGGGAGTCCTGGGAGGTGGCGCCGTGGCCGGGGAAGTGCTTGGCGCAGGCGGCGACCCCGGCCTCCTGGAGACCCAGGACCGAGGCGGCCGAATGGCGGGCCACCAGTTCGGCGTCCGAGCCGAAGGAGCGGGTACCGATGACCGGGTTGTCGTCGGCGACGTTGACGTCCACCGACGGCGCCAGGTCCAGGTTGAATCCCAGGTCGGCGAGTTCCAGACCCAGGGCCCGGAAGGTCTCCCGGGTCAGGTCGGTGTCGTCCACCCGGCCCAGGGCGGCGTTGCCCGGATAGCCGCTGCCTCGGGCCTGGCCGATCCGGGTGACGTCGCCGCCCTCCTCGTCCAGGGAGATCAGCGGGTGGTCGGTGACCTCGCCCAGGCCGGCGTTGAGCGCGGTGATCTGTTCCGGGCTCTCCAGGTTGTTGTGGAACAGACAGACCCCGGAGATCCCGTCCGCCAGCCCCTCCAGGATCCACCGAGGGGCGTGGAGCGACTCGAAGGGCACCAGCAGCGTGGCGTTGGCCAGACGTTCCAATGTCGGATCGTGCGGCATGACGGACTCCGTTCGTGAGCGGGAGATGCCCGGTCCAGAGCAGACGCGTGGCGGGGAAAGGGGGTAGGCGTGAAGGCGGTGGCCCGGGGCGGTACGGTCACGCCGCCCCGGGGAGGCGAGGGTCAGCCCTTGACCGCGCCCATGGTCAGACCGGAGACCATGCGGCGCTGGACGAAGAGGAAGAAGATCATCACGGGGATGGTCAACAGGGTCGACGCGGCCATGATCGGACCCCACTCGGTGCCGAAGCGTCCGAAGTAGTAGGACAGGGTCAGCGGCAGCGTGTAGTTGTCGGTGCTCCGCCCCAGGAAGGTCAGGGCGACGATGAACTCGTTCCAGGCCGTGATGAAGGCGAAGATGCTCGCGGCCACCAGGCCCGGCGCGACCAGCGGCATCAGGATCCGCCAGAAGATCGTCCAGCTGCCGGCCCCGTCGATGGCGGCCGCCTCCTCCAACTCCTTGGGAACGGCGGCGACGAACCCCCGCAGCATCAGGATGGTGATCGGCAGGGACACCGCCGTGTACACCACCAGCAGGCCGGTGAGGTTGCCGAGGAGCTGGATTCCGGTGGCCTCCGACAGGGAGCGGAAGTTGATGAAGATCGAGATGATCATCGCCTCCATCGGCACCATCTGGATGACGATGAGCAGCATGATGAAGGCGGAGCGCAGCTTGAAGCGGAACCTGGCGACGGCCACCGCCGCCAGGAGGGAGAAGAACGCTCCCATCGCGACCGCGCCCAGGGTCACCAGCAGGCTGTTGGTGAGGAAGGTTCCGAAGTTCACCCCGGGGATCAACTGGCCGTTGATCACCCGGTCGAAGTGGGCGAGGGTGGGCGCCTGGGGGATCAGGCTCTGGTCGCGGGTGAAGATCTCGCCCGTCGGCTTGAAGGCCGTGGCGACCATCCAGTAGACGGGGAAGACCGAGAAGACGAAGACGGCGATGCCCGCCACGTACAGGGGAAGGTCGCGCAGACGTCGCAGCGGGCTGCGACGGTAGGTCCTCCCGGTGCCCTGGGAACCCTTGGAGGCGGCCGAGGCGGTCCGGGTGGTCTTGTCGACGGCGCTCATCGGGTCTCCCCCTGGCGGATCATGATGCGCAGGTAGTACGCGGTGACGGCGAGGATCATGACGGTCATGACCACGGCGATCGCCGACCCCATGCCGTAGTTGGCGGGGCTGGCCGTGAATCCCTGCTGGTAGATGTAGTACGAGAGCAGGTAGACGTCCTTGTTCTGGAAGCTGTTCGCCAGGATGTAGAGCTGGGTGAACACGCGCAGGTCCCAGATGATCTGGAGGACCAGCAGCAGGGCGAACAGCGGACGCAGCATGGGGAAGGTGACGTTCCAGAACGCCTTCCAGGCGTTCGCGCCGTCCATCCGCGCGGCCTCGTACAGCTCCGACGGGATGCTCTTGAGACCGGCCAGTACCGACACCGCGACGAACGGGAACGACTGCCAGACGATCACCGAGATGAGGATCGTGAACAGGGGCAGGGGCTCGAGGAACCAGTTGTACTGGAGCCATCCGTCGCCGACCAGCCAGTTCGGGAGGCGGTCGAGGGTGACGTTGACCAGACCGCGTTCGGGCAGGAAGAGCCAGCGGAAGACCAGGGAGGCGCTCAGCGCCGGGGTGGACCAGGCCAGCATCATGCCGATGGCCACGATGGCCGAGAACCACTTGGGCAGCTTGTGCAGCAGGATCCCGATGAGGGTGCCCAGGATCATCGTGATGCCGACCATGAGCACACAGACGACGACCGTGTTGCGCAGGATCGTCCAGAAGTCGCCGTCGGTGAGCAACGTCTGGTAGTGGCCGAAGCCGTTCCACTCCGGGCCCGGCTGGTTCGGCATCAGGTTCCGGGTGGTGAAGCTGGTGAACGAGTACCAGACCATCTGCACGATCGGCCAGAGCAGCACGACCGCGAGCAGGATCACCGAGGGGATGATGAGCAGATAGGGGGTGGGTATCAGGCGGGACCTGGAGCGTGGGGCCTGCTCCGCGGCACCTTCCGGTGCGGCTGACGCTTTGTCGACGGTTCGCGGCATGGTCTTCTCAATCGGGGCGGGGTCGCCCGTGACGGGCGGGCTCGGATCCGGGCCCGCCCGTCACGGCTCTGCGAGGACGGAAGCGGCCGTTACTCGACCGGCTCGTTGAGGATGTCGGTGAGCTGCTCGTTGGCGGCCTCCAACACCTCTTCGGGGTCTCCGCCCCGGACGATGTCCAGCACGGCGCCGGGCAGGATCTTGTTGTCCAGGTCGGCGGCGTTCCAGCGAGGGGTGCTGGGGAAGAAACGGGTGTTCTGCATGCTGGTGGCGGCCGCGGCGCGCTCGGGGTCGTTCTGGTACTCGTCGGCCTCGAGGAGCTCGGGGTAGGCCGGGAAGAAGCCCGCGACGTCGGCGTAGGCCTTGCCGCCCTCCTGGTCGCCCAGGACGCCCAGCAGGTCGAAGGCCTGCTCCGGGTGCTCGGTGAGACCGAAGACGGTCAGGGCGGAACCGCCGGCGAAGACCGGGGCGATGCCGTCGGCGCCGGGGATCGGGGCGGAGGCGATGTTCTCCAGGACCTCGGGGTCCTCGGCCTGCTCCTCCATGGAGCCCAGGGCCCAGCCGCCGTCGATGTACATGCCGACCTGGCTGTTGGCCATGTCGGCCAGCGGGACGAGCTCGTTCTCGCCGACGTAGCTCTGCGGGGAGATCTCGTGCTCGGCGGTGAGGTCGGCGTAGAACTCCACGGCCTCGACGGTGGCGGGGTCGGTCAGTCGGCCGGTCCACTCCTCGCCGTCCTGCACCGCGATCTCGCCGCCGTTGCCCCAGATGAAGCTGGCGATGCCGTTGGTGAAGTCGGTCGGGGCGGCGAATCCGGGAACGCCGTGCTCCTCCTCGATGGCCTGGGAGACCTCGAGCAGCTCGTCCCAGGTCTCGGGGGCGTCGTGACCGAGCTCCTCGAGCCAATCGGAGCGGTAGTACAGGGTGCGCACGCCGGAGAACCACGGGACGCCGTACTGGACGCCGTTGTAGGTCCCGTACTCCAGGGCCTCCTGGTCCATGTCCTTGGAGGGGGCCCACTCGTCGACGTACTCGCCGATGTCGAGCAGGGCGCCCTGCGAGGCCCAGCTGGAGACCTGGTCGTTGCCGACCTCCAGGACGTCGGGGGCGTCACCGCCGGCGATGGCGTTGGTGATGGACTCCTGGGCGTCGCCCCAGGGGATGAACTCGACGTTGACCGAGGTGTCGGGGTAGAGATCCTGGAATCGGCTCTCCGCGTCGTCGAAGTAGTTGACCAGCTCGTCCTGGGCGGTGCCCATGACCCACACGGTCAGGCTGTCGGGTGCCCCTCCGGACCCTCCGTCCTCGGAACCTCCGCCGCAGGCGGCCGCCAGCATCACCACGGCCGAGGCCAGGGCGATCTTGGGAAACCTCATGTGAACCTATCTCCCTTCGCACGTCGCGCCGGAGTCCGGCGCCTGTGCTCGAGGCGGCCTGGGATCATGGACGGATCCGAGTGCCTCGACAACTGGTTGGGGGTGTGCTGGGACAGCACTTCCTGATCGCCCCGCCGGCGCGGGAACCGGGGTCCGAAACCATCACGGACCTGCCGGGACGTGACCTCCTGTGAGGTTGTGAGTTAAATTAACAGGAAACTTTCCTAATAAAAACAGGGTGAGGTGTCACGGTTATGTCTCAACGTCCGGGGACTCCCCGGCTGCTGCGCCAGCTCAATGATCGAGCGGCGCTGGAACTACTGCTGTCCGGCGGACCTTTGACCAGGACTCAACTCGGTACGAGGACGGGGCTGTCCAAGGTGACCGCCTCCCAACTCCTCGCCCGTCTGGAGGAACGCGACCTCGTCCGGGTCGTGGGCAGCCGGGCGGGCGGACGCGGACCCAACGCGGCCCTCTACGCGGTCGTCCCCGAAAGCGCCTATGTGGCCGTCCTCGACGTGAGCGCGAGTCGGGTCACCGCCACCATCGCCGACATCACCGGCCGCATCATCAGTGACGTCTCGGTCGACCCCACGACCTCCGACGACCCCGTCTCCCTCGTCCACACCGCGGTGATGCGTCTGGTCGATTCCGCCAAGGTCCCCCTCGACAAGGTCCGCGCCTGCGTCATCGGCACCCCCGGCGTCGTCGACCCCCGCACCGGCGACATCCGCTTCTCCTTCGACCTCATGTCCTGGCACGAGGGGATACTGGAGACCCTCAGGACCGACCTCGCCCGCTCGGTCATGCTGGAGAACGACGTCAACCTGGCCGCCCTGGCCGAGCACTCCGAGGGCGCCGCCGTCGGCTACGACGAGTTCGTGCTCATCTGGCTCAGCGCCGCCGGCGGCGTCGGCATGTCCATGATGATCGACGGCCGTATCCACCGCGGCCGTTCCGGCGGTGCCGGAGAGATCGGCTACCTGCCCGTTCCCGGCGCCCCCATGCCGAGCGACGTGGGCCTGACCGGCGGATACGAGTCGCTTCAGGAGGCGGGCGACCGCGACCTCCCGCACGGCTTCCAGGCCCTGGTCAAGGCCAAGCAGGTGGTCCGGCTCGCCGCGGAGCACGGGTTCACCGGGAACGACGTCACCGAGGTGGTGGCGCGGGCCGCGGCCTCCGACAGCCCCGAGGGCGACGCCTTCCTCGACGCCTTCGCCGAACGGCTCGCCCGAGGTGTGGCCGCCGTCAGCGTGATCATCGACCCGGGCCTGGTCGTCCTCGGCGGGGACGTGGCCATGGCCGGTGGCGCCAAGCTCGCCGAACGGGTCCAGGCCGCCACCGCCCGTATAGCCCCCAACACCCCCGAGGTGGCCCTGGGGTCGGTCCAGGGCAGTCCGGTGGTGCGCGGCGCCCTGCTGCACGGCCTGGAGCACGCCCGTGAAGAGGTCTTCTCCTCCACCGTCTGAGAGGAGCGAACCGAAGGATCCACGACGTTCCCGCGCCCCGGCCCTCCTCACCCGCCGGGGCGCGGTCGTGCGTCTACTCGGTCTCGTCGCCCTCGTCGTCGGTGAGGGGCGTGAAGGAGTCCAGCACGACCTCGAAGTCGTCCCGGTACTCCTCGCGCAGCTCCGCGGGGAAGTTGAGGCTGACCCTGTAGGACATGCTCCCGCCGTGTCGGGTCATCTCCCGGGTGAACATCCAGCGCTCCGGGACCTCACGTTCCTCGTGGCGGAAGAGCACCTCGTAGACGGCGCTGTCGACACCGTCCCGCTCGGGGGTCACGTCCAGCGCCAATCGTTCGACCTCGTCGAAGGAATCGTCCCCCTCGAGCAGTTCCTCCATACGGAGCACGGCGGCCTCCGCGTCGTAGAGGGGAAGGTCGTAGCGGTTGACGAGGACGGTCGCCGTGCCCGTCTCCACCCCGGTGTCGAACTCGTACCCCGCCAGTCGGGTGTTCCCCGAGGCGCCCTCCTGCTCGGCCTCCCGTGCCTCCCAGTCCTCGGGGACGAGCAGTTCCACCCTCCGGTCCCGGAACCGGACGAACCCCTCGGGGACGTCCTCACGCGACACCGTGCCCACCTCCTCCGAAGCCGACGGGGTGGGGGAGGGGCTCTCCACGTCCGAGACGTCGACGGCGGCCTCGCCCTCCGCCTCCCGATCGGGGAGCAGGCTCCAGGCCGTGAGGCCGCCCAGGGAGAGCAGCACGAGGGCCACGGAACCGATCCACAACGGGGCCCGGAGGTCACGGCGCCCGCTCGGAGGCGGCGGCACCGGCGTCGGCGACGTGCTCGGGGCGGGGGAGTCGAGCAGGGCCAGCGCCCGCTCGGGCACCAGACGCGCACGGGGGTCACGGGCCAGGAGACCGGAGACCACCTCCGACAATCGCCCCCGGGCGGGCGGCGGTGGAATCGGCATGGTCAGTACGGCCGTGAGCGTCGAGGTGAGAGTCTCCCGTTTGAAGGGCGACTCTCCGGCCAGCGCGGCGAACAGGGTGGCGCCCAGACTCCACAGGTCCGAGATCGGACCGGCGTCCTCGTCCTCCAACCGTTCGGGCGCCGCGTAGGCGGCGGTCCCCAGCACGGTCCCCGTCCCGGTCAGAGCGGTCCCGCCGTGGTCGGGCAGGTTGGCGATGCCGAAGTCGGTCAGCACGGGGCGGGTCCCGCCGTCGACCAGCATGATGTTGGCGGGCTTGACGTCGCGGTGGACCACCCCCACCCGGTGGGCCGCCCACAGCGCGCCCAACAAGGGGCGGGCCATCCGCTCGACCTCGGTCTCGGACAGAGGACCCGACCGCGCCAGACGGTCGCGCAGAGACTCGCCCGACAGCAGCTCCATGACGATGAAGGGGACCCCGTCCACCTCCAGCACGTCGTGCACGGTCACCACCGAGGGGTGGGGGACGCGGGCGGCGGCCCTGGCCTCGCGGATCATGCGGGCCCGGGCGCGTTCACGCTCACGAGGGGGCATGCCGTCGGGGAGGTGGACCTCCTTGATCGCCACCTCGCGGTCCAGCCGGGTGTCGTGGGCACGCCACACCGTGCCCATGGCGCCGCTGCCGAGCTCGTCACGGATCTCGTAACGGTCGGTGAACCTCTGCCGCCCGGAGCGGGAGAGGTCCTCGGTCGGACGCCGGGGATCGAAGGGATCTGTGGGGGTCATGGGCCCATTCTCTCAAACAGGACCTTCGGGTCGTTCCTCCGGAGCCCGGCCCACCTCGACGATCAACGCCGTATCCGCAGCCCCTTGGGGGTGACGTGGAAACCCGCCGCCACCAGAGCGGCGTCCAACGGGGTGCCGAACACCTCCCCGCCGTCGGCACGCTCCACCGTCAACGACTCCAGCGAGCCCTCGCCGATCAGCCCGGCCACCGCTCGGGTCGCCCGGACCAACGCCTCGGGAGAGGCCCCGAACGTCGTGGCCGTCCGCCCGCCCTTCGCCAGGTACAGGGTGGGCCGACCTCCGTCGATCACCACCACGGCCCCCGCGCTGCGCCCCGGACGGCCGCCCTCCCCGCTCCGGGCGGCCTCGGGCCAGGGCAGTGCGGCGCCGAACGGGTTCGCCGGGTCCGAGGCGGCCAGCACCACGGGATCCAACGCCCCGTCCGACGCCTCGCGGGACGAGGCGCGCAGCCGGTCCACCGCTCCGGGAAGGGCGAACTGGGCCCCGCCCAGACCCTTCACGAAGTACCCCCGACGGACCCGGCCCGCCTCCTCCAGGGAGCGCAGCACCCGATACTCGTCCGAAGTGAACCCCTGGCCCTGCCGCCCCTTGACCAGCACACCGTCGCGTTCCAGCCGGGACTCCACCCGTGCCAGTACGCGCCGGGTCGGGTCCGGGTCGGGGGCGGGCAGCAACGACCAACGCCCGGCCACGGTGGGAGGGCCCGAACGGGTCGGCAACGTCGGACGTCGACGCCCGCGCGAGGACGAACGCCTCGGCACGGGGCCCGAACCCGACGACGCGCGCAGCGGGGCCAGGGTGTCGTTGGTGACCCATCCGGCCCACACCAGCTCCCACAAGGCCGCCACCAGGTCGGCGTCGGAGACCGACGCACCCCCCGACGCACGGGCGGCGCGGTCGGCGACGTCCCGGAAGAACAGGGCCCCCGAGCCCCGCAGGACCTCCAGGACGGTCGCCGTCATCGACCCCTCCTCCGGCGGGACGGGTTCGGGCGTCAGCGACGGGGCGTCCTCGGCGGGAAACAGCATCAGCCGCCCGTCCCCGCCCGGCAACGACCCCGCGCCGGCCCAGAGCACCTCTCCCGCCTGGGTCAGGGCGTCCAACTCCGCCGGGACGTACCCCTCCACACGGGCGGGCAGCACCAGGGACTCCAGGCTCGACGCCACCAGAGGGGTCCCCCTCAGCGACTCCACCGCTTCGAACACCGCGTCCGGACCGCGTGACCGCTCGCCCGGAGCGGCCCGCTGCCACAGTGGGACGAACGTCGCCAACGCCTCGGGCGCGACCGGCTCCACCTCGCGACGCAACCGTTCGATCGACCCGCGCCGCAACCGGCGCAGCACGTCGACCTCGCACCATTCGGTCCCCGAACCGCCGGGCCGGAACCCGCCCCGGGACAGCCGACCCCGATCCTCCAGGGTCCGAAGGGCCTCCTCCACCACGCCGTCCTCCGCCCCGAGCCGGGACGCCGCCTCCTCCACGGTGAACGGTCCGTGCGTGCGCGCGTACCGGGAGACCAGGTCGAGCAGCGGGGCCTCCACCGGCTCCAGGAACGCCTCGGGCACCCCCGGAGGCGGTGGGACTCCCAAGGCGTCGCGCAGACGGGCCACGTCCTCCACCGCGCACCAGCGCTCCACCCCGGCCACCCTCGCGCGCACCGCGCGTCCGGCCCGTTCCAGATCGAGCAGCCACTCCCGGCGGACCCCTCGGGCCTCGGCCTCCTCGTCGCTCAACGGTCCGACCTCGCGCAGCAGGTCGGCCGTCCCCTCCTCGTCCCGCACCGGGGCGGCGGTCCGCTGCAACAGACCGTCGATGCGTTCCACGACCTCGGGGTCCAACAGCTCCCGCAGATCCGCGCCGCCCAACAGGTCCCGCAGCAACGACGGATCCAGGGTGAGCGCCTGGGCCCGCGCCTCCGCCGCGGGGGCGTCCCCCTCGTACAGGAACGCGGCCGTGTACTCCATCAACAACGTCCGGGCGAAAGGAGAGGCCCGCGGGGTGCGCACCTCCACCACACGGATCCGTCGCGCCCGGAGGTCGGTCAACAGCTCCGTCAACGCCGGTACGTCGAACACGTCGCGCAGGCACTCGCGGACCGTCTCCAACACGATCGGGAACGATCCGTACCGTCCCGCCACCGACAGGAGATGCCCGGCCCGCAACCTCTGCTGCCACAAGGGCATCCGACGGTCCGGCCTCTGCCTGGGCAACAACAGGGCCCGCGCCGCGCACTCGCGGAACCGGGAGGCGAACAGCGCCGACCCGGTGAGCTCCTCGGCGACGGTCCCCTCCACCGTCTCCGGGTCCAGGGACACCAGGTCCACCAGCTCGCCGAGACGGCCGATCCCGCCCTCGGCCACGTCCGGAAGGCTCAGCACGATCCCGTCGTCACCGTGGACCACCCGCGCGTCGATTCCGAACCGTTCCCGGAGCCCGGCGGCGATCGCCATCGCCCACGGCCCGTTCACCCGGGCGCCCCAGGGGGAGTGCACCACCGCGCGCCAATCGCCCACCTGATCCTGGAAGCGTTCGATCACCACCGTGCGATCGTCGGGGACCTCGCCCGTGGCCTCGCGCTGTTCGGCCACGTAGGCCACGAGGTTCTCCGCGGCCCAGGGGCCCGCCCCGCTCTCACCGGCCAGCGTCAGCGCATCCTCCTCCGACCGGGAACCCAGCTCACGCGCGAGAGCCCCCACCGCGCGGCCCAGCTCGGCGGGACGCCCCGTGGTGTCGGCCTTCCAGAACGGCAGCCGCCCCGGTCGCCCCGGCGCCGGAGAGACCAGGACCCGGTCGGCGGTGATCGCCTCGATCCGCCAGGAGGACGAACCCAGGACGAACACGTCGCCCACCCGCGACTCGTACACCATCTCCTCGTCCAGCTCGCCCACCCTGGTGGGAGCCCCTCCCGACCCGTCCGATGCCAGGTGCACCCCGTACAGCCCCCGGTCCGGGATCGTCCCGCCGCCGATCACGGCCAGTCGCTGGGCCCCCGGGCGGGCCCGCAGGATCCCCTCCTCCCGGTCCCACACCAGACGGGGGCGCAGCTCGGCGAACTCGTCCGACGGGTAACGCCCCGACACCATGTCCAGCACCGCGTCCAGAACCCGATCGGACAGGTCCGCGTACGGAGAGGCCCGGCGTACCAACGCCGCCAGATCCGTCACCGTCCAGTCGTCCATCGCCACCATGGACACGATCTGCTGCGCCAGCACGTCCAACGGATCGCGCGGCACCTCCAGGCGTTCGATCCCGCCCTCGCGCATCCGACCGGCGATCACGGCGGAGGCCAACAGATCGCCTCGATGGGTGGGCAGGAACACCCCGCGCGACACCTCGCCCACGTGGTGGCCGGCGCGCCCCACCCGTTGCAGACCGCTCGCCACCGACGGGGGAGCGCCCACCTGCACCACCAGGTCGACGGCGCCCATGTCCACCCCCAGTTCCAGACTGGAGGTGGCCACCACGCAGCGCAGCCGGCCCGCCTTGAGGTCGTCCTCGATCCGTGCCCGCTCGGCCTTGGACATCGACCCGTGGTGGGCCCTGGCGATGACGGCCTCTCCTCCCCGGCCCTGCCCCGACTGTCCGGAGACCAGCGCGGCGACCTCCTCGACGGGCAGGGTCGCGCCGACGCGTTCGGCGTACAGGTCGTTGACGCGGGCGCACAGTCTCTCGGCGGAGCGGCGGCCGTTCGTGAACACGATGGTGGAGCGGTGCGCCTCCACCAGGTCCAGCACCCGGCGCTCCACGTGCGGCCATACCGACCCTCGTGCCCCGGCGTCGGACGTCGCCCCCTCGGACGGGGAGGGCGGGCCGCCCGGCTCGTCCAGATCCGGGACCGGGGCCTCCACCCTCAGCTCCATCCTCGGAGTGTCCGGCGGGGCGACGATCCGTGCCCCGCCCAGATACCCGGCCACGGCCTCACGGGGGCGGACCGTGGCCGACAGACCGATCCGCAGGGGACGACGTTCCGTCAAGGCGCCCAGCCGCTCCAGACTCAACGCCAAGTGGGCCCCTCGCTTGGTCCCGGCGAGCGCGTGCACCTCGTCGACGATGACCGTCTCCACCCCCGCCAACCCCTCCCGGGCCTTGGAGGTCAGCACCAGGAACAGGGACTCGGGCGTGGTGATCAGGACGTCCGGCGGGCGCGAGGCCAACGCGCGGCGCTCCCGGGCGGGGGTGTCCCCGGTGCGGACGCCCACGGTCACCGGGGACAACGACTCGCCCGACGCCTCGGCCTCCTCCGCGATCCCGGCCAAGGGGCGGCGCAGGTTGCGCTCCACGTCCACGGCCAAGGCCTTCAGCGGGGACACGTACACCACCCGGCACCGGTGAGAACGCTCCTCCGGCACAGGGGTGTGCGACAGCCGGTCCAGGGCCCACAGGAAGGCCGACAGGGTCTTCCCCGAACCGGTGGGGGCCACCACCAGGGTGTCCAGGCCTCGGGACACCGAGGCCCAGGCCTCGGCCTGGGCCGGGGTGGGGCCGGAGGGGAAGGCCCGTTCGAACCAGGTCCGCGTCGCCGGGCCGAAGGGTGCCAGGGGATCGGTCACATCGGTCATCCGGTCAGTCTGCCCAAGACCGGTGACGGAACGGGGGCGAGGACACGCCCGCCTCCCGAAGCGACGCGATCCGTCCTGTGGACGACCTCCATGAGGGGGCGGCGATCACCCATACTGGGGCCGATGAGACTCACCGTTTTCTGGAACAACATGTACGAGCAGTTCGGCGAGGCCTACGCGCACAGTCTGGCCAAGGACTACGTGATCGAGGGGCTCGGTTCGCGCACCGTCGACGGTGCCCTGGCCGACGGGATCGCGGCCAAGGAGGTCTGGCGTGCCGTGTGCGACGCGTTCGACCTCCCCGCGACGGCCCGCTGAACGGAGAAGGCACGGCGTGCCGGCCCTGAATCGAACAGGAGTTCGGGTAGGGTGGGTGCACCGAGAGCGGACGTTGAGCGTCGCGATTGTCGTACCGAGCGCGTAGCGTCATGCGCATCATGAAGAAGAAAGCATCGACCCAACAGGGGAATCCCGTGGCTTCTGGAGACCGAGACAAGGCTCTCGAAACAGCGCTCGCGCAGATCGAGCGGCAGTTCGGCAAGGGCTCCGTCATGCGCCTGGGCGACGACGACCGCCCGCCGATCGAGGCGATCCCCACCGGCGCCATCGCGCTGGACGTGGCCCTGGGCATCGGAGGACTGCCCAAGGGCAGGGTCGTGGAGATCTACGGCCCGGAGTCGAGCGGTAAGACCACCGTCGCGCTGCACGCGGTGGCCAACGCCCAGAAACAGGGCGGTATCGCCGCCTTCGTCGACGCCGAGCACGCCCTGGACCCCGAGTACGCCAAGAAGATCGGCGTCAACACCGACGACCTCCTCCTCTCCCAGCCCGACACCGGTGAGCAGGCGCTGGAGATCGTCGACATGCTCATCCGCTCCGGCGCCATCTCCATCATCGTCATCGACTCCGTGGCGGCCCTGGTGCCCCGGGCCGAGATCGAGGGTGAGATGGGCGACAGCCACGTGGGCCTCCAGGCCCGGCTGATGTCGCAGGCGCTGCGCAAGATCGCCGGCGCGCTCAACTCCACCGGTACCACCGCGATCTTCATCAACCAGCTTCGCGAGAAGGTCGGAGTCATGTTCGGCTCCCCCGAGACCACCTCGGGCGGACGTGCGCTCAAGTTCTACGCCTCGGTCCGTCTGGACGTGCGTCGGATCGAGACCCTCAAGGACGGTACCGACGCGGTCGGCAACCGGACCCGGGTCAAGGTGGTCAAGAACAAGGTCGCGCCGCCCTTCAAGCAGGCCGAGTTCGACATCCTCTACGGTGTCGGGGTCTCCCGTGAGGGCAGCCTGATCGACCTCGGCGTCGAGCACGGCATCGTGCGCAAGTCGGGCGCCTGGTACACCTACGAGGGCACCCAGCTGGGACAGGGCAAGGAGAACGCCCGCAAGTTCCTGCGCGAGAACGTCGACATGTCCAACGAGGTCGAGAAGAAGATCAAGGAGAAGCTGGGCGTGCCCTCGGGCGACGACAGCGCCTCCGGCCCCGAGAACGAGGTCAAGACCGAACCGGCCAAGGAGAGCGCCGCCAAGGCCGCTCCGGCCAAGAAGACGACGGTCAAGACCGCGAAGGCGCCCGCGACGGATGCCTGAGCGGCGACGGTCGTCCGACCGCACCGGACGGGATCCGGTGAACGCCGACGAGTCCCCGGACGGGCCCGCGGGCCCGTCCGGAGAGGACATGGAGAACAAGGCCCGGAACCTGGTCCTGCGTATGCTCACGCACTCTCCGCGCACCCGCGCCCAACTCGACCGTTCCCTGCACCGTCGGGGCTACGAGGAGGAGGTCGTGACGCGGGTCCTCGACCGGATCGAGGAGGCCGGGCTGATCGACGACGCGGCCTTCGCGCGCGGGTGGGTCTCCTCCCGACACCACAGCCGTGGTCTGTCCCGTCGTGCTCTGTCCAGAGAGCTGCGCACCCGGGGCGTGGAGGAGGAGACCGTACGGGAGGCGGTCGCCGAGATCGACGACGAGGACGAGCGGGAGGCCGCTCGGGCCCTGGCCCGTAAGAAACTGGCCGGCACCCGGGGGCGCGACCAGGAGGTACGGATCCGACGTGCCCTGGGGGCTTTGGCCCGCAAGGGATATCCGGCGGGGATGTCCTATCGCCTCGTCCGCGAGGAACTGGAGGCCGAGGGCGAGGAGAGCGACCTCCTCGCCGACCCGGACCTGTGAGGAGGCCGCTCCACCCCTCGCGGCGGCCCGAGCGCTCCCGGCCCGTGTGGACACGGGCCGAAGCGGCCACCGAGCACATGCCCTCGGTTCGTCGGGCCCGTACGGGCCCGAACGTCCTCACTCCCGAGGCCGCGCGGGCTCTCCGGTCTCGGCGTCGACCCCGGCGGCCGGGGTGACCTCGGGAAGTCGTTCCGCGACGGGGAGATCGTCCTCCTCGTCCTCACCCACAGCCTCGTCCGTCGTCGCCTCGGCCCTCTCGACCCGGGGCTCGGGCGGGACGGTGCTCAATTCCAGGGACGGCACGTCCGTCTCGAACCCGAACACCTCGCCGTAGAAGGCGAGTTCCGCCTCCAGGGAGCGCACGCGCGCCTCCTCGCCGCGGAACCCGTGGGCCTCTCCCTCGAACTCCAGGAGCGCGTGCCGTACGCCGCGCGATCCCAGACCGGTCGCCATGCGGAAGGCCTGGTCCGGGGTGACGACCGGGTCGTCCAGGCCCTGGAGCAGCAGGACCGGTACGTCGATCTCGTCGACCCGGTTGATCGGCGACCGCTCCCGGTAGGTCTCGACGAAGCCGGGGAGGGTGCCCACCAGGCTGTCCAGGAAACGCGACTCGAAATCGTGGGTGGTCCGGGTCAGTCCCAGGAGGTCGGTCACCCCGAAATAGGAGACCCCGCAGGCGAAGGTGTCGCCGGTCACCGCGGAGAGAGCGGTGAATCCGCCCGCGCTGGGGCCTCGGATGGCGAGACGTTCGGGGTCGGCGACGCCGCGCTCGACCAGGGCGCGGGCCGCGGCCTCGCAGTCGGCCACGTCCACGACGCCCCACTCCTTGTTGACGCGGCGACGGTAGGAGCGCCCGTACCCGGTGGAACCGCCGTAGTTCACGTCCACCACGCCGATCCCTCGGCTGGTGAAGTAGGCCTTGACCAGGTCGAGTTCCCGACCCGCGTGGCTCACGGGGCCACCGTGGGCCCACACCACGTAGGGGGCCGGTCCCTCGGTGGTGACGTCCGGGTGGGTGGGAGGGTAGACGTTGGCGTGCACGGTCGCCCCGTAGCGTCCGCGGAGAGTCTCTTGGATCGGGGTCGGCAGGTAGGCGGGGTCGGGGCCCTCGGTCATCGAACGACGCAGGACCTCCACGCTCCGGCGCTCCGGGTCGAGCCGGACGACGCAGGGGGAGGTGTCGGCGGAGGCGGCCACGGCCACCACGCTCGTCCCGTCGGTGTCCACCTGCGACCAGGAGGTGAGTTCGGTGGAGATCCCGGTCAGGTCCAGAGTGTCGGGGTCGTAGACGCTCGGGCTCATCGAGACGTCCCCGTGCAGGGTCACCAGACGTCCCGAGTCCAGTACGCAGAAGGAGCGCGAGCCCAGGCGGCCCGGGGGCGCGTGGAACTCCTCCTCGGCCGGGTACAGGGCGATGGCCTGACCCTTCAGCCCGGCCTGGTAGAGGTTCCAGAACCCGGGCCAGTCCGAGGCCAGGTACAGGGTCTCGTCGTCGGCCCAGACGGGGGAGAGGACGGACTCGTCGACCCCGCCCTTGAGGGTGTACTCCCCGATCAGCCCGGAGTCGGTCACCTCTCCCACGCGCAGTTCCGTACCGTCCCAGGGCATCCGGGGGTGGTTCCAACGCACGTAGGCCAGGTGCCGGCCGTCGGGGGAGGGGGAAGGGGAGGCGTAGAAGCGCGCCCCGGAGACCAGTTCGCGAACGGCGGAGGGGGTCTGGGCGCCTCGACCGGACAGGGGGACCGAGACGATGGAGCGGCGGACCTCCCCGTCGGTGTGCTCCTCCCGCACGCACAACACGTGCCTGCCGTCCGTGGACAGGGCGGGGTCGGCGTAGCGTACGGCGGCCCGGGTCGCGGGTTCGGGGGTGAGCGGGACGGGTTCCTTGGCGCCGCGCTCCAGCAGATACAGACGCTGGTCGTCGCGGGCGGAGAACACCACGCCCATTCGGGGGATGGCCTTGTCGTCACGGCGGGGGACCGGGAGGTAGGAGCGTCCTCCGTACTCGTGGACCCTGGTGCCCGCGCTCCAGGAGGGGGGAAGAAGGTCGTGCACGGTCCCGTCCGCGTCCCGCCGCATCAGGGTCGTACGGCCGTCCTCGTCCGGGCGGTACTCCTCCCACCACACCTCGTCGCCCCGAACGGACGGGTAGGCGGGAAGGCGCACTCCTCGGGCGACGTCACCGGCGCTGATGGGCGAGGGCCAGGAGCCGTGGGGGCTCGACAGTTCAGACATGTCCCGCTCAGGAAGGGTCGAGTGCTTTCAGATGACATATCGACCTTAATGCCAGGGAGGCCGCCTTGTGCAGTCAGGATCACCGGTCTCCGGGGCCGCATCGGGCCACGGGCCCGGTGAGCGACCGGAACGCCCGACCTTCCCGGGGCCACGCCCGATGAGGGGCCGCCCCATAGGGGAAGGCCCCGGCGAACCACGCTCGGAGCGTGGTTCGCCGGGGCCTTCGGGAAGGTCGGTTCCGGCGGACTCAGCTCTTCTGAGAGCCGTCGCCGTCCGTTCCGTCGTCGTCCCGTCCGTCCCGCTCCTCCGTGTCGGGGAGCGGTTCGTTCCGGGGCTCCGAGGGAGCGGCCCCGGCCGCCTCGTCACCGGTGGGGGTCGCGGCCGCGCCGTTCACGGCGACCGGGGCCCCGCCGGCGGCGGTGGCCTTGGCGGAGGGCTTGCCCCGCCGCGCGTTGCGACGCTCCAACCAGATCGCCAGACGGCTCAGCGACAGGTTGATGACGATGTAGATGATCGCGCAGACGATCGCCGCCGGGATGACGTTGTTCTCCCGGGTGGCCACCAGCGTGAAGTTACGCAGCAGCTCCGGGAAGGCGATGATGTAACCCAGGGCCGAGTCCTTGAGCAGGACCACGAGCTGGGCCACGATCGCGGGCATCATCGAGGTGACGGCCTGAGGGATCAGGATCGTCCACATCGTCTGGGTCTTGGTCATACCGATGGACTGCGCGGCCTCGGTCTGTCCCTTGGGCACCGCGTTGATGCCCGCGCGGAACACCTCGGCCAGCACCGAACCGTTGTACAGGGTCAGACCGGTCACCACGGCCGCCAGCGCGGTCACCTGGAACTGGGCCGGCGGCAGACCGAACACCTGGTTCATCACGATGGGGATGGCCATCGTGAAGAAGATCAGCATCAGCAGCGGGATGCCGCGGAAGAACTCCACGACGGCCCCGGCCGGGATACGGATCCACCAGTGGTCGGAGAGCCGGCCGATACCGAAGACCAGACCGAAGATCACCGCGAGCACCGAGGCGATCAGCGCGGCGGTCAGGGTGTTCATCAGACCCGGAAGGACGTAGTTGGTCCAGGTGGAGGGGTCGATGAACGGCGCCCAGCGGTCGGCGGCCCACTGGCCGCTCGGGTTGACCGCCCAGATCGCCGTGTTCGTCAGGTCGCCCGGAGAGGACACCATCACCAGGGTCCGGTTGAAACCCAGGTAGATGGCGGCCAGGCCGCTCGCGATCAGGAGCAGGCTGAGGACCGAGTAGATCCTGTTGCGGGCCCGGGCCTTGGGGCCCGGGACGTCGAAGAGAACCGCCTGCGCGCTCATCGGACCACCGCCACACGCTTGGCGAGCCAGCCGAAGAAGTAACCGGTCGGCAGGGTCAGGATCAGGAATCCGATCGCGAAGCCGACGAAGGTCGGCAGGACCGGGGCGATGCCCTGGTCGAACATCAGCTTCATCTGGCGGGACGCCTCCTGAACGCCCAACCCCGCGACGGAGGCGACGGTCGTGTTCTTGATCAGAGCGATGAGCACACTGCCCAGCGGGCCGACCACGGTGCGCAGCGCCTGCGGGATGACGATCAGCCGCAGGTTCTGGGTGAAGGTCAGACCCAGGGAACGGGCGGCCTCGACCTGGCCCACCGGGATCGTGTTGATACCGGCGCGCAGCGATTCGGAGACGAAGCAGGAGGTGTAGGCGGACAGACCGATGACGGCCCACCAGAACACGTCCCAGGCCACGGAGTCGGCCAGGCTCAACCCCATCGCGCTGTTGAGGCCGAGGCCGCAGAAGAGCAGGACGAGGGTGAGCGGGCTGTTACGGATGCCTTCGACGTAGACGGTGGACAACGTGCGCAACAGCGGTACGGGGGAGACCCGCATCGCGGTGAGCACCACACCGAGGACGAACGAGAAGAAGGCGCTGAAGAGGGTCAGCCGGACGGTCCATGAGAAACCGTCGACAACCCTGTCGATATTGCTGAGAAAGGCTTCCATGGGTCCCAGCCGGTCAAGGGCCGAGCGGCGGGGCCGGGGGCGGCCCCGCCGCTACGGGCGCGTGGTCAGTTAAGGGACTCTCAGGCGCAGGGCGCGAGTTCGGGGGTGGACTCCTCGTAGGCGAAGTCGGTCTCGCCGAAGGCGTCCTCGAGGAATTGAGCGGCCGAGCCGTCGTCCCACATCTGGGTGATGGCCTCGTTGATCTCCTCGCAGCGCTCGGTCGAGCCCTTGGGGAGACCGACGCCGTACTGCTCCTCGCCGAACGGGTTGTTCGTCATGCGGTAGTTGCCGGGGTTCTGCGCGGCGAAACCGGCGAGGATGGTGTTGTCGGTGGTGACCGCGGCGACGGTGCCGTTGCTCAGCAGCTCCAGGCACTCGGAGTAGTTGCCGGCCTCGCGGAGCTCGGCGCCGATGCCCATGTCGTCGACGATGTTGTTGGCCGAACGCGAACCGGAGGCCGAGCAGAGCACCTTGCCGTCGAGGTCCTCGGGGGACTCGATGTCGGTGTCGTCGGCCGCGGTCAGGATGTCCTGCTGCGCGACGTAGTACGGGCCGGCGAAGTCGACGACCTCACGGCGCTCGTCGGTGATCGAGTAGGTCGCCAGGATCATGTCGACCGTGCCCTGCTGGAGGAAGGACTCGCGGTTGGCGGAGGCGGCCTCCGACCACTCGATCTGGTCCTCCGTGTAACCGAGGTGCTCGGCGATGTAGGTGGCGACGTCGACGTCGAAGCCGACGGGGGTGCCGCCCTCGTCGAGACCGAGGCCGGGCTGGTCGTACTTGACACCGATACGGATCGTGTCGCTGTCGCCACTGCACGCCGTGAGGGCGGCGGCCATGGCCAGGGCGGCGACGCTACCGATGATCTTGGTGGAGCGACGTGCTCGCATGTGGGGTACCTCTTCCTGAGAGCGTGCGAAGAACACGAGGGAACCTTGGCGGTCGAGCTAGTGGGTCAGGATCTTGGACAGGAAGTCCTTGGCCCGCTCGGACCGGGGGGAGGTGAAGAACTCGTCGGGGGTGTTCTCCTCGACGATCTGGCCGTCGGCCATGAAGACGACGCGGTTGGCCGCACGGCGGGCGAAGCCCATCTCGTGCGTCACCACGACCATGGTCATGCCCTCGCTCGCGAGGTCGGTCATGACGTCGAGGACCTCTTGGACCATCTCGGGGTCCAGAGCCGAGGTCGGCTCGTCGAAGAGGATCACCTTCGGGTTCATCGCCAGGGCGCGCGCGATGGCCACACGCTGTTGCTGGCCGCCGGAGAGCTGCGCCGGGTACTTGTGGGCCTGGTTGCCGATCCGTACCCGGTCGAGCAGTTCCATGCCGCGTGCCTCGGCCTCGGACTTCGACTGTCGGAGTACCTTCAGCGGTCCCAGCGTCACGTTCTGGAGCACGGTCTTGTGCGCGAACAGGTTGAAGGACTGGAACACCATGCCGACGTCGCTGCGCAGTTTGGCGAGTCCGCGGCCTTCGGCGGGGAGCGGCTGTCCGTCCAGGGTGATGGTGCCGGAGTCGATCGTCTCGAGCCGGTTGATCGTGCGGCACAGCGTCGACTTGCCGGATCCGGACGGACCGATGACGACTACCACCTCGCCGGAGTTAACCGTCAGATCGATGTCGCGGAGCACGTGCAGGTCGCCGAAGTGCTTGTT
This sequence comes from Nocardiopsis sp. LDBS1602, assembly GCF_035818715.1. Taxonomy (NCBI): domain Bacteria; kingdom Bacillati; phylum Actinomycetota; class Actinomycetes; order Streptosporangiales; family Nocardiopsidaceae; genus Nocardiopsis; species Nocardiopsis sp. LDBS1602. The sequence continues at coordinate 1,714,179 of NZ_JAYLVW010000001.1, read as the reverse complement.
GACGTTCTCCAGCACGACGAGAGGAGTTGAGGTCATGTTCGGAACTTAATGGGTCCATGTTGCCGTGTCATCACGAAAACGCCACCTGACCCCGGAGTAGCAGACTTGTTACGACGGAATCCGCGAAACCGTTATGCACCGTGACGCATGGATTCGTTCCTGTCGCACCCTGTGTTGATCCCGTCTTCCGGAGAGTTCCGGTCGCGCTTCCAGGAGATCTCCGGTGATTGTTGAACGATCCCGATCGGTCTCGGAGATACCCGTGACCGAAGACGGTCACTCCCGACATCGGGAAAAGGGGATTATGTGCGGGCCGATTCCGGGTCCATCTCCTTTTCGGCACGGTGTTCCGAAGAGCCCGTCCGCCCACGGGCCCGCCTCTCGCGGCGGCACGGACGTCGTCGGGGAACGGATAGCCTGGGAGGGTGAGCCAGAGTCGTACCTACCAAGTGCGGACCTACGGCTGCCAGATGAACGTCCACGACTCCGAGCGCCTCTCCGGTCTGCTGGAGGACGCTGGGTACGCGCGCGCAGCCGAGGACACCACCGCAGACATCGTCGTCTTCAACACCTGTGCGGTCCGGGAGAACGCGGACAACCGCCTCTACGGCAACCTGGGGCATCTGCGTCCGGTCAAGGACGCCAACCCCGGGATGCAGATCGCCGTGGGCGGATGTCTGGCGCAGAAGGACCGCGGGGAGATCGTACGCCGCGCCCCCTGGGTGGACGTGGTGTTCGGAACGCACAACATCGGTTCCCTGCCGGCCCTCCTGGAGCGTTCGCGCGTCCAGAAGGAGGCGCAGGTCGAGATCGCCGAGTCGTTGGAGCACTTCCCGTCCACGCTGCCCAGCCGTCGGGAGTCCGCCTACGCCGCCTGGGTCTCGATCTCGGTCGGGTGCAACAACACCTGCACCTTCTGCATCGTGCCCGCACTCCGCGGCAAGGAGAAGGACCGCCGCCCCGGCGACGTGCTCGCCGAGGTGCGGGCCCTGGTCGAGGAGGGCGTCACCGAGGTGACCCTGCTGGGCCAGAACGTCAACGCCTACGGCAGTGAGTTCGGGGACCGACAGGCCTTCTCCAAGCTGCTGCGCGCCTGTGGCGAGATCGAGGGGCTGGAGCGGGTCCGCTTCACCTCTCCGCATCCGCGCGACTTCACCGACGACGTCATCGAGGCGATGGCCGAGACCCCCAACGTCATGCCGCAGCTGCACATGCCGTTGCAGTCGGGTTCCAGCAAGGTGCTCAAGGCGATGCGCCGTTCCTACCGCCAGGAGCGTTTCCTCGGCATCGTGGAGAAGGTGCGCGCCGCCATGCCGGACGCCGCGCTGACCACCGACATCATCGTGGGCTTCCCCGGCGAGACCGAGGAGGACTTCGAGGAGACGCTGCACGTGGTCCGGGAGTCCCGGTTCGCGATGGCGTTCACCTTCCAGTACTCCAAGCGTCCCGGAACCCCGGCCGCCACCATGGAGGACCAGGTCCCCCCGGAGGTCGTCAAGGAGCGTTACCAGCGCCTGGTCGCCCTCCAGGACCGGATCTCCTGGGAGGAGAACCAGCGGCTGGTCGGCCGCGAGGTCGAGCTGATGGTGGCCGAGGCCGAGGGCAAGAAGGACGGCGAGCACCGTCGTCTGTCCGGTCGGGCCCCCGACAACCGGCTCGTGCACTTCGCCGTGGGCGACTCCGAGGAGCCCCGCCCCGGCGACATGGCCACCGTCGAGGTGACCTACGCGGCCCCGCACCACCTGGTCGCCGACTCCGGGATCCGCTCCCTGCGCCGTACCCGCGCCGGCGACGCCTGGGACGCCCGTCAGGGGCGGCCGGTGAAGATCGAGAAGCCCGACGTGATGTTGGGGATGCCCCGGATCGGGGTGCCCGAGGAGCAGCCGGCCCCGGCCGGCGGTTGCTGCGACCTCTGATCCGTTCGTGCTCCGAGGCCCCCGGCGGGCACCGGGGGCCTCGTCCATGTCCGGAGGAGGATCACAGGCGCACGTACAGGTCCTCGAAACGGTTGAACCCGGGGTTGGGTCGACGTACGGGCGGTCGGGCCGGGTCCAGGGAAAGGTCGGGGAAGGTCGAGGTCAGGGAACCGAAGGCCACCTCGCCCTCCATGCGGGCCAGAGCCGCCCCCAGGCAGTAGTGCAGTCCGTGGCCGAACGCCACGTGGGCCTCGCCGGGGCGGCCGCGGTGCCTGGTGACGTCGAGCCGCTCGGGTTCGGGGTGGGCCTCCGGGTCCCGATTCGCGCCCGAGATCATCGCGATGACTGCCTCCCCACGTCGCGCCGTGCCGCTGCGGAGTTCGACGTCCTCGGTGGGGTAGCGCATCCGGGTCTGGAAGACCGGGCCGCACCAGCGCAGTAGCTCGTGGACGGCCGAGGGCAGCAGCGTCGGATCGTCCTTGAGCAGGGAGAGCTGTTCGGGGTGGGTGAGCAGGGCGTGGGTGCCGTTGCCGATGAGGCCGGCCGTGGTCTCGTGTCCGGCGATGACGAGACTGAAGATCATGGTGATCAGCTCGTCCTCCGACAGACGGTCGCCGTCGTCGTCGCTGATCCGGACCAGATCGGCCAGGAGGTCGTCGTACTCCCGCTCCCGGTGGCCGACGATCAGTCGCCGGGCGGCCTCGACCAGGGCCCCGATGGTCCGGTTGAGCAGGGCCGGATCGTCGAGGGCGAAGGAGGTCAGGGTGTGGCTCCAACGCCGCCACACCTCGCGTTCCTCCTCGGGGACGCCGACGAGGTCGCAGATCACCGCGATGGGCAGGGGGTAGGCGAAGTGCTCCAACAGGTCGACCGAACCGTCCTCGACGTGGTCGGGAAGCTCTTCCAGAAGCCGGTCGGCGATGGCCTGGACCTTGGGACGCATCTCCTGTACCCGGCGCACGGTGAAGGCGCGTGAGACCAGCTTGCGCAGACGGACGTGGTCGATCCCGTCCTTGTCCAGGAGCCCCTGGGTGATGTAGACGACCAGATCGGGTTCCATGCCCAGGTGCCGCAGCAGCTCGTCACGGGAGAGGGCGGCGCCCTCGTCCGATGACGGGGCCAGGGAGGCGGAGTCCACGACGAAACGCCGGTCGCTCAGGATGGTGCGCACGTCGGCGTCGTCGACGAACAGCCGGGCGGGGGCGCCTCGCAGGGAGCCCGGCATGGAGCCTCCGGCGGCACGGACGCGCTCCAGGGCGGTGTGGGGATCGTGGGCGAACTCGTGGTCGAGCTCGAGGAACGCGGGATCGGGTCGCTTCCGTGCCGTGCCGGTCATCGGGGTCTCCTTCGGGGTTTCAGGGGGCGCGTTCGACGCGCTTCTGCTCGCCGATCTCCGTCCTCAGGCGCTCGGCCAGTCGTTCGAAGAGGGCGACGACCTTCGGTTGCAGCGCTCGCATCTCCGTGTTCGGGACCGTTTCCCGTTCGAGGAGGGAGCGGACGCTTCGGGTCAAGAGGAGGGCCCGGGCCTCTTGGCCGGGCGGGATGAGCCCCTGCTCGCGCAGGAGGGGTTCGGCCATGAGATGGCCGATCACCGTGGTGCTGTAGGCGTATACCTGTTCCCCGGCGTCCGCGTCGGCGGCGATGACCCCGTGTTCGCGCAGCAGTTCCCAGTACTCGAACAGGGTCCGCCAGCGGTAGGCGACGGTCTCGCCGACCAGCTCCCTCGCGTCCTCCGTGAGCCGGTGGAGCGGGTTCGTCCCCGAGGTCAGGACGAAGCGCATGATGGGCGAGTCGAACTGCTCCCGGTACATCCGGCCCGCCACCTCGCTGGGACGTACGTGCTCGGGATCCTTTCGCATGGACGCCAGGATCCGTTCCATCATCGCCAGTTGGGCCCGCATGACGACGGTCAGCAGGAGGATCTCCTTGGTGGAGAAGTGCAGGTAGACGGTGCCCTTGCCGACTCCGGCCCGTCGGGCGACGTCCTCGATGGTGACCTTGCGGTCCCCCCAGGCCAGCATCAGTTCCCCCGCCGCGTCGAGGATGCGGTCGGCCCGCAGTTCGCGTCGGTCGGTGGGCTTCTCGGTGGGCCGGGTCACGGACGACTCCTTCGGCTCGGGGACCGCCGACGGGGGTCCCCACCGGCGCTGACGCGATGACCATATCCGCACCTCCGCTCCCGAGCCGATCGTCTTTGACCGTGTGACCAGATTTCAAATCTGGTCACACGGTCAAGAGTAGGTCGGAAGGTGCCCGTCCACAAGGGGTGTGCGGGCACCGGACGGGGCTCGGAGCGATAGCCTCGCCCTTGTGCTGATCGCCGCCGCCGTGTGCCCCCATCCGCCCGTCCTGTTCCCCGAGGTCGCCCAGGGCGCGGCCGCCGAGCTCGACCCTCTGCGCGCCGCCTGCGACCGGGCCGTCGCCCTGCTCGTGAAGAGCGGGGCCGACCGGCTCCACGTGGTGGGGCGGGGGGACTCCGAACGGCGTCACGGATCGGACGCCGGGGGAGACCTGACGGCCTATGGGGTCGACGTGCGGGTGGGACCCGCCCCCGGGGTACTGGGGTTGGCCGCGACGGTGGGTCGTCGACTGGCCGAACGCGCGGGCACGGTCCCCGACGGCTACCTGGAGCTGCCCGCGGACACCACACCGGAACGCGCGGCGGAACTGGGTCGCGAGCTGGCGGGAGAGGCGGAACGGGTCGCCCTGTTGGTCATGGGGGACGGCAGCGCGCGCCGCGACGAACACTCACCCGGGTACGTGGACGAACGGGCCGTGCCCTACGACGACGCGGTCGCCGAGGCCCTGGCCCGCGCCGACGCTCCGTACCTGGCCGGACTCACGGTCGACACGGCGCGCGAGCTCATGGTCGCGGGTCGCCCCGCCTGGCAGGTCCTGGCCGGAGCGACGGAGGGGGCGCCCTTCGAGGGGGAGACGATCGCCTACGAAGCGCCCTACGGAGTCGGATACCTCGTCGCCACCTGGATCGGGAGCGACTTCGACGGGGCCGAGGCCCCGGGGGCTCAGCTCCGGGAGTAGGGGAGCATGGTGGCCACGTCCACCAGGGCCTCGCCCGACTCCTCCTCGACACGATCGGACAGGGCCGACTCGACCTGGGTCATCGCCCGCTCCACCAGGTTCGGGGCGTCGTAGGGCAGCCAGCGCACCCGAGGGTCGCGGCGGAACCAGGACTCCTGTCGGCGGGCGAACCTGCGGGTGGCCCGCGCGGTGCTCTCCTTGGCCTCGGCCTCGGTGAGATCACCGTCCAGCTGGGACAGCGCCTGCGCGTATCCGAGGGCCTTGGAGGCGGTACGACCCTCCCGTAGGCCGAGCGGGTCCAACCGGCGCACCTCCTCCAGAAGACCCCCGTCCCACATCCGCTCCACACGCAGGTCGATGCGTTCGTCCAACTCCGGCCGAGGGGCCGTCAGACCCAACTGGACGCACGGATAGAAGGAGGTGTGGTCGGGCAGGTTGGCGGTGAAGGGCCGCCCGGTGAGCTCGATGACCTCCAGGGCCCGGACGATCCGACGCCCGTTGCCGGGCAGGATGGTGCGGGCCGCGGCCGGGTCGGCCTCGGCCAGACGGGCGTGCAGCAGACCGGGGCCGACGTCGGCCAACTCGGCCTCGAGTCGGGCCCGTACCTCGGGGTCGGTGCCGGGGAAGTCCATGTGATCCAGGACCGCGCGCACGTACAGGCCGGACCCGCCCACCAGGATGGGGACGACGTCACGGTCGGCGCAATCCTCCACCCGCTCGCGGGCCAGCGTCTGGTAGCTGGCCACGTCGGCGGGCTCGTGCACCTCCCAGATGTCCAGGAGATGGTGCGGCACGCCCCGGCGCTCGGACTCGGGGAGCTTGGCGGTACCGATGTCCATACCGCGGTAGAGCTGCATCGAGTCGGCGTTGATCACCTCGCCGCGACGCCCCGTACGTTCCTCCAACCGGGAGGCGAGATCGACGGCCAGGTCCGACTTGCCCACAGCGGTCGGGCCCACGACCGCGATCACCTTGATCATCCCTCCAGCGTAGTCACGCCGAGGACGCCACGCGTCCAGGTGGAGTGTTCGCGCCTGTCGGCGGCCCGGAAATACGGTTTTAGGATGGTCGACATGCGATTCGCCAAGGGCCACGGAACAGAGAACGACTTCGTGATCCTCCCCGACCCGGACGGGGAGCTCGAACTCACGAAGGAGGACGTCCGGTCACTGTGCGACCGCCGAGCGGGTATCGGCGGCGACGGTGTCCTACGAGTGGTGCGCACGCGTGTGCTCGGCGAGACGCTGGCCCCGGCCGCGCGGACCGCCGAACGGGCCGAGTGGTTCATGGACTATCGCAACGCGGACGGCAGCATCGCGGAGATGTGCGGGAACGGGGTCCGGGTCTTCGCCCGCTACCTGTTGCACGTCGGCCTCGTCGACTCGGACCGTTTCGAGATCGGGACCCGTGACGGGGCCAAGGGGGTCACCGTCGAGGCGAACGGCGACATCACCATAGACATGGGGCGCGTGGAGCGTCAGGGCGTCTCCTCGGCCGGGCTCGCCCGCGGGGTCGTCCACGGAGCCCAGATCTCCGTGGGCAACCCGCACCTGGCCTGCGAGATAGACGAGCCGGTCGCCGACCTCGACCTGTCCCGCCCGCCCGAACTCCACGCGGACGACTTTCCCGAGGGAGCCAACGTCGAGCTGTACAACCGGGTCGCCCCCGGTGTGCTGGACATGCGCGTGTACGAGCGCGGCTCCGGCGAGACCCGTTCCTGCGGGACCGGAATCGTGGCCACCGCGGCCGCGGCGACCCCCGAAGGGCAGAGCGCCACCTGGCGTGTCCGTGTCCTGGGAGGCGAGTGCACCGTCGAGCTGGACGCCTCCGGCGCCCGTCTGAGCGGCCCCGCCGTCATCGTCGCCGAGGGCGAGACCTCCCTGATCTGAACCCTCGCCGTCCCGGGAAGGCCCTCGGGACGGCGAGGTCCGGTCAGTGGGGAGAGAACATCCTCAGTGTGGACACGTCGAAGGCGACGTCGCAGGCGTCACGGACGGCGTCGTCGTGTGTGGCGATGACCACGGCACGACCCTCGCGGCTCATCCGGCGCAGGACGTCCACGACCATCGCCCCGTTGGCGTGGTCCAGGGCCCCGGTGGGCTCGTCGGCCAACACCAGCGACGGTCGTTTGACGATCAGACGTGCCAGGGCCACGCGCTGCTGTTCCCCACCGGACAGGTGGTGCACCTTCTCCTTCTCGCGTCCGCCCAGCCCCACCCGCTCCAACGCCTCCGCGGTGTCGGACCGGTCTCCCCGGCGCGCGGCCACGTCGAGGTTGGCCTTCACCGTGGCGTTCTCGATCAGGGCGTAGTCCTGGAACAGGTAGCCCAGGTGGTCACGTCGGAATCGGCGCTGTCCCCCGGGGCCCAGTCGGGTGACGTCGGTGTCCCGGAAACGGACGCTCCCTCCACTGGGCCTCTCCAATAGGCCCATGCAGTTGAGCAGGGTGGTCTTCCCGGAGCCGCTGGCGCCGACCAGGGCGAGCATCCGCCCGGGTTCGACGCTCAGGTCGAGGTCCTCCCACAGCGTGCGCGCGCCGAAGGACTTCGTGAGCTTGTTCAGGGTGATCATGGGTTCCTCGGTCTCTTCGGGCCTCAGGCCTGGGAGGCGCCTTCACGGACGATGCGACGGTGGAAGAGGGTCAGTGCCGCGATGGTGGCCGACAGGCAGACCAACGCGATCCCCAGGGCGTAGAACGGCTCGGCCCCACTGGGAGCGGCCTCCAGAGGACCGCCGTACATGGGGTCGGAGGTGACCGCGAGTCGACGGAGCGTGTCCCACGCGGCCCAGCCCGGGAAACCCAGGGCGAGGGCGCCCTCGACGAGCAGCAGGCGTCGGTGGGTCGCGAGGAAGGTCCATCCGCTGATGTGCCGGACGAAGATCTCCTGGGCCCGCGTGCGCACGTGGACGACGCACGCCGCCATACCGGTGAGAAGGAGGACCACCGCGACCCCCACCAGGTTGAACAGCTCACCGCGCAGCACGATCAGGTGACGGGCGAGCTCGTCCCGCGTACTCGTGGAGAGCGTCTCCACCATGGCCAGGTAGCGCGAGGCCTCGGGCACGCGGTCCCGGTACTCCGTCACGACCTCCGGGTCGGGGAAGATCGTGGACCCCCGGGTCATATGAGAGACATAGGAGCCGTCGGAGAGCACACCGCCGTTGGGCAGGACGACCACGACCGGCTCGTACAGCAGGGGCAGGTAGGGCCGTGGAGCGTCGGAACGCTTGGCCGAGTAGGTGAACAGGGTCTGCTCGGCGGCGGCCGGCAACACCTCGATCTCGAGGGCGACGTCGGAGGCGTCCGAGGTCTCGACCCACTGGCTCCGGACCGCTTCGACCAGCTCCTCGGTGTCGAGGGTGGCGCTCTCGGGGACCAGGACGCGAACGTCCTCATCGGGGCCGTACGGTTCACCGGTGGGCGAGAGCACCTCCTGTTCGGCCAGATAGGTGTCGTTGACGATGAGCAGTGGAGGTTCCGGAGACGCCGCGCCGGACGGCCGCGGATCGTAGGGCGTCGACAGCAGTGGATATCCGTGTACGGCCAACACCATGTCCCCCGAGGCGTCGACCTCGCGCAGCCAAGGGCCGAGTTCCTCGTCGACGGCCTCATCGTCGGCCCAGCCGTAGTTCGCGCTGAGCGATGGGAAGGAGGTCTCGCCCTGCTCCTCGTGCAGTTCCAGCGCCGTCTCCAGGTCGCGGACGTTCTGGGAATAGGAGGCCACGCCCCCGAGGATGATCAGGGCCAGGACGAGAGAGGGCGCTCTGACCAGGTAGATCGCCGTGGTCGTCGCCTTCAGGGGGAGCCGCCCCTTGAGCGATGGCAGGATGCGCGTGGTGTGCACCAGTGCCAGGGTCGCCGCGTGCACCAGTAGGCAGGGAACGGTGAGAGCGCCGAGGAAGAGGAGGGCCGTCCGGGAGTAGAACCCCAGTTGGTTCCATTCGTTGTACCAGCCCAGGAACACGAGTGTGCCGAGGACGATCACCGCGAGAGCCACGGCCGTCGATCGGGCCGTCCTGAGCAGGTCGTGGCCCAGGATCGATGGGTACGAGCGCCCTTGGAGACGCATGACCCCGTAGTCGCGGGAGCCGAGCAGTACGCCGGCGCCCGCCGCCGTCACCGTCCCGAGCAGGGCGACCATCAGAAGATGGAACAGGTGGCCGCCGGTGAAGTAGTGCCACATCCGGACGGCCTGCGTACCCGGAGCCTCATGGAGCCCGAGCGCGGCCAGTTCGGTCCGCAGGGCCTCTTCCGCCTCGGGCGCGTCCAGGACGAGGTAGTGGCCGTTGGGGCCGACATCGCCGAAGTCGGCGATGGGGTGGGTGTCGATGGTGAACCCGCGGCCGAAGGTCGGATATCCCTCCTCGGCCCAGGCGGCGTGGCGGGAGTCGGGGTCGGACACGGCCAGGTACAGGTGGATCCTGGTCGTCGGCTCTCGGACGTCCGCGATGGCGTAACCGATCGCGGCGTCGTGTTCGTCGGCCACACGCTGGACGGTGGCGGCCACCTCGTCGGTGTCGTGGCTCCCGTCGTTCTCGGTGATCCACACGACGGGGGAGTCCTCGAGCACGAAGAGGGTGCGTTCGGCGGTCGTGGCCAGGAGGAAGGCGATGACCACGGCGAACACGGCACAGGCCGTGTAGGCGAAGGTGAGTGTTCGGTCGGGCACGGGGGGTCCTGTCGAAGGCCCGCCGGTGCTCGGCGCCGGCGGGCCGGATCATGGGGGTCAGCAGGTGCGGCGGTAGGCCTGGTTGTTGGCGATCGCCCTGGGCGCGTCGGCGCGGGCCCAGGCACCGGCCCTGACGTCGGGGGTGCGCACGGTCGTGCGGCCCACGGCGGTGGCGCCATGGCACGCGGTGGGGTGGTAGTAGTGCGAGTAGCTGGTTCCCGACAACTCGGCGCCGGTGACGCCGTAATTCCAGACGGGGCTGCTCGCGTTCGCGGCGGAGGCGGAACCGGCGGCGATCCCCGCGGTCAGCAGTGTGGTCACGAAGAGGTACTTGGTGAGTCTCATGGGGGATTCTCCTGTTCGGTCAGCCACAGGTATTACGCCAGTACGTCTGGTTGTTGGTGTTCGCCTTTTGGACGCTCGCCCGTGACCACAGGCCGGCTCCGGTGTTCGCGGACCGGACGGTGCGAATTCCCACGGCGGTGGAACCGTGGCACCTGCTGTCGTGGAGGTAGTTCGAGTAGACACGGTCGGAGACGATGCCGTGATCCCAGACGCCACCTCCCACGTATTCGACGGCCGCCGAGGCGACACCCGCGCTTCCCACGCCGATGCCCGCCGCGACCAGTAAGGTGACGATCGCTCTCTTCGTTCTGCTCATGGTTTCCTTCTGTGGGGGATTCAGGACGGTCCTTCGGTCGCCCTGAAAATAATTATGCCTCCCTTTTCTCTGGAGTCAATCGAGTCGGATCGGGGTGTACGCGGTCGAGTCGAATGAATATCCGCAGGTGGAGAGGGGGATGGTGAGATCATTTATGGATTTGTTCGAGTTTTCCTCGCGTGTGCATGAGGTGACCCGGTGTGTCGTTCGTGCAGCTCAAGATGTCTGCAAATGCATAAGGCCGAATGTGGCCACGAGATACATATGTACCAAGCTATCGGTGCGCCCATGTCGGGATTCTTCTCCCGACATTGATGTTTCTCGTTGAATCTCGTTAAGGGTATTCCGTCACACGGGTATCACCCGGAACCGAGCAGCCCTTCCACGCCCAGACCGCGCAGGGAGGCGTCCAGGACACGGGCGGTATGGGTCACCACCACCGGCCTTCCGGCGCGCTCCATCGCCGCCGCGATCTGCAAGGAGCAGCCGGGGTTCCCCGACACCAGGACCCGCGCCCCGGTCGAGGCCACGTCCTCGCCCTTCCGGTCGCCCAAGGCGTTCGCCGCCTCCGGACGGAGCAGGTTGTACACACCTGCCGAACCACAACAGACCTCCCGGTTCGGCAGGTCGGACACGGTCAGCCCCGGGATCCCGCGAAGCAGCTCACGGGGCTGGGCGGTGACGCCCTGGCCATGGGAGAGATGGCAGGCGTCGTGGTAGGCCACATGGACCGGAAGGGGGTGACGCTCCGCGCGGGGGCCCAGATCCACGAGGAACTCGGCCAGATCCACCACCCTCTCCGACACCGCGCGGGCACGATCCACCCAGGCCCGGCTCTCACCGGCCTCCGCCATGGTCCGGTCGAAGTGCTTCATGCCGGAGCCGCAACCGGCGGAGTTGACCACGATCCGCTCCACCTGGCGCGCCTCGAACACCTCGATGAGCCCCTTGGCGAAGTCCACCGCCTCCTCCAGACGGCCGGAGTGCGAGGAGAGGGAGCCACAGCAGCCTTGAGAGCGCGGGATCACCACCTCGCACCCCTCCAGAGCCAGGACCCGGGCGGTCGCGGTGTTGACCTCGGGGAAGAACGCTCCCTGGACACAACCCACCAGCATGCCCACACGCGCACGGCGCTCGCCCACGGCGGGCACGAGCTCGGGCAGCGGCGGCGGGGGAGAGGACAGCCTCGGAGCGACCCGCTCCATGGCGGCCAGACCGGGCGAGAGACGGTCCAACAGGCCCGAACGGCGCACCAGGGAGGAGACCCCGGTGGCCTGGTAGGCGCGCAACGGTCCGCGCAGCGCCCGTAGGCGCCCCCGATGCGGGAAGAGGGAGAACACCGCCTCGCGCAGGAGGCGCTCCCCGCGAGGCCGCTCGTACTCGGTCTCCACCCGATGACGTGTGTGCTCGATCAGGGCGTCGTACGCCACCCCCGAGGGACAGGCGGACACACACGCCAGACAACCCAGACAGTTGTCGAAGTGCCCGACCGCGGTCTCGGTGAGCACGTCGTCCTCGTGCATCTGTCCCATGAGGTGGATACGACCGCGGGGCGAGTCCATCTCCTGCCCCCACAGGACGTCGGTGGGGCAGGTCGGCAGACAGAAACCGCAGTGGACACAGTCCCCGAGCAGGTCGCCGAAGGACCGTTCGGGGCCGGGGGCGATCGTGCTCTCGTCCGGTCGATCGGTCACGGAGTCCTCCGAGGGGGTACGGGGCGTGTGGTCCATGGCTCAGATCCCGCCCGCGAAACGGCCGGGGGACAGACGGTGGTCGGGGTCCAGGGAGTCCTTGATCGCGCGCATGAGGGCCAGTCCCGGAACCTCGCCCCAGACATCGACGTCGGCGTCGCGTACGTGGGGTTCGGCGCGCAGGAGGGTCGCGGACCTCCCGGAGCCGGAGCGGGCCCTCTCCAAGAGCGAGGAGACCGCCTCGGCGGAGGCCCCCGGAGCGGTGTACAGGTACAGGGTCCCGGCGGGGAGCGAAGCGGTCGCCCCGACCCGGACCCCGAGGCGATCGGCCGCCGCCACCAGATCGTGGACGAGCCCGGGCAGCTCCGCGGGAGGTGCCAGGACACGGATCAGACAGCCCTCGTCCGGTACGAGTCCCCAACCGGGAGGCGTCGCCTCGGCCACCTCCACCCCGGTGCCGCCCAGGGCCCGCGCGGTCACGTCCGCGCGTTCCGTCGTCCCCTCCTCGGTGCCCTCCAGAAGCACGTACAGACGTGGTGGGCCCGCCAGAGGGTGTATCGACTCCACGGCCGAGGGCACCACCGTGCTCGCGCGCAGGGCGGCCGCCGCCCGCTCCACCGCCTCGGGGGAGCGGGCCGGGGCGCTCACCAGACGGACCGCCGGTGGCCTCGGATGCAGCCGGAAGGTCGCCGAGACGATGATCCCCAGGGTCCCGTAGCCACCGGTGTGCAGTTTGGCCAGGTCGTATCCGGCCACGTTCTTGACCACCCGGCCGCCGCTCCGGGCGACCACCCCGTCGGCGCGCACCACGGTCATCCCGATCACCAGGTCGCGCAACGCCCCGGCGAGCAGCCGCCCGGGACCGCTCAGTCCGGTGGCCAGGGCGCCTCCCACGGTGCCTCCCGAACGCACCGGATCGTAGGACAGCCGCTGACCGGCCTCGGCCAGGACACGCTCCAGATCGGCGACCGGCGTTCCCGCGCCGACCTCCACCACCAGGTCGCCGGCGTTGTGGTCGATCCAGGACAGCCCCGAGGTGTCCACCAGAAGGTCCAGGGAACGGGGCGCCGTCCCCCAGTCCATCGCCGTGCCGCCGCCCCGCGCGGCGACGGTGAGCCCCGACTCCCGCGCGGCCGCCAGCAGGTCGGCCAGGGCTCCGACGTTCTCGGGGCGGGCCACCCTCGCGGGAACGATCCCGCACATGGCGTCCTCGTCGGTGCCCTCTCTCAGGGCGACGTCCTTCACGTCCGGATCGTCCACGCTCGTCCTTCCCGCCTCTTCCACCCCGGATCGATCGCTCAGAACTGTTCCGCCTCCCCCGACTCCACCAACGGATGCACGCCGGTGCGCACCCCCGGCCGTTCCCCGCACAGGCGCGGAGTGGGCAGCAGCTTGCCCGGGTTGGCGATCCCCGCCGGGTTCAGTGCCCGCCGGAACAGCTCGAAGGTCTCCAGATCGGCCTCGCCGAACATGCGCGGCATCTTGCAGGCCTTGTCCACGCCGACACCGTGCTCGCCGGTGATGGACCCTCCGTGCTCGACGCACAGGTCGAGGATGGCCCCGGACACCTCCTCGGCCCGTTCCCCGGCTCCCGGTTCGGAGTCGTCGAACAGGACGAGCGGATGCAGGTTCCCGTCCCCGGCGTGGAAGACGTTGGCCACCCGGATGCCGCTCTCGGCGGACAGCGCGGCGATCCGGCCCAGGACCTCGCCCAACGCGGTGCGCGGTACCACCCCGTCCTGCACGATGTAGGCCGGGCTGATCCGCCCCACGGCGGCGAAGGCGGACTTACGTCCCTTCCAGATGAGGGCGCGCTCCTCGGGGCCGTCCGCCGTCCTCGTCTCGAAGGCGCCGCTCCGCGCGCACAGGGCGACGACCCGTTCGACCTGTGCGTCGACCTCCGAGGCCGGGCCGTCCAGCTCCACCACCAGAACCGCGGCGGCGCCGGCCGGGTAGTCGCAGGCCACCGCGGCCTCGGCCGCCTCGATGGCCAGAGCGTCCATCATCTCGATCGCCGAGGGCAGGACCCCGGCCGCGATGATCGCGCCCACCGCCTCCCCGCCGGCGTCCATCGAGGTGAAGGCCGACAGCAGGGTCACGGTGCGCTCGGGTGAACGGGTCAGGGAGACCGTGATCCGGGTGGCCACGCCCAGGGTCCCCTCGGAACCGATGAACGCGCCGATCAGGTCGTAACCGTGCGCCCCGGTCGCCTTGCCGCCCAACTCCACGACCTCGCCCGAAGGGGTGACGATCTCCAGCCCGCGCACGTGGCCGGCGGTGAACCCGTACTTGAGGCAGTGCGCCCCGCCGGAGTTCTCCGCGACGTTGCCCCCCACCGAACAGACCTGCTGACTGGAGGGGTCGGGCGCGTAGTAGTAGCCGTGCGGGGCCACCGCGCGGGTGATGTCGAGGTTGACCACTCCGGGCTCGACCACGGCGCACTCGTTCTCCAGGTCGATCTCCACGATCCGACGCATGCGGGAGGTGACGAGGAGGACGCCCTCGGCATGGGGGAGCGCCCCCGCCGACAGGCCGGTGCCCGCGCCGCGGGGGACGTAGGGGACACCGTGCTCGGCGCACAGGGAGACGACCGCGGCGACCTGGCCGGTCGTGGTCGGCAGGACCACCACCCCCGGTGTGGCGCGGTGGTAGGTGAGTCCGTCGCTCTCGTAGACCCGGCGCCGGGAGAGGTCGGTGAGGACGCCGTCCTCACCGCAGATCTCCCGCAGACGGGGGACGAGGTCGGCCAAGGCCGTCGAACTCGTCGTGGGTGCGGTCGTGGCCATGGGCGCCTCCCGGGTTCGATCGAAGGACGGACAGGGGGTGTCCTTCGACTGCGACCTCGCAAGGGGACCGTACGACCGTGGAGTCGTCGTTTTCAAGGGTCGGAGCGTCCTTCCGTGTCGCGGAAGACGCGAAAGCGCCCCCCGCCGGAGCGAGGGGCGCTGTGGGAGCGGTCAACCGCTCACGGGGAGGGCCGAGGGCCTCGGGCGATGAAGGCCTCCGTCTCCCCGTGAGAGGACCTACGGCATGCGCTCGTAGGCCGGCAGCGTCAGGAAGTCGACGTAGTCGTCGTCCAGGGCGACCTCGGTGAACAGCTCCTTGGCCTGCTTGTACAGGTCCTCGTCGTAGGCGTCGCCCAGCGAGGCCTTGATGGCGGCCAGCTCCTCCTCGATGGTCTGCTTGACCAGCTCGACGGTGACCTTGGGGCCGTCGTCGAGGGTGACGTCGTTGTGCAGCCACTGCCAGATCTGGGAGCGGGAGATCTCGGCGGTGGCGGCGTCCTCCATGAGGTTGTGGATGGCCACCGCGCCGTTGCCGCCCATCCACACGGCCAGGTACTGAAGGGCGACGTTGATGTTGCCGCGCAGGCCGGCGAGGGTGATCCCGCCGGGGGTCTTGTCGACGGCGAGCAGGTCGGCGGCGGTCACCTCGACCTCGGGGCGCTGCTTGTCGATCTGGTTGGGCCTGTCGCCCAGGACGCCGTCGAAGATCTCACGGGCGATCGGGACCAGGTCGGGGTGCGCGACCCAGGAGCCGTCGAAGCCGTCGCCGGACTCGCGGGACTTGTCGTCACGGACCTTGGCGAAGGCGTTCCGGTTGACCTCCTCGTCCCGGCGGGAGGGGATGAAGGCGGCCATACCGCCGATGGCGTGGGCGCCGCGCTTGTGGCAGGTCTTGACCAGCAGCTCGGTGTAGGCGCGCATCATCGGGGCGGTCATGGTGACGGCGTTGCGCTCGGGCAGCAGGAACTTGCGGCCGCGGGTGCGGTGCGTCTTGATGATGCTGAAGAGGTAGTCCCAGCGACCGGCGTTGAGGCCGGCGGAGTGCTCGCGCAGCTCGTAGAGGATCTCCTCCATCTCGAACGCGGCCGGGATGGTCTCGATCAGGCAGGTGGCGCGGATGGTGCCGCGGGGGATCTCCAGACGCTCCTGGGCCAGGACGAAGATGTCGTTCCAGAGACGGGCCTCGAGGTGGCTCTGCATCTTCGGCAGGTAGAAGTACGGGCCCTTGCCCTTGGCGATCTGACGCTTGGCGCTGTGGAAGAAGTACAGCGCGAAGTCGACGATGCCGCCGCTGGTCCGCCGACCGTCGACGAGGATGTGCTTCTCGTCCAGGTGCCAGCCGCGCGGGCGCACGACGATCGTGGCGAGCTCGGAGTCCTCCTTGAGGGCGTAGGTCTTGCCCTGGGGTGAGGTGAAGTCGATGGCGCGGTCCAGGGCGTCGCGCAGGTTGAGCTGCCCCTGGATCATGTTCTCCCACAGCGGGGTGTTGGCGTCCTCGAAGTCGGCCAGCCACACCTTCGCGCCGGAGTTGAGCGCGTTGATGGTCATCTTGCGGTCGGTCGGGCCGGTGATCTCCACACGGCGGTCCGTGATGCCCGGGGCGGGCGGAGCGACCTTCCAGCCGTCGTCCTCGCGAATGTGCTTGGTCTCGGGGAGGAAGTCGAGGTCCTCCCCGGCCGCGATCTGAGCCTCGCGGGTCTTACGCGCGGCCAGCAGCTCCTGGCGGCGGGACTCGAAAGCGCGGTGCAGTTCGGCGATGAACGCGAGGGCGTCGTCGGTGAGGATCTCGTCGAACCGGTCGTTGAGGGGGCCCGTGATCTCGACCCCGTGCGTGGCACCCATGGAAAACCTTCCGCAATACGAAACAAGCTTCTGGTATGTGGAAGTGAAACTACTATCTTGACGTCAAGCGGTCAATGTCACTTGCGGTGCCCATGACGTGCGATGTTTTCGATGTGGGAAGATTCGTCAAACTTCTGCATGAAATATCGGACTTCTTTGGCTTCGCTCGGACTTCGGTGGGCCATCCCGGTTGTAGAGGGTGGTGGCTTGTGTCACACCACCTGCGATAATTCACGTGCCTTCACCCGAACAAGGTGCCACCATCGAGTCATGGGCGCCTCCGCGGACACGCGCCCCACCCGTAGAGGGGACGGCACGGGCCCGCGCGCCCACCACCCCGCCCATGGGCGAACGGGAAGAAACCCGACGATGGCCGCGTTGACCCACCTGGAGGGATATGAATACTGCCGATATCCACGGAAGCGACCGTCAGGCCCACGAAGGGCCCGGTGAGGACGCGTTCCGTGAGGCGGTCACCGTCGAGGACGGAGACCGTACCGACCACGCGTTCCACGAGGCCCCGGGTACCGACGGCGACCGCCGTGAACACCCCGAGAGCACCCCTGGCCGGGGCGAGATGGAGCTGGCCGAGCGCCACGCCCTGCGCCGCGTCCAAGGGCTGTCCACCGAACTCACCGACGTCACCGAGGTGGAGAACCGCTCCCTGCGTCTGGAGCGTGTGGTCCTGATCGGAGTCTGGACCCGCGGCACGCAGGCCGACGCCGACAACTCGCTCACCGAGCTCGCGGCCCTGGCCGAGACCGCCGGCGCGCTCGTCCTCGAAGGCCTCACCCAGCGCCGCGCCAAGCCGGACCCCGCCACCTACATCGGTAAGGGCAAGGCCGCCGAACTCCGCGACGCCGTCGCGGCCACCGGCGCCGACACCGTCATCTGCGACGGTGAGCTCACACCGGGCCAGCTGATCCAGCTGGAGGACGTGGTCAAGGTCAAGGTCATCGACCGCACCGCGCTCATCCTGGACATCTTCGCCCAGCACGCGCGCAGCAGCGAGGGCAAGGCCCAGGTCGAACTCGCCCAGCTCAGCTACCTGCTGCCCCGACTCCGAGGCTGGGGTCACACCCTGTCCCGGCAGGCCGGTGGCGCCGGAGGCGGCGGCAACGGCGGTGTGGGTCTGCGCGGCCCCGGTGAGACCAAGATCGAGACCGACCGCAGGCGCATCAACGACAAGATCGCCAAGCTGCGCCGTCAGCTCTCCCACATGCGCACCGCCCGCGACGTCAAGCGCGACGTCCGACGCGCCCGTCAGGTGCCCTCGGTCGCCCTGGCCGGGTACACCAACGCCGGCAAGTCGAGCCTGCTCAACCGGCTCACCGGAGCCGGGGTCCTGGTGGAGAACGCCCTGTTCGCCACCCTGGACCCGACGGTGCGACAGGCACGCACCCCCGACGGTCGAGGGTTCACCCTGAGCGACACCGTCGGGTTCGTCCGTCACCTGCCGCACCAGCTGGTGGAGGCCTTCCGCTCCACCCTGGAGGAGGTCTCCGACGCAGACCTGATCCTGCACGTGGTCGACGGGTCCCACCCCGACCCCGAGCAGCAGCTCAGCGCGGTCCGCGAGGTGTTCGCCGACATCGACGCCGGCGACGTCCGCGAGCTCATCGTGGTCAACAAGGTCGACGCCGCCGACCCGGACACCCTCAAGACCCTGCGCACCCGCCACCCCGACCTGGTCGAGGTCTCGGCGCGCACCGGAGAGGGGATCCCCGAACTGGTGACGGCCCTGGCCGAGGCCCTGCCCGAGATCGCCCAAGAGGTACGCGCGCTCGTGCCGTACTCGCGCGGCGACCTCATCGCCAGGGCTCACGAGGAGGGCCGGATCATCGGCGAGGAGCACACCGGAGAGGGCACCGAGCTGCACGCCTTCGTCCCCGCTCCGCTGGCCGCCAGGCTGGAGGAGTACGCGCTCACCCGCGTCTGATCCGCTCCGGACGAACGGACCGAGGCCGGGGTCTCCCTGAAAGGGGAGGCCCCGGCCTTCGTTCTGCGGGGGAGACACCGCCCGGGGCGGCGGCGTGGACGACGTACGCGCCGCCCACGGTCCGGGTGGCCTTCATCACTTCACGATCCTGCGAGTTTCGGTCGGTATCGCTCGCATTCCTCCCACCGGGGAGGTGTACACGATGTCGACGGATGGACTACGGTTTTGGATCACCGGCCGGCAGAGGTCGCCGTCCCCCGACGGTCGAACCCCCACCGTCACGGCACCGCGAGTCGGCCCCGAGCCGTCCACGGCCCTGCCGGAACCGCATCCAGATATCGAGGTCGCCATGCCCGCCCGCGTACCCCACGCCCCCGTTCCGTGCGCTCTCGGCCGGAACTGACCGGCGAGGGCGGACCACCCCATGCCGGCAGTACTCCTCACCAACATCGGCCGTCTCTGGACGGGCCATGAGCTGATCACCCACGCGGCCGTCCTCATCGATGACGACAGGATCGCCTGGGTCGGACCGGCGGCCGACCTCCCCCAGCGCATCCCCGGGGTGATGGAGGACCTCACCGAGGTCGACGAGATCGTCAACATCGGCGGCGGGCTCGTCACACCGGGCCTGGTCGACGCCCACTGCCACCCGGTCTACGCGGGCGACCGCTACGCCGAGGTCAACATGTGGGCCAAGGGCGCCACCCGCGCCGACATCTTCGCGGCGGGCGGAGGGGTGTCCACCACCGTCACCATCACCCGCGGGACCGACCCCTGGACCCTGTGCAACGCGGTACGCGAACGCCTGCGCCACTGGGTGCTGTCCGGCAGCACCACCGTGGAGGCCAAGACCGGCTACCACCTCACCCGGGACGGCGAACTCGCCGACGTGCGACTGCTGCGCTCCCTGGAGGAGGAACCCGGGATGCCGCGCCTGCACGTCACCTTCTTCCCCGCGCACGGGGTGCCCCCGGAGTTCTTCGGCCGCCCTCAGGAGTACGTGAGCACCGTGGCCTCCTGGCTCGGCGACGCCGCCATGGTCGGCGCCGACGGGGTGGACATCTACTGTGACAACCAGCAGTTCACCACCGAGGACGCCCACATGCTGCTGAGCGTGGGCCGGTCGGTGGGGCTGCGCACCACCCTGCACGCCTGCTCACGTCCGCGCCACGGAGCCGTCCGCATGGCCGCCGAGCTCGGATGCGACTCCGTCGACCTGCTCCACGAGGCCGACGACGAGGACCTGCTGGCCCTGGCCGCCACCCGTACCCCGGTCGTGGCCTGCCCCACCACGGCCCTGCACGAACGGCGCACCCCGCCGGTGCGCTCCCTGCTCGACCACGGAGTCCCGGTGGGTCTGGGCACCGACCACAACCCGGGGCAGGCCGGCACCACGTCCATGCCCCTGGTGATCTCCCTGGCCGTCGCCATGTTCGAGATGACCGTCCAGGAGGCGCTCAACGCCGCCACGGTGGGCGGCGCGCACGCCCTGGGGCTCGACGATCGAGGACTCATCGCCCCCGGGCGTCTCGCCGATCTCGTCCAGTGGGACGCCGACCACGAAGGGGCCTTCGCCTGGTCCATGGGGTTGAGCACCCTGCGCGTCTGGCAGGGCGGACGGACCATCCGCTGACCGCTCCGGGACCGGCGGGCTCAGCGGATGCCGCGCGCCCGGGCGATCTCGATGACCGCGCGCTCCAACGCGTACTCGGGGTCACGGCCGCCGCCCTTGATGAGCGCGTCGGTCTCGGCCACCACCGCCATCGCCCGGGTGACCCCCCGGACGTTCCAACCCCGCGCCTGCTGACGCAGACCGCGCATCTTCCACGGCGGCACCTTGGCCCGCTTGGCCAGGTCCGCCTCGCTCATCCCCCGGGGCGGTTGCGCCGCCACCGCGATCCCGCGTACCGCGCCGGCCAGGGCGCTGTTGATCAGGACCGGGGCGGTGCCCACCGCCAACGACCAGCGGAGCTGTTCCAGGGCCTCGGGGAGCCGGCCCTCCACGGTCCGGTCGGCCACGGTGAACCCCGAGGCCTCCGCCTTACCCGAGTGGTATCGGGCCACCGCGGTCGCGTCCACACGTCCCTCGGTGTCGGCGATCAACTGGGTGCAGGCCGCCGCGATCTCGCGTAGTTCGGTGCCCACCGCGTCCACCAGGGCCTGGGCGGCGTCGCCGGTGATCTGCCGGCCCGCGGCGGAGAACTCGCCCTTGACGAACGCCACCCGTTCGGGGCCCTTGGTGGGGCCCTTGCAGTCCACCCTGTGCGCCCCCGCCTTCGTCGCGGCCTGGAGCAGGGCCTTGCCCTTGGCGCCGCCCGCGTGGGTCAACACCAGGTTCACGTCGTCGGCGGGGGAGGAGAGGTAGTCGACGACGGTCGCGGCCAGGTCCTTGGTCAGGTCCTGGGAGGAACGCAGGACGACCACCCGGCGGTCGCCGAACAGCGACGGGGAGGTGACCTCCACCAGGGTGGACAGGCCCACCTGGGCGGGCACGAGGTCGTGGACGTCCACCTCGGGGTCGACCTCCTGGGCCGAGGCGACGACGGCGGCCACGGCCCGGTCGACGAGCAGTTCCTCGTCGCCGACGATGAGCGTGATGAGGGCGGGTGCAGGCATACAACGAGCATGCCACGACCCACCGACCGGCCGGTGCGGTTCACCCCTCGGGGGCGGGACCACGCGCGACCACCCGTACGGGGGAGTCCAGCACGGCCACGTCGCCGTCGAGGTCGGTGCGGGCGCTCACTCGAGCGGTTCTCGCCAACAACCCCAGGGCGAACGGGGTCGGGTGGCCGTAGCCGTTGTCCCTCCCGACGGAGGTCAACGCCACCTCGGCGCCGACCGCCGCGATGAAGTCGGGCTCCTGGGTGTTCGACCCGTGGTGCGGAGTGGTCAACACCGTCACCGCCAACAGGTCGCGATCGGGACCGCGCGTCAACGCGCTCTGGGCCGGCTCCTCGATGTCCCCGGTGAACAACGCCGACAGGTGGGTGCCCTCCGCCCGGACCACAACGGACCCGTCGTTCACCGTCCCCAGGTGCCCCCTCGGGGGCCACAGCACCCGCAGCGTCCACCCGTTCACCCGATAGGTCTCCCCGCGTACGGCGGCCCCGATCTCCACCCCCTCGGCCATCAGCAGACGGCCGACGGAGGAGCCCTCGAACCCCTCGGGGGCCAGTGCCGAGAGCACTCGACGATGTCGCAGTACCCCGGGGGTGCCGTCCACGTGGTCGGCGTGGTCGTGGCTGAGTACCAACAGGGGGATCTCGCGCACCCCCAGCCGCTCCAGACACCCGTTCACCAGATCCGGATCGTCACCCGTATCGAACACCATCGCGCTCCCAGGGCCGGTGGAGACCACGAACGCGTCGCCCTGCCCCACGTCGCAGGCGACCAGGACCCACCCCGGAGGGGGCCAGCCGCCCGGTACGCACCGGGTCGCCACGCCCAGGACCAGTACCGCCGCCACCACCGCGGCGAACACACGACGAACCCCGCCCCGAAGCACCACGAACGCCGCGATGAGCAGGGCCGACAGCACGGCTCCGGTCACGTCCGAACGCCAGGACAGGGCACCGTGGGGTACCCGGGCGCCCGTCTCCGCCACCAGAGCGATCCAGGACACCCCCAGGCCCGGCAGGTGCACCAGGACGGCGGCGGCCTCCGGCCACAACGAGGCCACCACCGTCACTGCGGCCCCCGCCACGGTCACACCCGCGACCACCGGGGCCGCCAGGAGATTGGCCGGAACCGCCACCCAGGACACCTCGCCGGACAGCAGGACCAGGACCGGAGTGACCGCCACGTGCGCGGCCACCGCGATCGCCGCCGCCTCGGCCACCGGCCGCGACAGAGGCGGGGACCAGGCCCGGGTCCACGAGGGGACCAGCAGCAGGATGCCCGCGGTGGCCAGGACCGACAGCGCGAACCCGTAGGAGGCGGCCAGCCCGGGGGCCACGAAGAGCACCCCCACCACCGTGGCGCTCAGCGCGCCCAGCCCGGCCCCGGGTCTTCCGGTCGCCAACGCCAACAGCCCCAGGGAGCCCATGAACGCCGCCCGCACCACGCTCGGCTCTGGCCGGCACACCAGGACGAACAGCCAGATCATCAGAGCTCCGCCCGCCACCGAACACCAGGTCGGGGCCCGGGACCAGCGGGCCACGGCCAGGACGAACCCGGTCAGGATCGCCAGATTGGCGCCCGAGACCGTGAGCAGGTGGGTCATGCCGGTGGCCCGGAAGTCCTCGGCGGTCTCCTCCGGCAACCGCGACACGTCACCGACGATCAAAGCGGGCAGCAGCCCGTTCTCGGGAGAGGGCAGGACCTCGGCCGCCTCGCGCAGACCGGCCCGCACCTCGGCCGCGAAGACCTGTGCGCGGCCGGGCTCGCCCACCTCCTCCGGAGGGCCCCGGACCGAGACCAGCGCGGCGGTGAGCGGGTCGTCCTCGACGGAGAGGAAGACGCCCCGGGCGGTGAAGGTCTGCCCCGGCAACAGGTCGCCCCACGCCTCACCGGAGGCCAACACCACCACCGGTACCTCCGAGGTGCGGATCCCGCCCTCCGCGTCCACCCACAGGGTGCGGGCCCGGACCACCCACTCCGCGCGCCCGGGGCGGGGCATCCCCGCACGAGAACGCGGGTCGACCGTCACGACCGCGCCGAACGCCCTTTCCCCGCCCCGGTCGGCCGCCTCCGAGGCCGCGCTCATCGCCGTGCGGTGCGTGTGGAACCCGGCCACCGCCGCCACCGTCGCCGCGCAGACCAGGGTCGCCGCTCCGGCCAGGGCCAGGGACTCCACCGTCCGCCCGAAGACCGAGGGAGGACGTCCCCACAGGAACAGGGCGGCGGCCAGGAGAGCGGCCGTCCCCGCACCGGCCCAGGCCCACCACGCGGGGACGGCCAACGCGGCCAGGGCGGCCGCCCACGCACCCGCTGCCGGGGCGAACAACCGGAGGTCCGGCGGCCGGTCGAGTCCGTGACCGTCGGTCCCCAACCAGGTCGTCACGGCGGCTCACCCCGCCGTCACGTGGGGGCGCAGGTTCTCCAGGGTCCGTTCCGCGATGCCCTCCACCCCGAGCAGGTCGTCGACCGAGCCGAAGGATCCGCCGAGGGCCTCGCGGTGGGCGAGGATCTGCCGGGCCCGTTTCTCACCGATCCCCGGCAGGGTCCGCAGCTCTGTCTCTCCCGCCCGGTTGATGTCGATCGGACCTCCCGCCTCGCCGGAGGCCCCGTCGACGGTTTGCTCCTCCTCGACCCCCACCAGGATCCGCTCCCCGTCCGCCAGGGGACGGGCCAGGTTGAGCAGGTCCAGGTCGGTGTCGGCCCGTGCTCCTCCGGCCTCCTCCACGGCGTCGGCCACCCGGGAGCCCGCCGGCATGGTGTACAGCCCGGGTTCGGCCACCTCGCCGCCGACGTGCACCACCACCTCGCCCTCCGGCTCCGGTGCGGTGGAGGGGGATCCGCCCTCGGGGACCGCTTCGAGCTCCTCCGCCGAGGCCCGGGAGACCGGTTCGAGTTCGGGTACCTCCCGAGGGGTTTCGCGCAGTGTCAGGAAGGCGATCACCACCGCCACCGCGCCCAGCACCAGCAACACCGTCACCGAACGGCGCGGGGGAGCGAGTTCACCGAACCGGCCACGGGTCAGTCGATCCAGGAGGGAGCCGGGCTCGTCGGGGAGGAGTTCGGTGTACCCCGGGAGAGAGCGGTCGGGAGAGACGTCCGGGGGCCGGTCGGCCGAGGGGGAGGGGAGCTCCTCGGAGAGTCGAGTCCCGGTCTCCTCCGCCGGATCACGACGGGAATCCTCAGGCCGGCGCCCCCTTCGTCGGGGTTCCGCGCTCTCGGGGGAGGGAGGACGCCCCTCGGCCGGATCGGCCTCCCCGGTGGAGACCCCCTCTGGAGAGGGTGCGGGCCCGCCCTTCTCGCGGGGCTCGGCGGGCGGTGTCGGATGGGGCCTCTTCTCGGTGAGGGGCTTCGGCGCCCGAGGCGTGGGGAGGGCTCCGACGGTGTGGTGCCCGGTATGCGGTACGCGGTCCCCGGGCGTGGCACGGGTCGGGGCGAGGGCGAGCCTCTCGGTGGCGGCGTCGAGCCCCTCCCGAGAGTGAAGGGCGGTCTCACCGCACTCCCGCGGACGAGGACGGGTCGGGTGACCGTTCGTGGGCCCGCGCCCCGGTGACGGAGACGGCCTCTCCGGAGTGGGGAGGTCGGACGGGGTCTCCCGACGGTGTTCTTTCCTCGGTCGTGCTCGCGGACGGGTGATGGGGCGGTGACCGATGGTCTCCCGGCGCGCGTCGTGGGGGACACGGTCCCCGCACGGTCCGGGCCTCGGAGAGAGGGAGAGCCTCTCCGTGGTGGGTTCTTCGAGGCACTCCGGGGTGTGGGAGGCGGCCCGCCGGTTCTCGTGTCGTCGGTCGAGGGACCGTCCGAGGAGGGGGCGTCCCCGGTGCGGGCGTGTCCCTTCAGGATGGACCGGCAGGTCGTTCGTGGGGCCGGGACGTGGGGCGAGGAGGAGCCTCTCGGTGGTGGGTTCTTCGGGGCCCTCCGTACCGAGGGAGGTGGTCCGTCGGTCGGTGGGGCGTTCGAGGGGTGGAGTCCCCCGGTGCGGATGCGTCGCTCGGGTGCGGGGCGGGTGGTCGTTCGAGGGTCCGGGGGTGAGCCTCTCGGTGATGGGCTCCTCGATGACCTCCGAGCCCCGCGGGGCGGCCTCAGGGGACTCGCGGGGGTCGGTGGAGGAGGGCTCGGGGGAGGGGCCGGGCGTGCCCGAGGGCCCGCCCTCGGGACGCGGGGTGGGGATCTCGCCCGGGAGGCCCTCGAACAGGGCCCCCTCGTCCGGAACCGCGCCCTCGGGCCGGGGAGCGCGACCTTCGCGCGGCTCGGAGATCGGACCGAGCGCGGGCCTCTCGGCGATGAGGCCGTCGAGACGCCCTGGTGGATCGCCCTCGTGACCCGGCGACGGCCGATAGGGGGAGGTGGTCCCCGGAAGGGAGTAGGGGGCGCACGGCACACCGGCCCCGGACCGGGCGGGGGCGGGTGGGCACGGGAGAGCGCGTGGACGTGGGGAGCGCGGAGGCGGGCGCAGACCGAGAGAACGGAGACGTTCCTCGGGGGACGGCACGGAGGGACGGCGCCGTGACCGGCGCGGAACGGTCATGGAACAACGCTAGAGAGCGGAGTCCGCCTCTGTCACCGGCCGATTCCTCCCTGTGGACAACTCACCGGGCCGAGACCGTCGACCGGGTTCTCCCCGAGCGGGGGAACACGAGGGCCCGGCCTCCCCGTGGGGAGGCCGGGCCCTGTGAAGCTCGGATCGCTCGGTCCTCAGGCGGACTGGATCGAGTGCAGGCGCTTGGCGATCGCGCTCTTGCGGTTCGCGGCCTGGTTCTTGTGGATGACGCCCTTGCTGGTCGCCTTGTCCAGGGCGCGGGCGGCCTCGCGCTGCGCCACGGTGGCCTTCTCGACGTCCCCGGCCTCGGCGGCCTCGCGGAACTTACGAACGGCCGTCTTCAGGGAAGAGCGCACGGCCTGGTTACGGACACGGGCCTTCTCGTTCTGCCGAATGCGCTTCTTCTGCGACTTGATGTTCGCCATGCGAAAACGTGCTCCAGTTGCTCTGATCATCGCGTCGGTCGAACAGACGGCTCATCTCACGGGCAGCCGATCCGTGAGGGGCGCGCGTGGGCGCCGACGCAGGGTGTGTGAGTCCACAGGGCTCAAATTCGAACGTGGAAGTCCGAGACACGGACTTCTCAGTATGCCGCATTCGACGGACCACTCGGGCCCCGTACCGCGAGGCGTCGACCACCTCGGATCACGGAGCCAGGGACAACCAACCGTTCCGGTAGGCCTCCAGGTCGTCCTCGTCGGCCTCGTCCGCCAGATAGAGGGCCACGCCCCGGCCCATCTCCTCGGGGGGTTCGGCCTCGGAGAGTCCCAGCCGTACGCCGGCGATCGCGGTCATGGCGTTCTCCTCGGAGCTCGCGGGTCCCCACTCCTCGTTCTCGTAGGTGGGAACGCCGAACCGCAGGGTCAGGTCCTCCCGGCCCTGGAGCGCCGCCACCGACTCGGTCACCTGGCGCACCATGAAACCGCCGTACATACCGCCGGTGGGCATGTTCGCGTCCACACCGGGAAGGACGACCTCGTCGGCGTGCCGCGAGACCCGTTCCAGATAGCCCTTGGACCAGTACTTCTCCTCGCCGCCGGCGATGAAGGACGGCATGCGGCCACCGGGCAGCAGCTCCACGTGCTGGGCCTGGAGCGACAGCACGGGCTCCTCGCCCAGTTCCTCGCGGACCATCTCCATCAGGGTGGGGATCGACGGATCGTTGACCGTCACCGGGCGGATCTCCAGGTGCGCGCCGGCGAAGCCGTCCTCGACCACCTCGGCCACGCGAGGGGCCAGAATCTCCCGCGCCTCGGCGGGGAACCGGTCGCGGATCAGGGACGAGCCGGTCTCCACGTACCGGAGCCAGGCCAGCGGGCGCACGTCGGGATGGCGCGCGTCCAGCCAGGACAGCAGGGCGTCGGTCTCCGGAACGCGTTCGACGGTCCCGTCGTCGGCCACGTCGCCCGCGTACACGTACAGGGTGTCCACGCCACCGGTGTCCAGGAGCGCCGCGAGGCTCTCGGTGTCCTCCCAGGAACCGACCCAGGCCGCGTCCGTCTGCTGGGAGGCCGCCCAGGGCAGCGGCGTCCCCGAGTACTGATGGCTCAGCAGCGCTCCCGCGGCCACCACCAGAACCAGGACCGCCGCCACTCCGGCGATCAACCGTTTCAGAAACCACATCACCCGTACGTCACCCGCTCTCCCAAGGCACCGGCGGGCCCGTTCCCGTCGCCGGTTCGCATAACCTGGACGTCGACATCCGCTTGTCGCGCCCATACTGCCGTACCCCTCCCGGAAACATCCGGTGAGGGCGGTCCGGGCGCCATGGGATGATGAAGGATGCCGTGCGCCCGAGGCCACGGCGGGCGGCGCCCTCACCGGCGCGCACGACCCTGACCCGACCCCTGTCGAACGGAGCACGGTGGCACAGCCGAACTGGACCGATCCCGCGCTGATCCGCAACTTCTGCATCATCGCGCACATCGACCATGGCAAGTCGACGCTGGCCGACCGGATGCTCCAGATCACCGGGGTCGTCGAGGACCGCCAGATGCGCGCCCAGTATCTGGACCGGATGGACATCGAGCGCGAGCGCGGCATCACGATCAAGTCCCAGGCGGTGCGGATCCCCTTCACCGCGGCGGACGACCTCACCTACACGCTCGACCTCATCGACACCCCGGGGCACGTCGACTTCACCTACGAGGTGTCGCGTTCCCTGGCCGCCTGCGAGGGCGCGATCCTGCTGGTCGACGCCGCGCAGGGGATCGAGGCCCAGACCCTCGCCAACCTCTACATGGCGCTGGAGAACGACCTCCACATCATCCCGGTGCTCAACAAGATCGACCTTCCCGCGGCCCAGCCCGAGAAGTACGCCGAGGAGCTGGCCGGGATCATCGGCTGTGAGCCCTCCGACGTGCTCAAGGTCAGCGCCAAGACGGGCGAGGGCGTGGAGGCCCTCCTCAACGAGATCGTCGCCCAGATCCCGCCGCCGGTCGGTGACGCCGACGCCCCGGCCCGCGCGATGATCTTCGACTCGGTCTACGACACCTACCGCGGTGTGGTGACCTACGTGCGTGTCGTGGACGGCAAGCTCAGCCCGCGTGAGCGCATCCAGATGATGTCGACCAGGGCCTCCCACGAGATCCTGGAGATCGGCGTCAGCTCGCCCGAGCCCACCAAGTGCGGTGGTCTGGGCGTCGGCGAGGTCGGTTACATCATCACGGGCGTCAAGGACGTGCGCCAGTCCAAGGTCGGTGACACCATCACCTCCCTGGCCAAGCCGGCGGAGGACATGCTCTCCGGCTACCAGGAGCCCAAGCCGATGGTGTTCTCGGGTCTGTACCCGATCGAGGGCACCGACTACCCGGTGTTGCGCGACGCGCTGGACAAGCTCCAGCTCAACGACGCCGCCCTGAACTTCGAGCCCGAGACCTCCGCGGCCCTGGGCTTCGGCTTCCGCTGCGGTTTCCTGGGGCTGCTGCACCTGGAGATCACCCGCGCCCGCCTGGAGCGCGAGTTCAACCTCGACCTCATCTCGACGGCGCCCAACGTCATCTACCGGGTGGAGATGGAGGACGGCGCCGAGCACGTGGTGACCAACCCGAGCGAGTTCCCCACCGGGAAGATCGACTCGATCCACGAGCCGATGGTCAAGGCCACCGTCCTCAGCCCGTCCGACTACATCGGTCAGATCATGGAGCTGTGCCAGGACCGTCGTGGTGAGCTCCAGGGCATGGACTACCTGTCCGAGGACCGTGTGGAGATGCGTTACACGCTCCCCATGGCCGAGATCGTCTTCGACTTCTTCGACGCCCTCAAGTCCCGGACCAAGGGTTACGCCTCGCTGGACTACGAGCCCATCGGCGAGCAGGTCGCCGACCTGGTCAAGGTCGACATCCTTCTCCAGGGCGAGGCCGTGGACGCCTTCTCCGCCATCGTGCACAAGGAGAAGGCCTACGCCTACGGCGTGGAGATGACCAAGAAGCTGCGCGAGCTCATCCCCCGGCAGCAGTTCGAGGTTCCGGTCCAGGCGGCCATCGGTGCCCGCGTGATCGCCCGTGAGAACATCCGCGCCATCCGCAAGGACGTGCTGGCCAAGTGCTACGGCGGTGACATCAGCCGTAAGCGCAAGCTGCTGGAGCGTCAGAAGGAGGGCAAGAAGCGGATGAAGATGGTCGGCCGGGTCGAGGTGCCCCAGGAGGCCTTCATCTCCGCGCTGTCCACCGACGGCGGTTCGGCCGAGGACAAGAAGAAGAAGTAGTGCCTGCTCGTGTGCCGCCCAGCCATGGGACGGCACACGAGACGACGAGGGGCGCCCCCGACGCGGGGACGCCCCTCGTTCCGTTCTCCGTGGCCTCGCTAACCCTTGACGGCTCCGGTGGTCAGGCCCTCGCTGATGTAGCGCTGGAGGAACCAGAACACCGCCAACGTGGGCAGGGAGAGCATGACGGCGCCCACCGCGAACATGCCGAAGTTGGCGTTGCGCTGGGAGTCCACGAGCTGGTACAGCCCCAGCCCCAGGGTCTGGGCCCCGGTGTCTCGGAGGAAGACGCTGGCCAGAAGGAACTCGTTGATGGTGGAGACGAACACCAGGAGCCCCACGATCGCCAGCACCGGGGTGACCAGGGGCAGCATGATCCGGAAGAACACCTGGGCGTGCGTGGCCCCGTCCATCTGGGCGGACTCGTCCAGTTCCCTGGGCACGGTGTCGAAGAAGCCCTTCATGAGCCAGGTGTTGATACTCAGGGCGCCGCCCAGGTACACCAGCAGCAGCCCCCACCGGGTGTCGAAGCCGATCACCGGATAGAGCTCTCCGAGGTCGGAGAACATCAGGTAGATCGCCACGATCGCCAGGAACTGGGGGAACATCTGGATGACCAGGAGCCCGATCAGTCCCACGCGTCGCCCCTTGAACCGCATCCGGCTGAAGGCGTAGGCGGCCAGCGCGGACAGCAGGACGGTGATCGCCGCGTTCCCGATGGCGAAGAACAGGGAGTTGACGTACCAGGTGGCGAACGGGGTGTTCTGGAACAGGTCCTGGGCGTTGGCCATGCTCGCCCCGGTCGGCCACAGCCGGGAGCCGCTCAGCGTGCCGATCGGGTTCAGCGCGGCCGAGACCACGAACAGCACCGGGAAGACCGCGAAGATCACCACGGGCCACATCACGGCGTGGCGCCACCCCAGTCGGCCGGCCCACAGGAGGAACCGGTCGGTGGTGGAGCGCCGGTGGACGGGGCGGACGGTGGTGTCGGGGACGCTCATCGGTCCACCTCCTGGAGGGCCTTGGTCCTGCTCAGACCGGTCACCGACATCACCGAGACGATCAGGAAGATCATCACCGACAGCGCGGCCGCGTACCCGTACTGGGCGGTGGCCTCACTGAACGCGAGTCGGTAGGTGTAGGTGATGAGAAGGTCGGTGGCGCCGCTCGCGGCGGTGCCCTCCGAACCGTACGGCCCGCCCCTGGTGACCAGCCATACCGCGTTGAAGTTGTTGAAGTTGAAGGCGAACGTGGCGATGAGGATCGGGGTCATGGCGACCATGAGCAGGGGCAGGGTGACGTGGCGGAAGGCCTGCCAGGGGCCCGCGCCGTCCAACCGGGCCGCCTGGCCCAGCTCGCGGGGCACGGCCTGGAGGGCGCCGGTCGCGACGAGGAACATGTACGGGTAGCCCAGCCAGACGTTGGTCAGGATCACCGCGGCCCGAGCGGCCCATACGTTCCCGAGCCAGTCGACCTGCAACCCCAGCATCCGGTTGAAGAGACCGAAGTCGACGTTGAACATGTCCCGCCACAACAGGTACATGGCCAACGAGCTCATGGCGTAGGGGAGGATCACCAGGACCCGGTAGAACGTCTTGCCGCGCATCTTCGGAACGTGCAGGGTCAGGGCCACCGCCAGACCCACCACGAACACCAGGAAGGTGACCGAGGCGGCGAAGACGATGTTCCACACCAGGGTGCCGAAGAAGGAGGAGGCGAAGGACGGGTCGAGCAGGAACCGGGAGAAGTTGTCCAGGCCGACGCCGACCTGCCAACCCTGGGCGAGCCGTCGTCCGTCCTCGTCGTAGAAGGCGCCCCGTTCGTCGTCGGCGTGGTAGACCGTGCCGGTCTCGGTGTCCTCGATACAGTCGCAGGTCTGGTCGTAGACGCGGACGGCGGTGCCCTCGAAGGCGGTGGACAGTCCGCTGGAGCGGATGCCGGAGCCGTCGTCGGTGGGCACCGCGAACTCCTGGAGTTCGCCGCTGCGCTCGTTGACCTGCGCGGGTGTCAGGATCGTGTAGCCGAGGGCGCCGGTGACCCGGCCCGAGGGGTCGACCTGGGCTCCGATGAGCTCGTTCAGCCCCTCCTCGGTACCGGCGTAGGTGTCTCCCTCGGGCGAGGTGAGGAGGAAGACCAGGTCGCCGGTGTCGGGGTCGCCCGTGGTGGCGACGGTGAGGGCGAACTCCCGGGAGTCGTCCTCTCGGACCACCGAGAACGCCTCGATGGAGGCGATCGCCTGTTCCTTCGACCCCCGATGCCCGTCGCTCATGTTGGTGAGCGAGGTGCTCATCGTGTAGAGCACCGGGAAGATCTGGAAGGCCATCAGGAACAGGACGCCGGGCACCAGGTACTTGGCGGGGACGGTGCGTCCGGAGAGGTAGACGTAGTAGACCAGCGCCACCACGGCCACGACGAGGCCGATGCCCCACCACACGCCGGCCAGGTACAGCGGCAGGACCGCCCACACGCCCAGGGCGGTGAACAGGCCGAGCAGGAGGATCTTGACGATCCTGCCGCCGAGGGAGCCTTGGAACCTTCTCTCCGCGGGATGCCGGCGGCCGGTCGCCCCCGATGCGGGAGTTCCCGTGCCGCCGGAACGGTCGGTCGCCACCCTTATCCGCCGATCCGCTCGGCGACGGTCTCGTGGGCGGTCTCCAGAGACTCACGGACGTCCTCGCCGCCGATGATCCGGGCCTGGGCGATGCCCAGCGGGTCCCAGGTCTCGCCCATCTCGGGGATGTTGGGCATGGGCATGCCGTTCTCGCCGGTCTCGGCCATCGTGGCGATGGCGGGGTTCTCGGCGGAGATCGTCTCGAGGGCTTCGAGCTGGACCGGGGTGCGCGGGTCGGCCTCGTACAGGGAGAGGATGAAGTCGGGGTCGGTGACGTGGTTGACCACGAACTCCTCGGCGAGGGCGCTGTTGGGGCTGCCGTCGGTCACGAAGAAGGCCTGGTAGCCGATGTAGGGGGCCGCGGGGTCCTTGCCCTCGAAGCCGGGGATGGCGCTGATCTCGTAGTCGATGTCGGAGGCCTCGGCGTCGCCGATGGTCCAGGGGCCCGCCACGAAGAAGGGGGCCTTCCCGTCGAAGAAGAGGGCCGCCTCGTTCTCCAGGTCGATGGAGCGGCGCAGCACGCCCTCGCCGGCCTCGCCGTATTCGGCGATCAGCTCCATGGCCTCGATGGTCTCGTCGGAGCCGATGCCCAGGTCCTCGGGGTCCCAGTCGCCCTCGGAGTCCTGCCCGAACAGGTAGCCGCCGGCGGAGGTCATGAGCGCGTTCATCCGGTAGGGGTCGCCCTCTTGGCCGACCGCCATGGCCAGGACCTCCTCGGCCTCTCCGGCCTCCTTGAGCCCCGTGCCGATCTCCACGAGCTCCTCGAAGGTCTCGGGGGCGTCGGGCGCCAGCTCGGTGTTGCGCATGAGGAAGATGTTCTCCTGCGTGTACGGAACGCCGAGCAGCCGTCCCTCCAGGGTCATGGCCTCCAACGCGGTCTCGTCCAGCGCGGCCTCGCGGTCGGCGGGCAGGTCGATCGGCTGCACCGTGCCGTTGCGCATGAGGTTGCCGGTCCAGTCGTGGGCGCCGACGAAGATGTCGGGGGCGTTGCCCGCCTGGTGGGCGTTGACGACGTCGCCCTGGATGTCGTCGAAGGAGACGTTCTGGACGTCGATCTCGATGCCGTTGGCCTCGCCGAACGCGGCGGCGGCGCTCTGAACGGCGTCGGCCCGCTCGGGGTCGGACCAGATGACGAGGGTGGGGGCGCTCGTGTCACCGGCGTCACCGTCGCCGCCGCACGCGCTCGCCGTCAACGCGATCGCGGCGATTCCGGCGACCGCCGACACTCTGCTGGATCTCATGGTGTCTTCCTTCCGGGGGCCTGTCGGGGTCGGGCATGCGGTGCGCCGAGGGGTCGGCACCAACGCGGGGGCATGCTCGGTGATGTGACGTTAGCAACTCCTTGCAAACTTTGAAAGGCTTTGCAGACGTCAGGGATAAAGATGTGGAAACACCCCGGAAACGGACGGGGCAAGGGCGGGGTCCTCCACCGAAGGGGAGGACCCCGCGGGGTGCGTCACACGCGCAGCCACACCGCGGTCTCGGCGGGCAGACGCAGGACGTCGTCGGTCGTCTTCACACCGGGGCCGGAGTCCACCAGCACCTCGCCGGAGAAGGGCAGTTCGACCGGCGCCTCGGTGAGGTTCACGGCCACACGGACGCCCGGCTCGCGCTCGAAGCACAAAACGCCCTCGGGCGAGTCCAGCCAGGTCATGGACCCGTCACCCAACGCCTCCAGCTCACGACGCAGCCGCAGGGCGGCGGTGTACAGCTCCAGGGTCGAACCCTCGACACCGCGCTGGGCGGCCCGGGAGAGCTCCCCCCAGTGCTCGGGGACCGGCAGCCACGGCTCGCTCCCCTCGGGACCGAAACCGAACGGCGCGACGTCCCCCTCCCAGGGCAGGGGCACACGGCAGCCGTCACGACCGCGATCGGTGTGGCCCGACCGCTTCCAGGTCGGGTCCTGGAGGGACTCCTCCGGCAGGTCGGTGACCTCGGGAAGCCCGAGCTCCTCGCCCTGGTAGAGGTAGACCGAACCGGGGAGCGCCAACATGAGCAGGGTCGCGGCCCTGGCGCGCCGGAGCCCCTGCTCGCCATCGCCGAACCGGGTCACGTGCCGGGTGACGTCGTGGTTGGACAGCACCCACGTGGTGGTCGCGCCCACCGTGCCGTTGGCGGCCAGCGAACCGTCGATCACCTCGCGCAGACGGTTCGCGTCCCAGGGGGCGGTCAGGTACTCGAAGTTGAACGCCTGGTGCAGCTCGTCCGGGCGCAGGTAGCGCGCCACCCGCTCGGCGTTCTCCACCCAGGCCTCGGCCACCAGCGCGCGGTCCCCCGGGTACTCGGCGGCCAGCGCCGACCAGCGACGGTAGATCTCGTGCACGCCGTCCTGGTCGAAGTAGGGCAGTGTGGTGCTGCCGTCGAGCAGATCGGCCTTGGCGTCCGGGTCGATGTCGGGCAGCGCCGGATCCTTGACCATCCCGTGCGCCACGTCGATCCGGAAACCGTCCACCCCGCGGTCCAGCCAGAAGCGCAGCACGTCGTCGAACTCGTCGTGCACCTCCTGGTGGGTCCAGTCGAAGTCGGGCTGCTCGGAGTCGAACAGGTGCAGGTACCACTGCTCGGGCGTGCCGTCGGGCCTCTGGAGTCGGGTCCAGGCCGGGCCGCCGAAGATCGACTTCCAGTTGTTCGGCGGCTCCTCCCCGTCGGGGCCCTTGCCGTCCCGGAAGATGTAGCGCGCGCGGGCGGGGGAACCGGGTTCGGCCGCCACCGCTTCGCGGAACCACCGGTGGGCCGAGGAGGAGTGGTTGGGGACCACGTCGATGATCATCCGGATGCCCAGGTCGTGGGCGCTCCGAAGGAGAGCGTCGAAGTCGTCGAGGGTGCCGAACCTGGGGTCGACGTCCCGGTAGTCGGCCACGTCGTAGCCCCCGTCCGCGAGGGGGGAGACGTAGAAGGGGGTCAGCCAGATCGCATCGACACCCAGTTCGGCGAGGTCGGGAAGACGCTCGCGGATGCCCGCCAGATCGCCCTCCCCGTCACCGTTGGAGTCGGCGAAGCTGCGCACGTAGATCTGGTAGATGGCTGCCTCGCGCCACCAACGCGCCTTGTGCTCCATCAACGGGATCCTTCCCAATCAGGATTGCAAGTTCTTGCGCAAGATTACCGTCAACTTTCTGTCATGTGATGCCGATCTCCACTAGAGTTGTGCGCATGGGTCCACGACTAGCCGACATCGCACGGCACGCAGGAGTCAGCGAGGCCACCGTCTCGCGTGTGCTCAACGACAAGCCCGGCGTCGGCGGCGACACCCGTAAGGCCGTCCTCACCGCCTTGGACGTGCTCGGCTACGAGCGTCCCGCCAGGTTGCGCCAACGCTCCGCCGGCCTGGTCGGCATGGTCACCCCCGAACTGGACAACCCGGTGTTCCCGATGTTCGCGCAGGCCGCGGAGAGCGCCTTGGCCCAACGCGGCTACACACCGGTGCTGTGCACCCAGACCCCCGGCGGGATATCGGAGGACGAGTACGTCGAACTCCTGTTGGAGCGCAACGTCTCGGGCATCCTCTTCATCTCCGGAAAACACGCCGACACCAGCGCCTCGCACGAGCGCTACCAGGCCCTGGTCTCCAGACGCCTGCCCATCGTCCTGGTCAACGGCTACGCCGACGCCATCCCCGCCGCCTTCATCTCCGCCGACGACCGTGAGGCCGGCCGCCTGGCCGTCGACCACCTGGTCGCCCTGGGGCACACCCGCATCGGCTTCACCAGCGGCCCCGAGCGTTACGTGCCGGTCCGTCGCAAGCTGGAGGGCTTCCACCGCGCCCTGGCCGAACACGGACTGGACGGCGACGGACTGGTCGAACTCTCCCTGTTCGGTGTCGAGGGCGGACACGCCGCCGCCGTCCGTCTGATCGAACGCGGGGTCACCGCCATGGTCTGCGGATCCGACCTCATGGCGCTCGGCGCCATCAGGGCCGCCCGTCAGCGGGGCCTGCGCGTCCCCCGGGACTTCTCCGTGGTCGGCTACGACGACTCCCAGCTCATCGCCTTCACCGACCCGCCCCTGACCACCGTCAGGCAGCCCGTCACCGCCATGGCCATGGCCGCCGCCCGCGCCCTGTGCGACGAGATCGCCGGCCACCCGGTCTCGCACACCGAGTACCTCTTCGACCCCGAACTGGTGGTGCGCGGCTCGACCGCCGTCGCCCCGCCGGCCCCCACGCTCGCGGACCCTCCGCTCCGCGACCCCGAACGCGTCGCCGGAGGCCGCTGAACCGGGGCTCCGAGGCCGCTCGACCGGCGGAACACACCGGTCGGGGCACTACGGAGGGTCGGCGACACTGGGGACATGCCTTCCGTAGCCCTCGATGGTGAACCCGTCCCTCGCACCGGGGACCTTCCCGCGCACTCCCTCGCCGAGCTCGGGGACCGACCCCTCGGGTTCTACGTCCACGTGCCCTTCTGCGTCACCCGCTGCGGCTACTGCGACTTCAACACCTACACCGCCGACGAGCTCGTCTCCCGGGACGGCACCGCCACCGCCTCCCGGGAGACCTACGCCGGACAGGCGGTGGCCGAGATCGAGACGGCCGACCGCGTCCTGGCCGGAGAACGCCCTCGCGTGAGCACCGTGTTCGTCGGCGGAGGCACCCCCACCCTGCTCTCCGCCGAGGACCTGGGACGTATCGTCTCCGCGATCGGCGACCGCTTCGGGTTCGCCCCCGACGCGGAGATCACCACCGAGGCCAACCCCGAGACCGTCACCCCCGACTACCTGCGCCGTCTCAGGCGGGCCGGGTTCACCCGGGTCTCCTTCGGCATGCAGAGCGCACGCCCGCACGTCCTGCGCGTCCTCGAACGCGGGCACACCCCGGGCCGCCCCGAACAGTGCGTCACCTGGGCACGAGAGGCCGGGTTCGACCACGTCAACCTCGACCTCATCTACGGCACCCCCGGCGAGAGCGACGAGGACTGGGCCGCCTCACTGGAGGCCGCCATCGGGGCCGGCCCCGACCACGTCTCCGCCTACTCGCTCATCGTCGAGGAGGGGACCCGTCTGGCCGCCCGTGTCCGCCGAGGCGAACTCACCGAACCCGACGACGACGCCATGGCCGACCGCTACCTCATGGCGGACGAGGCCCTCGCGTCCGCCGGATACACGCCCTACGAGGTGTCCAACTGGGCGCGCACCGAAGAGGGACGCAGCGCCCACAACCTGCTCTACTGGACCGGCGGTCACTGGTGGGGCGTGGGACCCGGGGCGCACAGCCACGTCGGGGGGACCCGTTGGTGGAACGTCAAGCACCCCGCCGCCTACGCGGCCCGCCTGGCCGCCGGAGAGACCCCCGCCCAGGCGAGGGAGATCCTCACCGACGCCGAACGCCGCTTCGAACGGATCCTGCTCGAACTGCGGGTGGAGTCCGGCTGCCCGCTGGAGCTGCTCGACGCCCACGGACTGGCGGCCGCGGAACGGCTGGTCGCGGACGGGCTCCTGGACCCCCGCGCGCACGCCGAGGGCCGCGCCGTCCTGACCCGACGGGGACGGCTGCTCGCCGACGCCGTGGTCCGCGACCTCACCTGACCCGACGGACACGACGAAGGGGCCCGGCGTCGCCGGGCCCCTCTCGTACGTCGAGGACTACTTGATCCAGGAGACGTTGAACGGGTAGCGGTACCACTCGCCCTTGTTCGCGGCCATACCGCCCATGACGCCGAACACGATCGCGCACACCCACGCGGCGAACCAGGTGAGGTAGCCGATGATCAGGAGCATGAGCGGGAACGAGACGATGTAGACGATCAGGATCAGGATCTGGAAGTTCAGCGCCTGCGCCGCCTGGTCGCGGATGAAGGGGGACTCGTCCTTCTTGATCAGGTACATGATCAGCGGAACCAGGAGGCCGAGGAGGCCACCGCCCAGGTGGGAGATCAGACCCATGCTGCGCTCGTCGGCGTTGGGCTGACCGGTGGTCGCGGAGGAGGCCGCCGCGCCGGGGTGGGGCCCGTAACCGCCGTAGCCGCCGTAGCCACCGGGAGGGGGCGGGTAGCCGCCCTGGTCCTGCCCGGGGGGCGGGAAACCGCCCTGCTCGTGGCCCATGGGCGGGTACCCGCCCTGCTGAGGGTGCTCGCCGGGGTGACCGGGGGGAGGCGGATACCCGCCGGGCTGCCCCGGAGTCGGATACCCACCGGAGGGCTGTCCCCCCTGCGGCGGCGGATACCCGCCGTATCCGCCCTGGTTCTGCCCACCGTAGGGATCTTCGGGTGAGGGGTTTCCGGGATAGGACATGACTGGAATCCTTGAGGTGCGGGAACTGGGTCTACCTGCCGGTTCCGAGAGTACTTCGGCCTCGAGGCCGCGCGGAAACCGGAAATGAACACGGACACCACGACTTTCGAGGGTGTTCCGGAAGAAGGGTACGGCCGGTCACCGACACGTCGCCCGCCGGCACGTTCCGCGGGCCCCGCGATGGATCCCATGGCGCAAGGGTCATTTCAGGAGACGGAGGGCGAACGGGTAGCGGTTCCAGGCCCCGTTGTTCGCCCCCGACGCCGCGATCACGCCGAGGACGATCGCCACGAGCCAGATCAGGGCGACGAGTAGAGGGCCGATCCAGGCCAGATCCCCGAGGAAGAGCCCCAGGACGACGTAGAGCACCCCCGAGAGCAGATAGGGGATCAGCAGGGTGAGCTGGAAGTTCGTGGCCTCCGCAGCGTGATGCCGCGCGAACGGGGAACGCTCGCGTTCGGCGAGGTAGACGGCGAGCGGTGGGATCCAACCGAGGAAGGCGAACACGAAACCGGACAGGTGGGCGAGCATCGCCGCCAGGACGTCGCGGCCACCGCCGACCGGCGCGGGGGCGGCGGACACGGGGTGGGGCGCGCCCTGGCCGGGGTGTCCCCCCGGAACCGGAGCGCCCTGGGGAGCTTGAGGGGTCGGCGCGGGGTGCCCGCCCGACGGGTGATGTGGAGCCGGAGCCGGGTGATCCTGAGGGGGCCCCTGGGGCACGGGCGGAGTCGGAGGGGCGAAGTCCGGGCGCCCGCCCATCAAAGGCCGTCGTCCGAGGGTGTGATGGTCACCGGCCGCGGGCGGGGCCGGACGGGGAGAACCCTCAGGTCGCTGCGGAGGGGGCGCGGGATGCCCGCCCGACGGACCTCCCGGAGCGGGAGAGGCCCCCGGACCACCTCTCTGGTCCCGGTGCGGCGGCCACTGCCCCCGAGGCTCGTCCGGGGACGGGGGGTTCGACGGGGTCTCGCTCATGCTCTTCCTCGGTTCGACGGTCGGGACGTCGGGCGGACACACCACGACGGCGCCCGGGACCTCAGTCTTCCAGGGGGTGGGGGCCGGTGACGAAGTCGATGAGCTCCTCGACCCGCCCCAACAGGGAGGGTTCGAGATCACCGTAACCGCGGACCGAGCCGAGGATGCGCCGCCAGGCCTCGCCCGTCTCCATCCGCCAACCCAGCGCGGAGACCACCCCCTCCTTCCAGGGGAGCCCCCGAGGGACCTCGGGCCAGGCCCGGATCCCCACCGCCCCGGGGCGCACCGCCTGCCACACGTCCACGTACGGATGCCCCACCACGAGCACGTCCTCGCCCTGGACACGCTCGGCGATCCGGCTCTCCTTGGAGCCCGGGACCAGATGGTCCACCAGGACGCCCAGACGCCGCCCCGGTCCGGGGGAGAACTCCGCCACCACCGAGGGCAGATCGTCCACGCCCTCCAGGAACTCCACGGCCACACCCTCCACACGAAGGTCGTGACCCCACACCTTCTCCACCAGCTCCGCGTCGTGGGCGCCCTCGACGTAGATCCGACTCTCCCTGGCCGTACGAGCACGGGCGTCGGTCACCGCGATCGACCCCGAGGCGCTGCGCAACGGCCCCTTGGGCGCCTCACGAGGACGCACCAGGGTCACCGTGCGCCCCTCCAGGGAGAAGGCGGCCGGCTCCAGATCGAACACCCGCCGTCGACCGGCCCGATCCTCCAAGGTCACCGTGGCCTTGTCCCAGGCCACCACGGCCCCACAGAACGTCTCCTCGACGTCCTCCACGACCAGGTCGCGAGCGAGCGGTACCTCGGGCACCACGCTCGCGCCGCGTCGTCGTCGATCCTCCGCCAGAACGTCTCGGCCGTACCGACCGGTTCCCTTGGTAGCCACGGTGGTGCAGTGTACTGGTGAGAGGATCGGTGCTCCGGCGACCGTGTGCGGTAGGTCGCCGATCCACCGGGAAGAAGAGAGGGCGTCCCGGACGTTGCCCCCGGCGAGTAGCCGTGCGGGTTTGCGGTCGGGCATAGAATCGGCACTGAGGACCACGGAGTGCCAGGAGGTGGCGAGTTGCTGGATGAGCGCAAGCTCGCGGTCCTGCGTGCCGTCGTCGAGGACTTCGTCAACACCAACGAACCGGTCGGTTCCAGGGCGTTGGCCGACCGACACCCTCTCGGTGTCTCTCCGGCGACCATTCGCAACGACATGGTCGCGCTGGAGGAGGAGGGGTACATCACCCAGCCGCACACCAGTGCCGGACGGGTGCCCACGGACAAGGGGTACCGCCTCTTCGTGGACCGCCTCTCCTCGGTCAAACCCCTCTCCGCGGCGGAACGCCGCGCCATCGAGTCCTTCCTCGGCGGCGCCGTGGACCTCGACGAGATCGTCGCTCGCACGGTACGGCTGCTCGCGCAGCTCACCCGCCAGGTCGCGATCGTCCAGTACCCGTCGCTGACCCGCTCGTCGGTCCAGCACGTGGAACTCGTACCCCTCGGCGGCCACCGCATCATGATGGTCGTCATCACCAACACCGGCCGTGTCGAACAGCGGGTCATCGACGGCCTCGGCGTCGTCGACGAGAGCGTGGTGGAGGACCTGCGCTCCATGCTCAACCGCGCCATCGCCGGCAAACACCTCGGTGACGTGCCCGACGCGGTGGAGGACCTGCCCGCCCAGGTCGCGCCGGAGGACCGATCGTTCGCGATCGCCGTCCTCTCGGTCCTGTTGGAGAGCCTCGTCGAGCGGCACGAGGAGAAGATCGTCCTGGCGGGCACCGCCAACCTCGCGGCGGTCGACTTCGCGGCGAGCCTGCGGGACGTACTCGAAGCACTGGAAGAGAACATGGTCCTCATCCGTTTGTTGGGTGAGGCGAAGGACCCCTCGATGCTCACCGTGCGTATCGGCGCGGAGAACTTCCACGAGGGGCTTCGATCCACCTCCATCGTGTCGGCCGACTACGGTGTGGGAAACCAGTCGCTGGCCAAGATCGGTGTGGTGGGACCCACCCGGATGGACTACCCGGGGACGATGGGCGCCGTCCGTGCGGTGGCTCGGTATGTCGGACAGATTTTGGCAGGACAGTAACTCAGTGGCCAGAGACTATTACCAGGTTCTCGGGGTGCGTCGCGACGCGTCCAAGGACGAGATCAAGAAGGCGTACCGGCGGCTCGCGCGCGAGTTGCACCCGGACATCAACCCGGACCCGGCGACCCAGGAGCGCTTCAAGGAGGTGACCCAGGCCTACGAGGTCCTCTCCGACGAGAACAAGCGTCGGATGTTCGACATGGGCCAGGACCCCTTCGCTCCGGGCGGCGGGGGAGGGGCCGGCGGCTTCGGCGGCTCGGGCGGCTTCGCCTTCGACGACATCATGAACGCCTTCTTCGGCGGCGGCCAGCCCGGTGGGCGTGGGCCGCGCGAACGGGTCCGGCGCGGACGCAGCATCAAGATCCGCATCGAACTGGACCTGGTCGAGACCGCCTTCGGCGTGAGCAAGGAGATCACCTTCCCCACCGCCATCCTGTGCGAGACCTGCCAGGGTGAGGGGACGGCCGCCGGTTCGCACCGCACCACCTGCGAGATGTGCCACGGCCAGGGAGAGGTCTCCCAGGTCACGCGCTCCTTCCTGGGCCAGGTCATGACCTCGCGCCCCTGCCCGCAGTGCTCGGGCCAGGGCTCGGTCATCACCAACCCCTGCGGAGACTGCGCCGGAGAGGGGCGGGTCCGGGAGAAGGTCACCCGTACCGTCAAGATCCCCGCCGGTGTGGACGACGGCACCCGCATCCAGCTCGCCGGCGAGGGCGAGGTCGGCCCCAACGGCGGACCGCGCGGCGACATCATCCTGGAGATCGTGCAGAAGTCCCACCCGACGTTCGAACGTCGCGGCGACGACCTGCACTGCACCATCACCGTGCCGATGACGGCCGCGGCGCTGGGCGCCTCCTTCGCCTTCGACACCCTCGACGGCACCGAGAACATCGACCTGCGCCCGGGGACCAACTCCGGACACGTGATCACCCTGCCGGGCAAGGGCGTCACCCACCTCGACGGCGGAGGCCGGGGCGACCTGCGCATCCGGGTCGACGTGGAGACCCCCGGCAAGCTCGACGAGGAGCAGGAGGCCCTCCTGCGCAAGTTCGCCGAACTGCGCGGCGAGGACCAGAACCCGGGACGATTCAGCCCCGGACACGGCGGGTTCTTCTCCAAGATCCGTGACGCCTTCGGCGCGAACAAGTGACGCCGCCGGTCTTCCTGGTGGAGACCGGGGCCCTGGCCGCCGACCTGATCCGTCTCGACGGACCCGAGGGTCGGCACGCCGCCGCCGTCCGACGCATCCGTGAGGGCGAGACCGTCGATCTCTCCGACGGTCTCGGCCTCCGGGTCCGCTGCGAGGTGGTGGAGGTCGTCGGCAAGGACACCCTCCTCTGCCGAGTCTCCGAACGCCTGGACGAACCCGAGCCGCGACCACGGCTCACCGTGATCCAGGCCCTGCCCAAACGGGACCGCGGAGAACTGGCGGTCGAGACGATGACCGAGGCCGGGGTCGACGTCGTCGTCCCCTGGGCGGCCGAACGCTGCGTCACCCAGTGGAAGGGCGATCGAGGCTCCAAGGCCCTGGCCAAGTGGCGCTCCTGCGCTCGAGAGGCCGCCAAACAGGCCAGGCGTGCCCGGATGCCCGAGGTCACCGAACCGGTCGACCGCAAGGGCGCGGCCGAACTGCTCGCCGCGGCCGATCTGGCCGTGGTCCTGCACGAGGACGGCGCCGAACGGCTCTCCACGCTCACCCTCCCCGAAGCCCCCCACGACGGAGGCATCGTCCTGGTGGTGGGGCCGGAGGGAGGAGTATCCGACGCCGAACTCGCCGCCTTCGACGAGGCCGGCGCCGTACGGGCCCTACTCGGGCCCTCGGTCCTACGGACCTCCACGGCCGGAGTGGCGGCACTGTCGGTCCTCCAGGCGCGCACCGGACGCTGGTGACCGCACCCGGCACCGCCGGACCGCGAACACGAAGAGAACGAAAAGAGGAGGGGCCGCGCGATCGCGCGGCCCCTCCTCTTCGTACGACCGTGTCATGACACGGACCGTCGCGGTCACTCGACGGTGACGTTGTCCTCTTCGGAACCTCCACCGCCGCTTCCGCCGCCGTTCCCGGAACCGTCGCCGTTCGGCGACTCGTTGTCCTCGGGCTCCTTGTCCGGGTCGGAACCGGGATCGGTGCTCGGAGAGCTCGGGCCGGCCGTGGGCTCCTTCTCCGGATCGCAGTCGCGATCCTCGGGAGAGGAGGAACCCTCTCGGTCCCTCTCCCTGTCGGAACCCGAAGGCGAGGGGGAGGCCATGTCCGTGGGACGGCAGGAGGCGGCGGACTCCACCTTCTCCTCGTCCGACCCCTCCTCGGCGTCGGGGCTGGGCGAACCCTCTCGGTCCTTCTCCGGCTCCTCCGAGGCCCCACCACCATCGATGGCGGGGTCGGACTCGTCGGACGTCGCCACGACGTCGCCGTCGCGTTCCTCGCCCGCCACCGGAGGCGTACCCTCACGATCCGCGCCGGCGGGGACCATCTCCAACACCTGGTCGCGCACCTGGGGGCTGGAGATGATCACCGAGGCCACGATCAGGACCGCCGCCGCCACCGCGGCGACCGGACGTAGCCAGGGAAGGCCGAACCAGGACGAACGCCGATGCCGCTCGGTGCGTTCACGGATCAGGTTGAGGCCCTCGGCCGAGGGCGAGACGGTGTCCGCCTCCGCTTGGAGCATCCGGCGGAGCTGTTCCTCGAACTCCAGGTCGTTCTGGTCGTTTGGACTGCTCATGTGGTCTGCTCCAGTGCAGAGCGGAGCGCGGCGATACCACGGGAGGAGTGGCTCTTGACCGCACCTCGGCTGATGCCCATGGCGTCCGCGATCTGCGCTTCGGACAGGTCACCGTAGTACCGGAGCACGATGGCCTCTCGCTGACGAGTGGGTAGCTTGCGTAGGGCCCTGATGACCGCTTCGCGTTCCATCAGGTTCATGGCGCCGTGCTCGGCGCTGGGGGCGTCGGGTAGGGCCTTGGGGGCGTGCTTCTCCACGACCGCGCGGTGGCGCAGGACCGACCTGGCCTTGTTCACCACGGCCTGACGCAGATAGGACAGGGCCTTGCTGGGGTCCCGTAGACGGCGCCAGGCTCCGTGCATGGCCACGAAGGCGTCCTGAACGACTTCCTCCGCGGTCGCATGGTCCCGGACGAGAAGCGCGGCCAGCCTGACGAGGGGGCGGTAGTGCTCCCGGTAGAGCTCCGTCACGGCGTGGTCGGCGTCCCACTCGACCGCGAGTGGCGCCGTGGTGGCTCCGGCCACCATGGTTTCTGTCGTCACGTCAGTTCGACGCACACCCTTGTCGCGGGGTTTACGAAAGGGCATACCTCTTCTTTTCCAGGTAGACGCGCGTTCCGATTCGAAGGGGCCCGATCCGGTCGAAAGACGACGAGATCGGCGCTCATGACGCGCACGGACAGAAAGCCTATCGTGTCGCCGCTCGCGGCCGTCGAGGGAACGGAGATCGGCCCGGTTGCGGAAAGGTTGAGAGTTCATCTCCCCGGCCGGGGCCCTGCGACCGACCGATCCCTGCGGCATCATGGTGCCCGAACGCACCCGGAGGGCCCGACGGAGAACGGTCGGGCCGAGCG
This sequence comes from Nocardiopsis sp. LDBS1602, assembly GCF_035818715.1. Taxonomy (NCBI): domain Bacteria; kingdom Bacillati; phylum Actinomycetota; class Actinomycetes; order Streptosporangiales; family Nocardiopsidaceae; genus Nocardiopsis; species Nocardiopsis sp. LDBS1602. The sequence goes on along the minus strand of NZ_JAYLVW010000001.1, from coordinate 1,669,291 downwards.
ACGGAAGGTACGCGATGGTCGACCCCGACTGCCTTTTCTGCAAGATCGTGAAGGGGGAGGTGCCCGCGGACATCGTTCGCGAGACGGAGCGCACCCTCGCCTTCCGCGACATCAACCCCCAGGCCCCCACCCACGTCCTGGTGATTCCGCGCGAACACCACCGTGACGCCGTCGCGGCCGCCATCGCCGACAACGGCCTGCTGGACGAGATCGTCCGTGAGGCCCACCAGGTGGCCGAAGCCGAGGGCATCGCCGAGACCGGCTACCGGATCGTTCTCAACACGGGCCCCGGCGCCGGACAGACCGTCTTCCACCTCCACGCCCACGTGCTCGGCGGCCGCGGTCTCAACTGGCCCCCCGGATAGACGGTGACCGGTCCCGCCCGGTCCGGCCCCTTCGACACCGTCGACGAACGCCCGTCCGGCCCGGCGGCCGCCCGTTTTAACCGATCGTGCCCGCCGGGCCCGCGTTGGTAGAATCGAACCAGGGCTCATCGGTCGCTCCGGGTGTCTCGAACACCCGTGGTGACCACGGCGGCGCCGTCGACCGACCTCGGTGCCGGGCCCGGGACAATCCCCCGCCGTGGGGTACGTGACCGAAGGGTAAGGACAGCGGCCGCAAGGCCACACCATGGCCGAGTCAAATCACGCGCACCAGGACCAGGAGACCCAGGTCAAGGTCGTGGTGCCGGACGAACATACGATGGTCGGTCTGCTCGGCTCGGGAGACGAACTCCTCCGGGCCCTGGAGCGGGCCTTCGACAGTGACATCCACGTCCGCGGCAACGAGTTCACGATCACGGGCACCCCCGAGGAGACCGCCGTGGTGGTCCGCCTCGTGGAGGAGCTGATCGAGCTCGCCAAGAGCGGCACGCACATCACCCCCGACACGATCGGGCGCATGATCCACATGCTGCGCTCGCCCGGGAACGAGCGCCCCGCGGACGTGCTCACCACCAACATCCTGTCGAACCGGGGCAAGACGATCCGCCCCAAGACGCTGAACCAGAAGCGCTACGTCGACACCATCGACCGCAGCACCGTGGTCTTCGGCATCGGCCCGGCGGGGACCGGTAAGACCTACCTGGCGATGGCCAAGGCGGTCAAGGCCCTCCAGGACAAGGAGGTCAACCGGATCATCCTCACGCGTCCGGCGGTCGAGGCCGGTGAGCGTCTGGGATTCCTTCCGGGCACCCTCTACGACAAGATCGACCCCTACCTGCGGCCGCTCTACGACGCCCTGCACGACATGCTGGACCCGGACTCCATCCCCAAGCTGATGGCCGCCGGCACCATCGAGGTCGCCCCCCTGGCATATATGAGGGGTAGAACCCTTAATGACTCGTTCATCATCTTGGACGAGGCGCAGAACACCTCGCCCGAGCAGATGAAGATGTTCCTCACCCGGCTCGGCTTCGGCTCCAAGATCGTGGTCACCGGTGACGTCACCCAGGTGGACCTGCCCGGTGGACAGACCAGCGGGCTCCGGACCATCGAGAACATCCTGCGTGACATCGACGACATCGCCTTCTGCCGATTGAGCAGTGAAGATGTCGTCCGGCACCGGCTCGTGGGCCAGATCGTCGACGCCTACGGTCGCTACGACGCGGCCCAGGGCGTGAACGGCGACGGGGCCGGCCGGTCCCGACCTCGGCGTGGACGGCGCCCCTCCGGCGACATCCCGCGTACGGACCGCACCGAGGACGGCCCGGACCGGGCAGACTGAGAGGACGTACGGATGACACCGGCGGGTGGGCCCGCCACGTGCGGGCCCACCGCTGTCGGTACGGCGTCCGTTCTCCGAAGAACGTCCGGCGGCCCGTCCCGCCGATCACCACCGACCAAGTGAGGCACCCGCAACCGATGAGTATCGACGTCGCCAACGAGTCAGGCGTCTCCAGTGTGGACGAGGAGAGGCTCTCCCGTCTGGCCCGGCACGTGCTCGACGCCATGCGCGTCCACCCGTTGGCCGAGCTGTCCGTCGTGCTGGTGGACGAAGGCCCCATGACCGATCTGCACGTTCGCTGGATGGACGAGCCCGGCCCCACCGACGTGCTCTCCTTCCCCATGGACGAGCTGCGTCCCGGTGGCCCCGGCCGCACCAGCGACCCCGGTGTGCTCGGTGACGTGATCATCTGCCCGCAGGTCGCGGAGCGTCAGGGGGAGAAGGCCGGTCACGGCACCGAGGCCGAGATCGACCTGCTGTGCACCCACGGCATCCTCCACCTGCTCGGCTACGACCACGCCGAGCCCGAGGAGCACAAGGAGATGTTCGGTCTCCAAGGCGAGATCCTCGCCGCCTGGCGTGAGCGCGAGGCGGCCGGGGAGAGCACGTCCGAAGGGGACGAGACCGCCCGATGAGCGCCTCACTGTGGCCGGACCCCGCCTCGATGGGCGGGGCGGAGCCCTGGGTGTGGATCGTGGCCCTCGCGGTGGCCCTGGCCCTCACCGGGATCGCCGGTTTCCTGGTGGCGGCGGAGGTCGCCGTCACGAGGGTGATGGCGGTCGGCATGGAGGCGACCTACGGTGAGCGGGCCGTCAAGGCGAGCCCCGCCTGGGAGCGGGTCGCCGCGGACACCACCGCCCACCTGAACACGCTGTTGTTCCTGCGCGTGGTGTGCGAGGTCTGCGCGGTCCTGGCGGCCGCCGTGGGCATGCTGTTCCTGTGGGGGCCGGGGTGGCCCGCGCTGGTGGTCACCGCGCTCGTGATGATCGTGGTGGAGTGCGTGCTCATCGCCGTCACCCCCAGGATCCTGGGCCGTCAGTTCGCCGGGCCCATCGCCAGGGTCAGCGCCACCGTCGTGCATCCGCTCCGGTTCGTGCTCGGTCCGCCGGCCCGACTGCTGGTGGGGGCGGGACGCGCGCTCACCCCGCGTGGAAAGGGCGATCGTGAGGGGCCGTTCAGCAGTGAGGTCGAGCTGCGCAAGCTGGTGGACCTGGCCGAGCGCGGAGAGGTGATCGACGCCGAGGAACGGCAGATGATCCATTCCGTGTTCAAGCTCGACGACACCTCCGTCCGCGAGGTCATGGTGCCCCGGCCCGACATCGTCTTCACCAACCGCGCGGCCGACGCCGACGCGGTCCTCACCCTGGCGCTGGCCAGCGGATACTCGCGGATCCCGGTCACGGGCGAGGACGAGGACGACGTGGTCGGCATCGTCTATCTCAAGGACCTCGTGGAGCGGTTGCGCGATCGGTGGGCGGCGGCCGCCGGTGGGGCCGAGGAGGTTCCGTTGACGGCGGGCGACGTGATGCGTCGTGCCACCTACATTCCCGACACCAAGCCCATCGACGAGTTGTTGCGCGAGATGCAGAAACAGCGCAACCACGTCGCGGTCGCCATCGACGAGTACGGCGGTACCGCCGGGCTGGTGACCCTGGAGGACATCGTGGAGGAGATCGTCGGTGAGATCACCGACGAGTACGACCACGAGATCCCTCCGGTGGAGCGGTTGGACGAGGATCGTGTCCGGGTGACCGCGCGGTTGCCTCTGGGCGAGCTCGCCGAGCTCTTCCCCGACCGGGACCTGGAGGTGTCCGACGTGGAGACGGTGGGCGGTCTGGTGGCGTTCGTGCTGGGTCGGGTCCCGGCCGGAGGCGCCCAGGCGGAATACGCTGGACTCAGACTCACTCTGGAGGGCAAGAGCAGCCGCCGCAACCGGATGACGACGGTTCTGGTGGAACGGCTCCCGGTCGAGGAGACCGAGTCCGAAGGGGACAAGGACAAGCACACGAGGAGCACGGACCAGTGACGGACACGACGGGGCTCGGCCCCGAGGACGGCAAGCTCATCACGCTCGCGCGGGCCTCTCGGGCCCGTAACGCGGCCTCCGAGGGCGCCGCGGTGCGCGACGAGACGGGGCGCACGTACGTGGCCACCACGGTGGACCTGCCCTCGCTCAGGCTCTCCGCGCTCCAGGCGGCGGTGGCGGCGGCGGTCTCGAGCGAGGCCACCGCGCTGGAGGCCGCGGCGGTCGTCACCACGGCCGAGGCCCTGACCGAGGACGACCGCTCGGTGATGGACGATCTGAAGACCCAGGTGGTGGTGATCGCCGCCCCCGACGGGGTGCCCGCGAGCATCACCCGGCGCTGAGAAGGACACATGAACGACCTCGACCTCGAGAAGCTGCGGGTCCCTCTGGAACTCCCCTCCTATCCGGAGGGCTTCCGGAGCGGCTTCGTGTGCTTCGTGGGCCGCCCGAACGTCGGCAAGTCCACCTTGATGAACGCGCTGGTCGGGCAGAAGGTGGCGATCACCAGCAACCGTCCCCAGACCACTCGACGGACGGTGCGCGGGATCGTGCATCGCCCCGAGGCGCAGCTGATCATCGTGGACACTCCCGGGCTGCACAAGCCCCGGACCCTGTTGGGGGAACGGCTCGACTCCCTGGTGCGGTCCACGCTGGTCGAAGTGGACGTGATCGCGTTCTGTCTGCCGGCCGATGAGCCGATCGGCCGGGGCGACACCTACATCGCCAAGGAGTTGGCCGCGCAGACCCGCACCCCGGTGGTGGCCCTGGTGACCAAGGCCGACCTGGTCGACAAGGCGGCTCTCGGTGAGCATTTGATGGCCGTCGACGAGTTGGGGGACTGGGCCGACATCGTTCCGGTGTCGGCGCGGGGCGGCTATCAGTTGGACACCGTCACCGACGTGCTCTGTTCGCATCTTCCGGAGGGGCCGCCGCTCTACCCGGACGGCGATCTCACCGACGAGCCCGACGAGATGCTCGTCGCGGAGCTGGTCCGGGAGGCCGCCTTGGAGGGGGTCCGGGACGAGCTTCCGCATTCGATCGCGGTGGTCGTCGACGAGATGTACGAGCGTGAGAACACCAAGCCGGGCAAGGAATTGGTGGACATCTACGCGTCTTTGTACGTGGAGCGCCCCAGTCAGAAGGCGATCGTGATCGGTACGAAGGGTTCGCGTCTGCGCGACGTGGGCTCTCGTGCCCGTAAGCAGATCGAGGGTCTTCTGGGGCAGCGGGTCTTCCTCGACCTGCGGGTGCGTGTGGCCAAGGACTGGCAGCGCGATCCCAAGCAGCTGCGGAAGCTGGGTTTCGACCAGCAGACCTGAGGATGGACGAGGGGCCCTGGCCGTTTTCGGTCAGGGCCCCTCGTGCTGTCGCGGGCCGGGTCCCGCTTCGCGTCGTCGGACATGGTCCAGGGACGGGCGGGGCGGGTCAGCTCTGGTTGTTGAGGTCGATGGCCAGGACGGTGGCGCAGTTCTGCACGATGGGCGCGGCCCGGTCGACGAAGTCCCATCCCACGCGGGCCTCGGGGCCGGAGACGGAGACGGCCATGCCGGAGGGGGCGTCCTTGACGGGGACGGCGACGCAGCGGACGCCGACCTCCTGTTCGCCGTCGTCGATGGCGTAGCCGGTCTCGCGGATGCGGTGGAGTTCGGCGAGGAAGGCGTCGGGGTCGGTGATGGTGCGGTCGGTGGCGGCGGGCATGCCGGTGCGTCGGACGGTGGCCAGGGCCTCTTCGTCGCTGAGCTGGGACAGGAGGGCCTTGCCGACGCCGGCGGAGTGGGGCAGGACGCGGCGTCCGACCTCGGTGAACATGCGCATGGCGTGGGGTGAGGGGACCTGGGCGACGTAGATGACCTTGTCGCCGTCGAGCATGGCGAGGTTGGCGGTCTCTCCGAGGTCCTCGACGAGTTGGGCCAGGTGGGGGCGGGCCCAGGTGCCGAGCATCTGGGCGGCCTTGTCACCGAGTCCGATCAGGCGGGGGCCCAGGGCGTAGCGGCGGGAGGGGAGCTGGCGCACGTAGCCGTTGCCGACCAGGGTCCGGATGATCCGGTGGATGGTGGGCAGCGGGAGTCCGGAGGAGTCGGCGAGTTGGCTCAAGGAGGCCTCGCCGCCCTGCTCGGCCATGATCTCCAGGAGGGAGAACGCGCGGTCGAGGGACTGGACGCCACCGGGACGACGGGACGTCTCCACGGTGCTGCGGGGTTGGTCCATAGGGGGGGTCTGTGAGGCTGACAAGGGTCGTGCTCCCATGCTGAGGGCCGCTAGGTCACTGGTTCATTCTGCAATACGAAAGGCGCTTTTCGCTCTTACTCGCCCATGGAAGATCTCCGTCTCGCATCATGATACCGCCCGAACCCCTTGTTCTTCCGAATAGCAGAAGTTAATATCCGCATGTAGAAAACTGATCCCGGCTCCCGTAGGGGGAGCCCGGTTCCGTCGACGGAGGAGGACACCACACGTGGCGAGCGACATCCCGTCCGGTCTGACCGACCTGGCCACCGAACTCGACACCCGCCTGGCCGAGGCCGACGAGCGCCTCGCACGGGAGTACCCGGGCAACAACGGTGGTCGCCAGCCCATCCACAGCGTCTACGTCCCCGCCGACAAGGTCGGCGCCGGCCTGGCCACCGACTGGGGCAAGAAGGCCCTGGAAGCGCTGGAGGAGTTCGCCCCCAAGGCCTCCGACCTGGCCGAGGCCACCGGCCTGAGCGAAGAGGCCGTCGCCGACGCCCTGCCCCGGGTCCGGGAGAAGCTCACCCGGGAGCCCATCGAGGACCTGCGCGCCGACTTCGAGGACGGCTACGGCGACCCCGGTGACGAGGCCGAGGACGCCGACGCGCGCGCCGTCGCCCGCGCGTTCGCCGCCGACCTGAGGAACGGGGAGGCCACCCCCTACTTCGGTATCCGCATGAAGGGCATGGAGGCCCCCGGCCGTCACCGCGGCGTGCGTACGCTCGGCCTCTTCCTCCAGACCCTTCTGGACGAGCACGGCTCCCTCCCGGAGAACCTGGTGCTCACCCTGCCCAAGATCACCTCGGTGGAGCAGGTCGAGGCCATGACCTGGCTGAGCGGCCGCCTGGAGGAGCGCTTCGGTCTTCCGGCCGGGCGTCTGGGCTTCGAGCTCCAGATCGAGACCCCGCAGTCGATCCTGCTGACCGACGGCACCGCCGCGGTCGCGCGGATGATCCAGGCCGGCGAGGGTCGGGTCACCGCCCTGCACTACGGCACCTACGACTACAGCGCCTCCTGCGGTATCACCGCCGCGTACCAGAGCCTGGCCCACCCGGCCGCGGACCACGCCAAGGCCGTCATGCAGGTGGCCGCCGCCGGCACCGGCGTGTGGCTGTCCGACGGCGGTAGCAACATCCTGCCGGTCGGCACCCGTCAGGAGGTCCACTCGGCCTGGAGGCTGCACGCCGACCTGATCCGTCGCTCGCTGGAGCGCGGCTACTACCAGGGCTGGGACCTGCACCCGAACCAGCTCACCATCCGTTTCCTGGCCACCTACGCGTTCTACCGCGAGGCCTTCGCCCCGGCCGCCGCCCGACTCAAGGCCTACCTGGGCCAGGCCTCCGGCAACGTGATGGACGAGCCCGCCACCGCCCAGGCGCTGGCCTCGGTGCTGGCCGGTGGCCTGCGCTGTGGCGCGCTGGAGGAGACTGAGGTGGTCGAGGCCTGCGGGACCGACGCCGCGAGCATCGAGAACCTCGCCACCCGCCGGGCCGGACAGGAGAAGAAGTAGGGATGGCAGAACACGAACTGGTGGTGCGGGCCGCCCGCGCCGTCACCCCTGAGGGGGAGCGTCCCGTCAGCGTGGTGGTGGACGGTGGCCGGATCACCGACGTCCTCGACGGCGTGGACGCCACGGTCGACGCCGACCGCGAGCTGCGTCTGGCCGAGGACGAGGTCCTGCTGCCCGGGCTGGTCGACAGCCACGTGCACGTCAACGAGCCCGGCCGCACCGAGTGGGAGGGTTTCGCCAGCGCCACGCGCGCGGCCGCCCTGGGCGGTGTGACCACGATCGTGGACATGCCCCTCAACAGCGTTCCCCCCACGACCACCACCGAGGGCCTCAAGGCCAAGCGGGCCGCGGCCGAGGGCAAGCTCGCCGTGGACGTGGGCTTCTGGGGCGGTGCCGTGCCGGAGAACACCGGTCCGGACACCACGGGCGTGCTGTCCGACCTGTGGTCGGAGGGCGTGTACGGGTTCAAGGCGTTCCTCTCGCCCTCGGGCGTGGACGAGTTCGGCCACCTGACCGCCGAGCGTCTGGAGGCGGCCGCCACCGCCATCCAGGCCTTCGGTGGCCGGCTGATCGTGCACGCCGAGGACCCGAAGGTGCTGGACTCGGCGCCCGCGGCCTCGGGTCGTGAGTACGCCGACTTCCTGGCCTCCCGTCCGGACGAGGCGGAGAACGCGGCGATCTCCCTGGTGATCGAGACGGCCCGGCGCACCGGGGTGCGGGCGCACATCCTGCACCTGTCGAGCGCGTCGGCGCTGCCGCTGATCGCCCGGGCCAAGGAGGAGGGGGTGGCTCTCACGGTCGAGACCTGCCCGCACTACCTCACCCTGGCGGCCGAGGAGGTCCCGGCGGGGGCCACCAGCTACAAGTGCTGTCCGCCGATCCGAGACTCGGCCAACCGCGACCTGCTGTGGCGGGCGCTGCGCGACGGGCTGATCGACTGCGTGGTCACCGACCACTCGCCGAGCACCCCGGACCTGAAGCACCTGGACACCGGTGACTTCGGTACCGCCTGGGGCGGCGTGGCCGGTCTCCAGGTGGGCTTCGCGGCCGTGTGGACCGAGGCGTCCGGCCGTGGCGTGCCGCTCGCCGAGGTGGTGCGGTGGATGTCCGCCTCTCCCGCGGCCGTGGCCGGGGTCGAGGGCAAGGGTTCCATCGCGGTCGGGAACGACGCCGACCTGGCGGTGTTCGCCCCGGAGGAGGCCTTCCAGGTGGAGGCGCGCTCCCTGGCGCACCGCAACCCGGTGAGCGCCTACGACGGCGCCGACCTCAAGGGCCGGGTGCGTCGCACCCTCCTGCGCGGTGTCGAGATCACCGCCGACAGCGTCTCCGGTCGCATGATCGCGCGCTCCTGAGCGACGCTCCGATGAGGGCGCCCCGCCGCACGGCGGGGCGCCCTCTCGCGTTCCGGGGGAGAGGGCGCGGGCGAGGCCCGGGCAGGCGAAAGGGGGAGGGCACCGTTCGTGGTGCCCTCCCCCTTCGGCGCTCGCGCGTCGACCGGGCGATCAGCCGCGCGCGGCCTCCCAACGGGCCTTGAGGTCGGCGGTGCCGGTCTCGGTCAGCGAACCGTAGACGTGCAGACGCGACATGCCGCCGTCGGGGAAGACGTCGGTGCGCACGTGGGTGACGGTCGCCGGGGCGTCCAGCACGAAGCGGTGCGGGCTGTCGGGCTCGAGGGCGGTGCGGCCCACGATCTCGAACCACTCGTCCGGCTTGTCGGAGTGGGCGTCACGGCCCAGGATGGTGATCCATCCGGCGGAGTTGCCCTTGAGGTAGGCGGTGTCGACCTCGATCGCGCGGACGCTCGCCTGCGCGGTCAGACGGAAGACCACCCAGTCGTTGCCGTTGTCACGGCGACGGCGGTTCTCCCAGCCGTCGTCCATCTTGTGGGAACGGCCCGGGGTGATGATGTTCTCCGGTGGGGAGAAGAAACGGTCCGAGGCGTCCTCGACGACACCGCCGTTGAGCAGGGCCGCGACGTCGAAGGAGCCCTGGGCGGACAGCCAGGTCGGGTCGGCGACCTGCTCGCCGTACACGCGCAGACGGGCGATGCCGCCGTCCGGGTACTGCTTGAGGCGCAGGTGCGTCCAGCGACGGGTCGAGGAGATCTCGAAGGCGTTGGCGGCGTGGCCGTACGCGGGGGTACGGGGGACCAGCTCGGTCCACTCGGCGGCCAGCAGCTCCTCGGTCGTGGGGGTGCCCTCGACGTGGGTCGCCTCGAGGGAGACCTCGGTGGGCTGGTTGCCGCGGAAGTGGGCGGTGTCGATGTTCACGCCGCGGATCACGCCGGGCAGGGCCAGGCGGATGAGCGCCCAGTCGTGGTCCTCGGAGGTCGGGTGCGGCTGCTCGGCGCTGACACCGCGGCGACGGCGGGTCTCCCAGCCGTCCATGACCTTGCCCTTGTGGCCGAAGGCGTGCGGGTCGAACTTGCCGGGCTCGGGCTTGAGGAGGTTCTCGCGGTGGGCGAAGAACTCGTCGTTGGCCGCGACGACGCTGCCGCCCAGACGCCGGTCGGCGAGGTCGACCAGGCCCGAGAAGTCGAGCTTGGTGTCCTTGTAGTCGGCGTAGGGGTCACCGCCCTGGTAGGGCTGGGCGTTGTAGGCACGAGGATCGAAGGGCTGGGCCCCGCTCATGGTTCTCCTGTCGTATCGATGGGTGGGACTTTTCTAGATTGTCAGGAGAAACCGGTTAATTCCAGCGAAAGTTTATGATCATTACGTTCACCTGGACTGAACATTCGCGGCTCGCAGGGTCGACGCGGTCTCGGCCAGGGCCCGAAGCGTCGCCTCGATCTGTGGTCGCTGCCCCGCCCCGGCCCGCACGGCCCAGACCACGTGACGGCGCGGCTGGTCGATCTGGGGGGTGCGCAGGGCCACCTCCGGTGTGTCGGCCGCCGCGGCCAGGCGGGGGATGAGGGCCACGCCCAGCCCGGCGGCGACCATGTCGAGGATGGCCCGCCAGTCCGAGGCCACGTGCCCCTGTTCCGGAACGAAACCGGCCTGCGCGCAGGCGGCGATGGTGATGTCCCGCCACGGCCCCGACGCCCCGTAGATCCACGGTTCGTCGGCCAGGTCGCGCAGACCCAACGCCGGGGCCGAGGCCAGCCGGTGCTGGACGGGCAACGCCACGTCCAGGGGGTCGGCGAGAAGCTCGCCGCGCTCGTAGCGTCCATCCTGGTCACTGGGGGCCTGGGCGGCCAGCGACAGACCGATGTCGATCTCACCCGCGGCCAACAGTTCGTACACCTCGGCGGCGTCGGCCTGGTGCACCCGGGTGCGCAGATCCGGGCGGGTACGCCGCAGGATCTTCAGGGTCGGGACCACCAGGGTCGGGATGGCGGTGGCGAAGGCCCCGATCCGGACCCGTCCGGCCTCGCCCCGCACGAACCCGTCGAGTTCGGCCTCGGCCCGCTCCAACTGTGCCAGGACCACGTCGGTGTGGCGCAGCAGCACGTGGGCGGCGTCGGTCAGCCGGACCCGCCGACCGTGCGCCTCCAGCAGGGCCACGCCCACCTGTTGGGACAGGGAGGAGAGCTGCTGGGAGACGGCGGAGGGGGTCATGGACAGGGCCTCGGCGGTGGCCCGGACGGTGCCGAGCTCCTGGAGGGTGCGGAGCACACGGAGTTTGCGCAGATCCCAGTCGGTCATCTTCACAGACATACCATTCACCTCCGCTTAACGGATTCGGTGGCGTGCTCGAAACGGTTCCGAGAACGAAGGGCGGGCGCACGGTCACCGTGCGCCCGCCATGAGAGGGGGAGGCCCCGAAGGTCCGGGCGGGTTCGCCGCCCGGACGTTCTCGGTCTACCGGCCGGGGGTCCGGTCGGCCTCGGGGCGGTCGGAGTCGCTGCTCCGGTAGGTGGCTCCGGCTTGATCGGTGTACTTGGCCTCACCGGGGCCGGCGGTACCGATGTCGGCCTGGTCGATGTCGGCGGGCGTACCGGAGGCCGGTCGACCGATCACGTTGAAGCAGATGTTCAACAGGATCGACACGATCGCGGCACCGATGATGCCCGAGTGGGCGATGAGCTCGACCGACTCGGGCAGGAAGGCGTAGAAGGTCGGGTAGGCCAGCGGGATGATGGCCACACCGATCGAGGACGCCACCAGGATCAGGTTGAGGTTGTTGGTGAAGTCCACCTTGGCCAGCGTCTTCACACCGCTGGAGGCGACGCTGCCGAACAGCACCAGACCGGCACCGCCCAGCACGGGGGTCGGGATGGCGGCCATCACGCCACCGAGCACGGGGAACATGCCCAGGGCGAGAAGGATGGCGGCGCCGGTGGCGACCACGTAGCGGCTGCGGATACCGGTCAGGGCCAGCAGACCGATGTTCTGGGCGAAGGAGCTGGTCGGGGTGGCGCTGAAGATCGGACCGATGATCGAACCGCTCACGTCGGCGCGCAGACCGGCCGAGATGCGCTTGGCGTCGATCTTGGTGCCGGTGATCTCACCGACCGCGATGATGTGGGAGGCGCCCTCGGTGAGCACCACCAGCATGATGATGCACATGGTGATGATCGCGGTGACCTGGAACTGCGGGGCACCGAAGTAGAACACCGAGGCCGGGTTGAACACGATGTCGGCCTCGCCGACACGGCTGAAGTCGGCCATTCCCAGCGGGATCGAGACGAGGGTGCCGACGAGCAGACCGAGAAGGATCGACAGACGACCCCAGATGCCCGGGAAGAGCCGAGAACCGATGAGGATGACGGCGAGGGTCAGGCCGGCCAGACCCAGGTTGGCCATCGGAGCGGCGTCGACCTGCTCACCGTTGAACGTGGTGGTCGACCCGTCCATGATCCAGCGGGCGGCCACCGGCATCAGGCTGATGCCGATCACGGTGATGATCGTTCCGGTGACGATCGGGGGGAAGAAGCGGATGAGCTGACCGAAGAAGGGGGTCAGGATGAGCCCGAAGACACCGGCGGCCATCGAGGCGCCGAAGGCGATGGGCAGGTTCTCACCGCCCTGACCGGCGGCCAGGGCGGTGATGGCGCTGACGGGGACGAAGGAGGTGCCGACCACGATCGGCAGCTGCGCGCCGAGTCGGCGGTGTCCCACGGTCTGGAGAAGAGTGGCGATACCCGCCACGAGAAGCGCACCGCTGACGAGGATTCCCATGGCGGCGGGGTCGTTCGCGAGCCCAGCGGCGGCGCCTACTACGAGTGCCGGTGCCACCGCACCGGCGTACATGGTGAGAATGTGCTGGAGTCCGTAGACGAGCAGAAGCCGCGCGGGCAGCTTCTCGTCCTCGGGGCGAGCGGGGGTCGTGGCGGTTGTTGTGGCCGAGTCCTTCGCGGACGGACTGTTCGACATGGCCAGTTTCCAGCCTTTGCGATCGGCGGTCAGGGGATGACCTGGGTTCGGATTCGGGGGATCCGTTGATGTCGCGCCGACCTCGGTACACCCGATTCAAGAAGTACGACGGAGGTCGGTGGGGCCCATGAAGACGGGCAGGCGAGGAGAACCTCGGATATTGATCCCGGGCGGGACACGCGTGTCGCACGAGGAGGGACAGGCCTCGGTCGTGGAGGTGTACTCCGGTTCGGGAGCCGGGGCCCGGCCGCACGCGCGGGCCCCGGAGTAGGAAGGTGTGGAACGGGTGTCGGCCCGTTCCACGGGGGACGTTCGGTCCTCGGTCCCGCGCGGCGGGGTCCGGGAGGGAACGTGCCCTGAACGGGTCCTTTAGAGGAAGCCCGGGACGGTCTTCCAGGCGTCGCCGGCCTCGGGGGCGTCGTCACGCTGGACGACGGCCTCGATCTTGCCGTAGGGCCGGTCGGCGGCGAAGAAGACCTCGTTCGGGTTGTCCAGGTCGAACGAGGACAGGTCCACGAGGAAGTGGTGCTTGTTGGGCATGGAGAAGCGGATCTCCGCGATCTCCGGGTGGGCCTCCAGGACGGCCTTGCCCATCGCGTACAGCGTCTGCTGGAGGGCGAGGCTGTGGGTCTCGGCGAAGGCCTCGAGGCACAGCGCGCGCACGGAGGCGTAGGTCTTGTCGAAGTCGTGGTCGGTGCCGACGTAGCGCCAGCGGGCGGCGACGTCGGTGGCCAGGATCCGGTCGGTGGTCTCCTGAAGAGTCGTGTACCGGGTCTTGGGGAAGCCGTGGAACTCCGAGCCGGTGGACTTGAGGACGGTCAGGCCCTCGAATCCGGAGACCACCCACTCCTTGTCACCGTCCTTGTTGACGATGGTGTTGCGGGTCTCGGCGCCGTTGCGGGAGAACGCGTGGTCGTGCGGGCCGCTGGAGGTGTCGATCCGGTCCCAGGAGTACTCCTCGATCTCCTGGCGGGCGCCGTGCACGTAGTCGTGCTCGTCCACGAAGTGGCGGGCCAGACGCAGGGCGAAGTCCTCGATCGCGCCGACGCCGCCCCACTCGCGGGCCTTGGCGTAGACGGTGTTCTTCTGGGTGTCGGTCGGCAGACACGTGCCGTTGTCACCGATGGTGTGGACTTCCTCCAGGTCCCCGCGGAGCTGGGAGGTGACGTTGACGTCCTTGATCCGGTGGACGTCGGTGTCGCGGTTGATGTGGACGAGACGGACCTCGGCCTTGCCGTACTGGTTGTCTCCGAGCTTGATGCCCATCAGGGTGAACTCCATCCATGTGGATTCTTTTCATCGCTTGCGCCGCCATGTGCCTCGGCCTGCGCAGTGTGCGTATGAGGGAGGACCGCTGTGGTCATGCGGAAGGACCTGTCACGCACTCGAAGATGTGGGGGGACTGGGGTCGGGTGTTCTGCCTGGATCTCCTCCTTGGTCCGGATGTCGCTTTCACCGGGGCGGGAGGACGCCGGTCACGGGGTGAGCCAGGTCCCGTGGGGCGTCCGTACCGCTAGGAGCCCCGGTAGGTCGAGTAGGCGAACGGGCTCAGGAGGAGCGGCACGTGGTAGTGCGAGTCCTCGTCGGCGAGGTCGAACACGATGGTGACCTCGGGGTAGAACCCCTTCTGTCCGGTCGCGGTGAAGTAGGCCTCGGTGTCGAACACGACCCGGTAGTACCCGGCCTGAAGCCGCTCGGGTCCGAAGTCGGGGACACGGCCGTCATCGTTGGTGCGGCCCTCGGCGACCGGCTTCCACGAGGTGCGCTCGCGGTCGGCGGCGGCCTCCAGGCGGACGGGGACGTCGCGGGCGGGGCTGCCCAGCGCGGCGTCGAGGACGTGTGTGGTCACGTGGCTCATGCTGCCTCCAGGAGTTTGACCAGGCGCAGCCCGGCGATCTTGCGCAGTTCCTCGCCGACGACGGAGAGTTCGGTCTCGGTGTCGTTGTCCAGACGGGCGACCAGGTCGGCGAGGAGTTCGCGGCCGGTCCGTCCGCTCGCGCAGACGAGGTAGATCTGGCCGAAGCGGCCTTCGTACTCGCCCTGGGCGAAGGTGAAGATCCGCTGGACACGAGCGGAGGCGTCGTCGGTGTCGGCCGCGAACGCGGACTGTTCACCGCGCGACCACGCGGACTCGGTGTCCTCGCCCTCGGCCTTCTCCCCGATGCGGGGGTGGCGGGCCAGGGCGGTGGCGGCCTCTTCGGAGGTGATCGCTCGGGCGTGCCCGTCGGCACTGGCGAGCAGGGTCTCCCTGTCGGCGAAGGGCGCTTCGGAGGCGAGCGCCTCCACCCAGCGGTCCACGTTGAGGCACTGCGCGAGTTCGGTGCGCAGCTCCTCCTTGGACAGCCGGTTCAGGCGGGCCAGTCCCGGGTCGGGGACGGCCGCCCCCGACGCGTCCGGGGTGGTCTCGGGCATGTGTACTCCCGTGGCTCCGTGCATTTCGTAGAGCAGATTGCGGATTCCGTATTACGGATTGGGGGGACTCTAGTTCATGCCAGTGTGACCTTGTCAACACTCGCAAGGGGCATCCTGCGAAAAACTCCGAAATCTGTGACCTCGGCGCAAGAAGTAGTGAAGTTCACGTCGGCTTCCGAGGCTGGTGGTGCGCTTGGGGCACATGAGGTCACACTCCGTTCAAAGTGAGCGGACCGGAGTGGTTGACAAGGGGCGGTGGCTCAGCGCACACTCGGATCATTCCTTAAAGCGAAATCTGATTTCCGCAATGTGGAAGTAGCTGCTGGAGGCAACGCATGAGCCACACACTCGGGTACACGGTGAACTGCTCCCTGCTGTTCACCGAGCTCCCCGTCAACGAGCGCCCCCAGGCCGCACGGGACGCGGGCTTCCACGCCGTCGAGTTCTGGTGGCCCTTCGAGAGCGCCACGCCCGCTCAGGCCGAGGTCGACGCCTTCGTCGGTGCCATCGAGAAGGCGGACGTCCGACTCACCGGCCTGAACTTCTTCGCCGGCCGGCTCCCGGGTCCGGACCGCGGCGTGCTCTCCCACCCCGACCGCGCCGCCGAGTTCCGCGCCAACATCGACGTGGTCGTCGGTATCGCCGAGCGCACCGGGACCACCGGCTTCAACGCCCTCTACGGCCTGCGGCAGGAGGGCGTCGACCCGGCCGAGCAGGACCGGATCGCCCTGGAGAACACCCTCGCCGCGGCCGAAGGCGTCGCCAAGGTCGGCGGCACCGTCCTCATCGAGCCGATCAGCGGCTCCGAGGACTACCCCTTCAAGACCGCCGAGGAAGGGCTCGCCTTCGTCGCCAAGGCCAAGGAGGCCGGCGCCGCGAACGTCGCGCTCCTCGCCGACTTCTTCCACCTGGCCGTCAACGGCGACGACGTCGCCGCCGTGGTCCGTGAGCACGCCGCGTCCTTCGGTCACATCCAGATCGCCGACGCCCCCGGCCGCGGCGAGCCCGGCACCGGCGACCTCGCCATCGACGAGCTGCTGAGCGCCTCCCAGGCCGGCGGCTACCAGGGCCTGGTGGGCCTGGAGTACAAGCCCACCGTCCCCACCACCGAGAGCTTCGGCTGGCTGCGCTGACGCGCGGCCCGGCCGCCCGACCGCCTCGGGTGCACTGCGAAGATCCGGTGTACCCGAGGCTTCCAAGCCACACAGAGTCCGGTGCGAGACACGCCACCGGGCGTACCGACAGACAGACAAGGACTCCGCCATGTCCGCGAAGAAGATCGCCTTCATCGGCCTCGGCATCATGGGTCTGCCCATGGCCGTCAACCTCGTCCGCGCCGGTCACACCGTCACCGGCTTCAACCGCAGCCCCCAGCGTGTCGACTCCCTGGTCGCCGAGGGCGGTCTGCGCGGTGGCAGCATCGCCGAGGCCGTGGCCGACGCCGAGGTCGTCATCACGATGGTCCCGGACTCCCCGGACGTCGAGGCCGTGCTGGCCGGTGAGGGCGGCGTCTTCGAGAACGCCAAGCCCGGCACGCTCGTCATCGACATGAGCACGATCCGCCCGGACGTCGCCCGTTCCGTCGCCGGCATCGGCGCCGAGCGCGGCTTCCGTGTCCTGGACGCCCCGGTCAGCGGCGGCGAGGCCGGTGCCATCGAGGCCAAGCTCTCGATCATGGTCGGCGGTTCCCAGGAGGACTTCGACGCGGCCCGTCCGGTCTTCGACGTCCTGGGCACCACCCCCGTCCTGGTCGGCCCCAGCGGCTCCGGTCAGACGGTCAAGGCCGCCAACCAGCTCATCGTGGCCGGCAACATCCAGCTCCTCGCCGAGGCCCTGGTGTTCCTGGAGGCCCACGGTGTGGACACCGAGTCCGGCCTGGAGGTCCTCGGCGGCGGTCTCGCCGGCAGCACCGTCCTCCAGCGCAAGGGCAAGGGGATGCGCGAGCGCAACTTCACCCCGGGCTTCCGGATCGCCCTGCACGACAAGGACATGCGCATCGTCACCGACTCCGCCCACGCCGCCGGCGTAGCGGTGCCGCTCGGTGCCCAGGTCGCCCAGAACGTCGCCGCGCTCAAGAACCAGGGGCACGGCGGCCTCGACCACTCGGCGCTCCTCAAGATCGTCGAGCAGCTCTCCGGCCGCGGCGAGTAGTCACCGCGACCGCACACCGTATGACCGGGGCGTCGTCTCGCCCCCGGGTGTTGGCCCACCCGGGAGGCCGGCGAACACGCCGCCCCACCCCTGGCACCTGTTTCCCCGGGCCGGGGGCGACCGATCGAACACGGTCGTCCCCGGCGCACCGGACACCCCAGCACTGAAGGGTTCGCACCCATGGCGAAAATGCCCGCGATGAACGCGGTCGTGGAGGTCCTCAAGGACGAAGGCGTCGACACCGCCTTCGGCTGCCCCGGCGCGGCGATCCTGCCGCTCTACAAGGCGATGGAGGACGTCGGCGGCATCGAGCACCTGACCGTCCGCCACGAAGAGGGCGCCACCCACATGGCCGACGGTTGGTCGCGCACCACCGGCAAGGTCGGTGTGGCGATCGGTACCTCCGGTCCCGCCGGCACCAACATGATCACCGGTCTGTACACCGCCATCGCGGACTCGGTCCCGATCGTGTGCATCACCGGTCAGCAGCGCACCGACCTGCTCGACAAGGAGGGCTTCCAGGCGGTCGACATCGTCGAGATCGCCAAGCCCGTCACCAAGTGGGCCGTCCAGATCAAGGAGGCCGCGACCGCTCCGTGGATCTTCCGCGAGGCCTTCCGGATCGCCCAGGAGGGTCGTCCCGGCCCCGTCCTGATCGACATTCCGCTGGACGTCG
Source organism: Nocardiopsis sp. LDBS1602 (assembly GCF_035818715.1). Lineage (NCBI taxonomy): Bacteria > Bacillati > Actinomycetota > Actinomycetes > Streptosporangiales > Nocardiopsidaceae > Nocardiopsis > Nocardiopsis sp. LDBS1602. The sequence continues at coordinate 1,651,247 of NZ_JAYLVW010000001.1, read as the reverse complement.
CCCAGCAGGTCATCGAGTACGACCCCGAGCTGGACGCCGCGCTCAAGATCAACACGGTCGAGCCGCACCTGCCCCGCGTCGAGAAGGCCCTCGACCTGCTGCTGGAGGCCGAGCGTCCGCTCATCCTCGCCGGCGGCGGCGTGATCCTGGCCGAGGCCTCCGACGAGCTGCGCGAGCTCGCCGACTACCTCCAGGTGCCCGTCCAGGTCACCCTCATGGGCAAGGGTTCCTTCGACGAGGACTCCCCGCTGTACTCCGGTATGACCGGTGTCCAGACCTCCCAGCGCTACGGCAACGCCTCCTTCCTGGAGTCGGACCTGGTCCTGGCCGTGGGCGCGCGCTTCGCCGACCGCCACACCGGCCAGATCGACGTCTACCGCGGTGAGCGCAAGTTCATCCACGTCGACATCGAGGCCACCCAGATCGGCCGTGTCTTCGAGCCGGACCTGGGCGTGGTCTCCGACGCCAAGCTGTTCCTCCAGGAACTGCTGAACGCCGCCAAGCGCCGGAACGCCAAGGCTCGGGTCGAGTCGTGGATCTCCCGCGTCGGAGAGCTCAAGACCACCCTGACCCGTCGTGAGGACTTCGACAGCGTCCCGGTCAAGGCGCCGCGCGTCTACAAGGAGATCAACGAGGTCTTCGACGAGGACACCTACTTCGTCACCGCGATCGGCCTCTACCAGATCTGGGGCGGCCAGCACCAGAAGGCCTACAAGCCGCGCCACTACCAGATCTGTGGTCAGGCCGGCCCGCTCGGCTGGGAGATCCCCGCCGCCATCGGTGTCAAGAAGGCGCTCAAGAACACCGACCCCGACGCCGAGGTCGTGGGCATCGTCGGCGACTACGGATTCCAGTACATGGTCGAGGAACTGGCCGTCGCCGCCCAGTACGACGTTCCCTACGTCATCATCATGCTCAACAACGAGTACCTGGGCCTGATCCGTCAGGCGTCGATCCCGTTCGACATGAACTACCAGGTGGACATCCACTACGACGAGTACGGCACCGACAACGTCAAGCTCATGGAGGCCTACGGCTGCTCCGGGCGTCGCGTCTGGGAGCCCTCCGAGATCCGGGACAGCCTGGAGTGGGCCCGCAAGGAGGCCAAGGCCACCTCTCGTCCGGTGTTGGTCGAGATCATGATCGAGCGCGAGGCCAACACGCCGCACGGCCCGGCCATCGACGCGGTCAAGGAGTTCGAGCCGCTGCCGGAGGCCTGATCCCGATCCACTGAACCACCATGGGGCTGGACCTGCACCCCGGCCCCATGGTCCGGCCTCCTCCGAGACCGGCAGGAGGAGGCCCCAGAGGGGCGACGGTGTTCTTCGCTGGCACACCGTCGCCCCTCCGTCATGCCCCGGGCCTCTGAGACAGAGGGGTCAGCCGCAGTAGGCGGCCTCTTCGCCGATGATCCGGTAGGGGCAGTCGGCGTAGTCGAGAAGTCGGAGCACGGCCTCCTCGTTGCGGGCCGTCTCGCGTTCGATCACCGACGAGGGCGGATAGAAGCCGCCGTCGGAGAGGCTCTTCGGGTACATCTCGTAGGTGAAGTTGACGATGTTCTGGTCGGCCCACAGCCAGTCGTTGATGGATCCGTCCGTGACGTACAGATCACTGGACTGTTGGGGCGTGTACCCGTTGGCCTCGGCCATGTACTCGCCCAGGGCCCGGTGGGTGTCGTACTCCTCCCGTGTCATCCCGTCGGTGACCTCGTCGTAGGTGTATCCGAACGGCCACAGGATGAGTTCGCTGAAGGTGTGGAAGTCGATGGCCGTGGTGATCTGCTGTTCGCCGTCGACCACACGGCCGCGCACGAAGTCGGCGACGGCCCGGACCTCGGGGGCCGACTCGGCCTCGGGGCCCCGGTAGGTGATGCTGTCGGGGTTGTCGGAGGCGCCGCCGCAGCAGCCCCAGTTGTAGGCCCAGTTGCGGTTCAGGTCGGTACCGACCGACGAGGAGCCCTCATTGGGCTGGCGGTTCTTGCGCCAGTCCCGCCAGGTGTCCCCGGCCATGTCGTACTCACTGCCGTCCGGGTTGACGTTGGGCAGGATCCAGATCTCTCGTCCGTCGACCAGCTCGGTGATCCGCGGATCCTCGCCGTAGCCCTCGGTGAACAGGCGCATCAGGTGGATCGCCATCTCCACGGTCAGATGCTCCCGCGCGTGCTGGGAGTGGGTGAACAGGACCTCGGGCAGGTCCTGGTCGGTGGAGACGTCGCCGCTGATCTTGATCGCGACCAGGTCCTGGCCCTCGTAGGAGCTGCCGTACACCTCCTGGGCGGCGATGTCGGGGTTGTTCTCGACCACCTCGTCGATGATCTCCAACAGTTCCGGATAGGTGGTGTACCCCGGGTCGGGGGAGGCGTAGGTCTCCGGGAGGGACAGGGGTTCGGCGGTGTAGCCGAGCGCGTCGAGTTCGGCGATCTCGCTCGACGAGCCGGTGATCAGGACGGAGTCGTCTCCGACGTGGTCGATCGCCACGCCGGTATCGGCGATCTCGGTGCGTTCCTGCGCGGTGGCGACCCCGTCGATCTCGTAGAGACCGTAGGCGGGTTCGGCGTTCGCGCTTCCCGTGACCAGGCCGCCCAGGAGCAGGGCGCCGACGGAGACGGGGACGAGGGTTCTTCGAAGGGGTGTGGGGGTCGGGATCTTCACGTCGCCTCCATGAGCGGGGTGTGAGGCTTCGAACACGTGGCGGTATTGGAGATCGTCCCGAGGTGGGATGTCAACACGGGCGGGGGGTGTGGGGGATCGTCCTGTTTAGGGTTCTCCGCACGTGAAGCCCGCTTTCCGGAGGAGCGTGCGGATACGCTCCGTGTCCACATGCGGCCATACGGTATCGGGTCTCTCGGGGGATCCCGTGCGCGGACACGACGAGCGCCCCGGATCGTGTGATCTCGGGGCGCGGGTTCGTATGGCTGAGGATGTCCGTCGGCGGTACCGGCCCTGCGTCGGCACGGCTTACGTGTCTTGATCGGCGTGAGCGAGCGGGCCCGGGTGTTGGCCGCACCCTGGGTCCCGCCGACGGACTCCGTATGACCCCCCTAGCACTGAAGGGTTCCCCCCAAGGGTAACCCTTCGAGGGCTATATCTTGAAGTCGAGTTACCCATGTCGGCAGATCGGTTTAAATCGTCACGAGACGGTGGAAACGTCCCAGGTCATGGCCGCATGATCTCACTATGTGAGCGTCGAGTATCGAATTCTCGTGGACGTCTGCTAGCGTGACGATCGTTATGCTGCGCGTGCTGCTCCTCCTTAGTGGCCGCGGCGGGGATCGTTAGACGGTCGGCCCCCTCGCCGCGGGACTTCGGCTTGCCGTGTCGACCACGTCATCACGTGCCACACTCTCTCCGAGGAGCAACACCGTTATGGTGCCGCAGCAGAAGTCCAGCCCCATGCCGTTCCAGCGCTACCAGGCCTTCACGCCGGTGGACCTGCCGGACCGCACCTGGCCCTCCAAGACGATCACCAAGGCCCCCCGCTGGCTGTCCACCGACCTGCGCGACGGCAACCAGGCGCTGATCGAGCCGATGGACCCGGCCCGCAAGCGCGAGATGTTCGAGCTGCTGGTCGGGATGGGCTACAAGGAGATCGAGGTCGGCTTCCCCGCCGCGAGCCAGACCGACTTCGACTTCGTCCGGTCCCTGATCGAAGAGGACCTGATCCCCGACGACGTCCAGATCTCCGTCCTGACCCAGGCCCGCGAGGACCTGATCGAGCGCACCGTGCAGAGTCTGGTCGGCGCCAAGCGCTCCACCGTCCACCTGTACAACGCCACCGCGCCCACCTTCCGCCGCGTGGTCTTCAAGGTCGACCGTGAGGCCTGCAAGAACATCGCCGTCGAGGGCACCCGGCACGTCGTGCGCTTCGCCGAGCGGTATCTGGGCGAGACCGAGTACTTCGGCTACGAGTACTCGCCGGAGATCTTCATCGACACCGAGCTGGACTTCGCCCTGGAGGTCTGCGAGGCCGTCATGGACGTGTGGCGGCCCGGCCCCGGTCGCGAGATCATCCTGAACCTGCCGGCGACCGTCGAGCGCGCCACCCCCAACGTCTACGCCGACCAGATCGAGTGGATGAGCCGCAACCTGTCCCGGCGCGAGCACGTGGTCCTGTCCGTGCACCCGCACAACGACCGCGGCACCGGGGTGGCCTCCGCCGAACTGGCGGTCATGGCCGGCGCCGACCGGGTCGAGGGCTGCCTGTTCGGGCACGGCGAGCGCACCGGCAACGTCTGCCTGGTCACCCTGGGCCTGAACCTGTTCAGCCAGGGCGTGGACCCCGAGATCGACTTCTCCGACATCGACGAGATCCGTCGCACGGTCGAGCACTGCACCCAGCTGCCGGTCGCCCCGCGCCACCCCTACGGCGGCGACCTGGTCTACACGGCCTTCTCCGGCTCTCACCAGGACGCCATCAAGAAGGGCTTCGACGACCTGAACGCCCGCGCGGCCGAGGCCGGTACCCCGGTCGAGGCCTACCCGTGGGACGTGCCCTACCTGCCGATCGACCCCAAGGACGTAGGCCGCAACTACGAGGCGGTCATCCGGGTCAACAGCCAGTCCGGCAAGGGCGGCGTCTCCTACATCATGCAGCGGGACCACTCCCTGGACCTGCCGCGCCGTCTGCAGATCGAGTTCTCCCAGGTCATCCAGCAGTTCACCGACGCCGAGGGCGGCGAGTTCCCGGCCGACCGCATCTGGGAGATCTTCTCCAAGACCTACCTGTCCGAGACCGGCCCGGTGTCGGTGCTGGCGCACCGCTCCAGCACCGCGGAGGACGGCACCTACCGGATCGAGGCCGACACCCGCGTCAACGGCGAGGTGCGAGAGCTGTCCGGTACCGGCAACGGTCCCATCTCCGCCTTCGCCGACGCCCTGACCGAGGTGGACGTCAAGGTCCGGGTCATCGACTACATCGAGCACTCCATGGGCGAGGACGGCAACGCCCGCGCCGCCGCCTACGTGGAGGCCGAGATCGACGGTCGCGTGGTGTGGGGCGTGGGCATCCACAGCAGCATCACCACGGCCTCCCTGCGCGCCATGTGCAGCGCCATCGGCCGCGCCTGATCCGAGACGAGGGCGGGCCCGGGACCGACACGGTCCCGGGCCCGCCCTCGTGCGTTCGGAAGGCCCGCGGGCTACTCGTAGCCGAACTTCTGGGTCCAGGCGTTGGACGCCTCGCCGACACCGATGGCGGTCAGATCGCAGTTGAGGATGTTGGCGCGGTGGCCGGGGCTGTTCATCCAGGCCTCCATCACCTGCTCCGCGCTGCTCTGGCCCTTGGCGACGTTCTCCGCGCCCCAGGAGGAGTAGCCGTGACGTCGGGCCCGATCGCCGGGCCCCTCTCCGTCGGGGTTGTCGTGCGCCATGTAGTCGCGGGCGGCCATGTCCTCGCTGTGCTCCTGGGCGGCGGCGGTGAGCCGGCCGTCCACGTGCACCGGGTCGCAGCCCTGGGCGGCGCGTTCCTCGTTGACCAGGTTCACCACGGCGCTGGCCCGGGGGCCGGACGAGGTCGGGGTCTCGTCTCCGTTCCCACCTCCACCGTTCGTGCCGCCTCCGTCGTCGCCTCCGCCGTCCTCGTCGGAGTTCGGACGGTCGGAGCTCTCAGCGGTGTCCTCGGGGGAGTAGGAGGCGGTGGCCTGGTCGCTCCGCGGGCCGCTGTCGCCGCCGGGGCCGTCGCGCTCGGGCGAGGCGGTGGGCTCGACGAAGAAGTCGTCGTCCTCTTCGGCGCCGGGGACCATGGAGTCGTCGGCGACCCCCTCACCGGACGCCCCGAGGGTGGGCGAACCGTCGGCGGGGCCGGTCTCGTCCCCGACCCCGTGCAGGATCAACGCCCCGGCCAGGGTCAGACCGATGGGTACCGCCGCCACACCCGCCACCAAGGGCAGGGCGCGGCCTCTCCGGCGTCGTTCCGGGTGGCCCTCACGAGAAGCCGCCTCCTGTTCACGAGGGCTCTTCCTGCGTCTGCCTCGGCGACCTCGCGCCATATCGCTGCACCTTCCGTGCCGGGATGGGGAATCGTGCGGGCACCCCTGCGGGGTGGTCGGGACGGAGGGCCCGACGGGGTTGGCGCCGACCGGGGAGTGTCCCTCCCCGGGAGGACTCCTCCCGTGCCCACGGCCACGTGTGGCTTCGGTGACCGGGAGTCCGAGGGGGTCTTCCGCGGTTCATGGGCCGCGTACGCCGCGGGGGAAGGGCGGCGTGCCCTGGTCGTCGGACTCCTAGCGCGTGAGAGTAGAGCAAATGTAGGGAAAAGGGAATCCAAAACGTAATAAAGCTGATCAGAGTGGCGGGAGTCGTCGGAGAGGTCGGGACATCCGCGACAATGGAAGGGTGAGCCTCTACCGTGACGAGGGTGTCGTCCTGCGCAACCAGAAGCTGGGCGAGGCCGACCGCATCATCACCCTCCTGACCCGACGCACCGGCCTGGTGCGCGCCGTCGGCAAGGGGGTGCGCCGGACCAGATCGCGCTTCGGCGCCCGCCTGGAGCCGTGTACCCACGTCGACGTCCAGTTGCACACCGGGCGCACCCTCGACGTCATCACCCAGGCCGAGACCGTGCGTTCCTACGGGGCCGCCGTGGTCCACGACTACTCCCGTTACACGGCCGCCACCGCGATGCTGGAGACCGCGGAGAAGGTCGTCGCGGTGGAGAAGGACCCGGCGCTGCGCCAGTTCCTCCTGCTCATCGGAGCCCTGCGTACGCTGGGCGAGGGCGTGCACGACTCCAGGCTGATCCTGGACGCCTACCTGCTGCGGACCCTGGCCGTGGCCGGGTACGCTCCGGCCCTGGTCGAGTGCGCCCGGTGTGGAAGCCCTGGGGAGCACCGTGCCTTCGCGGTGCACGCCGGCGGTATGGTCTGCTCGGTGTGCCGTCCCCACGGCTCCGTGTACCCCTCACCCGACACGATCCGCCTGATGGCGGCCCTGCTGGGCGGAGACTGGGACAGCGCGGACGCCAGCGAGGGCGGGCATCGCTCCGAGTGCAGCGGGATGGTCGCCGCCTACCTGCAATGGCACCTGGAGAACGGAATCCGATCACTGCGGCATGTGGAGCGTTCTTGAGTCTGTTCAACTTCGACAACGGCAGGCGGAGTCGACAGGAGTACACGGCTCCCGTCCCGCACCCCGACGGCGCGCGTCCCCCGGCGTTGCCGGCCGAGCTGGTGCCCCGACACGTCGCCGTGGTCATGGACGGCAACGGCCGATGGGCCAAGGAACGCGGTCTACCGCGCACCGAGGGCCACAAGGCGGGGGAGTCCTCCCTCTTCGACGTCATCGAGGGCGCTCTGGAGATGGGGATCCCCCACCTGTCCGCCTACGCCTTCTCCACGGAGAACTGGAAGCGATCCCCCGACGAGGTGCGCTTCCTCCTCGGTTTCAACCGTGACGTCATCCGCCGCAGGCGCGACGAGCTGCACGCCCGCGGTGTGCGCGTCACCTGGTCCGGCCGCCCGGGGATGCTCTGGAAGAGCGTCATCAAGGAGCTGGAGGACGCCGAGGAGCTGACCAAGGACAACACGGCGCTCACCCTCCAGTTCTGCGTGAACTACGGAGGCCAGGCCGAGATCGTCGACGCCGCCCGCGAGTTGGCCCGTCAGGCCGCCGAGGGGCTCATCTCTCCGGAGAAGATCAACGAGGACCTCCTCGCCCGCCACCTCTACTCTCCCGAGGTCCCCCCGGTCGACCTGTTCGTGCGCTCCTCGGGGGAGCAGCGGCTGTCCAACTTCCTCCTGTGGCAGTCCGCCTACGCCGAGTTCGTCTTCCTGGAGACGCTCTGGCCCGACTTCGACCGCCGCGACCTGTGGCGGGCCTGTGAGATCTACGCGAGCCGGGACCGTCGTTACGGCGGTGCCGTGCCCAACCCGGTCGAGGGGGAGAAGAAGTGACGGTAGAGGAAGAGGGGCTCCTCCGGCGGGGGATGTCGTTCGTCGCGGTGGGGGACAGCTTCACCGAGGGTGTGGGCGACCCCTATCCGGACGGCTCCGGGATCTTCCGGGGCTGGGCCGACCGGGTGGCCGGGCATCTGGCCGACCACGTGGGCGGGATCCGCTACGCCAACCTGGCCGTGCGCGGCAAGCTCATCCGGCAGATCGTCACCGACCAGCTCCCGCCGGCGTTGGAGATGACACCCGACCTGGTCACCCTGTGCGCGGGCGGCAACGACCTGCTGCGCCCCGGGGGAGACCCCGAACGTCTGGCGCGCGTGCTGGAGCACACCGTGGCCCGGCTGCGGGCCGGCGGCGCCCGGGTCGTCCTCTTCACCGGGGTGAACGTCTCCACCGGCTATATGCGCGGTGCCATCGGGCTGTTCGCCCGCTACTACATGAACGTGCGCGCGATCGCCGACGCCCACGACTGTCTTCTGGTCGACCAGTGGTCCATGGACGTGCTCACCGACCCGCGCGCCTGGGACGACGATCGGCTGCACATGTCCCCGGAGGGACACCGTCGGTTGGCGCTGAGGGTGGCCGAGGTGCTGGGTGTGCCCACCGAGGAGCGCTGGGACGAGCCCTGGCCGACGGCGGAGACGGTCGGCTGGACCGACGCGCGCCGTGAGGACCTGCGCTGGGTGAAGGACTCCCTGGGGCCGTGGATCGGGCGCAGGCTGACCGGACGTTCCTCCGGTGACACGGTGACCGCCAAGCGGCCCGAGCTCACGCCGTTCGGGGGAGAGGGAGACGGTCCGCTCGGCTGAGGGACGGGGGTCGCTCCACGCGGCCCCCGCCGTACCGTTCGTGGTGTGAGCTCCACCCCAAAACGTGACGAACCAAGAACCTACTGTCGCGTAACCCGGGGGTCGGGTTGCATCATCGAGGACTATGAGCGGTGTGCCGACCGGAAGCTCCGGTGACCTCGAGAACAAGGACATCCTGTCCTACGTCGCCCTCGGAGACAGTTTCACCGAGGGTATGAGCGACCCCTACCCGGACAGTGACAGCGTCCCCAACGGTCGTTATCGCGGTTGGGCCGATCGCGTGGCCGAACACCTCGCCGACCACGTGTCCGAGGTGCGTTACGCCAACCTCGCCGTCCGGGGGCGTCTGATCGCCCAGATCCGTGACGAGCAGGTGCCGCGCGCGGTCGAGATGTCCCCCGACCTGATCACGCTCTGCGCGGGCGGCAACGACATCATCCGCCCCGGCAGCGACCCGGACAAGGTCGTCGAGATCTTCGAGTCGATGATCGCCGAGCTCCGTTCGACCGGCGCCCGCGTGGTCATCTTCACCGGCTTCGACACCAACTGGCAGCCGGTGATGCGTCACCTGCGCGGCAAGATCGCCACGTACAACATGCACATGCGTTCGGTCGCCGACCGGTACGGCTGCGACGTCGTCGACGTGTGGAGCATGCGGATCCTCGACGATCAGCGGGCCTGGAACTGGGACCGGCTGCACCTGTCCTCGGAGGGGCACCGTCGGCTGGCCCTGCGCGTGTGCGAGGTCCTGGACCTGCCGGTCGACGACGACTGGAACCGCCCCTGGCCGCCGCCGGAGCCTCGGGGCTGGCGCAGCGCCCGACAGGAGGACCTGCACTGGGCCCGTGAGTTCCTGGTGCCGTGGATCGGTCGTCGGTTGACCGGTCGTTCCTCCGGTGACGGTGTGAGTCCCAAGCGTCCGGAACTCCAGCGCTGCGAGCGGTACCGCCCGGGCGACTGAGTCCACGTTCGCGAGACGGCCGTCGGGCCCCGCTCCGTGTCCTTTCGAGGGACCGGGGCGGGGCCCGACGTCGTGCGTGCGACCACCCGGTCATGGGCTCGCGCACGCGCGAGGGGCCTCAGGGGCGCGCGGCGGAGCCGAACACCGGGTAGTGGTCCGAGTAGTCGTCGTAGGTGTAGTCGCGACCCCAGGAACGGACCGTCCACGGTTCGCTCTTCACCGCCCGGGTCTCGTTGAGGTAGGTCTCGGGGGAGGCCTGGTTGCGGATCGGCAGGACGTGGTCCAGCTGCTGGGGCTCGTGGCCGGAGTGGTCGTGGCCGGCGATGGAGTTGGTGGAGGGGTCCCAGGAGATGGTGTCGTCGACGGGGGCGGGCTCCACCGCGTCGAGCCGGTCGAGGGCGTCGCTCCACTCCTCGGTTCCGCCCACGATGTTCAGGTCGCCCGCGACGTAGATCGGCTCGTCCTCGGGGATCCCCCGCAGTACGGACACGATCTGGTCCAGCTGCCCGGCCCGGATCCGTCGGTCCTCGCCGCTTCGGCAGGCGCCGTCCTCGGCCTGCATGTGGGTGCCCACCACGTGCAGGGGCCCGTCGGGGGTGTCGAGCTCGACGTAGGCGAAACCCTTGTTGGAGAACCAGTCGGCCCCGCAGGCGCGGGAGAAGATGTGCTGCTCGGCGCGGACGATCGGCCAGACGCTGTGCACGCTCACCCCGCCGTTGGTGACGGTCTCGCCGCGGAATCCGGTGGTGTCGTCCCAGCCCGTCTTGGAACGGCCCACGACGGGGGTCGAGTACGGGTAGTCCTCGGAGAGGCCCTCGCGCAGGCGCTCGGCGCTGGAGTTCTCGAAGAGCTCCTGGAGGACCACCACGTCCTGGCCGTCGAGGACCCCGTCGGCCGGGATCAGGTCGGCGCGGATGTCCTGGCCCCAGTTCGGGTAGAGGGCCTTGGGCATGAGGAACGTGTTGTAGGTGGTGATGCGGGGGGCCTGACGTTCCGTCTCGGAGGAGGCGGCGGCCGGGGTCGTGGGCAGGAGCGGGGTGATGAGCAGCGCTGTCAGAAGCGCGGCCGCGGTTCGTCTGTACACGGGGCTCCAGCCTGGTCCGGCCGTGACACGAGGGGGTTACCGGTAAGTAACCTCTGGGTGGAGACCGTATGCACGCCCGGGGCCCGCGCACATGGTGTGCGCGGGCCCCGGGGAGAAGCGTTCTATCGTTCGTGGACGTCTCAGGCCGAGCAGCGGGCGCAGGTCCCGAAGACCTCCACGGTGTGGGTCACCTCGGTGAAGCCGTGCTGGGCGCCGATCTCGGCGGCCCAGCGCTCCACGGCGGGACCCTCGATCTCCACCGCGGTGGAGCACACCCGGCACACCAGGTGATGGTGGTGGTCCTCGGTGTCGCAGGCCCGGTAGACGGCCTCGCCCTCGTCGGTGCGCAGGACGTCGACCTCGCCCGAGTCGCTCATGGCCTGGAGGGCCCGGTAGACGGTGGTCAGGCCGATCTTGGAGCCGTCGGCCCGAAGATCCGCGTACAGGTCCTGGGCGCTACGGAAACCGGAGGACTCGGTCAGCGCCCGGCGGACCGCCTCACGTCGTGTGGTCATGGTGTCACCCTCCCCCGATCGGTCTGGGGCATCGTATCCGTCGGTCCTCCCGTGCCCTGGGGCAGGGGTGGGACTCCTCGGCGCGCGGTCGCCCTGCGCAGCAGGCCTCCGACCACGACCGCCACGCAGTAGACCGCCAGGGCCAGCAGCACGATCGTGGCACCCGGAGCCAGGTCCGAGTAGAAGGCCGTGGTCAGCCCGCCCAGTGACGACAGCAGGCCGATCAGCACGGCCAGCCCGACGGTCACCCGGAAGCTGCGACTCAGTTGCTGGGCCGCGGCGACGGGGACGATCATCAGAGCGCTCACCATCAGCACGCCCACCACGCGCATGGCGATCACCACGGTCAACGCGGCGGTCACCGCCAGCAGGATGCTGAGGAAACGCACCGGAAGCCCGTGGGCCCGCGCCACCTCCTCATCCTGACACAGGACGAACAGTTCGCGACCGAACACGGCCAGGACCGTCAGGACCCCGACGGCCAGCGCCCCCACGATCCAGATGTCCTGTTCGCCGACGGTGCTCACCGAGCCGAAGAGGAACGACGTGAGGGTGGCGTTGCTGGCTCCGGGGGTCAGACCGATCAGCAGGACACCGCCCGCGATGCCTCCGTAGAACAGCAGGGCCAGCGCCACGTCGCCGCTGGTGCGCGTGCGGACCCGCACCAACTCCATGAGGACGGCTCCGAGGGTCGCCACGACGGCGGCGGTCAGCACGGGGGAGGTACTGGTGAGCAACCCCAGGGCCACCCCGGTCAGCGCCACGTGGCCGATGCCGTCGCCCAACAGGGCCAGCCGTCGTTGGACCAGGAAGGTACCGATCACCGGGGTGACCAGACCCACCAGCACCGCGGCGATCAGCGCACGCCGCATGAACTCGTACTGGAGCAGTTCGATCACGGTCGGGCACCTCGCGTCGGGATGATCTCCGGGTGGGCGTCGGGATCGTTGGGGTCGGGATGGGGGTGCTGGTGTTCGTGGCCCGGCCGGGCGCACGCGCCGGTGGCCTTGGGCGGGGCCCCGTCATGGACCACCCGGCCGTGTTCGAGCACCACGGCGCGGTCGATGACCTCCTCCAGCGGGCCCAGTTCGTGCAGGACCAGGACCACGGTGCTGCCCTGGTCGCGCAGTCGGGAGATGGCCTCGGCCAACGCGCGCTGATTGTCGGCGTCCACCCCCGCCATCGGCTCGTCCATGACGAAGGTGTCGGGGCGCCCCGCCAGCGCTCGGGCGATGAGTACCCGTTGCTGCTGGCCGCCGGAGAGCTCGCGGACGGAGTCGCCGGCCCGGTCGCCCAGGTCGACCGCGGCCAGGGCCTCGTCGACCGCCACCCGGTCGGCCCGGGTGGGCAGGGACAGACGGCGTCGGCGCGCGACCTGGCCGGAGGCGACGATCTCGCGGACGGTGGCCGGGACCGCGCCGCCCGCGGTCAGCCGCTGGGGCACGTAGCCGATGCGCCGCCAGTCCCGGAAGCGTTTCAAGGGGGTCCCGTGGACGCGGATCTCACCGGAGGTGAGGGGGACGATGCCGAGCATGGCCCGCATCAGGGTCGACTTCCCGGATCCGTTGGGGCCCAGGACCGCGAGGGTCCGGCCCACGGGTATCTCGACATCGACGCCGTCGAGGACGGGAACGCCGTCGTAGGCGGCGTGGGCGTCGATGATCTGGAAGGCGGCGGGGGCGTCGGGAGAGGTACTCCTCGCCCCATCGAACTGGGCTGACACTCACACATTATGACGAAAGTGAAAATGATTGTCAAAACTCATCGGATCGCCCGGACGCCCCCTCCCCGGAGACCTCCTCAGTAGCCGAGGGCGCGCGCCACGGCCAAGAGCAGCACCACCGCCACCATCAGCACACGCGGGGTCTTCCGTGCCCGGTCCAGCGTCGGCCACGTCAGGAAGGCCAGCCACAGGAAGAACACGGCCACCAGCGTCAGGCACAGGGCGCCGATCACCCCCGGGGCCGTCAACCCCGCGATGAACAGCGCCCCGAAGATCAGCGGGACCGCCCAACGCGGACGCTGCCGCAGCCACACCAGAGGGACGGCGCTGCGCCGCTCCACCGCCCGACGGAACCCTCCCGAGCCGGAGCCGGGCGTGCCGTCCCCCTCGGTCGGGGAACCGCCCCGATCGGTCCGTCGCCGCTCGTCCTCGTGCTCGGGAGAGACCATCGCCGCCCGTTCCTCGTCGTCCACGATCGATTCCCCGGAAGGGTCCGGATCACCCGCTCTCATGGGACACGCGTTCGTCGCTTCCCTGGTAGATTCGCAGGTGTCCGTGACAGCCGAGCGAGCGATGACGCGCCGGTCTGCCGGGACCTCCGGTCCGCCATGTCAGTGAAGCAGGAACCGGCCGCCACCGCGAGGCGTGCGGCTCCCCCCGGTCGGCTTCGGATCACCGATCCCATGGTGACGGTTCTATGAGGGAGCCGAGACCCCGGGGCGGCCCCCGGTCCAGATCGACCCGCCTCGACGACGGGGTACAGACGAGCCGGGCACCCGCGCGGTCCCCGCCCCCGGTCGGGACCACGGGGCGTACGGGGGGTCGAGTACCTTCTACAGTCGGTTATCGACCGTTTGAGCAGCGCGGACCTTCCGCACTACGGTGCCCGTACTTCGTCCAGCGACGAACCCTCCGGAGAGTGTCAACTTCCGTGCCCGAACCCACAGTCATCGTGACGTTCGACGTCACCGAGCCTCACCTTCAGAACTGCCTCGACTCCCTGGCCCGTCAACGTGACGAGAGCCGGATCGAGGACACGACGCGCCCCATGGACGTGCCGGACATCGAGGTGGTCCTCGTACCGGTCCGCGCCGTCGGCGAGGCCACCTCGACCGCGCCCACCGTCCCGGAGGATCCCGAAGGGGAGAACACCGAACCGGACACCGGCGGAGACGACGAGACGGCCGAGACCGACGAGCAGCGTCCGGAGGAGAACGACCAGGGGGACGAGGCCGTCGACTCCGCGCGCGAGGACGGACTGGCCACGGCGCGCGCCTTCGCCGCGGCGCCCCCGACCGGCCTGCGCGTCACCCTGCTGGACGAGGACCCCGCCCCCCACCACCCCGCGGCCCGCACCCGCGGGGCGGAGGTGGCGAGCGGCGACCACCTGCTCTTCCTCTCCGGCGCCGACGCCCTGACCGGCTACGCCCTCGCGCACCTGGCCCACAGCGCCGCCGACACCCGTTCGGACCTGGTCATCGGCAACGTCCACCGGTTCAACGAGCTGGGCGCCTCCCCCTCCAAGGCGCACCGGCGACTGTGCGGCCGCCGGCGTCTGGCCGAGGACCCCCGGAACGTCCCCGGCCTGATCTCGGACGCGACCCTGGGCAACCGTCTATGGCGGCGGGAGTTCTGGCTCGCCCACGACACCTCGGCCCTCGCCCCCGAAGACGCCGACCTCGCCGTTCGGAGATTGACCCTGAGGGCCGACGCCGTGGACGTGCTCCCGGCCCCGGTACTGCTCATGCGCGAACGGACCGGCGATCGTCTCTCCCTCGACGAGGCCTCCCTCACCCGGCGGCTCACCGCGATGCGCGAGATCGCCCTCGAACTTCCCGGCACCGACCGTGAACTGTGGGACCGCAACCTCCTCCACGGCGAGCTCCACCGTCTCCTCCTGCGTCTGGACGACGCCGAGGAACCGGTCCGCGAGGTCGTCATGGACCTGCTCAACGCCTACATCGACCACGTGCCGGACACCCTGTTGCGGGGCCTGCCCGTCCTGGACCGTCTCCTCTACCACCTGGTGCGCAAGCGGCGACAGGCCGACCTGCTGGAGGTCGCCACCTTCGCCAAGAGCGTCGAGATCAAGAAGGCGCCCGCCGTCCGACAGGGGCTGGGCTACTACATCCGGTACCCCTTCTTCGACGCCGAGGACCCCGCCAAGGCGGTCCCCCGCGAGATCTACCGCCTCGACGACGAGATCAAGGTCCGGCAGAAGACCGAGGCCCTCTACTGGGAGGACGGGCGGCTGCACATCAAGGGCCGCGTCGGCATCCGCCACCTGCGGGCCCACAAACGTTGGCACCAGCACATCGTCGCCTTCGCGATCAACACCTCCACCAAGCGCCGGATCCGTGTTCCGGTGCAGGTCCGGCTGGCCGCCGAGTACCGCCTGCCGGACCTGCCCGACGCCGCCCGGCACGACTACGGCGGCTTCACCGCGATCCTGGACCCGCGTCGACTGCGCTCCGCCAGGGAGTGGGAACCCGGCGAGTGGAAGATCGAACTGGTCGTGTTCAACCGCGGCCTGACCCGACGCCGCATCATCGCCAACCCCGTCTCCGGCCAGCCCGAACGCCCCGGCTACCACGAGGTCGGCGGTGACATGTGGATCCGACCCCACTGGAACCGCGAGCGTCACCTGGTCATCGCGGTCGAGCCCGCGCGCGCCCGTGTCGTCGAGCACCGTTTCGACGCCCGCACCGCCGAACTCCACCTGGAGGGCGAGCTGCTGTCCGCGCCCGCCGCCGACGCCACCTCCCTGCGGTTGGTCCGGCGTCCCGGTACCGCCCGGCTCACCTATCCGGTCCGGATCGAGGGCGGTCGCTTCAGCGCGAGCGTCCGCGCCGAGGAACTGTTCGCCCGAGGCCTCAGCGAGTGCGGCGGGGTGATCCGTCAGGAGGAATGGGACGCCGAACTGGTCACCGACGCCCAGGTCGGGGTACCCCTCGTCCTGCCCGACGAGGTGCCCACCACCCCCTACAACTCCGACGGCGCCCAGCAGGAACTGGTCGTGCTGCGCACGGCCACCGGACACCTCAAGCTCCGCGCGGGCCGGGCCAGGCCCGTGGTGGACCGCGCCGAATGGGACGAACGCGTCCTCATCCTGGGCGGCGAGTTCCCCAGCGGGGTCGACCTGCGCATCGTCGCCAAGGCCCGAGGCCGCGACGAGGAGCACGAACTCTCCCTGGAGCGTTCCGGGAACCGATTCACCACCCGCTTCGACCCCTCCCGCATCCGCACCCTGTCCGGGGAGCTCTCCCTTCCCGCGGGCTCCTACCAGCTGTGGGGTCGCGTCGGCGAGGAGGACGACGCACCGGAGGAGGAGACCGGCGCCGGCAGCGTCGACGTCGGCGTGGAGTTCGCCGACACGCTCCTCGGGGATCTGCCCCTGGAGACCCGGAGCCCCGAGCGCACCTACACGCTCACCTACCAGAACCGCGGCATCCCGGTGATCCAGGTCGGCAGCGACCTGCGCCCCGTGGAACGCGGTGCCTTCGCCCAGCGTCGACTGCGGGAGACCTTCTACCCGGCCCAGCGGAACGAGCCCGTCACCGAGGGCATCCTCTTCGACACCTACACCGGCCGCCAGTACTCCGACAGCCCTCAGAGCATCTACGCCGAACTGCGCCGTCGTGATGGCTGGGCCGACTACCCGATGTCCTGGCTGGTCGCCGACGGGCAGGTCAACCTGCCCGAGGACCTCACCCCGGTCCGGCACAAGGGCGAGGAGTACTACAGGGAGCTCGCGCGCAGCCGCTACCTGGTCTCCAACTCGCGTCAGCCCGCCTGGTTCCACCGTCACCCCGACCAGGTCGTCGTACAGACCTGGCACGGATCGATGCTCAAGCGCATCGGCTTCGACGTGGAGAACATCCGCGGCAAGTCGCGCGACTACTTCGACAAGCTGGCCTGGGAGACCCGCCAGTGGGACTACCTGGTCTCGCCCAGCCCCTGGGCCACGCCGATCCTGCGCAGTGCCTTCCGCTTCGAGGGCGAGGTGCTGGAGACCGGCTACCCGCGTAACGACATCTTCTTCTCCGCCGACCGGGAACGCATCGCCGAACGCACCCGGCGCGTCCTCGGACTGCCCGGGGGCAAGAAGGTCGTCCTGTACGCGCCCACCTGGCGGGACGACAAGTACTACACGCGGGGCAAGCACAAGCTCGACCTGCACCTGGACCTGCGCCGGATGTACGACAAGCTCGGCGACGACCACGTGCTGCTGGTCCGCCGCCACCCCCGCGTGGTGGACAGCGTGCCGATCGTCGGAGAGGACTTCGTCTACGACGTGTCCCTGTACCCGGAGATCATGGAGCTGTTCCTGATCACCGACGTGCTCATCACGGACTACTCGTCGATGATGTTCGACTTCGCCAACACCGGCCGGCCCATGCTCTTCTTCACCTACGACCTGGAGAGCTACCGCGACAACCTGCGCGGGTTCTACTTCGACTTCGAGGAGACGGCGCCCGGCCCGCTCCTGACCCGCTCCGACGACGTCATCGCCTCCCTGCTCGACATCGACGAGGTCGCCCGGAACAGCGAGGACTCCTATCGGGCGTTCGTCGAACAGTTCTGTCCCCTCGACGACGGTCACGCCGCCGCCCGCGTCGTGGACCGGGTCTTCGGCGAGGGCCGAGGAAGGTAGGGGAGCGGGCGGGAGACCCGGTCTCCCGCCCGCCCCGGGGCCGGGGCGTCCATGGGCTGCGCCACAATGGTCCGGTGATCGTCATCACCCGTTACTCCGTGCCCGAGGCCGACAGCGAGGCCTTTCGAACCGACGCCGACGCCGCCGTGGCGGTGCTGGCCGCCCGACCCGGATTCGTGCGGCACCGTATCGGCCGCGCCGCCGACGACCCCGAGCTGTGGACGGTCGTCACCGAATGGGAGGGCGCGGGCTACTACCGGCGCGCACTCTCGAACTTCGACGTCAAGATCACCGCGGTCCCCCTGCTGTCCCGGGCCATCGACGAGCCGACCGCCTTCGAGATCCTCGACGGAGAGCGGTCCCGCTGAGACCCGTCTCGGAGGCGGGTCGCCCGCCTCCGAGCGTGACCGAATACGTGCGCGAGAGCCCTCCGATTGCTCTAGCCTGGGGTGACGCGGTCGCCCGGAGCGCCACATCCGTGGCTCCGCGCGTGATCCGCGTTCCAACACACCCGACGATGTATCGCGAACAGCGATCCACCGACCGCCAGCCGGATGGAGAGTCACCCATGGCCGCCAAGTCAGAGGCAATGGACGCACTGGTCAACCTCGCCAAACGCCGAGGTCTGGTCTACCCCTCCAGCGAGATCTACGGAGGTCTGCGCGCCGCCTGGGACTACGGCCCCTTGGGCGTGGAGCTGAAGAACAACGTCAAGCGCCAGTGGTGGCGTTCGATGGTGCAGGAGCGCGACGACATCGTCGGCCTCGACTCCAGCGTGATCCTGGCCCGTGAGGTCTGGGAGGCCTCCGGCCACGTCAAGGAGTTCGTGGACCCGCTCACCGAGTGCCAGGCCTGCCACAAGCGCTTCCGCGCGGACCACCTCATCGAGGCCTACGAGGAGAAGCACGGCCACGAGCCCGCCGAGGGCCTGGCCGCCATCGCCTGCCCCAACTGCGGCGCCAAGGCCTCCTTCACCGAGCCGCGCATGTTCAACGGCCTTCTGCGCACCTACCTGGGCCCGGTCCAGGACGAGAAGGGCCTCGCCTACCTGCGCCCGGAGACGGCGCAGGGCATCTTCATCAACTACAAGAACGTCGAGCAGAGCGCCCGCCGCAAGGTCCCCTTCGGCATCGGTCAGATCGGCAAGTCGTTCCGTAACGAGATCACCCCGGGCAACTTCATCTTCCGGACCCGCGAGTTCGAGCAGATGGAGATGGAGTTCTTCTGCAAGCCGGGCAGCGACGAGGAGTGGCACCAGTACTGGATCGACGCCCGTCACCAGTGGTACTTGGACCTGGGCATCGCCAAGGACAACCTGCGCCTGTACGAGCACCCGGCGGACAAGCTGTCCCACTACTCCAAGCGGACCGTGGACATCGAGTACCGGTTCAACTTCCAGGGCAGTGAGTGGGGCGAGCTGGAGGGCGTCGCCAACCGCACCGACTACGACCTGCGGACCCACTCCGAGGCCTCCGGTGTCGACCTGTCCTACTTCGACCAGGAGAACAACGAGCGCTACATCCCCTACGTCATCGAGCCCGCGGCCGGTGTCGACCGGGCGGTGCTCACGTTCATGCTCGACGCCTACAACGTGGACGAGGCGCCCAACGCCAAGGGCAAGCTGGAGAAGCGCGCCGTCATGCGTCTGGACCCGCGCCTGTCCCCGGTCAAGGCCGCCGTCCTGCCGCTGTCGCGCAACGCCGATCTGTCGCCCAAGGCCCGTGACCTGGCCGCGAGGCTGCGCAAGCGCTGGAACGTCGAGTTCGACGACGCCGGCGCGATCGGCCGTCGCTACCGCCGTCAGGACGAGATCGGTACCCCGTTCTGCGTCACGGTGGACTTCGACACCCTCGAGGACGACGCGGTGACCGTGCGCGAGCGCGACACCATGTCGCAGGAGCGCGTGTCCCTGGACCGCGTCGAGATGTACCTGCTGGAGCGTCTGCCCGGTTGCTGACCGGAGCACGCCCTTTCCGGGCCCCGCCCGACCGTCGACGGTCGGGCGGGGCCCGTCCTGTACCCGGTACCTCCCTCGGCGGTAACGTGACGCCGGGGAACCGGACGATGCCGGTGGGCGAGGGACACGGTGAGGTCATGGGACGTGCGACGACGCGCGGGAGGATCCTGCGGATCAGGAACGGCTCCGTCGACGAGCGCGCGGACACCCTCGTGGTGGAGGAGCCCCTGGAGATCCGGGTGAACGGGAAGCCTCTCACGGTGACGATGCGCACGCCGGGGCACGACTTCGATCTGGCCGCCGGTTTCCTGCTCGGCGAGGGCGTGGTGCGCCGGGCGGAGGACCTGAGGGTGATCCGCTACTGCGCGGGGGCGACCGAGGACGGTTCCAACACCTACAACGTCCTGGACGTGTCCCTGGCCGAGCACGTTCCGCCTCCGGACACCTCGCTCGAACGGAACTTCTACACCACCTCCTCGTGCGGGCTGTGCGGGAAGGCGAGCCTGGACGCGGTGCGCACCCGGGCCCAGTGGCCGGTGGCCGACGACCGGGTGGGGATCGGGTCGCGGATCCTGATGGAGCTGCCCGACCGGCTCCGTGGGGCCCAGCGGGTCTTCGACCGCACGGGGGGTCTGCACGCGGCCGGGCTGTTCACCGTCGAGGGGGAGACGCTGGCGGTCTGTGAGGACGTGGGACGGCACAACGCGGTCGACAAGGTGGTCGGATGGGCTCTGCGTCAGGGCCGCGTCCCGCTGAGGGGGAGTGTGCTGATGGTCTCCGGGCGTGCCTCGTTCGAGCTGGTGCAGAAGGCCTGGATGGCCGGGATCCCGACCTTGGCGGCGGTGTCGGCGCCCTCGTCGTTGGCGGTGGAGCTCGCGGAGGAGGCGGGCATGACCCTGGTGGGTTTCCTGCGCGGCGCCTCGATGAACGTCTACACCGGTATCGACCGGGTGCTGTTGGAGGAGGGTTCCGGGCACGCGGAGGAGCTCACGACCTAGGTCCGGAACACGACAGAGACGACCGGACCCGGGGGGATGTGGTCTCCGGTCGCCTCCTGGAACCCTCGGCCGCACACGACCGGGGGAACCTTCCCTCAACGTAGCGGTAGGGGGTGGGGGATACGAGGGTGTTTCGTCCTTCTTGTCCTGTCGTGTAAGCCAATCGTGACGATCTGGCCGGAAGCGGTCGTCGGTTCCTCCGGGCGAGGGCGGTCCGGATCCCGCTTCGATCGCGGGGTCAGCCCGCCGTGTAGACCACGAAGGACACGGCGATGTAGTGGCAGATGAACGCCGCGATGGTCAGGGAGTGGAAGATCTCGTGGAACCCGAACCATCGGGGCGCGGGGTCGGGGCGCTTGAGGCCGTAGACCACCGCGCCGACGCTGTAGAGCACGCCCCCCACGAGGATGAGGATCCAGGTGGCCGGGTGGGTGCCGCTCACCAGTTCGGGGATGAACAGGACCGCCACCCAGCCGATGGCCAGGTAGAGGGACGTGGAGAGCCAGCGGGGGGCGTTGAGCCACAGGAGTTTGAAGGCCACCCCGGCGATCGCGCCGCCCCAGACCAGGGAGAGCATGGCCACACGCAGGGTCCCCTCCAGGACCAGCACGATGAACGGCGTGTAGGTCCCGGCGATGATCAGGTAGATGTTCGAGTGGTCCATGCGGCGCAGGGTCCGCTGGGCCCGGGGGGACCACCGCCCCACGTGGTAGATGGCCGAGGTGCTGAACAGCAGCACCGAGCTGAGCGCGTAGACGGCGCCGGCGACCATGGCGGGGATCGTGGGGGAGAGCGCCACCAGGACGATGCCCGCGGCCAGGGCGAGCGGGGCGGTGCCCAGATGCAGCCATCCGCGCAGCCGGGGTTTGACCGCCTCCAGCAGGTCGCCGGCGGTGGCCGCGGCCCGTTCGGGTATCGAGGGGTTCCCGTGCTCGGTCCGACCGGTCGCCTCGGGGGCGACCCGTTCGTCCGTTCCGCTTCCGGAAGCCCCGGTCCTCTGCTCCTCCGACACCGCGCGCACCTCTCAGGTCCTCACGGGCCCGCCCCTCGGCGGGTCCGTCGCCCAGCCTAACTTACGGAAGCGTAGGTTACTTTCTGGTAATGCTGTGTCGCCCGGCACAGTCCACGGTCTCGGGGGTGGTCGGCGCGGGTATTGGTCTCCCGGCTCCGATGTGCGGGCGGTGGTGTGTCTGTTTCTCATGAGGGTGAAGGGCAGTGCCCTGAACAGGGGTTTCGTCCAAGGGTGCGGTGGTGGTCGCTCGAAGTGGGGTGGGGTGGCGGCCTCTCTTCCTGAACCATTGGTATAGACCTCTCTAATAGCCCTGAACAGCAGCTATGCGGTAAAAGGGCGGTTCGTGGAGGGGTGCTCTTGTCGAGTGTGGATAGAGTCGCGGCCAGATTCAGGGGTTGACCCGAACACCGGGTCACCGAGAGAGCGAGGGAGTACCCCCGTGGCCAAGTACGTCTACACGTTCGCCGAGGGCAACAAGGACATGAAGGATCTTCTCGGTGGCAAGGGCGCCAACCTCGCCGAGATGACCAACCTCGGCCTCCCGGTTCCCCCCGGCTTCACCATCACCACCGAGGCGTGCCGGCACTACCTCGACCACGGCAGCATGCCCGACGGCCTGGACGAACAGATCGAGACCCACCTCGTGCGTCTGGAGAAGGAGATGGGGCGCGGACTGGGCCGCCCCGACGACCCACTCCTGGTGAGCGTGCGTTCGGGGGCCAGGTTCTCCATGCCGGGCATGATGGAGACCGTCCTCAACATCGGCCTCAACGACGAGTCCGTCCTCGGCCTGGCCGAACGGAGCGGCGACGAGCGCTTCGCCTGGGACTCCTACCGCCGCCTCATCCAGATGTTCGGCAAGACGGTCCAGGACATCGACGGCGACCTCTTCGAAGAGGCGATCGAGGAGGCCAAGAA
This sequence comes from Nocardiopsis sp. LDBS1602, assembly GCF_035818715.1. Classification (NCBI taxonomy): domain Bacteria; kingdom Bacillati; phylum Actinomycetota; class Actinomycetes; order Streptosporangiales; family Nocardiopsidaceae; genus Nocardiopsis; species Nocardiopsis sp. LDBS1602. Next base: position 1,628,728 of record NZ_JAYLVW010000001.1, on the reverse strand, counting down.
GGCCAAGGGCGTCACCGACGACCTCCACCTCGACACCGACGACCTCCGCCGTCTCGTCGACCGCTTCAAGGAGATCGTCGCCGACCGGACCGGTGGCCCCTTCCCGACCGACCCCCGCGAACAGATGATCCGCGCCGTCAGGGCGGTCTTCGAGTCCTGGAACGCCCCCCGCGCCGCGCTCTACCGGCGCCAGGAACGCATCCCCGCCGACCTCGGCACCGCCGTCAACATCTGCTCCATGGTCTTCGGCAACCTCGGCATGGACTCCGGCACCGGGGTCGCCTTCACCCGCGACCCGGCCACCGGGCGCACCGGCGTCTACGGCGACTACCTCCAGAACGCCCAGGGCGAGGACGTCGTGGCGGGTGTGCGCAACACCGTCCCCCTCACCGACCTGGAACGCATCGACGCCCACAGCCACGAAGAGCTCATGGGCATCATGACCACGCTGGAGAACCACTACCGCGACCTCTGCGACATCGAGTTCACCATCGAGCGCGGCAAGCTGTGGATGCTCCAGACCCGCGTGGGCAAGCGCACGGCGGCGGCGGCCTTCCGCATCGCCGACCAGCTCGTCGAACAGGGCATGATCACCCTCGACGAAGCGGTCCAGCGCGTCACCGGCGACCAGCTCGCCCAACTGATGTTCCCCCGCTTCGACGAGGAGGCCACGTCCGGAGACGACGTCCACCCGCTGGGCCGGGGCATGAACGCCTCGCCGGGGGCCGCCGTGGGCAAGGCCGTCTTCGACTCCTACACCGCCGTCAAGTGGTCCCGAAGCGGGGAACGCGTCATCCTCTGCCGCCGGGAGACCAACCCCGACGACCTGGAGGGCATGATCGCAGCGGAGGGGATCCTCACCAGCCGGGGCGGCAAGACCTCGCACGCGGCCGTCGTCGCCCGAGGCATGGGCAAGACCTGTGTGTGCGGCGCGGAGGAACTCGACATCGACACCAAGAACCGGCGTATGACGGCGCCCGGCGGGGAGGTCGTCGAGGAGGGCGACGTCATCTCCATCGACGGGACCAGCGGACTGGTCTACCTGGGGGAGGTACCGGTCGTCGACTCCCCGGTGGTCCGCTACTTCGAGGGCGAGATCGATCCCGCCTCCGACCAGGCCGACGACCTCGTGCGCTCCGTCGACCGGATGATGCACTACGTCGACGCGGCCCGCCGCATGTACGTACGGGCCAACGCCGACACCCCCGAGGACGCCGCGCGCGCCCGCCGGATGGGGGCCCAGGGCATCGGCCTGTGCAGGACCGAGCACATGTTCCTCGGCGACCGTCGCCCCCTGGTCGAGCGGCTGATCCTCGCCGACACACCGGAGGAGCAGCGGGAGTCGCTGAGCGCCCTGCTGCCCCTGCAACGGGAGGACTTCGGCGGCATCCTGGAGGCCATGGACGGCCTCCCCGTCACCGTCCGTCTGCTCGACCCGCCCCTGCACGAGTTCCTGCCCGACATCACCGAGCTGTCGGTGCGCGTGGCCGTGGCCGAGGCCCGAGGGGAGGACCATGAGAACGACCTCCGGGTCCTTCAGGCGGTGCACCGCCTGCACGAACAGAACCCCATGCTGGGGCTGCGCGGTGTCCGACTGGGGCTGGTGGTCCCCGGTCTGTTCACCATGCAGGTCCGCGCCATCGCCGAGGCGGCGGTCGACCGTATCCGCGCCGGCGGACGTCCTCGGCCCGAGATCATGATCCCGCTGGTGGGAACGGTTCAGGAACTGGAGATCATCAAGGACGACGCCCAGTGCGTGCTGCGCGAGGTGGGGGAGGAGGCCGGGCTGGAGCTGGAGCTCCCGGTCGGCACCATGATCGAGCTGCCCCGGGCGGCGCTCACCGCCGGGCAGATCGCCGAGAACGCCGAGTTCTTCTCCTTCGGTACCAACGACCTCACCCAGACGGTGTGGGGCTTCTCCCGCGACGACGTGGAGGCCTCCTTCTTCTCCGCCTACCTGGAGAAGGGTGTGTTCGGCGTCTCCCCCTTCGAGTCCCTGGACGTGGACGGGGTGGGCCGCCTGGTCCGTATCGCGGCGGAGGAGGGGCGGGCCGCGCGCCCCGACATCAAGCTCGGCGTGTGCGGTGAGCACGGCGGGGACCCCGCGTCGGTGCACTTCTTCCACAAGGTCGGTCTGGACTACGTGTCCTGCTCGCCCTTCCGTGTGCCGGTGGCCCGGTTGGAGGCGGGGCGTGCCGCCGGCCTCCCCCGCTGAACCCGAGTGACGTACATCCCCGTCGGTGTCCCGGGAAGGGCGCCGACGGGGGCGTTTCCGGGTGTCGAGGACACTACAATCGGAACCCCCTCGGTGGCGGGGAGGGAATCAAGTCCGTGATCTTTTCGTGATATATTCTCGGTCGCCGCCACAGCCTTCCCCAGAGCGGCCCTTCGCCCACCCCCACGGGCGGATCTCCAGGGCCGGACGGACCACCCTTCACACTTCACCCCGCGACGGTCGGGGAGGGCCACAACCTGTGACGGACGGGGGACATCCCAGGGGGAACAGGGTTCCCGGAATCAACTGTGCGGAGGTGAGCCGGTGCGAACGGCGAGCGACGGTCGTGGTGACGAGGCGTGGGACCACCACAGTGCCGTGTCGGCCGACGACGAGGCCACCCGGGTCTTCTCCCGAGGCGGCCCCGCGGACGCCCCCACCGGGTCCGAGACGACGCGGGACTTCACCCGTGTCCCCGAGACCACGGGCGCCTTCCCACGGGAGACCTCCGACGACACCACCCGCGTGTTCGACACCTCCGAATGGAACGACCCCGACGAACGGGACGTCCGGACCCCGGAACCCGATCCGGACTCCGAGTTCACCCGCAGGTTCGTCCGCGAACGCCCCGGATCGCGCTCCCGAGCGGGCGGACCCGCGCCGCGCGAGACCTACCGGACCGACCCCTTCGAACCCGAACCCTTCGAGCCGGGCCCGCCCGTGCCCGGAGAGGACCCCGAGGACGACCCCCGTCGTGGAGACTTCGACGACTTCGGCGGCTCCGGAGGCGGACCGGGACGCGGTGGCCGCTCCTCGGGCGACGACCGACCGCCCCATCGCCCCAAACGACGCAAACGGCGCCGCTTCCGGCTCCGTCGGATCATCGCCGTGGTCCTGCTCCTCCTCGTGGCGCTGCCCCCGGCGACGTGGGGCTGGGTCTGGTACACCGCGCGCCAGGACGACCGGGACGTCTCCGACGCCATCGTCGTGCTCGGCGCCAGCCAGTACAACGGAGTGCCCTCGCCCGTCTTCGAGGCACGTCTGCGGCAGGCCCAGGTCCTCTACCAGGAGGGCGTGGCGCCGATGATCGTCACCGTCGGCGGAAAACAGCCCGACGACGCCTACACCGAGGCCGCGGCCGGCCGTAACTGGCTGATCGAGGTCGGTATCCCCGCCGACCACGTCATCGCGGTCGAGGAGGGACGCGACACCCTCCAGAGCTTCCAAGCGGTCTCGGAGGTCTTCGAGGCCAACCACTGGGAGACGGCCATCCTCGTCTCCGATCCCTGGCACAGCCTGCGCTCCAAGGTGATGGCGGCCGACCACGGCATCGAGGCGGGCACCTCGCCCGCCCGCTCCGGCCCCGCCGTCATAGAGCGCCGTACCCAGCTCTGGTACATCACCAGGGAGACCGCCTCCCTCTGGTACTACTGGATCTTCAACGACAGCAGCGACATCCGGGTCAACGCGGCCTGACCGTCGCGGATCCACCCCGAACGGGCCCGAAGGTGCGTCACGGGCGTGCTTCGTCATCGTCGAGAAGTAGGGTCGCGATCATGACGAGCACCCCGGGCGAGACCTCGGCCCACGGCTACCGGGCGAACGACACCGAACGCTACGCCCGCGAGTCCCGCAAGAGCCGCAGGCGCGGTCCCTTCGAACGCGACCGCGCCCGGGTCCTGCACAGCTCCGCACTGCGCCGTCTGTCGGCCAAGACCCAGGTCGTCCGACTCGGGATCAGCGACTTCCCCCGCACCAGGCTCACCCACTCCCTGGAGTGCGCCCAGATCGGCCGGGAACTCGGCCGATCGTTCGGCTGCGACCCCGACCTGGTGGAGGCCGCCTGCCTCTCCCACGACCTGGGCCACCCGCCCTTCGGACACAACGGCGAACGCGCCCTCGACGAGGCCGCGGCCTCCTGCGGAGGGTTCGAGGGCAACGCCCAGAGTCTTCGCCTGCTCGTCCGGCTGGAGGGCAAGGTCATCGACCCCGACGGACGCAGCGCCGGCCTCAACCTCACCCGCGCCACCCTCGACGCCACCGTCAAGTACCCCTGGCGCCGCGGAGAGGGCGGCGACACCGCCAAGTTCAACTGCTACCCCGACGACGTCGCCGTGTTCACCTGGTTGAGGGAGGGAGCACCCCTCGGCCGCACCTGCTTCGAGGCACAGGTCATGGACTGGTCCGACGACGTCGCCTACTCCGTGCACGACGTCGAGGACGCCCTGCACGCCGGCCTGGTGAGGATGTCCGCCCTGCGCGACCCCCACGAACGCGCCGAGATCTGTCGGGTGGCGGCCGCCCACTACTGCGACGCCGGCACCGCCGAGCTGGAGGAGGTCTACACCGACCTGCTCGCCGAACCCGTGTGGCCCGAAGCGTTCACCGGCGACCTCGCCTCCCTGGCCGCCCTCAAGAACCTCACCAGCGAGCTCATCGGCCGCTTCTGCCGCGCCGCCGAACAGGCCACCCGCGAGGTCCACGGCCCCGAACGCCTCACCCGCTACGGCGCCGACCTGGTCCTCCCGCGACGGACCCTGCTGGAGTGCGCACTGCTCAAGGCGGTGGCCGCGCACTTCGTGATGTCCCGCGAGGAGGCGAGGATCTACCAGGCGGAGGAACGCCGCGTCCTCACCGAACTGGTCGACGCCCTCCTGCACGGAGCCCCCGAGGCCCTGGAACCTCAGTTCCGGGCCTCCTACGAGGCGGCCACCGACGACGCCGGGGCGCTGCGCGTGATCATCGACCAGGTGGCCTCCCTGACCGACACCTCGGCCGCCCTCCTGCACGCGGACCTCACCGGGACGACCCCGCGACGCTGAGCGGCGCGGGGACTCAGTGATAGCCCCGGATCTCCCGGAACACCTCCTCCAGGTCCAGGTCGCGGGCGTCGAAGACCCGACCACCCGTCCGGGACGACAGACGCTCCATCTCCTCGGCGTCGGCCTCGCCGAACAGCACGGTGAACACCGGCGCGGCCGCGGCGTGAGAGGGCAGCCCCTCCAACGAGGCGAACAACCCGTCCAGGTCCAGCCCCCGGTTCACCTCACCGTCGGTCATCAGCACCACCGACGACAGGTACCCGTCCTCTCCGGCCTCCTCCACGAGGGAGTACGCCGCCTCCACGGCGTCGTAGGCCGCGGTCTCGCCGCCGACCTCCAGAGCGGCGATCTCCTCCGCCAACCCCCGCCGAGCGCGGTCCGCGCCCTCCGGCTCCACCACGAAGGAGACCGGCTCCCCGGGCTCGTCCGAGAAGGGCAGCAGCGTCACCTCCTCACGTTCCTGGAAGACCTGCCCGCGTGAGGACAGCGGCCCCTCGTCCGCCCCGGTCAACACGGTCAACGCCCGACGCAGCCCCGAGATCCGGGAGCCGGACATCGACCCGGACACGTCCAGCACGTACACCGTGCGCGCCGGGCGGCGCAGCTCCGAGAAGTAGGCCGCCACCAACTCGTCCACGACCTCCCGACGGGCGGGGAACGGCAGCTCCACCACCGAGGGGAACCCACGCTCCGAGACATCGGCCGCGGCCGGACGGCGGAAGGTGGTCTCGGCGATACGGGCCTGGACCTCGGCCGAGGTCAGGTCGGCCACCACCCGTTCGTAGGCGGCCGCGGCCTCCTCCGACGCGCCCGCCAGCAGGGTCAGCGGATAGTCGGCGGTGACCACCCCGTCCTCCGGATACACCAGGACCAGCGGATCCTCGCCGGCCTCGGGGACGTACGACATCAGCACCGACTCGTAGTTCACCACCCCGTCGGGGACGACCGCCCCCGACCCGGAGGCGTCGCGCCGACGCCGCTCGAACTCCTCCATCAACCACCCCGACGATCCGGCGGTGAGCTCTTGACCGGAGAAGAACGTCGCCAACCGTTCCTCCACCCCGGCCACGTCCTCGCGCTCCAACGCGGCACCGCTGTCGGCCATCGCCGACGCCGCGCCGATCAGGGCCGAGAAACCCGAGTTGGAGGCGGCCGGGCTGGACATGCCGTAGGTCAACCCCTCCTCCTCGACCGCCAGGGTCACGTCCTCCCAGGTGACCCCGGAGACGCTTCCGTCTCCGGCGACCCAGCCGAGCTCCTCGGCCCGCGAGGCGGACACCCCCAACACCACGGGGGAGAGCATCACCGAGGTCTCGCCGCGCACCGACGAACGGTCGCCGTCGACCAGGTGCAGGTAGCGGTTGGAGGGGAACCACACCGCGTCGTAGTCCTCGACGGAGCCCGCCACGATCCGTTCCGTCCCGTCCAACGTGCCGGAGTAGTCCAGGACCAGCTCGACGCCGGTCCGTTCGGCCGACTCCGCCAACAACGGCTCCATGTCGGCCAGTTCGCTGCCGGCCAGAACCCTCAGAGTCCCGGTGACCCCCGCGCCTTCGACGAAGGAACAGGCGCTCACGGCCAAGAGCGCCGCCAGGGCGCCGGCCCCCGCGCGTGTGCGACCCTTCACGTCCGTCCACCCCCGGAACGTCCGACGAACGCGTCCTCCGGGGCCGCGGGGGCCGTTCCGGTGTCCTCGTACTCCTGCTCGATGGCGTTCAGCAGAGCCTCCAGGGCCTCGTAGGCGGGAGAGTGCACCACGTCGCCGATCCCCGTCCGCACGGCAGGCCCGTACTCCTCGACCAGTTCCCGGAAACGCCCGGTGTCCTCGGTGCGGTAACCGTGCTCGGAGATCAGCCCGCGCAGCTCCGGGTCCTCGGTCAGCAGACGCCCCACCTCGTCACCCGCCTCGGTGAAGGGCACGATGGTGTGGGTCGAGAACACGGTCGGCTCCGGGTACATCACCACCGAGTCCTCGGGTGGGGGAGGGCCGAGGACCGCGGCGTGCACGTACTGGGACTCGTAGGCCCACAGCAGCGGGGTGTGCCCCGGTCCCAGGTCTCGGAACTGCTCGAAGGGCTGACGTGAGGACTCCGGGGGCTGCCCTTGGGCCAGGAACAACCGGGCCAGTGTGGACGTCAGCTCCTCGTCCACGGAACCGGGCGTGACCACCTCCTCGTCGTTGAGCAGGTAGGACAGCACCACCACGTACATCGCCGCCGAGTTCGAGGTGCGCGGGTCGGTGGTGCGGGCCAGCACCTCGTTGCGGTTGCTCGAACTCACCGCGTCGCCGGGCAGATCGCGCCAACGGACGCGGTCCTCGGTCAGCTCCAGATAGGCGGCCAGGTCCAGCGACCAGGTGCCGTCCTCGGCGACGCGCGCGACCCCCTCCTCCCGGAGGGCCTCGGCCATGGGGCCGTGCGCGAGCATCACCATGGGCGTGCTGAAGGGGTCGTATTCGTCTTCGACGCCGTGCAGACCGCGGATGTGCTCCGAGGCGGCCGCGGAACCGGGGGAGACGAAGTCCGACTCGTCGGCCCGCTCGGCCATCGATCGGGAGCCCTGAGGGCGTACCCGAACGTCGTATCCGAGTTCGGCGAACCGTTCCCGGACCCTCTCGTCCTCGAACAGATCGACCTTCTCCGAGCCGACGACCCCCTCGACCACCACCGGGGAACCGCCGAAGCGGTCGATCACCACGAGGCCGAGGGCCAGTACCAGTACCGCCACCACGGCACCGCCCGACAGTACGATCCATCTCCGGTACCGATCGGACCGTTGATCCTGAGCACGCACGGGGCGCACCTCCTGGGGGATGTGAGGATCCCCAGCCTGCTCCGCGTCGCCGACCGGCGTCCGACACCGGGATGGCCGGACGGTGGACCCCCGGCGAACCCCGGGCGATGGCCGGAACGTGCTCGAGGAGAACTACCCTGAACACCGTGGCAGGACGGATCAGAGACGAAGACATCGCCCTCGTACGCGAGCGCACCCCCATCGCCGACGTGATCGGCGAGTACCTCCAATTGCGCAACGCGGGAGGCGGATCGCTGAAGGGCCTGTGCCCCTTCCACGACGAGAAGTCCCCCTCCTTCAACGTCACCCCGGCCAAAAACCTCTACTATTGTTTTGGTTGCGGGGAGGGTGGGGATGTCATCTCCTTCGTTCAGAAGATCGACAGCCTCAGCTTCATCGAGGCCGTCGAGTCCCTGGCCCGCCAGACCGGGATCACGCTCCGCTACGAAGAGGGCGGTCGTAGCACCGCCCGACGCGACGAGGGCAAACGTCGACGTCTGCTCGACGCCCATAAGGCCGCCGCCGAGTACTACGCCGAGCGGCTCCTGACCCCGGAGGCCGTGGCCGCCCGACGGTTCCTGGACGAGCGCGGGTTCAACCGGGTGCACGCCGAACGGTTCGGTCTGGGGTTCGCCCCCGCCGGCTGGGAGAACCTCACCACCCACCTGCGCCACCAGGGCTTCACCGACGCCGAACTGATCGAGGGCGGATTGGCCAGCCAGGGGCGGCGCGGCGCCTACGACCGTTTCCGCAACCGGCTGCTGTGGCCGGTGCGCGAGGTCACCGGCGAGGTCGTCGGCTTCGGCGCGCGCAAGCTCGCCGAGGAGGAGGACGGCCCCAAGTACCTCAACTCCCCGGAGAGCCCCATCTTCCACAAGGGGCGTCTGCTCTACGGGATGGACCTGGCCAAACGGGAGATCTCCCGTAAGGGCGAGGCGGTCATCGTCGAGGGCTACACCGATGTGATGGCCTGCCACGAGGCCGGGGTCACCACGGCGGTCGCCACCTGTGGCACCTCCTTCGGCGAGGACCACCTCAAGATCCTGCGTCGCATGTTGTTGGGCCGCTCCAATCAGGGCGGCAGGGTCGTCTTCACCTTCGACGGCGACAAGGCCGGCCAGAAGGCGGCCGTCCGGGCCTTCGCCGAGGAGCACGGTTTCACCTCGGAGACCTTCGTGGCCGTCCAGCCCGACGGTCTCGACCCCTGCGACCTGCGTCTTCAGCACGGTCCTCAGGCGGTGGCGGACCTGGTCGACGGCGCCAGCCCCTTGTACGAGTTCATGATCCGGACCATCGTCGAGGGCTATGACCTGAACAACGCCGAGGGGCGTATCGCCGCCTTGGACGCCGCCGCCCCCGTGGTCGCCGGTATCCGGGACGAGGGCGTACGTCTGACCTATGGCAAGAACCTGGACCGTTGGCTGGGGCTGATGGACGAGGCCTTCGTGCTGCGCCGGGTCCGCCAGCACATGGGCCGGGGCCGTGCGCGAGGTGGTGCCGACCGCCCGAGGCAGGCCGCTCCGGCTCCGACGCCGGACGCCCAGGAGGCGCCCTACGACCTGCGCGACCCCTCGGTGCAGCGGGAGCGCCAGGCGCTCAAGCTCGCGATCCAGTACCCCCATTTGGCGCGGGGCTTCGACTCCCTCACGGAGGAGGACTTCACCGTCCCCCAGCACCAGGCGGTGCTCCGGATCATCCGGGATCAGGGCGGCGTCTCGTCGGTGGCCGATCCTCAGCATTGGCCGATCGCCCTGCGCGAGGCGGCCCCCAACGAACTCCAGCGCGATTTCGTCACCCGCCTGGGTGTGGAGGAGATCGAGTTCTACGGAGAACTCGATGAACATTTCGCGCGGGAAATGTTGAGCACGATCAAGACTCATTCCATCAACCGTCGCGAGTCAAACCTCAAGTCGGAGTTGCACCGGATCGACCAGGCCGCGCAACCGGAGGAGTTCGATCGGATCTTCGCCGACCTCATGCGCCTCGGCCAGCAGAAACGTGCCCTGCAAGAGGGTGGCGTCGAGAGTATGTAGCAAAAGGGTGACAATAGTACTTCTCCCCGTTTCAGTGGGGATATGGGCACAATGTACTGATGTCTCCCACGGCTGTGACCAATGGAACGCCGCCTCTGAGTCAGGTGGTCCGACTTCTTCCCGATTCCGGTCGGGGAACGGTGACTCGTGGGGAGGTCGCGTCCGTTCTCGAACGCCTCGACGCGCCCCCCGAGGCCCTGGACCGGACGATCTCCGACCTGTCCCGCAGCGGGGTCGACGTGGCCGTCCCCGAGGAGGCCGTGCCCTCCTCCGACCCGGGGCGTCGCTCCGGCTCCGACCTGGTCCGGCTCTACCTGCGCGAGATCGGCAAGGTCCCCCTGCTGACCGCTCGGGAGGAGGTGGAGCTGGCCAAGGCCGTCGAGGTCGGCCTGTACGCCCAACGGCGTGGTCCCGGAGGCCGGCATTGCACCCAGGACGAACTCGACGCCCTCACGGAAGAGGGACGACGGGCCAAACGGCGACTCATCGAGTCCAACCTGCGGCTGGTCGTGTCGATCGCCAAACGCTACATGGGGCGTGGACTGTCGTTCCTGGACCTGATCCAGGAGGGCAACCTGGGTCTGATCCGCGCGGTGGAGAAGTTCGACTACACCAAGGGCTTCAAGTTCTCGACCTACGCCACCTGGTGGATCCGTCAGGCGATCACCCGCGCCATCGCCGACCAGGCCCGCACCATCCGTATCCCGGTGCACATGGTCGAGACCATCAACAAGCTCGTCCGGGTCCAGCACAGCCTCCACCAGAGACTCGGACGCGAACCCAGCGTCGCCGAGATCTCCTCGGCCGCGGGTTTCGGGGGCGAACGCGTCCTGGAGATCCAACGACTGGCCCGCGAACCCGTCTCCCTTCAGGCGCCCATCGGTGAGGAGGAGTCCGACTTCGGCGACTTCATCGAGGACTCCGACGCCGTGGCCCCGGTGGAGGCGGCCGCCTTCACCCTTCTCCAAGAGCGGCTCCGGGTGATCCTGGGGGACCTGTCCGAACGCGAACGGCGGATCATCCGGCTGCGGTTCGGCCTGGCGGACGGGCGCACCCGGACCCTGGAGGAGGTCGGACGGGAGTTCGGGGTGACCCGCGAACGCATCCGACAGATCGAGGCCAAGACCCTCGCCAAGCTCCGCCACCCTTCTCGCGCGGGCACCCTGAAGGACTTCCTGCACGGCGGCTGACCCTTCGGCGCGGGCCGATGCGCTCCGGCCTCGCTACAACGTTCGAGGAGGGGCGCGGGTTCCCTCCGACCCGTGAACGGCCTCATGTGGCCGACATGGGGCGAACGACCTCTCCGGAACACCTCCGTGCCCCTACGGTCGAGGTGTGAACGCCCTGTCGAGTCCCTCCGGTTCCGAACGTCCTTCCGGCCGGCGCCCGCTCCTGGTCCTGGGCGCCGCCGTCGTCGCCGTGGTCCTGGTCGTGGGGATCCTCGTCCTCGTGAACCAGCGCCCGCTCCACCGGATCGGCTATTTCGCCGACTGGAACGTGGCCAACCGCGGTTTCACCATCGAACACCTGCGCGCGAGCGGGGCCGCCGACCGGTTGACCCGGATCATGTGGGCCTTCGGGGACATCGACGAGAACGGTCTGTGCCATATCCCCGAGGACCGGCACGATCAGCCCTGGGAGCTCTACCAACGCCGCTACGACGCGGACGAGAGCGTCGACGGCGAGGCCGACGACTACGAGCAGGAGCTCGCGGGGGGCCTCAACCAGCTCCGGAAGCTCCGCGAACTCGATCCCGACCTGGGCGCGAGCCTGTCCCTGGGCGGCTGGAACCTGTCGGTGGACTTCTCCACCGCGGCCCGGACCGCGGAGTCGAGGGAGGCCTTCGTCGCCTCCTGCCTGGACCTGTGGCTGCGCGGGGACCTGCCGGTCCGGGACGGCGAACCCCAGGGCGGCGAGGGCGTGGCCGCCGGGATCTTCGACGGCATCGACCTGGACTGGGAATGGCCCGGGGGACAGGGCAACCCCGACAACGTGGAGCATCCCGACGATCCGGCCAACTTCACGCTCCTGGTCGCCGAGTTCCGTCGGCAGATGGACGAACTCTCACGGGAGACCGGGGAGGAGTACGTCCTCTCCGTCTCCCTGCCCGGCGGCGCGGAGCACGCCGAGGCCTACGATCCGGAGATCTTCGACGACATCGACTTCGCCACGGTCCAGGGGTACGACTTCTCCGGGCCGTGGAACGAACGCACCACCCACCACTCCAACCTCTATCCCCCCGAGCACGATCCGGAGGCCAACAGCGTCGACCGGGCCGTTCGGCGCTACGAGGAACTCGGGGCGGACGCCGATCGACTGGTGATGGGTGTTCCGGCCTTCGGGCGCGGCTGGCAGGGGGTGCCCGCCGAGCGGGACGGGCGGGGACAGACGGCGACCGGCCCCGCCGACGACGACTACGACGGCCCCACCCGGGCCTTCGCCGACCTTCAGGCGATGGACGGCGAGCGTTTTCTCGACGAGGAGGCCGGGGCCTACTGGATCTACGACGGCGACGAATGGTGGACCTACGACGACCCCCGGGTCATCGAGCTCAAGGGGGAGTACGTCCGTGACCGGGGGTTGGCCGGGATGATGGTCTGGAACCTCGACATGGACGCCGAGGGCGAGCTCGTCCGGGCCATGGACGAGTCCTTGGGCTGACAGGCGCGAAAGGCGGAACGACGGGCGGTCCCGGCCGCGCGCCGCGGTTGCCAGGGCGATGAGGGCCGCGTCACTCTGTGGACATGTCCGAGCCGCACAGCAGTACCGCAAGCCCCGACCTCGCCGCACTGCGCGGGGATCTGGAGTCCGCAGTCCGTGGCACCGTCGCCATGGAGGCGGGCACGATCGCCCTCTATACCTCCGACGCCTCCAACTACCGTCGTGTGCCCACGGCCGTGGTCGTCCCGGAGACCGTCGACGACTGCGTCGCGGCCGTCAGGGTCTGCGCCGCGCACGGGGTGCCCGTCGTCCCTCGCGGTGGGGGCACGTCCATCGCGGGCAACTCCATCGGTACCGGCGTGGTCATCGACACCTCACGCCACCTGCGCTCCATCCTCGACATCGATCCCGTAGCCCGGACCGCCACCGTCCAGCCCGGCGTCATCCTCGACGACCTGCGCGCCGCGGCGGCCGAACACGGGCTCACCTTCGCACCCGACCCCTCCACTCACAGCCGTTGCACCATCGGCGGCATGGTCGGCAACAACGCCTGCGGCTCCCACTCGGTGGCCTGGGGCACCACCGCCGACAACATCGTCTCCCTGGACGTGCTCCTGTCCGACGGAACCCGGCTTACCGTCGGCTCCGGGCACACCGCGGAGGAGTTCTCCGAACTGACCCGGCGCCCGGGACGCGAGGGGGAGATCCACGCGGCGCTGGCCCGTCTCGTAGAGACCCATCGGGCCGAGCTGCGCACCGCCATGCCCGAGTTCCGCCGCCGTGTCTCCGGCTACGCGCTGGACCGGCTGCTTCCGGAGAAGGGGCGCGACGTGGCCGCGGCCCTGGTCGGCACCGAGGGCTCCTGCGTCATGGTCCTGGGCGCCACGGTGCGCCTGGTCGAATCGCCGCCCGCCCGCGCTCTGGCGGTGCTGGGCTACGACGACGCCCCGTCCGCCGCCGACGCCGTCCCCGCCCTACTGGGGCACTCGCCGCTCACGGTCGAGGGCATCAACGACCGTATCGTCGCGGCGCTGGACCGGGACGGGTCCCGTTCGCGGGTGGCGTTGCCTGCGGGCGGCGCGTGGCTGTTGGTGGAGATCGCGGGAGGGGACCCGGAGGAGGCGGCCGAGGCCGCGAAGACGATGATCGCCGGCCTGGAGGGCGACGACCGCCCCCGCGACGCCTCCGTGGTCACCGACCCTGCCCACCAGAAGGCCCTGTGGCGGATCCGGGAGGAAGGGGCGGGGCTCACCTCCCGTACCCCCACGGGCGCGGAGGCCTGGTCCGGGTGGGAGGACGCCGCGGTGCCCCCGGAGAACCTGGGCGCCTACCTGCGCGACTTCGACGCCCTCATGGAACGTCACGGCCGCTACGGGGTGGTTTACGGGCACTTCGGCGACGGATGTCTGCACGTGCGCATCGACTTCGAGCTCACCCACGAGGAGGGGCGGCGGGAGTACCGCGCCTTCATGGAGGAGGCGGCCGGGATCGTCGTCCGGCACGGGGGCTCCCTGTCCGGCGAGCACGGCGATGGACAGGCCCGCTCCGAACTGCTCTCCCGCATGTACCCCGAGAGCCTCATCCGGGCCTTCGGCGAGTTCAAGCGGATCTGGGACCCGGAGGGGCTGATGAACCCCGGGATCATCGTCGATCCGCTGCCCCTCGACTCCGACGTGCGGGTCGCCACCGACCTGCGGCCCGAACTCCCCCTGCTCTCCCAGGCCACGCTGGCCTACGGCGAGGACGACGGAGAGTTCGCGAAGGCGCTGCGCCGCTGCTCCGGTGTGGGCAAGTGTCGCCGTCAGAGCGGGCCGGGGGTGATGTGCCCCAGCTACCAGGTCACCCAGGAGGAGAAGCACTCCACGCGTGGCCGCGCCCACCTGCTGTTCGAGATGGCCAACGGCGAGGTCATCACCGACGGCTGGCGGTCGGAGGAGGTACGCGAGTCCCTGGACCTGTGCCTGTCCTGCAAGGGATGTCTGAGCGACTGCCCGGTCAACGTCGACATGGCCTCCTACAAGGCCGAGTTCCTATACCAGCACTACAAGGGGAGGGTGCGGCCGGCCGCGCACTACTCGATGGGCTGGCTGCCCCTCCTGGCCCGTCTGGCCGCGCTGGCCCCGAACGAGGCCAACCGGATGATGCGTCTGCCCGGGGTGTCCACGCTGGCCAAGCGGATGGCCGGGGTGGCCGCCCAGCGGGATCTGCCCGCCTTCGCGCCCACCACCTTCACCCGGGCCTTCCGCCGTCGCATGAACCGGGGCGAGGGACGCCAGGGAGGGCCCAAGGTGGTGCTGTGGCCCGACACGTTCGGCAACCTCCTCGACCCCCGGATCCCGATCGGTGCGGTCCGGGTCCTGGAGGACGCGGGCTTCTCCGTGGTCCTGCCCAAGGGGCAGGTGTGCTGCGGTCTGACCTGGGTCTCCACCGGACAGTTGGACGTGGCCCGCGCGGTGATGCGCCGAGCGGTGAACGCGCTGTCCCCGCTGGTCTCCCAGGGGCTGCCGGTGGTGGGGCTGGAGCCCAGCTGTACCGCGGCGCTCAAACACGACCTGGTGGAGCTCCTACCGGGTGAGGAGAGCCGACGGGTCGCCGAGTCCGTGCACACCTTCGCGGGGTTCCTCAACAAGTACGCGCCCGACTGGGAGCCGCCCCGCGTCGACGCCACGGCCCTGGCCCAGGTGCACTGCCACCAGCACGCCGTGATGGGCTTCGACGACGATCGGGAGTTGATCGCCCGGGCCGGGATCGACGGCGAGGTCCTCGACGCGGGCTGCTGCGGTCTGGCCGGCGACTTCGGCTTCACCGAGGGCCACTACGAGGTCTCCGCCGCCATCGGCGAACGCGAACTGTTGCCCAGGGTGCGCGCGGCCTCGGAGGACACCCTGGTCCTGGCCGACGGCTACAGCTGTCGGACCCAGATCGAACAGGGCGCGGACCGACGCCCCCTCCACCTGGCGGAGGTGCTCGCGCGGGGCATCGACGCGCGAGAGAAGAAGGAGAGCGCCGGCTGAGGCCGTGCGAGGTCGGTGGTGTCCGGGACCCCGGACACCGCCGACCGGTGGTCAGACGCCCATCTGTTCCCGGAGCAGCGAGAGCGCGCGGGAGACGGCCTCGGAGAGTTCCGGGTCCTCGGGGTCGAGACCTTCGCCCAGATGGACGCGCCAGTCGATCTCGCCGCCCAAGGGCGGACGACGCGCCACCAGACGGAAACCGCAGGTGGAGTCGGGGGAGGGGAAGGGGACGAACCGGTTGACGAGGATGGTCGAGGTCACCCGCTCGGAGACCGCCTCGGCCATCCTGCGGTAGTCCACGGCGTCGCCGGTCTCCTCGGAACGCAACCGGATGATGTGCTCTCCGTGGCCCTCCTCGACGAACGTGAACGTCTCGGTGCCCCACCGGGCCTGGTCGATGTTCTGCCAGAGGACGTCACGGCCGTCCGGCAGGTACAGGGCGCGGGTGGTGGCGACCAGGAGGGGTGGTCCGTCATAGGGGAGGGGGGTGCCGCCCGGGGCCGCGGCGACGGAGGCGTGCGCGAGCACGCGCTCACCGCGCCGCAGCCGGGAGCGGATCTCGGCGGGTACGTCCCGCCCGAACAGGGCCATGGTCAGGTGTTCCGATCTCCGCCGGCGCCGGGGCCGGTCCCGTTGGAGGTGTGGGTCTCCCACTCGATGAGCTCGATCTCCTCGTCCTCGGTGGGACGGGCCAGGAAGTCCCGCACGGAGGTGATGGGCATCTTCTCCACGGCCTTGTCGTAGACGGCCCGGCCCGCGTTGCCCGCCTGGGCGCCGACGAGTCCGGCGACCTCCTGGACGAGCGGGCTGTCGGCCACCTTGCGCGCGGTACGGGCGAGCTGCTCGTAGCGGGCTCGGCCCGCCTTGGCGCCCAAGACGTATCCGATGGCGAGGCCGGCGACGAACGTGATCCGGTAGCGCATGGGTCCCTCTTTAAGGCCTTGGTGACGGTCGGAGTGGTCCGTGCCCCGACGTTACCCTGTCGTGCTTCCGGCCACACAGGTCGACACCGGTCCCGAGCACTCTCAAAGCGCGCTAGTCTATTGGTGTCGCCAGGGCCCACGGGGTCGGGCGACGACGCGATCCCGCGTAGCTCAATCGGCAGAGCAGCCGGCTGTTAACCGGCAGGTTATTGGTTCGAGTCCAATCGCGGGAGCGGGAGAGGGCCCGTCGGAGTCATCCGGCGGGCCCTCACTGCGTTCGACGGAAGGCGGGGCGGAGAACACCGCTCCGAATACGGGAGACCGTCCCGAGCACCCTCGAAAAGGCGCTAGTCTATTGGTGTCGCCAAGGCCTACGGGGTCGGGCGACGACGCGATCCCGCGTAGCTCAATCGGCAGAGCAGCCGGCTGTTAACCGGCAGGTTATTGGTTCGAGTCCAATCGCGGGAGCGGGAGAGGGCCCGTCGGAGTCATCCGGCGGGCCCTCGTCGTTCTCAACCCACCTCGCGACGCAGGTGGTGCACCCAGGCGGGCGGGACGTTGCGCCAGACCCTCTTCGACACCACGAGATGGTCGCGTACGAACCGGTCCACGAGCCGCTGGGAGAGCCTCTGACGCGTGTAGGAGGCGCGGGAGGCCGTGACCGCCTTCAACTCCCGGGTGAACAGATAGCCGTAGAGGGACATGTGTCCTCGCGGGGCGATGTGCTCCATGTAGAAGTCCAGGATGTCGCGGGTCTCCTCGTGGGTGAAGTTCGCGAAGGGGAGACCGGAGACGATGAGGTCGTAGGGGGCCTCGGGGGCGAGGTCCCGGATATCGGCCGTGTGGATCGTGTACCCCGTTCCGGGTGACCCGTCGGCCGCCTCCGCCAGGGTCTCGGTCAGGTCCTCCACGTACTCCTTGTTCACCTCGACCGCGTCGAGATGGTCTCCGGGTCGCAGATGCGCGAAGAGCACCCGGGTGACGGCCCCGTTCCCGGCCCCGACCTCCAGGACACGGACCGGGCGTCCGGTGGTCCGGCCCCTGAGGAACCGGGCCAGTTCGTACGCCAGTGGTCGCCCGCTGGGCAATACGGCTCCGGTGTCCCGCATGCTGGCGAGGGCGGAGCGCAGGAACCTGACTTGGTGTTGAAGAGGCACGGTGGTCTCCAGTCGACTTCTCATGATCCGATCGGTGTCAGTTCGTTCCGAGGGGGCGTGCGAACCCCTTGACGGCCAGGAGGGCGCAGGGCAGCGCGATCACCGCGCTTCCGATCACCGCGTAGAGGGTGGCGCTCATGTCGGGATCGCCCAGGATCCAACCTCGGGCCGCCGTGATGGCGTAGGTCATGGGGTTGACGTGGGAGAGACTCCGCAGCCAGTCCGGCAGGCCGTCCAAAGGGACGAACGCGTTGGTGCCGAACATGAGCGCGAACATGGCCAGGCCGGAGAAGGTCTGCATGACCTCGGCGTTGCGGAACCAGCAGGCCATGGCGATGAACACCCAGCCGAGGCAGTTCCCGGTCATCAGGGCGATGAGCATCGCGACCGCCATGCCGACCGCTCCACCGGGGGCGTGGAAGGAGAAGAACAGGTGCGCGGCGGTCGACAGCGCGGAGAGCTGTATCAGGCTCCTCACCAGGTCCGAGGCGCTTCTTCCCAGAAGCACGGATCCCGGCCACACCGGCAGGGTGCGCATGCGATGGACGAAACCGTTCTTGATCTCCTGGCCCAAGGCCGCCCCGGATCCCATGCCGGACTGTAGGACGCCCATGATCATGATCGCGGGCAGCAGGAACTGGATGTAGTCGACCCCTCCGGGGAAGCTCCGGGTCTCGCTGATGCTCGTGAAGACCTGGCTCAGGACCAGGAGCATGACCAGGGGCGAGGCGACACTGACGAGGACGAGCTTCGGATCCATCCAGAGCGCGCGGAGCGCCCTTGTCGTGAGGATGTGGATCTGTAGGGGGACGGAACAGCCCCGCCAGGACACGGACTTCCAAGGGACGGTGGACCTTCGGGCTCTGGCGTCGATCGTCATCGGGTCCTTCACCGATCGCTTCGTGGCCGCGTTCATCGCGTGGAGACATGGGCGAGGTAGACGTCTTCGAGGCTGGGTTCGAAGAGCCGGAGACGGTCGATCCCCAGATTCCTCTCCTCCAGGGCGTGGATCACGGCCCCCAGGTCGCGAGGCGAGGCGATCGTGATGTCGATGTCGAAGTTCGCCTCACCGATGTCGGCGACCAGTCCCATCCTCCGGACCTCGTCCCGGGCGGCCGAGAAACGCTCTCTCTCGTTGAACCCCAGGGACGCCTTCCTCCGGCCCACGCCCCTCTTCAGCTCCGAGGGCGAGCCGGAGGCGACGACGTGTCCCCGGGAGAGGAGGACCACCTGGTCGGAGAGACGGTCGGCCTCCTCCAGGTACTGCGTGGTCAAGAGGACGGTGACGCCCTCCGCCGTCAGGCGGTGGACGATCGCCCACAGCTCCGCGCGGCTCTCGGGGTCCAGCCCCGCCGTGGGCTCGTCCAGGAACAGGACCTCGGGGCCGCCGACGATGCTCGCGGCGAGATCGATCCTTCTCCGCATGCCGCCGGAGTAGGTGCGCACCGCGCGATCGGCGGATTCGGTCATGCCGAACCGCTCCAGAAGCTCGTGCGTCCGCTCTCGTGCCTCTTTACGGGACGCCCCCAACAGCCGTGCGATCAGGACGAGGTTGTCCCGCCCGGAGATCTGTTCGTCCAGGGCCACGTACTGTCCGGCCACACCGATGCGACGTCGGACCCGGCTCGCCTGCGAGACCACGTCGAACCCCGCGACCGTCGCCGTTCCCGTGGTCGGTTCGAGGACCCCGGAGAGGATGTTGATGAGTGTGCTCTTGCCGGCCCCGTTGTGTCCCAGCAGACCGAGCACCCCTCCGGGGGAGACGGACAGGGAGACGTCGTTCAGGGCCCGGACGCTTCCGAACACCTTCCCGACCTTCGAGACCTCGATGGAGTCACCCGACATCGTCGCCACCCCCCGCCGTCCCGGCCCGGGGTCGCGTCGCCCGACGGGTCGCGATGATCGCCGCCGTGGCGCGGCGGGCGAGCGGATCGTAGAACCCGATGAGGAGGAGGGCGATCGCGAGGGCTCCGAGCGCCACCGCGACCACGCCGGTGGCCGAGAGGGCCGCGAGGTCCGCCCGTACGACGAGCGGTGGCAGGGCGAGGGCGATCAGGAGCAGGTTCCTCACGATCATGGCGTAACCGATGGCCGAATCCGATCCGCCGAAGCAGGCGCACTCGGAGCGGATACCGCTCCACAGGGCCTTGACCGCCACCCCGGTGAAGGCGGTGAGCAGGGTCAGGGCCACGACGGCCCCCGCCACGGCGGTGAGGGGCGAGATCAGGAGAAGGCAGGCGAGGACCTCACCGGCGACCACGGTGACGCCCACGGCCCGCGCCGTAGGAGGGGACCACCCGGTCAACCGGGAGATCACCGTCGCGAAGCCGCTGAAACGCCCAGGGCCCTTGATCTTCCCGACCCAGGCGGCCAGGAAGATCAGGAACAGCGCGTACTGCGCCGCGAGCGCGACGATCTCAGTCATCATCACGGACCACGATCACCGGCCTCACCGTCATGACCTTGTGGAAGTGCCGTACTTCCCCGAGCTCTCCCACGGGGGAGCCGTCGACCTCCACCCATGCGTGCGCTCGGAACGGGGACACACGGACACCCGTGCACCATTCCGGCACGGTTCCCCCGATCCGGCAGAGGAGGAAGGTCGCGATGGAGCGCTGTAGGCAACCGGGGCCCGCGCACCTGCGGCTGACGTGGACCACCGCGTTGCGCGCGGCCAGGGCCTCCGCGAAGCCGGCGGGGCCGGCGGAGCCCGCCAGGAAGGCGAGGACGCTCCGGATACGGCCGGGGCTCATCCGTGTCATCAGACGTGCCGGGAGGACGACACACCTCGCGAGGAGGCGATACCTCAGAGGCGGTCGCGTGCTCCGTTCGAGGGCCACGGGTACCGTCATCGCCGCAGCACCCCCACGGATTCGAGCGACCGGATCAGGTCCTCGACGTCGTTCCTGGCCCGGGATTCGTCTATCCCGTACCTGTCCCGGATCTCGGCGACGGCGACGTCCCGATCCCCGTCCTCTCTCAGGGAGCGCAGGATCTCCGCGGCGGTACCGTTCAGGTGCCAGTACACGCCCTTCCTCTGGTCCAGAAGAACGATCCCGTCCTCGGTCTCGGTGGAGATGATGGACGTGTCGTCGATGAATTCCATCCTCAGCCTTCCAGGATCGATACGAGGTCCTTCTCCCGGTTTCCGTCCTCGATGCTCCGGAGCCAGGACTCGCAGGCCAGTGTGTTGATGACGGGGATGATCCCGAAGGAGGAGGACGGGGGGTTGAAGACCGTCCCGCCGAAGGCCTCGGCGTCGACGAGGCCGTGTTCTTCGAGTCTCATTCCGTCGCAGAGTTCGGCGACGGCCTCGCGACTCCTCCGGAGTCCGGTGTAGGCCTCCGCGCTGTACTCGGACTTCGTGGAGCGTTCGAGGATCTCCGGCGGTGCCGTGCCGCGCAGCGCCTCGACGAGGAGGGGTTTGTAGCGGTCCGGCATGGACCATTGGTCGAAGCGGACGCTCAGAGCGATCCTCATGACCCGATCGTCCAGATAGGGGGCCTCCCAGGAGACCCCGTGCGCGCGGGTGATGTGGTTCACCTTCCGGAGCGTGTCTCCGCACAGACGCGCGTCCTGCCAGGAGGCGTGCTGTGCCCGGTAACGGGACAGAGGGCCTCGGGAGAGGACGTCGTCGCGCCTCAGCGCCTCGGAGGCGGCCTCGACGGCCTCCGGGGCGACCCACCGGGCCATCCGGCCCGAGAGGCCCCACCCGAAGTCGGGCCCGGCCGAGAACTCCCTCAGCGGGGCGCGCAGGGAGTCCGTGACCTTCCCCAACCAGGCGGAGAACGTGCTCGAATCGGCCAGCCCCCTGAGCGTCGGAGCGGTCCTCCAGCGGTACAGGGCCTGGTAGCCGAGAACGTGGGCCGGCACCTTGGCCGGATGTGTTCGGGCCAGGGAGTGGAGGTTGAGCGGTGTGGCGAAGAAGAGCTCGTCCGCGCCATGGCCGGTCAGGTGGGTCCGGGACCCCTCACCCGCCACGGCCTCGGCCGCGTGGACGAGCCGACCGCGGGTGCGGATCCAGGGAAAGGGGCCCTCGTGGTCGTGTACGCCGGGGCGCCGGGGGAGCAGCTCCGTGAACCAGCCGGGGGCGGAGCGTCGGTCGAAGGTCAGATGCCGGGCCTCGGGGAGTCGCCGCTCCGCCTTGCGAGCCCACGCCTCGTCCTCGTCGGCCACGTCCGTCGCCTGCCACCTCGTGGTGACGAGGGGTACGCCCGTGGCGGCTGCGACGAAACAGAGACCGGTGGAGTCCAGACCTCCGGAGAGGTCGGCGCTCACCGTGGTCCGTCCTCGACCGCGGCTGCGCACGGCGTCGTGAACGGCGGACGCCAGGAGCTCGGCCCCCCGCTCCAACGTCAGGTGGGGTTCCTCGGGCGACCACCAGCGGACCTGGCGCGCGGTACCGGTCCGCGAGTCGACCTGGAGGAAGTGGCCCGGGGCGAGGGTGGAGACCCCCTTCCAGACCGGGATCTCGCTCACCGGCCAGGGCGGCCAGGGCGCGATGAGTCGTGAGGCCAGGATCGAGCGGTCCCACTCGCGTCCGACGAACGGGAGCAGCAGGGCGGGGTCGCTGGCGGCCAGGACGGGGGAGCCCCGGTTCGAGTAGAAGATCTGGCGGCCGGAGGAGAGTGTCCCCTGGATCCGGACGCCCTCGTCCAGCTCGGCCACGAGGTGGTAGCTTCCCGGGATCTCCTCCGTGATCCGGGAGAGGTCGGAGAGGCTCTCGGCCGAGTCGAGGACGCGCAGAAGGGCGGGCTCGTCCATGAGGAACCGTCCCAAGAGGACGACCCTCCTGTTCCCGATCCTCGCCTTGTAGACGTCGCCCTCGTCCCAGTCACCGATGATCCACGGCCTCCCGGACGCGCGATGAACGACTTCGAGGCGTGTCCGCGCCAGACGCTCGATCGACACTCCGGCCACGTCGCCCGTGGAGGGAAGAACGATGAACTTCATTTTTCTCCGAGAGGCCTTTCGAGTTCGCCCTGTATTCCTCGTCCTTAGGCCATGAGCGCGCCGACGCCCGAGCGGCGCCGGCGCGACCCCGAGTGCCCGTTCGGTCGTTCCGGGCGGTGGCCGGTTCCGAGATCGGGTCAGCAGACCCGGACGCAGGACCAGTCGTTCTCGAATCCCCAGTTGGGGCGGCCGAGGGTGACCTCGGAGAACGCGCCCATCTCGGTGACGGTCGGAGTCTCGTAGGCGGAGATTTCGTTGCCGATCTTTTCTTCGTCCATTGTCGCTCCCGGTTTCTCGGAGGGTCTCGACGGGGCGGAGATATCCCCGGCGATGAAAGCGACGTTAACCGCGCCCCGGTTCGAGGGTCAAGAGTGCGTCGGTCGGTGCGACAAATGCTTTTTGAGTTGATTTCGCAGATTAAAGTACGATTCTCTGATGTGGTGCGTTCATGGGGTCCCATGGGCATCATCGCAGGTGGATGCGGTTCTGGTCTGATCTTTCAGTGAGATCGATGTCGGTGGAGGTGGTGCTTTGGCCGGATCTGGACAAGGGGGACCGTCGAATAATCATTCTGACTCTATTCGGCCGTTCTCAAGTGCGACATCGCTTCCAGAATGGCTGGACCATGAAGGAGCTTATGGGTGAAGATCCCAGAGTTATTCATCGTCACTCGAAACCGTGTGCGCGATGTCCATCGAACGGGGATCACGCACACGGGAAGGTGAGACCAGGCGGATCCCCGTCTCATAGGCCACGCTCCGACCATCGGGCCAGTATTGGAGGAACCTGGTCCTCAGGCCCTCACCGCTCTCCCGCCAACGGAAGATCCCCAGAGGCAGATGGGTGGACGACACCCGGACGCCGAACCGCCTCCCCAAGTGCCGGATCCGCTCCTCCCATATCCCGTTCGCACCGTCGTGGGGCTCCCCCGAATCGACGACGATGAGGAGGCGTTCGCCCCTCGGCCGGCGGCTTCGATGGGAGGTCCACCACATGCGCAGCGTCGCCAGGGCCGAGGAGACGGAGTGCTCGTCGGAGGAGGGTTCGCACCGGTCGTTCGAGTCCTGAGGCCCGGTCCCCTCGGACGGTTCGAGGACCCGCCGCCTGGCACGGAGGTGGACGACGGGGTCTCCGGAGGTCTCGAACGCGAGCACGAGGTCGTTGACGGCGCGGAACCGCTCGTGGCGACCCTCCCTGCGTTTTCCGCCATAGGCGGACCGGGGGCCCTGGAGGAGGAAGCCCTGTTCCCTCAGCAGTTTCGCGACGGTGTCCGCGGAGAGGACGTGTCCCTGTTCCCCGAGTTCGGCGGTGAGTTCACGGGTGGACTTGACGGACCACCGGAGCGGGGAGGGGGACGGACCCTCCCCTTCCGGCTCCAGGAGCGCCGAGAGCGCCGGAAGGATGCCGGGATCCTCCTCGGTGCGTCGTCTGCGGCCGGCGCCCGCGCGTCGCGCCCGTCCCGGGTCCACCCCGGTCCGGAGCCCCAGTTCCCGGACGCCCTGGGAGACGGTCGCCTCGGACACCCCCGCCGTACGCGCCACGGTCCGGATACCTCCGTGACCCAGGGCCCAGGCCTCGGCGCCCAAGAGCACACGCCGTTCGCGTTCGTTGAGAAGGGGGAGGATCCTGCTGAACTTGGCGGCCAGCACCTCCCGCTCCGATCCGGTCACCGGTGCGCCTCCTTCGCGGGGGCCGATGGAAGAGGGGGACGATCCATGGACGTCGATCCGGAACCGGTCTCGCGGACACTCGTCAGGAGGGTGAGCCCGTAGCCGCACAGGAGCACGCAGAGGAGCGCGACGCCCGCGCCGACCGGCCCGCCGCCGTAGGTCTCTCCCAGGAGGACGATCGCGATCACGGTGGCCGTGACCGGGTTCGCGAACACCGTGGCGCCCAAGGGCGCGCCCGGTTCCAGACCCCGGTAGGCCGCCTGGGACAGGAACAGGCCGAGGAGGGCGACGAGCGCGGTACCCAGGACGGAGGGAAGGGCCTCGACCGCCGAACCGCCGCCGGAGGTGGTGTCCACGGCCGTCTTGGCCAGCGCCGAGGCGATCCCGAAGGCCGCTCCGGCGAGGACGCCCGACAGCGGACCGCGTCGGGCGGGGGAGGTGAGTCCGGCGATCCACGCGCCCGCGCCCAGCAGCGCGAGGGAGCCCAGGGTGAGACCGAGGGCCTCTCCGGGGTCCAAGGTGCGTCCCGCGCCTCCGGTGGTGGCGATCGCCAGCAGGACCGTCAGGGCCAGGACGGTGAGGAGGACGCCCTTCCACTCCCGGGCGGTCACCGATCGGCGGTCCAGACGCGCCGCCCAGGGGACGGAGAAGACCAGGACCAGCACCCCCAGAGGCTGCACCACGCTCAGGGGGGCCAGAGCCAGAGCGCCGACCTGGAACACCGACCGGGCGACGTTGAGCAGGGTGGCGATCCACCACAGGGGATGCCGCAACAGATCGAACACGGCCCGCCTCGTGGTGAGGGGCGTCGACAGGATCGTGTCGAGTCGCCACTGCGTCACCGCCGCCGCCGTGTAGGCGACGCACGACAGAACGCCCAAGCCGATTCCGAACCATGGATGCGCCATGTCCACGACTCTGCCGGGGGAGCCCGGATCCTGTCGTCCTCCGGGCGCGGGCTTCGCACATACTGCGATCGTCGTATGCGCGCGGCCACGGATTGTACGATCCTGGGTCGGACGGACGAAGCGGGTGGAGGTGCGGCGGGAGTGGGGATCCCTTCGAAGGCACTGCCCCGGCCGCTGGACGCGGCGCTCGCCGTCGCCCTGTTCGTCCTCACCATGGTCTTGGCGGCGACGGACCCGGTGGAGGGCGCCGTCGGCGCGGTGAGTGTGATCGGAGGCGCGCTCGCCTGCGCCCCCGTGGCCTTCCGTGACCGTCTCCCCGTGTGGGTCGCGTTCGTATCGCTGGTCGGATGCGTCCTGGTGGCGGTCTTCGGTGTCTTCCAGACCTCGTTGCAGATCGCTCTGGGGGTGGCGCTGTACAGCGTGGCCTCGCGGAGGGAACGAGGCGTCTCCGTGCGGATCGGGCTCTTCTCCGCCCTGTGCCTCACCGTCGCGGACCTGTCGCGAGGGGAGTACCTGTTCGCCCCGAGCGCGCTGTGGTGGGTCCTCTCGGTGGGGGCGGCGGTCTCCATCGGCTATTCGGTGCGGGTCCACAGGGAACGTCTCACCGACCTCCGGGATCGGGCCCGCCGGGCCGAGGAGCGACGTGAGGAGGAGGCGCGGCGCAGGGTGATGGAGGAGAGGCTGCGCATCGCCAGGGAGTTGCACGACGTGGTCGCGCACAACATCACCCTCATCAACGTGCAGGCCGAGGTGGCCGCCCATCTCCTGCGTGAAGACCCGGACGAGGCCGAACGGGCCCTGACGCACGTGCGCGAGGGGGGAAGGTCGGTGCTCGCGGAGATGTCCGCCCTGCTCAGCGTGATGCGGGCGGAGGAGGGAGAGGGGCCGCCCACCGCCCCCGCCCCGAGTTTGGAACGGTTGTCGAAGCTCGTCGAGGCGTTCGAGGAGGCCGGGGTAGCGGTCGATTACCGGGTGGAGGGCGCCCCGGCCGGGCTCCCCTCGGGGACGGACCTGGTGGCCTACCGGATCGTCCAGGAGGCGTTGACCAACGCGCGGCGGCACGGCGGAGGCGGTGTCCGGGTCCGGCTCCGGCACGGGGAGGGCGGCCTGTCCATCGACGTGCGCAACCCCCTGCCCCCTTCCACCGAGCGGCGGAGGAGATCGACCGAGGGGTCCGGGTCCGGGATCATCGGTATGCGGGAGCGGGTCGCCGCGGTCGGGGGGAACCTGTGGACGGGGAACGTGGACGACGGATTCCTGGTACGGGCCTTCCTACCCGCGGGTGAGGCCCACGATCGACGGGAACCGGTGCCGGGGGGCGAGGAGGGCGTATGACGATCCGCGTGGTGCTCGCCGACGATCAGGCCCTGGTGCGCGGAGGGTTCCGTGTCCTGATCGACGCGGCCCCGGACATCGAGGTCGTGGGCGAGGCCTCGGAGGGCGCGGAGGCCGTCGCGCTGGTACGCGAGACCGGATGCGACGTGATCCTGATGGACATCCGCATGCCGGGGACCGATGGTCTGACCGCCACCCGGGAGATCACCGAGGATCCGGCCCTGGCGGGCGTCAGGGTGGTGATCCTGACGACCTTCGAGATCGACGAGTACGTCTACCAGGCGCTGCGCGCGGGAGCGAGCGGCTTCCTCGGCAAGGGGGTGGAACCGTCCGTGTTGGTGGCCGGTATCCGAGCGGTCGTCAGGGGCGACGCCCTCCTGTCGCCGGAGGCCACCAAGGGACTGATCCGCCGTTTCCTGGAGTCGCCGACGCCCGTGGTCTCCGCCGCGCATCCGGGTGTGGCGGAGCTGACCGCGCGCGAGCGGGAGTTGACCGTTCTGGTGGCCGAGGGGCTGTCCAACGCCGAGATCGCCGACCGGTTGTTCCTCTCGCCCCTGACGGTGAAGACCCATGTCAATCGCGCGATGACCAAGCTCGGCTCGCGGGACAGGGCGCAGTTGGTGGTGGCCGCCTACAGGTACGGCCTGGCCGCTCCGCCGGTTCTTCGGGGGACGGGAACACCGAGGGGTGGAACATCGACGTGAGGGTGGCCGATCCCATCGGTGGGGGTGGGGAGCCGTGATGATCCACCCTGTCCGCTGCCGGTCCCTGGAAGGGCTTCGACGCGGAGGGTCAGGGTGGTGTCGCCCTCGTCGGGGAAGGACGGTGGAGCGTGGGGCCGGGACGCGGCTCAGATCCGGCCCACGCCGCCGATGATCAGTCGACGGTTGCGGTGCGGCATCTGGTAGCTGCCGTACACCGGGGGGGCCACGGGCATCGTCCGCCACTTCTGGGCCTGCAACAGGCCGGGCGGCACGGCCTCCCAGCCGTCGAAGAAGGCGGAGATCTCCTCCTCGGTACGCCAGTGGCCGTGGCCGAGGTCGCCGAGGAACAGTTCCTGGAGCTGTTCGGCCCTGAGCGCGTCCTTGCGATACCGCACGGGGTCGGGGCGGCAGTAGTGGCTGAGCACCATGTGGCTGCCCGGGGCGAGCCTGTCGCGCAGGGCGGCGATGGAGCGGGAGGCCGCGACGGCGTCCGGGGTGTGCGAGACGACGCCGGTGAGCAGAAGTCCGACCGGACGGTCCAGGTCGAGGAAGTCGTGGACCTCGCGGTCCTCCAGCAGCCCCTCCGGTCGACCCAGCTCCGCCTTGAGGGCGGTGGTGGTGCGGCCGTCACGGATGAGGGCGAGGTGGTGGGTGAGGACGACCGGGTCGGAGGTGGCGTAGACGACGCGGCCCTCGGAGGTGGTCTCGCGCACGATCTCGTGCGGGTCGCCCGGGGCGGGGAGCCCCGCGCCCACCTGGAGGAACTGGGTGATGCCCAGATCGGCGACCAGGTGGCGGACGGCGCGCTGGAGGAAGGCGCGTTCCCCCAGGACGAGATCGACGAAGCCGGGGACGATCCGGTCGGCTCGGGCGGCGAACTCCCGATCCACCTCGAAGTGGTCCTTGCCCTTCAGGTGGAAGGAGCGGAGCCGGGTGATATCGGCCCTGGTCAGGTTGACGAGGGGCGGGGGTTCGGCCCGGACGTGATTGTCCCCCGCCTGCCTCAGGAAATCGGGGGAGGTGAAACGAGACATCGCCGTCCTCTTGTCTGAGGTGGGGAAGTGGTCGACTCCCAGGATTGTATTCCTCGATCGCCCGCTTGTTAACCGAGTCCAGGATACAGGTCACAAAAAATACCACCCGACCCGGTCCTTGAAGAGGCGTACGCCGCATGTTCGTCAGGTCTTGGGTCTCCTAGTGGTTATACGCCTAATGTCCAATTTGTGGAGAGTGTTGTTCGGGCTCCAACCTGGGCCGTCCGATCCCCGACGGGCGCGAGAACCCCCCTCGGTGAGGGCAGTGGAAGAGGAGGGGTGTACGGGGAAGTCGAGGTCCGGGCCGACACGGAACGTGGACGAGGTCCTCCGAGAGGGGGGGCGGGAAATCACTCCGAGAAACATGGGAAAAAGAAGGCGATCAATTCCGAAACCGACCCCTGCCAGCGTGAATCCGGAGAGGATCGGTGTTCTCCATTCGTTTCCCGGTGCCGATGGACTTCGAGAAATCGCGTATCGACGAAGAGAACACGCGCGGAGTGGGCGCCCGGCCGTCGCCCCCTGTCCTCGAGGCTAGCCTGGGGGCATGGATCGCCCCTACACCATTCTGAGCTGCGCCATGTCGGTCGACGGTCGCATCGACGACACCGGCCCCGAACGCCTGCGCCTGTCCAACCCCGCCGACTTCGCCGAGATCGACGAGCTGCGGGCCGGCTGCGACGCGATCCTGGTCGGCGCGGGCACCCTGCGCGCCGACGACCCGCGCCTCCTGGTCCGTTCGCCGGTCCTGCGCGAACGCCGGCGCGAACAGGGGCGGACCGAGCACCTTCTCAAGGCCGTGATCACCCGGAGCGGAGAGATCGACCCGAACGCCCGACTCTTCTCCACCGGTGACGCGGGCGCGGTCGTCTACAGCGGGGGAGAGGGAGCCGAGACCGCCGCCCGCCTCCTGGCCGACCTTCCCGATACCCATCCGCCGGCCGAGGTCGTCGACGCCGGCGACCCTCCCACGGCCGAGGCCGTCCTGGCCGATCTGGCCGGACGCGGGGTGTCCCGACTCCTGGTGGAGGGGGGAGGCCACATCCACACCCTCTTCCTCACCTCGGGGCTGGTCGACGAGCTCCGGTTGGCGGTGGCCCCCTTCTTCGTGGGAGAGGAGGACGCTCCGCGCTTCGTCGTGCCCGGGGTCTACCCCCACGGACCGTCCCACCCCATGAGGCTGGTCGAGACCCGTGCGCTGGGGGACGTCGTGGTCCTGCGCTACCGCCTGGGGGACGAGCGATGACCGCCGCGAGTGCGGGGGAGCGGGGGCCGGTTCCGGCCGAGGGGGCGGCCGACGCCCACTGGCTGGAGCGGGCGATCGGGCTGTCCCGCTCCTGCCCGCCCTCGACCACGGCCTTCTCGGTGGGCTCGGTCGTCGTCGCGGCCGACGGTCTGATCCTCGGCGAGGGCTACTCCCGCCGTGACGACCCGCTCGACCACGCGGAGGAGGCGGCCCTGCGCGGGATCGACCCCGGGGACCCGCGGCTGGAGACGGCGACGATCTACACGTCCCTGGAGCCGTGCAGCGCCCGGGCCTCACGGCCTCGCTCGTGCACCGCGCTGATCCTGGGCACCCCGATCCCGCGTGTGGTCATGGCCTGGCGCGAGCCGGCCCTGTTCGTCGACTGCGACGGGGCGGAACGCCTCACGGCGGC
This sequence comes from Nocardiopsis sp. LDBS1602, assembly GCF_035818715.1. Lineage (NCBI taxonomy): Bacteria > Bacillati > Actinomycetota > Actinomycetes > Streptosporangiales > Nocardiopsidaceae > Nocardiopsis > Nocardiopsis sp. LDBS1602. The sequence goes on along the minus strand of NZ_JAYLVW010000001.1, from coordinate 1,598,848 downwards.
CGGACGGTCCGTGGTGGAGCGCCCCGAGCTCGCCGAGGGCGTACGCGAGGTCAACGCGCACCTGCTCGCCTGAGGCCCTCCCCGGGGTGCTTCGAGGAGGGCACGGGGCTACAGACGGTCGACGTCGATGACGCGGACCACCGCGCGGCCCTCGGCGTCCGAGGCGGCCAGGTCGACCTCGGCGGCGATCCCCCAGTCGTGATCGCCCGCGGGGTCGGCGAGGACCTGTCGGACCCGCCACACGTCGGACTCCTCCTCGATGAGGAGCATCTTCGGACCTCGGGCGTCAGGGCCGGTCCCGATCTCGTCGTGTTCGGCGTAGTACTCCTCGACGGCCTCGGCCCAGTCCTCGCCGGTCCACTCGTCGTCCTCGGAGAGTTTGCCCAGGTCGCCGTAGCGACGGCGGGAGGCCAGCTCCACGCGGCGGAACATCTCGTTGCGCACCAGGACCCGGAAGGCGCGGGCGTTCGCGGTGACCGGGCGGACCCGCTCCTCGGGCTCGTGGCCCTCCTCGGTCTCGTCCTCGGGGTTGGTCAGCCGCTCCCACTCGTCGAGCAGGCTGGAGTCGACCTGGCGGACCAGTTCGCCCAGCCACTCGATGAGGTCGCGCAGTTCCTCGGTCTTGGAGTCGTCGGGCACCGTCTGGTTGAGCGCCTTGTAGGCGCCGGCCAGGTAACGCAGCACCAGGCCCTCGGACCGGGCGAGCTCGTAGTGGCCCACGTATTCGGTGAAGGTCATCGCCCGCTCGTACATGTCGCGGGCGATCGTCTTGGGCCGGAGCGGATGGTCGCCGACCCAGGGGTGGCCGCGCCGGTAGACCTCGTAGGCGTGGTCGAGGAGCTCCTCCAACGGCTTGGGGTAGTCGACCTCCTCCAACCGCTCCATACGCTCCTCGTACTCGATACCGTCCAGCTTCATCTGCTGGACGGCCTCGCCGCGGGCCTTGTTGAGCTGGGCGCCGAGGATCTGACGCGGGTCGTCCAGAGTGGACTCCACCACGCTGAGCACGTCCAGCGGATAGGTGGGCGACTCCACGTCCAACAGGTCCAGCGCCGCCAGCGCGAAGGTGGACAGCGGCTGGTTGAGAGCGAAGTCGGCCTGGAGGTCCACGGTCAGCCGGGCGGTACGGCCCTGCTCGTCGGGCTCGGCGAGGGTCTCCACGATCCCGCCGTCCAGCAGGGACCGGTAGATGGCGATCGCCTCGTGGATGTGGCGGCGCTGGGTCTTGCGGTCGTCGTGGTTCTCGGTCAACAGGTGCTTCATCGCGGTGAAGCAGTTCCCCGGCCGGGCGATCACACTGAGCAGCATGGCGTTGCTCACCCGGAACCGCGAGTTCAGCGGCTCGGGCTCGGCGTCGATGAGCTTGCGGAAGGTCGCCTCGTCCCACGACACGAAACCGTCCGGCGCCTTCTTGCGGACCACCTTGCGGCGCTTCTTGGTGTCGTCACCGGCCTTGGCCAGCGCCTTCTCGTTCTCGATGACGTGTTCGGGGGCCTGGGCGACCACGTTGCCGACGGTGTCGAAGCCGGCGCGACCGGCCCGCCCCGCGATCTGGTGGAACTCGCGTGCGCGCAGGCGGCGCACCCGGACCCCGTCGTACTTGCTCAGCGCGGTGAACAGCACGGTCCGGATCGGCACGTTCACGCCCACGCCCAGGGTGTCGGTGCCGCAGATGACCTTGAGCAGACCGGCCTGGGCCAGACGTTCGACCAGACGCCGGTACTTGGGGAGCATGCCCGCGTGGTGGACGCCGATGCCGTGCCGCACGTACCGGGACAGGTTGCGCCCGAACCTGGTGGTGAAGCGGAAGTCGCCGATCTCCTCGGCGATCCTCGCCTTCTCCTCCTTGGTGCACATGTTGATGCTGGTCAACGACTGAGCGCGCTCCACGGCCTGGGCCTGGGTGAAGTGCACGATGTACACGGGCGCGTTCCCGGAACCGAGGAGTTCCTCCAGGGTCTCGTGCAGCGGGGTGACCCGGTAGTCGTAGTAGAGGGGGACGGGGCGCTCGGCGGAGGCGACCACCGCGGTCGACCGTCCGGTGCGCTTCTCCAGGTCCTCCTCGAAGCGGCTGACGTCGCCCAGGGTGGCCGACATCAGTAGGAACTGAGCCTGGGGCATCTCCAACAACGGCACCTGCCACGCCCAGCCCCGGTCGGGCTCGGCGTAGAAGTGGAACTCGTCCATGACGACGGTGTTGATGTCGGCGTCCTTGCCCTCGGCCAGGGCGATCTGGGCGAGGACCTCGGCCGTGCAGCACACGATGGGGGCGTCGGCGTTGACCGAGGCGTCGCCGGTCATCATGCCGACGTTCTCGGTCCCGAAGATCTTGCAGAGATCGAAGAACTTCTCCGAGACCAGGGCCTTGATGGGCGCGGTGTAGAAGGCGCACTCGTCACGGGCCAGGGCGGCGAACAGGGCGCCCGTGGCGACCAGGCTCTTACCGGAGCCGGTGGGCGTGTTGAGGATGACGTTCGACCCGGAGACGACCTCGATGAGGGCCTCTTCCTGGTGCGGGTAGAGGGTGAGACCCCGCTCCTCGACCCACAAAGCGAACGCCTCGAAGAGGGAGTCGGGTTCTGGTTCCGTGGGAAGCGCATCGATGAGACTCACGCTCTCTATACTGCCCGCTCTCCGACCCCTTTCGGGACGCACCCGTGCGTTCGAACCCTTCCCGGGGCCTTCGGGGCCGAGACGACGAAGGGCACGCCCCCGGAGGGAGCGTGCCCGCGTCGATCCCGCTCGGACACCCGAACGGAAGGAGACTCAGACCAGGCCGAGCTGCTTGACGGTGTCGCGCTCCTCGACGAGCTCCTGCACCGAAGCGTCGATACGAGCACGGGAGAACTCGTCGATCTCCAGGCCCTGGACGATCTCCCACTCGCCGTTCTTCGACACGACGGGGAAGGAGGAGATGAGGCCCTCGGGCACGCCGTAGGAGCCGTCGGAGGGGATGGCGGCCGAGGTCCAGTCGCCCTCCGGGGTGCCGTTGACCCAGTCGTGGACGTGGTCGATGGCGGCGTTGGCGGCGGAGGCGGCCGAGGAGGCCCCGCGGGCCTCGATGATCGCGGCGCCGCGCTTGGCGACGGTCGGGATGAAGTCGTTCTCCAGCCAGGCCTGGTCGCCCACGGCCTTGGCGGCGTTGGCGCCGTCTACCTCGGCGTTGAACAGGTCCGGGTACTGGGTGGCGGAGTGGTTGCCCCAGATCGTCAGCTTCTTGATGTCGTTGATCGACACGTCGAGCTTCTTGGCGAGCTGGGTCAGCGCGCGGTTGTGGTCCAGACGGGTCATCGCGGTGAAGCGCTCGGCCGGGACGTCCGGGGCGTGGCTCTGCGCGATGAGGGCGTTGGTGTTGGCCGGGTTGCCGACCACCAGGACGCGGATGTCGTCGGCGGCACCGGCGTTGATCGCCTCGCCCTGGGGCTTGAAGATGCCGCCGTTGGCCTGGAGCAGGTCGCCGCGCTCCATGCCCTTGCCGCGCGGACGGGCGCCGACCAGCAGGCCGACGTTGGCGCCCTCGAAGGCCTTGCCCGCGTCGTCGAAGATGTCGATGCCCTGAAGCAGCGGGAAGGCGCAGTCGTCGAGCTCCATCGCGGTGCCCTCGGCGGCCTTGACGGCCTGCGGGATCTCCAGCAGGCGCAGCTTCACCGGGGTGTCGGCGCCGAGGAGCTGGCCGGACGCGATCCGGAACAGCAGGGCGTAGCCGATCTGGCCGGCGGCGCCGGTGACGGTGACGTTGACGGGTGCTTTGGACATGACGTGAACTCTCCTGACGACGGTGTGCGACCCGCGATGTTACCAACGGGTTCGAGGCGGCTTCGGTGCCGGGCCAGGGGGTACGACCGAGCACGCCGCACCTTCACACCCTAGACCGACCGGGGACGACCCTCGCGACCCAGGTGCGGTCAAAGGGCGCGCATGTCGGGTTCGGGCCCGTCGGTTCCCGTCGTACAACGGATTCTCGGCGAGGAAACGTCGGACACACCCTGTTAGGATGGCGTTTGCTGACGGCGGAGGGCCGGTAGCTCAGTTGGTTAGAGCAGGGGACTCATAATCCCTGGGTCGCGGGTTCGAGTCCTGCCCGGCCTACCCCTCACCATCGCCTCGCAATCCCTTGTCGCACTGCGCATCGCCGCCGTCGGGCCGTGCGTTCCCCCGGCTTCGCCATTCTCGCCTCAGGTGTTGTGTGGTCGATTACCGTTTTTCGCGACGTTTGTCCGAATAGTTTTCCCTTTTGTTATTCTCGGGCCCCGGTCGCGCGCGAATCGGCCTCAGGGCGAAAACGGATGGGACCGAGACCACCCTCCACGGGGCGTTCGGAGGGCCGTCCCCGGTCCACCGTCTCCTCTACACTGGCCGCCGGTCCGGGGCCACGGTGCCTCAAGTCTCAACAACCGTCGGCCGGTCGGGACCATCGGAGGGTTCGATGGGCTCGGAGCGTCGGGGGAAGGCACGTGGTGGACGGGGGGAGAACGATACGAGGGGGCGAGGGTGAGCCACGCCCCTCCCGGCGACGGTTCGCGCGGATCGTGGCCATGGTCGTCACGGGTGTCCTGCTGCTGACCGTGCTCAACCCCATGAGCCATCCCGACGTGCTGGTGCGCCCCACACCGGGGGAGGACGCCGTCGCCCTCCCCCTGTACGACCTCTTGAACCGGACCGGGATCTCCCAGGACGGGGCCTCGGACGAAGGCGACCTCGACGGCGCGGGCAACAGTCTGTCCGCTCGCACCCTGGCCGCGGCCGGCTGGTCGCCGGGCGGTGAGGTCGACATCCTGGACACCTCCATGCGCCTTCCCGTCTACGGCGAGGGCCGTCCCGATCACGTGCTCTCCGACGGCCAGTCCCTCACCTTGGGCGAACCCACCCGCCTGCGGTCCCTGACCTTTCTCGCCACCGGTACCCGCACCGACGGGACCGGCGCCGACGTGCGGAGCGTGGGCAGCGTCGTCTACTCCGACGGCGGCGAGCACAAGTTCGAGCTGGTCGTCCCGGATTGGGCGGCCGGACCCGCCGGCGACGCCGCCCTGACCCTGCCCTACGCCAACTCGGCCACCGGCTTCGGTCTGGACGTGATCGGTTCGGTGCGCCTGTACGCGCGCTCGGTGCCCTTGGAACCCGGGCGCGAGGTCGACCACGTGGTCCTGCCCGAGGTCACCGACCCCGACGCGAACCTGCACGTGTTCTCGGTGGGGGGACGCCAGGCGGATCGGGAATGGACCGGGACCTGGGCGCGCGCCACCTCCGGATACACCGAGGTGGGCCCCTGGCAGGACCAGACGTTGCGCCTGACGGTGCGCTCGACCACCGGCGGGCACAAGGTCCGGGTACGTCTGGACAACACCTTCGCCTCCCGCCCGGTGACCATCGGCGCGGTCTCGCTGGCCCTGCGCGACACCGGTGCCCGCACACGGGGCGCGGCGATCCCGCTCACCTTCTCCGGTGCCAGGGGCGCCGTCATCCCCGCGGGAGGACGTCTGGTCAGTGATCCGATCGACTTCCTACTGCCGCCGAGCACCGAACTCCTGGTCAGCATCCACCTCCCGGACCGCGTCACCGCGGCGCCGATCCACTACGCCTCGGTGGACACCAACTTCACCACCGCCCCCGGCAGCGGCGATCGCACCCTGGAGCGCGAGGAGGAGCCCTTCACCGGAACGGTGGAGCAGTGGCCCTTCCTCACCGGGATCGAGGTGATGGACGGCCCGGGCGCCGTGGTGACCTTCGGGGACTCCATCACCGACGGGGTCCGTTCGACCCGGGACGCCTACGCCCGTTGGCCGGACGTGTTGAGCGACCGGTTGCGACAGAGATCCGATCTGCCCGACCCCGGTGTGCTGAACCTGGGAGTGGCCGGAAACCGGGTGACCACGGACGGCTATCCGGGCGAGGGGGTGTCGACCTACGCCAACGGGGTGAGCCTGTTGCACCGGGCCCAACGGGACGTGTTCTCCCAGAACGGCGTGGAGAGCGTCGTCGTCTTCGCCGGTATCAACGATCTGCGCTGGGGCGCCTCCGCCGAGGAGGTGATCGCCGGCCTGAACCGGTTGGCGCGGATGGCGCGCGATCACGACGTGCGGATCTTCGTGGCCACCCTGGGGCCCTGTGAGGGGGGTAGCCGCTGTACCCCGGGACTGGAACGACAACGGCAACGGATCAACGCCCACCTGCGCGAGCAGCGGCTGGATCCGGAGTCCCCGTTCACCGGGGTGTGGGACTTCGACGCGGTCCTGCGCGACCCGGAACGGCCCACCCGGCTACGCCCCGAGTACGACTCGGGCGACCACCTGCACCCCGGGGACGCGGGGCTGCGGGCGATCGCCGAGTCGGTGGACCTGTACGAACTGCTCGGTTCCTGAACCGGAGCGTCGCGGGCGGGTGTTCACCGGGGATGGCCGAGTTGATGGTGGATGACCAGGTCGACGTAGACGTCTCCGAGGTCGGCGATGCTCAGCCCGGCCTCGGGGTCGTACCAGTGGAGCAGCGAGTCGAAGGTCTCCAGGACCTTGTCGGCGGCCCTCCCCGGGTCGGTGATCTCGAATCGGCCCTCGCGGATCCCGGCGAGGACGATCTCGCGGACGTGATCGCGGAAGAGTCGGTGCAGACCGCTGATCTCCCGATGTCGTACGGGGTGGATGGCGCGCAGGGTGGGGAGCAGTTCCCGGCCGAGGGCGACGGCGTCCCGATGCCTCCACCCGCTGGCGACGTGCCTGCGGACCAGGTCGGCCATGCGTCGGGTCGCGGGAGAGTCGGGGACGTCGGTGGTCAGTTGGTCGTTGACGCGCTCTCTGGTGGCGCGCAGGACGATCGCGTAGGTCAGATCGAAGCGGGTGGGGAAGGCACGGCGGAGCGCGGCCCCGTCGGTGGAGGTCTCGGCGGCGATCCGGTGGGTCAGGGCGGACATGGGCAGGCCTCGGGAGCCGTGCTCGGCGAACAGGCGTGCCGCGCAGTCCAGGACGGGGGCCGTCGTGCGAAGCGAGTGAGGGGAGAGGTCGGCCGTCATTGATTGTCGTCTCATCGGTCGTTGTGCGCCGTTGAAGTGAGGGACGTCAAGGATATCGACAAGGCTTCGAAAAAAGCGTGGAACGACGGAGATCGATGAAGAATGCCGAGAGCACGAGGTGGGTGACGTCGGTGTTCCACATGAACCGCTTCATGTGTCCTTTCCAGGGCCGGGTCGAGGGCCCTTGCCTCCCCGTCCCGCCACCGCCACACGGGCCCTGCGGTGCGTCAGTCTGGCCCTGCGACCCCTGGAGCCGCCTGGGGTACCGGGCCCGAGACCGGGTCTCCATGAGAGGAGGGGCCCTGGGCGCGTCCGGAGGTCAACGACACCAGATCGTCGACGCGTTCGGTGGCTATGGCGTCGACGCCCATTCCGATGAGACGGGCCATCTCCGGGAATTCATTCACGGTCCAGGCGACGACACGATATCCGAAACGATGCATTTCCCCGACCGTTTCCCGGTCCAGCAGCGTGTAATGCTTTCCCAGAAAAGTCGGCCGTAGAGAACGGGCCAGATCCTCGGGGGGAGGCCCGGGTTGGTCCCAGGAGAGCATCATCGGGGTGGCCGGACGGCGCGCGCGCAAGGCCTGGAGCGCCTCCACCGGGCCGGTGAACAACGCCTGATCGACGAAGCCGTGTTCGCGCAGGACCGTGTCGGCGGCCAGGGCGGCCTCGGGCGAGGCGGCGTCGACCATCAGGGGGGTGGTCTCCCGACCGAGGAACTCGGCCAGGACCTCCATCAGGGTCGGCACACGACGTTCGACGTTCTCACGTGCGCCGGCCAGTTCGGCCAGGGTCAGATCACCGATCCGTCGGGGTTCGGAACCCGGGAGGGCCACGACACGTTCGTCCACCAGGACGGGATAACCGTCCGAGGTCAGGTGGACGTCGATCTTGATCAGGTCGACCCCGGCACGTAGGGCCGACCGCAGTGCCGGGAGCGTGTTACCCGGGAAGCGCGCGGTGTCTCCGCGTAGTGCGATGGACAACGTCATGCGATCCAGGGTGGCAAAGATCGGCGCCGCACGTGGTGCAAACAGGAAAAACGCCCACCAAGGCCTACCCTGACGGCGGTGGGGACGTCACGACGGCCGTGGGACACGCCTCGATTGCGAGCGGTCTCACGTCGCGTGGGAATCGTCTCGACCGCTGCGAACTGGGAAACTTTGTTATCGGGTGCCGTGATCGCACGGCGCCCCCAGACAGGCCCCCGAGCGTGAGGCGAACCATGATTCCGGATCAGCGACGCGAGCACATCCTCAAGCTTCTCCAAGAGCGCCATGTGCTGAGTATCAACGAGCTCACGTCGATGCTGTCCGTGTCCCACATGACGGTGCGCCGTGACATCCAGGCCCTGGAGAACGACGGCAAGGTCCTGTCGGTGACCGGAGGGGTACGGCTGGCCGCCAGGTTGAAGAGCGAGCCCTCCTACCTGGCCAAGGCCCAGCTGGAGGTGCCGGCCAAGAGGGCCATCGCCCGCGCCGCCGCCGAGCTGGTCCGGGAGAACTTCACCATCTACCTGGACGCGGGGACGACCACGCTACAGATGGTGCCGCTGCTGACCGACAAGGTCGGGCTGACCGTCATCACCAGCGACTTCAACGTCGTCGGACACCTGATGGAGTACCCGGGGATCGAACTGATCCACACCGGTGGCGTGGTCTCGCACTCGGACCACTCCTCGGTGGGTCAGTTCACCGCCGACTTCCTGCGTCAGGTCAACGTCGACCTGGCCTTCATCGCGAGCAGCTCCTGGGACGCCGAACGCGGTTCCACGACCCCGTCGGAGGCCAAGGTGATCGCCAAGCAGGAGCTGCTGCGCATCGCCTCCAAGAGCGTCCTGGTGGTGGACAGCACCAAGTACGGCAAGTTCGGGACCTTCCGGGTGGCACGGCTGGAGGAGTTCGACCTGATCGTCACCGACGACCGTCTTCCCCGTTCCGCCCTGGACGAGCTGGCCGAGCGCGACGTGCGTCTCAAGATCGTCGACGGCGACTGAGGAAGGGGGCGGGTCCCCGGCCCGTCGTCCGGGGACCGAAGGAGAGGATCAGTCCTCTCCCGTGTCGGGGTCGGCCGGGGCGAACAGGGCCAACGCGGTGCCGTCGGGGTCACGGAAGACGAGGGTGGAGCCCTCCTCGCCGTGCGATACCGGCTCGTGCTCCACGTCCAGCCGGGTGAAGCGGTCCTCCCAGGCCTCCAACTGGCCCAGGTTGTCCACGGCCAGGGTGAGCCGGTCCAGCCCGCAACGGCGGTGGTCGAACCGCCCCTTGAAGTTGTCGGGGTACTGGACCAGGTCGATGAGCACGCCACAGGGATGGCTGAAGCCGGTGCGCAGAACGCCGTGCCGGTACTCCCGCCGTTCGGGACGGAACCCGAGCACGAAACGGTAGAAGCGGGCGCTCACCTCGTGATCGCGTACGGAGAGGGTCACGCGTCCCATGCCGGCCAGCGGCGGGACGGCGGAATCGGAGCGGAGGCGGGCACCCGGTGCCAGCGCCTTGAACATCTCAAGCACGGCTCCCGAGGCTAGACCAGCCCGACCGTTCTCGCGCTCTTCCTTAACGGGTCGTTAACGCCTCATCCGGCCGAGACCCCGGTGTCCTTCGTCACGGGGACCTCCGATGCCTTCGGAACGCGCTCGTACCAGCGGCCGCGCATCACCAGGACCGTCACGACCAGGGAGATCGCCCCGCCCACGGTGGCCAGACCGAACGCCCCCTGATGGCCGTGGAGATCGGCGAGGGAACCGGCGATCATGGAGCCCAACGCCTGCCCCAGGATCAGGCAGCTCAGCACGATGGCCATGGACTGCGAGAGTCGGCTGGGCGGAGCGGCCCGTTCGATCAGACCGAACAGGCTCACGATGTGCGGACCGATCGCGATGCCCAACACGAAGATCGTCACCGCGAGACCGACGGGGCCGTGATCAAGGTAGAGGGGGAGGGTGAGCAGCGCCAGCCCGCCGGCCGCCACCCTGACCCGCGCGGTCAGGGTGAAGCCCACGGGCAACGAGGCCATCATGAGACCGGCCACGGCGCTGCTGGACCCCATCACCGCGTACATCAACCCCGACAGGTCGCCGTGTCCGGCGTTGTCGGCGAAGGCGGTCACCCCGGTCGACATCCCGCCGAAGAACAGGCCCTGACAGAACATGGGCACGGTCAGGATCAACAGCGCGGGGCGGGCGATCCGCCCCTCGGAGCCGCGTTCGGGGACGCTTCCGGCGGGGGCGGTGGGGTGCAGGGCGAACACGGAGCCGAAGACCCCGAGCAGCACCGCGGCCCCGAGCACGCTCGCGGTCGGGGAGAGGGTGAGGGTGAGGACGCCGACCAGGGCCGGGCCCAGCACGAAGGAGGCCTCGTCGAGGACCCCCTCGACGGACATGGCGGCCGAGACCGAACGCTCGCGCTCCACACCGCGTTCGGGCCCTCGACGGATCAGTACCACCCAGCGGGTCCGGGCCATCGGGCCGACCTGGGGCATGCACAGGCCACCGACCACGGCCAGGACGATCAGGAGGGGGAGCGGGGCGTCCACGGCCACGGCGGCCACGAGCAGGGCGATCAGCGCGGCGTCGACGAGAGCGGTCACCAGGACGGGGAGGCGTTGACCGTGACGGTCGGCGAAACGGGCGATGATCGGCCCGCCCACCGCCTCACCGAGCGCGAACGCACCCGAGACCAGGCCGGCCGCGGCCACGCTGCCGGTCGTGACGGTGACGAGGGTGAGGAGCCCGATCAGGGTCATCGAGATGGGCAGTCGGGCCAGGAAGGTGGCGAGGAGCAACGGCCAACCGGCGATCCGGTTCATCCGCCGCAGGGTCTGCACTGGTGACATCCGACCTCGTCCTGTGTCTCTCGCCCTCGGCCACAAACCATCCCATGATAGGCCTATCGGTCAGGTCGCCCTCGGGGTGGAACGGTCCCCGTCCTCGGAGTTCACCGAGGACGGGAGGGGGAATACCGGCCTCATGGTGAGCTTCGAAGAGCGACCGAACCGTTTCCACCCTCGGCACGAGGAGGACGCGATCCTCCTCTCGGCGGCCTGGGCCCGTCTGGCGGGCGGGGGCTTCGAGGCCAGGGTGGTGGGCCGGGAGCTCCTCGACCGTTGGAGCGAACCGCATCGTCGCTATCACACGCTCTCCCACCTGTGGGACACCCTGCGCGCCGTGGACATCCTCCAGGAGGAGGCGTCCGACGTCGACGCGGTGCGTTACGCGCTCTGGTTCCACGACGCCGTCTACGAGGGACACCCCGGGGAGGACGAGGAACAGAGCGCGTGGCTGGCCGAACGCCTGCTCGACCCACTGGGGGTGGGGCCCGCCATGATCTCCGAGGTGGTGCGCCTGGTCCTGCTCACCAAGGACCACCGGCCCGAGGAGGGGGACCGCGACGGAGGCGTCGTGTGCGACGCGGACCTGGCGGTGCTGGGGAGCGCACGGGACGAGTACCTGGCCTACGTCACCGCGATCCGGGCCGAGTACCGGGAGATCCCGGAGAGGGAGTTCCGCTGTGGGCGGCTGGCCGTCCTGCGCTCACTGCTGGAGCGGCCGAGCCTCTTCAACACCGAATTCGGACGGGAACGGTGGGAGCCCCGGGCCAGGGCCAACATCTCCGCCGAGGTGGACCGGCTCTCCGGTAGGAGGACGGGAGGCCTCTGGTGACCTGGACCGACCGGGGTGCTTGGGCCTGCGCAGACCGGCGGCCCGTAGCCGGGTGACCAGTTCGCGTCCGCCGACATGCTCGGCCCCCAGCTCCAGGGCCCTGGGGTGCAGCTCTTCGGGGATGTCGTAGTGGTCGCGTTCGAAGGCCCGTTCGGGTACGCCGAGTCGGCGGGCGAAGGCGTGCAGTTCCTCGAAGGAGTCGTCGCTGACCAGGTGGGCGAACAGGCGTCCGCCGGGACCGGGCCAGACCGGGGTGTCGACCAGGACGCCCATCACGCCTCCGTCGCGGTCACCGGGCGCCAGGGCACCGGGGTGGACAGGATCATGGTGCTGGAGGGGCGACCGTGCTCCGCCAACCGGTCGATGACCTCCTCGAAGTGCTCCATGGAGCGGACCGCGATGAGCAGGACGCAGCAGGCGTCTCCGGTGACCCGGTGGACCTGGAGGATCTCGGGCAGTTCCAGGGAGGAGCGCTCGCGCAACAGGCAGTGCGCCCCGAAGCACTCCATGCGGACCAGGGCGGTCACCGGCAGGCCCGCGGCGGCCGGGTCGACGTGCGCGTGATAGCCGGTGATCACCCCGCGGTCGGTGAGGCGGCGTACCCGGTCGGCCACGGCGGGGGCCGAGAGGTTGACCCTGCGGGAGAGCTCGTTGAAGGACAGGCGCCCGTCCCGTTGGAGCTCTCCGAGGATCCGCCGGTCGACGCCGTCCAGGGGGATCGGCGGTCGTGAGGTCATGGTTCACGTTCCCAAGGTCGACGTCTTGTTCTCGTTATGAATGTAAAGCCGCAGGGGGTCCTCGCGGGCCGATGGCCCTTCCTTGTGTCGGGAATATATTCGATTATGTGGATTCACGTTCACGGCGTCCGTGCAGAGGGGATCCTTCGAGGGCGACGTGATACGTGCGATCGACGAAGTCACGCAGTACACGAGGGGTAGTGACCATGTTCTCCACCACCACCGCCGGGCAGTGTCCCTACGCACCCGCGGAGAGCGGTGCCGAGGACGCCGCGGCGGCCAGGGCCCACAAGGCCGAGGAGAACCGGGGCCGACCGACCCTGGCCTTCGAACGCAAGACCCCCTACGCCGACTACATCGGCGTCGACACGCTGCTCGACCTTCAGCGGACCCGTACCGACGAGCCCTTCGAGTCCACCTTCATCATCACCACACAGGTGATGGAGCTGCTCTTCTCCCTGGTCCAGGGGCACTGGGAGGCCGCGCGCGACGCGCTGGAGGCCGACGACGTCCCCGGGGCGATCGCCCGACTGCGCAGCTCCTGCAACGCCCAGGACGTCCTCAACGCCTCCTGGGGGCTGCTCTCCGACATGACGCCCACCGGCTTCAACCGGTTCCGCGACTCCTTCGGCGAGGCCTCCGGGTTCCAGTCCTACGGCTATCGCAGGCTGGAGTTCCTCCTCGGCAACAAGTCCGCCGCGATGATCCGCCCGCACAAGGCGATGGGCGACGTGGCCGCGGAACTGACCGGGCTGCTGGAGCGTCCCGGACTCTACGACGCCGCGCTGCGCCTGCTGGACCGGCGAGGCCTTCCCGTCCCCGCCGAGGCGGTGGAGCGGGACTGGACCCAGGCCTATGAACCCTCCGAAGGGGTCGAGCGCGCCTGGGCGGAGGTCTACGCCGACGACCGTCCGGGCAACGAACTGCTCCTGCTGGCCGAGACCCTGGTGGACGTCGCCGAACGGGTGACCCGATGGCGCCACACGCACCTGATGGCGGTCAAGCGCACCATGGGGGCCAAGCCGGGCAGCGGCGGTTCCAACGGCCTCACCTGGCTGGCCCGCAACGCCGAGCAGGACGTCTTCCCCGAGCTGTGGTCCCTGCGCAGTACGGTCTGAGCGGCATCACCCGAACCCACCCCGGCCCCGAGCCCCGTGTAGGAAGCAGGACCCGATGACACCCACCACCCGTGAGGAGTGCGTCGAGCTGGACGCGGCCGACCCCCTCGCCCCCCTTCGCGAGGAGTTCGTCCTCCCCGAGGGGGTGATCTACCTGGACGGGAACTCCCTGGGGGCGTTGCCGCGCTCCACCCCCGGTCGGGTCGCCGACATGATCGAACGCGAATGGGGCCGGGACCTCATCCGCAGTTGGAACGACGCCGGCTGGTGGGACAAGCCGCGCACCCTGGGCGCCAAGGTCGCGCCCCTGGTGGGGGCCGATCCGGACGAGGTGATCGTCGGCGACGGCACCTCCGCCAACCTGTTCAAGGCCCTGGTGGCCGCCGTCCGTCTGTCCGGACGTTCGGTCGTGCTCGGGGAGGCGGGCAACTTCCCCACCGACCTCTACGTCACCGAGGGCGCGGTCTCCCTGCTGGGCGCCGAGCAGCGCCGGGTCGACCCGGACGGCCCCGGTCTGGCCGAGGAGCTGGCGCGCGGGGACGTGGCCGCCCTGCTCCTCAGCCACGTCGACTACCGCAGCGGCGTGCTCCGCGACATGGCGGGCATCACCCGCCTGGCCCACGAGCACGGCGCCCTGGTGATCTGGGACCTGTGCCACAGCGTCGGGGCGGTCCCCATCGACCTGTCGGGTCTCGAAGTGGACTTCGCCGTGGGGTGCACCTACAAGTACCTCAACGGAGGTCCCGGAGCCCCGTCGTTCCTGTACGCGGCCCGCCGGCACCACGCCGTCGCCGAGCAGCCGCTCAGCGGGTGGCACGGACACGCCCGTCCGTTCGACTTCACCCCCGACTACGAGCCCTCTCCCGGGGTCTCCCGCTTCCTGAGCGGCTCCCAGCCCCTGGTGGCGGACGCGGCCCTGGAGGCGGGGCTGGACGTGTGGGCCAAGGCCGACATGGACCGGGTCCGCGCCAAGAGCCTGGCCATGACCGACCTGTTCCTGGCCCGCGCGGCCTCGGTGGGGCTGTCCTCCATCACCCCCGCCGAGCACGAGCGGCGCGGAAGCCAGGTGGCCCTGCTCCAGCCCGAGGAGGGAGCCGGATATCCGATCGTGCAGGCGTTGATCGAGCGCGGGGTGATCGGCGACTTCCGGGCCCCCGACGTCATGCGCTTCGGTTTCACCCCGCTCTACCTGCGCTACGTGGACGTCTTCGACGCGGCGACCGCGCTGGTGGAGGTCGTGGAATCGGGGGAGTGGCGGGCCGAGCGCTTCAACCGCAGGTCACAGGTGACCTGACCGACATTCGACCCTCCGGTGGGGCAACCTACCGGGGGGTTCTTTGCGTTCGGAGGGGTTCGCGCTCTCGGGGCTGACCCGGAGCAATACCACGTTGGCGTGGCCTTTGCCGCTTGTGCGTCCCCCGGTTCGATGTCCGAACAGCCCCGCTTTCAGGGCGTATCAGTGAACACACCCCTGTTGAGCAGGCATTGTTCGCCTTCGAGGGGCATGTTCAGGTTTATGACGCGCGCCACGCCTGGAGCCTTCTCCGGTCGCCCTTTCACGTCGAGAACCCCTGTGTGCCAGGGGTTCTCGCGTTTTTCGGGGCGTGTCCGATCGCTTCCCGAAAGTGGCGGTCAAGACACGGTGTGTCATTTTACCCGCGATCCTTCGGCACTTTGCCAAGGCGTGGGTTAGTGTCCTTCGTGACCGGTTCGTTATGGATCTTTAATGAGCCGGTGCCGAGCCCTTGACCGGCCGAGGCCGGAAGGGGAAGTGAGACCTCTTCTCTCGCTCGGGGACGAGCCGCGCGAATCCACGCGCCAGCTGTCCGGCGGAGCCGATCCGGCCCCCCGTTCCCGCCCGCGGTCCGCCACAGGCGACGCGGAACACCTCATGACCTGATCGACCCCGAGCGCAGTCCTGTGCGCCGGTGCGCCTCGACACGTCATGTCCCGGTCTCCTCGGCCCTGTCGTCAACCTGGCTGATACCACATGAGCAACGACACTCCGATCCAGCACGGCGAAGTCACCGCTACCTACTTCTGGGACGACGCTTCCGGAATCAACGGTGACACGGGCATGCCCGCAGGTGGCGAGCCCATGCAGAAGGGGCTGTTCTCCAGCCCCAGCTGGCCGCTGGGTACCGAGGGCTTCATCGTCTACGAGGGCGAGGAGTACGAATTCTTCATCGGGGACCGCGGTCCCGGGGTCCCCTCCCACGACTGTGACGTCCTTCTCGACATCGACGGCAAGACCTTCGCCGACATGATGGGCGAGTCCTGGGACAGCACCAACTACGTCGTCACGGGTGGCAACGGCCACGCCGAGGTCGAGTACTACATCACCAAGTGGGGCGACGGCGCCGGCAAGGAGGGCGCTCCGCACCCCTTCGAGCAGCCCGAGA
This sequence comes from Nocardiopsis sp. LDBS1602, assembly GCF_035818715.1. Taxonomy (NCBI): domain Bacteria; kingdom Bacillati; phylum Actinomycetota; class Actinomycetes; order Streptosporangiales; family Nocardiopsidaceae; genus Nocardiopsis; species Nocardiopsis sp. LDBS1602. Next base: position 1,582,925 of record NZ_JAYLVW010000001.1, on the reverse strand, counting down.
ACAAGTGCGAGGACGCGGTCTCCCCGATGCCCGCCGAGTACAAGGGCGAGGACGAGAAGTCCGAGAAGAAGGACGACTCCAAGAAGGAGGAGTCCAAGAAGGACGAGGAGTCCAAGAAGGACGAGTCCAAGGAGGAGACCTCCAAGGACGGCTCCGACGAGCAGCAGGCTCAGGACGAGCAGCAGGACCAGGACGGTGCCCCCGTCGCGGGTGAGGACGAGGGTCAGAGCGGCACCGGCGTCACCGCCGAGACCGCCACGAACGACCTGTCCGGCACCGGCCTGATGGGCGCCGAGGGTGCTCCCTCCGCCTCGGCTCTGCTGGCCCTGGCCATCATCCCGGCCGTCATCATCGCTCTGGTCTTCGCCTGGACCCGGCGTCCCGCCGGTGTCCACGCCGGGGCCGACGACGACAGCGGCAAGGGCCTGATGGCCGAGAGTTCCGGTCGTCACGGCGTCTCCTCGCTGCTCGACCTCGTGCGCGAGGGCGGCAACAACGTCTCCGAGATGATCAACCGTCTGCGCAACGGCGGCAACAAGTAGATCAGGACCACCCCTGGACCACTCGGGGCCTCCGTGAAGGAGAGCCCGAACGGCCAGGTTCCCCTCCCTCGGGAGGGGCCAGGGCTCCCCGTCACGGGTGGGCCGGAGTGGAAAGACGAAGGGCCGCGGTCGGATGACCGCGGCCCTTCGGCGTGCCCGACCTTTGCCTCATATACCCCTTGGGGGTATTTTTCGTTCTCGTTCGTACACCAGGACGGAGAGGACGGGTCGATGAGCGTACGAGGAGAGGCCGAAGCCGGCTACGAGGGCCTGAGGGAGGTGCTCCAGGGGTTCGTCGACGACGGACGGGAGACCGGCGCCGGACTCTCGGTCCGGCGAGGAGGACGCGAGGTCGTCCGGCTCTCCGCCGGGTGGGCCGACACGGGGCGGCGACGTCCCTGGCGTGACGACACCCTCGTCCAGACCTACTCGGTGTCCAAACCGTTCGCCGCCCTGGCGGCCCTGGTCGCGGTACGTGACGGTGCCCTCGACCTCGACACACCGATCTCCCGTCACTGGAAGGGCTACGAGCGGCACGGCAAGGGGGCGACCACCCTGAGACACGTGCTCACGCACCGCTCTGGACTGCCCCGTTTCCCGGAATCGGCGGCGACCCTCGACCCTCTCGACGAGCGCGGACTCCTCACGTCACTGGCCGAGGCCGAACCCGAGTACGCCCCCGGCACCCGGACGGGGGAGCAGGCCCTCACCCACGGGCACCTCATCGACGGGATCCTGCGCGGCGCCACCGGGTCCACCCTCGGTGAGATCTTCGATGAGCGGGTACGGCCCGCCCTCGACCTGGACGCCCGATTCGGCGTCTCCGAGAACGAACTGGACCGGGTCGCCGACCTGGAGTACGCCCACCCCGACTGGGCGAGGGATCTGCCCGCCGCGGCCTGGCTCTCCACTCCGCGGGGGAGCCTGGACCCGGACCGCTCCAACTCCGCGATTCGGCGCCGGTCGGTCTTCGGAGGGATCGGCCTGCACGCCACCGCCTCGGCGCTCTCCGGTCTCCTGTCCCGGATCACCGACCCTGAAGGGCCCGTCCGCGCGTTGCTGGGCACCGAACTCCACGAGGAGTACCTCGCGCCGCAGGCGACCGGGCACGACGACGTCTTCGGTGTCGAACTCACCTGGACCCTCGGTTTCCTCCGTGATCCGGACAAGATCGCCAAGGGCGGGATCGGCGGCTCCGCCGTGTGGTGGTCCACCCGTCACGGACACTCCTGCGCCTACCTGACGCGGCGGCTCGACGACCACTCCCGGGCCGCCGAGGTGGCCCGTGCTCTCGGCGACGACCTGTCCCTCAGGCCCATGGACACCGTGTCCTGAGAGGGGGTTCGTGGGCGGGCCGCCGGTCGCCGTTGACCTCGACGGCCCACCCGCACCACGGGCGGGGCGGTGAGGACCGCCCGCCCGCTCCCGCGTCGAGGGCCGATGAGAAGGCGTCCGGACCCGCGTGACTTCCGGCGGCGCCATTGCCGCCCGCGTGGTCCGGGACCCTCCACGGTCCCGACACGGTGGAGTTCGACGAGCACGACCCGCCCGGGACGGTGGACGAACGACGTCCGCGGCCATGGCCGTTCCGCCCCGACGAGCGCGTCGATCCCGGAGCGGGAACCGACGGAGTTCGCCCATCGATGTGCTTCATGTCTTGAATATGAAGTGAATCACCCCATATTGTCGATGCCTCCACGCCGATGCTGGACGAACTGCTCGGTAGGACCCGCCCCCTCGCAGAACATCCGATCCGTCCACCACCGGGACGGTATGAGGTAAGACACATGGCCGAGAAGCTGGACGACACCGACCGCCGGATCATCGCCCTCCTTCGCGACGACGGCCGTATGTCGATCCGCGCCGTCGCCGAACGCGCGCACATCTCCCGCGCCAACGCCTACTCCCGCCTCGAACGCCTCCGCGGTGACGGGGTCATCCGAGGCTTCACCGCGGTCATCGACCCGGAGAAGTACGGCACCGCGCTGTCCGCGTACGTCTCGGTGAGCATCGAACAGCACTCGTGGGAGAGGTTCCGCGAGTACCTGAGAGACATCCCCGAGGTCGACCACGCCGCCCTGGTCTCCGGCGACGTCGATCTGCTCCTCCTGGTCCGGGTCACCGACGCCGCGGCCCTGCGCACCTTCGTCCTCGAACGTCTCCAACGACTGCCCGAGGTCAAGAGCACCCGCACCATGTTCATCCTGGACGAGCCGCCCCTGAGGTAGTCGCCGGCGGATGGGGTTCCTCACCCGGGCCGGCGCGGCACGCTCCCCGGCAGGCTCGGCAGAATGAACCCATGCCCGAATACCGCGTCGTCGACGCCTTCACCGAACGCCCACTGGCCGGCAATCCGGCCGCCGTCCTGGTCCTGTCGGACGAGTATCCCGACGTCTGGGCCCAGGGCGTCGCGGCGGAGTTCAACCTCTCCGAGACCGCCTTCGCCCGCCGGATCGACTCCGACGAGGCCGACTACGAACTGCGCTGGTTCACCCCGGTCGCCGAGATCGACCTGTGCGGACACGCCACCCTGGCCACCGCGCACGCCCTCACGCAGCTGGAGGTCGAGGGGCCGTACCGCTTCAGCACGCGCAGCGGGATCCTCACGGTCGAACGCCGCGACGGACGGTTGTGGATGGACTTCCCGGCCCGTCCGGCCGCGGAGGTGGAGGCCCCCGAGGGCCTGACCGAGGCCCTGGGCGCGACCCCGGGGTGGACCGGGATCGGCGGCAACAACGACCTCCTGGTCGAGCTCGCCGACGAGGACACCGTCCGCTCCCTCACGCCGAACCTCGGCCTGATCGAGGCGCTGCCCTCGCGCGGCGTCATCGTCACCGCGCGGGGCTCCGGAGAGTACGACTTCGTCTCGCGGTTCTTCGCGCCGAAGATGGGGGTCCCCGAGGACCCGGTCACCGGGGCCGCGCACACCGTCCTGGCCCCCTACTGGGCCGAGCGGCTCGGCCGCACCGCGTTCCGGGCGCACCAGGCGTCCAAGCGTGGGGGCGACCTGGAACTGCGGCTGACCGGTGAACGCGTCCTCATCGGCGGACACGCGGTCACCGTCGCCACCGGCGAGCTGGACCTTTGAGAGCAGGAGGAGGAAGCATGGAGCAGTGGAGGACCAGGGAAGAGGTCGTCGCCGGACTGAACCGGATGGAGGAGGCGCACACCGGTTGGCGACGACCGGTCGCCTTCGCGATCGGCGAGCTCCGTGATGGCGAGACCGTCTTCACCCTGACCAACGTCAACGAACGCCTGCTGTCGAGCATCGCCCTGGCGCGTGCCTGCGGCCACGTCTCGGGCACCGCCACCTACACGCTGGACGCCGAGACGATGGCGGAGGCCGTCGCCCTCCTGTCCCCGGCGGCCGCCTGCACCGATATGGACCACCCCAACCACCGTCACTGGACGGAGTTGGCCGAGCGGCTCGACCGGGACGGCGGACGGGCCGTGGCGGTGTTCGTCCAGGACCTCGACGACGCCCCCGTCGACGACCACGACCGGGCCTTCCGGGCGACCATCGCCTGAGAACCGCCGTGGCCGGCGGGTTTCCGTGATCGCGGAATCCCGGTTTCCCCCTCACGGAGGGCCCGGATCCGATAGGAATGAGGACGTCGGCATCCCCCACCCCCTCCGGGGCGGTGCCGAAACGGTCGTACCGGGGCCCTCCTGACCCGTGTACGACCTTGGCCGGCGATCCTGGTTCCTCCAGAGCCGAGTGGTCGCCCGTGGCCGGAGCGGGGTGTCCCCATGCCGCTCCGGCCACCCGCCGGCCCGCGGCGGGGTGGGTCCTCGGGTCGAAGCCGTGCGGATGGACACGCGAAGTCCGGTGGGGCCGGGATGCCCACCGGACCGCCCCGAGACCCACCCCCGATGCGTGGTCACGAATCGAAGGCCCGGTGGGCCCGGAAACCCGGGCCCACCGAACGCTCATCGTGCCAGCGTGAACAGCCCGCATCCGTAGCCGCGGGCCCGGCCCACCCCGTGGGTCAGCGTCCGCCGGAACAGGTCGACGTCGGTCACGCGCAGACGCCCCTCGAAGGTGACGGTCTGAAGGACCACCTGGCGTTTGGCCCCCTTTTTGCTGAATCGCAGGCGCCGGGAGTCCCGGGTCTCCACAGCCCAGGCCGGACCGCCCTCCGGGGGCTGGACCTTGCCGAGGGGGATCTCGAACCCCCACCGTTCGGCGCGTCCCACGAACCACTCGGTCCGCGCCGCCGCGCCCGCCAACGGCACGACCCGCCCTCGGCCTCGCAGCCCCTCCGCGTCGGGCTCACCGGCCTTGGTCTTGACCGGGTTGACGGTGGCGCGGAAGACGTACTCCTGTCCCGCGACCAACCGGGCGAGAAGATGCTCCATCGAACGGGTCTCGAACGGCGGCTCGGCCCGCGGCCATCCGTACTCGTCGGTGATGTGCTCGAACGAGGGCTTGTTCGGGGAGGACACCCACAACACCGGGCGGCGCCAGTCGTCGATGTCCAACCGCCACAGGACCCGAGGCCCATCGCTCGCCCCGGTCGGCGGATCCTGCGGGAACGACGCCAGAACGGCGGCGTGCAACCGCTGAGGGCTTCCGATGAACAGGGTGGTGCCCTGCCGACGGGGGTTGAGGAAGATACGGCTGAGGTACATCACGAGCCCCCTTCGTCGAGCAGCGCCATCGAGCCGTCCCCCGAGAAGGAGAAGGGGGGATCGTCGACCGGTTCGGCCTCCGCTTCCGCCTCCAGCACGATCCCGGGAGTGGGAACGCTGTCGTGCCGCACCGGACGATCCGCGAACGAACGTCGGAACGCCGGACTCGGTAGGGGAAGGTCGGGAAGGAGTTCCTCCCCGTCCGGGGAGTCCAGCACGACGGGGAGAGTGCTGGGAGCGCTCGGCCACCGGTACTCGACCCCCTGTTCCTCCGCTCGCCTCCTCGCGGCGCGTTCCCACCCTGTCTCCCCCTGCCAGGGGATCTGCTCCAACACCTCGACCATGTCGGTATCCCGGTAGCGGTCCAGTAGAACCCGGCGATCCGGGGGACAGGAACGGCGCCCGAGGAACAACGGATAGCGAGGGCGGAGGAGCGCCTCCTCGATCTGGTCCAGCAGCTCCACCTGTTCCGAACCCCCTGCCTCCAGCACCGCGACGAACACCGCGTCCTGGAGATAAGCACGGCGCGAGACCTTGCCCTCGCCCGCCGGGAGCCGCCCGCCACTCGAGGTCGGCAACCGTTGTTCCTTGGGCTTCAGCGGGCCGTGCGAGGCGGCCGAGATCGTGTGGAAATCGATCAACAGGGTTCCCGGACGGTCCACCCGCACCCCGAAACCCAGTCCGGCCGGCTCGGTGAGCCTCTCCGAGCCTCGGGGGATTCCCAGAGCCGCTGCGCACAGCCCCACCACACCGGATTTGGTGGGGTGGGTGAGAGTGCCGCGGGTGGTGTGCCGGGAGTGCCCGCCCCACGATTGGAGCGGGCCGCTCAGCCGCAGCGCCAACACCTCAGGCATCGCCGCCGCCGATCAACCTGTGGATCTCGGCCCGGACGTCGTCCAGGGCCTTCTTCAACGGGGTGGACTCCGGGAGCCGGAATCGCTCGGCCCCGCGGATCTCCGCGACGCTCTCGGCGACCCAGGCGGGGTAGACGGCCCTGTGGGAACGGGGCGAGGTCTCGTAGCACTCGTCCTGGTCGGCCTGATGCCGGACCAGACGGTGCACCGACTCGCCGAGGTGGCCCTCTTCACCGAAGACCGGCCGCTCGAACGCCGCCGCCAGACTCACCGGCTGGTCCTCGCGCAGACAGATCAGGGAGAAGTCCGGACGGGTGTTGTTGGCGAAGGTGTTGCGCTTGCCGGTGGGCATGCTCACCAGGAAGGACCGCACGAACGCCACCGCCACGTCGCAGGCGGCGTCGATGTCCCCACCGAGGTTCTCCACCAACGAGTGCAGGTCCACGGTGGCGTATCGGTACATGGTGGCGGCGTTGAATTCGACCGTGCCGATCATGCCCGCGCCGGTCTCGTCGGACTCGTTGTCCACGTCGTCCACGGCGGTGTAGTAGTCGAACTCGGAGTCCACTCGGTGTGTGGAGAGCGCGTGCGCCACCTGGGTGGCGGCGTCCACGTTGAGGGCCGGGTCGGTGGCCACCATGCGGCCGAACAGCGCGACCGCCGGCGGGTGCCCGGTCGCGACCGTGCTCCGGAGGTCCATCTCCTTGAACACGGCGGTGAGTTTCTTCGAGGAGTCCTTACCGCTGTCGGCGGCCTCAGCCAGCGCCGTTTCGTTCTCGACCAGAGCGTCGATGAGCCGATCACGCTGGTCGTTGCCGAGGAAGAGCAGGTATTCGGTGGCCAGTCGTTCCCGTTCGGTGTCCTTCTCCTTCTTGGCCTTGGACTTGACCCCGAACACGTTCGCGACGGCCGCCTGCGCGACCTCCGAAGCCCGGTCGGCCAGGGCCGGGGAGCGCTCGGCCAGGGCGGCGGCGATCTGCTCGGGAAGACGCTTGGTGCGCTCGGAAGGGCGGATGGAGTCGGAGTCGGCCTCCAGGGCCTTACGCGCGGCCCGCTTCCACGCCTGGGAGGAGACCCGCAGTCGCCGGACGCCTCCGTACACGGCGGTCTTGGGGCTGCCGTTCTCGTCGCGGTTGATGTTGGCGGGGGGAACCGCCTGGATCGCGTGGATGTCCAGGAAGGCCATCAGTGCTCCTCACCGGTGGTGTCGGGGTTGTCGTTCCGTGTGTTCACAGGGGTGTAGAAGTCCATGGCCCACTGGTTCGCGGCCTTCCCGCGCCAGTGCCTGGACCAGGTGTGGATGTCACGTGCCAGCCGTACGTAGTCGAGGGGGATCGACTCCTTACGGAGCAGGGAGACGACATGGCGCAGGTGGCCGACCAACTCGGGGACCGAGTGGGAGGTCGTGGCGGACTCCATGAGCCGGACGACGCCCTTGTTGTCGTTGTGCTTCCAGGGGTCGGACATCCCCTCGGGTGCCCTGCGCACGCACAGGTCGCGCATCGCGTGGCCGATCGAGGTCCCCCGAGGACGCAGGTCGTTGTCGCCGTTGTGCATGGTGGTGGCGACCGACTGCTGGTGCACCGCATAGAGGGTCAGAGCGTGGAATACGGCCGCTTGTACCTCACCACGGGCGTCGGGGCGGTCCTGAAGGACCTCGGCGACCTCCATGCTCAGGAACGGGCTCTCCTCGTGGTCTCGGCCCACCCCCTTGCGCCAACGCGAGAGTGTCGCCGGGGTCCCGTGGGCCATGTCCCGGCCGTCCCACAGACCGGACAGGAGTCGGGCCAACCTCCGGTTCTCGGGGGCGCTCGGTTCGAAGGGTCGGGGGGGTCCGGTGGACGTGGTCTCGGTGGTCATCACACCTCCTTGACCGGCAGGTGCTTGCGCAGCCTGCCATTGAAGGACTTCTGGGCGGTCACCAGGTTCACGCTGATGATCTCTCCCTTCTTCGTCTTCTCTTTGCGGTTACGAATGCGCAGCGCGCCGGGTCCGGTGCGGGAGATGAGATCGTTCGCCAGCCTTCGGGCTCGTCGCCGGGCCAAGGCGTGCCACTCCCCCTGGTACTCCTCCGCCCGGTCCGGGTCGGTGGTCCCACTGATCCAGGTGCGGAAGGGTTGGTCGAGGTCGGCGAAGAACTGCCGGGTGACACGGTCGCGAGCCTGCTGCTCCGTCCCTGGGTCGCCTCCTTCGGCGAAGGCGAGATCGGCGGCGAGATGCCCCAGTGCCCGCCCGGCCTCCTCGGTGTCGGCGACGCACTTGACCACGCGCTTTCCCAGATCTCGGGCCTTTCTTTCCTCCAGGTCTCGGGTCTCTCCTCCGAGCAGAAGCACCAGGGGTAGAGGGAGGGAATCGAAGTAGGTGTCGTCGATGATCGCGTTCTGGAGCCCATAGCTCATGCCGTACGCACGGAGCTGGATGACCGGGAGTTTTCTGCCCCGTGTGAAGTGTTGCGCCAAGCGGTGGAGCACTTGGGGCTTGAGCGAGTCGTCCCGGTCCAGATAGTCGTCCCAGCCCAGAAGGCCGCCCAACCCTCGCCACAGCTCCTGACCCGGGGTGTGGCGTTTGGGACGGTGAGACGAGACAGGGCCGACGGAGGCCTCCTTGCCCGTCTTCGGCCTGTTCTTCAGCCAGGCGGTGTGCGGCTCCCTGATCTGGGGTCTGATCATGGGTTCGACCCGGTCACCTGCACAGACGATCGCCTGGCGCACGACCACCCCGCCATCGCCGTCGTCTTCGGGTATCAACCTGACTCGACGGCCGACCCAGGTGTAGCGGTCCAGGAGTCCAGCAGGGGCGCGTGTGTCCCACTCGGCGGAGAGCGGGCCCCTTTCCCATACCGGCTGATCCCCTTCCGAGGTCAACTCCCGGTCCAAGACCAGAAGGTTGAACAGAAGGGTCTCCTTCAGCGTTCTCCCGGCCGGAACGAGCACGCCCATGCCCCCGAGAGGGCCGGTGTGGTTGCCGGTGGTCTTGCCCTTGTTCGACCTGGGATCCTCCGCGGCTCCGGTCTTGATCCCCGCCGTATCCCAGGCGTGGACGTGCAACAACCAACGCGCGGCCTGGGCCGGGGTCAACGGGGTGGGGGAGTCGTCCCGGTGCGAGGAGAAGAGCGGGACGTTGTTCCCTGAGGCTGCGTCCGGGATCAGGAGTGCCGCGGTCTTGTCCTGGGAGGTCGTCAGGCGACTCTTCGGCACTTGAAGGAACGGGCGCTCCCGATCGAAGAGGCCGAAGACGTTCCTCCAGCTGTCTGCGTAGAGGTCGATCTTGTCACCGGGAAGGTCTTCACGCTCGTGGAGCGTTTTCCACTGTCCCGCGCTCCAAGGGAAGGTGGACGGAGCGGAGTTCTTATCGGCCAGGGCACGGTGCAGGAGCGCCACCAACATGCGAAGGATCGGCGGGTACTGGGTGGGAACGTCGACGATCAGGTCGCGGATCTCGTGCGCTTGTGTCAGGACGTACCTGAGCGAACCGGTTCCGGCGGTGCCCCGGGTGGTGATGTAGGGCAGCCAGGGATCGTCCATGAGATTGAAGTCGTCCGGATCGTTCACTGCTGCGGTTTCCAACCTGTCTCTGGGGAGTAGGTGTACGTCTTTCCGCCCTGCCGACCGGACGACGTGGCGTCCAACAGAAGGACACGGAGCCTCTTGGCCCAAGGGGCTCGCTCCCAGGCCTTCGGACAGACGGGCAGGGTCTTGTCCAACTGCCAGAGGGGGAGCCGGATCGCCTGGTCACCGAGATGGGAGATCAGTTTCTTCGGGGGAGTGCGGTCGAGGGGGATGGTGACGGGGCTCTCCTCCTCTCCCTCCTTCACCACACGGGAGACCGTGACCGCCTGAGCGTCGCTGGTACGACGTAGCAGGATCACCTCGACGCTGTCCGCACCGTGACGGACGGGCAGCATGTGCGCAGCCTCCTCCTCATCCTCGGAGACCCGGTGGTCGTTACCGAAGGGATGGATGCCCGAGAGCGCCGGTTGCTCCGGGTCGCCCTCCGCGATCAGAACGGAATGAGCGTGGGCCTCCAGTCGGGACCGGTGCCGTTCACAGTCCTTACGGGCGTCGGTCATGACCTCCTGCCAACTCCGTGGGCCGATCTCGGTGTCTCCATAGACCAGCTCGATCAGATGGGGAACGTCCTCGGGGACGTTGACGGAGGGCCGCTGCTCGGGGTGGGTCAACGCCGCGAGCGTGCGGTACAGCAGGTGGTGGTCGTAGGGGCGCCTGGTCCGGCCGAGCAGTCGGGGTGGACCGTCGTCGCCTCGGTGGTAGCCGGTGATGATGAGGGTCGGCGTGGTCAGCGTGCCACGCTCTCCCTCTTCCCGCTCGTGACGGTGACAGCGTCCCGCGCGTTGCAGCAACAGGTCGATCGGGGCCAGGTCGGAGACGACCAGATCGAAGTCCACGTCCAGGGACTGCTCGGCGACCTGGGTGGCGACGACGATGCTGTGGGTGGGCCGCTTCCGCTTCTCCTCGGGCGGACCGTAGCGGTCCATGAGTTCCCGGTCGATGCGTTCCCGATCCCGGGCGGTGAATCGGGCGTGCGCGAGCCGGATCTCGAAGTCGGGGAACTGTGCGCGCAGCTTGTCATAGGTGTCCTGAGCCCTCTGGACGGTGTTGCGCAGGACCAGGACGTTGGCCTTGGGACTGCCCCTGAGCCGCTCTCCGAGAATCCCTTCGAGATCCCCGTCCTCGGCCTCGGGCGAGAACTCCAGACGGATGTTCGAGCCACGCCGCGTCTCGGCCGATCGGGAGAGTAGGGCGGGCTCGGTACCGTCACCCTCCTTCCAGGCCAGGCGCTGATCCATGGTCGGCGCCTCGACCCAGGTGACGCGTGGGTAGCCGCTTCCTTCGAGCGTGAGGTTCGGGGCACCGGAGTAGGCGTTCAGGAGCTCTCGCCTCTGCTTCGGTGGCAGCGTCGCCGAGAGGAGGACGACGGGGACGCCGTGCCAACCCAGCCAGTGCAGTGTGCGGTGCAGGATCTCCGACATATAGGTGTCGTAGGCGTGGACCTCGTCGATGACCACGACCTTGTTGGCCAGGCCTAGGTGGCGAAGCTGGAGGTAGCGCGCCGCCACACCGGCGAACAGCAGTTGGTCGATGGTGCCGACCGCGACCGGGTTGAGCAGGGCCTTCTTCGACCCGCGCATCCATGAGGAGGCGGTCAGCGAGTCACAACCGCCGTCGGCGACCGCTCCCGAGGGCAGCTCTGTGAACTCCTTCTTCAACCGGGCCTTGCCGTGGACCAGGGAGACGGTCGGCTTGAGCGGCTGGGATTCCTCCCACTTCTTCAGAAGCCGGTCGAAGATGCTGTTGCTCGTGGCCTGGGTCGGAAGGGCGAAGAACAGGCCGTTGAACCCGAATCGCCCCGCGAGGATCTCGGCGGCCGCCAACGCGGCCTCCGTCTTTCCCTCCCCGGTGGGCGCCTCGATCACCATCAACCCGGGGTTCGCGGCGGCCCGGGCGATCTCGTCGACCAGGGTCTGGGTGCCGTGCGGTTCCTCGATTCCGAAGCGGCGCCGATAGAGGTCATGAGCGCTGTCCCCGGGCTCGGGGAACCAGACCCGGTTCAGCTCCGTGATCTCCTGAAAACGGTCCCGGGCCGTCTGTTCGGAGATCTTCCGATAGAGGCTCTCCTCGGGTTTCGTCTCGGACGAGTCGTACCCGAAGTACCCGCTGTTGCTGGCCAGCCAGTCGGCCATGACCACGGCCCCGGCGAAGGACAGCTGGGCACCCATGTTCGGTATGTGGTCCCGTAGTCGGTCCAGGTCCACCCCGCAGTATTCGGTGATCGAGTCGAACAGGAATCGTCGCGCCTGTCGGTAGGCCTCGCCGCCCACCGTCCTGCGCTCCGGGTCGTGGGTGCCGGAGCCGCTGGGGAAGGTGCCGTGATGTCCGCCGAGGACGTCGGCGATCCATAGCGCGACCTCGAATGGCCAGCCTTCTTCCTGTTCGAGGATCTCCATGGTCATGTACGCGCTCAGACGAGCATGGGGAAACCCTTCCTCGCACTCTGCGGTGTGCGGTACCACCGCGTGGACCCGTTGGTAGTGGTGGGGGCTCAACTTCTGGTGGACGGGGGAGGCCTTGCCCAGGTCGTGGAGTCCGGCCAACCACATGTACAGGGCCCTGCCGATCCCGGGTGGGCCGAGGGCCGTTCTCATCGCGGTGGAGAGATAGCGGTCCCAGATCTGCCCGGCCACGTTGGCCGAGTCGATCATGTGGAACAGCAAGGGGTGCCAGGCATCGTCGGGCATGTCCCGGTCGACCTCGCCGGTCTTGCCCCACAGGACGGTCACGAGTGGAGGGACGAATGCGCGAGAGGGGGTCTCGATCATGACCCCAGGTCTATCGTGCCCCTATGACAATCCGTGGCCACGCGACCGTTTTCGGTCACTATCTGTGAAAAGTGAACTTTGGGTTCGCCGATGGTGTAACGCTGTCTCCGGAGTCCGGGGAGTTGTGTGTTCAGAGGGCCCCGCCCGTGAGAATCACGGACGAGGCCTCGCTGGGGGCGCGACAGGTGAGGTCAGGGGCGGGTCGCGCCGAGGAAGGCCTGCCACTCGTCGGCGTTGAAGAAGAGGGCTCCGAGTTCGCGGTGCTTGGTGTCGCGGACCCCGGTGATCGGTCCTTCGGAGACCTCGACACACTCGCCGCGGTCGTTGGTGTAGCTCGCCTTGTGCCAGGGGGAAGCGGGGACGAAGGTTTCGATGGTGATCGCGCTCGGAGTCATGACGACCTTTTGTACTCGTTGATCAGCGTCTTGAGGAGGGTTCGCGTCTCCGCGGTGGAGAGCGCGGAGGCCTGTAGTTGGTCAAACGCTATCTCGTGCTCCAGCAAGTCTTCCCGGTCCTCGAAGAACAACCCGTTCGGCGGTACGTCCACGAACAGGGCGCGGTCGCTCTCGTCGAAGGTCAGTAGGGAGAACCCGTAGGTGCGGGACATCCCCGCTGATGAGGGGAGGATCTGGAGGTCGATGAAGGGCCGGTTCGCCAGGCCGATCAGATGGTCGAGTTGAACCGCCATGACCTCGGGGCCACCGATGACGCAGCGCAGGCAGGACTCGTCGAGGATCATCCAGATCCTCGGTGGGTTCTCGCGTTCCAGGACGTTCGAGTGCCGCTGGATTCGCGCTTCCACGCGGCGTGTGCGTTCCTCGGTGTCGGGCACGTATCCCCGGGCCATCATGGCCTCGATGTAGTCCCGATGTTGGAGCAGCCCGGGAACCAAGCCGACTGTGTATTGCTGGATCTTGGCGGCCTCGTGTTCCAACCCGTAGAAGGCGCCGATGCCGACGTCCTTGTACTGGAACCACCAGGGCTTCTGGGTGCGTGAGGCCTTGGCGATCTCGACCAGGTCCTCGCGGAGCTCATCGGTCGACCCGTACAGGCGGCAGAGTTCGGAGACATCGGCGGAGTTCAGGCGGATGAACTTGCCCGTCTCGATCCGGATGATCTTGCCGGACTCCCAGCCCATGCGTTTCGAGACTTCTCCCTGGGACAGCCGGGCCTCCGAGCGCAGGCGCTTGAGTTGGCTGACCAGATGACGACGCCGGACGGGCGAACCCTGGGCCACGGCTGTCTCCTCGCTCATGTTGTGGGCACTGCCTCCAGTATCTCGCGGGCTGCAAACTTCGCATTTCAGATATACCAACCCAGTTATTTTCCAACACTTGGATTTTCGTAGTGTGTGCCTCACTATAGGGATTGCGATGGAGCCCTCGGCACAGCGGAAGGGCTCCACGGCCGCACCATGTGCGGGCTGAGGGACATCCAGAGATTTCGTGAGGAGTGACCACATGACTGGTGAGCGGACTGCACGAACGGCCGGCGGCGGTGGAGGGGCCGCGGATCCCGGCTCGCACTGGGAGAGGTTCGGGGCGCGGGTGCGTCAGGTGCGGACCCAGGCCGACGTCGACCCCGACGACCTCACACTGCGAGAGGTGTGTGAGCCGACCACGCTCGCGGCGATCGAGTCCGGAGAGTACGACCCTCCCGGACACCTGGCCCGCTATCTGGACTCACGGATCGGCGCCCAGGGCGTTCTGGTGGACGCGTGGGCACGAGCTCGCATCCAGTCCCTCTTGGACGAGGACGCGGACATCTCCCGGTTCCAACACCACGCCCACCAGATCCGCTTCTTCGACCCCGGAGCCTTCCCCTCGCCCTTCAGGACACCCGCCTACGCCCGCGCCCTCACCCTCGGCGCCCAGCCCCTGTCGAACGATCGCACCGAACTCCACCGGGCCGAACGCGTTCCGCTCACCCTCATGGGTTCGGGGCCGCCGCACCTGTGTCTGGTCGTCAACGCGTCGGCGGTGCGCCAGACCGTCGGAGACTCCCGAACCATGGCCGACCAGCTCTCGCTGGTGGTCGAAGCCGCGGGACGAGAGCACATCGCCGTGCACGTGATCCCCGAGCAGACCGACCTGCACCCCTGCCGTTCCTCCGCGTTCCGGCTGCTCTCCTTCAGTCCCCACCACCAGATCGTCTACGTGCCCGCCCCCTGTGGCTCCGGGCAGATCATCACCAACCCTGAGCAGGTCGCCGCCCACAGCGACCTGTTCGAGACGCTCAAGGGCGAGTCGCTGCCCCGCTCCACGTCCCTGCGATTGCTCAAGGAGGAGATCGATCGTCGACGTTCCCGACCCAAGGCGCTCACCGGTGGTGACGGACCCTCTCAGACCCTTGACGTGCCCCTCGTGTCCGAGGCCGTGCGCCTCTGAACCCCACGCACGAAAAAGCTCTGGCGGGTGTTGACGCACCCCCAGAGCAGGCCGACTCGATTCCAGCATCGCAAGCAGAAAGTGAGATCGACATGTCCATTGTGCCGCACGACCGTGCCCCGATCCACGCCCTCGGTGAGCCTCTCGACAGGTGCCGCCGGTTCTCCAGGGTCTATCCCGGTGTCCTGTCCCGGATCGCCAGGGTCCGTTCGGACCTGGCCACCGACCTCTCCGACCTGATCGGACCCCTCCGGGAGACCGGTGAGGACGTCGTGCTCTGCGTCAGTGAGATGTTCGCCAACGCCTGCGACCACTCACGCTCCGGACAGGACGACGAAGGACGCGTCATCCGCCTCCTGCACCGGCCCACCGCCACCAGTGTCCGGGTGGCCATCGTCGACGACGGTGTTCGCACCGATCGGTCCGCTCCCTCGGAGCCCCGGATCCCGTCCCCGCGATCCTCTGGGGAAGGGTTCGAGGCCGAGCGCGGTCGTGGTCTGCTGCTCATCGACCATCTCGCCGCCCGCTGGGGCACTCGATCGGTGCTGGACTTCCCCTTCTGCTCGGGGCTGGGGACCGTCACCTGGGCCGAGTTCGTTCTCCCCAAGGCCGCCCGATGATCGCGCCCCACCGGCTCGACCCCGGGGTCCGGGCGGTGTTGTCCGCGCCCCGGGGCGAGCGCTTCACCCGCCACCGGCAGAGCGCGCTCGCGCAGATGGCCGACGATCCGCGTGTCCGATACCGCCAGGAACACGGGGAGCTCCCGCATTGGATGAAGGTCGCTTCTCGGCGACACGATCAACGTGAAGTGCGGCCCGTTCCGTCCCCGCGCCCGGCCCCGGACGACGTTCCGCCGACCGGACCCTCCTCCCCTCCGACCCGTCTGGGGCGCCATCGCCGACCCGGGCGCCCAGGATGGAGGATCCTCGCCTACGGCCTCGCGGTGGGCGCGGGAGCACTCGCCCACCACGTGAGCACTCTTCTCCTCTGACCCCTCCGACACACGAGCCGACGGCCGTGCCGGGATGCCCTCCCGGCACGGCCGTCGTGCCGTGCTGTGTGAACGCGGCTCAGATGGATCAGGGCACGTGCGCGAGTTCGTCCAGAAGCCGGCCGGCGTGGATGGGCGCTCCGGCCACCGGGTTCTCACGTTCGCACACCTGGGGCGGGGAGGGGCGACATCGACGGGTCGCTCGGCCGGTGGGTGTCAGGGAAACGGGTCGGTGATGTGGAGGTCGCGGTCGAGGAGGGCGGCGACCTCGGCTCCACACTCCCTCTCGACCAGGGTGAGCAGGCCCCGCAGGTCCTCGTGGACCCGGGTGAGCAGCCCGGGCAGGTCCCGCAGGGGCAGGTCGATCCGCAACTCCTTCCCCTCCTGGGAGAAGCGAATCCTGTCACCGACGAACTCCTGCACGACGCCGGGGTCGTGCCCCATCCAGACATGGGTGCGATCGAGCAGGTTCGACCACTCCCGCCAGTCCTCCAGACCACAGCAGCACCCGGGGTTCACGCTCGCCCCCGAAGCGCGGACCACGCGCAGGCCGCCGGGGAACAGGGTCATCTCCTGGTCGAGCAGTCCACGCGGATCCTCCGCGTCGTTGTACCCGGCCCACGTCGTCAGGAAGGTCTCCAGTTCGCCAGGGGAGAGGTCCCCCGACAACGGCAGGAACCTCCCATGGTCGACCTCCAGCACCGGCTCGATCCGCGGGGAGCTCATCGGGAGGCCTCGATCAGCGCGTGGACGTGGTCGGCGGCGTTGCGGGCCCCGTCCACCCCGGCCAGGTGGGCGCGCAGATCTCGGGCACGGGTGCGCAGGGCCGGATCGTGCAGGACCGCTTCGAAGGCGCGCCGCAGCGGTTCGCCGTGGGCCCGTCGCGGACCGAGCGCCACCGCGGCGCCGAACCGCGCGCACTCGTCGACGTTCCAGCGCTGCTCGGCCTGGAGCCCGATACCGACGAAGGGCTTGCCCGAGATCGCGGCCGTCTGCACGGTGCCCTCGCCGCCGTGGACGACGGAGGCGTCGATCAGGTCGCCCAACAGATGGGCGGGGAGCAGGTCGAACACGTGCACGTGCGGACCGAGCGCGGCGCGGTCGCCCGGCCTCAGGTAGTGGGCGACCGGGGCCAGGACGGTCACGGGCATGCGGGACAGCTCTCGCAGCACCCTGAGCACGATCTCCCGGTTCGCCGAACTGCCCATGGCGAAGTACATCACCGGTCGGCCGCGCCGCTCGGCCTTCTCCACCACCTCGGTCACCTCGGCGGGTACCTCGCCGCCCAGCCGCGCGTAGATCGGGCCGACCCACCGGTAGTGCGGGGGAAGCAGGTAGGGCCGTAGCCGGATCGACGCGATCAGGTTGAGGTCGCCGTCCAAGGCCTCGACGGTGCGTCGGGGGACGCTCACCCCGTTCTCCCGGGCCACCTGGACGAAGCCCCTCGGTTTGAGGGTGGTGTACCGGGCGACCTCGCGCAGCAGGCGGGCGGCGCCGGCGTCGACGGTCCGGGCGAGGGTGCCGCGTCCGGAGAGCAGCGGCACCGACCGGATCTGGCGCAGGTGCGGCCACGAGTAGGCGAACGGTTTGACGTAGACCAGAGGGATCCGGTCGGCCCGTGCCGAGACGAACTGGCTGATGGTGCTGCCGATGACGGTCGCGGCCGGGCGCAGCAGGGTGTTGAGGGCGCGCTCGCCCTCGACCCGCTCCCGTAGGAGTTCGGCGGTGAACGGGTGGGTCACGGCGCGTCCCTGGTCGAACCGGAG
This sequence comes from Nocardiopsis sp. LDBS1602, assembly GCF_035818715.1. Classification (NCBI taxonomy): domain Bacteria; kingdom Bacillati; phylum Actinomycetota; class Actinomycetes; order Streptosporangiales; family Nocardiopsidaceae; genus Nocardiopsis; species Nocardiopsis sp. LDBS1602. The sequence goes on along the minus strand of NZ_JAYLVW010000001.1, from coordinate 1,565,416 downwards.
CAGCTGTTCGGCCTGGTCGTCGGTGAGGACCGGGGCCAGGGGGAAGTACTCGAAGCCCGCCTGTTCGATGAGGCCCGCGTATCGCTCCGAGTAACCGGCGAAGACGCATTCGTGCCGGTCCCTCAGGTGCCGGGCGACCTCGATGGTCCGCGTGGTCTCGGCGAGGTCGAAGGTCTCCGGGGCGAACAGGACCGTGCTCACGGCGGAACTCCTTGTCTGGGCGGGCTTGTACGCAACGTAGTCGTCCGGAGCGACGGCGGCAACGGCCCTTCGGTGGAACGGGCGAGCATGGCGTACGCCACATGTCCTTGTGCCCCGGGCGGTTCGCGTATAGAAACTGGGACAAGTGTCCCAGTTTTTTTTGGGGGGGCATCGGCGTCCGCGAACCGCGACGCCCTCCGACCCGATCCCGAGGATCAGCCATGCCCAATCCGTACGCGCGGATCTTCTCCGCACCCGGGGCCAAAGCCTTCACCGCCGCCGGACTCATCGGCCGCATGCCGGTGGCCATGACCAACATCGGCCTCATCACGATGCTCTCCGCCACCTACGGCGGCTATGGTCTGGCCGGGGCCGTCGCCGCCACGTTCACCCTGTCCATGGCCCTGATCTCGCCTCGGATCTCCCGCCTGGCCGACCGCTTCGGCCAGCGCCGGGTCCTGCCTCCGGCCGCGCTCGTCTCGGTCGCCTCCCTGCTGGCGATGTCGGCGTGCGTATGGCTCGAGGCCCCGACCGCCCTGCTCTTCGTGCTCGCGATCCCCGCCGGCGCCATGCCCAACATGTCCGCCATGTCCCGAGCTCGCTGGACCGAGATCTACCGGGGGACACCTCGACTGCGCACCGCCTACGCCTTCGAATCGGTGGCCGACGAACTCACCTTCATCACCGGCCCCGCGCTGTCCGTGGTCCTGAGCACGATGGCCTTCGCCCAGGCGGGCCCGCTGGCGGCCGCCGCCTTCCTCGCGGTCGGGGTCGGTCTGTTCGTCGCCCAGCGCTCCACCGAACCACCGGTCCGTGTCACCGGACCCACGGCCACCGAGCGGGGCCGGCGCCTTCTCGACACTCCCCTCCTGTTGCTGGTGGCGATCCTTCTCGCGGGAGGGGTGATCGTCGGGGCGATCGACGTCGTCGCGGTCGCCTTCGCCGAGGCCCGCGGCGTCCCCGGCGCCACCGGGATCGTCCTGTCCTGCTACGCCCTCGGCTCGGCCGTCTCCGGTCTGGTCTTCGGAGGACTCCGGATCCCCTGGCGACCGCGGACCCAGTTGACGGTCGCGGTCACGGGTACGGCCCTGACCGCGCCGCTCCTCCTGACGGCCGACGGCATCGTGACGCTCTCCCTGGTGGTGCTGGTCTCCGGGGTGTTCTTCGCCCCCATGATGATCCTGGTCATGACCCTCATCGAGGGGATCGTCGCCCCGGAACGGCTCACCGAGGGCATGACCTGGGCGCTGACCGGACTGACCGTCGGCACGGCCCTGGGCACCTTCGCCGCGGGCCAGGCGGTGGAGGCCGGTGGGACCGACGGCGGTCTCCACGTCGCGATCGTGGCGGGAGCGGCGGCCCTGGTCGTGGTCCTGGTCGCGAACCGCCTGCCAGAGCGGGCCGCGAAGGGCGGAGAGGAGGTGAACGACTCCGCTACCCTCGGTTCCCGGACCGAGGAGGAGCGCTGACCCAGACCGACGGACGCCGAGCCAAGGGCGAACTGCGCCGCAAGGCCCTCATCGAGGCGACCCTGCGCGTCATCGAACGCGACGGGGTGGCCGGGGTCAGCCATCGCACGGTCTCGAAGGAGGCCGGACTGCCCACCTCCGCCACCACCTACTACTTCACCGGCCTGGGTGATCTGCTCACCGCGGCGCTGACCAGCGTGATGGACGAGGACGCGGGGCGGATGCGCCGCCTGACCACCGAGGGCGACCGTCGACGCGAACTCGCCGAACTGCTCTGTCGGGTCGCGGCGGAACCGGGACGCCTGCTCGCCGAGTACGAACTCTTCCTCCTGGCCGCACGCCGCCCCCACCTGCGCCGGTCCACGGACGACTGGCTGGCCGCGGTGGGGGCGTTCGCCCGCCGCTACACCGACGATCCCGTCCGCGTGCGCGTGGTCACCGCCGTGATCGACGGGATCCTGCTGCACACGCTCCTCCAAGAGGCCAAACCCACCGCCGACGAGTTCGAGGAGATCCTCGACGACGTCCTTCCGAACCCGGAGCCGTAGGGCCGTTCGGCGGGTTATCCACAGGGCCGGAGCGGGGAAGGCGCGAAAGACCTAACCTGGCGGGGCAGTGAGAACCGACGAAGCCGGGGGGAAACGATGACGGGACGGCAGGGCCACGGGTACCGCGGGGGCGGTCGAGGAGGCGGAGGCGGCGGGGGACGCCGGCCCGAACCCGAGCCCATTCGCGGGGTGCGCGACGACGCGCGCCTGTCCCAAGAGCTGTCGAAGATGGACGGCGCCTCCTACGGGCGCTACAAGTCCCTCAAGGGTGACTGGGACTTCGGCGACTTCACCCTCACCGTGCAGCGGGTCCAGGCCGACCCCTTCGCGCCGCCCTCCCGGCTGCGGATCCTGCGCCCCGACGCCGGGATCCCCGAGAGCGCCTACGCCGACCCGGTCCGCCGCCGGGCCACCGCCGACTTCCTGGGCCGACTCGCCCGTCGCCTGCTCAAGGGGTCCAGGCTCAAGATCGACACCGGGGGCCAGGAGGTCCTGGTCCGTTCGTCCTGTCGGGTGGGCGCGGACGGCTCCCTCGACCTGCGGTTCGGTCTGGATCTGCCCGGACACGGACGGCGGATCGACGGGCGCGCCGCCGAGCGCGAACTCTGCCGGACCGTCCCCGAGTTGGTCGACGACCTCGACTGGGAGGAGATCGACCAGAAGGCCGCCGAGGCCTACGCCGACAGCGTGGTCGACACCGTCGCCCTGCGCGAGGCCCTGTCCGACCGCGGGCTGGTCGCCTTCGTCGCCGACGGGGCCGTCCTGCCCCGCCGCAGCGGGGTGAGCGACGAACCCCTGACCGGGGCGGGCATGGTGCCCTTCGCCTCGCCCGAGTCCCTGCGGGTGAGCGTCGACCTGCCGCACCGGGGCACGGTGACCGGCATGGGGGTGCCCGAGGGCATCACCCTCATCGTCGGCGGCGGTTTCCACGGCAAGTCCACCCTGCTGCACGCCCTGGAACGCGGCGTCTACGACCACGTTTCGGGAGACGGTCGCGAACTCGTGGTCACCCGCGCCGACGCGGTCAAGATCCGTGCCGAGGAGGGCCGCCGGGTGGAACGGGTGGACGTCGGTCCGTTCGTGCGCAACCTGCCCACCGGCTCCGACACCAGGGACTTCCGCACCGAGAACGCCTCCGGTTCCACCTCCCAGGCCGCCAACATCTGCGAGGCGGTGGAGGCCGGATCGCACACCCTCCTGGTGGACGAGGACTCCACGGCCACCAACCTGATGATCCGTGACGAGCGGATGCAGGAACTGGTCCACGGCGACCGGGAACCCCTGGTGCCCTTCATCGACCTGGTGCGCCCCCTGTACCGGGAGCACGGTGTCTCCACGGTGCTGGTGATGGGCGGCAGCGGCGACTACTTCGATGTCGCCGACCACGTCGTGATGCTGGACGCCTACCATCCGCACGACGTCACCGAACGCGCCCGCGCGCTCGCCCGCGAACGCACCGACTCCGTGTTCACCCGGCCCCGGGCCCGTGTGGTGGACCCGAGATCGGTGGACGATCGAGGGGCCAAGGGGCGGAGCAGACTCAAGCGTCGCGACATGGACGTGCTGACCTTCGGGGAGAGCGACGTCGACGTCCGCTCGGTGGAGCAGTTCGTCGACGCCGGGCAGATCACCGGGGCCGGGCTGGCCCTGCGCGCCCTGGTCCAGGGCGGCCACCTGAACGGTTCCCGTACGCTCGCCGAGGCTCTGGACTCGCTGGACCGGGCCCTGGCCGAACGCGGGGTCTCTCTGCTCGGCGACGACTTCGACGGGGACTACGTCCTGCCGCGCCGGCACGAGGTCGCCGCGGTCCTCAACCGACTGCGGACCCTGAGGGTCGCCGAACAGCGCTGACCACAGGGGTGCCTCCGAGGGGACGGCCGGCCGCCCTCTCGGCCATCGCGCCATGCGTGATCGGTCGCCCACACCGAAGCTCGGGTGAGGTGTTCGGACGGGGCATCCCGGTCGAGCACCTCACCCTGGCGTGGAACGGGCGGAGGTCCGATCACACGGCCGACGTGTTCGGGAGTCGGCCGCTCCGATCCGTCGGGTCCGTACCCGGTGTGACGGCCGGACCACGACGGGCGCTGTGGCCGTGGTCACGACCGAGGGGTCGACGCCGGTGGGGACCCGGAACGGGTCGGTATGGTGGAAAAGCAGGGCGTGGCGACCCCGAAGTGCGTCACAAGGGACCGTTCGGGTGGGCCTTCGTAGGCGAGTCGTCCTGTGATCCCGACCCTATGGAGACGAGAATCCGGTGCGTGACCCCGCAGATCTGTACGAACTCCATCCAGGCTTCGACGACATCGTCGGCCCGGTGATGCTGGTCTGTCTGGACGGTTTCGTCGACGCCGGACAAGCGGGCCGCCAGACCTCCGAGTGGCTCTTCGAACGGTTCACCGCCGAGAAGGTCGCGACCTTCGACACCGACCGACTCGTGGACTACCGCGACCACCGGCCGACGATGACCTTCGTCGAGAACACCTGGACCGAGTACAAGGCCCCCGAGATCGGGCTCTACCGGATGCACGACGACGAGGGCACGCCCTTCCTCGTCCTGCACGGGCCCGAGCCGGATCACGAGTGGGAGCTGTTCGTGGCCGCCGTCCATCGGCTGGTCGAACGCTTCGCGGTCTCGCTGTCCCTGAGCGTCAACGGCATCCCGATGGCGGTCCCGCACACGCGCCCGGTCACGGTCACCCCGCACTCGACCCGTCCCGAACTGGTCGCGGGGCACACCCCCTGGATCGGCAGGGTGGAGGTGCCGGCCGGGGCGGTCTCGCTGCTGGAGTACCGTCTGGGCGAGCTGGACCACGACTTCATCGGCTACGCCGTCCACGTGCCCAGCTACCTGGCGCAGTCGCAGTACCCGCGCGCGGCCATCGCCGCGATCGGCTATCTGACGGCCGCCACCGGGCTGGCGATCCCCACCGACGACATGGAGGAGACGGCCCGGGCCGCCGACGTGGAGATCGCCGAGCAGGTGGCCGCCTCGGAGGAGATCCAGCGGGTGGTCGCCAACCTGGAGCGTCAGTACGACGACATCGTCTCCTCCCGTGCCGAGAGCGAGGGGGACTCGAGGTCGTTCGGCACGGACGAGGAGGGCCTGCCCACCGCCGACGAACTCGGCGCGGAACTCGAACGCTTCCTCGCGGAACGCGAGGGTGACGGAAACGGATGACCGTGTTCTACCAGATCCTCTTCAGCTCGGTGCTGCGTCACATGGACGCGGAGAAGGTGCACAAACTGAGCTTCGCCGCGTTGCGCGGCGTGACCGCAGTACCGGGGGTCTCCGAGGCCATGACCCGGGTCCTGGGCCCGCGTGAGCCGGAACTGACCGTGCACGCGCTGGGGCGCGAGTTCCCCGGCCCGCTCGGCCTGGCCGCCGGGTTCGACAAGAACGCGGAGAGCCCTCGGGGCCTGGCCGCGCTCGGCTTCGGCTTCGTGGAGGTGGGAACCGTCACCGCCCACCCCCAGCCCGGCAACCCCAGGCCGCGTCTGGCCCGGCTGGTCGCGGATCGCGCGATCGTCAACCGGATGGGCTTCAACAACGAGGGTTCGGCGCTGGTCGCCGAGCGTCTGCACCACGACCGCGACCGTGAGGGCCCCGTGGTCGGGGTGAACATCGGCAAGACCAAGGTGACCCCGGAGGAGGAGGCGCCCGCCGACTACGCGCTCAGCGCGCTGCGGCTGGCCCCCTACGCCGACTACATGGTCATCAACGTCAGCTCGCCCAACACCCCGGGTCTGCGTAACCTCCAGGGCGTGGAGCGTCTGCGTCCGCTGGTCGGCGCGGTGCGCGAGTCGCTGGCCGAGGCCGGCCGCTCCGACCTTCCCCTCCTGGTGAAGATCGCGCCCGATCTGGCCGACGAGGACGTCGACGCCGTCGCCGACTTCGCGCTGGCCGAGGGGCTGGACGGGATCATCGCCACCAACACCACCATCTCCCGTGAGGGCCTGGAGAGCTCGGCCGAGCAGGTGGAGGCGGCCGGTGGCGGCGGTCTGTCCGGAGCCCCGCTCAAGCGGCGTTCGCTGGAGGTCCTGCGCCGTCTGCGCGCCAAGGTCGGTGACCGGGTCACCCTGATCGCGGTCGGCGGCATCGAGACCCCCGAGGACGCCTGGGCCCGGATCCGTGCGGGCGCCACCCTGGTGCAGGGCTACACGGGGCTGATCTACGGCGGACCGCTGTGGCCGCGCCGGATCCACCGGGGCCTGGCCCGGTTGGTGCGTTCCGCCGGCTACCGGTCGATCGAGGAGGCCATCGGCGTCGACGCCCCCGCGCCGGCCCTGAAGGTGGTCGGCGACACCGCGACCGCGGGCTGACACGTGTACGACGAAGGGCCGGTGGGAGAACTCCCACCGGCCCTTCGCCATGGTCCGCCCCCGCTACCAGTTGCCGTCCCAGTCCTCGGGGAAGACGTGCGGGGGTTCGGGGAAGCCCATCGCCTGGCTCGCGGGGACGAACTCGTAGCCCTCGTCCCGCAGCAGCCGGATGATCTCGGGGACCGCGTCCAACGTGGCCTCCTGGGGATCGTGCATCAGGACGACGCCGCCGGGTTCGACCAGGTCGACGACCCGGTCCACGATCTCGTCGCTCGTCAGCCCCTCCCAGTCCTCGCTGTCCACCGTCCACAGGGTCTCGACCATGCCCTGATCGGAGATCTCCCGGTGCACGTCGTCGTCGGTGGCCCCGAACGGCGGCCGGAACAGCTCCACCGTGTGTCCGGTCTGGCGGCGGACCATCGCGCTCACCGAGGCGACCTGGGAGGGCAGCTCCTCGGCGTCCATACGGTTCATGTGCTCGTGCAGGTCGCCGTGGCTGGCGATCTCGTGACCCTCGGAGTAGGCCCTGCGTAGTGGACCGGGGCGGGTCAGGACGGGGCTCCCGTTGAGGAAGAACGAGGCGGTGACCTTCTCGGCCGCGAGCAGGTCCAGCAGGTCCGAGGTGGCGGCCACCGGCCCGTCGTCGAAGGTGAGCGCGACACAGCGGACCTCGTCGTCCTCACAGTCCACGTCGGGGAGCCGGGCGTCGAAGACCCCGGGGACGGGCGGAGGGGCCTCCTCGTCGTCGTCCTCCTCGAACTCGGCCGGTTCCAGGTCGGCGTTCTCGGTCATGGAGGCCTGCCGGGCCCGCTCTCCCAGGTCGGACAGGAGAGGTGCGGCGGTCTCGTGGTCGACGATCACGACCTTGCGTCCGAACTCGGTGGAGGGCACGTGGCCCTCGATCACGGGGGAGAGGTGTCCATCGTCGAACTCCACGACCAGGTCGCCGTTCTCGTTGAAGCCGATCGAGTCGTAGGTCCGCAGCACCGGGTACAGGGTGTCGCCGTCGACCTCCTCGTCGTCGGCCAACTCGTCTCCGACGATCGCGTCGAGCTCGTCGAGGGCCTCCTGTCCGGCCAAGAGCTCGGTGGAGTGGGCGGAGCGGCCCGCGGTGGCGTCGTACCAGTGGGTGGAGTAGCCCTCGCGCATGCCGTGCATGTCCTCTTCGGAGCGCACCAGCCGCACCCCGAGGACGCCTTCGCCCGCGGCCACCAGCTCCCAGTCGACGCCCAGGCTCACCGGGTCCCGGGTCCCCGCGCGAAAGTCGGCGACCTCTTCGTCGACGCGTTCCTTGAGCGCCTCGGTGAACGCGTCGGCGGTCGGGAAGACGGGGAGGGTCACGTCGACGGCCACGTCCGGATCGGGGATGTGGGGATGGTCGTCGTAGTCCTCGGCGGAGGCGGTCCATTCGGAGATCCCCTCACCGGAACCGTCCTGGAGCACCGCCATCCGCTCGTTCCCGGACAGTCCGACGGCCTGTTCCCCGCAGGCCGTCAGGGCCAGGGACAGAGCCACCAGGGCCGTCCCGGCGCGGACCCGGATCGTCCGACCCTCGTGAGGCCGGGGCGGGGCCTGATCCGGTACGACTGAGTTCGATGACACGACCCGACTCCCTCGTCCCTTCGGCGGATGCTCTCCCGCGCTCGCTGGGAGCAACATAGGGGACAGCGCCCCGGCGCCCGGGGCACTGTCCACATGTGGACACCGATCCTCGTCGGTGGTCCTTCCGCTCTACCGAGGTCAGTCCTCCCCGCCCCGGTCGGCGGGGGAAACCTCCCCACCGACCGAAGCCGGGGTTCTACAGATCCGTCCCGTCCACGTAGACCTGTCCCGGTTCGGTGGTACCCAGGAGCTGGGACACGGTGACCATGGTGTAGCCGCGTTCGTCCAGCTCACGGATGATCTTGCGGGACGCGTCGATCGTGGTGTCGTGGATGTCGTGCATCAGGATGATGGCCCCGTCGGAGGCCCCGTCCAGGGCCCTCTCGGAGACCACGCCGGCCTTCCGGTCCTTCCAGTCGTTGGTGTCCACGCCCCACAGGATCTGCGCCAGACCGAGCTCCTCGGTGACCTGGTCGACCGTGCCGTTGCGGGAGCCGTAGGGCGGCCGCATCAGGTTCATCGTGTGGCCGGTCTCGCGCTGGACCAGGGCCTGGGTGGTCTCCAGGTTGGACCGCACGGCGCCGGCGCCGATCGTGGCCAGATCGGGGTGGTCCAGGGTGTGGTTGGCGATCTCGTGACCCTCGGCGTAGGCACGACGCACCGTCCAGGGGTGCTCCCTGACGGGGAGGCCTGTGACGAAGAACGTCGCCTTGGCGTCGTGGGCGGCGAGCATGTCCAACAGCTCGGGAGTGCGCCCGCCGGGGCCGTCGTCGTAGGTCAGAGCGACACAGCGCACCTCGGGGTCGGAACAGTCGACGGAGTCGTCGCGCGGGGACATCACCCCGGGCGCCGCCTCCACGGAGCCGTCCTTGTCGGCCTCCGGAGCGGTCTCCACGGTGAACTCGTCCACGCCGGTGGTGGCGGCGTCGCGTGCACGCAGACCGAACTCCGACAGCAGCCCCTCGGCCTCGTCACGGTCGATCACGGCGTGCAGACGCCCCTCCGAGACGGGGGCGATCTGTCCGTCGTCGAACTCCACGACCAGGTCGCCTTCGGAGGAGAAACCGACCGAGTCGTAGAGGGCGTCGATCGGGTACAGGGAGGAGGTCACCGCGGCGGTGTCGGAGACGGCCTCGCGTACCAGCTCGTTGAACTCCTCCAGTTCGGCCTGGCCGGCCAGGAGGGAGCTGGAGCCGCGGACCACACCGTCACCGGTCTCGTACCAGTAGATGCTGTGATCCTCGCGGGTCTCCTCGGAGTCGGTCTCGGTCGTGGTGACGCGTACGCCCACGATCCCGTCGCGTGCCGCCGTCAGTCGCCACTCGCCGGTCATCGAACGGGCCCCGGGCTCGGCCGCCTCGAACGCGGAGGCGCGTTCGGTGAGCGTGCGGTCCAGGAAGTCGGACAGCGGGTCGGCGTTGGGGATGACCGGATAGGCGACGGTGACCTCACCGCCGCCCTCATAGGAGATGGAGGTCTCCTCGAGGCCGGGGAGCGCGTCCGCGCGGACGTCGGTCAGCCCGTCCACCTCCTCGGCGGGGGGAAGGTCCTCCTCCGCCGACACCGTCGTGGCGTCGTCGGTGCTCGGGCTCATGCCGTTCGGGCCCGGTGGTCGGGTCGCCATGGACAGCAGTCCCACGAGCACCACCAACGCGATCGCGACCGTGAGGACGGGATGATCGGGGGTCATGGTCGGACGGTCTTGCTGCTTCACCTGGGGGTTCTCCACGTTCATCGTCAGACGAACGTCCGCGGGAGAGCGGGGGCATGCCTCTTCCACGCAACGCTGATAACGGGTGTGATGCCGTGCACAGGGCAGGGGTTCGCCCTCGTGCTCGGAGGAAGGGGGTACGCCGGGTACAGGGGCGGAGGGGGATCTCCCTATACTCCCAGCTGTGGAAGGTACACACTCCACCGAGTAATCGGAGTCCGTTCCGCGGACGTCGGAGTGTGTCGAAAGAGGGAACCCGGTGTGAGTCCGGGACTGCCCCGCAGCGGTGAGTGGGAACGAAAGTCGTCAAAGGCACTGGTGCTTCGACCCGACGGGTCGGACCCGGGAAGCGACGGCCGGTAGGCGGATCGACGTCTCGTCGAAGGTGCCCACGAGTCCGAAGACCTGCCTCCGCCCGGTGACGCGTCCGTGTCGCCGGTGGTCCCGTGCCCCGAGGGAGGGCCGAGGTCGCGAGACGGGTGTGTCCTTCGGCTCATCCGTGCTCCTCGCGTTCTCTCCCCTCTCCGGGATCGGTGCCCGGCTTTCGACGAGGGAGAGAAGCTTTCATGTCCACCACTCCGACGGCCTCCGGACCGTCCGTGCGCTCCACGGTGCACGGCTACCCGCGTATCGGTCCCCGCCGTGAACTCAAACGCGCCATCGAGTCCTACTGGAAGGGCGCCACCACCGCCCGGGAGCTCGACGACGTCGCCGCCGGCCTCCGTCGGGACGCCTACACCCGGCTGCGCGAGGCGGGTGTGGACGACATCCCGTCCAACACGTTCTCCTACTACGACCACGTCCTGGACACGGCGGTCATGTTCGACCTCGTGCCCTCCCGTCTTCCCTCTCCGGCGCGGGCGGAGGAGCGGGACGAGCGGCTCCGCCGCTACTTCGCCCTGGCCCGGGGCGTCCAGGGGGCGCCTCCGTTGGAGATGACCAAGTGGTTCGACACCAACTACCACTATCTGGTCCCCGAGCTCTCGCCGAGCACCCGGCCGCGTCTGGTCGACGACAAACCCGTCGCGGAGTTCCGTGAGGCCCTGGACGCGGGCTTTCGGACCCGGCCCGTGCTGCTCGGTCCGTTGACCTTCCTTCTCTCGGCCAAGGTCGCCGACGACGCCCCCGAGGGGTGGGAGCCCATCGAGCTGCTCGACCAACTCTTGGACGCCTACGTCCGGCTGCTGGCCGATCTCGCGGCGGCGGGCGCCACCGAGGTCCAGCTCGACGAGCCGATCCTGGCCACGGACGAGGGTCGTGCCGCCGTCGGGTACTTGGAGCGCTCCTACAGGCGGCTGGGAGAGGCGGAGGAACGTCCCTCCCTCCTGGTGTCCACCTACTTCGGTTCGATCGGTCCGGCGGCGCTACGGGTGCTCAAGGAGTCCCGGGTGGAGGCGGTCGGCCTCGACCTGGTCACCGACGGGGAGGGGTTCGAGGACCTGGCGGCCGTCTCCGGTCTGGGCTCCACACGGTTGGTCGCGGGTGTCGTGGACGGTCGTAACGTCTGGCGTACCGACCTGTCCTCGGCGATCGGTCGGCTGGGCACCCTTCTGGCCCTGACGGACGAGCTCTCGGTGAGCACCTCCTGCTCGCTGCTGCACGTGCCCATCGACCTGGACGCGGAGACCTCCCTGGCGCCGGAGCTGCGTGAGGCCCTGGCCTTCGCCGTGCAGAAGGCCGGAGAGGTGGCCCTGCTCGGTCGGATCCTCTCCGAGGGCGAGGCCGTCGACACGGGGGCCTCCACACCGCGCAACCCGGCCTTCACCGACGCCCGTGTCCGGGCCCGCCTCGACGCGCTGGGGCCGGACGCCTACGAGCGTCCCGAGGACAGGGGAGGACCCGACCGGGTCACGCTCGCCACGACCACCATCGGTTCCTTTCCGCAGACCTCGGAGCTGCGCCGGTCCCGTGCCGCCCACCGTCGTGGCGAACTGTCGACGGAGGAGTACCACCGCATCCTCCGCGCGGAGATCGACCGTGTGATCGCGCTTCAAGAGGACATCGGCCTGGACGTCCTCGTCCACGGCGAGCCCGAGCGCAACGACATGGTCCAGTACTTCGCGGAGCGACTGGAGGGCTACGCGACCACCGAGAACGGTTGGGTGCAGTCCTACGGGACGCGCTGTGTCCGACCCCCGATCCTGTTCGGAGACGTCTCGCGTCCCGAGCCGATGACGGTCGAGTGGATCACCTACGCCCAGTCGCGCACCGAGAAGCCGGTGAAGGGCATGCTGACCGGTCCGGTCACCATGCTGGCCTGGTCGTTCGTGCGTACCGACCAGCCGCTCGCGGAGACCGCCCGTCAGGTGGGTCTGGCCCTGCGGGACGAGGTCGCCGATCTGGAGAGGGCGGGGATCCGCCACATCCAGGTGGACGAGGCGGCCCTGCGGGAGCTGCTCCCGTTGCGGGAGGAACGGCGTGAGGAGTACCTGGACTGGGCGGTGGCCTCCTTCCGCCTGGCCACCTCGGGGGTCGCTCCGAGCACGACGATCCACACCCACATGTGCTACTCGGAGTTCAACCGGATCGTGGGCGGGATCGAGGCGCTGGACGCCGACGTCACCAGTGTCGAGGCGGCCCGATCGCGCATGGAACTGGTGGAGGCCCTGGGGCGGCGGGGCTACAAGCGCGGGATCGGCCCGGGCGTGTACGACATCCACTCCCCGAGGGTGCCCTCGGTGGAGGAGATCGAGGCGTCGTTGCGGCTGGCCGTGTCGCACGTGGAGGCCGCGAACCTGTGGGTCAACCCGGACTGCGGGCTGAAGACGCGCGGCTACGCCGAGGCGGAACAGGCGCTGCGCAACATGGTCGAGGCGGCCCGTAGGGTGCGCGCGGACCTCGCCGAGGCCTGATCCGGTCCGTGTCGTCGGGGGCTCGCCCGACGGCACGGACCCGGGTACGGCGAAGGGGCCGCGACACGAGGTCGCGGCCCCTTCTCGTGGTCGTTCCGCGAGGGAACGTCCGGTCGGGTCCTCAGGAACCGACGATGGCGAGGGCCTCGGCCGCAGCAGAGGTCATGATGTCCTCGGCGTTGTCGGGCATGGAGAGGTCCTCGGGGTCGACCGACAGACCATTGATCTGGTAGGTCAGCTCGATGTTGACGTTCGCGGTACGCACCATCAGGACGGCCACGGGGATGAGGTCGCCGAGGTAGTCGTACTCGGTGATCACGAGGTGGGCCTCGTCGCCCAGACCGTCGAGGGCCTTGTCCTCGGTGATGCTGTCCGCCGGGTAGTAGTCGTCGTTACCACCGGTGTAGTAGTCGACGCTGCTCTGGAACTCGCTGGTGGCGGCCTCGATGGAGTCCGAACCGCTGTAGGGCACCGAGTACGACAGGTTCAGGGAACCGTAGGCGTCGTCGGGGTTGCCCTCGGGGGAGTCACCGATGGTGGAGCAGGTGGCCGAGTTGTCGGACACGCTCTTGCCCGGGTCGGAGCTGAGCAGGAAGTCGCTCATGACCTGGTCGGTGTAGGCCTCGCAGGGCTCCTGGGGCAGCGCGTAGGGCGGCTCGCCGGAGGGGCCCTCGCCACCGGCGACGGGCTCCTCGGCCGGTTCGTCGGTCTCGACGGGGGCCTCGGTGGTGGGGTCGGGGGTGACGACCTGGTCGTCACCGCCACCGCGGGTGACGAGCATGATGATCACGGCGATCACGAGGACCACGATGATCACGCCGCCGCCGATGACCACCCAGAGGCCGGCCTTGCCGCCGCTCTTGGGGGGCTGGGGAGGCGGCGGGTAGGGGCCAGGGGCGCCCGGACCCATGGGGCCGCCCGGTCCACCGGGTCCACCGGGACCTCCGTAGGGCGGCTGACCGCCCGCGTACATGCCCTGGTCCTGACCCGGAGCGCCCGCGTACATGCCCGGGTCCTGACCCGGGCCGCCCGGGTAGGGGGCCTGACCGTAGCCGGGCTGACCGCCGGTGCCGGGCCCGTAGGGCGGCTGGCCTCCGGTGCCGTCCCCGCCACCATAGGGGTTCTGCGGTGGCTGGTTGTAAGGTCCGTTTTCGCTCATGGCTCCCCTCGCCCGGTGAAGTGCTGACCGTGTTGTCTGGGATGCGCGTGCGCAATGGTGGGTTCTCACGAGTTTCCCGTGGCGACCTTCGGCGGATGGCCGGTCGGGTGACGGCACGGGGAATCGTGGGGAGGACGGCCCGGGACCACCGTCGATCCGCGGGCGAGGGCGGACGACGGGGAGCGGGAGTTCCCTGCGTCGTGAGTGGATGTCCCGATGGGAGAACGGGGTTCGCCGTGCATCGTGGTCGGGGCCGGAGGAGAAACGTTCCGTGCCCGTCGAAGAGTCGGGACGTCAAGCATCCTAGCTGCGTAGAGGGACGAAAGGCAGGTCGGATCGACGATAGTGGGGTGAATCGTCACCATTTCGTGCCGGCCGAGCGGAGAATCACCCGAGGTGAGGCCTTATCGTGATCTCCCCTTCTGGACATTCGTGTCCTTTCGGGGATAAAGACGAGGCCCGGAACGGGGTTCGTCCCGCTCCGGATCAGAACATCGAGATGTGCACGTGGTCGAAGTGGTTCTCGGTGTTGTTGCCACGGTCCGACATCGCGCGCCAGCCCTCGTCACCACGACGGATGTCCCAGATCTGCTGGCGGTAGATGATGTACATGATCCCCAGGTCCTCGGCGTTGTCCTGGGCCCAGTGGGCGATGTCCCAGCCTCGCTGTTCCTGGTCCGCCGGGGGCTTGCGGCCGTTGGCGTCCACCATGAAGTCACAGGCGCGCCCCTTGGGGTGCTCGCCCACGACCCAGCCGCCCACCGCGCGGTAGCAGCCCACGCCGCCGACGTCGTCGCCGCGGCCGAACTCCTGAATGATCACGTCGCGCATCTGCTCGGTGCGCGGGGTGATGTTGTCCGGGGGCCGCATGGGCTGCTCGGGGTGGTCGGCGATGAGCCGGCGCACCTCCATGCGCCGGTCCTCCAGCTCGTCCATGTCGGCCTCGGCCTCGGCCAGTCGCTCCTCGGCGTTCTCCCTGGCGACCTGGTCCCGGGACAGGGCCTGGTCGAGCTGGTCGATCCGGTCCTGATTGCTGCTGGACAGGTAGTCGATGACGACCGCGCGGTCGATGACCTCGTCGGGTTCGGTGTCCACGAACAGCGACATCGACGGGTCGATGCCGCTGCTGGTGTAGGTGGCCACCGCGAGGGCGCGCACCTGGGCGCGGACCTCCTCGACCGCCTCGTTGGTGGCGTCGGCCCGGCTCTGGGCGCGCTCGGCCTCCTCCATGACCTGCTCCATGTCGCGGAGCTCGCCGTTGTACTCCTCGGTGAGGGCCTCGGCCCGCTCCTCCAGGGAGCCCATGCTCTCCGGCTCGCGGGGCGGAAGCGGCGCGGCGGTCGCGGGGGCGGGCAGGGCGGTGGCGGCCAAGAGCGCGGTGACCAGAGCGATCACCCGGGCTCGGCCCGGGAACGGGCCGGAGAGAAGCGCACGGGCGCCATCGGCGAGGGTCTCCCGCCAGGTGGCGTCGGTGGGGTCGGGCGCCCAGAAGTCGACGTAGTCGTCCACTCTGTTCAGATCGTCGGACTGCACGGTGTGGTCGCTCCTCGTGCCCGCGGGCGCCCTCACGGGCACAGGACGCCGTGGGCGCTGCTTCTCGTCATCTCCCGGACCGGTGTCGCGGCCGTCGCCGTGTGGGCGGGCCTCGACCTTCCTCGGTCGCCTCGGCGCGTGAAGGTCACGGGACGGTAATGAGTGTAGGCACTCTCTTGGGTGTTCGTGAGAGGCCGTGCGGCTTACCCCGGTGGTCATGGGGCTGATGTGGTCTAAATAACCATATTCAGGTCAACGATTTTGTCGACCGGCCGACGTGGTCATGGTTGAGTTGGTGCCGTGATGGCTCCTGAGCACGACGAAGCGACCCCCGCCTCCTCGGTGGACACCGCCCGGCGGCCTCTTCCGCTGCCCGGCTGTCGCTGTCGAATGCCCCGCTTCCGCTCCGCCTGAGCCCTTCGCTCCACCGGGGAACGCACGTCGAGCCGTGTCCGGGCTCCGGTCCCGAATCCTCTGGAGCCCCCGACCGCCGGTCCCTCCGGCGCGTCGACGCCGTCCACCGACCGGGCGCTCCGTACGCTCGGGTGTGGGCGTCAAACCCACGCTGATCCAGCCTTTCTCCGCGAAGCGCGGGAGCTGTGACACCACCGCCAGACGTCGATGGGAAAACCGTGATTGACGCAGTGGGTCTGCACAAGACCTACAGGTTGAAGAAACGCCAGGTAGAGGCCCTCAAGGGCGTCGACCTGCATGTCGAGTCCGGCGAGATCTTCGGGGTCGTCGGCCAGAGCGGTGCGGGCAAGAGCACGCTCCTGCGCTCGGTGAACCTCCTGGAACGCCCCGACGAGGGCAGTGTCCGGGTCGGTGACGAGGAGCTCACCGCCCTGCGCGGCTCCCGACTGCGCGAGGCCCGTCGGGGGATCGGCATGGTGCACCAGCACTTCGCCCTGCTCTCCTCGCGCACGGTCGCCGGCAACGTCGGCTTCCCGCTGGAGGTCGCCGGTGTCTCCCGCGCCGAGCGCTCGCGTCGTGTCGGAGAGCTCTTGGAGCTGGTCGGTCTGAGCGACAAGGCCCGCGCCTACCCCTCCCAGCTCTCCGGTGGACAGAAGCAGCGTGTGGGCATCGCCCGCGCCCTGGCCCCCGAGCCCAAGGTGCTGCTCAGCGACGAGGCGACCTCGGCCCTGGACCCGGCCACGACCGAGTCCATCCTGTCCCTGCTGCGCAGCCTGCGCGACGAGCTCGGCCTGACCATCCTGCTGATCACCCACGAGATGGACGTGATCAAGAGGATCTGCGACTCCGCCGCGATCATGGAGAACGGCGAGTTCCGCGAGTCCGGTCGTGTGCTGGACCTGATCGGTACACCCGGTTCCCTGCTGGCGCGCTCGCTCTTCCCGTTGCCGGACAACGGCGGCCCGGAGACCGTGGTCATCACCTACCCGCGCTCCTTCGACGAGCCCTTCATGTCCGAACTGACCCGCCGCTTCGACGTGGACGTCAACATCCTCGGAGGCGGGGTGGAGCAGGTGGCCGGCCAGTCCGTGGGCCGCCTGAGCGTCGACATGCGCGGTTCTCGTCGTGCCGAGGCGTTGACCTACCTGTCCGAGCACGGCCTGCTGGTCGAGGAGGCCGGAAAGTGACCACCGATCGGATCCTGTACCTGGCCGACGAGGGCAACGCCGTCACGGCCGTCCTCGACTTCGTCTACGACTGGCCGAACATGTGGCCCAGCCTGTGGCTCGGCACCCAGGACACCGTCTACATGGTGCTGTGGGCGACGATCTTCAGCGTGCTCGTCGGTCTTCCTTTGGGAGTCCTGCTGGTCACCACCGACCGGGGCGGGCTCACGCCGGCGCCGGCGGTCCGCGCCGTGCTCAGCGCCATCGTCAACATCGGCCGTTCCCTGCCCTTCATCGTGCTGATGGTGGCGGTGCTGAGCCTGACCCGCTTCCTCGTGGGGACCACGTTGGGCCCCACCGCCGCGATCGTGCCGTTGAGCATCGGCGCCATCCCGTTCTTCGCCCGTCTGGTGGAGACCTCTCTGCGGGAGGTGGATCGCGGGGTGATCGAGGCCGCCTACGCCATGGGAACCCGCAAGCTCACCATCGTGGGCAAGGTGCTGCTGCCGGAGGCGCTGCCCGGTCTGATCGCGGGTCTGGTGATGACCGTGGTCACGCTGATCTCCTACTCGGCGATGGCCGGCGCCATCGGTGGCGGTGGTCTGGGCGACCTGGCGATCCGCGAGGGTTACCAGCGCTTCAACGACCACTACCTCTGGGCGACCGTCATCCTCCTCGTCGTCATCGTGCAGATCGCGCAGAGCCTGGGCGATCTGTTGGTGCGCCGCCTCTCCCGGCGCTGAGTCCTTCCCCTTCCCCTCGCCCCTCCGGTCGGATGTCGAATCGACGGCAAGGAGAACGCCATGTCAGGGAGTGTGAAGGCGCCCCGGGGGATCGCCGTGTTCGGTGCGGTGGCCCTGCTGCTCACCGGGTGCGGAAGTCCCAGTGAACGGGCCGGAGGCGGCGAGGGGGACGAGGACCTGGTGACACTGCGGGTGGGGGCCAGTCCGGTCCCGCACGCGGAGATCCTGGAGTTCGTGGACGAGGAGTTGGCGGCCGAGGCCGGGTTGGCCATCGACGTGGTCGAGTACACCGACTACAACCAGCCCAACGCGGCCCTGTCCGAGGGGGAGTTGGACGCCAACTACTACCAGACGCGTCCCTTCCTGGAGGAGTATCTGGCGGGCAACCCCGAGGCGGACCTGACCTACGTCGGGGACGTGCACTTGGAGGCCTTCGGCCTGTACTCGGAGAAGATCTCCGACCTGGCCGACCTGCCGGAGGGTGCGCGGATCGGGGTGCCCAACGACGTGTCCAACATGGGGCGCGCGTTGAACCTGCTCGCCGAGCACGACGTGATCACCCTCGCCGACAGCGGGGGGAACACCCCCTCCCTGGACGACGTCGAGGAGGATCCGAAGGGCGCCGCGATCACCCCGGTGGAGGCGGCGCAACTGCCCCGATCGCTCCCGGACCTGGACGCCGCCGTGGTCAACGGCAACTACGCCCTCGAAGCGGACCTGCCCGACACCGCGGAGGTCCTGGGGTGGGAGCGGACCGAGGGCAGCGTCTACGGCAACGGCCTCGTGGTGCGCGCGGCCGACGCCGACTCCGCGGACATCGCGCGGTTGAACGAGCTGTTGCACAGCCCCCGGGCGCGCTCCTTCATGGAGCAGCGCTGGCAGGGCATCGTCATCCCGATGGGCTGACGAGGGAGCGGTCGGCCGCCCCGCACACGGCCGAGGACGCGCGGTCCCGGCGACGCTCGGGGCCGCGCCCGAAAGATCACGGTTGGGTTGCGTCCGGGTTCGGGTGCGTTGACGCGTGGGTAGGGGTCTGCTTCGGTATTGGGAGCGCTCCCACCTCTGTTTCCTCCCCACGGAAGGTACGTGTGCCACAAGTGAGCAAGCCCGACGATTTCCCCGAGGACTTCCTCTGGGGGGCGGCGACCGCCTCCTTCCAGATCGAAGGGGCCACCACCGCCGACGGCCGCGGTCGCAGCATTTGGGACACCTTCGCCGAGACGCCGGGCAAGGTGCTCAACGGGGACACCGGAGACCCCGCCGACGACCACTACCACCGCTACGCCGAGGACATCGGGCTGATGCGGGCTCTCAACCTCGGCGCCTACCGTTTCTCCATCGCCTGGCCGAGGATCCTTCCGGAGGGAGAGGGGAAGGTGAACCAGGCCGGACTCGACTTCTACGACCGGCTGGTCGACGCCCTCCTCGAAGCCGGCATCCGCCCTTGGGCCACCCTCTACCACTGGGACCTCCCTCAGCCCTTGGAGGACCGCGGCGGTTGGCCGGAACGCGACACCGCTCTGCGCTTCGCCGACTACACCACCGTCGTGGCCGAGGCCCTCGGCGACCGGGTCGGCGACTGGATGACCATCAACGAGCCGTGGTGTTCGGCCTTCCTCGGCTACGACAACGGACACCACGCCCCCGGTCGCCGTGACACCGCGGCGGCCCTGGCCGCCACCCACCACCTCCTGCTCGGACACGGCCTGGCGGTGGAGGCGATCCGTTCCACCGGGCACCCGGCCCGGGTCGGACTGGCCCACAACCAGGCGGTCATCCGGGCGAACGGGGCGCACGCCGCGGACGTGCGGGCGGCGCGCCGGGCCGACGGGGTGCGCAACCGTATCTTCACCGATCCCCTGTTCAAGGGCTCCTACCCGGCCGACGTGCTGAAGGACATCGCCCACATCAGCGACTTCTCCTTCGTCCGGGAGGGCGACCTCGCCACCATCTCGGCCCCGATCGACTTCCTGGGGGTCAACTACTACACGCCCGAGTTCGTGGCCGGCTCGGACCGGGGGCTGGACCCGGCCGGGGTCGACGGCGGGGGCGGTGCCTGGCCCGGCGCCGAACCGGAGGAGGTCCACGTCTCCCAGGGGCTGCCGGTCACGCAGATGGGCTGGGAGATCGACCCGCGAGGGCTCTACGACGTCCTTCAACGCCTGGCGGGGGAGAGCGGCGGGATCGACCTGTACGTGACCGAGAACGGTTGCGCCTTCGAGGACCGGGTCTCCGAGGACGGTGCGGTCCACGATCCGGAGCGGACCGACTACTACGAGGCGCATTTGCGGGCGGCCAGGGAGGCCGTCCACGCCGGAATCCCGCTCCGCGGTTATTTCGCCTGGTCCCTTCTGGATAATTTCGAGTGGGCGTGGGGGTACTCCCGCAGGTTCGGGATCGTGTACGTGGACTACGAGACGCAGGAGCGCGTGGTCAAGGACACGGGACACTGGTACGCGGAGTTGGCCGGGACCGGTAGGTTCCCCGAACGGTGATCCACGAGTGATCGCGGGGCGCCCTCGGGGGCGCCCCGTACGCGTGACCGACGGAACGGATCCCACCGTGGCGGGCCCGTGCCCTCCCACGTCCACCGTCCGGAACGTCCGGGCGGAGGTACAGACGTCCAAGGAGCCTCGAAGTGGCCAAGAGCGGTGGTCGACAGCGGCCGACCCTGGAGATGGTGGCGCGGCGGGCCGGGGTCGGTCGGGGCACCGTCTCCCGGGTGATCAACGGATCCCCCCAGGTCAGCCCGCGCACCCGCGAAGCCGTGCACGACGCCATCGCCGAGCTGGGCTACAGCCCGAACCAGGCCGCGCGGACCTTGGTCACCCGACGTACGGACACGATCGCCCTGGTGGTGTCCGAGTCGCGTGATCGCCTGTTCGAGGACCCCTTCTTCGCCGACATCATCCGCGGGGTCAGTTCGGTGTTGAACGAGCGCGACCTCCAACTCATGCTCACCACCGCCCGGGGCGAGGCCGAGCACAAGCGTGTGGGCGACTACCTCAGCGGTTCGCACGTGGACGGGGCCCTGCTGGTCTCCCTGCACCGCGACGACCCCCTCACCGCGCGTCTGGCCCAGGCGGGCGTACCGGTCGTGCACGGTGGCCGGCCCTACTCGGACGCCCAGCCCGCCCCCTTCCGGGTGGACATCGACAACGTGGACGGGGGGAGGGTGGCGACCCGCCGGTTGCTGGAGACCGGACACGTCCGGGTCGGGACGATCACCGGCCCCCAGGACATGAGCGCCGGTGTCGAGCGGCTGCGGGGCTACCGGGAGGCCATGGCCGAGGCGGGGCGCGACGTCGACGAGCGGCTGGTGGTCCAGGGCGGGTTCAGCGTCGAGAGCGGCGCCGAGGCGATGGCGCGCCTGCTCGACCAGGGCGGACGTCCGGACGCGGTCTTCGTCGCCTCCGACATGATGGCGATCGGCGCGATCCGCACCCTGCGGGAACGCGGTCTGAGCGTGCCCGACGACGTGGCCCTGGTCGGCTTCGACGACGCGCCGATGGCGCGGCACAGCGATCCGCCGCTGACCACGATCCACCAGCCCACGGACCGCATGGGCCGCGAGATGGCCCGGCTGCTCGTGGACGTGGCGATCCCCCGGGCCGCCGAGGCGGAGGCGATCACGCTCGACACCCGTCTGGTGGTCCGCGGGTCCGGATGAGCCCGGGTCCTGATCCGGACTCCGGGTCCGAGACCTCCGCTGACCCGGACGTTCGCCCCGTTCCTCCCTCTGGACTCGCGGGCACGGCCTGTGCAAGGCTGGTCGCGATTTCGGGGGAGGCGATGGGAGCGCATGGATCCGACACGGGAACCGACCCATAGCCGGTGCGCGATATCCACGTGCGGCTGGTGCGACCGGGACGGGATCGACTGCCGATTCTGCTCCGGGACGGGGTGGTGGCGGCCTCAACGGCCGCATCGGGAGTGCAGCGGCGTGATCGTCTGGCATCGTGTGGACGAACCCTGCCGAGGGTGTGCGGGTACGGGCAAGGAGCACAGCCCGGTCCCGGCGCCCTGAGACGCGGGGTGGGGAGGGTTGTTCGCGGTACGTCAGGGGGAGTGGGGACATTGCGTTGGGTCACCTATCTGTCACCGAGCGGTGGCGGGGCGAGAGCGGGGGCGCTGGACGACGGTGACGTCATGAGCGGGCCCGGGACACCGCCCCTCGACCGCCTTCTGGAGGGCGGGTTCGAGGCGTTGCGCGAGGCCCACGCACGCGCGGTCGATGGGGCCATCGAGATCATCGTGGAGCCGGAGACGCGCATGTGCTCTCCGGTCGCCCCCCGCGAGCCGGTGGCGGTGCGGTTGGGGGACCGGGACGTGGAGATCCCCCCGGAGCTGGTGGTCGGCGCGGACGACGCCGTGGCCCCCGAGGCGCGGGTCGCCCACGCGGGGGTCGCCGCGATCACGGTCGGCGAGGAGAGGGCCGGGGCCTATACCCCGGCCTGTCTGTGGCTGGACGCCGAGGGGGTCGCGGTGCAGCTGAGCCTGGGCCCGGTCCTGACCACCGCCGACGAGCTCACCGAGGGCTCGGTGGAACCGAACACCTCGGTGGACGACGTGGAGAACGGCAGGGGGAGGGTGGACCTCTCCGACCCCTGGTTGACGTCGGGTCCGGGCCGGGTCCGGGCCCGGCTCCCGGCGGTCACCCCGCCCTTGGAGGCGGACGACGAACTGTTCGTCGACGTGGGCGAGCTGGGCTCCTTCGAGGTGAGGGTCGGCTCCCAGGTGTGACCTCCAGGGTCAGGGCGTGTACTCCCAGTGCCAGGGCTCGAATCCGTCGCGTGCCCAGTCGGGGTTCTCCCAGCCGTACTCGGGGGCGTGGTCGAGCATCCACCGATGTTCGGCGCTGTCCAGGACGTCGACCCGACCGCACAGGTCCACGGCGACGCCCAGCCCGTGCGCGCTCGTCCCCGGCCTGGCCGCCATGCCGGGCAGCATCTCCTGGAACAGGCGCACCTGCTCGTGGTAGGGCCGGTAGGAGTCGGTGACGCACATGGGCCTGCCGAACTCCTCGCGATAGGCCCCGTCGAGTTCGACGAAGGCCTCCGCCGCGTCGGCCCGTAGGACCTCCCCGGGCTGGGGGAGGGGGCACAGGGCCGAGTCGGGGACACGGCCGTTCCCGAAGTCGCCCGGATCCCGGCCCTCACAGACCCCGCCCGCGCTCGACGTCGCGTCGGAGGCCGGGGCGTCGTTCTCCTCCGAGGGGCCGTCACCGGCCGCGCGCGCGTGCGATCCGTCCGCCGAGGACGGCCTCCCGGCGTCGGTGATGGCCTCCTCCAGCGCGGTCTGTCGCTTCAGGAGCTCTCGTGCCTTCTCCTCCTGCTCGGCGATGGCCTCCTCCGCCTCCTCGCGGGCCCGGGCCGCGGCCTCGGTGGCCTCGCTCCGCTCCTCCTCGGCCTTCTCCGCGCTTCCGGCCAGGGTCGCGGTGGCCACGCGCGAGGCCTCCGCGCGGTCGAGGGCGGCCGAACGGTGCTCGCCCAGTAGAGCGAGGTAGGCGCCGCGTTCCAGGAGGCCGACGGGGCCCTCCGGGCCGGTCCAGGCGCGGGCGGGGGACAGGTCCTCGCCCTTGTAGGCGCCCGCCGCCTGCCTGGCGGCCTCCAACCGACGTTCCCGATGGAGCCTCGTGGCGGTGTCGGCACGGGAGACGGCCGCCTCCCGCGCCTCGGTGGCCTCCTCCAGGAGTTCGGCCTCCCTCTCGTAACGCGTGATCATCTCTCCGGCGTGCTCGCGCAGGTCGGCGACCTCGGCGCGGGCCGACGCCAGTTCGACCCGCAGCGTGTGGAGGCCGCTCTCGTCGGAGGTCCGCGCGGCGGCGGGGGAGGGGACGGCAAGGGTGAGGAGCAGGGCGGCGCTCAGGGGAAGAAGGGACGTGACCGGAGCGAGGCGTGGGGGACGAGGGCGATGGACACTCCGGGCATTCGTTTCATTGCACACTGTGATCGATTTCGGACGCGGTGCGGCGCGCATCTCCGCCTCCCCCTCAGGGCCTGCGTACATGTCCTGTCACGATGTCACGGGTCATCGTCCTTGATGGGGAAGTCGGGGGTGTGTCCAAATAGTTACCTCTATGTCCGGAGGGTTTTCGGTCTCCCCGCCTGACCTGGGGGGTTGGTCATAATGCGGACAGAGGGGGCGTTATGGGCCTCCGGGGTTCGAAGTTTCCGTGCCGATCGGCATCAAACGACCGAAGCGAGTGCTTCGCTCCCATTGGTACGCTATCCACCGCACGCGCACCTCAAAGCAGTCGGTGCGCGGCTCCTCTCCTCCCAGGCGAGTCCGGCGGACAGTCTTCACATCTCCCCACATTCCCACCGCTTCCTGTTTTCCGGTGGACCACGTGGTCTCTACCGATTTTCCGATCCGGAGCGGTCCAACCCCTGGGTTCAACAGCCGTTCGAGGCGGTGACACGAAAGGTTGCGAGGGTCCGTGTCGACACGAGCGACGAAGAACGCGGCCGCTGCCCCAAGCGAGGCAACGCAGGCCGACAACGCCGAAGCCACGCCCCGGCGCAGAGCCGACTGGTGGCGGCCACGTAACTGGCGGGTGCGCTCCCGACTGGTGGCCCTCATCGTCATCCCCACCGCCGTGGCGCTCGCGCTCGGTGGCCTGAGGGTCTACGAGGCCTCGGTCTCGACCGTCACCCACGCGCACATCGAGGACCGGGCCGACGTCGGTGTCCTCATCGTGGAGCTGGCCAACCAGCTGGGGCGGGAACGTACCGCCAGCGCCGTCTACATCTCCGACAACTCCGACCCCACGCGTCGGTCGGACGCGCTCCGTCAGGAACTCGACGAGCAGCGGGACGCCTCCCGGGACCTCCAGAGCACCCTCATCGCCCGTCTCGACGACATGGGCGAGATGGACGGGGACCTGGCCCAGGGACGACTGTCCACCATGCGCAGTCAGCTCTCCACCGTCGACGACCTGCGCTCCGAGGTCGACGAGAGCCGCATCACGGTCCTGCCGGTGGTCACCAAGTACCGGACCATCATCCGCTCCCTCGCCGACTTCAACCAGACGATCGCGGACGAGACCGACGACACCGACCTGCGGGAGAGCGTGCGCGCGCTCACCGCGCTGTCGAACGCCCGGGACCAGCTCTCCTACGAGACCGCGCTGATGGGTCACTCCCTGACCCGTAACTCGATGACCGGCGGTATCTCCGAGGCCATCGACTCCAGCCGCGCCCGCTACGAGAACGAGATCTCCAACTTCGTCCAGGCGGCCCACCCGGACCAGCGCGCCATCTTCGACGAGCACTTCACCGGCCTGGAGGTCAGCCAGGTCTCCACCATGCGCATGCGCGTCATGTACCGCGCGGACCGCGGAGACGACCTGACCGGCGTCACCGCCAACGACGGCCCCGCCGACTACCAGGAGATCGCCGACGTCGCCCTCGAACGTCTGGAGACGGTCGAGACCGGTCTGGCCGAGGGCATCGCCGATGACGCCAACGAGCTGCGCGGCGCCGCCCTGCTCCGCACGATCATCGACCTCGTCATCGTGGCCGGCGTGCTCCTGGCGGTCTTCATCCTCACCTCGCTCGTGGTCCGCTCCCTGGTGCGCCCGCTGCGCACCCTCCAGGACGGCGCCCGCCGCGTCGCCGAACGCGACCTGCCCGACGCGATCAACCGGATGCAGGAGGCCGGAGCCGTCCCCGAGAACGCGCGTGTCACCCCGATCGAGGTGGACACCCGCGACGAGATCGGCGAGGTGGCGCGGGCCTTCGACGACGTCCACAGGGTCGCCCTGACCCTGGCCTCCGACGAGGCCGCGCTGCGCAGCAACGTCAACGCGATGTTCGTCAACCTCTCCCGCCGAAGCCAGACCCTGGTGGAGCGGCAGCTCCGTCTGATCGACGGTCTGGAGCAGTCCGAGCAGGACGCCGACCGTCTGTCCGACCTCTTCCAGCTGGACCACCTCGCCACGCGTATGCGTCGCAACAACGAGAACCTGCTGGTCCTGTCCGGTCAGGACAACACGCGCAAGTGGGCCCAGCCCGTTCCGCTGGTCGACGTGCTGCGAGGCGCGGTCTCCGAGGTCGAGCAGTACGAGCGCGTCAACGTGCGCGCCCCCTCCCACATCTCGGTACTGGGACGTCCGGTCAACGACGTCATCCACCTCGTCGCCGAGCTGGTGGAGAACGCCACCGCCTTCTCCCCGCACGACACCGAGGTGCTGGTCAGCGCCAAGATCCTGGACGGCGGAGCCGTTCAGGTGGACGTGACCGACAGCGGTATCGGCATGGCCCCCGACGACCTGGCCGCGGTCAACGCGCGCCTGGCCGCCCCGCCGGTCATCGACGTCGCGGTCTCGCGCCGCATGGGTCTGTTCGTGGTCTCGCGCCTGGCCCACCGTCACGGCATCAAGATGACCCTCCAGGAGGCGCACGGCGGAGGCACCACCGCCTGCGTCGTCTTCCCGCCGGACCTGCTCATCACGCCGGTCGAGGGCCAGCACGCGCTCGGTGGCCCCGAGGCCCGTCCCGAGCTCTCCGCGGCCGTCCCCGACACCTTCGCCGACGCCGAGGCGGCCTTCGCGGCCACCCCGCCCGCCGTCGAGCCGGACGACCCCTGGAAGAACCAGGACGCGTCCTCCGCGCCGAGCGACCTCGGTGGTCTGCCCAAGCGCACCCCCGGTGGCGGTCTCTCCGAGGAGCACCCGCCCAGCGGCCAGGACCTGTGGGGCAACGACACCGGCACGAACTGGGAGGCCCCCGCCCGCGCGGAGGGGCTCTCGCCCAACAGCGGCCTCCTCGGCAACGACACCGGGTCCGTGGTGGACCCCTACGACACGCCCGAGGAGGACGAGCCGCAGTCGGAGAACACCGGCCGCAGCCTGTTCGACCCGGCGCCCCGGAACACCGGCTCCACCGGAGGCCCGGACACCGGCTCCTTCCGACGTCCCACCGACACCGGAACCTTCGGCCGGCCGGCATCGGACACGAGCGCCTTCCGCAGGCCCACCGAGGCCGAGCGTCGCGAGGTCGACTCCTACGACGCCTTCGGTGGATCGGGCTCTCGCGGCGGGTCGAACGACACCGGCGCCTTCGACACCGGAACGCACCGGACCAGCGCTTTCGGCGCCTCCGAGCCGACCCCGGAGCGGGGGGACGACAACACCGAGACCTTCCCGGCCCTCTCCTCCTGGGACACCGAGAGCCGTTCGGAAGGCACCTCCGGCCCCGGTCGGGTCGACCCGACCGAGCCCTCTCGGACCGCCGCGAACGAGAATCGCGAGGGCTACGGTTCCACGGCCTACCTCTCTCGCCGTTATGGTGGCACCCAGGGACCGAACAACACCGTCGTGCCCCCCACGCCCGCCGGTGAGGGTTCCGACTCGCTGCCGATCTTCGACGCCATCGAGTCGAACTGGTTCAAGCGTCGCAGTGGTGGTCCGACGGTGGACGCCACGGAGACCGGACCGATCCCGCAGGTCCCTGCGGCGGAGGAACGGCCCGCGCCGAAGGAGGAACCGGCCCCGAGCGGACAGAACGCCCGTTCGGAGCAGGAATGGAACTCCGCGGCCGACCGCGGTTGGAAGGCCGCGCGAACCGCCGCCGAACCGCTCGCCGGTGGTCTGACCACTTCGGGCTTGCCAAAACGTGTTCCCAAGGCAAACCTTGTCCCAGGGACCGCGCCCAAGCCGGAGAACTTCAAGCAGATGCCCACTCGGAGCGCGGACCGGGTCCGGAACCGCTTCTCCGGATTCCAGAAGGGTGTCCGGGAAGGCCGTAACCGGCTCGGTGAGAGTTCGACGGAGGAGTGACCCAAGTGGCCACTGGTGGGACGGGGTCCCCCGCAGTCCTGGAAGCCGGATGCAATAGCATCTACCGAGCTTCTCGGACGCATCACACCCATCGCTTGACGAGAGCGGAACACCAGACTCCCGGTCTCCCCCACCGGAGGGGCCGGGCGGTTCGCAGAGGCAGTGCTGTCACATGCCGTGCCGGCGGTAGCAGTGCCCGAAGACCAGCCGGCGAACTTGGACAGGAGATCAGATGAGTCGACAGGTCAATGAACTCAACTGGTTGATCACTGACTTTGCCGACCGGGTACCGGATGTCGCCCACGCGATCGTCGTCTCTTCTGACGGCCTTCCGTTGGCGTCGTCGGCGGGATTCCCGGCGGATAGGGCCGACCAGCTGGCGGCGATCGCCTCCGGCCTGTCCAGCCTCACCCAGGGCGCGGCCCGGGTGTTCGAGGGTGGAGCGGTCGCCCAGACCGTCGTGGAGATGGAGCGGGGGCTGATGCTCATCATGGCCATCAGCGACGGTTCCTGTCTGGCGGTCCTCGCGGCCGCCGAGAGCGATCTGGGTCTGGTCGCGTACGAGATGACCCTGCTCGTCGAGCGGGCGGGGCGGGCGCTGACACCAACGGCGCGCACCTCGGGAATCCACTGATCCACCACCGACAGGAGGAAGTGGTGGCACCTCACAGTAGAGATGCCGGGAGCGCCTCGTGGTTCGGTCAACAGCCGGGTCATCCCCCCACCGGAGGGATGCCGGCCGTGCCGGGCGGCGGAGATGTTCCTCGACCAATCCAACAACCGTATGACCAGAGATCCGCGCCGGGTAGCGCACCCAGTTCGCTGGTGCGTCCGTACGCGGTCACCAAGGGCCGTACCAAACCGAAGTCACAGCTTCCCCTGGAAGCGCTGATCTCGGCCACCGCGGCGGCTCGTAACGAGTCGGGCACGCTGACGCCTGAATGGCAGGCGATCAGCGACCTGTGTCGGGAATGGCGATCCGTGGCGGAGATCTCCGCCCTGTTGCGGATGCCTCTCGGTGTGGCACGGGTGCTTGTGGCGGACATGTCCGAGCAGGGACTGGTCCAGATCAGGTCTTCGCTCAACAACGACGATCGCCCCAACACCAACCTGCTTGAAAGGGTGCTCAGTGGACTTCGCAAGCTCTAGCCCAGCCGAGGAAGGCGGTGCTGGGGGGAACGCGATGACGTCGGTCAAGATCGTCGTCGCCGGGGGCTTCGGTGTCGGGAAGACGACATTCGTTGGCTCCGTCTCCGAGATCGTGCCGCTGACGACAGAGGCGGTCATGACCAGCGCCAGCGTCGGTGTGGACGACCTCGCCAAGACGCCGGACAAGCAGACCACCACCGTCGCCATGGACTTCGGTCGTGTCTCCCTCGACTCGGATCTGATCCTGTACCTGTTCGGCACCCCCGGACAGCACCGGTTCTGGTTCATGTGGGACGACCTGGTCAAGGGCGCCATCGGTGCCGTCGTGCTGGTGGACACCCGTCGTCTGGCCGACTGCTTCCCCGCGATCGACTACTTCGAAGAGGCGCGCCTGCCCTTCATCGTCGCGATCAACGGGTTCGACGGCTACTACCCCCACGCCGCGGACGAGGTCCGGGACGCGCTCACGCTCAGCCCGGAGATCCCCATCGTCCAGGTGGACGCCCGTGACCGGGCCTCCACCAAGTCGACGCTCATCACCCTCGTCGAACACGCCATCACGGTGGGGGACCCCGAGGGCGCCGCAGGGCAGCAGCCCACCTCCACCGGGGGCCAGACCTCCTGGCGCTGACCCTGGTCACCCCGGGCCGGGGTCCCGCACAGAGCACGGCCCGGTTCCCGCTCGTCGGGAACCGGGCGTCCGTGCCGGCATCATGACCGGATGAGTTCTTCCTCCCGTCCCGACGCCGAAGCGATGACCCGACGATTCCGCGAGGTCGCGGAGGGGGTGCTCGACGCCCTGCTGGACCAGGCCCCGGAATGGGCCCTGGACCTCGGCGACACACGTGGCGCCCATCGCCTGACCGACCACTCGGCGACGGCGGACGCGCGCCGTCTGGCGATGCTCACCGACGCCCTGGGCTCCCTTGACGAGATCGACCAGGACCTGTTGCCGCCCGAGGACTCCGTGGATCTGGAGGTCCTGCGCTCCCGGGTCGCGGCCGACCTGTGGTCCACCTCCGAACTGCGTCCGCACACCTGGGATCCGCTCGTCCACTCGCCGGGCGAGGCCCTGAACCCGCTGATCGAACGCGCCCTCCTGCCCCTGCCCGAACGCCTGGAGGCGTTGGCCTCCCGCTGCGTGGCCCTGCCCGAGTACCTGGCCACGGCCCGCGAGCGTCTGTCCGAAGGCCCCGGCATCCCCAGGACGCACGCCGAGACGGCCCTGGCCCGACTCTCCGGTGTCCGCTCCCTGCTCACCGAGGCGTTGCCCGCCCTGGCCCGGAACGAGCCCTCCCTGCGGGGACGGATCGAGCCCGCCCGTGAGGCGGCCCTGGCCGCGGTCGACGAGTACGCCTCCTGGATGCGGGCCGAGGCCGAGTTCGCCACAGCCGACCCCCGGTTGGGCGAGCGGGCCTTCGCCGCCCGCCTCTGGTACACCCTGGACTCCGAGCTCTCGCCCGAGGCCCTGTTGGTCCGGGCCGAGAGCGACCTGCTCGCCACCGAGGAGGAACTGGCCGAGGTGGCGGCGGAGTACGAGGGCGGCCCCCGCCGTCCGGGCGGGGCCGCCGAGGTATTGGACTCCCTCGCCCGAGAGCACGCCACCGACGTCGACACGGTCCGGCCCCTCGCCGAGCGGGCCCTGGCCCACCTGGACCGGAGGGTGCGCGAGCTCGACCTGGTCACCGTGTACGACGATCCGGTCGAGGTGGTGCCCATGCCCGAGGCCCTCAGGGGCGTGGCCGTGGCCTACTGTGAACCGCCCGGACCCCTGGACCCGTCCGCGGCGCGCAGGCCCACCCTGGTCGCCGTGGCGCCTCCGCCCGCCGACTGGCCGACCGCGCGTCGGGAGTCCTTCTTCCGTGAGTACAACGGCGTCATGGTGCGTGACCTCATGGTCCACGAGGCCATGCCCGGCCACGCCCTTCAACTCGCCCACTCGGCCCGGCACGAGGGCTCCACCCGGGTGGGTCGGGCGCTGGCGAGCGGGACCTTCGTCGAGGGCTGGGCGGTGCACGCGGAGACGCTCATGGCCCGCCACGGTTGGGCGGGCGGTACCGACCCGGACTCCCATCGGCTGAACCTGGAACTGCGGCTGGTCCGGCTCAAGATGCGGTTGCGCATGATCCTCAACGCGATCCTGGACGTGCGGGTGCACACCGGGGACATCACCGAGCGCGAGGCGATCGCCCTCATGGTCGAACGCGGGCACCAGGAGGAGGGAGAGGCCTATGGCAAATGGCGCCGGGCCGAACTGACCAGCGCGCAGCTGTCCACCTACTACGTCGGCCAGGCCGAGGTCGCCGACATCGCCCGCGACCTGGAGGCCGCGCGTCCGGAGCTGTCCGAACGCGAACGCCACGACGCGATGCTCGCCCATGGGAGCCCGCCCCCGCGTCACCTGCGCACCCTTCTGGGCCTCTAGAGGGCACGGGCGACCGGAGGATCGTTCTCCGACCGTTCCACGGTCGGTCACCGCACGACGGTGCGCTCCGGTGCGCCCGCTCCCGGGCGCTTCTATGCTGGGACGCGAAGTACGAAACCGGTCATCGAGGGGGACGGACGAGCCATGCGCGGTGCCGACGACGAACCCGAGGACGGTACGGAACCCCACCCCGGAGCGGGGACCGGCGACCCCGACGGTCAGGATCGGCTGTGGACCCCGCATCGCATGGCCTACATCAAAGGCGAGGGCAGGCCCACCGGTCCCCATGCCGAGGACGGCTGTCCGTTCTGCCGCGCGCCCGGCCTTGACGACCCCGAGGGTCTCGTGGTGGCCCGGGGCGAGACCGCCTACGTGGTCCTCAACCTCTACCCCTACAACAGCGGGCATCTGCTGGTCTGCCCGTACCGGCACGTCTCCGAGTACACCTCGCTGGACGAGGAGGAGACCGTCGAGGTCGCCGCGCTGACCCGTGCCGGTCTGACCGCGCTCACCGAGGCCTACCGCCCCCAGGGCTTCAACGTCGGCATGAACCTCGGTACCGTGGCCGGTGCCGGTATCGCCGCCCACCTCCACCAGCACATCGTTCCCCGCTGGGGCGGCGACACCAACTTCATGCCGGTGATCGGCCGGACCAAGGTGCTACCGGAGATGCTGGAGCAGACCCGGGCGACGTTGGCCGAACACTGGCCTCGGGGGTGACCCCGTCCTGACCCGGGCCCCGAACGACCCCGGCCCGGCGACGCGCCACCCCCAGCGGGTGCGGCTCCCACCCCCACGACCGTTCCCGCCCTACGATCACAAGAAGACATGCTGAGAATCCTTCGTCCCATGATCTCCCGGGTCACCGCTCCGCTCGGCCGGAGCCTGGCCCGGATCGGCCTGACACCGAACATCGTCACCATCATCGGTGCCGCGGGTGTCGTCGTCAGCGCCCTGTACTTCTACCCCCGCGGCCAGCTCTACGCGGGATCGGTGGTCATCACCGTCTTCGCCCTCTTCGACATGCTCGACGGCGCCGTGGCCCGCGCCAAGGACAGCGCGAGCGCCTTCGGGGCGTTCCTCGACTCCAGTCTCGACCGGGTCGCCGACGCCGCGATCCTCGCCGGGCTGATGTGGTGGTTCGTCGGCGAGGGAGACGATCCCCTGCTCGCCGGCCTCACCCTGTTCTGCCTGATCAGCGGGTTCATGGTGTCCTACATCAAGGCGCGCGCGGAGGGGCTCGGCGTCAACTGCGACGTCGGCGTCGCCGAACGTACCGAACGTCTGATCATCATCCTGGTCGCCGTGGGCCTGAGCGAACTCGGCGTGCCCTACATCCTCGCGGGCGGTCTGTGGCTGTTGGCCGGGATGAGCCTGATCACCGTCCTCCAGCGACTGGTGGAGACCCGGGCCCGTCTCAACGACTCCGAACGCTCCCGGGACGAGGAGACCGACAAGGCCGACAACGACGCCTGAGCCGTCGGACACGGGAAACGGGAAGAGGACGAGGGAACACGTCGTGGACGAACGCATGGCCGACCTGGCCTACGCGGCCGGGTGGACACTGGTCCGCCGCTCACCGGAGCGGGCGGGCCGGGCGGTGTTCCGTCGGCTCGCCGATCGTGACTGGCGAGCGCACGGAGGCGGTACCCGGGGACTGGAGCGCAACCTGCGCAGGGTCGTCGGACCGCACGCCACGGACGCGCAGCTCAGGGCTCTGTCCAAGGCCGGGATGCGCTCCTACATGCGTTACTACTACGAGCTGTTCCGACTGCCCGCGATGGGACGCGAACGGCTGCTCTCCCAGACCCGACAGAGCGGTATCGAGGTCCTGGAAGGGCACCTGAATGCCGGGCGCGGGGTCGTCGCGGCCCTGCCGCACATGGGGAACTGGGACCACGCCGGGGCCTGGATCGCGGCCCGGGGCACCCCGTTGACCACCGTGGCCCAGAGGCTGAACCCCGAGAGCCTCTATCGACGTTTCACCTCCTACCGGGAGTCCCTGGGCATGGAGGTGCTCCCGCTGACCGGTGGGGACGCCAACACCGTGGGAGTGCTCGCTCGACGGCTGCGCGCGGGCGGCCTGGTCTGTCTGCTCGCCGATCGCGACATCAACGGGACCGGCCTGGAGGTGGACCTCTTCGGCGAGAAGGCGCGTATGCCCTCCGGGCCGGCGGCGTTGGCCCTCAACACCGGGGCCGCCCTGATGCCGGTCTCCCTCTGGTACGACGGGCCGTTCTGGAACATCCGGGTCCACGACGAGATCCCCGTCGCCCCCGGTTCCTCTCGGAGCGAGCGGATCCAGGAGACCACCCGGGCGCTGGCCCGCGTGTTCGAGGGGGCCATCGCCGAGCATCCGGAGGACTGGCACATGCTCCAGCCCGTCTTCTCCGCCGACCATGAGGCGGACCGCGCCCGACGTCGGGACACCGAGGACGGCCGGTGGGACTGAGCACGGCCGGGGGAGCGACGAGGACTTCTCCCACCGGGATCGACACGTTGCGGGTGGGGCTGGTGTGCCCCTACTCCTGGGACGTCCCGGGCGGGGTCCAGCAGCACATCGGCGACCTCGCGGAGACGCTCATCGCCATGGGACACGAGGTGTCGGTGCTGGCGCCGGTCGGCGACACCGATCACGAACCGCCCCCCTACCTGGTCCCGGCCGGTCGGCCCGTCCCGGTCCCCTACAACGGGTCGGTCGCCCGGATCGGGTTCGGTCCCCGTTCGGCGTCCCGGGTCCGTCGCTGGATCGCGGAGGGCCGCTTCGACGTCCTGCACATCCACGAGCCCGCCGCCCCCAGTGTGTCCCTGCTGTCGTGCTGGGCCGCTGACGGCCCCATCGTCGCGACCTTCCACACCTCCAACCCCCGGTCGCGCGCGATGACGGCCGGTTCCACCGCCCTGCGCTCGGCTCTGGAGAAGATCAACGCCCGGGTGGCCGTCTCCGAGGCGGCCCGTCGCACCCTCGTCGAACATCTGGGGGGAGACGCCGTGCTCATCCCCAACGGGGTCTCGGTTCGACGCTTCGCCCACGCCGAGCCCCTGCCCGGCTGGCCGGGGGAGGGCGGCTCCATCGGTTTCCTGGGCCGGCTGGACGAACCGCGCAAGGGACTGGGGGTCCTGCTGGAGGCCTTCAGCCGACTGGCCCGGGGCCGGCCCGGCCTGCGGCTGCTCGTCGCCGGACCCGGCCGGGCCGACCTGTCCGGGGTCCCCGACGACCTGCGCGAACGCGTGGTCCTCCTCGGTCGTCTCGACGAGGCGGACAAGGTCCGCGCCTACCACTCCGCGGACGTCTTCTGCGCCCCCAACCTGGGTGGAGAGAGCTTCGGCATCGTCCTCACCGAGGCGATGTCCGCCGGAGCGGCCATCGTCGCCAGCGACATCCCCGCCTTCGGCGCGGTCCTGGACGGGGGGAGGGCGGGGGAGCTCTTCCGGGCCGGAGACCCCGACCATCTGGCCGATCGGGCCGCGGCGCTCCTCGACGATCCGAGGCGACGGGACCGCCTGTCCCGCGCGGCCCGGGACGCGGTGCGCGCCTATGACTGGGAGACCGTCGCCGCCGACATCGCGCACGTGTACGAGACCGTGCTGGGACAGGAGCGTTCCGGCGGGGTCCGGACCGGAGGAGGCCGCTGGGCCTCCGCCCTGCTGCGCAGGGGTGAGCGGCCCTGACCGACGACGTCTTCTTCGTGGCCGTCGTGGCCGGCGCCCTGCTGGTCCTGGTGCTCCTGGGGTTCTACCTGTCCTGGCGGGCCACCCGCCTCGACCGTCTCCACCACCGGGTGGAGACCGCGTGGGCCGCTCTGGACGCCGCCCTGTTGAGAAGGGCCGCGGCCGTACTCGACCTGGCCGCCTCCGGAGGTCCCGACCCGGCCTCGGCCCGTACCCTCGCCGAGGTCGCCGGTCGGGCGAGCCGGGCGGGGGAGGGGGAACGCGAACTCGTGGAGAGCGCGCTCTCGGTCGCCCTGCGCGACGCCCTCGATGGCCGCCCGGTGGAGGGTGTGGGAGAGGACACCCGGGCCCGTCGGGAGGAGGTCCTGCGCGCCGCGCGCGGGGTCCACCTCGCCAGGGTCTTCCACAACGACGCCGTCTCCGACACCCGACGCGCACGCCGTTCCCGCCTGGTCCGGCTCCTGCGTCTGGCCGGGACCGCCGCGCTCCCGGACTACTTCGAGATGGACGATCGGGCCCCGCGCCCCTCTCCGGGGAGAAGCGGTACGACCTCGCGGTGAACGCCGCGCGCTCCGGTTCGGAGTGGAACGGGCGCGCACAACACCGATCTGGTCAAAGGCGCCGAAACCGGTGGAACTAGGATGGTGGGTCGGTCGTTCCAGGGGACGCGCCGGGTCCTCACCCGCCCATGCGCGGTCGTCGGTCCGTACCCGAACGGACCACGCCCCGGACGCCG
This sequence comes from Nocardiopsis sp. LDBS1602, assembly GCF_035818715.1. Lineage (NCBI taxonomy): Bacteria > Bacillati > Actinomycetota > Actinomycetes > Streptosporangiales > Nocardiopsidaceae > Nocardiopsis > Nocardiopsis sp. LDBS1602. The sequence continues at coordinate 1,529,935 of NZ_JAYLVW010000001.1, read as the reverse complement.
GGTCGAGCCAACCAGCAGACGAAAACGGGAGCCCATCACCGTGGCCAACAACGCATCGAACAGCCCCGACAACGCCGTCGGCACCCAGCGGGTCAAGCGCGGCATGGCCGAACAGCTCAAGAACGGCGTCATCATGGACGTCGTCACCCCCGAGCAGGCCAAGATCGCCGAGGACGCCGGTGCCGTGGCCGTCATGGCCCTGGAGCGGGTCCCCGCCGACATCCGCAAGGACGGCGGCGTCGCCCGCATGTCCGACCCGGACATGATCGACGGCATCGTCGAGGCGGTCTCCATCCCGGTCATGGCCAAGGTCCGCATCGGGCACTTCGTCGAGGCCCAGGTCCTGGAGTCCCTCGGCGTGGACTTCATCGACGAGTCCGAGGTCCTCACCCCCGCCGACGAGGCCTACCACATCGACAAGTGGGCGTTCACCGTTCCCTTCGTCTGCGGCGCGACCAACCTGGGCGAGGCCCTGCGCCGGATCGCCGAGGGCGCCGCGATGATCCGCTCCAAGGGCGAGGCCGGCACCGGCAACGTCGTCGAGGCCACCCGCCACATGCGCTCCATCAACGGTGAGATCAAGCGCCTGGGCACCCTCGACGAGCCCGAGCTCTTCGGTGCGGCCAAGGAGCTGCGCGCCCCCTACGAGATCGTCAAGGAGGTGGCCCGTCTCGGCAAGCTGCCGGTGCCGCTGTTCTCCGCCGGCGGTGTGGCCACCCCGGCCGACGCCGCCCTCATGCGTCAGCTCGGAGCGGAGAGCGTCTTCGTCGGCTCCGGCATCTTCAAGTCCGGCGACCCGGCCAAGCGCGCCGACGCCATCGTGCAGGCCACCCTGCACTACGAGGACCCCGCCGTGATCGCCCGCGTCTCCCGCGGCCTGGGCGAGGCCATGGTCGGCATCAACCTGGACGACCTGTCCGACTCCCAGCGTTACGCCGAACGCGGCTGGTGACGCGAGGCCCCTTCGGCCTCGCCCCCGCCCCGTGTCCGAGGGCCGGGAGAGCGGTGCGACCACGCTCTCCCGGCCCTCGGCCGTTCCCGTACACCCTCCCCGCCAGTACCATGGTCCCCTTCCGTCAGCCGAGTGAGGCCGCTTTTGACCGCCGCACCCACCATCGGTGTCCTCGCCCTCCAGGGCGACGTCGCCGAGCACGTCGCCGTCCTGGAGACATTGGGCGTATCCACCGGGAAGGTCCTGTCCCCGGAGCACCTGGACTCCGTGGACGCGCTGATCATCCCCGGTGGCGAGTCCACCACCATGTCCAAACTCGCCCGCAGGTACGGCCTGATCGACCCGTTGCGCAAGCGCGTCGCGGCCGGGATGCCCGCCTACGGCACCTGCGCGGGCATGATCATGCTCGCCGACGAGATCCTCGGCGGCACGGCCGACCAGGAGACCGTCGGCGGGATCGACATGACGGTCCGACGCAACGCCTTCGGACGTCAGACCGAATCCTTCGAGACCGGTGTGCGGATCGACGGGATCGGGGACGAGCCCTTCGACGCGGTCTTCATCCGGGCGCCCTGGGTGGAACGGGTGGGACCCGAGGTCACCGTCCTCGGACGCGTACCCGGTCCAGGCGAGGCCGGTAGGATCGTCGCCGTACTACAGGGCGGCCTGATGGCCACGTCCTTCCATCCCGAACTCACCGGCGACACGCGCATCCATCGCCTCTTCGTCGACATCGTGAAAGGACACGCATGAGCGGCCACTCCAAGTGGGCCACCACCAAACACAAGAAAGCCGTCATCGATGCCAAGCGCGGCAAGCTCTTCGCCAAGCTGATCAAGAACATCGAGGTGGCCGCGCGTACCGGTGGTGGGGACCCCGACGGGAACCCGACGCTCTACGACGCCATCCAGAAGGCGAAGAAGAACTCGGTCCCCGCCGACAACATCGAACGCGCGCGCAAGCGGGGCTCCGGCGAGGAGGCCGGTGGCGCCGAGTGGCAGACCATCATGTACGAGGGCTACGCCCCCGGCGGTGTGGCCCTGCTCGTGGAGTGCCTCACCGACAACCGCAACCGCGCGGCCTCCGAGGTGCGCGTCGCGGTCACCCGTAACGGTGGCAACATGGCCGACGCCGGATCGGTGTCGTACCTGTTCAACCGCAAGGGCGTCGTGATCGTGCCCAAGGAGGCCACCAACGAGGACGACGTCACCATGGCGGTCCTGGAGGCCGGCGCCGAAGAGGTCGAGGACATCGGCGACTCCTTCGAGATCATCTGCGAGGCCACCGACCTGGTCTCGGTGCGCACCTCGCTCCAGGAGGCCGGCATCGACTACGACTCGGCCGACTCCAACTGGCTGCCGAGCATGGAGGTCCCGGTCGACGCCGAGACCGCCAAGAAGGTCCTGCGCGTCGTGGACGCCCTGGAGGACTCCGACGACGTCCAGAACGTCTTCACCAACGCCGACATCCCCGACGAGGTCATGGCCGAGCTCTGAGCCCGGCCGCTCGATCGCGGTGACCGACTGGCCCGGGGGCCGGTGACGCCTGTGGCCGTACCCCTTTCCGGGGACGGCCACAGGCGTTCGTACGTCCGACCCTCAGCCGGTCATGTTCATCGCGGCGATCACCTTGGTGGGACGCAGCCGCACCACCAGTTCGCCGGGCACCCCGTTGCGCCTTCCGAACTCCTCGGCGCGTTCGGGCCCCATGTAGCGGCGGGCGATCGCGGTGGCGGTGCGCAGCAGCTCGCCCGTATCCTCCGACACCTCCGCCTCGCCCTGGACCTGGACGAACCCGTAGGGATCCTCCTCCAGGTCGACCAGCAGGGTGAGACGGGGGTCACGCGCGATCGAACGTCCCTTGGCCGTCTCCTTCCCGGTGTTGAAGACCAGCGCGTCGCCGTCGATGACGAACCACACCGGTGCCACCAACGGACGGCCGTCGGCGGAGGTGTAGGCGACCTTGCCGGTACGCGTCCCCTGGAGCAGGAAGTCACGGACCTCGGGATCCTCGATGGAAGTCATGAGCTCACGCTAGGTCCGGAGAGGTGCCGGACCCCGACCCCGACACGCGCCTTCGTCGCCTTCCCCGCGAGGCCGCGCGTGTGCGCGACGGCGCTGTCGTCACGCGCCGCTAGCATGGTGCGAACGAACGTTCGACGGACCGAGGGAACAGGTGACCACGTGCGCGTGCTGGGGATCGACCCGGGGCTGACCCGCTGCGGGATCGGGGTGGTCGAGGGGTCCATCGGACGCCCCCTGCGCCTGCTGTCCGCGGACGCCATCCGGACCTCGCCCGACACCGAACTCCCGCAGCGCCTCCTCGCCGTCGAGCGCGGGATCGAGGAGTGGCTCGACGAGTACGAGCCCGAGGCGGTCGCCGTCGAACGCGTCTTCGCCCAGCACAACCTCAGCACCGTCATGGGCACCGCCCAGGCCAGCGGCCTCGCCCTGGTCTGCGCCGCCCGCCGGGGGTTGCCCGTGGCCACCCACACGCCGAGCGAGGCCAAGGCCGCCATCACCGGCAGTGGCCGAGCCGACAAGGCGCAGGTCGGCACCATGGTGGCGCGTATCCTCGGACTCGACGGACCTCCCAAGCCCGCCGACGCCGCCGACGCGGTGGCCCTGGCCATCTGTCACATCTGGCGTGGCGGCGCCCAGGCACGGGTCGCCCAGGCCCAACAGGACTTCGCCCGCAAGGTGGAGCTGGCCCGCCGCGCGCGGGGCCGGTGACACCGCCCCCAGGAAGGAGACGGGCGCCCCTCCCGGTGCCCACAACAGATGATCGCGTTCCTCACCGGCCGGGTGGCCGCACGCGGCGCGGGCAGCGCCGTCATCGACGTCGGCGGTGTCGGCATGACCGTCCAGTGCACCCCGTCGGCCCTGTCCCGACTGCACGTGGGCGACGAGGGCACCGTCGCCACCAGCCTGGTCGTGCGGGAGGACTCCCTCACGCTCTTCGGCTTCGTCGACGACGACGAGAAGCACGTGTTCGAGCAGGTGCAGACCGCGTCGGGGGTGGGCCCCCGACTGGCCCTGGCCATGCTCGCCGTGCACAGCCCCGACAGCCTGCGCCAGGCCGTGCACACCGAGGACACCGCCGCCCTGACCCGGGTCCCCGGCATCGGTAAGAAGGGGGCCCAGCGCATCGTGCTGGAGCTGCGCGGCAAACTCGACGCGCCCATCGGCACCGACGGCACCCTGCCCGGGACCGAGGGCACGGCGAACGGCCGGGCGAACGGGGCCTGGCGCGGCCAGGTGGTCTCCGGCCTGGTCAACCTCGGCTGGTCGGCCAAGGACGCCGAGGCCGCCGCCTCGGCCGTGGCCGACGAGGCCGCCGACACCGACGACGTCACGGTCCTGCTGCGCAGCGCCCTGCGCAAGCTCAGCCGGATCTAGGGACCTTCAGGAGAGGAGGCGACGGACATGCACGAACGCGAGGCGGTCTCGCCCGAGGCCGACGTCGACGAACGTCGACTGGAGGGGGCGCTGCGCCCCCGCTCGTTGGAGGACTTCGTCGGCCAGGAACGGGTCCGCGAACAGCTCTCCCTCGTCCTGCACAGCGCCCAGCGACGGAATCGGGCGCCCGACCACATCCTCATGTCCGGTGGCCCGGGGCTGGGCAAGACCACCCTGGCCATGATCATCGCGGCCGAACTCGGCGTGCCGCTGCGCATCACCTCCGGCCCGGCGATCGAACGCTCCGGGGACCTGGCGGCGGTGCTGTCCACCCTTCAAGAAGGAGAGGTCCTCTTCCTCGACGAGATCCACCGCATGGCCCGCCCCGCGGAGGAGATGCTCTACGTCGCCATGGAGGACTTCCGCGTCGACGTGGTGGTCGGCAAGGGGCCCGGCGCGACCGCGATCCCCCTGGACATCGCCCCCTTCACCCTGGTCGGGGCGACCACGCGGGCCGGTATGCTCCCGGCCCCGCTGCGCGACCGCTTCGGGTTCACGGCGCACATGGACTTCTACGACGCCGACGAACTGGAGCGCATCCTGTACCGCTCGGCCGGACTGCTGGGCGCTCCCCTGGACCCCGAGGCCGCTCGGGAGATCGCCGGCCGCTCCCGAGGCACACCCCGTATCGCCAACCGGCTGCTGCGCCGGGTGCGCGACTACGCCGAGGTGCGCGGGGACGGGGTCCTCACCCTCCACAACGCCCGGGCCGCCCTCGACCTGTACGAGGTGGACGCCCTCGGGCTGGACCGACTGGACCGGGCCATCCTGGACGTGTTGATGCGCAGGTTCCGCGGCGGCCCCGTCGGGCTCTCCACCCTCGCCGTGTCGGTGGGGGAGGAGGCGGAGACCGTCGAGGAGGTCGCCGAACCCTTCCTGGTCCGTTCCGGCTTCCTGGCCCGCACCCCGCGCGGTCGGGTCGCCACCCCCCAGGCGTGGGAGCACATGGGGCTGACCCCTCCGCCCGACGCCGCCTTCGGCGCGGGCCGCGTGGAGGACGCCGCCGACACCGGGGCCGCGTGAACGAACCGTTAGCGGGTCGAACCCTGGAGGTTGGTGGTCGGTGACCCCCGCCACGTAAACTGGGCGAACCGGTCGAGAGCGGGGATCGCCCCGTGAGATGTCGTTTCGACATCGGCGGAACGAGTTGACACCCTGGTGCGTTGTACACCCCGGGTAGGAAACCGACCGCCGTGGTCGGGGCGGCCCGAAAGGTGGTCGTCGCGGGTGTCCCAACCGGCAGCCGTCGCCCACGAGAAACGTCAGGAAGGACGCCCCCGTGCAGGGCCTTACTAATCTCGCAGACGCCGCTCAGGGTGAGCAGAGCATCTTCGGCATGCTGCTTCCCTTCGTGCTGATCCTCCTGGTCTTCTGGCTGCTCTTCTGGCGCCCGAACCAGAAGCGTCGCCAGCAGGAGATGCAGATGCAGAGCGCACTGGTCCCGGGCGTCGAGGTCATGACCAAGGCGGGCATCTTCGCCACCGTGGTCGAGATCCACGACCAGGACGTGCTGCTGGAGATCGCTCCGGGCACCCGTATCCGCATGCTCAAGGCCGGTGTCGGCGAGGTCATCACCCCGGCCGCCGACGACACCCCGGTCGAGGACCGTCCCGACTTCGGCGACGACGACAAGCCCAAGGGCTGAACACCCGTCCCACGGGACGCACCACAGACTTCGGTACCGGCCCCGGCACTCCGGGTCCGGTACCGCCGTCGTTCGGTGACCCCATCGAACCGACCCATAGAAGAAGGCACCACCCGCCATGCCCGACGACACCGTGACCCCGGAGATCGCCGTGGACCTCGCCCTGATCGAGTCCCGGATCCGTGACGTCCCCGACTTCCCGCACGAGGGGATCCTGTTCAAGGACATCACCCCGCTGCTCGCCCATAGGGAGGCCTTCGCCGCGGCCGTCGACGGGATGTCGGCCCCCTTCCGCGCGGAGGGCGTCGACCACGTCGTCGGTTTGGAGGCGCGGGGGTTCATCTTCGGCGCCCCGATCGCGATGGCGTTGGGCGCCGGTTTCGTTCCCGCGCGCAAAGCCGGGAAACTGCCCGCGAAGACCATCGACCGGTCCTATGATCTTGAGTACGGCACCGCGACCGTCGAGATCCACGCCGACGCGATCGCTCCGGGCGCCCGTGTGCTCATCGTCGACGACGTCCTCGCGACGGGCGGCACCGGCAGGGCCGCGGTGGAGCTGGTCCGCAAGGCGGGTGGTACGGTCGTGGGATTCTCCGTCCTGATGGAGCTCGCAGCGCTCCGAGGGCGCGAGATGTTGCCCGACGTGGAGCCGCACATCCTCCTCTCGGTCTGACCGGAGATCCTCTCCTCGGCTGTCGCCTCACGGGGAATAGCGCGACGGTCCGTCCTCGTTGATCTACTCCGACACTCGGTGTGACGTACCTGGTGACCCGGGTCACCACGCGTACCACCGAAGTGGTGGGAACGAGGGACGCGAGGGGGTCGGACCGCTCCCCGCCCGCTCGGGGCGGGGCCCACTAGACTGGTGGGAAGAGGTGAACCGCGGCGGCCGCGTCGGCGAACGGCCCTGATGACACACGTGCACCGGAAGCCGAGCCCGCGAACGCCGGCTCCACCGGGCGGATCCGCGGGAGGTAGGCATGCCAAACGAAGTGGTTTCGACCGGAGCGACGTCCGCACGTGAGCAGGAGCGGGCGAACCCGTCCGAGACGGCCGAACGTACCTTCGAGAGGGACCGTGCCCCACAGGCCCCACAAGGCGCTCGCGCCGACGTGCCCGGAGGGCACACCGATGGCGATCGTGCCACGACCGCCGACAGACCACAGGGGGACCGCCCGGAGGGCGCCGCGGAGCATGCGGCGCCCTCCGACGTCTCGGGGCGGGAGATCCCGGGGCGCCAGGCGACCTCCACCACCCCCTCCACGGTGCGAGTACGCAGAAGGCTCGCCCGACTCGGCGCTCAGCGGGGAGTGACGATGAACCCGGTGCTCGAACCACTGATCAAGACGGTGCGGGCCACCCACCCCAAGGTGGACGTCCGACTGATCGAGCGCGCCTACGAGGTGGCCGCCCACCACCACCGTCACCAGAAACGCAAGAGCGGCGACCCCTACATCACCCACCCGCTCGCCGTCGCCACCATCCTCGCCGAACTCGGCATGCAGGAGGCCACCCTGGCCGCCGCCCTGCTGCACGACACCGTCGAGGACACCGACTACTCCCTCGACGAGCTGCGCGCGGACTTCGGCGACGAGATCGCCGAACTGGTCGACGGCGTCACCAAGCTGGACAAGGTCAAGTACGGCGAGGCCACCCAGGCCGAGACGGTCCGCAAGATGGTCGTGGCCATGGCCCGCGACATCCGGGTCCTGGTCATCAAGCTGTGCGACCGCCTGCACAACATGCGCACCCTGCGCTACCTGCCCAAGAGGGCCAAGCGCGAGAAGAAGGCCCGCGAGACCCTGGAGATCTTCGCGCCGCTCGCCCACCGCCTGGGCATGAACACCATCAAGTGGGAGCTGGAGGACCTGGCCTTCGCCACCCTCTACCCCAAGCGCTTCGACGAGATCGCCCGGCTGGTCTCCGAACGCGCTCCCCGCCGCGACGTCTACCTCCAAGAGGTCATCGAGGCGGTCTCCGCCGACCTGCGCGAGTCCAAGCTCAAGGCGACCGTACGCGGCCGGCCCAAGCACTACTACTCGATCTACCAGAAGATGATCGCCCGCAACTGCGGCTTCGACGAGATCTACGACCTCATCGCGGTGCGGGTCCTGGTGGACAGCGTCCGGGACTGCTACGCGGCCCTGGGGACCATCCACGCGCGATGGAACCCGGTGCCGGGCCGGTTCAAGGACTACATCGCCATGCCGAAGTTCAACATGTACCAGTCGTTGCACACGACGGTCATCGGCCCCTCCGGCAACCCGGTCGAACTCCAGATCCGCACCCGCGCGATGCACCGACGCGCCGAATACGGCATCGCCGCGCACTGGAAGTACAAGGAGGACCGCAACACCGGCGGCGACGCCAAGGCCAAGGGCACCACCGACATGCAGTGGCTGCGCCAGCTCATCGACTGGCAGCAGGAGACCAAGGACCCGGGCGAGTTCCTGGAATCGCTGCGCTTCGACCTGTCGGTGCAGGAGGTGTTCGTCTTCACCCCTCAGGGCGACGTCATCTCCCTTCCGCAGGGGGCCACCGCCGTCGACTTCGCCTACGCGGTGCACACCGAGGTGGGCCACCGCACGGTCGGGGCCCGGATCAACGGACGTCTGGTGCCGCTGGAGAACGAGCTGCACAACGGCGAGACCGTGGAGATCCTCACCTCCAAGGACCCCGACGCCGGCCCCAGCCGCGACTGGCTCAACTTCGTCAAGAGCGCCCGCGCCCGTAACAAGATCCGCCACTGGTTCACCAAGGAACGCCGTGAGGCCGCGATCGAGCAGGGCAAGGAGGAGATCGCCAAGGTCATGCGCAAGCAGGAGCTGCCGGTCAAGCGCCTGTTCAGTGGAGAGGCGCTCATCGCCCTGGCCGGGGACCTGCGCTATCCGGACGTGGACTCGCTCTACGCGGCGGTGGGGGAGCGCCAGGTCAGCGCGCAGAGCATCGTCGGCAAGCTCGTCGACGCCATGGGGGGCCTGGACAGCCATACCGAGGACATCGCCGAGTCCTCCCTGCCCTCCAAGGCCGCGGCCGGTCGACAGCGTTCGGGCAACCCGGGCGTGGTCGTGGCCGGCGACGGGGACGTGTGGGCGCGTCTGTCCAAGTGTTGTACCCCCGTCCCGGGCGACGAGATCGTCGGTTTCGTGACCCGGGGCAACGGGGTGTCGGTGCACCGGGCCGACTGCGCCAACGCCGCCAGCCTGGACCGGGAGCGCATGGTCGACGTCGAGTGGCGGCCCACCGAGGACTCCATGTTCCTGGTGGCCCTGCACGTGGAGGCGCTGGACCGGGCCCGGCTGCTGTCGGACATCACCCGGGTCCTGTCCGACCAGCACGTCAACATCCTGTCGGCCACGGTGCAGACCAGCCGGGACCGGGTGGCGCAGAGCCGTTTCACCTTCGAGATGGCCGACCCCACCCACCTGGGCAGTGTCCTGCGCGCGGTGCGCGGGGTCGACGGCGTCTACGACGTCTTCCGCGTGCGCAACTGATCGCGGACGGGCCGCCCGTGCGGCCCTGCCTCGCACAAGAGAAAGGCCCCGGCCGCCCGAGGGGGTGACCGGGGCCCTTCCCGTGTCCGGTTCAGATCCGGATGGTCGTGGACCGCACGATCCGGAAGACCGGGTGCCGATCGGCCTCGGCCACGAACGCCTCCACCGGGGCCTCCGGCGGGGCGTCGAAGTACGGGGCCACGATCGCGGCGCGGCCGTGGTCCAGATACTCGCGCAGCGCCGGACCGGCCTCCTCGGGGGCCGCCTCCCGCACGCTCACCAGTTCGATCCAACCACCCCGACGCAGGGTCGCGAAACCGTCCTTGCGCAGGTTGCGCACCCAGTTCACCTCGCCGTACGGGGAGACCAGGTACCGGCCGTTCTCGCCGTCCAGCACACTGACCGGAGTGGTCCGCAAGAACCCGGACCTGCGCCCCCGGGTGGTGAGCAGGTGCATCTCCGGCGGGCAGACCCCGTACTTGACGAAGCCGCTGACGACCGCGTCGGCGACACGGCGCAGCCTCGTCGCCTCGAACCGCTTGGTCGGTTCGTTCACCATCTGGGCTACTCCCTCACTCGGCTGTTCCCCATTGTGGTGGGTGACGGCCTCCGATGACACCCGGGAATCGGCGAGATCCGGCACAGGAACGGACGCGTCCTCAGCGGAAGGCGGAGATCCCGGTGACGGCCTGGCCGATGCTCAGCGCGTGGATGTCCTCGGTCCCCTCGTAGGTGGCGACGGTCTCCAGGTTCACCATGTGGCGCATCACCGGGTACTCCAGGGTGATGCCGTTGGCCCCGTGCAGCCCGCGCGAGACGGACGCCACCCGCTGGGCCGCCGCCACGTTGGCGAACTTACCGAAGCTGACGTGGTTGTGGTGGCATTCGCCCCGGTCCTTGAGTCGGCCGATGCGCAGCGCCGTCATGCCGGCGTGGTTGACGTCCACGACCATGTCGGCCAGCTTGCGCTGGGTGAGCTGGAAACCGCCGATGGGGCTTCCGAACTGCTCACGGGTGAGCGAGTACTCGCGGGCCGCCTCGTAGCAGGCGCGGGCGGCGCCGGCCACGCCCCACACGATCCCGTACCGGGCCTCGTTCAGGCAGGACAGCGGGGAACCCAGCCCCTTGGAGGTGGGCAGCACCGCGTCCTCGGGCAGACGCACGCCCTCCAGGACCAGTTCGGAGGTGATGGAGGCGCGCAGGGACAGCTTCTTGTGCACGACGTTGGCGGTGAACCCGGGGGTGTCGGTGGGCACGACGAACCCGCGGATGCCCTCGTCGGTGGCGGCCCACACCACGGCGACGTCGGCGACCGAACCGTTGGTGATCCACATCTTGGTGCCGTCGAGGACCCAGTCGGAGCCGTCCTTACGGGCACGGGTGCGCATCGAGCCCGGGTCGGAGCCCGAGTCGGGCTCGGTCAGACCGAAACAGCCGATCGCGTCGCCGGCGGCCATGCGCGGCAGCCACTCGTTCTTCTGCTCCTCGGAGCCGAACTTGTGGATCGCGGCCATGGCCAGGGAACCCTGCACGGACACGAAGCTGCGCAGACCGGAGTCGACCGCCTCCAGCTCCCGGCAGGCCAGACCGTAGGCGACGGCGCTGGAACCGCCGCAGCCGTAGCCCTCCAGGTGCATGCCGAGGACACCGAGGTCGCCGAAGGCCTTGGCCAGACCACGCGGGTCGGGCAGGGTCCCGGCCTCGAACCAGTCGGCGACGTGCGGCAGGAGCTCGCGGGAGGCGAATCCGCGGACGGCGTCGCGCACGTCGCGTTCGGTGTCGGACAGTTCGGAGTCGACCGCCAGGAAGTCGTACGGGTCCGGGGCGGCGGCCTTGTGTCGGGGGTCGCTCATGGGCGGATGTCCTCTCGTGACTCTGTGCTGTGCGGGGTCGGTACGGGGGTCATTCGGTGGTGTCGGGACGGACGTCGGTGCGCTGGACGGCGCCGCGTTCGACGAGCGCGGCGATGCGCTCCGGTGTCAGCCCCAGCTCGGCGAGGATCTCCTCGGAGTGCTGACCGAGCAGCGGGGGAGCGGCCATCGGTACGGGGGTCCCGGCCATGCGGAACCCGGCGCGCACCTGTTCGAGCGGGCCGGCGGTGGGGTGGTCGACGGTGCGCAGCACGTCGTCGCCCGAGGTGTCGGCGGTGCGCAGGGCGTCCAGGACCCCGCGTACGCGGCCGACGGGGACCCCGGCATCGACCAGGGCCGTCATCCAATGGTCGGCCGGGCGCGATCGCAGAACCTTGGACAGTTCGTCGATCAGGGCGTCACGGTGGGCGACCCGGTCCGGGTTGGTGCCGTAACGGGGATCCTCGGCCAGGTCGGGGCGGTCGATCGCCGCGCACAGGCGCCGGTAGAGGGCGTCGTTCCCGGCGGCCACCACGATCTCCGCGTCGGCGGTCGGGAACACCTGGTAGGGCACGATGGTGGTGTGCGCGTTGCCCACCCTCGCGGGCTCCCGATCGGTGACCAGGGACTGCTGGGCGAGGTTGACCAGGGCGGAGAGGGTGGAGTTGATCAGCGAGACGCTGATCTCCTCGCCCCTGCCGGTCTCCCGGGCCCGCATGAGCGCCCCCAGGATGCCCACGGCGGCGTTGAGGCCGGTGAGCACGTCGGTCAGGGCCACCCCCACCTTGCTCGCGGGGCCCTCGGCCGGGCCGGTGGTCGCCATCAGACCGCTCTCGGCCTGCACGACGATGTCGAAACCCGGTCGACCGGTCGGTTCGTGCTCGGGGCCGAAACCGCTCACCGAGCAGTACACGACCGCGGGGTTGCGTTCGCTGATCCGCTCGTAGCCCAGGCCCAGACGGTCGATCACCCCCGGACGGAAGTTCTGGATGACCACGTCGGAGGAGGCGCACAGCTCCTGCACCGCGGCCAGACCCTCGGGGTCCTTCAGGTCCACGGCCAGGCTGCGCTTGTTCCGGTTGACGGACAGGAAGTAGGCGGCCTCGCCGGGGGAGTGCGCGGCCTCGTGCTCCTCGGTGGGCGCGGCGTAGGGCGGCCCCCAGGAACGGGTGTCGTCTCCTCGCCCGGGCTGTTCGATCTTGACGACCTCGGCGCCCATGTCCGCCAACAACATGGTCGCGTAGGGGCCGGCCAGGACCCGGGACAGATCGGCGATCCGGACCCCCGCCAGGGGCAGGGGCGCGTCGGTCGTGGAGGGTTCGGGACTGGTGGTCAAGGGTCACTCCTCGCCGTCGGGGGCAACGGGAAGCTGGTCGCCGTCCCGCAACTGGTAGTAGGTCTCCAGGCAGCGACGCAGGGCCGTCGTGAGCGCGGCGCCCGACTGGCCCGCGTACCGTGTCTGGACCCGATGGACGATCTCCGCGATGTCCTCGGTCACCGAGGCGCCCTCCACCAGGGCACGGAAGAAGTCCTTGGCCAGGTCGGTGAGCAGGGTGGTGTCCGCGGCGACGATGCGGCCGTCCGCGGAGTCCACCGCGAGCACGACACCGAGCCGCTGGTACTGGGAATGGCTCGCCACCGAGTCGGGAAGACGGGCGTAGCCGGAGATGAGCACAACCCTGGGGTTGCGGAAGAGCTGCTGAATACGGTCGTCGCCGTGCAACGGACACACCTCTCGTCTGCGGGCATGCGAAAACTCCGATGGACTGGAGTCTCGCGCCTGAAGGGCGGCCGGGGGAAACCGGACACCCGCGACGTGAGGGCAGTTCGGGAACAGTATGGCCCAGTGGCTCCTCCCGATGTCAAGCAGGGAGGTGTTCCAGACCACAGGAGAGCGCGGGTGCGCCCTCACCGAACGTTGTGTTACATTTCCGCACAGGTCACGAGTGCCAGCGTCAAGCCCCGGCTTGCTGGCCGGCAACCCTCCTTCCGCGGTGGGGTGCCCCGGGTGAGGACCAGGTCCCGACACGACCGTGTCAGACAAGCGCGGACCCCTGAGGCTGAGCCATGCGGAGCCATGCCCTGTGGGTCCCCCGACCCACAGAAGAGGTGCCCTCATGACCACTGTCATCCCGTTCGACCCCGCCCGTGCCGGCCGTACCGACGGAGTGCCCCACCCGGCCTCCCGCCCGGCCTCCGCCGACCGTTCGATCGTCACCGCGGACGGTGGTGTCCCCCTGATCACCGGCGAGCGCGTCGACTACGCCAACTTCGACTACGCGGCCAGCGCCCCCTGTCTGACCGCCGTCGCCGACGCCCTCTCCGCGGCCCTGCCGTTCTACGCCAGTGTGCACCGGGGCGCGGGTCACCACTCCCAGGTCAGCACCGAGGCCTACGAACGCTCCCGGCGCAGCGTCGCCCGCTTCCTGGGGGCACGCCCGGACACCGACGCCGTGGTCTTCGTCCGCGGCACCACCGACGCCCTCAACCTGCTGGCCCGCTCCGTCCCCGAGGGCTGCACCGTGGTGGTCTTCGAGTCCGAGCACCACGCGAGCCTGCTCCCCTGGGAGCACCCCGCGGCCCGCTCCGGCCGGGTGGTGCGGCTGCCGCTGCCCGAGAGCCCCGAGGCCGCCGTCGAGGCCGCGCGCGAGGCCCTGCGCGCGGCGCCGGAGGGACCCCGACTGCTGTGCGTGACGGCGGCCTCCAACGTCACCGGCGAGATCTGGCCGATCGCCGAGCTGGTGGCGGCCGCCCACGCCGAGGACGCCCGAGTGGTGGTCGACGCCGCCCAGTACGTGCCCCACCTGCCGTTCAGCCTCGCCGAGACCGGCGCCGACTACGTGGCGCTGTCCGGGCACAAGCTCTACGCCCCCTTCGGATCCGGGGTGCTGGCCGGACGTTCCGACTGGCTGAGCGAGGCCACCCCCTACCTGTCCGGCGGCGGCGCCACCCGGCGGGTGAGCGAGCACGACGTCCTCTGGAACGACCTGCCGGCCCGGCACGAGGCGGGCAGCCCCAACGTGCTGGGCGCCGTGGCGCTGGCCGCGGCCTGTGACGCCTTCACCCCCGAGGCCCTGGCCGAGCAGCACATCCGTGAGTCGGTCCTGCTGGAGCGGCTGCGTTCGGGGTTCGCCGAGATCGACGGGGTGCACGAGCTGACCCTGTGGGACGCCGAGCACGAACGGGTCGGCATCGTCTCCTTCGTGGTCGACGGGCTGCCCGCGGGCCTGCTGGCCGCCGCCCTGTCGGCGGAGTACGGCATCGGGGTGCGCGACGGCCTGTTCTGCGCCCACCCGCTCACCGACCACCTGCTCCCCGAGGGGCACGACCAGGCGGTCCGCGCCAGCCTCGGCGTGGGGACCACCGAGGAGCACGTCGACCGTCTGGTCGGCGCGGTGGCCGATCTCGTCGCCCGCGGTCCGCGCTGGGAGTACGTCGACCTCGACGGTCGCCTCGTCCCCGCCCCGGACCCGCGCGCCACGCTCTGAACCCCCTCCGAGACCCGCTCCGTCCGGTCCGGGACGCTCCGACGCGGCCCTCGGGACCTCGGTCCCGCACGAACGCGGGACCGAGGTTCGTGTGAAGAGAGCAGAAGGACACATTTCACCCGGGGGTGTGTCGGGTATCACTTTCGCAGACGGTACTATCTGGCCCTGACGGCAAGGCGCGCACCGTCGGGGACCCGACCGGTCCCCTCGGCTCCGGCGCCCTGCCCGCCACAGGCGAACCGGTTGGGGAGCGTGATCGTGACGGACGTCCGAGGACCCGAGGCAGGTCGTCTCACGGCCGTGTTCCGAGAACGTCGACCCCTCCGGGTTCCAGGGCAGCGCCCCCGCGTGGTCGAACTCGACACCCGTGATCGCCCGGCGGCGGACCCGGCACGGGCCGAGGAGATCCGTCTCCACCAGGCCTTCCTCGGTCGGGTCGTCGACTACCTGTGCGCCGACGCGGGCGTACGCCAGTTCGTGGACTGGGGCTGTCCGGTCCCCGGCACGACCGAGCGAATACGCGAGGCCGCCCCCGAGGCCCGGGTCGTCCATGTCGCCCCCGAGGGCACCGCGGGCGTCCTGGCCTCCTCCGGGACCGCGACCGCCCTGTCCGGTGACGGTTCCGGGACCAGGTCGCTCCTTCGCAGGCTCCGTGACAGCGGGCTCGTCGACTTCGGCGAGCCCGTCGCCGTTCTGATGACCCGTCCCTTCCCCTCCGGCGCCGCCCCCGACGGCCTGGGCGACCTGCGCTCCCTCATGCGCGGCGGCGGCTACCTCGCCCTCACCTCCACCGCCCCCCGTGCCGAACTGGAGCGTGCCTTCGACCCCTTCCGCACGCTCGAGCCCGGGGTCGCCGACCTCACCTGGTGGCCCTACCCGGACGAGGACGTGCCCGACCGGGGCTGTGGGATCCTGGCCGGCCTGGGCCGAGTCCGTGAACGAGGAAGGGGTACGAGCCGATGGCGGTGAACTGGAACGGCGAGATCCTCGCTCAGACCCGCTTCTACTGGGACTTCTCGCTGTGGCCCCGTCTCGAGGGGCTCACCGACGAGGAGTTCTACTGGGAGCCGGTGGAGAACTGCTGGACCGTGCGCCGGCGTGAGGACGGACGTCACGCACCCGACGGCGCCTATCCCGAACCCGATCCGCCGCCGGTCACCACCATCGCCTGGCGGCTCGGCCACATCGTGGTCGACGTGCTGGAGACCCGGATCGACCGCCACTTCGGCGACGGCACCGCCAACCGCGACACCATCGACTGGCCCTCGACCGCCGACGAGGCCCGCGAACGCCTGCGCGTCGCCTACCTCACCTGGTCCGAGTACGTGGGGCGGCTCGACGACGAGGACCTGGCCCGGCCGGTCGGCTCGGCCGAACCGTCCCAGTGGTCGACCTTCCCGATGGTCGTCCTGGTCCTGCACCTGAACCGGGAGCTGATCCACCACGGCGCCGAGGTCGCCCTGCTCCGGGACCTCTACCGCGCCGACTTCGGCTAGGAGCGACGCCCGCGTCCGGGGGACTCAGATCACCCGGAGCGGGTCCACCCGCACCTGCGCCAGATGCTCGTCACGGCGGGCGCTGCGCGCCACGGCGGCCGCCTTCAACGCCCGGGCCAGGGCGCCGATCGATCCTCGGGGCACCCGCAACAGGGCGCGTTCGGTCGGCTGCCCACCCTGGTCGGAGCGTTCGGGGTCGATCGGGACCGGTCCGAGCAGTTCGGCCTCCTCGGGCAGGGCGATCTGGTCCAGAAGCTCGCGCACGTGCTCGGCGCCGCCGGTGATCGAGGCCATCGAGACGGCCGGAGGGAAGCCCAACCCCCTGCGGTCGGCCAGCTCGCGTTCGGCGAAACCGCCCGGATCCCAACGCACCAGCGCCTGGACCACCGGGGAGGAGGCGTCCGCCGACACGACCACGGTGCCTCCGGGACGGACCAGGGCGGCGGCGTTCAGCCACCGGCGCAGGGTCTCCTCGGAGGCGCGCAGGTCGGCCCGGTTGAGCAGCGCCCACCCGTCCAACAGGACGGCGGCCGCGTAGCCGTCGCCCTCGACCGTCGGTTCGGCGCCGGGGGTGGCCACCACCAGCGCCGGACGATCCGGCACCCGGGTCAGTACCTCTTCGCGGCCCGAGGTGCGCACCGCCAACGAAGGGAAGGCACGCCCCAGCTCCTCGGCGGTACGGCGGGCCCCCACCACGACGGCGCGCATACGCGTCACCCCGCACTCGGGGCAGGCCCACTGTCCGGCCACACGCCCGCACCAGCCGCAGGAGGGCATGGCGTGCGATCCGCGCAGCGCCAACGGGCCGTGGCAGGCGTCGCAACGGGCGGGCTCCCGGCATCCGGCGCAGGCCAGGCTGTTCAGGTACCCCCTCCGAGGGACCTGGAAGAGCACGGGTCCCGACCTGGTGGCCTCTCGGGCGGAGCGGAGCGCCAGGCTGGGCATACGGGCGGAGCGGGCGGCCTCGTCCCGTGCCAGCTCCCGGTCGTCCCCGGCCGGACGGATGACCGGGGCCCGCCGGCGCAGGGTCGCCCGGTCGGCGAGCAGCGGATGGGCCCACCCCGATTCCACCAGGAGTTGGGCGTCGGTGGTGCGGGTGTGTCCACCGATGAGCGCTCCGGCGCCCGCCTTGTGCGCGCGCATGGCCAGCACCGTGCGCGCGTGCGGGTAGGGGGCGTGCGGCTCCACGTGCACGTCGTCGCCGTCGTCCCACAGCACCACCAGACCCAGGTCGCGCACAGGAGCGAAGACGGCGGCCCTGGTACCGACCACCACCCGGACGCCGCCCCGCAGGACCGACAGCCAACGCCGGTAGCGTTCGGCCGGACCCAGATCGGCGGTGAGCGCCGCGTGCCGACCCTCGCCCAGGTGCCGGACGAGCGCGGCGTCCACCGAGGCCACGTCGCGACCGTCGGGCAGCACGATCACGGTGCCCCGGTCCGCGGCCAGGGCGGCCCGCGCCGCCACCGCGATCGCGTCGGTCCAGTCGGTGCCCGGCAGGGCGTTCCATACGGCGCGGGCGGGCCGGCCCTCGCTCAGCGCGCGGACGAACGCGGGACCTTCCGGATAGGCGTCCCACGGCCCCGGGTCGATGCCCAGGACGGCGGCCTCCACCGTCCCTTGGACGGCGGGCCCTTCGCCCTCGGCCGTCTCCGGGGGCGGGGCGGTGTCCGACGGGGGGTCCTCGCCTCCATCGTCGGTGTCCGAGGTCTTCGCGTCGGGCGCGGCCTCCTTCTCCACCCGCGCGTGGCGGGGAGGGATGGCCAGACGCAGAACGTCGCTCAGCGTGCCCGCGTAGCGGTCGGCCACCGCCCGGGCCAGATCCAGGATCTCGGGGGAGAGCACGGGTTCGGGGGAGACCACCGTCTCCAGGTAGGCCAGGCGCCCCGCGAACTCCGAACTCTCCACCCGCTCGACGAGCAGGCCCGCGAGCTGACGGCCGTTGAAGCGGACCTTCACCCGACAGCCCGGTACGGCCTTCTCGTCCATGTCGGCGGGCACCCGGTAGTCGAAGAGGCGATCCAGATGGGGGAGGGGGGTGTCCACGATGACACGCGCGATGGGAAGCCGGTCGGCGGGCCTGCGCGCGGCCGGACGCCGCCCCTTCGCGGTGGCGGCCTTCTCCTTGGCCGTCTCCTTCCTCGCCCCCGCGGGCAGGTCGAAGAGGCCCTCATCGGGGTCACCGGACTGCGCTGTCATCATCCATGGTCTATCAGATCGCGACGACGGTCCCACGGCGCGAGGGATCCGACACCACCGGCGAACGGCGGGAACCCTGGTAGAACAGTGATCCGTAACCGCTGTGGAGGGGGAACCGACCATGAAGCTCGTCTTTGCCGGTACACCGGAGGTGGCGGTGCCCTCGCTCCGGGCACTGATCGACTCCGATCACGAGGTCGCCGCCGTGGTCACCCGACCCGACGCCCGCTCCGGCCGCGGCCGCAAGGTGTCGGCGAGCCCGGTCGCCGAGCTGGCCGAGAGCGAGGGCATCGAGGTCCTCAAACCGGCGAAGTCCGGAGACCCGGGGTTCCTGGAGCGGCTGAGGGAGATCGCCCCCGACTGCTGTCCGGTGGTCGCCTACGGCGCGCTGCTGCCCCAGAGCGCCCTGGACATCCCCGAGCACGGGTGGGTCAACCTGCACTTCTCCCTGCTGCCCGCGTGGCGAGGGGCGGCCCCGGTCCAGCACGCCCTGCTGCACGGGGACGACGTCACCGGGGCCTCCACCTTCCGGATCGTCAAGGAACTCGACGCCGGACCGGTCTTCGGAACCCTGGCAGAGACGGTCCGTCCCACCGACACCAGCGGTGAACTCCTGGGACGGCTGGCCGAGTCCGGGGCCGGTCTGCTGCTCCGCACGATCGACGGCATCGCCTCGGGCGAGCTGTCGCCGGTGCCCCAGCCGGAGGCCGACGTCTCCTACGCGAGCAAGCTCACCCCGCTGGACGCCGAACTCGACTTCACCGCGCCCGCCCGGCGGGTGGACCGGGTCGCCCGGGCCTGCACGCCGGCCCCCGGCGCCTGGACGACCTTCCGCGGCACCCGGCTGAAGGTGGGCCCGGTCCGTCCGATCACCGACGCCGACCGCCCCGAACTGGAGCCGGGACGCCTGCACGTCGACAAGAAGCGGGTCCTGGTGGGCACCAGCACCCACCCGGTCGAACTCGGCACGGTTCAGCCCCAGGGGAAGAAGGCCATGGCGGCGGTGGACTGGGCCCGGGGGACGCGCCCCACCGAAGACGACCTTCTGGGGCGTTGAGCTGCCGTACTCTCGATGCTGGCGTGCGCGGGAGCGCGCGCCGGAACACGTCCCCGGCTTGTTGAGGCAGAGCACACGTTGAGCGAGCAGTCCCGTTCCCAGCACCACCGCCCTCGACGGGGCGCCGAGTCCGGGCGTGGCGGTCGTCGCTCCGGACCGCCGCCCCGTCCGCGCGACCCGGCCCGCAGGGTCGCCTACGACGTGCTGCGCGCGGTCGAACAGCGCGACGCCTACGCGAACCTGCTGTTGCCGGTCCTGTTGAGCGAGCGCGGCGTCCATGGTCGTGACGCGGCCCTGGCCACCGAGCTGACCTACGGCACCCTGCGCCGTCAGGGGACCTACGACGCCGTCCTGGAGACCTGCGTGGACCGCACGCTGGCCTCGGTGGACGGCGAGGTGCTCCCTCTGCTGCGGATGGGCGCGCACCAACTGCTGTCCACCAACATCCCGCCGCACGCGGCGGTCGGTGAGACGGTCGATCTGGCCAGGCGGGTGGTGGGCCACCACCGCTCCCGGTTCGTCAACGCGATCCTGCGCAAGGTGAGCGCCCGCGACCTGGAGGAGTGGACGGCGATCGTCGCCCCCGAGCGCGACCGGGATCCGAGCGGCTATCTGTCGGTCGTCCACAGCCATCCGCGTTGGGTGGTCAAGGAACTGGCCCGCGCGCTCGGGGAGCGGGCGAAGGACGCCGGTCTGCCGCGTACCGAGGAACTGCTGAAGGCCCACAACGAGCGTCCCAGGGTGACCCTGGTCGCCAAGCCGGGACGTTCGAAGGTCTCGGACCTGGAGGAGGCCGGGGCCGAGCCCGGCCGTTACTCGCCCTTCGCCGCCTACCTGCCGGAGGGGGACCCCGGCGCCATCCGCGAGGTGCGCCAGAACCGGGCCGCGGTCCAGGATGAGGCGAGCCAGCTCGTCGCCCTGGCGCTGACCCGGGTCGACGCCCATGGCGAGGACCGTCGTTGGTTGGACATGTGCGCCGGGCCCGGCGGTAAGGCGGGGCTGTTGGCCTCCCTCGCCGGGCAGCGCGACGCCCGCCTGGTGGCCTCCGAGCTCCAGCCCGCGCGGGCCGGTCTGGTGGCCGGCGCCGTACGCCGCGCCCCTCGGGACGCCGGGCGCGCGATCGTCGCGGACGGCACCAGGCCCGCGTGGCGTCGCGAGGTCTTCGACCGTGTCCTGGTGGACGTGCCCTGTACCGGGCTGGGCGCTCTGCGTCGCCGTCCGGAGTCGCGGTGGCGGCGCTCGCCGGAGAACGTCGTCGAGTTGGCCCCGCTCCAACGGGAGCTGCTCACGAAGGCGGTGGAGTCGGTGCGTCCGGGCGGTGTGGTGGCCTACGTGACCTGTTCGCCACACCTGGACGAGACCGATGTCATCGTCCAGGGGGTGCTCTCGGAGCGCGACGACCTGGAGCTGCTGCGGGCCCCGGACTACCTCGACGAGGTCCCCGACCTCGCGGCGGGGCCGGAGGGAAGGTACGCGCAGTTCTGGCCGCACGTGCACGGTACCGACGCGATGTTCCTGGCCCTGTTGCGTAAGCGGAACGGCTGATCCGACCCGGATCGAGGACCCTCGATCCGGGCTTATTCGGACATATATGGATCTACTTCGTAAAGGTGTCGGCTTGGAGGGGTGGGTCGATCGGTGAGCGGGGTCTGTACACTGCCGACGTGGGCATTCAGATCTCTCCCAGCATCCTCAGCGCCGATTTCGCGCACCTGGCCGACGAGGCCGCCGCGGTGCCGACCGCCGACTGGCTGCACGTCGACGTCATGGACGGACACTTCGTCCCCAACCTGACGTTGGGGCTGCCCATCGTGGAGTCCCTGCTCAAGGCGACCTCCACGCCTCTGGACTGCCACCTGATGATCGAGGACCCCGACCGCTGGGCGCCCGCCTACGCCGAGGCCGGAGCGGGCAGCGTCACCGTCCACGCCAAGGCCGCGAGCGCCCCGGTGCGCACCCTGCGGGAGATCCGTCGACAGGGGGCCCGGGCCGGCCTGGCCCTCAACCCCGCCGAACCGGTCGAGCCCTATGCCGACCTGGTCGGAGAGATGGATATGCTTCTCCTGATGACCGTCGAACCCGGTTTCGGAGGTCAGCGGTTTCTTGACCTGGTTCTGCCCAAGATTCGCCGAGCGCGTGAGATCCTGGACAGCAGGGAGGCCTCCGTCTGGCTTCAGGTCGACGGTGGCGTGAGCGACGAGACCATCGAGCGCGCGGCCGAGGCCGGCGCCGACGTCTTCGTCGCCGGATCGGCCGTCTACGGGGCCCAGGATCCGGCGAGCGCGGTCGAGTCGCTGCGCGAACAGGCCCGTCGGGCCTCGAACCCGACCACATAGACCATCTCCGAAGGGGCGCGGCCGCCCGCACCCACCACCCCGGTGCGGCCGCGCCCCGCCCTTCTTCTCTCCCCCGCCGGTAACGATCACGGCGCGCCCACGCGCGGGTCTGGCCATCGGCGGAGCCCGCCGCCTATGCTTCTGCCCCGGTAGTCGTAACCCTCCGCTTGGTCGCGGCTCCGTCTTCCCCACGCGAGGTCGCGGGCGACCGGGGGAGCGGCGCGGCGTGAGCGCGTTGCCAGGCGCGGACCCCTGGAGTGCGCGTGAACGCTCTGAGCGTCGGACATACGGTCATGGAGCCCTACCTGGAGGCCGAGACGGGCCCCATCCTCTGGTTGCAGGAGTGGGGGCGTCCGCTCGTCGCGCCGATGGAGCTCATCACCCATCTGGGCTCCCAGGGCGTGCTCATCGTCCTGGTGGCCACCGTCTTCTGGTGCGTGAACGCCGGTCTCGGCGCGCGCATGTTCGTCCTGTTGATCTCCTCCGGGGTGGTCAACGGCCTGTTCAAGTCGTTGTCCTACTCTCCGCGTCCCTACTGGTTCGACGCCAGGATCACCGGATACCACCATCACAGCGGGTTCGGCATGCCCTCCGGGCACTCCCAGGCCGCGGTGGTCGCCTGGGGCTACCCGGCGATCCGGTCGGGGCGGCGCGCGGCGATGTGGGCGGCCGCGGTGGTGGTCCTCCTGGTGGCGTTCTCCCGGGTCCTGCTCGGCGCGCACTTCATCGGCGACGTGGTGGTCGGTCTCGCCCTGGGGATCCTGATCCTGTGGCTGTTCCTGCGTTACGAGGGCCGGGTGCTCGCCTGGTGGCTGGGGTCGGAGCCCCGGCGCACGGCCCTCTGGCTCCTGATCGTGGTCCTGACGCCCTGCGTGATCGCGACCGCCTGGCAGTACGGGGTCCGGGGGGACTGGACGGTCCCCACGACCGAGTGGATCGGCCCGACCCCCGCGGACCCGGCCGGGGCCTCCCTGGCGGGTCTGTACACGGCCTGTGGCGGACTCTTGGGCGGGGTGGCCGGTCTGACCCTGCTGTACCGGCGTGGTTGGTACAGCGCCGAGGGGACGATCACCGCGCGGGTGGCGCGTTTCGTCCTGGGCTTCTCGGTGCTGGTGGTCCTCCTGGTGGCGGAGCGGATCCTGTTCCGCGATCTGACCGGCCTGGCCTTGGCGCTCGTCTCCTTCGTGGTGTACGCCGCGGCGGCCTTCTGGGCCTCCTATGGCGCGCCGAGGGCGTTCGTCCGCAGCGGTCTGGCCACGTCGGCGGAGGTGGAAGGGCGAGGAGGGGGCCGGTGACACCTGTCACAGCGGCTAGGCGCTTCCGGAACGAAGGGGCTAGGATCGATCGTTGAGACAGCAGTCAAACGCGTGCTCCGGGGTCGGTGAAAGTCCGAACCGGCGGTGATAGTCCGCGACCCGGCCGAATCCATCGGCCGGTTGAACCGGTGGAATTCCGGTACCGACGGTGAAAGTCCGGATGGGAGGCAGTACGCGTTGGGACGGTACGAGGGCTTCGTCGTTCTTCGGCGTACCCCTTCGTCACCGACCCCCTCGCGGATCCGTTCATCCACTCCCTTTTCCCCGGAGCCTCATCAGGCGAAGGGACGTAGGGCGTGTTCACCGGAATCGTGGAAGAGCTCGGCGAGGTCGTCTCCATCGAACCGATCGGCGACGGCGGTGAGTCCGTGGCGCTCGCCGTCCGCGGTCCTCTGGTCTCCTCGGACGCCTCGCGGGGCGATTCCATCGCGGTCAACGGCGTGTGCCTGACCGTGGTCGATCTGGCCGAGGGGATCTTCACCGCCGACGTGATGAAGGAGTCCCTGGACCGTTCCTCCCTGGGGACGCTCGTCCCGGGGGCCCCGGTCAACCTGGAGCGGGCCGCCCGTGTCGACGGTCGTCTGGGCGGTCACATCGTGCAAGGGCACGTCGACGGCACCGCCGTCCTGATCTCCAGGGACCCGGGGGACCGCTGGGACGTCCTCCGTTTCGGCCTGGCCCCGGAACTGTCCCCGTACGTGGTGGAGAAGGGCTCGATCACCGTCGACGGTACGAGCCTGACGGTCTCCGCCGTCAGCGAGCCCGGCGCCGCCGAGGAGTTCTTCGAGGTCAGCCTCATCCCGGCCACGTTGGAGGCGACCACTCTGGGCGCTCTGGCGCCCGGCGCCACCGTGAACATCGAGGTGGACGTCATCGCCAAGTACGTGGAGCGCATCGCCGCCGTGGCCCGGGTCCGGGCCTAGACACCCCTTCGGTTCGGGCCCCTTTCGTGCCCGCCACAGCATCCACCGCACACACGACGTACTCCAGGGAGCGGGAATGACCGTCACCGACACCAACCGGGCCGCCGACGCCGACACCGACGGGACCGTGGTCCTCGATCGGATCGAGGACGCCATCGCCGACTTCGCCGCGGGGCGGGCCGTCGTGGTCGTGGACGACGAGGACCGTGAGAACGAGGGCGACATCATCTTCGCGGCCGAGCTGGCCACGCCCGAACTGTTGGCGTTCATGATCCGTTACACGTCGGGCGTGGTGTGCGTGCCGATGGAGGGTGAGGATCTGGACCGGCTGGACCTGCCGCTGATGACCGCGCGCAACGAGGAGAGCCTGCGTACCGCCTACACGGTCACCGTCGACGCCCGTGAGGGCGTGACCACCGGGATCTCGGCCGCCGACCGGGCCCGGACGATCCGTCTGCTGGCGGGTGAGCGGAGCCTGCCGACCGACTTCGTGCGTCCCGGCCACATCCTGCCGCTGCGCGCTCGCCCGGGCGGTGTGCTGGCCCGGCGCGGGCACACCGAGGCCTCCGTGGACCTCGCGCGGTTGGCGGGGCTGCGTCCGGCGGGGGTGTTGGCGGAGGTGGTCGAGGACGACGGCACGATGGCCCGGCTGCCCCGGTTGCGGGAGTTCGCCGACGAGCACGGCCTCAAGCTGATCTCGGTCGAACAGTTGGCGGCGCACCGTGCCTCCCTCGGGGAGACCCTGACCGAGGAGCAGGCCGCACCGCCATTGGTCACCCGGATGGTCGAGACCCGCATGCCGAACCGGTACGGGGAATGGCGCGCGGTCGGTTTCAAGGGCACGGCCGACGGCGCGGAGCACGTCGCCCTGGTGTTCGGAGATCTGACCGACGGGGCCGACGTCCTGGCCCGTCTGCACTCGGAATGCCTGACCGGGGACGCGTTCGGTTCGCACCGGTGCGACTGCGGGGCCCAGTTGGACGCGGCCATGGCCGAGATCGCCGAGGCGGGGCGCGGTGTCCTGGTCTACCTCGGTGGGCACGAGGGGCGGGGGATCGGGCTGCTGCACAAGCTGCGCGCCTACAGCCTCCAGGATCGGGGGGTGGACACCGTCGACGCGAATCTGCGGCTGGGGCTGCCCGCGGACGCCCGCGAGTTCGGGGCGGGCGCCCGGATCCTCACGGACCTGGGCGTGGTCTCGGTGCGGCTGTTGTCCAACAACCCGGACAAGGCGGAGGCGCTGGAGCGCCACGGGGTGCGGGTGAGCGAGCGGGTGGCCATGCCGACGTTCGTCACCGACGACAACCTCTCCTACCTGTTGACCAAGCGGGACCGCATGGGGCACGACCTCGCCGCCGGGGTCACGCGTTAGCCGTGCGCTCGGAGCGCGGGGACATGTTCGTCATCGATTCGAAGAAGGGCCGGTCATGAGCGGTACGGGACGTCCGGAGCAGGAGCGCGTCGACGGTCGGGGGCTGTCGGTGGGCATCGTCGTCACTCGATGGAATGAGCCGATCGTGCGGCCGATGCTCGACAACGCGTTGGAGGTGGTGAAGGCGTCGGGGGCCGCCGATCCGGTGGTGGTCGAGGTGGCCGGGGCGGTGGAGATCCCGGTGGTGGCCCAGGAGTTGGCGCGCTCGCACGACGCGGTGATCGCTCTGGGGGCGGTCATTCGAGGTGGGACGCCGCATTTCGACTACGTGTGTCTGTCGGTGACGCAGGGGCTGACCGAGGTGGCCCTTCGGGAGGCGACCCCTGTGGGCAATGGTGTGCTCACGTGTGACACCCTGGAACAGGCGCGTGACCGTGCCGGCCTGCCGGGGAGCGTCGAGAACAAGGGCGCCGAGGCCGCGCTGGCCGCTCTGGACACGGCGGTGACCCTGCGGGGGCTGCGCCGCTGATCCATGCCCCGTCGACGGTGCGCGCCCAGAGCGGACCCTTGGCGTGTGGACACGGATGGAGCTGGCAGGTGCGGACGAAGGAAGACTCCGTGGACGAGGCGTCGAAGCGCCCTGAGAGCCCGAGGACCTGGCGTCCCCGCGCGGTGCGGTTGGTCGCCTACGGGCTGGGGCTGTTGATCCTGTCGACCATGGTGCTGCTCGCCGTGATGCTTCCGGCCGACTGGCGTGTCCAGGATCGGGTGCTGGTCGTGATGTTGGGGCTGGTGGTCGCCGCCGGGCTGCACCTGTTGGCCCGACCTCGGCTGATCGCGATGGAGGACCGGGTCGTCGTCATCAACGGCATCCGTACGCATCACCTGGCGTGGCCGGAGGTGTTGGACATCCGGATGCCGGTGGGGGAGCCCTGGCCGTCGTTGGACCTGTCCGACGGCACCTCGTTGCCGGTGATGGGGATCCAGAGCACCGATGGCGATCTGGCACGGCGCAACCTGGAGGAGTTCCGGGGGATGCTGGGGCGCGGTGAGACCGAGGAGCCCGAGCGTCCCTGACCCTCCGTAGAGCGGTCGGCGCCGCCTCCGTTCGTAGACGAAACCGAATCGAGCCCTCGTTTCCTGGAGAAACGGGGGCTCTTCCATGTGGCCCTGGGCACATAGGTTGGTATCGAGGAGCGCGGGTGTTCGGAGCGACCCGCCGGGGAGAGTCTGGGAGAGGTGCCGAGTGCGTGACGTACGAGCGACCGTGGCCGACCTGTACGCCTCGGGTGAGACGTTCGCGGTGGCGACGGTCATCGACACTTACAAGAGCGCTCCACGCGCGGCAGGGGCGTCGATGCTGGTCAGATCCTCCGGCGAGGTGGTCGGCAGTGTGTCCGGCGGCTGTGTGGAGGGCGCGGTCTACGAGGAGGCCCTGGAGGTCATCCGGACCGGCGTGCCGGTCCGTCGTACCTACGGGGTCAGTGACGAGGACGCCTTCAGTGTGGGGTTGACCTGTGGTGGGACCCTGCATCTGTTCGTGGAGCCGATCGGTCGCGACACCTATCGGGGGTTGGACGCGGTGCTGGACTCCATCGAGGAGCACCGGCCGGTGGCGGTGGCCACGATCGTGTCCGATCCTTCGGACGCCGGGAGGGTGGGTCGTCGGCGTCTGGTGTGGCCGGACTCGGCCGAGGGGGACCTGGGCGAGGGCGGGGAGCGGTTGTCCGCGGCCCTGGACGACGACGTGCGCGGCATGCTCGCGCAGGGGATCACGGGGCTGTTGCACTACGGGGTGGACGGTCAGCGGCGCGGGGACGAGCTGGAGGTGTTCGTCGAGTCGTTCGCTCCGGCGCCTCGCATGCTGGTGTTCGGGGCGATCGACTTCGCGGCGGCCGTGGCCGATCTGGGCACCTATCTGGGCTACCGGGTGACGGTGTGCGACGCCCGTCCGGTCTTCGCCACGGCGCGGCGCTTTCCCACCGCTGAGGAGGTGGTGGTCAAGTGGCCGCACGTGTTCCTGGACGAGATCGCCGACGAGATCGATCGGCGCACCGTGATCTGCGTGCTCACGCACGACCCCAAGTTCGACGTCCCCGTGCTCAAACGGGCGTTGGGCACCGAGGCCGGCTACATCGGGGCGATGGGCTCGCGTCGTACCCACGACGATCGGATGGAGCGGTTGCGCGAGGCCGGGGTCTCGGAGGAGGCGTTGGCGCGGTTGCATTCGCCGATCGGTCTGGATCTGGGGGCACGGACCCCGGAGGAGACCGCCGTGTCGATCGTGGCGGAGATGGTGGGGTCCCGTTGGGGCGGGAGCGGCCGGGAACTGCGGGAGACCACGGGGCGGATCCATCGGGACGCGCCTCTACCCCCACTGATTCCGGCCGGTTTCGGTCACTCGAGGGGGTGAACCGGAACCCGGGGGATTCGGAAAGCCCTGTTCACGGCGGTGAGTCCGGAACAGTGCGGGAAGAGGGCCCTATGGGCTCACCGAGGTGGCCCACCCTCGACGCCCGCCCGTGACATCATCGCGTCATGGGTACTGGGGAAGCGAGGCTCGGGGGAAGCGAGCGGAGGGGCCCGGTCGCGGGCCTGCTGCTGGCGGCGGGGTCGGGGAGCCGGCTCGGTCGCCCCAAGGCGCTGGTGGAGTTGGGCGGTGAACGCCTGGTCGACCGGGGGGTGCGCATGCTCGCCGAGGGCGGGTGCTCGCCGGTGCTGGTGGTGCTGGGGGCGGCGGACACCAGGGTCGAGGGTGCCCTGACGGTGCACAACACCGACTGGTCGAGTGGGATGGGGTCCTCCGTGCGCGCGGGGATCGACGCCCTGCCCGACAGCGTGGACGCGGTCCTGGTGGCTCTGGCCGATCAGCCCCTGGTCACCCCGGCGGCGGTGCGTCGTCTGGTGGAGGCCTACGAGCAGGGGGCGCGGGCCGCGGTCGCCACCTACAACGGGAATCCGCGCAATCCGGTGCTGTTGGGGCGCGAGCACTGGTCCACGGTCTACTCCATGGCCGAACGCGACGTGGGCGCCCGCCCCTTCCTGCGGGCCTACTCCCATCTGGTGACCTCGGTGTCCTGTGACGACATCGCCAGTCCCGAGGACATCGACACCGCCGAGGACCTGGCCCGGATGAGCGAGATGCTCGACCGGGCCTGACCCTTCTTCCGGGTGGGGCCGAAAACCGGGTGCTGCGACGGGGCGGGCCGGGTAGCGTGTCCGGTATGTCCTCCTGAAACGCCACACGAACGACGCCGCCGTGCCCGATGCCGGTGGCTCCCTCAGGCCTTTCCGGAAGGACTCTCGATGACCACGCCGTACACCGCCCTGTCCGAGATGGGGCGGCGTCCCGCCCTCTACGGCCGCACCACCACGGCCGCCCTGTGGACCGATCCCCACATCTCCGGACGGATGCTCGCCCACCACCTGGACCCCGACGTCGAGGCGGCCTCGCACGGACACGGGTTCGTCGACCGGGCCGTGACCTGGATGAGGGGGCGGTTCGATCTCGGACCCGGATCCCGCCTCCTCGACCTGGGGTGCGGGCCGGGACTCTACACCGTCCGCCTGGCCCGGCACGGGGTCCGGGCCACGGGGGTGGACTTCTCGCCGTCCTCGGTGGAGTACGCCGAACGCGTCGCGCGCGGTGAGGGCGTCCCCGCCCGTCACCTGTGTCGGGACTACCTCTCCCTGAGGCTGTCGGAACGCTTCGACCTGGCCGTCATGGTCATGCGCGACTACTGCGCGATGACGCCCCGGGACCGGCTTCGTCTGTTGGACGTGGTCGACCGACACCTGGTGCCCGGCGGGGCCCTGCTCTTCGACGTCGACGCCGAGCCGGCCCTGGAACGGGTACGGGAGGACGTCGAGTACGCCCCCGGGCTCATGGACGGGTTCTGGGCGGCCGAGCCCTATCACGGCTTCCGGCACACGTTCCGTTACGACCGGGAGCGGGTGAGCCTGGACCGCTACGACATCGTCACGGCCTCGGAGGTCCGTGTCTTCCACAACTGGGTCCGGTACTTCGATCCGACCTCGCTCGCCTCGGAACTGGCCCGGGGCGGGTTCGTCGTGGAGGAGCGGTACGGCGACCTGACCGGGGCCGCCTACGATCCCGGGGCGGACTCCTTCGCCGTCCTCGCCCGACGCGGGTGAGGACGGCGAAGGGGCCGATCAACCCAGAAGACCGTCCAAGGGGATGAGGATCCCCGATCCCAGGGCCAGCAGCCCGGTGGACAACAGCACCACGAGCATCAGGATCGAGCCGGCCACGGACAGGCGGAAGGCGGCCAGTCGGCGTCGCGCCTTGAACCGGTCCCGGGCGGCGGTCCGGCCCAGGTACAACAGGGCCAACGCCAACAGGACGGGGAGCCACCAGCTCGCGCCGATCCCGCCGGGCAGCAGGTCGGTCAGGGCGGCGGCGCCCTCGCTCACCGGGTTGGCGCTGAAGTCCAACAGACCGGTGTAGGCGTCGGTGACCAGTGGGCTCTCGGGGAAGAAACCCTCCTCGGGGCGCAAGGCCCGGCCCAGGCCGTCGATGAGTCCGAGCAGGGCCGCGGGGTAGGCGAAACGGCGGCAGCGGCCGGCGCGCATGGCCCGCTGGATCTGCCCCATGGTCCGCTCCACCCGGCGCGCGGCCTTCTCCTGCCGGCGCCGGTCCTTGTCGGTCACGGCCGGTCCGGGGCGGGTCGGGTCGTCGGGCAGGGCGTTCAGGTCCGGGCGGGTGGCGGCCTCGGCGCGGCGCTGCCCCGACGAGGCGGCCTTCTCCCGTGCCTTGTCCCACCGTTCCCGGGCCGACCCGGCCAGCGAGGCCCAACGGTCCTGACGGCGGGCCCGGCCGTCGGCGCGTTCGCGTTCGGCGATGTCGGCGCCGATCCGGTCGGCCTCGGGAAGAAGGAGCAGGGCGGTGAGCGTCGCGGCGCGCGAGGACAGCGGGTCGTCCCCGTCGCGCAGGGCGGCACGGCGTTGCTCCAGCCACCAGGGGGCGTTGGGGGCCGGGCTGCGCTGGCCGGGGTGCCAGGAGCGGCGGCGCAGGTGCGAGCGGTGCCGGGAGGCGGTCTCGGGGACCAGGACCAGCTCGACCGCGCGTGCCCAGGTGGTGTTGATCTCGTGCGCGGCGGGGCGCCTGGGGGCGTCGGGGCCGGCCCCGACCAGGCGCTCCAGGGTCTCCTCGACCCGTTCCATCAGGAGCGGGACCTCGTGCTGGACGCGTTCGAGCAGCACGCATCGGCCGGAGCTCCCGGAGCGGCACGAGGGGTGCGGGCACCAGTGCTGGGAGCCCAGACCGACCACGCCCGTCTCGACCGCCTCGCGGATCACCGCGTGGCGGCTGGACTCGCCGGTGGCCAGGGACAGGAGTCCGTCGGAGCCGATCTCGTGGCCCCGGAAGCGCGGCGGCATGCCCGGGACGTAGCGGGCGGCCAGGGCGCTGATCGCCACGTGGGCGAGGTCGGGGCGTTGGTCCAACCCGGTGAGGTAGGAACGGTCGAAGGTGTAGTCGTTGACCTCGCGATCGAGCCAGGTACGCAGTTCGGGCCAGTGGCTGCGCAGCCACATGGCTCCGGTGTCGGAGCGGTCCAGCAGGTCGAAGGCCAGGCTCGGCGGGTCCTCGTGGAGGGCCCCGGCGAAGTCGATGGGGCGCAGCCGGCGGGCGGTGCGGATGGTGGGGCGTTCCCCGGCCAACCAGGCCTCGACCTCCTCGTGGCCCCAGCGGGCGGCGGGGGAGAGGGTGAGCAGGCCGCGTACCAGCAGGCGCCAGCGTTCGTCGGTGATCGCCGAGATGTCGACCTCGGTGTTGCGCGCGGTCAACCAGTTGCCGCCGCGTTCGGGGCGGCGACCGGTGACCAGCTCGTGCGCCATCACGCCCAGGGACCACCAGGCCGCGGGGGCCTCGCGGCGGCCCTCGATGACCTCGGGGGCGGCGTAGGCCTCGGTGACGGCCTGGCCGCCGTAGACACGGCTCATGGTGGCGCGCACGGCGCCGCCGAAGTCGGTGAGGGCCACGACCGGCGGTTCGGAGGAGCGCAGCAGCAGGTTCTCGGGTTTGACGTCGGTGTGGTTGTGCTGGAGTTCGTGCTGCCAGTGGTGCAGACAGTCGGCGACGGCGCGGACCACGGCGCGGGCGCCCTCGTCGTCCAGGGGCGCCCGGTCGATGATCTCGCGCAGGGTGCCCTCGGAGAAGTACTCCTGGGCCTCCCATGCCAGGTCCTCGCCCCAGGAACTGGCGGCGGTCCCATAGCCCTGGATGGCGGGCGTGTGGGGGGAGGCGGTGCCGCGTGCGCGGAGCCGGTCCAGGAGTTCACGGTTGATGTCGTGTCCGGGCCGGTACACCTTCAGGGCGAGTCTGCGGCCGGGAGAGTCGGTGGGTTCGACCAGGTACACGACGGCCTCGCCGCCCGCGCCGATCCGGTCGAGGATCTGGTAGCGGCGGCGCAGCTCGGCGGGCACCGCGTAGTCGAGGTCGCCGGCGGGGCCGATGACCATGCGGGAGACCAGCCGGGTCATCCAGTCGAGGAGGGGGCCGAAGAGAACCCGCCACCATGGGACGCGTCCGTCGGGGGAGGGGCCCGCCGAGGCGGGGCGTCGGTCGGCGGGCGTCCGGGCGGTGGGGGAGAGGGGCTCTTGGACGCGGGTGGCCCCGGGGTCCAGGACGTCGGTCCGGTCGGAGCCCTCCGGTGGGACGATCCGGGTCGGCGCCGGTTCGGTGTCGTCGGTGGATGGTCGTCGCGCCCCTGGTCGGAGCACGCGTGTCACCCGCCGCGTGATGCCCGCGCCGGGGCCGACGCGGGTGGTGGGAGCGACGGGGTCGATCCGTTGGGTCGGTGCGTTCTCGTCACCGGGGTCGGGAGTGACCATCGAGGCCGGAGCCGTCCTTCGATCGGTGGTGTGCGGATGTCCGAGGGGGAAGGAGAGCGGACCCTTCCACACTAGGTCGTACCGATACCCGAACGTAGGGGTGCGGGCACCCCGGGTGCGCGCCCCCGATCCGTGGGGTCGACGACGCCCCTTCCCCCTCGTCTCCCTGTTGGACGCTCCAGGGGCCCTTCGGGTTCCGGTGATCTCCCGATCGGAGGGGAGGGAAGGGTCAGTGTTCCCGGGGCGGGACGCCGAGTTCGGCGCAGGCCTGTCGGTACATGCGCACGACCTCGACGCGGATGGCGGCCCGTTCGGTGAGGGGGACGGACCACGGGATGCGGACGGAACGCTCCACGCCGTCCACGGTCACCTCGTAGTGGCCGCTCTCACCGTCCAGACCGACCATGCGGGCGGAGGTGGCCTCCGGTACGCCTCCCAGGGCGCGGCAGATGATCAGGGTGTCCTCGGGGTGGTCGCCGTTCATGTGCGCGGTGACGGCGGAGACGACCTCGGGGGAGAAGGGGGTGGAGGTCATGGCGGTGCTCCTGGGAAGGGTGGGTGGACGGCATGAAGGAGGGGAGGGTCGTCACGACCCTCCCCTCTCGACGATATCCGAGGCCTCACGGCCCGTCGGTGACGTGCCTTCGGGCCCGGGGCGGCGGCCGTCCCCCGGCGGCCGCGCCCGGACATCGTCTCTCGGGCCCTCGAAAGGGGCCCGGGGTCCCGGTCGTTCGGCGGGTGGAGCCGGACCGGGACGCCCTCCCGGCCGGTCTCAGGCCTGGCGGGTGAACTCGGCGTCGATCTCGATGGCGATCTTGTCGCCGACGACCACGCCGCCGCCGTCCATCGGCATCTCGATGTCCACGCCGAACTTCTTGCGGCTGATGGTGGTGGAGGCGGAGAAGCCCGCGCGGTCCAGGCCGTAGGGGTCGAGGGTGGAGCCGTTGAACTCCAGGGTGAGCTCGATCGGGTGGGTGTTCTGCTTGATGGTCAGCTCACCCTTGAGGACGAACTCCTCGCCCTTGGCCTCCAGACCGGTGGAGCGGAAGTGGAACTCCGGGTGCTGGTCGGCCTCGAAGAAGTCGGCGGACCGGATGTGGTTGTCGCGGTCGCCGTTGTCGGTGTTGATGGAGCTCGCGTCGATGGTGGCCTCGACGGAGGACTTGGTGGGGTCCTCGGGCACGGTCAGCGTGGCGTCGAACCTCTCGAAGCGGCCGCGGACCTTGCTCACCATCATGTGGCGGACGGAGAAGCCGACGACGCTGTGGGCGGTGTCGATCTTCCAGGTGCCGGGCTTGAGTTCCTGAGCGGCCATGGTGTCTCTCCCTGAATCGTGTCGCGGCCCGCCTCCGGGCCGGCTGTCTTGCTAAGAACAAGCTACCTTAGAAATATCTTCCTGGGAAGTAGTTTAGGTGTTCGGTCCGCGTCCGGCAAGGTCCTCCCGCTAGAATCCACCCATGGACAAGGCCTGGCTCGACGCCGACGAACAGGGCGTCTGGCGCGGATTCCTGCGGATGAACTCCTGGATCTACGACGAGCTCGAACACGATCTCCGCGACCGCGACGGACTCTCCCTCATCGAGTACGGCATCCTCGCCCATCTGTCGGAGGCGCCCGATCGGCGTATGCGCATGCGCTCCCTCGCCGACAGCGTCATCGTCTCCAAGAGTCGGCTCTCCCACCAGATCGCCAGACTGGAGCGCAACGGCCACGTGCGCCGGGAGAGCTGCGCGGACGACCGGCGCGGCCTGTGGGCGGTCCTCACCGACCAGGGCGACCGACTCCTGCGTCGGGCCGCCCCGGGGCACGCCGCGCGGGTCCGCTCGCTGGTCTTCGACCGGCTCAGCCGGGAACAGGTCGGCCAGCTGCGGGAGATCGTCGCCGCGCTCGGTGGCGCACCCGAACGCCCCTAGACGTCTCCGCCGCCCGTCGAAACCGAGGCGTCGGGGTCCTTTCGCGACCGTTTCACGTCTTTCGTGAGGAAACGAGACCCCGCGCCGCGCCCGCCTGTGAAGCTGTGGCGGGGGCACACGGCACACGGCCGATCGCCCCCGAGGAACGGCCGTCCGCGGCCCGGGAGGGGGAGAGGTCACATGGTCCTGTCGAAGAGGCGTACCCGTCGTATAGGCGCATCCCGGGTAGAGTCGGACCCCGTGAGCAGACCATCCATCATCGGCGCCCAGAACTTCCGAGACGACGACGGCAGCGCCGACCCGGTAGTCGAGAGCCGGCTGCGCGACCACGCCGCCGGCGAGGTCGGCGACCGTCAGGTCCTGTCCGCGCTCAGCGACTCCCGCGTGCTCATCCCCGTCGTGGCCGTGGCCACCGAGACCGAGGAGGGGGTGGGCGGCCTCACCAAGGACAAGAACAGCGAGGTCGCGATCCCCATCATGACCGGCAAGGACGGTCGCCGGGGCGTGCTCGCCTTCACCTCCGTGGACGCGGTCCGACGTTGGAGACCCGACGCCCGCCCCGTGCCCTTCACCACCAAGGACGCCTGCCAGGCCACCCTGGAGGAGAACGCCGACGCGCTGGTCCTCGACGTCTCCGGCCCCGTCCCGTACACGGTCCAGGGCCGTTTCCTCACCATGCTCGCCGAGCACGGCACCGTCCCCGAACCCAAGGACGACCCCCAGGTCCTGTCCCTGGTCTACCGGGTGACCCACGCCGAGTTCGGTATCGAACGCGTGCGCATCCACGCCTCCGAACGCTGTGACATCGGTATCCGGCTGGAGCTGGAGGAGCGCGACGACGAGTCGCTGCGCCGTGTCGCCGAGCGTCTGGCCGACGAACTCCGGCACGTCCTTCCCGGCGGGATCGAACTGAGCGCCGTGGTGCGCGCCCAACGCGACGAAGAGTGACCGGAGGCGGCCGCCGGCCCCTCCCCGCTCTGTCCACAGGTCGCGCGAGCCACTGTCGCCGAGCCTTCCGGGCCGGTAGTTTCCGAACATGTCCACCCCCTCGGCCCTCATGGCCTCCCCGGTGCTCTGGTCGGTCGTGGCCGCCGCGGCCCTCGGCGCGCTCGGCCTGATCGTCGGCCGCGGCACCGGACGCCTGGTCCACCTGTTCGGCCCGGCCGACGCGGACGTGGCCGTGTCCTCTCGTCCGGCGGAGCACGCCGGCCCCGAGAACCCCCCGGGTCAGGACGGTGCCACACCCGGGCCCGGGCACCCGGAAGGCGCGCCCGAACGAGGATCGAGACCGCCGGTGGAGGGGCCTCGGGAGGATCCCGGACCGGCGCCGCCGCGCTGCCCGCACTGTCGTACGGCGCTCCGTTTCGTCCGGGGTCTGCCCGTACCGGTGGAGCGCGGGATCCTCGGCGATGGAGGGTGCCCGGGATGCGGGCGGCCGATCACGTCCCACCTTCCGACGGTCGTGGTCACGGGAGCGCTCTTCGCCCTGACCGTTCCACTTCTGGCGCACCAACCGGCGGGCTGGTCCCCGTTCGGGGCGGCGGCCGTCCTCTGGCTGATCGCCCTGGGCGTCGCGCTCTGCGCCATCGACCTGCGGGTGATGCGTCTGCCCGACGCCCTCGTGGGTCCCGCCTACCCCGTCGCGGGGGCGCTGCTGGCCGCCGCCGTCCTCCTGCCGCCCGCGGGTCCGGACCTCGAACGCGGCGCGCACGCGCTCATCGGCCTCGTCCTGGTCGCCGTCCTGTACTGGTTCCTGTGGCGGATCCACCCCCGCGGTCTCGGCTTCGGCGACGTCAAACTCTCCGGCCTGACCGGCCTCTACGCGGGTTGGGCCGCCGGCCCGCTCGGCGCGATGGTCGGCGTCCTCTGGGCCTTCGCCTCCTTCTCCCTGGTCGGTCTGGCGCTCCTGCTGCTGCGCAGGGTCACCCGATCCGAACCCCTTCCGCTCGGCCCGTTCATGATCGCCGCGACCCTCGCCACGGTGTTCACGGGGGCGCCCCTGGTGCCCTGACCCGGGGTCGGGTTCCACTCCGCCCCCCGATCCGTGGGAGGATCGTGCACATGTTGCGTTGGCTGACCGCGGGGGAGTCCCACGGACCGGCACTCGTCGCGATTCTGGAGGGCCTTCCGGCCGGTGTGTCCGTCACCTCTGACGACATCGCCGCCGCTCTGCTCCGCCGCCGCGCCGGGTACGGTCGAGGCGCCCGGATGAAGTTCGAGAAAGATCAGGTCTCCGTCATCGGAGGCATTCGACACGGCCGTACCCAGGGGGGACCGGTCGCGATCGAGGTCGGGAACACCGAGTGGCCCAAGTGGGAGAAGGTGATGTCGCCCGACCCGGTCCCCGCCGAGGAACTGGAGGGCGTGGCGCGCAACGCGCCGCTCACCCGTCCGCGACCCGGCCACGCCGACCTCGTGGGCATGCAGAAGTACGGGCACACCGAGTCCCGCCCCATCCTCGAACGGGCCAGCGCCCGGGAGACCGCGGCGCGCGTGGCCATCGGAGAGGTCGCCCGGAGCTTCTGCCGTCAGGCGCTGGGGATCGAGATCATCAGCCACGTCGTGTCCATGGGCCCGGTCTCGGTGCCCGAGGACGCCCCCGAGCCGCGCCCCGAGGACCTGGCCGCGGTCGACGCCGACCCGCTGCGCTGCTTCGACCCCGCGACCAGCGCCCGCATGGTCGAGGAGGTCGACGACACCAAGAAGTCCGGGGACACCCTGGGCGGCGTCGTCGAGGTACTCGCCTACAACCTGCCTCCCGGTCTCGGCAGCCACGTGCACTGGGACCGTCGTCTGGACGCGCGTCTGGCCGGCGCCCTCATGGGCATCCAGGCGATCAAGGGCGTCGAGGTCGGCGACGGCTTCCGCACCGCGGCCCGTCGGGGTTCCCAGGCCCACGACGAGATCGAGCCCGGGCCCGACGGCGTGCGTCGGCGCACCAACCGCGCGGGGGGCGTCGAGGGCGGTATGAGCACCGGTGACCCGCTGCGCGTGCGCGCGGCGATGAAGCCGATCGCCACGGTGCCGCGCGCCCTGGACACCATCGACACCGGGACCGGCGAGCCGGCCCAGGCCCACCACCAGCGCAGCGACGTCACCGCTGTGCCCGCCGCGGGCGTGGTCGCCGAGGCGATGGTGGCACTGGTCATCGCCGAGGCCGCGGTCGAGAAGTTCGGAGGCGACTCGGTCGCCGAGACCGCCCGCAACCTCCAGGGCTACCTGGACTCGCTGACGATCCGCTAGAGAGTCGACGGCCCGCCCTCGTCGGGGGCGGGCCGTCCCCTTTTCCCTTCGCGCGCGTGGGGACGCTCCGTCTGCTAGACAGAGGGAGGGGCGCGACCGGCGGCCCTCCCCGAGGCCATGGGCCCATCGCCGCCGGACCCCGCATCGACAGACGACCGGAACGGTCCCCGCGCGCGGGGACGGACCCCGATAGGTAGGCAGAGCGTGGCAAGAGCGATCGCGGTGCTCATCGGTTCGCCCGGTTCGGGCAAATCCACCGTCGGAGAGGCACTGGCCCGCCGGCTCGGGGCGGACCTGCTGTGCACCGACACCGAGATCGAGAGGCGCGCGGGCAAGCCCATCGGCGACATCTTCGTCGAGGACGGCGAGGAGGGCTTCCGGGCATTGGAGCGCGAGGTCGTCGCGGAGGGTCTGCGCTCCTGGGAAGGGGTCATCGCCGTCGGAGGCGGCGCGATCCTCGACGAGGACACCCGTAAGGACCTCGCCGACCACCACGTCGTCTACCTCCAGGTCGAGTTCGGCGAGGCCGCCAAGCGCGTCGGCATGGACGTGGCCCGCCCGCTGCTCGCCGGGAACCCGCGCACCCGACTGCGCAAACTCCTCAACGAGCGGCTTCCGATCTACGAGGCCCTGGCCTCGGTGACCGTCCCCACGACGGAGTACCACCCCGAGGAGATCGTGGACTCGATCGTCGAATCCCTCCCCACCGGAAAGGCCGAGAAGTGACCGTGACCCGTATCGGAGTGGGCGACTCCGCCGGACGCTACGACGTGCTGGTCGGTGAGGACCTCCTCGGTGAGCTGCCCGCCCTGGTCGAGGGCGCCGCCCAGGTCGCGGTCATCCACCCGGAAGGGCTGGAGGACATCGCGGCCCGGGTCTCCGAGGCTCTGACGGCCGGCGGGTACACGGTGCGCCCGATGCCGGTGCCCGACGGAGAGGCCGCCAAGACCGTCGCCGTCGCCGCCGATCTGTGGTCGCGTCTGGGCTCGTTCAACTTCACCCGCAGCGACGCCGTCGTGGGCGTGGGCGGCGGGGCCGCCACCGACCTGGCCGGCTTCGTCGCCGCGACCTGGCTGCGCGGGGTGCGTTCGGTGCTGGTGCCCACCACGTTGCTGGGCATGGTCGACGCCGCCGTGGGCGGCAAGACCGGTATCAACACCCCCGAGGGCAAGAACCTGGTGGGGGCCTTCCACCCCCCGGCCGGGGTCCTGTGCGACCTGTCCACCCTGGCCACGGTGCCCAAGGCCGACTACATCGGCGGTCTCGCGGAGATCATCAAGGCCGGGTTCGTCGACGACCCGGTCATCTGCGAACTGATCGAGGACGATCCCGAGGGCGCCACCACCCCCGAGGGGCGGCACACCCGCGAACTCATCGAACGCGGCATCCGCTTCAAGGCCGACGTGGTCTCCGGCGACCTGCGCGAGAGCGGCCGCCGGGAGATCCTCAACTACGGGCACACCCTCGGGCACGCCATCGAGAAGGCCGAGAACTACACCTTCCGGCACGGATACGCGGTCTCGGTGGGCATGGTCTTCGCCGCCGAACTCGCCCACGCCGACGGGCGTATCGACGCCGACCTGGTCCGACGCCACCGTGACGTGCTCGCCTCGGTGGGGCTGCCCGTCTCCTACACCGCCGACTCCTGGGACGACCTGCGCTCCACCATGAGCGTCGACAAGAAGGCCCGTGGCAACACGCTGCGTTTCGTGGTCCTGGACGGCCCGGCCCGCCCCGCCATCCTGGCGGGACCCGCCCCTGAGCTGCTGGACGAGGCCTATCGGGCCGTCTCGGACGGCTTCCGGGGCCCACGAAGCCACTAGACTGCGTAGAGGCGGGGAGTGTCCGCGCCCCGGGCCGTGTCAGTCGCCCGGGGGTCCGGACCGTGCTTCGCCCCACCGAACACCGACCGGACCACCCCGTCCGGTCGCCGACGTGTCAAACCCCTGGGAGAGACGACCGAAGTGGCCACGACGAACGACATCAAGAACGGCACGACCCTGCGACTCGACGGGGGCGTTCTCTGGAACGTCCTGGAGTTCCAGCACGTCAAGCCGGGCAAGGGCGGCGCGTTCGTCCGTACCAAGCTGAAGAACGTCCTCACGGGCAAGATCGTCGACAAGACCTTCAACGCCGGCGCCAAGGTCGAGTTCGCCAACGTCGACCGCCGCGACATGGAGTACCTGTACTACGACGGCGAGGCCTTCGTCTTCATGGACACCAAGTCCTACGAGCAGCTCCAGGTCTCCGAGGCCGTCGTCGGTGACGCCAAGGGCTACCTGCTGGAGAACACCAAGGTCGTGGTGGCCACCAACGAGGGCAACCCGCTCTACATCGAGATGCCCGCCGCCGTCGAGCTGGAGATCTCCCAGACCGACCCGGGCGTCCAGGGCGACCGCTCCACCGGCGGCACCAAGCCCGCCACCGTCGAGACCGGCGCCACCATCCAGGTGCCCCTGTTCATCAACCAGGGTGAGCGCGTCAAGGTCGACACCCGCACCGGTGACTACCTCGGGCGTGTCAACTGATGAGCGGTGCACGACGCAAGGCCCGGCGGCGCGCGGTCGAGGTCCTCTACGAGGCCGAGGTCCGCGGCATCACGATCGAAGAGGTCATCAAGCGCCGCAGGGCCCAGCCCGAACCGCCGATCAACGAGTTCACCGAGCGGCTCGCCCGCTCCGTCGACGAGCGGCGGGGGCGGATCGACGAGCTCCTCGACGAGTACGCCATCGGTTGGACCCTGGAGCGCATGCCGGTCGTGGACCGCAACATCCTCCGGATGGGCGCCTACGAGTTGCTGTGGGCCGAGGACATCCCCGACGGGGTGGCGATCGCCGAGGCCGTCGGGGTGGCCAAGGAGCTGTCCACCGACGAGTCGCCCAACTTCATCAGCGGACTCCTGTCCAGGCTGTTGGAGAACAAGTCGACGCTCTCGCTCTGAGCCCGCCCTCCGGGGTCGGGTGTCGGGGTTACTAGCTGATTGAGGGAACCAGGTGACTGACAGGAGCGGCACGCCCGCGACCGCCATCGGTGGTCTCGGCGTGAGCGGTACGACCGGCCCGGCGCGTGCGGCCGGTGCCGCCAGAACCGCGGTGGTGTGGGACGCCCTGGCCCGTCTGCTGCCCGACCTGTCCGAGGGCGCTCCCCTGGAGATCGTCGACGCGGGCGGGGGCACCGGCGGCGCCGCCGTCCCGCTCGCCGAGCTCGGCCACCGGGTGACCGTCGTCGAACCCAACCCGGACTCGCTGGCGGCCCTGGAACGTCGCGCCGCCGAGAGCGGTGTGACGGTGCGCGGGGTCCAGGGCGATACCCGCGATCTGCCCTCCCTGGTTCCGGCCGAGGGCGCCGACCTGGTGTTGGTGCACAACGTCCTGGAGTACGTCGAGGACCCGGCGGCGGCGCTGGCCGACGTCGTCGGCGTCACCCGGCCCGGGGGCGCGGTCAGCCTGCTGGCGACCAACGCGGTCGCCGGGGCCCTGCACCGCGCCCTGGCCGGGCACGTCGCCGACGCCCACCGTCTGCTGTCCGATCCCGACGGTCGTTGGGGCGAGGCCGACCCCATGCCGCGCCGGTTCACCCGGCAGGGCCTTCTGGAACTGGTCGGCGCGGCCGGCCTGACCGGGGAGAGCGTCCGCGGGGTGCGGGTCTTCACCGACGTCATCCCCGGGCACGCCTGGGAGGGCGACGCCCAGGCCGGGCAGCACCTGCTGGAGCTGGAGAAGGCCGCGGCCGGGCATCCCGAGCTCATCGGCATCGCCACCCAGCTGCACGTCATCGCCCACCGCGGCTGACCGGGGCAGGGGGCGGGGGCGGACGGCACGGGGCAGGACGTAATCTGGCGACATGAGCCGACGTCAGCTGGAACGCGGGGCCGCTCTGCGGGGTGTGGTCACCTCTGACGGCATCGTCCCGCTGGGCGCGGGTTTTCCCGTGGACGGCTCCGGTCCGGACTTCGACTGCGACGTCCTGCACCTGGACATGGACGCGTTCTTCGCCGGCGTCGAACGGTTGCGCAGGCCCGAGGCCCGCGATCGTCCGGTGATCGTGGGCGGTACGGGGCCGCGCGGCGTGGTCTCCTCCGCCGACTACGCGGCCCGCCGCCACGGGGTGCATTCGGCCATGCCGATGAGCCGGGCCCTGCGTCTGTGCCCGGACGCCCTGGTCTATCCGCCCGACGGGGCGCGCTACCGCCGTGTCTCCGAGGCGGTCATGGACATTCTGCGATCGTTCACACCGCTGGTTCAACCTCTGTCTCTGGACGAGGCCTTCCTCGACGTATCCGGTGCCCGACGTGTGGCCGGCGGTCCGGCGCGCATCGCCGCGACCATTCGTGAGCGGGTCCGCGCCGAGCAGGGGCTCACCTGTTCGGTGGGCGTGGCCGCCACACGTCTGGTGGCCAAACTCGGTTCCACCCATTGCAAGCCCGACGGTCTCCTGGTGGTCCCCACGGCGACGGTCCAGAGGTTCCTGGATCCGTTGCCGGTCGGCGCCCTGCCCGGGGTGGGGGATCGGACCGAGGAACGTCTGGCGCGCCTGGGGCTGCGCACGGTCGGTGCCCTGGCCCGGGCCGACGTCGAGTTGCTGCGCATGGAGTTGGGGGAGAAGGCCGGTGTGCGGCTGGCCGAGCTCTCACGGGGACACGATCCCAGCCCGGTGGTCACCGACGCTCCGGACAAGAGCGTCGGGGCCGAGGAGACCTTCTCCGTGGACGTGGACGACCCGGATCTGGTCGATCGTGAGTTGCTGCGCCTGTCCGGGAAGGTGGCGCACAGATTGCGTGCCACGGGGCAGGTGGGACGCACGGTGAGCGTGAAGCTGCGGAGGGCCGACTTCTCCACGATCACCAGGTCCAGAACCCTCACGGAGAGCACGGACGTGGCTCACGAGATCAGTCTCGTGGCCCGTGAGCTCCATGCGTCCTCGGGGCTCAGGGGCACGCCGCTGCGCCTGGTGGGCGTACGTGTGGAGGGGGTCTCTCCGGCGG
Source organism: Nocardiopsis sp. LDBS1602 (assembly GCF_035818715.1). Taxonomy (NCBI): domain Bacteria; kingdom Bacillati; phylum Actinomycetota; class Actinomycetes; order Streptosporangiales; family Nocardiopsidaceae; genus Nocardiopsis; species Nocardiopsis sp. LDBS1602. The sequence goes on along the minus strand of NZ_JAYLVW010000001.1, from coordinate 1,487,354 downwards.
AGCTGACCCCCCGTCAGATGACCCTGGGGGAGGAGGACACGGGTTGGCGGGACGTTGAACGGGTTATGGACCGCGTAACGGCTCGTTTCGGGCCAGGCGCGATACAGTCGGCCATATTGGCCAAGAGTGATGAAAACGACGTATGATGCGGCAACTTTCGGTGACCCCCGAGCGTTCTCAGGGGAGAACCGGAAGCAGGTAAGAAGAGAGGCATGGAAGCCGGTGTTTCCTCTACAGGGCGGGGGTATCGTGGCCGTGGTGGGCCCGATACAGACGCAGCTTTTCTTTCCACCAGGCGCTAGCGCACCGTATTCTGGGCATACCACTGATCAAGAGACCGTTCACCAGTACCCGTCACCCCAACCGGGGACTGCCGTAGGGAGGCGCCGTGCCGCTCTCTGAACACGAGCAGCGCATGCTCGACCAGATCGAGCAGGCGCTGTATGCCGAGGACCCGAAGTTCGCCAACACCGTTCGGCAGACGAACCCCTCGGTGCATTACAAGCGCTGGATCATCAGGGCCGGAATCGGTTTCGTCGTCGGTATCGTGCTGCTGCTCCTGGGTCTGCTGCTGAGCAACCCGGACACGTCCATGGTGCTGCCGGTGACGATCAGCGTCCTCGGTTTCGTCATCATGCTGGCCTCCTTCCTGATGGGGGCCAACGCCTGGCGCAAGTCGTCGGGTGGCGGAGCCGAGATGGCCACCGAGGAGGCCGCGCCCAAGAGGCGCAGGGGCGACAAACGCTCCGGGATGATGAACCGTTTCGAGGAGCGTTGGCGTCGTCGTCAGGAGGGCGACGGACGTTGACCGGGCGGGCGGGGTACGCCCCGCCTCTCCGGTGAAACGCTTCCTGCACCGGGACATGCCTGACGGTGGGGTCCGTGGACGACCATAGGTGGTCGCCTACGGGCCCCACCGTCTTTCTCTTCGTGAGGGGCCGATGACCTCGCGGGCCGGGGCCCGCCGTGTCCGCTCGGTGGAGCCGGCGGGCGACCCGGCTCAGAGAGGCGCGGGGGCCGGCTCGTCCCCCGGCCCCGACCGCCGCCGAGGCAGGAGCGAGAGCGGGATCAGGAGGGCGCGCCACCGTCGGCCGGGTGGAACGGTGGCGGTCAACGCCGTGACGACCGTGTCCAGGTCGACGCCCGAGCTCTGTACGGTGTGCGGTTCGGGCGCGTAACGGGCGGTCTCCTCGGCCAGGGCCAGCCGCCACAGCGCGGCACGGGCGGGCTCGGAGGGTTCCGGAAGCGGGGCCCCCAACCGTCGTGCGGTCGCGCGCGGGCTCTCCTCCAGGTTCCAGGCGATCCCCAGATCCAGGCAGGTGTCGCGCACCTCGCGCCAGGCCGAGTGCGCGGAGGAGACCCCTCCGGAACCGACCGAGGCCCGCCGGGAACGGCGGATCAGCGCTCGTGACAGCAGCGGGGCGCAGAGCAGGACCAGGGCGGCCAGAGCGACACCGACCGCGGGCAGCCAGGCCGGTGGCGTGAACCCCGACGTGCCGGAGGCGTCGTCCCGTTCCGTGCCGTCTGAACCGCCGGCGGTCGCGCCGTCCGTCTCGGGGGAGGACGGGGTCGCCTCCGGGGAGACGCTCTCCTCGGGGTCGGACGAAGGGGAGGGGGAGGCCTCCTCGTCGGCCGAGTCCCCTTCCGAGGAGTAGTCCGGTCGGGAAGCGGTGCCCTGGCCGTCTTCGGGAGCGGCCGGAGTGGGTTCGAAGCGCACCCAGCCCGAACCCTCGAAGTACAGCTCGGGCCAGGCGTGCGCGTCGCGTGCGGACACGGTCCAACGATCGCCGCCGTCGGGGCTGCCGGCCGTGTACCCCACGGCGACACGGGAGGGGATCCCCGCCTGGCGGGCCATGACCGCCATCGCCCCGGCGTACTGCTCGCAGTAGCCGGTCCGGTCGTCGAAGAGGAAGTGGGCGAGGGGATCGGAGCCGGTGGGCACCGGGGGAGGGGCCAGATCGTAGGTGAAGGAGCCGTCGGTGAAGAAGTCCTGGAGGGTGAGGGCCTTCTCGTAGTCGGACCCGGCGCCTTCGACGAGGGAGGCGGTCAGTTCCCCCACCCGGCCGTCCAACCCGCCGGGCAGGGCGAGATGGTCGTCCAACGACGTGCCGGGAGGCCCCGCGGAGGAGAGGGCCTCGGCCCCCGGCCGGTTACGGGCCGAGAGCACCACGAACTCCTCCCCTTCCAGCGGGGTGTCGGTGGTGAAGACCATCAGGGTGGTCGGATCCACGTACCAATCGCCGTCGACCTCCACCGACACGGAGGGGTAGGGCAGAGGCAGGAAGTCCATGGACGGGGTCCCCGAGGCCGGTGTGATCCGTGTGGTCACGACCTCCTCGTTCGGTCCCCACTCCCGGCCCGGGGGCCGCGGCAGCGGGTCGTCGAGGGCGTTGTCGCGCCCGGTGCGTACCGGGGTCATCGTCCAGTTCTCGCCGTCGAACCCGTCCAGGACGAAGGTGCGCAGGTACTCGGGGTCCTCGTCGTCCGTGCGGTAGGTCAGCACGGTCCGGTCGGAGGTGGCGGCCAGATCGCGGCGCAGGGACACCAACGGATGCGTGGTGGTCACGGTGTCGCTCGCGCCGCCGAGCCGTCGGTCGCCGACGAGGGCATGGAACGCGTCGGTGCGCAGCGAGGACATCGTCAGCGGGAGCAGCAGCGCGGGCACCAGGGCCAGGACCACGACGGCGGCCACGACGCCCGTACCGCCGACGACCCCGCTCACCCGGGAGACGGGGCCGCCGGCCGAGGGGATCAGGGCGCCCCACTCCCGATTGCGGACCCATGTGTCCAGGGCCAGCAGGGCCAGGAAACCGACGGCGCAGATAGCGGTCGGGACCCAGGGAAGGCCGGCGTCGTCCACGAACAGGGGCACCGACAGCAGGGTCAGCAGGAGACCGCCCACCATGCCGGGGCAGCGCGCCGTCACCGCCAGGAAGTCCGCCGTCATGGCGAACACCACGAACAGCAGGGCGACGATCAGGGTCAGCCCCTCGGTGGGGGACACGGGCGGTGAACCGGAGGCGATGGTGCCCATGCCCTGTTCGATCAGGTCGACGGTCCGCCTCAGGGTCTCCAGCGTGGGCAGGACACCCAGGGCGGCGGTCCCCGGGGCGTACATCGGCGTGTACAGCAGGACCACGGCGAACAGTTGGAGGAAGGGCACGGCCACCGAGTCGTTCACGTACCACCGGTAGACGGCGGAGACGAGCGCGACGACGGCCATGAACACGGCGGCCTGGATCCACCACGTACCGCCGTTGATCAGACCGCCGAACAACGGCAGCGACGCCAGCATCGTGACCAGGACGGCCAGGGACATCAACGCTCTCAACGCGGACCTTCCCAGAGGGTTCGGGAGGCGGTGGTGGTCGGGGCCCATCCGTCCTCGGTGGACAGTGCCCGGTGCCACAGCGCGGGGAGTTCGGTCGGGTGGTCGATGGACAGCACCCGCCATCCGTGTTCGGAGAGCAGGCCCGCGACCCGGGTCGGGGCCTCGGGGTCGGGCCAGTCGGCTCCGGAGCACAGCACCGCCACACGGGTCGCCGAGTCGTCCACGGTGATCAGGGAGGAGACGTCCTCGGCGCTCAGGGCGCCCAGGACCGCCACGAACAGTCCGATCGAGGGACCGTGGGCCCCGCCCGGTCCCACGACGGCCTCGGCCAGGGAGGTGGCCTCGGAGGCCTCGACCACGGCCAGCTCCTCCAGCACCTCGGAGGGGTTCTCGGTGCCCAGCCGTCCCCGTTCGGTGTGCAGACGCAGTCGGTGCCCACGCTCCATCAGGTGCAGGACGATCGAGGCGGCCGCGCTCACGGCGGTCTCCAGGGAATCGTCCTCGTCCTCGCCCAGGTGGGCGTGGTCACGGGTGTCCAGTACGAGGACGTCGTGTTCTCGGTGGTGCTGCTCCTCGCGGCGCACCATCAACTCGCCGTGTTTGGCGGTGGAGCGCCAGTGCACGCGGCGCAGCTCGTCACCGTGCCGGTAGGCGCGGGGGATCGGATCCTGTTCGCCGACCCCGGTCACCGAACGTCGTGGGGCGTCCTCGCCGTGGGAGCCGTCGGAGGTTCCGGGAGAGCCCAGAGGGACGAAGCGCGGGGTGACGAGCAGTGAGGAGGGGGCGCCCAGGTCGCGGGTCGCCCGCACACAGCCCAGGGGGTCGAGCACGGTGATCCGCAGCGGCCCGACGGGATAACGGCCCCGTACGGCCGGGCGCACGAGGTAGGTGATGTCCCGGACGGCGCGCGGGCCCAGGTGCCCCAGCGTGTAGCGGGGCTCGTGGCCCAGGAGGGCGGGGACGGTGTCCTCGATCCGTATCCGGCCCACGGGCCAGGCGAGGGAGGAGTTCCCGATCCGGATCAGGACACGGGAGTCGGAGCCCGCCGCGACCCGGCGGGGCCGCAGGTCCCGGCTGTGCGTGACACGCCCCAGGGCCCCGATGAGGGTCAGGGCGCCGATCGGCGGGAGCAGGAGCAGCAGGAGACCGACGCCGACGATCTCGCGTTGACCGACGACCAGGCCGACGACGAGGGCGATCGTCCCGAAGGTCGCCATCAGGCCGCCGCGGGCGGTGAGGGTGCGGTGCGGACGCATGAGCGGTCTCTCGGAAGGTCGATCGGGGTTCGGGAGGGCGGGAGGACGGAGGCGAGGGGGCGGTCAGCGGGGGCCGGGGACGGCCAGACGGGAGACGATCTCGGCCACGATCTGCTCGGCGGTGAGACGCTCCATCCGGGCCTCGGGGCCGGGGAGCAACCGGTGGGCGAGGACCGGCACGGCGAGGGTCTGCACGTCGTCGGGGACGACGTAGTGGCGACCGTTCAGCGCGGCGTGGGCACGGGCGGCCCGCACCAGATGCAGGGTGGCGCGGGGCGAGGCGCCCAGCCTCAGTTCGGGCGAGGTCCGGGTGGCGTTGACCAGGTCGACGACGTAGCGGCGCATGCCCGGGGCCACGTGGACGTGGCGCACCCGTTCGACCAGATCCCGGATCCGGGCGGCGTCGGTGACGGGGGAGAGGTTCTCCAGGGGGGACCGGGATCCATGGCTGTCGATCATGTCGAGTTCGGCCTGGGGGGAGGGATAGCCGACCGAGATCCTGGCCATGAAACGGTCCCGTTGCGCCTCGGGGAGGGAGTAGGTGCCCTCCATGTCGGAGGGGTTCTGGGTGGCCACGACCATGAACGGGCGTTCCAGCTCGTGGGTCCTGCCGTCCACGCTGACCTGGCGTTCGGCCATGCACTCCAGAAGGGCGGACTGGGTCTTGGGCGAGGCGCGGTTGATCTCGTCGCCGAGCACGATGTTGGCGAACACCGGGCCCGGGGCGAACTCGAACTCGTTGCGATCCTGGTGGTAGACGCTGACCCCGGTGATGTCGCCGGGCAGCAGGTCCGGGGTGAACTGGACGCGTTGGACCGAGCAGTCCACGGCCCGGCCCAGGGCCTTGGCCAGCATGGTCTTGCCCACACCCGGCACGTCCTCGATGAGGAGATGCCCTTCGGCGAGCAGGACGGTCAACAGGACCCGGAGCACGTCGGGTTTGCCCTCGATGACCGTCTCGATGGCCTCACGGATGCGGTCGGCGACGGCGGAGACGGCTCCCAGGTCCTCCCGGAGTCCGCCCTCGTGCTCGTCGTGCCGTGTGTCGAGTGACACCAGACCCCTCCCGCTCCCTATGTCCAGGTGTATCGATCCGAGGCTAGGCCCAATCGGACCGATTGCAAACCAAAGTGCCGGAATCGGTGGTCTCGTGCGGAGCCGGAGAACGGAAGTGGCCATTGGTCCCGAATCATTATCCCGATCATCGGCGCGGGGGTGGTGTGAAAAAGCGGGATGGACGCGGAAAAACGGTCGAAGGGCTCCCAAGAGGGACGGGCGGGGCGGAGGCGCCGGGGGAGAGAGGGGCCCGGAACCCCGGGTGGGGCGGCCCCGCGGCGGTGCCTCCGACGCGCGCGAGGGGGCACGGCCGCCCTGCCCGGAACGCGCCGCTTCCACCTGCGTATTTGTCGATCATTCGGGGGATCGACACCGATTGGAGCTGTTGACGGTGGGGAGGAGTGGAGTAAGGTGGAGCGGCGTGGAGAGGGTGAATTCTCCACATGGGGGGTGAGGGGGTGAGAGCGTGTTCCTCGGCACCCACACACCTCGCCTCGACCAGAAGGGACGATTGTTCCTTCCCGCGAAGTACCGCGACGAACTGTCGGGGGGTGTGGTGATCACGAAGGGCCAGGAGCGCTGCCTCTACGTCTTTCCCACGGACGGCTTCGTCCATCTCACCCGATCCCTGCGTTCGGCGCCGGTCACCGCCAAGGCGGTTCGCGACTACGGTCGAATGCTCTTCTCCGGCGCGTCGGACCAGGCCTGCGACAAGCAGGGCCGGGTCACCATCCCCCCGAAACTGCGCGACTACGCGGGTCTGGAACGCGAGTGCGTCGTCATCGGGGCCGACACGCGCCTGGAGATCTGGGACGCCCACGCGTGGGCGGAGTACGAGGCCGAACAGGAGCAGGTGTTCGCCCGACTCTCAGAGGAGGTGCTGCCCGGGATGTCGTGAGCGAGGCGGCCCCGGCCGTTCGCTCCCACGACACGCGGACCATGCGGTGCCGGGACCGGTAGCGGTCTCCGGAGACGGCCGCACGAGCTGGCGCGACTTCCCCGGCGCCAGGTCGTGAGCGTGAACCCGCCGAAAAGGTGGACAATGGCGGCCGTGTCCGGAGGCCCACCGGCGATCACCGGCCGGGCCACGCGAAGGACACCGTGGCACGCCCCCGGGGCGTCGTCACGGACTCAGGGGGAGACCGCGACAGCGTGGAGGAACAGCACCGCATGGGGGACACCCGGCAGCAGGATCGGCCCGACGGGGACGACCGGCCAGACCACGACGACATCACCGCCCACGACCAGGCGGGCCGGGCGCCCGCCGAGGCCGGGGACGACGCTCTGCACGTACCGGTGATGCGCGACCGCATCATCGAACTGCTCGCTCCGGCGCTCGAACGGCCCGGAGCGGTGCTGGTCGACGGCACGCTCGGGCTCGGCGGACACTCCGAGGCGCTGCTCAGGGCCTGCCCCGAGGCGCGCCTGGTCGGCGTCGACAGGGACACGACCGCGCTGGAACGCAGCGCCGAGCGCCTGGCCCCCTACGCCGACCGCACCCACTTCGCGCACGCGATCTACTCGGAGATCCCCCGGGCCCTGGACGAGGCCGGCTTCGCCGAGGCCGACGCCGTCCTGCTCGACCTGGGGGTCTCCTCCCCTCAGCTGGACGAGGCCGAGCGGGGTTTCGCCTACGCCCACGACGCGCCTTTGGACATGCGCATGGACCAGGGCCAGGAACTCACCGCGGAACGGATCGTCAACGACTACCCCGTCGGCGAGCTCATCCGGGTCCTGCGCACCTACGGCGAAGAGCGCTTCGCGCCGCGTGTGGCCCGGGCCATCGAACGCCGCCGGGCCCAGAGGCGGATCGAGTCCACCCGGGAACTCGCCGAACTCGTCCGGGAGGCCATCCCCGCCGCCACCCGTCGTACCGGAGGGCACCCGGCCAAGCGCACCTTCCAGGGGCTGCGCATCGAGGTCAACGCCGAACTGTCGATCCTCCAGGAGACCTTCCCCGCGGCCCTGTCGAGGCTGGCGGTGGGGGGACGCATCGCGGTGCTGTCCTACCACTCCCTGGAGGACCGGATGACCAAGCGGGCCTTCGCGGCCCTGGCCACCGACACCACACCCGCCGACCTCCCGGTCCCCCTCCCGGACCGTCGACCGGAACTCCGACTCCTCACCCGGGGAGCGGAACTCCCCACGGAGGAAGAGAACGAACGCAACCCGCGCGCGCAGTCCGCCCGGCTCAGGGCGGCCGAACGCGTGCGCAGGCCGTCGCGGCAGTAGGGAGAGCACATGGGTACGAAGACGGACACACGCCGCACCACGAAGGGGCGAGGGACCGGGAAAGGGCGTACCGGGGCCGCCGGCCGTCCGGCCGCCCCGACCCGTCCCGTACGGACCAAGGCCCCCGCGGCCGGGACCCGGAGCGCGCGACCGGCGACCCCGGGGCGGGCACCGAAGATCCCCTTCGTGCTGCTCATCCTGTGCCTGTTGGCCGGAGCCCTGGTCAGCCTCCTGCTGTTGCGCAGCGTCGTGGCGCAGGAGGCCTACACGATCACCAGCCTCCAGTCGGAGAACCGCGAGATGTCGTACGTGGAACAGGAGCTGGAGGAGTCCGTCGCCCACTTGGAGACCTCGGAGCGAATCGCCGAGGAGGCCGAGAGGATGGGGATGGAGCCGGGCGACGCCCCGCTCTTCCTGGATCTGGACAACGGTGAGATCACCGGGGACGCTGGGAGCGATGATTGAGCACGCCTCGGGACCGACGCCCTCGTGACCCGCGCAGGCCCGGAGCGACCGGTCGCTCCGGGTCCCGGCCGAGCAAGGGCCCACAGCGACAGTCGCGCCGTCCCTCGGGCGGCGCGCGCCCGCGTTCCGCCGCGGGGGGCGGCGGTTCGGCGCGTCAGGTGCGTCGGGGCGGGGAACGCCCGACCCGACGCGGGGGTTCGACGCCTCCACCGTCCCCGCCTCTGTTGCGGCGGACCTTTCGGCAGGGGGATCCGCGCAAACGGATCAAGGTCGGCGGGATCATCATCGTCGTGATCCTGGTGCTCTTCGCCGGGCGCCTCACCCAGATCCAGGGGATCAACGCCGACACCTACGCCGAGGCCGCCGCCAACCTGCGTATGCAGACCATCGACATCCCCACGCTGCGCGGGCGGATCACCGACGCGGAGGGCAACCCCTTCGCCCTGTCGGTGGAGGTCCGCAACGTCTTCGTCGACCCCGAGGAGGTCGAGGAGGGGGAACGGGATCGGCTCATCGACGAACTGGTCACCCGCTTCGACCTCGACGAGGAGGACGTCACCGAGAAGGTGGACGCCAAGCCCAGCCGCTACCAGGTGGTGGCGCGGAAGGTCTCGCCGACGGACTGGCAGGACCTGCGCTCGGAGGGGCTCTCCGGCCTGGGGGCCGAGGTCGACTACCAGCGTGTCTACCCCGAGGAGACCGGAGCCGCCGACCTGGTGGGTTTCGTGGGCTCGGAGGGGTACGGGCTGGAGGGTCTGGAGGGCTACCTGGACGACACCCTCGCCGGCGAGGCCGGGAAACGTCAGGTCGAGGTGGCCCAGGACGGCACCCAGATCCCGATGGCGGGCGGGCTGGTCCGTGAACCCGAGGCCGGCCAGGACGTGCGCCTGACCCTGGACCGCGATCTCCAGTGGTACGCCTACCAGGCCCTGGCGGACCGGGTCGAGGAGCTGGACGCCCAGGGCGGCAGTGTCGTCGTCTCCAACAAGGAGGGCGAGATCCTGGCGATGGCCGACTACCCGTCCTACTCCCAGAACGACATCGCCTCCAGCGGTGCCGAGGAGTGGGCCAACGGAGCGGTGGCCGCCACCTTCGAGCCGGGCAGCACCAACAAGGTGATCACCATGGCGGCGGCCCTGGAGGAGGGCAAGACCACCCCGGAGACGGTCTACACCGTCCCCTACGCGCTCCAGTACTACGACCAGACCTTCCGCAACTCCACCAACAACGGCACCCAGCGTCTGACCGTCAACGGCATCATGGCCCAGTCCAGCAACGTGGGCACGATCAAGATCGCCGACCAGGTGGGCGCGAACGTCCTGCACCGGTACATGACCGACTTCGGGCTGGGGCAGCCCACCGGACTGTCCCTGCCGGGCGAGGAGGCCGGGGTCCTCACCGACCCCGACGACTGGTGGGGTACCCAGCTTCCCTCGGTGTCCATCGGGCACGGCCTGTCCGTGAACGCCGCCCAGATGGCGTCGGTCTACGCGACCATCGCCAACGGTGGTGTGCGCGTCGAACCCCGCCTCATCGCGGGCACCGTCGCCCCCGACGGGGAGTTCACCCCGTCGGAGGAGCCCGAACGGAACCGGGTGATCAGCGAGGAGACCGCCGAACAGCTCCAGTTGATGCTGGAGGCGGTCACCGGGGACGAGGGCACCGCGCCCCAGGCCCGTATCGACGGGTACCGGGTGGCGGGCAAGACCGGTACCGCCAACCGGATCGACCCCGAGACGGGCCGCTACGACGAGGGCGGGTACACCGCGACCTTCGCCGGTTTCGCTCCGGCGGACGACCCCGAACTGGTGGTCCAGGTGGTCCTGCACGACCCTCAGGGCACTTACTACGGAGGCGAGGCGGCGGGTCCGGTGTTCAACGACATCATGTCCTTCGCCCTCAAGACCTTCAAGGTGCCGCCGACGGACGAGGAGCCTCCGGCGATCCGCCTGTTCGAGAACGAGGAGGGCTGAGTCGGGGCCTCGGAGCCTATGAGGGACGGCGGCCCCTCTCCCGGAGATCGGGGGAGGGGCCGCCGCCGTGCGAGCTCCGGTCGCTCAGCGGAGCCCCGCGTCCTCCAGGGCCTCGCGTACGGCGCGCACGTGTTCCGGCCCGGTACGGCAGCAGCCGCCCACCAGGACCGCCCCCTCCCGGCACCACGAGACGGCGGCCTCACCGAAGCGCTCGCTCTCCCCGGAACCGGTCCACACACCGCGCGCGGCGTCCCACCCCTCGCCCGAGTTGGGGTAGGCCACGGCGGGCAGCCCCGCCGAGGCGACCGCGCGGACCAGGGAGGGCACGTGCCGGGGCGGGACGCAGTTCACCCCCACCGCCACGAGGCGTCCGCTCTCGCGCAGCGGCGCCAACTCCGCCGCCACCTCGCGCAACGGTGTCCCATCGGAGATCCGCTCCCCATCGGAACAGGAGAAGGAGAACCACACCCGCGCGCCCGGGGTCTCCAGCGTCAGCCGGGCCAGAGCCCTGGCCTCGGCCAGGGAGGGCAGGGTCTCACAGGCCACCAGGTCGGCCCCGGCATCGGTCAGTACGTTCCAGCGCTCCCTATGCCAGCGGTAGAGCCCCTCCTCGTCCAGGTCGTAGTCGCCGGTGTACTCCGACCCGTCGGCCCGGGCGGCACCGTAGGGTCCGATCCCGGCCGCCACCAGCCCCGACCCGAAGGCGTCCCGTTCCCCGACCGCCAGCTCCACCGACCGGGCGATGGACTCCAGGGCCCTCCTTCGCGAGTATCCGAGGGAGACGAACCCCGCCACGCTCGCCTGGTATCCGGCGGCGATCGCCACGTCGGCGCCCGCCTCGAAGTAGTCGCGATGGACCCGCGCTATCAGCTCCGGTTCCTCGGCCAGCAGCCGCGCCGACCAGAGACCTCCACCCAGGTCACGCCCGTAGGCCTCCAGTCGGGTCGCCAGGCCCCCGTCCACGACCAACGGCCGCTCCGGGCGGCCGGGCCCCTCCGTCACCATCGAACCCCGATCCATACCGGACCCCCTCCTCTTCGATACCCGGGACGACCTGGAACGGGCCCCGAGGCGGGAAACGCCGACGGTACCGGTGTGGAAATTACCGACCGGTCCTCCGCACCCGTTAACCTCCACTCGTGCCACCGGTAATGCGACCTGAACACACCAGTCTCCGTCCACTGTCCGACCTCGTCACCACGCTCGGCTCGGACGCCACCCTGCTGCGACCGGACACCGATCCGGAACGCCCGGCGGACATGCCCCCACGGGAGGTCCATGTCCGCGGTATCACCCATGACTCCCGGCGCGTCCGACAGGGCGACCTGTACGCCGCCCTGCCCGGTACCCGTGTCCACGGCGCCGAGTTCTCCCGACAGGCGGCCGACGCCGAGGCCTCCGCGATCCTCACCGACGCGGAGGGCGCCGAGAGCGCCGCCGCCACCGGCCTGCCGGTGATCGTGGTGCCCGACGTGCGGGCCGTGCTCGGCCCGGTCGCCTCCTGGGTCTACGGCGACCCCGCCCGGGACCTGCTCCTGGTCGGTACCACCGGGACCAGTGGCAAGACCACGATCAGCTACCTGATCGAGTCCGGTCTGCGCAAGGCCGGTATGAGCACCGGCCTGGTGGGCACCGTGGAGATGAGGGTGGGCGACGAACGGGTCGCCTCCTCCCTGACCACTCCCGAGGCCACCGACCTGCACGGCCTGTTCGCGGTCATGGCCGAACGCGGGATCACCGCCGCCGCCATGGAGGTCTCCAGCCACGCTCTGGCCCTGGGCCGGGTCGGCGGAGCCCGCTACGACGTGGCGATCTTCACCAACCTGTCCCAGGACCACCTGGACTTCCACTCGGACCTGCGCGACTACTTCGACACCAAGGCGCGCCTGTTCACGCCCGAGTACTGCGACATCGCGGTGGTCAACACCGACGACCGCTTCGGTCGGGCCCTGGTGGACATGGTCGCGGGGCGCGGGGACATCCCCGTCACCACCTTCGCGGTGGAGGGCGGATCGGACGCGGGCCCCGAGAACGGCATGGAGGCCGACTGGAACGCCGTCGACGTCCGTCTGGGGGACACCGGAAGCTCCTTCCGCGTGGTCGGCCCCGGCGGAATGGAGGCGGAGGCCTCGGTGGCCCTGCCCGGCCCCTTCAACGTCTCCAACGCCATGGCGGCCATCGTCGGTCTGGTGGAGGCCGGTCTTCCCATGGAGACCGCCATCGCCGGTGTGGCGGCCGCCCCCGGGGTCCCCGGGCGGATGGAGCCGGTGGCGGCCCGGAGCGCGGCGTCGGAGCAGGACTTCACCGCCCTGGTCGACTACTCGCACAAGCCCGGGGCGATCGAGGCGGTACTCGACTCGCTGCGCGCCACCACCAAGGGGCGGATCACCATGGTGGTCGGCTGTGGTGGCGACCGTGACCGGGCCAAACGCCCGCTCATGGGCGAGGCCGCGGCGCGCCTGGCCGACCAGGTGATCATCACCAACGACAACCCTCGGAGCGAGGACCCCGTCTCCATCGCGGCCGCGATGCTCGAAGGGGTCGCCAAGGTCCCCGAGAACCACCGTGCCCACGTCACCGTGGAACTCGACCGGGCCGAGGCCATCGGCCTGGGCGTGGCCAGGACCGGGCCGGGCGATGTGATCGTCGTCGCGGGCAAGGGCCACGAGACCGGCCAGTACGTCAAGGGCGAGGTGCTGCCCTTCGACGACCGCGAGGTCCTGCTCAACGCCATCGAGGACGCTCTGCGCAGTCGGGCCAGCGAACGTCTGGGCAGTGCGCTCCAGAACGTGCACCGGGCCCCTGACCCGGGCTGAGCCCACGACACACCGGGGAGGGCGCCGAATCGATGCCTTCCCTTCGCCGGGACGCGGTCGATGATCGCGTCCCGGCGGCGCCACGCCGTGCGACGTGCGCGGATCGAGAGCCGAACGTCCGCTCCCGATCACGAAGTGGAGCATATTGCTCCGCGCAGGGCCCCGCCGGGACTCCGAACGCCCCAACATGTTCTAAGGTAGGTCCGGCAATCGCAGCCCGAAGCGCCGCCCACGTGGCGCCCACGGCCCGGCACCGGCCGGTTCGCCGTGGCCCGGCGCGGCCCCGCGCGCACGGTATCCGCGGTGCCATCCCCTGACTCGAACCCGAGGCCGGGTGGCCGATGCCCCTGGGGCGCCGTGGGCCGGGCCTGACATGAGGAGTGGATTTGATCGCGCTCACGCTCGATCGGATCGCTGAGATCACCCAAACCGCCATCGGCGGATCAGCGCGCCCCGAAGCCGTCGTCGACGGCCCCGTCGTCATCGATTCGCGGCAGGTGGAGCCCGGAGCGCTCTTCGTCGCTCTGAAGGGCGAGAGGGTCGACGGACACGACTTCGCCGCCGCCGCCGTGGCGGACGGAGCGGTCGCGGTCCTGGCCTCACGGCCGGTCGACGCCCCTCACCTGCTGGTGGACGGTGGAGACGACGAGGTGGTGACGGCCCTGAGCCGTCTGGCCTCGTACGTGGCCCGTGAACTCGGGGATCCGAAGCGCGAAGCGGCCACGACCGAGATCGTGGGGGTCACCGGCTCCTCCGGCAAGACCACCACCAAGGACCTCATCGCCCAGGTGGTGGGTCGCCTGGGCCCGACCGTGGCCCCGGCGGGATCCTTCAACAACGAGATCGGCCACCCGCTCACCGTGCTGCGCGCCGACACCGGGACCGGCAACCTGGTCCTGGAGGTCGCCGCCCGTGGCATCGGCCACATCGCCCACCTGTGCCGGATCGCTCCGCCCCGGATCGGCGTGGTCCTCAACGTGGGCAGCGCGCACATGGGCGAGTTCGGCGACCGCGACGCCATCTCCCAGGCCAAGGGGGAGCTCGTCGAGTCCCTCCCGGCCGGTACCGAACGGCGCGGCGAGGGCGGCGTGGCCGTCCTCAACGCCGACGACCCGCGCGTGCGGGCCATGGCCTCGCGCACTCGGGCGCGTGTGGTGCTCTACGGCACCGCCGAGGAGGCCGAGGTGCGCGCCACCGACGTGGTCATCGAGGCGAACGGTGCCCCGTCCTTCACCCTGAACCTGAGCGGCCGTCGGGCCCGGGTCGAGCTGGGGCTGGTCGGCGCCCACCAGGTGAGCAACGCCCTGGCCGCGGCCGCCGTCGCCGACGAGCTCGGTATGGACATCGAGGACATCGCCGTCGCCCTGGCCGCGGCCACCCCGGTCAGCCGTTGGCGGATGGAGGTCACCGAACATCACGGTGTCACCCTCGTCAACGACGCCTACAACGCCAACCCCGAGTCGATGCGGGCGGCGCTGACCACCCTGGGCTCCTTGGCCCGGGACCGCCGCGCCATCGCCGTGCTCGCCCACATGGCCGAGCTCGGTGAGGACGGGGACGCCGAACACGAGAAGGTGGGTGAACTGGCCGCCGAGACCGGTGTGGCCCACCTGGTCGTGGTCGGCCCGGCGGCCGAGGGCATCGCCGTCGGCGCCGAACGCGCCGCCCACCAGGGGCGGTGGAGCGGTGAGAGCATCCGAGTGCCCGACGCCGAGGCGGCAGCCGAAGCGGTGCGCCAACGGATGCGCACAGGAGACGTCGTCATTGTGAAGGGATCGCGCGTGGCTGCGCTCGAAAGGGTTATCGACCTCATCACCAAGGGTGATGACCAGTGATCGGCATCACCGTTGCGGCGGCGCTCTCTCTGATCGTCTCCATGCTGCTGATGCCGCCGCTCATCAAGCTCCTGTACCGGTTCAAGTTCGGCCAGGAGGTCCGGGACGACGGGCCCGAGGGCCACAAGACCAAGCAGGGCACGCCCACCATGGGCGGCATCGTCATCATCCTCGGTGCCGTCATCGGCTACTTCGGATCGCACCTGGCCCTGTGGACCACCCCCACGGTCTCCGGCCTGCTGGTGATGTTCCTGTTCGTCGGTATGGGCGCCGTCGGCTTCCTCGACGACTTCATCAAGATCTACAAGCGCCGCAGCCTGGGTCTGCGCAGTGGCGCGAAGATGGTCGGCCAGGCCATCGTCGGTGTCGGCTTCGCCTACGGGGTCACCCAGTTCCCCAACGGGTACGGCTACACCCCCGCCGCGCCCCAGCTGTCCTTCCTCCGGGACTTCGGGCCGCCGCTGATGATCGGCGTCTTCGTGATCTGGGCGCTCTTCCTCATCGTCGGCTTCTCCAACGCGGTCAACCTCACCGACGGTCTGGACGGTCTGGCCACCGGTGCGACGATCCTGTCGCTGTGCGCCTACGTCATCATCGGTAACTGGCAGCTCCGTCAGTCCTGCGTGGAGGCCCTCACCTCCAGCTGCTACACGGTCCGCGACCCCCTGGACCTGGCCGTGGTGGCCTCCGCCGTGCTCGGCTCCTGCATCGGTTTCCTGTGGTTCAACGCCCCGCCGGCCAAGATCTTCATGGGCGACACCGGTTCGCTGGCCCTGGGCGGTCTGATCGTGGGTCTGGCCATCACCACCCGCACCCAGCTCCTGCTGCTGCTCATCGGTGGCCTGTTCGTCATCATCACCATGTCGGTGATGATCCAGATCACGTCGTTCCGCCTCACCGGGAAACGTGTGTTCCGCATGGCGCCCCTTCAGCATCACTTCGAGCTCAAGGGATGGGCGGAGACCACCATCGTGATCCGGTTCTGGATCATCCAGGGCCTGTTCGTGGCGGTGGCGATCGGACTCTTCTACCTGGAATGGATGCCAAGCTAGAGGCATGCCGCACCAAGGACCTTCCGACACCACCCCGTCCCCGGCCTCCGTCGGGGACGAGAATCCCTTCGCGGACGCGTTGGTCTGCGTCGCCGGTCTGGGCGTCTCCGGACCCCCCGTCGCCAGGGCACTCCTGGCCCGGGGGGCCCGGGTGGTCGTCGTCGACGGCCGGGACGACGAGACCACCCGTCGCGTCGCCGCCGAGCTGACCGAGGCCGGAGCCCGGGTCGTCCTGGGCGAGACCCCGCTGCCCGAGGGCTGCGACCTGGTCGTCATCTCCCCCGGATGGCGCCCCGACTCCCCGCTGGCGGAACGGGCCGCCGAGGCCGGTGTCGAGGTCATCGGCGACGTGGAGCTGGCCTGGCGTCTCAAGCCCGCCGACCAGGTGTGGCTGGCCATCACCGGCACCAACGGCAAGACCACCACGGTGCGCATGCTGGAGTCGATCCTGCGCGCCGACGGCCGTGACGCGCTCGCCGTGGGCAACGTCGGCACCCCGATCGTGGACGCCGTCCTGCCCGACGCCGAAGGGCACGTGCACGACATCCTCGCGGTGGAGCTGTCCAGCTTCCAACTGCACTGGTCCGAGTCCCTGCGCCCGCACGCCGCCACCGTCCTCAACGTGGCCCCCGACCACCTGGACTGGCACGGAGGGCTCGAACCCTACGCGCGGGCCAAGGGCAGGGTGTTCGCGCGAGGGACCCTGCGCGTGGTCAACACGGCCGACGCGTGGTCGGTCCGGCTGGCCGAGGAGGAGGGCGACCCGCACACCCCGCTGGTGGGGATCCGCTCCGACACGCCCCGCGCCGGTGAACTCGGCGTGGTCGAGGACCTGTTGGTGGACCGGGCCTTCGTGGACGAGCCGCACAGCAGCGCCGAGGAACTGGCCACCCTGGCCGACGTGCGTCCGGCGGCCCCGCACAACGTCTCCAACGCCCTGGCCGCCGCGGCGCTGGCCCGTTCGGTCGGCGTGGCGGCGGACTCGGTCCGTGCCGGGCTGGTCGCCTTCGTCCCCGAGCCCCACCGGATCGCCCACGTGGCCCGGGTCGCGGGCGTGGACTACGTCGACGACTCCAAGGCCACCAATCCGCACGCCGCCGCGGCCTCGCTCAATTCCTACCCCTCCGTGGTGTGGGTGGCGGGTGGACTGCTCAAGGGCGCCGAGGTCGACGACCTGGTCTCCTCGGCGGCCCACCGGCTGCGCGGCGCGGTGCTGATCGGCGCCGACCGGGCCCGTATCCGCGAGGCGCTCGACGAGTACGCGCCCGAGGTGACGGTGGTCGAGGTCGAGGGGCCGGCCGCCGACGCCCCGGAGGGGCACACCGTCATGGACGTCGTGGTCGCCGAGGCCACCGCCCTGGCGGGCGAGGGGGACACCGTCCTGCTCGCCCCCGCCGCGGCCTCCATGGACATGTTCACGAACTACCCCGAACGAGGCCGTCTCTTCGCCGAGGCCGTCCACCGTCTGGGCTGAGGTCTCCGAACCCCACGAGATCCACTGCGCAGGGTCGCTCGCCGATCACCCAGAGTCGGCGTGCGGCCCTCGTGTGTCCGGCGACACCCCCGAAGGTCGCCAAAGATGGCCAACACGCGGGAAATGTCCACGGTTCCCGACCCGCCGGTACGCCACTATTGAGGCGCCGATCGTGCGGAGGGTGTGGATGGCGGCGACGACAGCGGTTCCCAGTACGGCCCGAAGCCGGGGGCGTACGGCCTCCGGTGGAAGGGAACGCGCGCTCTGGCGCGAGTGGGCTCGGTCCCTGGACCGACCACTCACCTCCTACTACCTGATCCTCGGCACCGGGATGATGCTCATCGCCCTGGGCCTGGTCATGGTCCTGTCCTCGACGATGGTCAACTCCATCTCCGAGACCGGGTCCGCCTTCTCGGTGTTCCAACGCCAGTTGGTGTCGGCGACGATCGGCCTGCCGCTCATGATCATCGCCTCCCAACTCCCGTTGTGGGTGTTCCGGCTCGTGGGCTACCCGGCGATGATCCTCTCGGTGGCGTTGCTGTTGCTCACCGCCTTCCAGGGCACCGAGGTCAACGGCGCGATCCGCTGGCTGGAGATCGGCGGCCTGCTCATCCAGCCCTCCGAGCCCGCCAAGCTCGCCTTCGTCCTGTGGGGTTCCAACATCCTGGCCCGCAAGGAGGAGCTCAAGGAGCTCACCGAGTGGCGCCACCTGCTCATCCCGCTGCTGCCGGGCTGCGGTCTGCTCACCCTGCTGGTCCTGCTCGGGTCCGACCTGTCCACCACCCTGGTGCTGCTGGTCGTCTTCCTCAGCCTCCTGTGGGTCGTGGGCGCCCCGGGCAAGCTGTTCGTGGGCATGTTCGGCCTGGTCCTGGGGCTGGCCGCCATCGTCATCGCGATCGAGCCCTTCCGGCTCCGCCGTATCACCGCCTTCCTCGACCCCGGGGCCGACCCGACCGGCTCGGGGTTCCAATCCCTGCACGGTCTCTACGCCCTGGGCACCGGCGGGATCTTCGGGGTCGGGATCGGCGCCAGTCGTGAGAAGTGGGGTTTCCTTCCCTACGCCGAGTCCGACTTCATCTTCGCCATCATCGGCGAGGAGTTCGGCCTCATCGGCACCCTGGTCGTGCTCGGCCTGTTCGGCATGCTCGGCTACGCCGGACTGCGGGTGGCCTTCCGGGTCAAGGACCCGTTCTCGCGCCTGGCCGCCTTCGCCATCGTGACCTGGATCATCGGCCAGTCGATGATCAACATCGCGGCCGTCATCGGGCTGGTCCCGGTCACGGGCATTCCACTGCCGCTGGTCTCCTATGGTGGGTCCTCGCTCATCCCCACCATGATCGGTCTCGGTGTGCTCCTCGCCATCGCCCGGAACGAGCCTCAAGCGCAGAAGGCGCTGGCCGCCCGGGGTCCCAGTTGGGTCCAAAGGGCTCTAAGCTGGCTTGGCCTGGAGAAGTTCGCCGCATCCGTCCAGAATCGTGGCGGAGGCGCGCCTTCCAGGCGCACCACCGCGCCGAGCGTCCCCCGCACGGCGCGCGAACGCGGCACCAAGACGACGGCCAAGCACAAGAGCGGACCGGTCCCGGTGGGGGACCGGCCAAGGAGGAATCGACGACGATGAGGGTAGCCCTCGCCGGAGGCGGCACGGCCGGGCACATCGAGCCCGCACTCTCACTTGCGGACGCGCTACGGCGCATCGACCCCGATACCGAGATCCTCTGCCTGGGAACCGAGCGGGGGCTGGAGACCCGGCTGGTCCCCATGCGCGGCTACGAGCTGAGCCTGATCCCCGCGGTCCCCCTTCCGCGCAGGCTCACCCCACAACTGCTCTCCGTACCGGGGAAGCTGGCGGGCGCCCTCAGCGCCGCCGGCGAGCAGCTCGACAAGCTTCAGGCCGACGTCCTGGTGGGGTTCGGCGGCTACGTCGCCACCCCCGGATACCTCGCGGCGCGTCGGCGCAAACTCCCGATCGTCGTGCACGAGGCCAACCCGCTGCCGGGGCTGGCCAACCGGCTCGGCGCGCGACTCACCCCCCACGTGTTCACCGGGCACCCCCACACCCAGATCCGGAACGGGCGCTTCATCGGCATCCCGCTGCGCGGTCAGATCACCTCGCTGGACCGGCTCGCCATGGGCGACAAGGCCCGCACCTACTTCGGACTGCGCCAGGACCTGCCGACCCTGCTGATCTTCGGCGGCTCCCAGGGCGCTCAGCGCGTCAACGAGGCGGCCTTCGCCGCCCGTAACGCCTTCCGCGACGCGGGGGTGCAGGTCCTGCACGTCGTCGGCCCCAAGAACGCCGACGAGCCCCAGGACCTCACGCAGGACGGCGTCCCCTACGTCGCCGTCCCCTACGTGGACCGTATGGACATGGCCTACGCCGCCGCCGACATGGCGATGTGCCGGTCCGGCGCGATGACCTGCGCCGAGCTCACCGCGGTCGGGCTGCCCGGCGCCTTCGTACCGCTGGCCATCGGCAACGGCGAGCAGACCATGAACGCCGAGCCGATCGTCAAGGCCGGCGGCGGGGTGATGGTCGACAACGCCGAGCTCTCCCCCGAGTGGATCGCCCAGAGGCTGATCCCGCTGCTCACCGACACCGACCGGATCGTGTCGATGTCCGAGGCGGCCTCCCGCATGGGGCGCCGCGACGCGGACATGGAGCTGGCCCGGGAGGTCATGGCGATCGCCCGAGGGGACAAGCCCACCCCCGACATGCCGTTGCCCGACGACGACGGCTACGAGGACTACTACGACGACGGCAAGGACGCACGATGAGCCTGGTCCGACCGACCGAACCCGTCCCCGTCGACAAGCTGGGACGCACCCACTTCATCGGCCTGGGCGGGGCCGGCATGTCCGGTATCGCCCGTGTGCTGTTGCAGTCCGGTGTGGAGGTCTCCGGCAGCGACGCCCGGGACAGCGACACCCTGCGCGACCTGGAGCGGATGGGCGCGCGGGTCCACGTGGGCCACGCGGCCGAGAACCTCGACACCGCCGAGACCCTGGTGATCTCCTCCGCGATCCGCGAGGACAACCCGGAGCTGGCCGAGGCGCGTCGGCGGGGTCTGCGGATCCTGCCCCGCGCCGCGGCACTGGGCGCCCTCCTGTTGGGCCGTGAGGGCATCGCGGTCTCCGGAACCCACGGCAAGACCACCACGACCTCCATGATCACCGTGGTCCTCCAGCACCTGGGCGTCGACCCCGGTTACGTGATCGGCGGGAAGCTGGTCACCACCGGGCTGGGCGCCGACGCCGGTGTCGGGGAGGTCATCGCGGTGGAGGCCGACGAGAGCGACGGCTCCTTCCTGATGCTCTCGCCCAAGATCGCCGTGGTGACCAACGTCGAGGCCGACCACCTGGACAACTACAGCGGCATCGACGAGATCCACGAGAACTTCGCGGACTTCGTCGACCGGGTCGAGCGCACGCTGATCGTCGGTATCGACGACCCCGGCGCCCGCCGGGTCGCCGAAATCGCCCGGGAACGCGGCAAGAAGGTGCTCACCTACGGTGAGGCCGAGGACGCCGACCACCGGATCACCCGAGTGCGCGCACGCGGCTTCTCGACGGAGTTCACCCTTCAGACCGCCGACGGGGAGCCGATCGACGGTACCGTCGCCGTTCCGGGGCGGCACAACGTCCTCAACGCCGCCGCCGCGGTCGTGGTCGCCGACGAGCTCGGTCACGACCTGGAGGTCGCGGTGGAGGGTGTGGCCGACTTCGCCGGGGCGGCCCGCCGCTTCGAGCTCAAGGGCGAGGGCGGCGGTGTGGGCGTCTACGACAGCTACGCCCACCACCCCACCGAGATCGAGGCCGACCTGCGCGCCACCCGCGCCGCCCTGGAGTCGTTCTCCCAGGACGACGAGGACGTTCCCCTCGGCCGGGTCGTCGCCCTCTTCCAGCCGCACCTGTACAGCCGCACCCGTATCTTCGCCGAGGAGTTCGCGAACGCCCTCTCCCTGGCCGACGAGGTCGTGGTGATGGAGGTCTACGCGGCGCGCGAGGATCCCGAACCCGGGGTGACCGGCGAGACCATCACCTCCCGCGTGGGCCACGACCGTGTGCGGTACGTGCCCGGCCGCGAGGAGGCCGTACGACGGGTGGCCGAGCTCGCCCGACCGGGCGACATCGTCCTGACCATGGGCGCGGGCGACGTCACCGAACTCGGTCCGCACATCGTGGCCGCCTTGGCGGCCGCGGCGGGCGACACGCGTAACGACTAGAAGAAGACGACGGCGCGGACAGCCAGGGGGCATGAACGTGGGCGCTGACCGGGGTGGGAGCGAACGGGCGACGACGGCGCGCGGGGGCTCGGACCCCTGGAAGGTCACCTTCGCGGTGCTCCTCGTGGTCGCGTTGGTCTGTGCCGTGGTCTGGGTGCTCCTGGGCTCACGTCTGCTCGTGGTCCGGGACGTGGCCGTCACCGGGACCGAACGGGTCACGGCCCAGGAGGTCGAGACCGCGGTGGCCGTGGACACCGGAACCCCGTTGATCCGGGTGGACCTCGACGGCGGCCGTGAGCGGGTCGAGGGCCTGGACCTGGTCGAGTCGGCCACCGTGACCCGTGGCTGGCCCGCCACCCTGCGAGTGGAGGTCGTCGAACGACGGCCTCTGCTCGCGGTCCGGGTGGGGGAGGAGTACCGGTCGGTCGACCGGGACGGTGTGCGCATCGAGGACTCCCCGACCCGTCCGGGCAACCGACCGCTGGTCCGTGTCTCCGGAGAGCTGGAGGACAACGCCGCGGTCCGGGCCGCCGCCGACATCGTCGAGGAGGCCCCCGACTCCCTGCTCGCCCGGATCCAGCTCATCGACGCCCGCGACACCGACGAGATCATGATCGAGCTCGGTGACGGTTCCGTCGTGGAGTGGGGGGACTCCGAGGCCACGGCGGACAAGAGCGACATCCTGCGTGTCCTCATGCGCGAGCACCCTTCACAGGAAGGGCGTGTCTACGACGTCGGAACCCCGGACCTGGCCATCGTTCGGTGAAGCGTCGACCAAGGGCCGGTCTTGAGCCGGAATGGACGTGGTGAGGGGTCGTGAGCGGGTTCCGGAGGGCCACTGCCCGAGGAAACGGCGGACCGCGAGGACATTCCAGACGCGACGCGCCGAGTGCGCACTTCGCTTCCTTGCGTTATACGCGGTTAGGCTGAAGTCATCATCGGTTGCCCGCACCCGACGGTCCGCTTACTGTCGGGAAGCACAACCACCGTCAACAACACACTAAAACACGCTTTTCGGGATACGCAGGAACCGTTTCGCCGCCGCTTCTGGAAGCGAACCGTCTCTCGGCCCCAAGGCCGCGGTGACGGAGGGGGAACGGTACCGGTGACCCGGGGTCCTCGCCGGAGACCGCCTCGGCGGTGAAGGTGGAAGAACCCGAAACGCACACTCTGTAGAACCGGATGCCGGTCCGCCGGCGTGTTCCTCGACCCCTGGTCGACGGACGCGAAGACGGAACGGCTCATGCGAGCGGAAAGGCCCCTCGTCGTGGCAGCACCGCAGAACTACCTCGCGGTCATCAAAGTCGTCGGTATCGGCGGCGGCGGTGTCAACGCCGTCAACCGAATGATCGAAGAGGGGCTCAAGGGCGTCGAGTTCATCGCGATCAATACCGACGCCCAAGCGCTGCTGATGAGCGACGCGGACGTCAAGCTCGACGTCGGCCGCGAGCTCACCCGTGGCCTGGGCGCCGGCGCGAACCCCGATGTCGGCCGCAAGGCGGCCGAGGATCACCGTGAGGAGATCGAGGAGGTCCTCAAGGGGGCCGACATGGTCTTCGTCACGGCGGGTGAGGGTGGTGGCACCGGTACCGGTGGCGCCCCCGTCGTCGCGAACATCGCCCGTTCCCTGGGAGCCCTCACCATCGGTGTGGTCACCCGCCCCTTCGGTTTCGAGGGCAAGAGGCGGGCGACCCAGGCGGAGTCGGGGATAGCGATGCTCCGTGAGGAGGTCGACACCCTCATCGTCATCCCCAACGACCGCCTCCTGTCCATCTCCGACCGTCAGGTCAGTGTCCTGGACGCCTTCAAGGCGGCCGACCAGGTCCTGCTCTCCGGTGTTCAGGGGATCACCGACCTGATCACCACGCCGGGCCTGATCAACCTGGACTTCGCCGACGTCAAGTCGGTCATGTCCGGGGCGGGATCGGCGCTGATGGGAATCGGATCCGCGAGAGGGGACGACAGGGCCGTGGCGGCGGCCGAACTGGCGATCTCCTCACCTCTGCTGGAGGCCAGTATCGACGGGGCGCACGGAGTCCTGCTGTCGATACAGGGAGGCTCGGATCTCGGGCTGTTCGAGATCAACGAGGCGGCTCAGCTGGTCGCCAACTCCGCGGCCCCCGAGGCCAACATCATCTTCGGAGCCGTCATCGACGACGCCCTCGGCGACGAGGTGCGTGTCACGGTGATAGCCGCGGGGTTCGACGAACCCGAGGTCGGTGCCCCGGCGGCGCAGGAGCGCCGCCCGGTGGACCCTCCTGAGGCCGTCGCCCCCACGGCAGGCATCACGTCCGGTTCAGAGGAGGCGTCCGCCAAGACGGCTCCGTCGACCGCGGGCGCGAGCGGGGCGTCGGCCACCAGCATGCCGTGGGTGACCTCTTCCGGCCAGGCCCGTCCTGAGCCGGAGACGCCCCGGTCCACCATGCCTCCGGTCCATCCTCCGGTCAGCGCCGAGCCGGTGCGGCCCGAGCCTCAGCAGGCGCCGCCGGCGCGCCCCGAGCCGCAGCCCGCCCCGCAGACGCTGCGACCCGAGCCGGAGCCGTTCCAGGGCGAGACCCACCAGGTCCCCTCCTACGACGACTCCCAGAGCGAGCCCGTCCAGGCCTATCAGGAGCCGCGGACGAGCCAGGTCGAGGAGGGGCGGGCCACGGAGCCCGTCGCCGAATCCGAGACCGGAACCGGCCACATCCACTCCGTCTCGGACGCCTCCGAGCGGCGTGGCGAGGTTCCCACGCCCCGCCGTCGGGTCATCTTCGACGACCCCGACGACCTGGACGTGCCGGAGTTCCTGAAGTAGTCCCACCGGTACCATCGACGTGTCATAGCGGCCCCGCCCTCGTGGCGGGGCCGTCGCCGCCCCGGACCGTTCGTGAGGAGCGTCCTTCCGGGGACCGAGGAAAGGGACCGCGGACACACCGATGGGCAACGTCATCGATCTGGGGCACGGGGTCCGTGCCGCCGTCACCGAACGCGGTGGCGGCGTGAGCCGTCCCCCCTACGATTCGCTCAATCTGGGCCTGGGGGTGGGCGACGATCGCGAGGCGGTGATGGACAACCGCCGTCGTGCCGCGCGCGACCTGGGCTTCGACGTCGACCGTGTGGTGTGGATGAACCAGGTCCACAGCGCCGACGTGCTCGTGGCCACCGAACCCGGAGGGGTGGGCACCTGCGACGCCGTGGTCACCACCCGTCCCGACCTGGTCCTGGCCTCGATGGCGGCCGACTGCCTTCCGATCCTGGCCGCCGACGCCGAGGCGGGGATCCTGGGGGCCGCCCACTCGGGGCGCGCGGGCACCGCGAAGGGCATCGCGGCGAACCTGGTCGAGAGCATGGTCGCCCACGGGGCCGTCGTCCACCGGATCACCGTCTTCCTCGGCCCGACCATCTGCGGTCGGTGCTACGAGGTACCGCCCGAACTCCAGGCCGAGACCGCGGAGCTCACGCCCGAGGCGGCCTCCACCACCCATCGGGGGACCACCGGGGTGGACATGTCGGCCGCCGTCACCGCCCAACTGCGCCGGGCCGGGGTGGAGAACATCACCTCCGACGGCCGGTGCACCCTGGAGACCCCCGACCTCTTCTCCCACCGTCGCGGCGCGCCCACGGGACGCTTCGCCTCCTTCATCTGGCGCGCCCCGGCGACCGCGGACCGTTCGTAGGACGGGAGGGGCGGGGACCGTGTCCCCTCCTCCCGAGGATCACCACCACAGCAGGGAACAGAAGGAACAGTCGTGTCAGACATCGATCCCGCGCGCACCGAGCAGATCCGCGCCAACCTCCAGGCCGCGCGGGACAGGATCGAGGCGGCCTGCGCCAAGGCGGGGCGTTCCCCCTCCGAGGTGTCCCTGGTCGCGGTGACCAAGACCCACCCCGCCTCCGACGTGCGCGCCCTCGCCTCCCTGGGCGTCGTCGACGTCGGAGAGAACCGGGACCAGGAGGCCGCCCCCAAGGCCGCGGAGACCGCCGACCTCGATCTGACCTGGCACTTCGTGGGCCAGCTCCAGACGAACAAGGCCCGTTCGGTGGCCTCCTACGCCGACGTCGTGCACTCGGTGGACCGGGCCAGACTCGTCCGGGCCCTGGGCGACCGCGCGGCGGAGGCGGGGCGCACGTTGACCTGTCTGGTCCAGGTGAACCTCGACGACGACTCCGAGGCGGGTGTCCTGGGGCCGCGTGGCGGAGTGGACCCGTCCGACGCTCCCGGGATCGCCGACCTGATCGAAGAACATGAGGCGCTCTCCTTGGGCGGTGTCATGGCGGTCGCGCCCTTGGGAGGGGACCCGTACACCGCCTTCGGTCGACTTCACGAGGTGGCGGGGCGGATTCGTGATCGCTACCCTCGGGCAACGATGATCTCCGCCGGGATGAGCGGGGATCTGGAGGCGGCGATCGAGCGAGGAGCGACACACCTCCGCCTTGGTGCGGCGTTGCTCGGCGCCCGAGGGACGAACGTGGGGTAATGTCCCCACATAGACCTTGGGGCCTGTCTGTGGAGTTCGCCCGAATGGGCGCCCGCCCCGCCGTTGCGGGCGCAGGACAGGCGCAGACGGAGGAGTCGGCTTCGATCGGGGCCGCGAGGACGACGGAGGACATGAGATGGCCGGCGCGATGCGCAAGATGGCGGTCTACCTCGGCCTCGTGGAGGACGACCGTTACGATCACCGCTATGCGGACGAATATGATGAGTTCGACGATTTCGACGAAGGCGCGGAGGAGCAGCGTGACCGCGACGCCGATCCTGCGCGAGGCGGGGAAACACGAGGCGACGACGTGACGGACACCGGCGATTACCTGGGAACGGGTGAACGGCGCGGTGGCACCACCACGACCGCCTCTACCGCCGACCTGGCTCGGATCACCACGCTCCACCCGCGCACGTACAACGAGGCGCGTACGATCGGAGAGCATTTCCGGGAAGGTACGCCGGTGATCATGAACCTGACCGAGATGGTCGACAGCGACGCCAAGCGTCTGGTCGACTTCGCGGCTGGTCTGATCTTCGGTCTCCATGGCAGTATCGAACGCGTGACCAACAAGGTGTTCCTGCTGTCCCCGGCCAACGTCGAGGTGACCGCCGAAGACAAGGCGCGGATCGCCGAGCGAGGGTTCTTCAATCAGAGCTAGACCATCACATTTGTCCAGAGATTGGGTCGGGGAACGACCGTGAGTATCGTTCTGTCAGTGCTGTCCGCGCTGCTTCAGCTGTTTGTCTTCGTGCTGATCGCGAGGGTGGTACTGGAGATGGTGCAGTCCTTTTCGAGGGACTGGCGACCCAGCGGGTTCGTTCTCGTGCTCGCTGAGATCGTGTACACGATCACCGATCCGCCACTGAGGTTCCTGCGCAGGTTCATCAAACCGGTGAGGCTGGGGAGCATCGCACTCGACCTGAGTGTGCTGATCCTCTTCTTCGCCATCCTGCTTCTCCAGAGCATTCTGGCGAGGCTGGCGATGGGACTGTGACAGGGAAGGGCCAGGGCGAAAAAACCGCCCTGGATTCCGATATGTGGTCTTGGTCATGATCTGGATTGCCGTAAGGTCACGATCGGGTAGCGTCCCTACGGACAGACTCCAAGCGCGCCAAGGAGACGAACATGCCGCTGACACCCGCCGATGTGCGGAACAAGCAGTTCAGCACCACCCGGCTTCGGCCGGGATATGACGAAGAGGAAGTCGATGCCTTCCTCGACGAGGTCGAGTCGGAACTCGACCGGCTGATCCAGGAGAACGAGGAACTGCGCGGCAAGCTGGCCGAGTGCCTTCGAGGCAAGGTCCCCAACGCCGGTATGCAGGACTTCCAGCAGCCTCAGGAGCAGCAGGAGCCGCAGCAGCAGATGGAGCAGGTGCGCCCGGAGCCCGTGCAGGCGCAGCAGCCTGTCGAGCAGCCGGCCCAGCCGCCCGCCCCGATGCAGATGACCGGCGCCAACCTCGCCATGGGCGGTGAGGAGAACATGGACACGGCCGCCCGCGTCCTGGCCCTCGCCCAGCAGACCGCCGACCAGGCGATCAGCGACGCCCGCCGTGAGGCCGACGAGACCCTCGGCCGCGCCCGCCACGAGTCCGAGGACATCCTCGGCAAGGCGCGCCGTCAGGCCGACCAGATCATCGGTGAGGCCCGTGCCCGTTCCGAGAACCTCGACCGCGACGCCCAGGAGCGCCACCGTCAGGTCATGGGCAGCCTCGTCCAGCAGCGCGAGGAGCTCGAGCACAAGGTCAACGTGCTCAAGGACTTCGAGCGCGAGTACCGCAGCCGCCTGAAGGACTACTTCGAGCGTCAGCTGCGCGAGCTCAACGAAGAGGGCAAGTCGGTGGAGCCCAACCCGAACACCACGGGCGGCTTCCAGACGATGAACCCGCAGTCCGGCGGTGCCCCCGCGCTCCAGCAGCACGGCCCCGGCGGCAACCCGTTCGGTCAGCCCGAGCCCGCCCAGCACGGTGGTTTCCACCCGGGCGAGACCCCGCACGAGCGCCGCTGAGCTCTCGGTGGCAGGCGGCTCCGAACAACTGAAGACTCCAGCTCTACACGTGTAAAGGCCCTGGTCGACCCGTGATCCTTAGCATCCTCGCCACCGTGGCGGTGCTGGCGGCCATAGCCGTCATCGCGGCTGCTCTGGTGCTCGCCGAGACCACCCTGGTGTACATCGCACTGGGACTCGGCGGACTGAGCGTCCTCCTCCTACTGGGGGCGCTCCTCCAAGGCAGGTTCGGCAAGGACGGACCGGGAACGGTACGGACGGGCGGTTTGGGGAAGTCGTCCGTCCCCATGACGACCGGGCCGGGGGCCGGCATCGCGCCGGGCCCCGTGTGGGAGCAGGAGCCGACAGGGCGCGTACCCGCACCGGCCGAACCGCCGGTGCGGGTCACCCCTGTGGGGGAGACCTTCGAGACGCACCGAACGGACGACGGTGCGGAGGACCCCGAGTTCGAGATCCCCCGTTGGGAGACCCCCACCGCGGGCGATCGGACCGAACCGGTCATGGCGGCCCGGACCCCGCCCCACACCGAGACCCCCACCGCGGGCGACGACGCCCGCGACGAGACCACCTCCGCCCCCGAGGCCACGACGGCCGAGGAGGAGCGGGAGGAACACGAAGACCTCGTGAAGGCCGAGCCCGAAGAGGGATCGGCCTCCGAACCCGTCGAGGAGCCCACGACCGTCACGGAACCGGAGGAGGCCTCCACCCCGGTGGAGCCCGAACCGGAGACCGTGACCGCGGTGGAGGAACCCGTCGGGGAACCCGGGCCGGCCCCCGTGGCCGAGGCTCGGGAGGACATCGACCGGAGAGAGTCCGAGGAACCCTCGGAGACCGCCGGCACGAAGGACGACGAGTCCGCGACCGACGACGACACGCGCGAACCGGAGACCTCCGAGAGCGACACCGCGGTCGAGCGGACCGAACCATCGGAGCGGGAGGGGGCCTCCGAGGCCCTCACCGCCCCGGAGGAGGACGAGAACGCCCCGGCCGGTGCTTCGACCACCACCGACCCCGACACGCCCGTCTCCGGCGACATGGACCTCGAGGAGGAGGCCGCGTCCGAGGAGACGGGGCCGATCTCCGACGAGAACGTCGAGACCTCGGAGAGGTCGGACGAGACCGGGACGGACGACGCGCCGGCCGTTATCGACACGGCCGATGAGGTCGACGAGGAGAAGACCGAAGAGCCCTCCCCGACCTCCGAGACCGTGACGGAGCCGACCGAGGTCGAAGGGGCGGACGAGCGCGAGGACATGGAGGATCCGATCGCGCCGGTCGCCGCGGAGGCGACGGAGGACACCTCGGCCTCCGACACGCCGGACGAGACGACCGACGCCTCGACCGGGGACGACACCGAGGTCCGGGACGAGGACGAGGCCCCCGAAGAGGCGGAGAAGACCTCCGACAAGGCCGAGAAGGACCCCCCGGAACCCGAGGAGACCTCCGGGACGGACCCCGAGGACGACACCGACGGCGAAGACACCGAACGGTCGACGAAGGAGGAGGACGCCGCGATCGCCTACGCGGCCATCCTCGACGAGACCGTCGACGCCGACGAAGAGGAACGCGACCGGGCCGAGGGTCGCAAGGACTCCTCCTACAGCGGCTGAGAACGAGACGAAGGGCGCCGCCTCCCCACGGGAGACGGCGCCCTTCGTCGTCGTATCAGGCCTTGCGGAAGGCGAAGGTCACACCGAACTCCTCGGACCGGGTCGAGTGCGGGGTGTCCTCTCCCGCGCCCGCCACGAAGCTGTCGGCCAGCACCTCACCGGCGATGGTCCGCGCGTGCTCCTCCAGCGTCAGCCGGACGGTCTCGTCCTCGGTGGCCCACCACACGTGGATCCGGTCGGAGACCTCCAGGCCGCTGTTCTTGCGGGCCTCCTGGAGCATCCGGACCATCTCCCGGGCCAGACCCGCGCGGCGCAGCTCCGGGGTCAGCTCCAGGTCCAGCGCGACGGTCTCTCCGGACTCGGAGGCCACCGCCCAGCCCTCACGGGGCTGCTCGGTCACCAGGATCTCGTCGGCGCTCACGTCCACCGACTCGCCCTCGACCGTCACCTGGGCCCAGCCGGTGGCGCGCACCCGCTCGACCAGGGCGGCCGGGTCCGCGCTCTGAACGGCCTTGGCCACCAGCGGCGTGCGCTTGGCGAATCGCTTGCCCAACGCTCGGAAGTTCGGCTTGACGACGTAGTCCACGAGGTCGCCGCCGACCGAGGACAGGGAGTCCAGACCGGCCACGTTGAGCTCGTCGGACACCTGGTCGCGCAGCTGCTCCGGCAGGTCGGCGAAGCCGGGGGCCCCGACCAGGGCGCGGGCCAGCGGTTGACGGGTGCGCAGCGCCGAGTCGACGCGGGCCGAACGGCCCAGCTCCACCAGACGACGGGCCAGCGCCATCTGCTCGGACAGCGCGGGGTCGATCAGGTCCTCGTTCACCCGGGGCCAGGAGGCCAGGTGGACCGAGTCGGCGGCCTCGGGGCGGCGCAGCGCCGACCACACGTGGTCGGTCAGGAACGGCACGACCGGGGCCATGAGCAGGGTGACGGTCTCCAGCGCCTCGAACAGCGTCGCGAAGGCGGCGGCGCCCTCGGGGCTCTGGGCCCCGCGCCAGAACCGGCGACGGGAACGTCGCACGTACCAGTTGGAGATGTCGTCGACGAACGCGGTCAGACGACGCCCCGCGCCGGTGGTGTCGAACTCCTCCATCGCCTTGGTGACGTCGCGGACGACCTCGTTGAGCTCCGAGAGCAGCCACCGGTCCAGCATCGGACGGTCCTGGGGAGCGGGGGCCTGGGCCAGCAGCGAGTGGTCCCAACCGGAACCGGCGTTGGCGTACAGAGTGAAGAACGAGGTGGTGCTGTAGTAGGTCAGCAGCACCTTGCGGACGATCTCCTCCAGAGCCGCGTGACCGACCCGGCGGGCGGTCCAGGGCGATCCGGAGGCCAGCATGAACCAGCGCAGGGCGTCGGCGCCGTGGCGGTCCATCACCGGGATGGGCTCCATGACGTTGCCCAGGTGCTTGCTCATCTTGCGGCCGTCCTCGGCGAGGATGTGGCCCAGGACGACCACGTTCTCGTAGGAGTTACGACCGAACACCAGGGTGCTGACCGCCAGCAGCGAGTAGAACCAGCCGCGGGTCTGGTCGATGGCCTCGGAGATGTACTGGGCCGGGAAGTTGGCCTTGAAGGTCTCCTCGTCGACGTGCGGGGCGCCCCACTGCGCGAAGGGCATCGAACCCGAGTCGAACCAGGCGTCGATCACCTCGGGGACACGACGGGCGACCCGTTGCTCCTCGGGCAGGGAGGGGTCGGCGTCCGGGTCGGGGATGACGATGTCGTCGACGTAGGGACGGTGCGGGTCCAGCGAGGACAGGTCCTGGCCGCTGAGCTCGCTCAGCTCGGCCAGGGAGCCCACACAGATCCGGCGGCCATCGGGGAACTCCCAGATCGGGAGCGGGGTACCCCAGTAACGGTTACGGGACAGGGCCCAGTCGACGTTGCCGCGCAGCCACTCGCCGAAGCGACCCTCCTTGACGTTCTCCGGCACCCAGTTGGTGACCTCGTTCTGGGCGAGCAGCTCGTCCTTGATCCGGGTGGTGCGGATGTACCAGGACGGCACTGCGTAGTAGAGCAGCGCCGTGTGGCAGCGCCAGCAGTGCGGGTAGGAGTGCTCGTAGTTCAGGTGACGGAAGAGCAGACCGCGGTCCTTGAGGTCGCGGACCAGCGTCTTGTCGGCCTCCTTGAAGAACACCCCGCCCACCAGGGGGAGGTCCTCCTCGAAGGTGCCGTCGGCGCGGACCGGGTTGACCACGGGCAGACCGTAGGCGCGGCAGACCGTCATGTCGTCGGCACCGAAGGCCGGCGACTGGTGCACCAGACCGGTACCGTCCTCGACGGTGACGTAGTCGGCGAGGACCACGAAGTGCGCCGGTTCGTCGAAGGGGACGAGGTCGAAGGGGCGCTGGTAGGTCCAACGCTCCATCTCGTCGCCCTCGTAGCGTTCGCCGGTGAGCTCCCAGCCCTCGCCGAGCACCTGCTCGAACAGGGGCGCGGCGACGATGAGACGCTCATCGCCGTCGGTGGCCACCACGTACTCGACGTCGGGGTGCACGGCCACGGCGGTGTTGGAGACCAGGGTCCACGGGGTGGTGGTCCACACCAGCAGGGAGGTCGGGTGCTCGGGGGCGGCCGCCGGGCCGGAGGTCACCGGGAACCGCACGTAGACGGAGGGGTCGGTGACGGTCTCGTACCCCTGGGCCAGCTCGTGGTCGGAGAGCGTGGTGCCACAGCGCGGGCAGTAGGGGCTGATCCGGTAGTCGCGGACCAGCAGGTCCTTCTCCCAGATCCGCTTCAGGGCCCACCAGACGGACTCCACGTACCGCGGGTCCATCGTGCGGTAGGCGTCCTCCATGTTCACCCAGTAGCCCATGCGCTCGGTCATGGCGGTGAAGGCGTCCACGTTGCGCAGGACGGACTCACGGCAACGGTCGTTGAACTCGGCGATGCCGAAGGCCTCGATGTCCTTCTTGCCGCTCAGACCGAGTTCCTTCTCCACGGCCACCTCGACGGGCAGGCCGTGGCAGTCCCAGCCGGCCTTGCGGTCGACGTGGTAACCGCGCATCGTACGAAAACGCGGGAAGACGTCCTTGAACGCGCGGGCCTCGACGTGGTGCACGCCGGGCTGTCCGTTCGCGGTGGGCGGGCCCTCGTAGAAGACCCAGTTCTCGTTGCCGCGGGTCTGGTCCAGGGAGCGCTGGAAGACGTTCTCCTTCGACCAGCGGCCGAGGATCTCGCGCTCCATCGCGGGCAGGTCGATCTGAGCGGGCAGTTGGGGCAGCGCGCGGGATTCGGGCCGGGGGTCGTCGGTCACCGTCGTACCTTTCTCCATCAGGGATGTTCCTGACGGAGGGACGAGGCCTGGGCCCCGCGGTACCACCCTCCTTGGAGCCGCGGCCGTGACCGCTGGGCGGTTCGGCGGCGGGTCCCGCTTCATTGGGTCAACGCCGGTTCTACTGGGGCGGATCCACGATTTCTCGGGACGGGCGCCTGTTCCTCCGGCCGCTCCGGGGTGATCTTCGCGCTGGTCGTACCCCCGGGCTCACACCGTCCCCGGGTCGCTTGGCCGGTCCAGCCCCTCATAGGCTGTGTCCGCCCGGTCGGGGCCAACGCTACTCGTCCCCATCGACACGGGTTCAGGATAACGCAGTACGGCGAGGTAGGCCGCTGAACCGTACAGGAAGGGGCGCGGTGATGGTGGAGCGTACACGGGGGACGGTACTGGTGACCCTGCCCGACCGCGAGGACGCGGACGAGTTGGCCGAACAGCTCCTGGAACAGGGTTACGAGCCCTGCGCGGTGCATCGGGACATGCTCGCGGGGGAGGACGACGCCGAGGACGTCGACTGGGTGATCGAGGTGTCGACCGGTCCGCACGGAGGCCCCGCCGTCTTCGACGAACCGCACCTGTCCCTCCTGGCCGAGGACTACGGGGGCTTCGCCGTCGCCGAGTGACCGATATGGGGCCATCGGGCCCTAGGGCCCTGGTCGGGCGGGTACCTCGGGACGATGATGGTGGGCATGACGATCCGTGAGGCACGGCCCGACGACGCACCGTCCATCGCCGAGGTCCACGTCCGTTCCTGGCAGGCGGCCTACCGGGGGATCATCCCCGACGAGCTCCTGGACGGTCTCGACCCCGAACGGCTCACCCGGATGTGGAAGGCCCGTCTCCGTGAGGGTAGGGGCGGGGACGGCGTCCTCGTGGCGCAGGAACGGGACGGGGTCGTGGCCTTCGCCGGCTTCGAGACGACGGACGCTCCCCGAGGGACGGAGGGGGAGGGGACCCGGGTCGTGGACCTGGGCGCCTTCTACTCACTGCCCTCGGTGTGGGGCAGTGGGGTCAATCAGAGACTGGTCACCGCCGTGCACTCGGCGATGGACGGATGCCCCGAGGACCGGGCGGTGCTGTGGGTGCTGTCCGCCAATACCCGAGCCCGCCGTTTCTACGAGGCGCAGGGGTGGGAGGACACCGGCACCGTCGTCGATCGCGGGATGTTCGGCGGCACGATCGTGCGGCCGACCGCGCTCTACCACCGTCCGATCCGGCGGCCGGGATCGTTGCCTTGAACCGGTTCATTGCCTAGGCTTCGCGGCATCATCGCCCACGGCAACGCGTAGGGGGCGCGCCCTCGTGGTCCGGTCAGGGGTGCGGGGGATCCGTGGGCCACCCGAAAGGGGAGTGCGATGAAGGTCACCCAGGCGGCGAGGCTACCGGTCCGGGCGGGGGAGAGCCCGTGGACCCCCGAGGAACTCGCCGAGGTCAGAGGTCTGCTGGAGATCGAGATCGAGGTCCGCAAGGCCGAGCTCAGGGAGAACGAGGACGAGGTCGCCGAGCGGCTCACCGACCCGGTCGAAGGGGCGGGGGACGACCCCGCGGACGTCGGCGCCAAGGCCTTCCAACGCGAACACGATCTGGCGTTGGCCTACAATACTCGTGACCTGCTCGCCATGAGCGAACGGGCGATCGAACGGATGGACGCGGGGACCTACGGGGCCTGTGAGTCATGTGGCCAGGCCATCGGCAAGGCGCGTCT
This sequence comes from Nocardiopsis sp. LDBS1602, assembly GCF_035818715.1. Classification (NCBI taxonomy): domain Bacteria; kingdom Bacillati; phylum Actinomycetota; class Actinomycetes; order Streptosporangiales; family Nocardiopsidaceae; genus Nocardiopsis; species Nocardiopsis sp. LDBS1602. Next base: position 1,452,579 of record NZ_JAYLVW010000001.1, on the reverse strand, counting down.
CCAGGCCTTTCCCAGGGCCACCCTGTGCGTCACATGCAAACAGCGCGAGGAGCGTCGCTGACCGAGATGGAGCCCTCCGGGGACGGCAACATGGCCACGACCGACGAGAAGAGCGCCCGCCCGCGCAGGTACCTACTCCTGCTGCTGGTGGCGGTCGCCGCGATCGCCGTCGACTTCGCCACCAAGGAATGGGCCCTGGCGACCTTCCGCCAGGGCGAGAGCGTCGACGTGATCGGGAGTTTCCTACAGTTCACCCTGGTGTTCAACACCGGTGCCGCCTTCTCGATGGGCACCGAGTACACGTGGGTGTTCACCATCGTGGCCACCCTCGTGGTCCTCGGGATCGCCTACATCGGTCTCCGGGTGCGCAGCGTGTGGTGGGGGATCACGCTCGGATTGATGATGGGCGGTGCGGCCGGCAACCTCATCGACCGTTTCTTCCGTGAACCGGAACCCTTCCACGGGGCCGTCGTCGATTTCATCCGGCTGCCCAACTGGCCGGTGTTCAACCTCGCCGACTCCTGCGTGGTGGTCGGGGCCTGCCTGGTGGTCTTCCTGACCTTCAGGGGGATCGACCTCGACGGGACCCTGGCCTCGGACGACAAGACCGAGGCGACCACCGGTGAGGACGACGGCGAGGGACGGAAGAACACATGAGCGACACCAGGAGCCTGCCGGTACCGGACGGTCTGGAGGGCGACCGGCTCGACTCCGCGATCGCGCGGATGTTCGGCCTGTCCCGGACCCGGGCCGCCGAACTCATCGGTGACGGGAACGTCCTGCTGGACGGGACCGAGGCGGGCAAGTCCGACCGTGTCCAGGCGGGGGCCTGGCTGGAGGTCACCCTTCCGCCGCCGCCCACCGCTCCGGTCCCGCGCGCCGAACCCGTCCCGGGCATGACCATCGTGCACGAGGACGCCGACATCATCGTGGTCGACAAGCCGATCGGCGTGGTGGCCCACCCCACCGTCGGTTGGACCGGCCCCAGTGTCCTGGAGGGGCTGTTGGCCTCCGGTGTGCAGCTGGCGACCAGCGGCGCGGCGGAACGCCAGGGCATCGTGCACCGGTTGGACGCCAACACGACCGGCCTGATGGTGGTCGCCAAGAGCGAGACCGCCTACAGCGTGCTCAAGCGGGCGTTCAAGGAGCGCACCGTGGACAAGCGCTACCACACGCTCGTCCAGGGACACCCGGACCCGTTCCGGGGCACGGTGGACGCCCCGATCGGTCGGCACCCCGCCGGTGACGGTCGATGGGCCGTGGTCGCGGGCGGACGCCCCTCGATCACCCACTACGACACGGAGGAGGCCTTCCGGGCCGCCACCCTGTTGGAGATCAAGCTGGAGACGGGGCGTACCCACCAGATCCGGGTGCACATGGCGGCGCTGCGCCACCCCTGTGTGGGGGACATGCTCTACGGCGCCGACCCCACCCTGGCCGAGCGGCTGGGGGTGCGGCGTCAGTGGCTGCACGCGGTCCGGCTGGGCTTCGACCACCCGACCGAGCACCGGCCGGTGGAGTTCTCCAGCCCCTACCCCGACGACCTGGCCGAGGCCGTGGAGCGGCTCCGCGAGGAGTAGCCCGCGTACGAGGCCCGATCGCCCGTGTCCCGCGTTCTCTCGCGGGGCGCGGGCGATCTCGTGTTCCCGTCCCTGAGACTCAGGGGCGGGGGGTCGTGCCGGGGCCCCGCGTGCCCACGGGGGTCTCGGGTGGCTCCGGGGCGGTGGCCGTCGGTCGTGGGCGGGCGTCGTGGTCCGGGGAGCGTGTTCCGGCGCGGGTCGCGCGGGGTGAACGCAGGAGCCCCTGGCACAGGGCCGCGCCCAGGATGATCACGAGGGCGCCCAACGGCTGATTCCAGCTCAGGGTCTCGCCCATGAGCACGATCCCGGCGCCGATCGCCACCACCGGCACCACGTAGGTGACCGTGGTCGCCACCGTCGCCCCCGCGGCACGCACGATGCCGTACTGGAGGACGTAGGCGAAACCGGTCCCGAGGGCGCCCAACGTCGCCACGGCCAAGGCCGCCCTCCAGGTCAGGTCGGTGGGGATCCCGCCCGCCCAGGGGGCGATCAGGAGCAGGGGTACCGAGCCGAGCAGCAGTTGGAGGGCGCTCAGCTCCAGGGCCCCGTGCGAGGTGCCCGCGACGAACCGGCGCAGGTAGGGGGTGCCGATTCCATAGCAGGCGGTGGCCCCCACCACCAGGAGCATGCCGACCAGGGAGTCGCGATCCTCCATCACCGAGACCTCCAAGGAGTTCCACACCCCGAAGACGGTGAGCACGCCGAGGAAGCCGATGGCCAGCCCCAGCAGGCGGTCGCGGTCGGGGCGTTCGTCGGACAGCAGCAGGATCGAGAACACCACTCCGAACAGCGGGGTCGAGGCGTTGACGATCCCCATCAGGGCCGACGGTATGAGCTGCCCTGCGTAACCGAACAGGGTGAAGGGGATCGTGTTGAGCAGCAGGGCGGCCACGAACAGGTGGCCCCACAGCCGGGGAGAGGTGGGCAGGCGGCCTCCGCGTAGGAGCAGGACCGCGAGCAGGGGCAGGGCCCCGGTCAGCATGCGTCCCAGGGAGAGCTGGACGGGGGTCAACACCTCGGCGCCGACACGGATCAGGACGAAGCTCATGCCCCAGACCAGGGCGAGGACGGCGAACTTGGCACGCCAGCCCGACAGCGAGTGGGCGAGCCCGGTGGAAGAGGTGGCCATGGGATGTTTCTATCCCGTACTTATTCTTAGGTCTACTTCATTCTTCTAAACTCAGAAGTTAGTATCTCTTACATGCTCAGTGTCGACCGGCTCCGGGTCCTGCACGCCATCGCCGTCCACGGTTCCCTCAGCGCGGCCTCCCAGGCCCTCCACGTCACCAACTCGGCCGTCTCCCAACAACTCGCCAAACTCGAACGCGAGGTCGGCCAACCCCTCGTCGAACGCAACGGCCGCGGGGTGCGACTGACCGCCGCCGCCGAACTCCTCGTCGACCACGCCTCCCGGATCCTCTCGCTGGTCCACCAGGCCGAGGCCGACCTGGAGGCCCACCGCGACGACGTCACCGGTCACCTGCGCCTGTCGGCGATCCCCACCGCCATCCGCGGGCTGCTCCCACGGGCCCTGCTCGCGCTACGCGAGGAACACCCCGGGCTGCACGTGGAACTGAGCGAGGAGGAGCCCCACGAGATCCTGCCCTCCATGATGCGGGGAGAGGCCGACATGGCCCTGGTCGTGGACTGGGACGGGGCCCCGATGCCCCTGCCCGAAGGCATGTCGCGGGCCCCCATCACCGACGACGTCAGCGATATCGCCCTACCCGCCGACCACCCGCTGGCCCACAGCGAACTCCTCCAACTCGACGAGATCCTCGACCTTCCGTGGATCAGCTGGTCGCGCGGCTCCATCTGCGACGACTGGCTGCACGACATGATCCGACGGCGCGGCGGCGAACCCCGGATCGTGCACAACGTCGAGGAACACCAGACCAAACTGGCGCTGATCGCGGCCGGGATCGGCGCCGCCGTCATGCCGCGCATGGGGAGGGGACCCCTGCCCGAAGGGGTGAGGATGATCCCGGTCCAACCCGCCCTGGTCCGGCAGGTCTACGTCTTCTGGCGCACCGACGCATCGCGGCGACCCGCCATCCGCGCCGTCGTCCGCGCCCTGCGCGAGGCCGCGGTGGGAGAGGACGAGTGACCCTGCCGGCCGGGGCGGGCCTCAGACCTCGCCCAACAGATCCGACATGGTCGCGGTCGGACTGATCACCTCCGGATCGGTGCGCACGTCCACCAGGGTCGGCAGCTCCGCGGTGACCGCCTCGGACAGGGCCTTCTCCAGCTCCTCCCGGGTGTGCACGGTGGCGCCCCGCGCTCCCAACGCCCGGGCGTAGCCGGCCAGGTCCAACGGGCCGCCGATCTCGGTTCCGGCGATCCGTCCGAGCCGACGGGCCTGGTGCATGGCGATGGTCCCGTACAGACCGTTCTGGAACACCACCACGGTCACGGCCGCCCCCGTACGGACCGCCGTCTCCAGTTCCTGACCGGTCATCAACGCGCCGCCGTCGCCGGCCACCGCCACCACCGTGCGCTCCGGCGCGGCGAGTTTGGCGGCGATCGCGGCCGGCACCGCGTAGCCCATGGCGCCGCTGGTCGGCGCGAGCTGGGTGTTCGCGTGCCGATACCACCAGCCCCGGTGGAGGAAGGAGGCGAAGTTACCGGCGTCGTTGGTGATGAGGGTGTCCTCCGGAAGGGCGTCCCGCATACCGGCGATCACCGCCCACGGGTGCATACGCGAGCCCCGGTGGAGCTCGACGTCGGAGGGCACCGCCGAGCTCTCGATCCACAGCCTTCGGGCCGCGCTCCAATCCCGGTAGAGCGGCCGGCCCGGGGCCAGGGCCAGTGAACGCAGCGCCTCCCCGGCGTCGGCCACGGCACCCGCCCACACGTCCTTGGTGGCGCCCACCTGTTCCGGGTCGATATCGATCTGGGCCACCCGGGTGCGCCCGTCGGACTCGGGGAGCCGGTACCCCTGGGTGGTGGTCTCGCTCATCCGACAGCCCACCACCAGGACCGCGTCGGCGTCGGCCAACGCCCCCAGGACCGCGCTGGGCGCCCCCAGACCGAGGTGGCCCAGGTACAGCGGATGGTCGTTGGGGAACACGTCCTGGCGGCGCCAGGCCGCGTAGACGCCGGCGCTGTAGCGTTCGGCCACCCGCACCAGGTCCTCGCGCGCGGCCCGGGCCCCGCCGCCGGCGATGATCACCGGTCGTACGGCCCGGGTCAGCCAGGAGGCCAGCCGGTCGCGGTCCTCCTCCGAGAGGGGCGGGCGCGGCGGGGACATCGGACGGGGGGTCGGCACCTCGCCCACCCGTTGCCCGAACAGGTCTCCCGGTACCGCGATCGCCACCGGGCCGGGGCGGCCGGTGGTGGCGATCCTGATCGCCCGGGCCGTGATCTCGGCCAGCCGGTCCGCCCGGTGGACCGTGGTGGACCACTTGGTGATGGGCGCGTAGAAGGCGGTCAGGTCCACCTCCTGGAAGGCCTCGCGACCCAGCCGTTCGGTCTCGGCCTGGCCAAGGAAGACGATCATGGGGGTGGAGTCCTGCATGGCGGTGTGCACCCCCACCGCCAGGTTGGACGCGCCCGGACCTCGGGTGGCCGCGGCGACGGCGGGGACCCCGGTGAGTTTGGCGTCGGCCTCGGCCATGAAGGCGGCGCCGCCCTCGTGCCGGGTGGAGATCAACCGCATCCCGGGGTGTCGGTCGATGGCGTCGGACAGTTCGAGGAAGCTCTCCCCGGGGACGGTGTAGCAGCGTTGGATCCCGGCCGCGGCCAGGACCTCCACCGCCGCGTGGGCGGCGGTGTCGGTGGGGGGTTGGGGCCGTTGTGCGGCAGTGGCCATGGAGGCGGGTCCTTCCATCGTCGCAAGGTCCTCTCAAGGCGTACCGGGACGAGCGTGTCCCGGGTGACATGCGGCCGACTCTCGCAGGCCTCCCGAGGCCGGTCAAGGCCGGAACGAAAGGCCTGTGGACAAGCCGCCACAAGTCACCCGGATCCCTCGGCTCAGAGCCCGAAGGCGCGCATCGCGGCTGTCGTGGCGGCCGCCACGACGACTACGACCAGGAAGGGCGCCCGCAGGGCGAGGGCGAGCACGGCCGCGCCCACCCCGGCCATGCGGGCGGTGTCCCAGGCCAACGCCTGTCCCTCGCCCCGCAGGGCCTCCACCGCGATCAGGGCCGCGAGCAGGGCTACGGGGACCGCGACCGCGAACCTCTGGACCCAGGGGTGGTCCAGCAGGCGTCGAGGGGCGGCCATCCCCGCGTACTTGAGCAGATAGCATCCGGCGGCGGTGGCGATCAGGGCGATCCACAGGCTCATGCCCCCACCTCCTCGGAGCGGCTCTCGGAGGAGGGCCTCGTCCGTCCTCCGGTGCCGATCAGCGCGATGGCGGCGGCGGAGGCGGCCAGCAGCACGGGGACCCCGGGCGGCAGCAGAGGGGTGGTCGCCAGGGCCACGCCCGCGCCCACCAACGCGATCAGGCGGGTACGGCCGTCTCCGTCACGGAGCCGCGGCCACAGGAGCCCCAGGAAGATCGCGGGCCCCACCGCGTCCAGGCCGAACGCGTCGATGTCGCTCACCCGTTCCGTGGCCAGAGCCCCCACCAGGGTGAAGAGCACCCAGAAGACCCCCAACACGACGTAGGTCGTCAGGAAGGCGGTCCGGGCGGACCGCCGGTCCGGCTGGGCCAGGGTCACGGCGGTGGTCTCATCGATCACCCCGTGGGCGGCCGCGGCGCGCCGGAACCCCCTCCAGCCGAGGACGTCGGTCAGTCGTAGCCCGTACAGGGTGTTGCGGGCGCCCAGGAGCAGTGCGCCCAAGGCGCCCGCGACGAGGCTTCCGCCCCCCGCGATCACCCCGACCAGGGCGAACTGGGAGGCCCCGGTGAACATGAACGCGCTCAGGAACACGGATTGCGCGGGGGAGAGCCCCGCGGCGACGGCGGCCGTACCGAAGGCCAGGCCGGCGGCGCCCACGGCGATACCGATACCCAGGCTGTCCCGGACGGCCGGGGAACGTAGTCGAGACAAGAACATCACGTTCGCCCACGTTAGGCGGGTCCGGGTGTTCCGTCTTGAACGTTCTTGCCGCCTCGGGGGCGGCGGAGAGGCGGTGGTCCATCTCAGGGAGACAGGAGGGCCCGTTGGTAGGCGCCGGGAGGCACCCCCAGATGGCGGCGGAAGTGGCGGGTCAGGTGGGGCTGGTCGGCGAACCCGACCTCCGAGGCGACCTCGCCCACCGGTCGGCCCGCGGCCAGCAGGGTCCGGGCCCGGTCCACCCGCAGCTGGTTCAGGTACGCGTGCGGCGGAAGCCCGTAGCGGGAACGGAAGGCCCGGTTGAGAGCGAAGGGCCCCAGACCCACCCGGGCGGCCAGCTCCTCCAGGGACGGCGGATCGGTCAGAGCCCCGGTCAGCAGCTCGCGGGCCAGCTCCACCTCGGGCCGGGCGGTGGGTTCGACGACGTTCCCGACCGGTTCCCGCCCATGGGAGCGCAACAGCATCGCCAGCCCACGCCGGAGCAGGGCGGAGGAGGTCAGGCGTTCCCCCCGCTCGGCGGCCATATGCGCGGCCACCAGGACCCGGGAGACCTCGGGGGCGTCGATTCCGGACTCGCGGAAACCGGGGGTCCCGCGCATCCCGAGCTCGCGCCCGACCCCCTCGACCACCTCGCGGGCCGGGTAGAAGACCCGGTAGCCCCACCCTTCCGGGATCCCGGCGTGTCCGGTGTGCACCTCGCCGGGGCCGACGACCGCCAGCCCGCCGGGACCGACCCGGGACCGGCCTCCGGGATGGGAGTACTCCTCGATCCCCCCGGTGATCATCCCGATCGTGTACGTGGGATGGGTGTGCCGGGTGAAGGAGGTGGTGACGAAGCGAGCGGTGAGGAGTTCGGTATCGGGCAGCCCGGAGAACCGCCAGTACCGCGCGCGTTCCACACGCGGGTCCTCGACGGTGGGGTGGACTTCGTCGGGCATGCCCATACACCCAGGTTAGAGGTGGACCGAAGGTGTCCGTTAGTCTGCGCGGATGAGCAAGCCACAGATCCGCCGCGCCCACGACGAGAAGGACCGTGCGGCCGTCTTCGTCATCCGGGGAGCGGTGTTCGTCGCCGAGCAGAAGGTGCCCATCGATGAGGAATGGGACGAGCGCGACGCCACCGCCGCCTTCCTCCTGGCCTTGGACGAGGGGGTCCCGGTCGGCACCGTCCGCCTGGTGGACCAGGGCGCGGGCGTGGGGCTCCTGGGCCGCATGGCGGTGCTGCCCGAGGGGCGGGGACGCGGGATCGGCGCGGCGCTGGTGCGCGCCGCGGAGGACCTGGGGCGCGAGCTGGGGCTGGAGCGGGTGGAGCTGCACGCGCAGACCCACGCGCTGGGCTTCTACGAGCGGCTGGGGTACACCGCCCACGGTGAGGAGTTCCTCGACGCGAACATCCCGCACCGGCACATGGAACACGTTCTGACCTGAGCGGATCCTCCCGAATGTGTCCCCCGTCTCCGTGATGTGTGACGGGGGGCGCATATCACCCCTCGCGCCCACCGGAATACGACCGAGTACGATTCGGTTTTGACGTGGGCCGGGCCACGGTACGGGCCGGCGACGACGAACACCGACCCGACGAGGAACACATGACGGTCAACACGCAACCGACCACCGAGACGCCCGACCCCCGGGCCTTCGGCCTTCCCCTGGTCGAGGGCGGTTCCCTCCCCGCCGAGCTGCACTCCCTGGTCTCCAGCGTCCACGACCTCATCGACGCCGTCGGCAACACCCGGGCCGACACCGAGACCCTGGCCGAGGCCGCCGCCACCGTCCGAGGGCTCACGGACCGCCTCGACGTCGACCGGCGCCAGGTGGGCACCATGGTCACCCGAGACCTCGGCGACGGCACCACCGAGATCGGCACCATCACCAACATCGTCGCCGGCGACACCAACCCGGCCGCGCCCCGACTCGCCCTCATGCGCACCCCCGAGGGGATGCGTGCCGAGGTCACCCTCAACACCATCTACCAGGGGCCTCCCGGGCTGGTCCACGGCGGGTGGATCGCGGCCATGCTCGACCAGGCCGTCGGCAGCGTCTCCTCGGTGGAGACCAGCCCCGGCCTGACCGCCAGACTGGAGATCGACTACCGCCGCCCCACCCCGCTGTTCACCCCGCTGGAGATCACCTCCTGGGTGGAGCGGACCGAGGGCCGCAAGGTCTACGTGGCCGGTCGTATCCGCGCCCACGGCCAGGTCACCGCCGAGGGCAAGGCGCTCATGATCCGGGTCGAGGTCCCCGAGTAGGGGAGCACCCCGCATGTCGAGGCCGTGTCCGCTCCGGGCGCGGCCTCTCGCCGTTGTAGTAGCATCGCACCCATGACCCACCGCGCTTTCGTGTTTAGGCCGCCGACGGACCCGTCGGCCGCTCACACCTGAGCGAGAACGGGAACGTCGGCTATCGGAGCATTCGGGCACACGCCCGGTGCTCCTTCGTCTTTTCGGGCGGCCGACGCCCCGAACACGTTTCCCGCCGGGACGTACGGTCGCGCCGCATCCGCGTACGCAACCACTCCCGGAAAGGGACATCGTGCACGACCGTCACCACGCCACCGGCACAGAGAACGTCGACGAGCGCATCCGCGACCTGCGCGGCCGCATCGACCTGATGGACGCCGAGCTCGCCGAGCTCCTCGAACGTCGGGCGCTGGTCGCGGCCCAGGTCCAGCGGCTCAAGCCGGTGGGCTACTTCGCCGGACGCGACATGACCCGTGAGCGCGAACTCGTCGAGCGCATGGCCGAGCGGGCTCCCCGGCTGGGGGCCGAACACCTGGCCACCATCATGGACAGCGTCATCGGTGCCGGACTGGCCGTCGCCCAAGAGGAGGCGGCCGGCCGAGACCGACCCCGGTCCGGAACGAGCGGCCCCGGCCGGCGCACCGGCCGACCGGGGGAACGTCCCTAGGGACGCGCCACGTCCACCCAGACCAGACGGTGGTCGGAGCTGGGGAAGGGATAGTCGCCGGTCAGACGGAACAGCGGGTCGTCCACGGTCGGCCAGAACACCCCCGAACCCCGGGCGGGGAGCGAACGGGAGGGCAGCACGTAGTCCACCCGCAGGTTGCCCGGCCCCGGCTCGTCGTTGAAGTCCGCGCTGTCCAGCCCGGGGTCCCCGACGTGGTCCTCGTTGGCGCCGCCCTGGCGCTGCGCCGCCCCGCGGCCGCCCTGGCTGGAGGGCCGGACGTCCACCACGGACCGGTGGTCCAGCAGCCGGGTGACGGCCTCGGGGTGCCCGTCACCGTCGTTGGGGTCGGCGTTGAGGTCGCCGGCGATCACGAAGGGCGCCCCGGGGGCGAGTCCGCCGCGCACCCCCTCGTCGTCGTAGATGTAACCGCTGTCGCGTCGGGTGACGTAGTCGGCCCAGAAACGGATCTCGTCGTGGTTGCGGGCCACATTGCGCCGCTCGGGGCCGTCGAAGGTCGGGGGAGTGGGGTGGGAGGCCAACAGATGTACCGGCCGCCCGCGACCGGTGTTGATGGGCACGTCCCAGTGGCTCTTGGAGGACAGCCGCAGGACCTCCAGGGCCTCCTCCGAGTAGTACGACCCGCCGGTCTCGGGATCGGTGGGCAGTAGCGCGTCCGGCATGTCGGCCCAGCGGAAGGTCTGGAAGGTGCGCACCTCGTCGGTGACGATCGGGTACTTCGAGAGCACGGCCATCCCGTACTGGCCGGGGAAGAGCCCGTACCCGAAGGCGTCCTCCGCGTACTCGGGGGTCCCCGGCTCGGTCACGGCGACTCCGTCGCCGTTCAGGTCGACCCCCGAGGCCACGCCCGTGTTGACCGGCGCGCTGTACACGTACGGGTAATCGATCGGGTCGGCCCCGTTCTGCCCCACGGACAGGTAGTTGTCCTGGAACAGACGCAGCCCCTCGCCCTCGTCGTCGTGGTCGAACTCGTTCACCAACAGCACGTCGGGACGGACGTGCTGGATGATCTCGGCGATGTTGCGGGCCTGCTCGCTGTCGGGCGTGGCCAGCTCCTCCGCCAGCATGCCCTCCTCCGGGCGCTCCAGGGCGGTGTTGAAGGTGGCGAAACGTACCTCGCGCTCTCCCGGCGGTTCGGGCACGGACGAGGAGGCCGAGGCCGGAACGGGGGAGGCCACCAGAGCGGAGGCGGCGAGAACGAGAGTGGCGGTGGAGGCCACTCGACGGGTTCTGACGGACACGGGGATCCTCTCGGAAGGGCGATCACACGATAGATGGTCGCGACACGACCGGCGGGAGGCTAGCAGTTCGGTGGGAAGCGCCGGTGACGTGGAGATGGTCTCCGGACGTCGGAGAGGGACCCGGGGCCTCTCCGGACGCTCCACGGTCACGACCCGGGCCCCGGGGGGAACATCACGTTCTCCGGAAGGGGCGCTCCGTCCACAGGCGGCCGCGAACGTCGTGGGAAAGTCGTAGGCTCGTGGGACACCATCCGTCCTACAAGTCCTTTCGGGAGCACTCCACCCATGGCCGACTCCTTCGCTCATCTGCACGTCCATACCGAGTACTCGATGCTGGACGGGGCCGCGAAGCTGAAGCCCCTGTTCTCCGAGGCCGCGCGGTTGGAGATGCCGGCGGTGGCCATGACCGACCACGGCAACATGTTCGGCGCCTACGAGTTCTACCAGCAGTCCAAGGGCTCGGGGGTCAAGCCGATCATCGGGATCGAGGCCTACGTGGCGCCCGAGTCCCGGTTCCACAAGAAGCGGGTGTTCTGGGGGCGGGCCAGCGGATCGGACGACGCCTCGGCCGAGGGCGGCAAGGACATCTCCGGTGGCGGCCGCTATCTGCACATGACGATGTTGGCGCAGAACGAGACGGGTCTGCGCAACCTGTTCAAGATGTCGTCCCTGGCCTCCATCGAGGGCTACTACATGAAGCCCCGGATGGACCTGGACCTGATGGCGGAGAACAGCGAGGGCATCATCGTCTCCACCGGCTGCCCCTCGGGGGGTGTGCAGACCCGGCTGCGGCTGGGTCAGGAGAAGGAGGCCATCGACTACGCCGCGAAGCTACAGGACATCTTCGGCAAGGAGAACGTGTTCCTGGAGCTGATGGACCACGGGGTCTCCATCGAGAAGGAGGTCCGCGACGGTCTGCTCAAGGTGGGGCGGGCGTTGGACATCCCGCCGTTGGTGACCAACGACTCGCACTACGTGTACGAGTCGCAGGCCTCGGCGCACGACGCCCTCCTGGCGGTCGGGGTCGGTAAGAACCTGGACGATCCGACCCGGTTCCGGTTCAACGGCTCCGGCTATTACCTCAAGACGCCCGACGAGATGCGCGGGATCCTGAACTTCGACGAGTGGGCTCAGGGCTGCAAGAACACCCTGCTGATCGCCGAACGCATCGAACCCGACGCCTACGAGGGCGTGTTCGCCGAACGCGACCTCATGCCGACCTTCCCCGTCCCCGAGGGGGAGACCCAGTCCTCCTGGCTGGCCAAGGAGGTCGAGCGACTGCTCCAAGGGCGCTACCCGGACGGGGTGAGCGACGACGTCCGTAAGCGCGTCGACTTCGAGCTGGGCATCATCAACGAGATGGGGTTCCCGGCGTACTTCCTGGTGGTCTCCGACATCTGCCAGTACGCGCGCAAGGCGGGGATCGCGCTCGGCCCGGGGCGTGGTTCGGCGGCCGGTTCGATGATCGCCTACGTGCTGGGCATCACCGACCTGGACCCGTTGGAGCACGGTCTGCTGTTCGAGCGGTTCCTCAACCCCGAACGTGTGACCATGCCCGATATCGACCTGGACTTCGACGAACGTCGACGCGGGGAGATGATCGACTACGTCACCCGTCTGTACGGCGAGGAGCGGGTCGCGCAGATCCTGACCTTCGGCACCATCAAGGCCAAGGCCGCGGTCAAGGACTCCACCCGGATCCTGGGCATGCCCTACTCGGTGGGCGACCAGATCACGAAGGCGTTCCCGGCCGCGGTGGGCGGCAAGGAGATCCCGCTGGACGCGGTGTTCAACACCGAGCACGAGCGCTACAGCGAGACCACCGAGCTGCGCAACCTGGTGGAGAACGACCCCCAGGTGAACAAGGTCATGGAGACCGCCCGGGGTATCGAGGGTCTGACTCGCGGCACGGGTGTGCACGCGGCGGGCGTGATCCTGTCCAAGGAACCCCTGCTCGACGTCATTCCGCTGCACAAGCGCGACACCGACGGCGCCATCATCACCGGCTTCCCCTTCCCTCAGTGCGAGGACATGGGTCTGCTGAAGATGGACTTCCTGGGCCTGCGCAACCTCACGATCATGGACGACGCGGTCAAGTCCATCAAGGAGTCCGAGGGGATCGACATCGATCTGGGGCAGCTGCCCCTGGACGACAAGAAGACCTACGAACTCCTCTCCCGGGGTGACACCCTCGGCGTCTTCCAGCTCGACGGCGGCGCGATGCGCAACCTGCTCAAGCGGATGGAGCCGAAGAAGTTCGGTGACATCGCGGCCGTGCTGTCCCTGTACCGGCCCGGTCCGATGGCGGCCAACGCCCACAACGACTACGCCGACCGGTCGAACGGGCGCCAGGAGATCACCCCCATCCACCCGGATCTCAAGGACGCCCTGGAGCCGATCCTGGGGGAGACCTTCCACCTGCTCGTCTACCAGGAGCAGATCATGGCCATCGCCCAGCAGCTGGCCGGTTACAGCCTGGGCGGCGCCGACCTGATGCGTCGCGCGATGGGTAAGAAGAAGAAGGAGGCCCTGGAGGCGGAGGAGGCCAAGTTCTTCCCCGGCGCGGCCGAGCGCGGCTTCTCCAAGGAGGCCACCCAGGCCCTGTGGGACGTCATGCTGCCCTTCGCGGGCTACGCGTTCAACAAGTCGCACGCCGCCGGGTACGCGCTGGTCTCCTACTGGACCGCCTACCTCAAGGCCAACTACCCCGCGGCCTACATGGCCGCGTTGTTGACCTCGGTCAGTGACGACAAGGACAAGATGGCGGTCTACCTGGCCGAGTGCCGGGCCCAGCACATCAAGGTCCTGCCCCCCGACGTCAACGAATCCGGTCTGCGCTTCACCCCGGTCGGCTCCGACATCCGCTTCGGCATGGGCGCGGTCCGCAACGTGGGCGCCAACGTGGTCAATTCGATCATCAAGACCCGTACCGAGAAGGGCAAGTTCACCTCCTTCACCGACTTCCTGTCCAAGATCGAGCTGGCGGCCTGTAACAAGCGGGTGATCGAATCGCTGATCAAGGCCGGCGGCTTCGACTCCCTCGGGCAGCCACGTCGGGAGCTGTACCGCCACCACGAGATGGCGGTGGACGGCATGATCAGCTCCAAGAAGCAGGAGGCCCACGGTCAGTTCGACCTGTTCGGGGGCGGGGACGACGGCGACTCCACCCCCATCGGTCTGGACATCCAGTGGGGCGACGAGGAGTGGGACCGCAAGACCAAGCTCGCCTTCGAACGCGAGATGTTGGGTCTGTACGTGTCCAGCCACCCGCTGGCCGGCGCCGAACGGGTGCTGGCCCGCTCCCGGGACACCCCGATCGCCAAGATCGTGGCCGGTGACCTGGCTCGGGAGAGGGGCGAGGTGCGGATCGCGGGGCTGATCTCCAAGGTCGACAAGCGCACCAACAAGGCCGGTAACCAGTGGGCGATCGCCACGGTGGAGGACCTGGACTCCAGCATGGAGGTGCTGTTCTTCCCCAAGACGTATCCGCTGTACGTGGAGGCGTTGCTGGAGGACACGGCGGTCACGGTCAAGGGTCGGCTCAACGACCGGGACGGCACCTGGTCGATGTTCGCCTCGGAGATGTCGATCCTGGACATCTCCCACATCACCGAGGGCGAGCCCCCGGTGCTGCTCACCGTCGACGAGAAGCGGCTCACCCCGGAGCTCATCGGTGATCTGCGTCAGGTGTTGAGCACGCACAAGGGGGAGACCCCGGTGCGGATCCGGGTGGACAACCCGGTGCGTTCGCGTGTCTACGCGGTCGAGCGCTACTCGGTGCGGATCTCCCCGGAGTTCAACGGTGAGGTGAAGAGCCTGCTGGGGGCGTACTCGGTCGACTACTGACCTTCGAGCCCCCGGTGGGGGCGCTCCGGCCAGGGCCCTCGTGTGCGGTGTCGCACACGAGGGCCTTTTTCGTGCCTCTCTCTTGCCAGAAGATAGTTAGCGATATATCTTTGAGCTATCGAGACAGTGAACGACTGTCTTGGAATATCTACAGAGAAGAGAACGACATGACAGCCATGGCACTTCCCGGGCCCTGGTCCTGGGGCGGACGACGTTCCGAACGGCGCTTCGACCGCTTCATCCCGGGCCGGGACCGACACGACGCCCACACCGCTTCGGACGAGGCATGGATCGACGGGCACCACGGCCCCCACGAGCACCGGGCGGAGGTCCCTGAGCCGCCCCGGCCACCGCACCCTCCGCACCCTCCGTGGGGCAGGGGTCCAGGCGGACCGTTCGGCCCTGGAGGCCCCATGGGGCCCGGTGGCCCCTTCGGGCCGGGCGCGCCCTTCGGCCCCGGTGGCACCTTCGGTCCCGGGGGTTTCCCCGGGCACGAGGGGGGACACGGCCGTCGGCGCGGTGGCCCTCGCGCCCGGCGGGGCGACGTGCGCACCGGCATCCTCCTGCTTCTGGCGGAGGAGCCGCGCAGCGGATACGAGATCATCCGCGAAGGCCGTGAACGCAGCGGCGGGGCCTGGCGCCCCAGCTCCGGTTCGGTCTACCCGATGCTCCAACAGTTGGAGGACGAGGGCCTGATCGAGCAGGTCGCGGGCGAGGGGCGCCGTCGCCCCTACCGGCTCACCGACGAGGGCCGGGCCTACCTGGAGGAACGGGGCGAGGGGCTCACGCCGCCATGGGAGGCGGGGGCCGACGCCTACGCCGACACCCGGTCGCACTACGAGGAGATCGGCGGCCTGGCCTACCAGCTCGCCGCGGCCGCCTCCCAGGTCGCCCAGGCGGGCACCCCGGAGCAGGTGGAGCGGGCCAAGCGTCTACTGAACGAGACCCGACGCAACCTCTACCTGCTCCTCGCCGAGGAGGACGTCGAAGGCGACGACCCCGACGCGGAACGGGAGGGCTGAGGTCTCACTCGGGCCCTTCACGGGCCCATGAACGAAGGGATCCGGGGCGGTGGTCCACCGCCCCGGATCCCTTCGTCGCGTATCGGTGGCGGGGTTCGATGACCTAGAGGCCGGTACGTCCGTCGGCGAGCTCTCGGAGCAGGTCCAGATGACCGTTGTGCCGGGCGGTCTCCTCGATCATGTGCGTGATCACCCAGCGCAGGGTGGTGCGTCCCTCCTGAAGGACACGGCGTGAGGAGTTGCCCAGCTCCAGGTGGGAGGTGATCTCCCGTGAGCGGGCGCACTGCTCCTCGTACTCCGCCAACAGTTCGCCGAGGGGGCGTCGTGCTCCTACCCGGAACTCTCCGTCGGGGTCCTGCTCCGAGTACGGGGCCTCGTCCGGCTGGTTGAGCATCACCACTTCGAACCAGAAGGCCTCCACCCAGCGCAGATGGGACACGATCCCGCCGATGGTGGTCATCGGGGAGGTCGGGATCGGAGCGGCCGAGGCGAACTCCGGGTCCAAGCCCGCGCACTTGGCGTGCACCGTGGCGCGATGCCGGTCCAACCAGGCCAGCAGCATCGTCCGTTCGTCGGCGGCCATGGGAGGATCGACACGCTTGAGAAGGGGCACGGGATCGCTCTCGTCGTACATGCGGGTATTGTCCTTCGGGTCGTGTCCGGTATCCACTGGTTTTCGGCAGGTCCGGGCGGAGGGGAGCACACAGGGTGAAGGCGGAGCGCGCCCGCGCGGGTGATTCGGGGGTGGCACGCGCCCTGATCGTGGCGGTGTGCGTGTTCGGGGCCGTGGCCCTGCTCGGCGCTCTACTGGGGCCCCTCTGGTGGTGGCTCGCGCCCCGCCCCGAGGTGACCGCTCTGGGGGAGGGGGAGATCTTCCCCGGGACCTCCGAGGAGTCCTTCGCGGGAGAGGGCTACTTCGTCGTCATCACCGCGGTGGCCGGGATGATCACCGGTTACCTCTGCTACATGGCCCAGTTCACCCTGGCCGACAGACGCCTCCAGGACCTGCGCCTGCCCCTGCTCCTGGTGAGCACCGTGGCGGCGGCCGTGGCGGCGATCCTGGTCTGGCGGATCGGGATCGCCCTCGACGCGCCCGCGCGGGAGATCGTCCGGACCGCCGACCCCGGCGACACCGTCATGGGCGCGCTTCGGCTCCAGGCCACCGCCTTCCTGGTGGTGTGGCCCTTCGTCCACGTCCTTCAATACGGTCTGCTCGACGGCGTCAGCCTGCTGCGCTCCGACCAGCCCGGCGTCCCCGAACCCGAGCCGGCACCGACCGCCGCTCCGGAACCCGACACGGGGGAACGGCGGGACTGAGGGCGTTCAGGAACGTCGGGGCGCCTTCTCGTACAACCCGTCGAGCAGGTCGGCGTACTTCTCCTCCACCGCCCGGCGGCGCATCTTCAGGCTCGGCGTGATCTCTCCGCCCTCCACGGTCAGTCCGTTCGGCAGGATCGCGAAGTCCTTGATCGTCTCGTGGCGGGGCAGCCCCTTGTTGAGCTCGTCGACGGCCTCCTGGACCATGCGCCTGACCTTCGGCTCCCTGGTCAGCCCGACG
Organism: Nocardiopsis sp. LDBS1602; assembly: GCF_035818715.1. Taxonomy (NCBI): domain Bacteria; kingdom Bacillati; phylum Actinomycetota; class Actinomycetes; order Streptosporangiales; family Nocardiopsidaceae; genus Nocardiopsis; species Nocardiopsis sp. LDBS1602. Next base: position 1,435,404 of record NZ_JAYLVW010000001.1, on the reverse strand, counting down.
TAGTTCAGCGCGCCCAGACCGTTGTTCTCCGCCCACTCCTCGATCGCCTCGGGGTCCAAGGCGACCAGGCCCACGCAGTAGGGGCGCCGATCTCCGTGCACGACCAGGTTGCTCGCGTACGGGCACAGGGCCTTGAAACGGTTCTCGATGCTCTGCGGCGCCACGTACTTGCCGCCGGAGGTCTTGATCAGCTCCTTCTTGCGGTCGGTGATCCGCAGGTGGCCGTCCTCCAGGGTGCCGATGTCACCGGTCGCGAACCAGCCCTCCTCGGTGAGCACGGCCTCGGTGGCGCCGGACAGGTTGTGGTATCCGCGCATCACCCCGCCACCGCGCAACAGCACCTCGCCGTCCTCCGCGATCTTGACCTCGGTTCCGGGCAGCGGCAGCCCGACACTGCCGAAACGCGCCTCGCCCGGACGATTGAGGAAGGAACCGGCGGAGGTCTCGGTCAGCCCGTAGCCCTCCAGGATGGTGATCCCGGCACCGGAGAAGAACCGGCCGATCTCCGGGGCCAGAGGGGCGCTGCCGGAGACGAGGAAGCGCAGCCGGTCGCCGAAGCGGGCGCGCAGCCGGGAGAACACGAGTCGGTCGGCGATCCGATGCCGGGCGGCGAGCAGGCCGGTCGGCTCCTCGCCCCTCTCCCGGAGCCGCGCCACCCGGTCGCCCACGTCCGCGGCCCAACGGAAGATCCTGTACTTGGCCTCGCCGCCCTCCTGAGCCTGGGTGACGACCTTGGCGTACACCTTCTCGAAGATGCGAGGGGCTGCGGCCATGAAGGTCGGCCGTACGACGGACAGGTTGTCGACGATGCGGTCCACCCGCCCGTCCACGGCGGTGACGAAACCCAGACGCAGCTGGCTCACCTGCATCAGCTTGCCGAAGGCGTGGGCCAGGGGCAGCCACAGGAACTGCACGTCGTCGCCGGTGAGCAGCCCCCGCCCCTGAGCGCGCAGCTCCTCGTCCAGGGCCTGGAGCGCCTGGGCCTCGTACAGCCAGTTCGCGTGGTCCAGCCGCACGCCCTTGGGGCGGCCGGTGGTGCCCGAGGTGTAGATCAGGGTGGCCAGGTGTTCGGGGCGGACCGCCGCGACCAGCTCGTCGAACAGCCCCGGGTCCTCGGCGTGCCGACGGGCACCGAGGGCCTCCAGCTCGTCCAGGCCCATGACCCAGTCGTCGTCTCCCCCAGCGGCGCCTTCGAAGGCGATCACCCTGGACAGGCCGGGCATGGCCCCGCGCTGTTCGCGCAGTTTGGCGACCTGCTCGTCGTCCTCGGCGAAGGCCATCATGCTGCCGGAGTCGGACACGATGTAGGCGAAGTCGGGCGGGGTGGAGGAGGGGTAGATCGTGGTGGAGGCACCGCCCGCGCACAGGATCGCCAGGTCGGCGAGGATCCATTCGATCCGGGTGTTGGAGGCGATGGCGCATCGGGCCTGGGAGGTCAGGCCGAGGGAGTGCAGCCCCAGGGCCAGGTCGCGCACACGGTCGCGTGCCTGGTTCCAGGTCAGGGTCCGCCAGGCCTCGGGGCCGCCGTCGGGGGAGGGGACGGGGTGGGTGAACGCCTCCCGCGTACCGGATTCGGCGACGCGGGAGGCGAACATGTCGGGGATGGATCGGTAGGGGGATGAGGTGTCGGGCATGTCACAAAGCTACCCCCGGGTAGGGGGGTGGGCAACAGTCCGTGGGCGACTGTGCGCAGGTCCACCGCCCCTTGTGCGACACGGCTTCGCCCCTCGTGGCGGGGCTCACCCGACGCTCACGCTCAGGGCTCAGGGAGCGGCGATGGGAGCGGTGACCGCCTCGGTCAGCGCGATCAGGTCCGCGGGCGCCAATTCCATCTGGAGCCCCCGCCGCCCGGCGGAGACGTAGACCGAGACCAGCGAGGTGACCGAGGAGTCGATGACGGTGCGCAGCCTCTTGCGCTGTCCCAGCGGGCTGATGCCTCCGCGGACGTATCCGGTGATCTTCTCGGCGCGACCCGGGTCGGCCATGATCGCCTTCTTGCCGCCGACCGCGGCGGCCAGCGCCTTGAGGTCGAGGGAGCCGGCGACCGGCACCACCCCGACGGTGAACACACCGTCCACCTCGGCGACCAGGGTCTTGAACACCCGGTGGTGCGGCACTCCCAGAGCGTCCGCGGCGTCGGCCCCGTAGGAGTGCCCATCGCTCTCCTCGGGCGCCTCATAGGGGTGCAGGGTGTAGGTGGTCTTGGTCCGACCCGCGGCCACGGTAGCGGGCGTGGCTTTTCCACTCATGGGTCACCTCGGCTTTCCACGTAGGGATCTAGTTGAAGGAGACACCGTTGTTGAGGAAGGGACCCGCGGGGAGGTTGGGCAGGGTGGGGGCGGTCACGATGCGATTCTCCCTGCGGAGGAAGCGAGCCGCCACCGCCAGCCGGGTCGCGGCGTCCTCGGCCTCCAACAGGCGTTGTTTCTCGGCGGGATCCAGCACGATCGAGGCCGCCACCGTATGGGACAGGGCCACCGGATCCCGTGGCAGGTCGCGCGAGGTCTCCGGAGCCATACCGATCTCCGACAAGCGGCCACGGTACACCTCATAGAGATCGCGCACCCGTTCGGCGTGCTCCTCGGCGTCCGGCCCCATGGCCTCGGGGAGCAGCGTCACCGAGGCGCTGGAGTACTCGTCGGGGGAGGAGGCGTCGACCTCCGGAAGATCATCGATCCGGAACCGCGTACCGCCCTCGACGACCAGGTCGTAGCGCCCGTCCTCGTAGGTGCGCACGTCACGGACGACCGCGGTGCAACCGACGGCGCTCACCAGTGGCAGGGTCGGACGGCCTCGGCCCCCCGCGGTGCCGGGCACCCCGGTATCGGCGCCTCCGGCCCCCTGCCCGGACTCGCTCGCCACCTCGTGGCCGAGTTCGATCCACACCGTTCCGAAACGCACGGGCCCGCGTTCGCGTCCACCGACCTCTCCACCGGCCAGGGTCGGGCCGAGCAGTTCCGAGACCAGCCTCCGGTACCGGTGCTCGAAGACGTGCAGCGGGATGGTCATCCCCGGGAACAACACGGTGTTCAGCGGGAAGATCGGCAGGGCCTCAGGCATGGTCCCAGTATGCCGCCGGTTCGAGGCCCGAAGAGTCCCGGCGTTGTCGGAACGGTGTGTCGCGCCCCTTTCCTCCGCTCCCGGCGTGGACACGACGAGGCCCCGCCCGGGTTTCGGGCGGGGCCTCGGGGCGCGAGGGACATCGGACGTCAGGAGACGGACGGGCCGGCGGTCCCGGGCGTGTTCTGACCGCCCTCGGTCTCACCGGGCATGTCACGGGCCACGAAGGTCTCCACGTCGAAGAGGTTGCCGTTCGAGCGGTCGACGACGTTGAGCAGAGTCGACATCTTGGCGACCTCCTCGACCTGCTCCTGGATGAACCACTGGAGGAACTGTTCCCCGGTGTAGTCCTCCTCGTCGCGGGCCACCTTGGCCAGACGCTGGAACTGGTCGCTCACCTGACGTTCCTGACGCAGCGCCAGCGCGACCAGATCACGGGTGGCGGAGAAATCGGTCTCGATCTCGTCCACGCCGGGAAGGGCGAACGACACGTCGTTGTCGAGCAGGTACCGCACGATCATCATCGCGTGGTCGCGCTCTTCGAGGGACTGCTCGTAGAAGACCCTGGCCAGCTGGGGCAGGTCCTGGTCGTCGAACCAGGCGGCGATCGCCACGTACTGGTGCGAGGCGGTGAACTCGTGCCGCACCTGGTCGACGAGGAGACGGTGGAACTTGGAAAGGTTGCTATCGCCGGTCTTGGTGGAAGTCATGTCACCAATATAGACCATCGAATGGCATTTGCGAAACGTCAGAAAAGGCGTGTGAATTTGTTAGGCAAGCCTTTCAAAAGCTTCATTAGGTAAGGTGATCCAAAGTAAGGGGAAGCTTATTGGCGAAGCGTTCGGGGCTTTTGTCGCGCGATGCTCGCCACGACCTCGGTCGCGGGGTTCGCGCCGGTCGGAGCGGTGTGGTGTCCATCATTCGGACTCCACCGGCCCCGATCCGGCCCAGGGCCCCTAGACTGGGGCCGTGATCAGTCGAATCGACCTCCGAGGTTCCCAGGACGACCCGCGCGACTCCCTTCCGCGCGCCGAAATCGATGTGGCGGACGCCACCGAACGCGTCCGTCCCATCTGTGATGACGTACGCCATCGCGGAACCGAGGCCCTGATCGAACTCACCGAGCGCTTCGACGGTGTGCGGCTCACCGACATCCGCGTCCCCAAGGACGCCCTCGACCGCGCCCTCACCGAACTCGACCCCCGGGTGCGCGCCGCCCTGGAGGAGTCCATCCGGCGCGCCCGCAAGGTCCACTCCGCCCAACGGCGTGAGGACCACACCACCCGCGTGGTGCCCGGCGGCACCGTCACCGAGAAGTGGATCCCGGTCGACCGGGTCGGCCTCTACGTGCCGGGCGGACGGGCCGTCTACCCCTCCAGCGTCATCATGAACGTCGTCCCCGCCCAAGAGGCGGGCGTGTCCTCCCTGGCGGTCACCTCACCGCCCCAGAAGGACTTCGGCGGCTTGCCCCACCCGACGATCCTCGCCGCCTGCGCCCTGCTCGGCGTCGAGGAGGTCTACGCGGTCGGCGGAGCCCAGGCCGTGGCGATGTTCGCCCACGGCACCGAGGACTGCCCGCGCGCGGACATGGTCACCGGCCCCGGGAACATCTGGGTCGCCGCCGCCAAGCGCCTGCTCAAGGGCATCATCGGTATCGACGCCGAGGCCGGCCCCACCGAGATCGCGGTTCTGGCCGACCACACCGCCGACCCCGACCACGTCGCCGCCGACCTCATCAGTCAGGCCGAGCACGACGTCGTCGCCGCCTCCGTCCTGGTGACCCCGGACGAGGCCCTGGCCGACGCGGTCACCGAACGTCTCGCCGTGCGCGCCGCCGCCACCCGGCACAGCGAGCGTGTCCTGGAGGCCCTGGCGGGTCCCCAGTCCGGCATCGTCCTGGTCGACGACCTCGAACAGGGCCTGGCCGTCGTCAACGCCTACGCCGCGGAACACCTGGAGGTCATCACCGACCAGGCGTCCGTGTGGGCCGACCGGGTGCGCAACGCCGGGGCGATCTTCGTCGGGCCGCACTCCCCGGTCTCGCTCGGCGACTACGCCGCCGGCTCCAACCACGTCCTCCCCACGGGGGGCTGCGCCTGCCACAGCGGCGGGCTGAGCGTGCAGACCTTCCTGCGCGGGGTGCACGTCGTCGAATACGACCGCGACGCGCTGGCCGACGTCGCCCACCATGTCATCACCCTGGCCGAGGCCGAGGACCTGCCCGCCCACGGCGAGGCGATCGCCGCCCGGGTCGGGCACGGCGACGACCGGGACTGAGACCGACCACACCCGACGGAGCGGGCGGACCGACCGGAGCTCCCCGACCACCAGAGTCACAGGAGACGTCGGCCGCCCCTCCCACCACCGACCACGAGTGTGAGACCAGTGAGCTTCACCCTGAACGACCTTCCGCTCCGCGACGATCTGCGGGGACGCTCTCCCTACGGTGCCCCCCAGCTGGACGTGCCGGTGGTCCTCAACACCAACGAGAACCCGCACGCCCCCTCGCCGGCCCTGGCCAAGGCCCTGGCCGAGGCGGTCGCCGACACCGCGACCGGGCTCAACCGCTACCCGGACCGGGACGCCCTCCGCCTGCGCGAGGAACTGGCCGCCTACCTCGGCCACGGTCTGACCGCCGCCGGCGTATGGGCGGCCAACGGCTCCAACGAGATCCTCCAGCAGCTGCTCCAGGCCTTCGGCGGCCCCGGTCGCACCGCGATGGGCTTCGAGCCCTCCTACTCCATGCACCCGATCATCTCCAGGGGCACCGGAACCGCGTGGGTCTCGGTGCCGCGCGACGCCGACTTCCGTATCGACGTCGACGCCGCCTTGGAGGCGATCGCCGAACACCGGCCCAGCGTCGTCTTCCTCACCTCGCCCAACAACCCCACAGGGACCGCCCTGGAACTCGCCGACATCGAGCGTGTCGCCCGGGCCGCCCCCGGCGTGGTCGTCGTGGACGAGGCCTACGCCGAGTTCCGGCGGGAGGGCACGCCGAGCGCACTCACCCTGCTCGACGAGCACCCCCGGATCATCGTCTCCCGGACCATGTCCAAGGCCTTCGCCCTGGCCGGAGCGCGCGTGGGCTACCTCGCGGCGCACCCCGCCGTGGTCGACGCCCTCCAGCTGGTCCGGCTGCCCTACCACCTGTCGGCCGTCACCCAGACGGTGGCCCTCACCGCGCTCGAATACTCGGGCGAGCTGCTCGGAGCCGTCGCCGACCTGCGCCGCGAACGCGACTCGCTCGTCGACTGGCTGCGCTCGGAGGGCTTCTCGGTCGCCGACTCCGACGCCAACTTCGTCCTCTTCGGAGAGTTCGAGGACCGCAACCTGGTCTGGCGCCGGATGCTCGACCGGCAGGTCCTCATCCGCGAGGTCGGTCCGCCCGGCTGGCTGCGCGTCACCGTCGGCACACCGGAGGAGATGGTCGCCTTCCGCGACGCCCTCCTGAAGGCCACCGGCCGCTGACCCGCCCCTTCCACGTCCCACCGTTCTCCTCGAAAGAGATCATCATGAGCCGCACCGGGCGCGTCGAACGCGCAACCAAGGAAACCAAGGTCCTGGTCGAGGTCGACCTGGACGGCACCGGGATCGCCGACGTCTCCACCGGCGTGGGCTTCTTCGACCACATGCTCGACCAGCTCGCCAAGCACGGCCTGTTCGACCTGACCGTGCGCACCGAGGGCGACCTGCACATCGACTCGCACCACACCATGGAGGACACCGCCCTGGCCCTGGGCGCCGCCTTCCGCGAGGCGCTCGGCGACCGCGCCGGCATCCGCCGCTTCGCCGACGCGAAGGTGCCCCTGGACGAGGCGCTGGCCGAGGTCACCGTCGACGTCTCCGGCCGTCCCTACCTCGTGCACACCGAGCCCGAGGGCATGGCCCCGGTGATCGGTCGCGACTACGACACCACCATGACCCGGCACATCTTCGAGTCCTTCGTGGCCCAGGCGCGCGTGGCCCTGCACATCCACGTGCCCTACGGCCGCAACGCCCACCACATCGTCGAGGCCCAGTTCAAGGCCTTCGCCCGGGCCCTGCGCGTGGCCACCGAGAAGGACCCGAGGGTCACCGGCGTCCCCTCCACCAAGGGCGTCCTGTAGATGGACACCGACCTCTGGGGACTGCTCCTCATCGTCTTCGGCGGCTTCCTCGCGGGCGGTGTCTACGTGCTGTGGAACAAGAACCGCCTGATCGCCGTCGCCCTGGCCGGATGTGTCGTGCTCGCCGTGGTCTCCGGCGCGCTGCGGCTCGGCTACCTCTAGAAAGGCACCCTCGATGTCCTCACGCGTGGTGGTCCTCGACTACGGATCGGGCAACCTGCGTTCGGCCCAGCGCGCCATGGAACGCACCGGCGCCGACGTCACCGTCACCTCCGACCCGCGCGTCGCCCTGGAGGCCGACGGGCTCGTCGTCCCCGGGGTGGGCGCCTTCAGCGCCTGCATGGCCAGCCTCAAGGCCGCGGGCGGAGACCGCGTCATCGGTCGCCGTGTGGCCGGAGGCCGGCCGGTCCTCGGGATCTGCGTGGGAATGCAGGTCCTCTTCGACCGGGGTGTCGAGCAGGCCGACGTCCATTCCGAGGATCGGGCCACGGAGGGCTGTGGAGAGTGGCCCGGCACGGTCGAGCGGCTCCGCGCCCCCGTGGTGCCCCACATGGGCTGGAACACCGTCACACCGCCCGAGGGCACGCGGCTGTTCGCCGACGTCGACCCCGAGGAGCGCTTCTACTTCGTGCACTCCTACGCGGTACGTCACTGGGAGTTCGTCGCCTCCAGCGAGCGGATCCCGGCACCCCGGGTGACCTGGGCCGAACACGGCGAGCCCTTCGTGGCCGCCGTGGAGAACGGCCCGCTGAGCGCCACCCAGTTCCACCCGGAGAAGTCGGGCGACGCCGGGGCGCGGGTCCTGGCCAACTGGGTCGCCACCCTGTGACGACGCCGGTCGGGGCCACCCGCCCACCGGCCCGTGTTCGGGACCCCGAACACGAGAGCACCTCCATCCAGTACCGAACCGAGCACGAGAAGGCATGATGACCGGCGAGCACACTCCGTCGACCCCCGCACTCGAACTGCTGCCGGCCGTGGACGTCGCGGGCGGACAGGCCGTCCAGCTCGTCCAGGGCAAGGCGGGTACCGGCGGGCGGTACGGCGACCCCTTCAAGGCCGCCGAGGCCTGGCAGAACGCCGGCGCCGAGTGGGTCCACCTCGTGGACCTGGACGCCGCCTTCGGGCGCGGCGAGAATCGCGAACTGTTGCGCGAGATCGTGGGCCGTCTCGACATCAAGGTCGAGATGTCCGGCGGGATCCGTGACGACGAGTCCCTGAAGGCCGCCCTGGACACCGGCTGCGCCCGGGTGAACATCGGCACCGCGGCCCTGGAGAACCCGGAGTGGTGCGCCCGGATCATCGCGGATCACGGGGACAGGATCGCCATCGGTCTGGACGTCCGTGGCACCACCCTGGCGGCCCGGGGCTGGACGCGCGACGGCGGCGACCTCTTCCAGACCCTGGAGCGTCTGGAGGCCGAGGGCTGCGCCCGTTACGTCGTCACCGACGTCAACAAGGACGGCACCCTCAAGGGCCCCAACCTGGACCTGCTGCGCACCGTGTGCGAGCACACCGACAAGCCGGTGGTGGCCAGCGGCGGCGTGTCGAGCCTCGCCGACCTGGAGGCCCTGTCCACCCTGGTCCCGGTCGGTGTGGAGGGCGCCATCATGGGCACCGCGCTGTACGAGGGCGCCTTCACCCTGGAGGACGCCCTGGCCCTGGTGAAGGGCGGTCGGCGGTGAGCCTGGCCATCCGGGTCATCCCCTGCCTGGACGTGGACGACGGCCGGGTCGTCAAGGGCGTCAACTTCGAGAACCTGCGCGACGCCGGGGATCCCGTGGAACTGGCGGGCACCTATGACGCGGGCGGCGCCGACGAGCTGACCTTCCTGGACGTGACCGCCTCCAGCGGGGACCGGGAGACCACCTACGACGTCGTGCGTCGCACCGCCGACCAGGTGTTCATCCCGTTGACCGTCGGCGGCGGGGTGCGTTCCACCGAGGACGTGGACCGACTCCTGCGCGCCGGCGCCGACAAGGTGGGGGTCAACACCGCGGCCATCGCGCGGCCGGAGCTGATCGAGGAGATCGCCGAGCGCTTCGGTCGGCAGGTACTGGTGCTCTCCGCCGACGTGCGTCGGGTCCGTGAGGGCGACGCCCCCACACCCAGCGGTTTCGAGGTCACCACGCACGGCGGCCGTCGCGGAACCGGGCTCGACGCCCTCGAGTGGTGCGAGCGCGCGGCCGAGCTGGGAGCGGGGGAGATCCTCCTCAACTCCATGGACGCCGACGGCACCAAGGCCGGGTTCGACCTGGAACTGATCAGGGGGGTCCGGGCCCGTGTGGACGTGCCCCTGATCGCCTCGGGCGGAGCCGGGGCCGTGGAGCACTTCGTTCCCGCCGTCGAGGCCGGGGCCGACGCGCTGCTGGCGGCGACCGTCTTCCACTTCGGCGAGTTCACCATCGCCGACGTGAAACGGAGCCTGCGCGAGGCCGGACACCCGGTTCGTTAGGTGAAGAGGCGAAGGGGCCGGGTCGGAGACGAGCCGGCCCCTTCTGGTGACCTGGTGGCCTTGTGGGGGGACGAATCATCCCAGGTCAGGGCAGTTCTAAAGCGAAGATAAACGCGGAGGGTGATTGTCGCGTGGCGCAGGGTCGTCTTTCTTGTGCTCCATGTGAGCATGCTGTCGTCTCAGTCACTCGACAGGGGAGTCAGAACCCATCATGCCCGAGCAGCTCACCAGTGGAATCGCTCGTCGCGTCGCGTCCCTGGCCACGGCGGGGGCCTTCGCCCTCGGCAGCGTGGTCATGCTCGCCCCGCCCGCGGCCGCGGACGACTACGAGCGGACCCCGGTGGAGATCATCAGCCAGATCGAGGCGAGGTCATGGCCTCAGTACTCGGTCGGTAACCCCGGCCCGAACGTCGACGTCCAGGCCGCCCTGCTCTTCCTCAACGGCCTCGGTTACATCACCCAGAACCCGGGCTGCCTCTACAACGACCGGGCCGAATCGACGGTTCGGAACTTCGAACGTCGTGAGGGGATCACCGTCAACGGTGTCCTGGACTCGACCACCTGGGTGAAGATCCGGAACATGCACTTCCCGACGGAGGCCGACGCCTACAAGCGCGGTGACCGCGGTTGGGGCGTCCTCGCCGTCAAGGTGCTGCTGAACTCCAAGTACAACGCGGGCCTCTCGCTCCACGAGTACTACGACGCCGCCACCGAGAACGCGGTCAGGAACGCCCAGCGCAGTCTCGGCATCGGTGTCGACGGCGCGTTCGGTCGCCTGACCTACAAGGGCACCATCACCGCCCCGGGCGGTAGCACGTGCCAGAACCTGCCGCGGATCGCCCAGGACGAGCGGCCCGCCGCGGACGCCGACTCCGAGGCCGTCGAGCGTCCGGTTCGGGAGGGTGCTCCGGAGGCCGCGCAGAAGCCGGCCGAGGAGGTCGCCCCCGAGGAGGCCGTGCGCGAAACGGTCGAGGAGGAGGCTCCGGAGGTCGCGGAGAAGTCCGTCGAGGCTCCGGCCGGTGAGACCGAGCGGGTGCGCGGTTACTAGCCGGTCCGCCGTCTTTCCGTAGTTCTCGACGCACGAGGCCCGGGTCCCCGCGAGGGCGGCCCGGGCCTTCGCCGTTCCGACCGTCCGGACGTGACCGAAAGTTACATATGCGTTGCGCTGGGTTAACTTCCTCGTGATCCGTGTGAGCATGCTGTCGTCTCAGTCACACGATAAGGAGTCGACACCCATCATGTCCGAGCAGTTCAGCAGCGGTATCGCCCGACGGGCCGTCTCCCTGGCCACGGCCGGCGCCTTCGTCTTCGGGGGCATGTTCATGCTCGCCCCGACCGCCTCGGCGGACGACCTCGACCGCACCCCGGCGGAGGTCATCGAGCAGATCGAGGCCAGAGCCTGGCCCGAGTGGTCGGTCGACAACCCCGGACCGAACATCGACATCCTGGCCGCCCAGTACTTCCTGAGCCACCTGGGCTTCGAGACCGAGCGGCCCGGCTGCCTGTTCACCGAGGAGGTCGAGGCGACCGTCATCGCGTTCGAGGAGGACGCGGGGACGATTCCGGTCGACGGTGTCCTGGACGTGGACACCTGGGTGAAGATGCGCAACGAGCTCTTCCCGTCGGAGGCGGACGGCATTCGCCCCGGTGACCAGGGTGACGCGGTCCGTGCCCTCCAGTCGCTGTTGAACGGCAAGTACGACGCCGGTCTCGACATCGACGGCTTCTACGGCCCCGAGACCGAGGAGGCCGTCAGGGAGGTCCAGCGGGGCGCCGGTATCGGGGTCGACGGTATCTACGGCCGTCTGACCTTCAAGGAGACCATCACCGAGCAGGTCGAGAACGGGTGCGTGAGCATCCCGGAGCTCACGGAGCGCCCGGTCGAGGCTCCGGCCGAGGAGGTCGTTCCGGAGGCTCCCGCCACCGTGGACCAGCCGGTCGAGGCCCCGGCCCAGGAGGTCGCTCCGGAGGCCCCGGCCCAGGAGACCGCCCCCGAGGCCCCGGCCGCCGTGGACCAGCCGATGGACGCCCCCGCCGCAGAGGTCGAGGGCGCGCGCGGCTGACCGACCGGTCGTCACGTTCCGCGCCTCGGGCCCGGCTCCTCTACGAGAGGGGCCGGGCCCCCGCCATGTCCCGGACACCCGAAGCGGTCGGCCCGGAACCGGGCCGACCGGGCGGAGGGGCCGAGACGGATGGGGCCGTCACACGTACCCGCCCTTCGCGCCCCGTTCACCGATTTGTGCCCGGAGCGGACGGAATAGCAAGAACCGGACTCGCGCTGAAACAATCCGGTGGAAGCTGTCGGAGCCGCTGGATAGGTTGTGGCCCGACACGCCCCGAGACCTCCCCCGGCACCCCGGGGCCTTCGGGGTGCGGGAACACCCGACCGACCGGTCACGGAACAGGAAGCGGGGGCGTATGGCTCAGGGCAGCACGGCGACGAATCCGAAGGAGCGGGAGGAGGAACGCGAACCCGGCTCCGGAACCCGGGACCGGCCCGACCTCGACGAGGCGAACCGGCACAAGAAGGTCTTCGGACGGGGGATGCGGGTCCTGTGGGTCGCCGCCCGGACCGAACCCTGGATCTTCCTGGCCGCCGTCGGCGGGGCCATGCTCCACGCCGCCGTCACCGTCGGCTCGGCATCCGTCCTCGGCCACATCACCGACGCGACCATCATCCCCGCCTTCTCCTCGGGTGAGACCACCGCCGCCGCGCTGACCATGGCGGCCGCCCTCCTGCTGGCCGTCGGTCTGGGCAAGGCCGTCGGGCTGGCGCTGCGCCGCCTGCTCGCCGGCCTCATGCAGTTCCGCATGCAGGCCCGCTACCGGCGCTCCGTGGCCCGCAAGTACCTCGAGCTCCCGCTGGCCTGGCACCACCGCCACCCCACCGGACAACTCCTCTCCAACGCCAACGCCGACGTCGAGGCCGCCTGGCAGCCCCTGGCGCCCCTGCCCATGGTGGTCGGCAGCGTGTTCATGCTGTTCATCGCCGCCGTCGCCATGATCGTCACCGACCCGATCCTGGCCCTGGTCGCCTTCGTCGTCTTCCCCGCCCTGGCCGCCGCCAACGTCGTCTTCCAACGCCGTGTCTCCCCGATGGCCTCCCACGCCCAGGCCCTGCGGGCCGAGGTCAGCGGTGTGGCCCACGAGTCCTTCGACGGCGCCCTCGTCGTCAAGACCCTCGGCCGGGAGGACACCGAGACCGAACGCTTCACGCACGCCGCCCACCGTCTGCGCGACGCGCTCATCCAGGTCGGACGCATGCGCTCCATGTTCGACCCCTTCATGGAGGCGCTGCCCAACCTCGGTGTCCTCGCCGTCCTCCTCCTGGGCATGTGGCGCCTGTCCACGGGCGCCATCGAACCCGGCGACCTCGTCCAGATCGCCTTCCTCTTCACCCTGCTCGCCCTGCCCATCCGCTCCTTCGGATGGCTCTTGGGCGACCTGCCCCGCAGCGTCGTGGGCTGGGACCGCGTCCAGTCGGTCCTGAGGTCCGACGGAGCGATGGTCTACGGGGACCGCGTCCTGGAACCCTCGAACCGAGGCCTGGCCCTGAGCGCCCGCGACGTCACCTTCTCCTACGCCGACTCCTACGATGTCGACGGCCGCGACCTCATGGCCGACACCGACGAGGGGGCCCGCACCACCGTCCTCGACGGGGTGGACCTCGACATCGCGCCGGGGCGCACCGTCGCCATCGTCGGTCCCACCGGCTCGGGCAAGTCCACGCTCACCACCGTCCTGATGCGCCTGGTCGACCCCGACACCGGCTCCGTCTCCTACGACGACGTCGACCTGCGCGACCTGGCCCGCGACCAGGTGCCACGGCACGCCGCGCTCGTCCCCCAGGGCACCTTCGTGTTCGAGGACACCGTCCGCGACAACATCGCCCTCGGCGAGGACGTCGACGACGCCCAGGTCTGGGCCGCCCTGCGCCTGGCCCGCGCCGACGGCTTCATCAGCGCCCTCGACGGCGGCCTCGACGCCGAACTGGGGGAGAAGGGCACCACCCTCTCCGGAGGGCAACGCCAACGTCTGGCGCTGGCCCGCGCCATCGTCCGCAGGCCCCGGCTCCTGATCCTGGACGACGCGACCTCCGCGGTCGACCCGCAGATCGAGGCCCAGATCCTCTCCGGGCTCCGGGAACGCGACTCCTCCGCCACCGTGGTCGTGGTCGCCTACCGTCGCGCCACCATCGAGCTCGCCGACGAGGTGCTCTACATGGAGAAGGGACGGATCCTGGCCCGCGGGACCCACGACGAACTCCTCACCGCCTCACCCGGCTACAACCGGCTGGTCACCGCCTACGAACGCGCCTCCGCCGAGAACGAGGCCGAACGCGAACCCCTCCCGGAGGAGCCCGCGCCGATCGAACCCCACCGCCGTGAGAGGGACGGCGACGCCACCGAGGAGAGCAGCCGATGAGCGTACCCACACGTCCCCGCACCGACGAGGGTCCGGAGGAGGGGCACGAGGAGCGCGGCCCCGAACGGGATCCGGTCCTGTCCCTGCACCAGAGCCGGGACGGCGCGATCGACACCCTCAAACGAGGCCTGAGGCTGTCCCCGGAGTTCGCCAAGGGGTTGTGGCTCACCCTGATCTTCGCCCTGGTCGCGACCGCGGGCAAGGTCATCGTCCCCATCGCCGTCCAGCAGATCATCGACAACGGTCTCACCGGGAGCGGCGGCCCCGACCTGGGATTCGTCACCCGTATGGTGGCGACCTGCGCGGCGCTGCTGGTCGTCACCATGATCTGCTCCTACCTGATGAACGTGCGCCTGTACCGGGCCACCGAGTCCGGGCTGGCGACCCTGCGCCGCAAGGCCTTCCGGCACGTCCACGACCTGTCCGTCCTGACCCAGAACAGTGAGCGCAAGGGCGCCCTGGTCTCCCGGGTCACCGGCGACGTCGACCAGATCAGCCACTTCATGCAGTGGGGCGGGCTGCTCCTGCTGGTCAGCACCGGTCAGCTCCTCGTCGCCACCGTCCTGATGGCGGTCTACTCCTGGCAGCTCACCATCGTCGTGTGGGTCTGCTTCCTGCCGCTGCTCTTCGGCGTGCGCTGGCTCCAGAAGCTGCTGTCCAAGGCCTACCTCAAGGTCCGCGAACGTACCGGCGACATGCTCGGCGCGGTCGGCGAGACCGTCATGGGGGCCTCCGTCATCCGCGCCCACGGCATCGAGGCGCGCACCGCCGAACGCATCGACACCACCGTCCTGGCCACGCGCGGGGCCCAGGTCAAGGCGCAGCGTCTGTCCATGGCGGTCTCGCCCTTCGCCGAGATCGTCGCCGCCATCGCCAACGCGGCCGTGGTCCTGGCCGGTGTGCGGCTCGGGCTCGGAGGAGATCTGACCGCGGGTCAGCTCATCGCCTTCCTCTTCCTCATGACCCTGTTCATCCAGCCCATGATGATGGCCACCGAGATCTTCAACGAGGCGCAGAACGCCATCGCCGGATGGCGGCGCGTCCTGGGGGTCCTGGACACCGTTCCCGACATCGCCGATCCCGGCGAGGCCGGTCGCGTCCTGCCGCGCGGCCCGGTCCGGGTCGACTTCGACCGGGTCACCTACTCCTATCCCGAGGGGCCCGTGGTCCTGGACGACGTCGGTGTCCGGATCACCCCGGGCACCCGGGTGGCGGTCGTCGGCGAGACCGGGTCGGGCAAGACCACCTTCGTCAAACTCCTCACCCGGCTGATGGACCCCGAGAGCGGGACCGTCCGTCTGGACGGGGTCGACCTGAGGGAGGTCGCCTTCTCCTCCCTGCGAAGCCGTGTCGTCATGGTCCCGCAGGAGGGTTTCCTGTTCGACAGCTCTTTGGGCGACAACATCCGCTTCGCCCGGCCCGAGAGCACCGACGCCGAACTGGAGACCGCCATCACCGAGCTCGGTCTCGCCGAATGGCTGGGCGGACTCGCCCACGGTCTGGACACACCGGTCGGTCAGCGCGGCGAATCCCTGTCGGCGGGCGAGCGGCAGCTCGTCGCCCTGGTCCGCGCCTACATCGCCGATCCGGACCTGTTGGTGCTGGACGAGGCCACCTCGGCGGTCGACCCGCACACGGAGATGCGCATCCAGGGCGCCCTGGACCGGTTGACCCGAGGCCGCACCTCGGTCGCGATCGCCCACCGGCTCTCCACCGCCGAGGCCGCCGACCGGGTCCTGGTCTTCGACGCCGGTCGGATCGTGCAGAGCGGAACCCACGAAGAGCTGGTCGGCCGGCCGGGCGTGTACGCCGACCTCTACGCCTCCTGGATCCGGTCCTCCGCCTGATCACGCCCGGACCGTCCGTACCCGGCTCCTCGGAGACGGGCGGTCCGGGACGGCCGGTGCTCAGCGGTCCGTCCGGGCCCACCAGTGGGCGGCCAGGAGTTCGGGCACCAACGGTTCGGTGAGCAGACGCACGTCCGGATCGGTGTCCCCGGGATAGCGCACGGTCGCCGCCGCGCCCGGTACGCGCTCCCGATCGGGGGTGGAGCCCACCGCCACGAAGGCGCCCCGCAACTGCACCAGGTGCTCGGCGAACCTCTGGTCGTAGGAGGAACCGGCGAACAGCAACGCCCGGTAGTCCGTCACCGCGGCCGGATGCCGGTCGGTGTGCGACCACTCTCCGGTCTCCGCCACGTGGGCCGTCCGGATCGGACCCCGACGCAGCACCAGGGCCCCCTGCCAGGCCGTGGCGAGCCGTTCCGCGGGGGCCACCAGGTGCACCCCGGACGGGGACTCCAACACCTCGGCCACCTCGGGCACCCATTCCGGGGCCCTCTTCAACAGGGTCTCCTCGGCGTGGGAGACCCGCATCAACAGGCCGGGGAAGTTCCCGCTCCCGCCCACCGGAGCCCCCAGACGGTGCCCCAACAGCAGGAGCAGCGCCAAGGCGTTCCGGTAGGCGTGACAGCCGAGACCGCTCGCCTCCTCACCCGTGCGCAGGGGGACCAGAAGGTCCGCGTACCGGGCCACCACCGTGTCGGGATCCGGGGCCAGGACCACCACCGGAGAACGGCCGACATAACGCTCCAGACTCGCGCACAGCTCCCGCTGACCGTCGCCCAGGGTCACCCCCACCACCAGGGTCTCCGGGCCGGCGGGTGGCTCCTCCGCGGAGGAGGAGAGGTCGGCCTGCGCGCCGATCCCCGCACGACGCAGCCGGGCCGCCGCCACCGAGCAGGCCCGGTGGGCCGATCCGATCGCCAGGAACCGCACCGAGGCCGGTTCGTCGTCCAGGAGGGCGGGCAGCGCCGCGTAGGGATCCCAGCGCGGGAAACGGCGGGAGAGCGCGCTCAGCGCTTCGGGTTTGCCCGCCAGATCGGCGGCCAGGGAATCGGCGGTCACGGAAGGTCTCCAGGTGGTCGGGGTCGTGAGGCGGCCGGGCCGCGCACGCTCGCACTCTAGATCGTGTGCGCGAAGACCGTTCGCCCGCACCCGGTGAGCATCGATCGCGGATCCCCCATAACCTGGGAGCATGAGCGTCAGCAACCTCGCCCCGGACATCGCCGCGCGCCTGAAACGGTCCCCGGAGGGGCTCGTCCCCGCCGTCGTGCAGCAACACGACACCGGCGAGGTCCTCATGCTCGCCTGGATGGACGACGAGGCCCTGCACCGCACCCTCACCACACGCGAGGCCACCTACTGGTCGCGCAGCAGGAACGAGTACTGGGTCAAGGGGGCGACCTCCGGCAACACCCAGCGTGTGGTGTCCGTCGCACTCGACTGCGACGGGGACACCCTCCTGCTCCGCGTCGACCAGACCGGGGCCGCCTGCCACACCGGCGACCGTACGTGCTTCGACGCGGGACGGCTGCTGTGACCACCGCGCGCACACCCTCCAGGGCCGGGGCCCGGCGCGAATACGGTGTGGTCACCCTCGCCATGATCGCCGGGGCCGCGCTGATGCTGGCGGCCTCCGGGCGGGTCTGGGTGACCGGATCCTTCAGCTCTCCCGGGCCCGTCGCACCGGTCCCGGTGGAGGTCACCGGAGGCGAACTCGCCGGAGCCCTCAGCGGCCTCGGATGGGCCGGCCTCGCCGGGATCGCCGGCCTGTACGCCACCCGTTCCTGGGCGCGTCGGGTCGTCGGCGCCCTCATCGTGCTCTGCGGTGTGTTCGCGCTCACCACTCTGTGGTCGGCCACACGCCCCGACGCCCTGATCGGTGCCATCGCCGATCTGGCCACCGACACCGCCGGCACCGGCGAGGTCGTCGGAACCCCCGAAGTCCATGCCCTGGGGCCCCTCATGGGGGCCGCCGGGGGGCTCCTCCTGGCACTGAGCGGTCTGGTGGCGCTCGTGCGTGCCCCTGCCTGGCCGGGGATGGGCAACCGGTACGATCGGGACGCCGCACCGCGTCCGCACCAGGCGGAGACACCTGCCGACCTGTGGAGATCGCTGGATGCCGGTGACGACCCCACACTTGACGCCCCGGGCGACGGCACGCCCACCGCGACCGCGCCGGTGGATCGGGCCGAACCCGGTGACGACACCGAACCCGCACCGCCGGCCGACCGGCCGGCCGAATCGAAGGAGAACCACTGATGGCCGACGCGCACCACGAAGAACACGACGACCACGGCAACACCGTCTCCGCCTGGTTCCTCACCATCAGCTGGATCGTGGCCTGGACCGTGGCGGCCATCGCCGTCATCGCCGGCGGTTCCCTGCTGACGTGGACCATCATCGCCCTGGCCGCCAGCGTCGTGCTCTCGATCATCGCCGGTGTGATGAAGAAGGCCGGTCTGGGCCGTAAGGAGCCCCGCCCGATCCCGCCGACGCGCGAGGAGTGGGAAGCGGGCCGTAAGGCCGCCGCCACGAGCGGCAACTGACACCGTTTCGGGTCGGGGGAGAAAACACAGGTCACAACGGGTGAGTAACGGAAAATAGACGAAGGTCCCATGTGGCGGGTACATTCACTTCATCGGTCCTGTCAGCCGTTTCGATCCGGTTCGTCGCTGTCTCGTCGAACCGACACGATGCGAATCCGTCGGCTGCGTACCGGTGACCCCCGACCCTGTACCCCGTTGGGGCGACGTGTGCTCAGGCGGCGTCGCGTGAAAACCCTTGTCCTCTTCCGGAAAGACATTCACTCATGAGCTATGGTCCTCCGCCCCCCGGTAACCCCGGTCCGCCGCCCGGCGGTTACGGCACCGGCGGTTACGGCCCGCCCGCGGGCGGCTACGGGCCTCCCACCGGCGGCCAGCCCGGCTTCGGGGGGCAGCCCCCGGCCGAGCCCCCGAAGACCTACCTGTGGATGAACATCCTCGGTATCTTCGGCTGCACCATCATCGGCATCATCGGCATCATCTTCGCCCTTCAGGTGAACAGCAAGTGGGCCGTCGGAGACTACGCGGGCGCGGAGTCCGCCTCCAACACCTCGAAGATCCTCGGCATCATCAGCCTCATCGGGTTCGGCCTCGCGCTCGCCTACATCCTCTTCATGGTCGTCATGATGATCGTGGCCGTGGGCACCGCTCCGAGCTACACCTACTGAGCCGGAGTCGCCGTCTCCGCGTGATCCAGGGCCGGTACGGCACCATCGTGAATCGACGGTGCCGTACCGGCCCTCGCCGTTTCTCGAGGAGTGGCGCACCCCTAGTACGCTCGGGTGGGTGCGACACGATGAACCCTCTCCGGTACCCCCGCGATCCACGAACGCGATCGCGCGGTCTCTGGGACGTGTCCACCCGGCCACCTGGCCGCTGGGCCTCGGCGCCGTGGGCCTGGTCGGTGTGGTCCTCCTCCACACCGTGGACCCCAACCAGCCGGGCTTCTACCCCGGCTGCCCCTGGCTGGCGCTGACCGGCACCTTCTGCCCCGGCTGCGGTACCACCCGGGCCCTGTCCGCCCTCACCCACCTGGACGTCCTCGGCGCGCTGAGCATGAACCCCCTGCTCATGCTCTTCCTGCCCTTCGCCCTGTACTCCTACCTCACCTGGCTGAGGAACAGCCTGTGGCCGCACCGCGGGAGCCGCCCCCCGGTTCCGCTCCCGGCCTGGGCGCCCTGGGGCATTCTGGCGGGCATCGTCACCTTCTGGATTCTGCGCAATCTGCCCTGGTTCTCCTTCCTCGCGCCCGGGACCCCGCTCCTACCGTCCTGGTGATCCCCGAACTCCACGGCGTGGTGATCCGGGGTCGACGCCCCCCACGCCGCCGAGGGTGGATACGATGACCAACACACGGTGTGACGGCGGTGTGTCCGAGCCCGCCGAGCCGACCCGCGCCCGATCGCCGGAACGGCCACCGAGAAACGATCTTCACGAGGGAGCTGGAACTGGTGAGCGTGCTCGACGAGATCCTCGACGGAGTACGCGCTGACCTGGCCCAGCGGCAAGAGGAACTGCCGCTGGACAGCCTCAAGGCCAAGGCCGAGTCGGTGCCCGCCCCCCAGGACGCCGAGGCCGCCCTGCGCCGCCCCGGTGTCCACGTGATCGCCGAGGTCAAGCGCGCCAGCCCCTCCAAGGGCCCGCTCGCGACGATCGACGATCCGGCCGCGCTGGCCCGCGACTACGAGGCCGGCGGCGCCACCTGGATCAGCGTGCTGACCGAAGGCCGCCGCTTCAAGGGCAGCCTCGACGACCTGCGTGCGGTCCACGCCGCCGTCGACACGCCCTTGCTGCGCAAGGACTTCGTCGTCAGCTCCTACCAGCTGTGGGAGGCCCGCGTCTTCGGAGCCTCCGCCGTCCTGCTCATCGTCGCGGCCCTGTCCCAGGAGGCCCTGGTCTCCCTGGTCGAGCGGGCCCGCTCCCTCGGGCTGACCCCCCTGGTCGAGGTCCACGACGAGGAGGAGGTCGCCCGCGCCCTGGACGCCGGAGCCACCGTCATCGGCGTCAACGCGCGCAACCTCAAGACCCTCGAGGTCGACCGGGACACCTTCGCCCGGCTCGCCCCGCTCATCCCCGCGGACCGCGTCAGGATCGCCGAGTCCGGGGTACGAGGCCCGCACGACCTGTTGGCCTACGCCGGTGCCGGGGCGGGCGCCGTCCTGGTGGGCGAGAGCCTCGTCCGCGGACGCGACCCGCGTGAGGCCGTCGCCGACCTGGTGACCGCCGGAGCCCACCCCGCCCTGCGCGACCGGAACTAAAGGGAACCACCGACGATGGCGACGACGACGGAGTACGAGGGGCGCACCACGCTCCACCGTCGATGGCGATGGCTCTAGGGAGCCCGTAGGCGTACACGTCCGCGGGTTCCCGTCGCCGCGTTGACCCGAACCAATCGAGCCGCCGGACCCCGGCGGCGCACAGCCGGTCGGCGCGCGGCCTCCCCGCGGCGCGAACGTCGGCGGGGAACCACCGCGGTCGGCCTCCTTCCAGGAGAACTTCCCATGAGTCACGCTCAACCGGTGCCCGACGAGCTGGGGCACTACGGCCGTTTCGGTGGGCGTTTCGCCCCCGAGGCCCTCATCGCCGCCCTCGACGAGGTCGAGGCCGAATGGGCCAAGGCCAAGGAGGACCCGGTCTTCCAGGCCGAGTTCGACGACCTGCTCAAGAACTACGCCGGCCGTCCGAGCCTGCTCACCGAGGCCCGCAACTTCTCCGAGCACGCGGGCGGCGCCCGCATCCTCCTCAAGCGCGAGGACCTCAACCACACCGGCTCGCACAAGATCAACAACGTGCTGGGCCAGGCCCTGCTGACCAAGCGCATGGGCAAGACGCGCGTCATCGCCGAGACCGGTGCCGGCCAGCACGGCGTGGCCACCGCCACCGCCTGCGCGCTGCTCGGCCTGGAGTGCCGCATCTACATGGGCGAGGAGGACACCCGCCGTCAGGCCCTCAACGTCGCCCGCATGAGGATGCTCGGCGCCGAGGTCGTCCCGGTCACGATCGGCAGCCGCACGCTCAAGGACGCCATCAACGAGACCTTCCGGGACTGGGTCGCCAACGTCGACCGCACCCACTACCTCTTCGGCACCGCCGCCGGACCGCACCCCTTCCCCAAGCTGGTGCGCGACCTGCACTTCACCGTGGGCGCCGAGGCCCGCAGGCAGGCGCTGGAACTCACCGGCCGTCTCCCCGACGCCGTCACCGCCTGCGTGGGCGGAGGGTCGAACGCCATCGCGATCTTCGCCGCCTTCATCCCCGACGAGGAGGTGGCCCTGTACGGCTTCGAGGCCGGGGGAGAGGGCGCCGACACCGACCGCACCGCCGCCTCCATCACCGCGGGCAGCCCCGGGGTCTTCCACGGGGCCCGTACCTTCGTCCTCCAGGACGAGTACGGCCAGACCCTGCCCAGCCACTCCATCTCCGCCGGACTCGACTACCCGGCGGTGGGGCCCGAGCACGCCCACCTGGCCGCCACCGGCCGCGCCACCTACGAGCCCGTCACCGACGCCGAGGCGATGGAGGCCTTCCGGCTGCTGTGCCGGACCGAGGGCATCATCCCCGCCATCGAGAGCGCGCACGCCCTGGGCGGGGCGATCCGGCTGGGCCGCAGGCTCGGCCCGGACTCCATCATCCTGGTGAACCTCTCCGGACGCGGGGACAAGGACGTCAACACCGCCGCCGACTACTTCGGCCTCGTCGACTCGGAGGGACAGGCCTGATGCCGACCACCACATTGCAGACCAAGATGGCCGAGGCGCGCGCCGCCGGCCGGGCCGTCCTCGTCGGCTACCTCCCCGCGGGCTTCCCCGACGTGGAGTCCTCCATCCGCGTCGTCCAGGCCATGGTCGAGGGCGGCTGCGACGTCATCGAGGTCGGCCTGCCCTACTCCGACCCCATGATGGACGGCCCCACCATCCAGCGGGCGGCCGATATGGCGCTGAACTCCGGCACCACCACGGAGGACGTGTTCCGAGTGGTGGAGGCCACCGCCGCCACCGGTGCCGCGGCCCTGGTCATGTCCTACTGGAACCCGATCGAACGCTACGGCGTGGAGCGCTTCGCCACCGGCCTGGCCGACGCCGGCGGGGCCGGGGTCATCACCCCCGACCTCATCCCGGAGGAGGCCCGCGAGTGGTACGACGCCTCGGAGAAGGCCGGGCTCGACCGGATCTTCCTGGTGGCGCCCTCCTCCTCGGACCGGCGTCTGGCGCTGACCACCGAGGCCTGTAGCGGGTTCGTGTACGCGGCCTCGCTCATGGGCGTCACCGGTACCCGGGCCCAGGTCGCCGACACCGCCGAGACCCTGGTCCGGCGCACTCGCGAGGTCACCCGGGACTCGGAGCTGCCGATCTGCGTGGGGTTGGGCATCTCCACCGCGGCCCAGGCCGCCGAGGTCGCCGCCTACGCCGACGGGGTCATCGTCGGCGCCGGGTTCTGCCAGCGGATCCTGGACGCTCCGGACCTGGAGACCGGGCTGATCGCGGTCCGTTCCTTCGCCGAGGAACTGGCCGGAGGCGTCCGCTCCCGCTGATCGCCTCCCGCACCACCGTTCGCCCCTCGGGTCCCGCCCGAGGGGCGAATCGCGTTCGGGGGAGGAGAGCGACGGAGGCGTTCTCGGGCCGGTGGACCTCTTCGATCGCGGTTCGGGTTAAGAGGGTGAGAATCGGGTGAGAAGGGGTTGGGAAAACGGCCGGATCGGTCCCGAGAACGGCGTGTCGGTGATGTGATGGCGGTGCTCCGGGTCGCCGGGTGCCGCTCCGTCACCACGGGGTTCGAACCCAGTGTCACCCGTCCACTACAGCAAGTAGGATCTCTATCGACACGAAGAGCGACGGCCCGGGCACCCGGCGCCACGCTCGCCGACGACCGACCCCTCTCCCGAAGGCCTCAGATGACGGACACACCAGACGACGCCGCCCCCCGTCCCCCCACACGCTGGGAGACCGTCCAACCCTGGATCAGCCTCGCCTGCCGCCTCGGCCTGGCCGCCGTCCTCATCACCGCGGCCGTCACCAAGTTCCCGCCGGCACTGTCGGTCCAGGCGGTGGAGGCCTACGACCTCTTCCCCCACGAGATCGCCCGGCTCATCGGTTACACCCTCCCCCTCTTCGAACTCGCGCTGGCCCTGCTGCTCCTGGCCGGTCTGGCCACCCGATACGTGGGCGCGGTCAGTGCGATCCTCATGGTCGTCTTCATCGCCGGAATCTTTTCCGCGATGGCCCGCGGCCTCAACATCGACTGCGGTTGCTTCGGCGGCGGCGGACAGGTCGAACCGGGGGAGACCACCTACGGGCTCTCCATCGCCCGCGACATCGTCTTCGCGGCGCTGGGCGCGTTCATCGCGATCTGGCCCCGTTCACCCTTCGCCCTCGACCGGACCCTCGGGCTCTACAAGTGAGCCGGAGGCCACTCCACAGCACGGTCGATCACTTCAGCAACATCGGAAACAGGGGAAAGCATGGGCAGTGAAGCGCGCAAGCGCTCCCGAGAGAAACTCAGGGAACAGCGGGAGAGGGAGAAGCGCGCCGCCAAGCGCAACAAGACCCTTCTGGTCCTCGGCGGTGCCGCGCTCGTGGTCCTGCTCGTCGTCGGTGTCGGCTACGCCGTCCTCACCTACGGTCAGGGCGACGAGTACGACGGTCCGCTGGCCACCACCACCCTCCAGGACGACGGCAGCGTCGTCATGGCCGACGAGGGCGTGGAGGCCCCCGTCGTCGAGGTGTACGCCGACTACCAGTGCCCGGCCTGCCGCCAGTTCGAACTCCTCAACGGCGACCTCCTCAAGGAGCGTGCCGCCGAGGGCGAGGCCATCGTCCACTTCCGGCCGGTCAGCATCTTCGCCCAGCAGCCCGTCCCCATCAGCAGCAACTCGCTGCGGGCCGGGGCCGCCGCCCGCGCCGCCGCCGACCACGACCTCTTCGTCCAGTACAACGACCTGCTCTTCGAGAACCAGCCGACCGAGGGCCGTGAAGGCTTCGACGTCGACGAACTCAAGGGATGGTTCCGAGAGGCCGGCGGCGACGACACCCAGGGCGCCGAGTTCGACGAACGCCTCGACGCCGAGGCCGAGGTCGTCACCGAGTTCACCGAGAAGTTCCTTCCCGCCCTGACCCGGGACGCCACCGAGCAGATCGGCGAGGAGACCCTGGGGACCATGGTCCTGGCCGACCTGCTCAAGTGGGGCGACGAGAACGGGCACGACTCCTCGTTCCTCGACGGGACCTACACGGGCGAGATCATCGACGCCACCGGAACGGCTTACACTCGCTACAGCGGAGACAACGCGTTCCGCGGCACACCTTCCGTCTACATCAACGGCGAACTGCTCGACAACAACAGCGCCATGACCGCACGCGGTCTGTCCGAGGCGATCGCCTCCGCGGGACCGGGCGAGGTCGAGACTCGACCGATGGGCGACGGGGGCGACGCGGACAACCCCTGACAAGAACCCCGCGCGCGGGGCGAACCCGAGAGCAGAGCATTGACATTGCCGTCGACAGCCTTCGAGGGCGCGATCGAGTACGGTCGCGCCCTCGCGGCCATTCCCAGCCCCGAGGTCAACGCGATCCCCATCGGGCCCCTGCAGATCCACTTCTACGCCCTGTGCATCCTGGCCGGCGTCATCGTCGCCGTCCTGTGGAGCGAGCGCAGGTGGAAGGCGATGGGGGGAGAGCCCGGCACCATCATGGACATGGCCGTCTGGGCCGTGATCCTCGGGCTCATCGGTGGACGCCTCTACCACGTCATCAGTGACGCCCAGCTCTACTTCGGACCGGGCAAGGAGCCCATCCGCGCCTTCTACATCTGGGAGGGCGGACTCGGTATCTGGGGGGCCATCCCGCTCGGAGCCCTCGGCGTGTGGCTGGTCGCGCGCAAACGCGGGCTGTCGATGTCCAAGCTCGCCTTCGCCATCGCCCCCACGATCCCGTTGGCCCAGGCCATCGGTCGCTGGGGCAACTACTTCAACCAGGAGCTGTTCGGCCGTCCCACCGACCTGCCCTGGGCCGTGGAGATCAACCTCACCCCCGAGGGCTACCTTCGCGCCGGCATGGAGCCCGGTGTGACCACGTACCACCCCACCTTCCTCTACGAATCCCTCTGGTGCCTGGGCCTGGCGATCCTCCTGGCCTACCTCGGCCGTCGCTTCGAGAGCTCCCTCCAGGGCGGGCGCCTCTTCGCCCTCTACGTCATGGGCTACTGCGTCGGCCGCTTCTGGATCGAGTACCTGCGCGTGGACCCGGCCAACGACTTCCTCGGCCTGCGTCTGAACAACTGGACCTCGATCGTCGTCTTCCTCGGCGCCCTGGCCTACTTCGTGTGGGCCGGTAGCCGCCTGGACCGTTTCTCCACCGCGGTGGTCCCGCACGGCCACGACGCGGGCACCCAGGTGTTCGGGGACACAGGTGCGCGTGACACCGACGACCAGGGCACCGTCTACAGCGCCGTGGACACCGACGATTCGGGGTTCGACCAGGTCACGGACGCTTCCAGTGGAGCCGGCACGGAATACCATCCGCGTCCCGAGCGATCTAGTAGCGAGGGCTCGGCGGAGGACGGTGCCGAAGGCGCCGGAGGCGACTCCGGGTCGAAGCCCGAGTAGATCGGGGACAGTGAACCCCGACGCGTCGGCCCGTGGCCGACCGCGTCCAAGGGAGTTCTCCCCACCAGTCGAGCAGACCACGGGTTGACGATTGAGAAAGACCGTGAGCAGAGCCGAGTCCGGTTACGGACGCAAGGGACGGCGTGGCGGAACCCGTCACGCCTCCGGCACCCACACCGGAGACCACGTCGAAGAGCACGACTACGAGCGTGAGGACGACGGATACGACGAGGGCTACGACCCCGAGGAGGACTTCTCCGAGGAGTACGGCCACACCCACACCCGCGACGCCGAGGACGACGCCGCGGAGTACCACGACGACGAGCCGGAGCAGGACGCCGAGGCGGAACGTCCGGGTCGTCGCGGTGGGCGACGGAAGAACAAGGGCAAGGGCAAGGACAAGCGCGGCGTCGACCGTGTCTCCGCCTTCTCCGCGTCCGCGATCAAGAAGGTCTCGGTCCTGGGCGACCGGCCCAACCAGATCGTGTACACCCTCGCTGAGCAGAGCAAGCGCAAGCGCGGCACCGCCGTGCTCGGAGTGCTCCTGGGAGCCTTCAGCCTCGCTCTGGTCGCCCTCCTGGGCCTGTTGAGCTTCCAGCTGGTCACCGGAGGGGGAGGAAGCTCGGCCGGGGGCGAGGACTCCATCGTGGCCCCGCCCGAGGGACACAGCACCCTCACCCCGGAGCTGTACCTCTTCCAGCCCGACGACCCCGAGGTGTTCGGGGCCATCGACGAGCGTCCCGCCGACGCGGAACCGATGACCGACGACTCGGTGTTCGGCTCCGTCGACGAGCTCGAGCTCGGGGACATGAAGCTGGACCTGAGGGCCTCCGAGGTCACCGACTCCTGCACCTCTCTGGTGTGGGGCGAGGAGCTCGGTCAGAGTCTCCTGGACGGCGGCTGCGTCAACGCGGCCTCGGGCGTCTACACCGACTCCAAGGAGGACTACGTCGCGCAGGTGACCCTGTTCGACCTCTCCGACAGCGAGAGCGCCACCGAGGTGGCCGCGGCGATGGACCCGACCAACGCCGAGACCGGCCCCGGCTTCCTCCTCACCCGTGAGGACGAGGGGATCCCCGGACTCCAGGACGGCTACAGCCAGGCCTCCACCCAGGTCATGGGCCACTACCTGGCCGTGTTCTGGTCGGGACGCGTCGACGGGGAGCCGCCCGGCAAGGACACGGACATGGCGACCCTGAACGTGGCCTCCATGAACGCCTTCTCGTTCGTCTACGACGAGGTCGTCGCGAACCGTCCCGACGGTGAGTGACGACGGAGACGGTGGATCTGTTCGGCCCTGTCGGGCGCCCCGATAGGATCTCGGACAGATCGACCCGTCCCCGCCAGGGTCGTACCGGGGGGAGGATCCATCCCCCCGAATCCCGAGCGCAAGCGGGCCGGTCACCTCGGTGACCGGCCCGAACCCACGGAAAGGTCCTTTGGGTGTCCCCTTCTGAACCATCGACGCCCGGCCGGCCGGGCCGCCGGAGGAAGAACAGCGAGCCCGACGAGTCCCGGACCTCGACGGCCCCCTCCGCCGAGGGCGGGCGCCGCCGGGGCGGTGGCCGACGCAAGAAGGAGGCCGGACGTCCGGGCCGGACCCTGATCATCGTCGTCGTGGCGCTGGTCGTGGTGCTCGCCGTCCTCGGTACCTTCCTGTTCCTCAGGTTCACGGGGGACGAGGGAGAGGACGCGGCCGCCCAGCAGACGCGCCCGGTCGTCTACAAGATCCGGGACGCCGGCAGCATGAACGAGGTGCTCGCCTCCCGCGAGGTGGACTCGCGCCCCCTGAACGAGGGCGAGCTGTTCGAACGCCGCAACGCCGAGATCTCCAGCCAGAGCATCGACTTCACCCTGCGGGACTCGGACCTGACCGAGGACTGCTCCGCCGCCGTCTGGGGTCAGGAGGTCACCGACGCGTTGGCGGCGGCCGACTGCTCCCAGGTCGGACGCGCCACCTACGTCGCGGACGGTTACTTCGGCGTGGCCGCCGTGTTCAACCTGGCCGACGTCGAGGGCAGCCGTGCCGTCGCCGACGCCATGGAGGCGCCCGAACCCGAGAACGACGAGTCCGCCGAGGAGGTCGTCGACCCCGGTTTCCTCCTCGCCCCCTCCGGCAGTGACCCCTTCGACCGTCTGGGCTCCGGATACAGCGCGGCCGACGCCATCGTCAGCGGCCACTACCTGGTCGTGGTCTGGGTCCAGCCGACCGACTCCGAATCGGTGGAGGAACGCGTCACCCTCTCCACCCCGCTGGTGGCCCTGGCCAACTTCCGAGAGCCCCTCTTCCGTCGCCTGGTCGAGTACAGCGACGGTGACGAGGGCGGCGAGACCGGTACCGGCGAGCCCGACACGACCGGTGAGGGCGTCCCCGCCGAACCCGGTACCGAGGGCACGGGGGAGACCGGTACCGGAGAGGCGGGCGTCCCCGTCGAGCCCGGTACCGAAGAGGTCCCTCAGGAACAGGTTCCGGTGGAGCCCGGCCAGTAGGGGGACACCACAGGACACACCGCGGGCCCGGAGGGAACCCCCTCCGGGCCCGCGGTGTCGTCGGACCGGGGCTCAGGCGCCCTGCGACTCCTCCACCCGGGCCACCAGCTCCGAGGCCAACACCCGCAGCTCCGAGAAACGATGCTCGGGCAGGTCCAACAGGCTGTGCCCGGGCAGCCACGCCGGAGCCGACGCCACCGCCTGCCGGGCCGTGCGCTTATTGGTGGGACGGCCCCGCCAGGAGGACACCTCCACCAGACCGGTCCGCAACGTCGTGGTGAGCGTGCCGTGGGCCCGCCCCTGCACATGGGCCAGGAGGCGACCCGTGCTCCCACCCGGATCCGGGTTGCGCGTCAACCGGATCGCGGTCAGATCGGGGGCTCCGAAACCGCGCAGGAACCGCACCCGCGCGCCCGGCTCCACCATCGCCCGGAAGGCCTTCTGACCGGCCTCGTCACGTACCCAGGTCGAGGCCGAGGGCACCAGCACGTACACGGTGTCGCTCGTCGAGGCCAACGCCACCCGGGGCGCCGACCGATCCCAACCACCGGTGAGATCGACCACCGCGCACGTCCCCGCCGCGGTCGGCGAGTCCATCCAGGTGGACAGCCGCACCCGCACCTCACGGCGGACCTCGCGCGGCCAGTCGCCGACCAGGGCCGGGGCGTCGGAACCCTCCACGTCCTCCTCGGCCACCCGTTCCAGCACCGCGGCGGCCCGCTCGGCGTCCAAACGCCCCCGCGCCTCCTTGGCGTTGGAGCCCTGGCTGTAGACCCGCGCGCTGTCGCCACCGGAGGAGGGCGAGGGCTTCGCCAACGGCCGCAGCACGTACAGGTCGCTGGCGGCGCCGATCGACTCCGCCCCCAGGTACCGGTTGAAGTCCGGCCACACGGCCTCCATCAACAGACCCGACCGCACCAGCCGGGCCTGAGTGGCCGCCGCGAGCTTCGGAGTGGCCTCACTGGCCCCGTAGGCCACGAGCACACGACCCCGCTTGGGGTCGGCCAGGCCCTCCACCCCGCGTCGCACGAACAACTCCACCCCCTCCGGGGTGTAGGGCGGGTCGGTGAAGACCACGTCGGCCTGTTCGCGCAGGCTCGAAGGCAATCCCAGACGCAGGTCGGCGCTGTGCGTGCGCACCGGCAGCCCGAGCCGCTCGGCCACCGCGTCGATGTGCGCCAACACCCGCTCGTCCAGGTCCACGACCAGCACACGGACCCCAGGCCGGACCAGAGGCAGGGCCAGGGAGGTCAGGTCGTGGTCGCCCACGCACAACAGCGTCCGTCGACGCAGATCGAAACGGGTGTCCAGGAAGAGCGCGCGACGCAACGCCGTCTCCGCCGTCGCCGACACGTGGTCCAGATCCAGGTCCGATGCCGGGCCCTCGGCGACAGCCCGCACCAGTTCGGAGGCGGCCCTGGGATGATCGGACAACAGATGGGCCACGGGATCGGCCAGCGAGGGGGCCGAGGCACCGCGATAGTGCTCGGGCCGCACCAACCGGAACCGATCTCCGTCCCGAGTCACCTCACCTGCCTCGTCCAACGCCTTGAGCAGCGAGTTCACCACGGAATGGGCCACACCGCCGGCCCGCACCAGATCGTTCGCGCTCCACCAACGTCCGTCGGAGAGCAACGCCAGGATCTGCCGAGGGCGTGGCGCGTCCACACCGTGCTCGCGCAGGAACCTCTCGGCAGCCGCGGGCAGAGGAGGGTCCGCGTCGCCGCGAAGGGACGTCGCGAGACCCGGGACCGGTGAGCCCGGTCCACGGGTGGGATCGTTCGAGGCCCCGGAATCCGGGCCGGGGGAAGTCGGGTGTCCTGCCATCTGGCGATCCTCCCACGGCACACGCACGTGTGCGGCGACACGGGCCGGGACAGGTACGTCACCGATGAGGGGGACATCACTCCCGAAGCGTCCCCACGCCCCGCCCCGAAGCCCATCACACCCTCGTGACCAGCACGAACTTCACCATGGAACCTCCCCGAAGGGAGGTGAAACGGACACCACCCGAGGGTGATGTCTTGACATGGAGAGGTTTGGTGAAGTTTCCTCGTGGAAACATTCGCTGAGCCGGATCCCTCGGGAACGACCCCGAGAGGAACACGCGTCGCCTCGCATCGGGCGGACGTGAACGGGACCGGAGAGAGCGCACCGCGGCGCCGTCACCGACCCGTTCGACACAGCGTGCCGCCCACGTCGAACGGTGGCGGAGGCCCGAACCACGGGCACCCCGACCACCGCCGACCCTCCGAGGCACGCACCCTTCCGGCATCGGGAACACACCCGCCCCGGCGGGAGCGTCCCGGCGAGAGCACAACAGAATCACGCACGCAGCAGGGCCAACGTCGTCCCGAACGCGCTTTTCACAAAAGCCCACTTCATGACGACAGGAGGACCGATGCCCGCTGAACACGTGCGACGTTCGTCCGCCCGAACGAACACCGGACCGTCCCCCCAGGGCCTCTACGACCCCGCCCACGAGCACGACGCCTGTGGACTCGGCTTCGTCGCCGACCTCACCGGGCGCCGCACCCACGACACCGTGAGCAAGGCCCTCACCGTCCTGCGCAACCTCGACCACCGGGGCGCCTCCGGAGCCGACCCCGACGACGGCGACGGCGCGGGCATCCTCACCCAGATCCCGCACGAGCTCTACAGCGAGGTCTGCGACTTCGAACTCCCCGAGGCCGGCGCCTACGCCACCGGTATCGGATTCCTCCCCGTCGACGCCGCCGAACGCGCCTCGGTCGTCGCCGAGATCGACGCCATCGTCGCCGATGAGGGACTGACCCTGCTCGGCTGGCGCGAGGTCCCCTTCGAGCCCCGCTACAGCGGGCCCGCCGCCCGCGAGTCCATGCCCTACTTCGGGCAGATCTTCGTCACCGGACGCGAGGGCACCCCCACCGAAGGCCTCACCGGCATCGACCTCGAACGCCACACCTACTGCGTCCGCAAGCGCGCCGAACACGAGACCGGCGCCTACTTCCCGAGCCTGTCCCCGCGCACCATCGCCTACAAGGGCATGCTCACCACGCCCCAGCTCGAACCGTTCTTCCCCGACCTGTCCGACCGGCGCTACACCTCCGGCCTGGCCCTGGTCCACTCCCGGTTCTCCACCAACACGTTCCCCTCCTGGCCGCTCGCCCACCCGTTCCGCTACGTCGCGCACAACGGGGAGATCAACACGGTCAAGGGCAACCGGAACATGATGCGGTCCCGCGAGGCCGGACTCGCCACCGATCTCATCCCCGGCGATCTGGAGCGGATCCTGCCCATCGTCGACCCCGACGACTCCGACACCGCCTCCTTCGACGACGTCCTGGAACTCCTCCACCTGGGCGGACGCGGCCTGCCGCACGCCGTCCTCATGATGATCCCCGAGCCCTGGGAGAACCACACCACGATGGACCCGGCCGTCCGGGCCTTCTACGAGTACCACTCCACCCTCATGGAGCCCTGGGACGGCCCCGCCTCGGTGTCCTTCACCGACGGCACCATCGTCGGCTCCGTCCTGGACCGCAACGGACTGCGCCCCGGCCGCTACTGGGTCACCGAGGACGGCCTCGTCGTCCTGGCCTCCGAGGCCGGCGTCCTCGACCTGGACCCCGCCACCATCGTCCGCAAGGGCCGGCTCCAGCCCGGCCGCATCTTCGTCGTCGACACCGCCCAAGGGCGCATCATCGAGGACGAGGAGATCAAGGCCGAGCTCGCCGCCGAACACCCCTACCGGGAGTGGGTCGAGAACGGCATCGTCCACCTCGACGACCTCCCCGAGGCCGACCCCGCCCCGGTCACCGAACCCGACCGCGCCCGGCAGGTGTTCGGCTACACCGAGGAGGAGCTCCGCGTCATCCTCACCCCGATGGCCCGCACCGGCGCCGAACCCATCGGATCCATGGGCACCGACACCCCCGTCGCCGCCCTCTCCACCCGACCGCGCCTGCTCTTCGACTACTTCTCGCAGAACTTCGCACAGGTCACCAACCCGCCGCTGGACGCCATCCGCGAGGAGATGGTCACCAGCCTCACCACCCTCCTCGGCGCGGAGAGCAACCTCCTGCACCGTGGACCGAACCCCGAGGCCGCCCGCCGTCTCGCGCTGCCCACCCCCGTCGTCGACCAGAGCGACCTCGCCGCCATCGTCGCCGCCGGAGAGACCGACCCGGCGCTGCGCACCCACACCATCGACGGCACCTACCCCGTCGACGGAGGCGGCGACGCCCTGAGCGCCCGCCTCGACCGGATCGAGACCGAGGTCTCCGAGGCCATCGCCGCCGGCGCCCGCATCCTCGTCCTCAGCGACCGGAACGCCGACGCCGACCGGGCCCCGATCCCCTCGCTCCTGCTGACCGGGGCCGTCCACCACCACCTCGTCCGCGAGAAGACCCGCACCGAGGTCGGTCTCCTCGTCGAGGCCGGCGACGTCCGCGAATGCCACCACGTGGCACTCCTCATCGGTTACGGCGCCTCCGCCGTCAACCCCTACCTGGCGCTGGAGACCGTCCGCGACCTGGTACGACGCGGCACTCTCGGCGACATCGACGCCGACACCGCCGCCCGCAACACCCTCAAGGCCTACGCCAAGGGCGTCCTCAAGATCATGTCCAAGATCGGCGTCTCCACGGTCGGCTCCTACACCGGCGCCCAGATCTTCGAGGCCCTCGGCCTGGGCCAGGACGTCATCGACCGCTGCTTCACCGGCACCACCTCCCGACTCGGCGGCGTCGGCCTCGACGTCCTCGCCGAGGAGGTCGCCCTCCGCCACCGCCACGCCCACACCGCCACCCCGGCCGCCCACCGGCGCCTGGAGGTCGGCGGCGAGTACCAGTGGCGCCGCGAGGGCGAACCGCACCTGTTCGACCCCGAGACCGTCTTCAAGCTCCAGCACTCC
Organism: Nocardiopsis sp. LDBS1602; assembly: GCF_035818715.1. Lineage (NCBI taxonomy): Bacteria > Bacillati > Actinomycetota > Actinomycetes > Streptosporangiales > Nocardiopsidaceae > Nocardiopsis > Nocardiopsis sp. LDBS1602. The sequence goes on along the minus strand of NZ_JAYLVW010000001.1, from coordinate 1,401,987 downwards.
ACCCGGGTCCGCAAGTACGAGATCTTCAAGGAGTACACGAGCAAGGTCGACGACCAGGCCGAACGGCTCATGACCCTCCGCGGACTCTTCCGCCTCAAGGAGGGCGTGCGCGAACCCGTGCCGATCGACGAGGTCGAACCCGTCTCCGCCATCGTCAAGCGCTTCTCCACCGGGGCCATGTCCTACGGCTCCATCTCCGCCGAGGCCCACGAGACCCTCGCCATCGCGATGAACCGCCTCGGCGGCAAGTCCAACACCGGAGAGGGCGGTGAGGACCCGGCCCGCTTCACCCCCGACGCCAACGGCGACCTGCGCCGCAGCGCCATCAAGCAGGTCGCCTCCGGACGCTTCGGCGTCACCTCGCACTACCTCGGCAACGCCGACGACATCCAGATCAAGATGGCCCAGGGCGCCAAGCCCGGCGAAGGCGGCCAGCTCCCCGGCCACAAGGTCTACCCGTGGGTCGCCGACACCCGGCACTCCACCCCCGGCGTCGGCCTCATCTCGCCGCCGCCCCACCACGACATCTACTCCATCGAGGACCTCGCCCAGCTCATCCACGACCTCAAGAACGCCAACCCCTCCGCGCGCGTCCACGTCAAGCTGGTCTCCGAGGCCGGCGTGGGCACCGTCGCCACCGGGGTGTCCAAGGCGCACGCCGACGTCGTCCTCATCTCCGGACACGACGGCGGCACCGGCGCCTCACCGCTGACCTCGCTCAAGCACGCCGGCACCCCCTGGGAGCTCGGCCTCGCCGAGACCCAGCAGACCCTGCTGCTCAACGGCCTGCGCGACCGCATCGTCGTCCAGGCCGACGGCCAGATGAAGACCGGACGCGACGTCGTCGTCGCGGCCCTCCTCGGAGCCGAGGAGTACGGCTTCGCCACCGCGCCCCTCGTCGTCTCCGGCTGCGTGATGATGCGCGTCTGCCACCTCGACACCTGCCCCGTCGGCGTCGCCACCCAGAACCCCCTCCTGCGGGAACGGTTCTCCGGCAAGGCCGAGTACATCGTCAACTTCTTCGAGTTCATCGCCCAAGAGGTCCGCGAGTACCTGGCCGCGCTCGGCTTCCGCAGCCTGGACGAGGCCATCGGCTCCGTCGACCTGCTCGACACCACCGACGCCGTCGACCACTGGAAGGCCCAGGGCCTGGACCTGTCGCCGATCCTCCACGAGGTCGAGCCCCTCGCCGGAGACCACCGCTCCCACCGCCGTAAGCAGGACCACGGCCTCGACAAGGCCCTGGACAACACCCTCGTCCAGCTCAGCGAAGGGGCCCTCGACTTCGGCCGACCCGTCGTGCTCGAACTGCCCGTCCGCAACGTCAACCGCACCGTCGGCACCATGCTCGGATACGAGGTCACCCGACGCCACGGGGCCCGAGGCCTGCCCACCGACACCATCGACGTCACCTTCACCGGAACCGCCGGTCAGTCCTTCGGCGCCTTCGTGCCCAAGGGCATCACCCTGCGACTCCGGGGAGACGCCAACGACTACGTCGGCAAGGGCCTGTCCGGAGGCCGGATCATCGTCCGCCCCCACACCGACAGCGCCCTCGTCGCCGAAGAGCACATCATCGCCGGAAACGTCATCGGCTATGGAGCCACCTCCGGAGAGATCCTCATCCGCGGTGTCGTCGGCGAACGCTTCTGCGTCCGCAACTCCGGCGCCACCGCCGTCGTCGAGGGCATCGGCGACCACGGCTGCGAATACATGACCGGAGGCCGCGCCGTCATCCTCGGCCGCACCGGACGCAACCTCGCCGCCGGCATGTCCGGAGGCATCGCCTACGTCCTCGACCTGAACCCCGAGAACGTCAACGGCGACATGGTCGAGATCGAGGAGACCACCGAAGAGGACCGGACCTTCCTCACCGACATCCTCGAACGCCACCACGCCGAGACCGGCTCCGCCGTCGCCGAACGCCTCCTGGCCCAGGGCGACCGCGGCCTGGACCGCATCGCCAAGATCATGCCGCGCGACTACAAGAGGGTCCTCCTCGCCAGGGCCGAGGCCGAACGAGAAGGCCGCGACGTCGACGAGGCCGTCATGGCCTCCGCGCAGTCCTGAGCCCCGCAACCGAAAGGAGGAAGAACATGGCCGACCCCAAGGGTTTCCTGAAGATCACCGAGCGGGAGCTCCCCGCCCACCGACCCGTCGACGTGCGCATCCAGGACTGGCGCGAGGTCCAAGAGGACCTCGACCGGGGGACCGTCACCCGACAGGCCTCCCGCTGCATGGACTGCGGCATCCCCTTCTGCCACAACGGCTGCCCCCTGGGCAACCTCATCCCCGAGTGGAACCACCTCGTCCACACCCACGACTGGGCCGAGGCGATCGAACGACTCCACGCCACCAACAACTTCCCCGAGTTCACCGGCCGACTGTGCCCCGCGCCCTGCGAATCCGCCTGCGTGCTCGGCATCTCACAGCCCGCCGTCACCATCAAGAACGTCGAGGTCTCCATCATCGACCGCGCCTGGGAGGAGGGCTGGGTCCGACCCCTGCCCCCCACCCGACGCACCGGTAGGAAGGTCGCCGTCGTCGGCTCCGGGCCCGCCGGACTCGCCGCCGCCCAGCAGCTCACCCGCGCCGGCCACGACGTCACCGTCTACGAACGCGCCGACCGCGCCGGAGGCCTCCTCCGCTACGGCATCCCCGAGTTCAAGATGGAGAAGCGGCACGTCGACCGCCGCCTCGCCCAGATGACCGCCGAGGGCACCACCTTCCGCACCGGGGTCGACGTCGGCGTCGACATCACCGCCGAACGGCTCAGGGCGGACCACGACGCCGTCGTCCTCACCGGCGGCGCCACCCGGTGGCGGGACCTGCCCGCCACCGGCCGCGAACTCGACGGTATCCACCAGGCCATGGAGTACCTGCCCCTGGCCAACAGGGTCCAGGAGGGCGACCTCGAACAGGCCCCCATCGACGCGCGCGGAAAGCACGTCGTCGTCATCGGAGGCGGCGACACCGGCGCCGACTGCGTCGGCACCGCCCACCGGCAGGGGGCGGCCTCGGTCACCCAGCTGGAGATCATGCCCAAGCCGCCCACCAAGCGCCCCGACCACCAGCCCTGGCCCACCATGCCGATGCTGTACAAGGTCACCAGCGCCCACGAGGAGGGCGGCCGCCGGATCTACTCCGTCAACACCCTGGAGTTCCTGGGCGACGAACGAGGCCACGTCCGTGCCCTCAAGCTCGTCGACGTCGAACGCGGCCCGAACGGCTTCGAACCCGTCGAGGGCAGCGAACGCGAGATCCCCGCCGACCTCGTCACCCTCGCCATGGGCTTCGTCGGCCCCGAGAAGGAGGGCCTGCTCGACGAGCTCGGCGTCGAACTCGACGGCCGCGGCAACGTCGTCCGCGACGCCGAATACCGCACCAGCGTCGACGGCGTCTTCTGCGCCGGGGACATGGGGCGGGGCCAGTCGCTCATCGTCTGGGCCATCGCCGAGGGCCGCTCCGCCGCGGCCGCCGTCGACCGGGCGCTCGGCGGGGGCGGCGACCTGCCCACCGCCATCCCGCCCACCGCCCGCCCTCTGGTCTAGGGGCAGGTCGAGCGGGGGAGGGGCCGGGTTCGTCTCGGCCCCTCCCCCGCCGAGGGATGACACCCTCCGCGACCGACACCTACCCTCGAAGGATGATCTACCGGCTCGTCGGCGAAGGGGCCATGGTCCTTCACATGGCCTTCCTCGTCTACGTGGCCGTCGGCGGCTACCTCGCCTGGTATCGCCTCCCCGCTCTCTGGCCGCACATGGCCTGCGCGCTCTACGGGCTCGGCATCACCCTCATCGGCTGGGACTGCCCCCTCACCGACATCGAGACCTGGGGCCGTGAGAGGGCCGGACAGGCCGGACTCCCGCCCGGCGGCTTCATCGAGCACTACCTCACCGGCGTGGTCTACCCGCGGGAGCATCTCCTCACCGTCCAGCTCCTCGTCGCCCTCAGCGTCGCGGTGTCCTGGATCGGTGCCCTCATCCTCCACAGACGTCGCCAACGCCACTCCTCTGAGAACCGGGCGTAAAGATCGCGAATGGATCCCCGTCGCGCTATTCACCCACCGGGTATGTGTGCTTACCGTCGAAGCATGACCGTTGTGACCTGGGACTCCTACCGCGCAGCAGAGCACTTCATCATGCGCAGCGCCCGGCTCGTCGACCGGCACCGCTTCGCCTACCACTTCCAGTCCGGACCGGCGGAACCCGTGCGTGCCGCCCTGGTCGCCCACCGCAATCTCGACGGGGGTTACGGCAACAGCCTCGACCCCGACCTGCGTGGGCACTCCAGCCAGCCCGTGGCCACCGAACTGGCCCTGCGCTACCTCGACGAACTGGGAACGATCCCCGAGGATCTCGGCTACGGCGTCTGTCGCTACCTGACCTCGGTCTCCAACGACGACGGAGGGCTGCCCGACGTGCTGCCCAACGTCCGCCACACCGAGGCCGCGCCCTGGTACCAGCACACCACCGACTTCTCCAGTCGTCTCGACGTCACCGCGAGCATCACGGGGTTGCTGCACAAGAACCACATCACCCACCCGTGGCGCGACCACGCCACGGCCTTCTGCTGGAAGAGGATCGACGCGCTCGGCTGGACCGACCCGCACGAGGCCATCGGCATCTGCCGATTCCTCCAGTACGTGCCCGACCGGCCACGCGCGCTGACCGCGATGAACCACCTGTCCACCATGATCCGCGCCGTCATCGACGTGCATCCGCGCGCCACCGGCCACGTCCACACTCCGTTGGACCTGGCATCGCACCCCCACCACATCGCCCGGCCCCTGTTCACCGACACCGAGATCGAACACAACCTCGAGGTGTTCGAGGACCAGCAGCGCCCCGACGGGGGCTGGGACGCCTGCTGGGACCACTGGGACACCACCGCGACCTTCGAACGCGAAGGGATGCGCACCATCCAGCGCCTGCGCATCCTGCGCGCCTACGGACACCTGGTCCCGGACCTCCCCCGGCCGCGCCGCGCCCGTTGACGACGTTCCGCTTCCGGCTCCGGGGAGGGGCCGGAGGCGGAACACCTCAGCCCAACGCCGGAAGACGCGCCCCGGCCGCCTCCAGAACGGAACGTTCCACCCGCTCCGACGAACGCCCCGTCACCGCGCGCACGGCCGCCACCGTCGCCTCACCGCCGTCCCACACCCCCGGCAGCACCCGCTCCAACGCGTCACGATCCGCGGCCCCGAACAGGACATCGCGGACCAGGACCAGCCCCTCCGGGGAGATCCACGGATCCCGGCCTAACGCGTCCGCCAGGTCCAGCCCGTGCAACGACAGCTCCATCACCCGCGTCACCAGGTAGTCCGTCAACGTCATCGCGTCCCCATGCCGGGTCCGCACGGCCCGGTCGAGCGGCTCGACTGCCAGACGCGCCGACAGCTCCCGCCGGACGCGACCCAACACCCGCCCCGGCTCCCCGGCGTCCGACCGCCGGGCCGCCTTCTCCACCGCGCTCTCCACCCGCGCCCGGTTCACCTCCGGGGAGAAACGGACCTCGGGCCGGTAATAGCCGAAGGCGGACACCGACACCTCCGCGGCGGCGGGGGAGGGGCCCTCCAACGCCACCGTCGTCTGGTACAAGGAGCCCACCGTGTGGACCGCCAACGCCGCCACGTCCCACGGAGGACACCGAGTGGTATAGACCGCCTCGCGCTCCGACAGGCCCGAAAGGGCGTTTTCCAAAGAGGTCGCCTCGGCCGACAGAGCGGCCAGGACACGGTCACGTTCGGACACCACTGAACCCTCCGAAGGATGACGAGAACCCTGACAGGGCAACGATCCCAGGCCTCCCGCCACCCCCGGAGCGCACCCCCTGGCCCTCACGGAGGGTCACCGAATTCACCCCCGCAGCACCTCGTATACGACGGATCGCAACCTGGTTTAGACCACTTCATCCTCCGAACGCTCTAAAGTGATACGTGTGACACGTAGAGCAAAAATCGTCGCGACCCTGGGACCCGCCACCTCGAGCCCGGAGACCCTCCGGCGTCTCGTGGACGCCGGTCTCGACGTCGCGCGACTCAACCTCAGCCACGGAACCCACGATGACCACCTCGCCGGTCTGACCAACCTCAGGCAGGCCGCCAAGGACGCGGGCCGGGCCGTCGGCGTCCTCGCGGACCTCCAAGGCCCCAAGATCCGCGTCGGCACCTTCCCCGACGGGCCCATCGAACTCGCCGAAGGCGACGAGTTCACCATCACCACCGAGGACGTCCCCGGCGACTCCACCCGGGTCTCCACCACCTACAAGGGACTCCCCGGCGACGTCCGCCCCGGCGACCGCGTCCTGATCGACGACGGTCGCGTCGTGCTGGAGTGCACCAAGACCACCAGCACGGACGTCCAGACCCGCGTCATCTTCGGCGGACCCGTCTCCAACCACAAGGGACTCAACCTCCCCGGAGTGGCCGTCAGCGTCCCGGCTCTCACCGACAAGGACGAGGAGGACCTGCGCTGGGCCCTCCACCAGGGCGTCGACATGGTCGCCCTCTCCTTCGTCCGCAGCCCGGCCGACGCCGAGGAATGCCACCGCATCATGGACGAGGAGGGCATCACCGTCCCCCTCATCGCCAAGATCGAGAAGCCCCAGGCGGTCGAACGCCTCCACGACATCATCGAGGTCTTCGACGGTGTCATGGTCGCCCGAGGCGACCTGGGCGTCGAGCTGCCCCTCGAGAACGTTCCCATGGTGCAGAAGCGCGCCATCGAACGCTGCCGCGACAAGGCCAAGCCGGTCATCGTCGCCACGCAGATGCTCGAGTCCATGATCGGAGCCCCCCGGCCCACCCGCGCCGAGGCCTCCGACGTCGCCAACGCCGTCCTCGACGGAGCGGACGCCGTCATGCTCTCCGGAGAGACCAGCGTCGGCAAGTACCCCATCGAGACCGTCGAGACCATGGCCCGCATCGTCGGCGCCGCCGAGCAGGAATCCCTGCGGGCCTCGCACATCCTCAACCGGGTGCCCGAGACGACCGGCGGGGCCATCGCCCGCGCCGCGGCCGAGATCGGCGCCACCGTCGGAGCCAAGGCCCTGGTCGCCTTCACCATGTCCGGTGAGACCGCGCGGCGCCTGGCCCGCTATCGCTCCCCCATTCCGCTGCTGGCCTTCACCACCGAGGCGAGCACCCGCGGACGGCTCTCCCTCACCTGGGGAGCCGAGACCAACCTGGTGCCCTGGGTCGACAACACCGACGACATGGTCCGCCAGGTCGAGAGCGAGCTCCTCCGTCTCGGCGACTACAACAAGGGCGACAAGATCGTCATCGTCGCCGGAAGCCCGCCCGGAACCCCCGGTTCCACCAACTTCCTGCGCGTCCACCGCCTCGGAGACACCGTCTCCCTGAGCAGCTGACGCACGGCGCCACGACGGCGCACCCCACGGGCCGCATCAGGTCCGGCCCGGAGCTCGGCGTATGAGCCGCGCCAGAGCGTTCCGGGCCGACCGGTGCGGTCGGCCGGAGACGCGGGGATCACTCCTGACCGGAGGAGACCCCGCCCTCGAAGGACACCCGTTCCAACGGCATGTCCCACGGCAACAGATTCCAGGGACTACGCGGATCCTCGTCCAGAAGCCCCAGCGCCACCCACACCCGATCCGCGTCGCCCTCGTCGATCTCCACCCGACGATCCGGCCACAGCAGATAACCGGCGTGGAACGCCGACGACAACCGCCCCCACGAGGAATAGCGGCGCTGGAGATCCGAGGCCACCCGACGCAACAACGTCTGCGTCTCCACCGGACTCAACCAGTCCAACGTCGCCCCGCCGCACACCAGCCGGATGACGTGCACCGACTTCCACCACTGGTAGGCGCCGATCATCACCGTCTCGTCGCCCTCGGAGACACCGGTCACCGTCCGCAGACGCGTCACCTGCTCGGACGTCAATCGCACCATCGCACCGGTGTCCGCGCCACCGTCGGGAAAACGCGACCGGGCCAGCCCCGCCTTCAGGTCCACCACCAGATCCAGGCTCGGACCGTTGCGCAACTCCTCCAACAGACCGTCGACCGCCGCCAACAGCGAATCACGGTCGACCACGCCCCACTGGCGCTCCAACATCCTCCGATAACGGCGACGCAGACTCGGACGGGCCACCACGTCCCACGGCTCGGCCAGGGCCACCCGGAACGGGGCGGCCACCGCGGCCGCCCACCGCTCGGTGCTCAAGGGGGCGTCGGGTGTCTTGGTGCGGATCGTGGGGTGCTCCCGCGCCCCCACGACCAGTTCGGCGAACGAGCCGCCGGCCAGGACGGCCAACGGAACGAACGACCAGCCGGGAAGATCCAGGGCGACCAGCGCGACCGCGAACAGGGCCACCGGAGCCCACAGCCACGGTTGACGACGCCGGGACCCCCAGGCCACCACGACCCAGGCACCGATCACCAGCGCGCCGATCACCCCGGCCACCGCGGTCAACACCCGCTTCCCCTCTCCTCGCGCAAGCCCGTCCGGACCGGGCTTTCCGCATCAAGGATCAGGGACATCGAGTGTTCTCGGCGCCCTGAGCCACAGGTTGTACTCAGGTTGTGGCCGTGATGTGACCGGTTCAGGCCGCTGGGATCACTTAAAAGTGACAAAAGGCCTATTACGGGTCGAAAGGGCTGGGTAGATACGAAGGTTCCGGCCGCACACGACCCGGCGACCGGAACCCCGCGAGAACCTCGGAAACGCCCTACCCGAGCGCCTCCACCACCACCTCGGTGGCCTCCGCGATCAACGAGTCCTGAGGCTCGGCGTCCTCCACCTCCATGGTCGACAACACCGCCAGCACGATCGGATCGCCCTCCTCCGGCCACACCACCGCGATGTCGTTACGCGTCCCATAGCCGCCGGTCCCGGTCTTGTCGCCCACGACCCAGCCCTCGGGCACACCCGCCCGGATCACGGCGTCGCCCGTCGTATTGCGCACCAACATGTCCACCAGGACCTCACGACGATCCTCCGGAAGCACGTCCCCCAACGTGAACGCCTCCAGACTCCCCGCCAGAGCCTCCGGAGTACTCGTGTCCCGCTCATCACCCGGGACCGCCGCGCTCATATCCGTCTCATACCGGTCCAGGGTCGTCACATCGTCCCCGGTCAGCTCCTCCAAGGACTCCGTGAACCCCTCGGGGCCGCCCAACTCCTCCAACAACAGGTTCGCCGCCGCGTTGTCACTGAACCGGACCGTCGCGTCGCACAACTCCAACAACGACATCCCCGTCCCCACGTTCTCCTCGGTGATGGGGGAGTGGGACACCAGCGCGTCCTCGTCATAGGTGATCACCCGCTCCATCTCCTCCAACGAGTTCTCCGACAACACCACCCCCGCCAACAACGACTTGAACGTCGAAGCGAAGGCGAACCGCTCATCCTCTCGGAACTCCACCTCCTCACCCGAACCCGTGTCCAACGCGTACACACCCAGACGCGTGTCGTACTCGGCCTCCAAGGCCTCGAACTCCGCCTCCACGTCCACCAGCGCGTCCGCCGACGACACCTCCTCCGAAGCGCCCTCCCCGGCGGTGCCACAACCCACCAAAGGCACCAAGGCCAACGCCGCGACCAGGCCGGACCGCACAGGACTCCACATGACAAAGACCCCCAGGAGATCGAGAGAACGGACCGGAGCCGGCCCGCCCCCGTAGTCTCACCACACCCCGCCCATGCCGTCCAAGACGGAAACGATCAATCCCATGCGTTTTCGGTATGATCCCACCTCATGGACCTCGTAGGAGCCTGCGTCGCCTTCGTCCACGTCAGCGACCGAGGCAGCTTCACCCACGGCGCCGCCGCCGCGCGCATCCCCCAACCCGTCGCCAGCCGACGCATCGCCGCACTCGAGAAACACCTCGGCGCCCCCCTCTTCGACCGCTCCACACGCCACCCCACCCTCACCCAGTTCGGACACGCCGTCCTCCCCGCCGCACGCCGCCTCATCGACCTCGCCCACACCCTCGAACACGACGCCGCCACCGCCCGCCGCACACCACTGCGCATCGCCGTCCCCACCACCTGCACCACACTCGACCTCGCCCACCTCACCGCCCACGCCCGAGAACACGACCTCAACCTCGAACCCCACCCCGCACCACCCGCCCAACGCACCCACCTCCTCCACACCCACCAGGTCCGCACCGCCCTCACCGCCGTCCCACCCGACCAGGCCCACTGGAGCGCCCCCCTCGGCCTCGCCGCCCACCGACCCCCCGCCGCCCACACCCTCTACCTCGAAACCCTCCGAGCCGGCCGCACCGACACCACACCCCGCCGACGCCTCTGGATCCAACCCGAGGACGACACCCCCCACATCCGCGACCCCCTCACCCGCACCGGCACCTCACTCGGACTCCACCCCGCCCAGATCACCCTCGCCACCGACCTCAGCACCGCCACCGCCGAAGTCCTCACCAGCGACGACCTCCTCCTCTGCACACCCGCCCAAGCAGAACGACTCGACCTCCACTGGCGTCCCATCGGAGAGATACGACCCACCCGCGACCACACCATCACCGGAGAACACGCCGAAACCCTCCGCACCCACCTCCACCCGCACATCGCCCGCTGCCTCGGAGCCCACACCCCGTGATCACCCACCACCTGCGCACCGAACTCGACGAAGCCGGCCTCCACGCCTCCTTCCTCGTCCGCGACCTCCACACCGGACACGAGATCGGAATCGACCCCGACACCGAATACGCCACCGCCTCCCTCGTCAAAGTCCCCCTCGCCCTCGCCACCCTCCACCGCATCCACCAAGGCGAACTCGACGGCGCCACCCGCATCGAGATCACCCCCGCCCCGGCCGTCACCGGACCACCCGGAACCGGCCCCTTCGGCCTCAGCAAATTCCGCCACCCCGTCACCATCGCCATCGACGACCTCCTCCACCTCAGCACCTGCCTCAGCGACAACACCGCCGCCGAAGCCCTCTTCGACCTCACCCCGCCCGAGACCGTCGACCGCCTCCTCCGCGAACACGACATCCACGGCATCACCGTCCGCCACAGCATCAAGAGCCTGGGCTCCACACCCGCCGAGCGCCTCGCCCCCGACGAGAACCACCTCGCCCAGACCCTCGCCATCCGCGCCGGCACCGACGGACGCGGACACGACATCCCCCAACTCGACGTCACCCTCGCCAACTCCGGCTCCGCCCGAGCCCACATCGAACTCCTCCAAGCCCTCTGGCGACCCACCGCCATCCACCCCGACGTCGCCCGACGCGTACGCGGACTCATGGCCGACAACGCCATCCGCCACCGCCTCGCCCCCGACTTCACCACCGACGCCTCCACCTGGGCCTCCAAGACCGGCACCGTCCTCAACCACCGCCACGAGATCGGCGTCGTCGAACACGAGAACGGCGAGGTCTACGCCATCGCCGCCCTCACCGCCTCCCAGGTCCCCTCACGCCACCAACCCGCCGCCGAAGCCCTCATGGGGCGCGTCGCCCGCACCCTCCGCGACCACCTCCGCTCCGTCTGACCCCGCCCCTACACTCGGCCCGCCACCACCGAAGGAGACGGCCGACCATGAACCGCGAACGCGAAAGACAGAACCTGCGACTCCTCCGCGCCCGCGACGCCATGGACCGCGACTACGCCCACCCCCTCGACGTCCCCGCGCTCGCCCGCCTCGCCCACCTGTCCCCCTCCCACTTCACCCGCCTCTTCCGCGACACCTTCGGCGAGACCCCCTACCGCTACCTGCGACGACGCCGCCTCGAACGCGCCTGCGCCCTCCTCCGCGACACCGACACCCCCGTCACCGACATCGCCCTCATGGTCGGCTTCGAAAGCCTCGGCACCTTCAGCCGCACCTTCACCGAGGTCATCGGCCGCCCACCCACCCGCTACCGGGCCGAAGTGGCACCCGTCCACGTACCCGCCTGCTTCATCAAGGCCTGGACCCGACACGGCGGTTTCGGATAAGCACATCCCCACCCCCTCGGCATAGCGTTCGAACATGTTCACAGGCATCGGCATCACCTCCATCCAGGTCCTCGACCAGGACGAGGCCCTCGACTTCTACGTCGGCACACTCGGATTCCGGGTATCGAGCGACGTCGACCTCGGCTTCATGCGATGGCTCACCATCGCCCTGCCAGACGACCCCGACCACGAGATCCTCCTGGAGGTCCCCGGACCACCCGCTCTCAGCGAGGAGACCGCCGCCCGGGTACGCGACCTCACCACCAAGGGCGCCCTCGGGCTCGCCGCCGTCCTCGACACCGACGACTGCCGCGCCACCTACGAGGAGCTCCGCGCCAAGGGCGTCGAGTTCACCCAGGAACCCGTCGAACAGCCCTACGGCATCGACTGCGCCCTGCGCGACCCCTTCGGCAACCACATCCGCGTCACCCAGCGCACCCCCATGAAGGAGATCACCGAGGAGGTCCGCAAGCGCTGGGAGGAGAGCGAGCGCTGAGCGTCCCCGCCCGCCCGAACGAGAAGGACGGATCGTCCGGGCGGGCGGCTCAGTACTCGGGCCCCACGAAGCCGTCCATCCGCGCCACCGCGTCCCGCTTGGACACGGATACGACATGCAGGTCACGACGCGGTTCCTCGCGACGTTGCACGTGCCTCTTCCAAGCGATGCCCAGCCGATCCAGGGCCTCGGTGAACAGCTCCACGATGTCGACCGAGACGTTCACGAACTGGTACCTCGGATACTCGTAATGCGTCCGCCCGTCCTTCGGCGTCTTCCGTTTCACCCGGTTGACCAGACGACAACCATCGGAGTGGATCAGGCCACGGACGAAGGGTCCGGTGTGCTCGTCCACGATCCGTCGCTGCCAGGGCTCCAGGACGATGCGGCGTTCGTGCTTCTTGCCGGGGCCGTGTTGGGGGAGAAGACACGGCCAGTGCTTCCAGTTCCCGTGCACCTCGGTGCAGCCTTGCGAGGGAACCCGGGAGACCACGTGATCCGGACGGATCAGCGCCAGAGCCCGGGCACACTCATCGATCAGCCCGGGCCGGTCGTCGGAGCACATGATCCGTAACCGCCAGACCCCCTTGGTCGGATCTCCCGCCGGGGTCAGACAACCGTCCCCCAGATAGAGCCCCAGAAGATAGGCGTAGGCATCGGGCCTGGAGGGAGGGCGGGGGATCGGCTCGCAGCGGGGGCAGAGGTCGGTACCGAGATACCTGTCCACGAGAGAACGGTCTCGAGTCCACTCGCGGAGGGTGGAACGGTCGATCCCCGTCCGCCGGCTCACTTCGGTGGAGGAGATTCCGGAATCGAGCAGAGAGACGGCCAGGCGCCTGTCATGAGGTGAGTACATAGCGTGCATGTTCGCTCACGCATACGACATTCCCGGAGGTCAGTACTTGGGTCCCACGAAGGTGTCCATCCGCGCCACCGCGTCCTTGCGCGAGATCGAGACGATATGGGCGTCCCGGTAGCGGGGCATTCGCTTGTTCACATGGATCTTCCACGCGATGTCCAGTCGGTCCAAGGCGTGGGTGAAGATGTCGATGATGTCCGTCGACGCGTTCGTGAAGTGATAGCGCGGGTACTCGTGGTACTCCTCTTCGGCCCCCGAGGAGGCCTTGCGTATTCGGTTGATGACACGACATCCATCGGAGTGGACGAGGCCTCGTATGAGGGCCTGCGGATGTTCGTCCACGATCCGTCGCTGCCAGGGTTCCAAGAGGATGGGGCGGTCGTGCTTCTTGCCGGGGCCGTGCTGGGGAAAGACGCACGGCCAGTGCTTCGACGCGGCCTTGATCGCCGTACAGCCCGGCCGGTCGGCCATGAACACCTTGACCGGGAAGACCGCTTCGATCGCCGCTCGACAGTAGGCGATCAGTTGGGGGTACTTCTTGTCATAGAGGATCCACAACGTATGGACGCCGGGCCTGTTCTTGTTCTCGGTGATATGGCCATCGCCCAGATACGCGCCGAGAAGGTAGGAGTAGGCCTCCTCGTGGAGGGGCCCCGTCGAGCACCTGGGGCAGTACGTGGTTCGATCCGCTCGCCTGGCCTCGACCTCGGGGCCCCGGCGGGTGCCGTAGCGCCAGTGACGGAGAGCGCGTAGGGAGACACCACATCGAGCGGCGATCTCTTTGTCGGTCAGGCCTTGGGCCTTGAGTCGGAAGGTCTCGTCGACGATCTCGCGTGAGTACATAGCGTGCATGTTCGCTCACGCATACGACATTCCGATTTGGAGGCCTCTGAACAGCAAGAAAGCCACCCGCGTATGGCGAGTGGCCGATCTGTGCCCCGAGTGGGATTCGAACCCACACTGTATGAGGTTTGAGCTCATCTTCTCTGCCGGTTGGAATATCGGGGCGAGTGCACTTGTCAAGTGTTTCTCTGAAATTTTTCTGCTGTCGGTTCCGGTGACGCGCGGTCAACGGTGGGGTCACGATCGACCGGCATTGCCGGGGCCGACGAACAGCATACTAGCGGATCTCGGTAACCTCGTATACGTGACGAGGACGCAGAGCCGTGTGGTGATCGCGGAAGACGAGGCCCTGATCCGCCTGGATCTCAAGGAGATGCTCGAAGAGGACGGCTATGCCGTCGTGGGCGAGGCCGGCGACGGGGAGGCCGCCATCAGGCTTGCCCGGGAACACCGTCCCGACCTGGTGATCACCGACATCAAGATGCCGGTGCTCGATGGACTGACGGCCGCCGAGCGGATCGCCGCCGAGCGGATCGCCCCGGTCGTGATCCTGACGGCCTTCTCCCAGCGTGAACTGGTGGAGCGCGCGCGTGAGGCGGGGGCGATGGCCTATCTGGTCAAGCCCTTCAGCAAGTCGGACCTGGTGCCGGCGATCGAGATGGCCACCTCCCGTTACGCCGAGTTGGCGGCGTTGGAGGCGGAGGTGGGCGATCTCCAGGATCGTCTGGAGACGCGCAAGGTCGTGGAGCAGGCCAAGGGGCTGTTGCAGAGCCGGCACGGGATGAGCGAACCGGAGGCGTTCCGGTGGATCCAGAAGAATTCGATGGATCGCCGGCTGACGATGCGCAAGGTCGCGGAGACCGTGGTGGAGACCCTCGGAGGTCAGAAGGGCTAACGAAGGTTCCGTAGGCGGGCTGAACGCCCGCCGTGGATCGGATCGATCAGGGGCCGTGTCCCGTGTGGGGCGCGGCCCCTTCTTCGTGTGCGCGGGTTGTTCCGTGAGTGGTCGTTCGGACACCGACGGTGGGTTCACGTCCCTGATCAGTTCGTGTTCTCGGCATATTTCTGAACGGGTGTTCAGGGTCAATGCGTATCCCGTACCGATTTGATATCGCTTGCGCACAATGGGGTGACGGTTGGGTCACGTGGCTTAAGCGGCGCTGAATGGTCGGCATAAATCGGGCTAAACTCACCGCACCGAACAGCTAAAGGACAGTGGCCCCCGAATCCTCATATAGGGGTGCCACCTACCTCAGATGCGCAAGGAGCGCGCGTGCGCACACGCCTCGTGACCGTGTTGCTCGCCCTGATCACCGCATTCCTGGTGATCCCGGGGGCGGCGGCGACGGCAGACGAAGAGGGCGGTGAATCGCTGCACGGTCAGATCGTTCAGCCTGATGATCGTGATCAAGGTGTCGAGGGCATCGAGATCACGGTCTTCCAGGAGGGCGACGAGATCGTGGCGGCGGCCACCGACCCCGATGGAATGTGGGAAGCGGAGCTGCCCGGACCGGGCACCTACCGTGTGGTGGTGGACCAGGAGTCCATCCCCGACGATTTCGCCGTTCGTGAGACGCCGATGCTCTCGAACGGTGAGGCGGAGGTCGAGGTCGAGTCCGGAGACCGGCGGCCGTTCATCGTTCTTCTGGACGTGGCCGGGGCCTCGTCGGGTGCGGAGGCCGAGCGGTCGGAGTCTCCCTCTCCGGACGACGAGGCGACCGAGGGCGACGACGAGGGGTCGTCGGCCGAGGACGAGTCGGTGGAGGTCGAGGGCGTCAGCGGCGGCTTCGGCGAGCGCTTCGTGCAGCTGACCGCGGCCGGTCTGCTGTTCGGCCTGGTCATCGCGGTCTCCGCGATCGGTCTGTCGCTGATCTTCGGGACGACGCAGGTCATCAACTTCTCGCACGGTGACATGGTCACCTTCGGCGCGATGATGGCGTTGCTGTTCAGTTCGGGCGCGGCCGGTATGGGCAATTCGCTGTTGGCGATCTTCGCCGGTCTGGGTGTGGCGGTCCTGTTGGGCGCCTTCATGGAGGGCAGGCTCGGCCGTACGGTCCTGGTCGCCCTTCAGTGGGTGTCGGTGATGGCCGGTATCGCCCTGGCGACGGTGCTGGGCGTCTTCTTCCCGGATCTGGGGTGGAAGGTGCCGCTGTGGGCGGCGGCCGGTATCGCGGTGGTCATGGGCGCCGTGTTGGGCGGCTCGTTGGAGCGTTACCTGTGGCGTCCGCTGCGCAAGCGCAATGTCGCGCTGATCCAGATGTTCATCGTCTCGATCGGTCTGGCGTTGGTCCTGCGGCACGTGATCCTGGTGATGTTCGGTGCGAACCGGTCGCGTTACGCGGGTTTCCAGGTGCAGGAGCTGGTGCACATCGGGCCGATCTCGATGCCGCCCCGGGATCTGGTGATCATGGGCGTGGCCGTGGTGGTCCTGGTGCTGGTGGCGTGTCTGTTGCAGTTCACGCGGATCGGAAAGGCGATGCGCGCGGTCTCGGACAACCGGGATCTGGCGGAGTCCTCCGGTATCGACGTGGACCGGGTGACGCTGTACGTGTGGCTGCTCGGTGGCGGTCTGGCGTCGCTGGGCGGTGTGCTCTTCGGTTTGAACCAGGTCGTCGACTACGAGATGGGTTTCCGTCTTCTGTTGCTGATGTTCGCCGCGGTGATCCTCGGTGGTCTGGGCACGGCGTACGGAGCGATGGTCGGCGGTATCTCGGTCGGTCTGGTGGCGATGTTGTCCACCCTGTGGTTCCCCACGCAGTTGATGCAGGCGTGGGCTCTTGCCCTGATGATCCTCATGCTGTTGGTCAGGCCTCAGGGTCTGCTCGGGCAGCGCGAGCGGGTCGGCTAGGAGAGGTTGACGATGGATATTCTCATGATCCTCGCCGAGGCCGCCCGATCCGCGGTGGGTCCGATCGCCGCGATCTACGCGCTGGCGGCGGTCGGTCTGAACATGCACTTCGGGTACACGGGGTTGCTGAACTTCGGCCAGGTCGGCTTCATGCTGGTGGGCGCCTATGGCGTCGGCATCAGCGTGGCGGTCTTCGGTCTGCCGGTGTCGGTCGGGTTCCTGGTGGGTCTGGCCTGTGCCGTGGTGTTGGCGTTGCTGTTGGGTATTCCGACGCTGCGGTTGCGGGCGGACTACCTGTCGATCACGACGATCGCGGCGGCGGAGGTGCTGCGTCTTGTGTACCGGGCGGGTTTCGCCGAGCCGGTGACCAATGGCGTGTACGGGTTGCAGAACCTGTCGTCGGGGTTTCGCGCGGTGAATCCGTTCGACGGGGGCGCGCGGTACGGCTTCGGTTCGTTCGTGTTCACGGGCAACCAGCTGTGGTTGATGACGGTGGCGTGGGGCCTGGTGGGTCTGGCCGTGTTGTTGACCTGGTTGTTGATCCACAGCCCGTGGGGGCGTGTGATCAAGGGCATCCGTGAGGACGAGGACGCGGTGCGCAGCCTCGGTAAGAACGTGTTCGCCTACAAGATGCAGGCGTTGGTCCTGGGCGGTCTGCTGGGTGCTCTGGCGGGCGCGATGCTCGCGATGCACCAGGGGGCGATCCAGCCGGACCAGTTCAAGCCGCAGGTGACGTTCTTCCTGTGGGTGATCCTGCTGTTGGGCGGCGCGGGTCGTGTGTTCGGTCCGATTCTCGGTTCGATGGCGTTCTGGTTCTTGATGAGTTTCACCGACGGGCTCTTGAGGTGGATGGGGCGCGAGGGTTGGTTGCCCTTCCTGTCGGGTCCGGACTTCGGTGCGATCCAGTTGGCCTTCGCCGGTGTGATGTTGGTGCTGTTGATCGTCTTCCGTCCGCAGGGGCTCATCGGCGACCGCAAGGAGATGTTGGTCAATGTCAAGTGACGAGGTGAACGGTTCCGCGGCGGTCGTCGACCGGATGGCGGGGGCGCTGCCCGAGCCGGGGTCGGCCAAGTCGGATCCGATTCTGGTGGTCGACGGTGTGAAGCGTTCCTTCGGCGGTCTGACCGCGGTGGACGTGGAGCATCTGGAGGTCCAGCGGGGCACGATCACGGCGTTGATCGGGCCGAACGGCGCGGGCAAGTCGACGTGCTTCAACCTGTTGACCGGGTTCGACCGGGTCGACTCGGGTCGGTGGACGTTCGAGGGGAGGTCGATCAACGGCAAGCGGGGTCACCAGGTGGCCCGGGCCGGGATGGTGCGGACCTTCCAGTTGACCAAGGCGCTGACGCGTCTGTCGGTGCTCGACAACATGTTGTTGGGAGCGCAGGGGCAGACGGGCGAGCGGATGGGGGGCGCGTTCCTGCGCTCCGTGTGGGGTCGGCAGGAGAAGGTCAACACCGAGCGTGCTCTGGACCTGTTGGAACGCTTCAAGCTGATCGACAAGCGTCGGGACATGGCCGGGGCGTTGTCGGGTGGTCAGCGCAAGCTGCTGGAGATGGCGCGCGCGTTGATGACCGATCCGAGCATGATCATGCTCGACGAGCCGATGGCGGGGGTGAACCCGGCGTTGGTGCAGTCGTTGTTGCACCACATCACGTCGTTGCGCGACGAGGGCAAGACGGTCCTGTTCGTGGAGCACGACATGGACGTGATCATGGGGATCAGCGACTGGATCGTGGTGTTGGCGCAGGGGCGGGTGATCGCGGAGGGTCGTCCTTCGGACATCCGGTCGAACCAGCAGGTGATCGACGCCTACCTGGGTGCCCAGGAGGTCGAGGACGAGGGCTCGGTGAGTGGCGATGAGTGAGGGCAATGGGGCCTCGGGTTCCGGGCCGGAGGAGGTTCCGGTCGAGGCGGCGGAGGCGTCCGCCGTCCAGGAGCACCGTGAGGAGCTTCTGGAGCAGGCGGAGGCCGCCGCGGTGGAGGTGGGCGGTCCGGAGGATTACCTGCTTCTGGCCAGGGACATGGTGGCCGGCTACGTGCCCGGGGTGAACATCCTCAACGGGTGCACCCTGACGCTCACCGAGGGCGAGGTCGTGGCGATCATCGGGCCGAACGGCGCGGGCAAGTCGACGTTGATCAAGACGATCTTCGGTCTGATCCCGGTGCGCGAGGGCTCGTTGACGCTGCGGGGTTCGAGTATCGCCGGGTTGCCGGCGCACAGCCTGGTGGAGCGGGGCGTGGGTTACGTTCCGCAGACGCGGAACGTGTTCCCCTCCCTGACGATCGAGGAGAACCTGCAGATGGGGGCGTTCCTGCGTCCTCGGACGTTCTCGGAGCGGTTCGCGGTGGTCTCGGAGTTGTTCCCGTTGTTGGGGGAGCGGCGTCGGGCGAAGGCCGGGTCCCTGTCGGGCGGTGAGCGTCAGATGGTGGCGATGGGTCGGGCGTTGATGATGAACCCGTCGGTGCTGTTGTTGGACGAGCCGACGGCGGGGTTGTCGCCGATCTATCAGGAGGAGGTCTTCCAGCGGGTCAAGGAGGTCAACTCCACGGGTGTCTCGGTGATCATGGTGGAGCAGAACGCCCGGCGGTGTCTACAGATCTGTGATCGTGGATACGTCCTGGATCAGGGGCGTAACGCCTATACGGGTTCGGGGCGGGATCTGTTGAACGATCCGAACGTGATCGAGTTGTACCTGGGGACGCTCGCCAAGGGGTGATCCGGTGGTACGAGGAGGGGGTGGGCCCGCGGGCCCACCCCCTCTCTTCGTTCCTCGCGCGGTGCGCCCGTCGGTCAGTGGCCGTCGGCGCTGTAGTCGACGTAGTCGAGGATCTCGTAGCCGTCGGGGCCGAAGTGGAAGACCTCGAAGGTGGCGGAGGTGGGGTCGCCGTTGTCGTCGAAGTCGATGTCTCCGCTGACGCCCTGGTAGTCGATGCTCTGCCCCTCGGCGAGCAGATCGCGGCATTCGGCGAAGGCGGTGCACTCGGTGCCGTCGGGGCGGCTGATCTCGGGGAGGTGTTCGACGTATTCCTCGGGCGAGGTGGAGCCGGCGGATTCGGCGGCCAGGGCGATGGCGGTGACGCAGTCGTAGACCTGGGGCGCGAACTGGAAGACGTCGAGTTCGGGGGCGAAGGCGCGGAGTCCTTCGTTGAACTCGGGGTTGTCGGCGCTGGGCGCGACCCCGGTGGTGCCTTCGATGAGGCCGGGGGCGTCCACGGTGATGGTCTCGGCGAGGCCGGGGTCGTTGAGGCCGTCGGTGAGGTAGAACCGCTCGCCCCCGATGTCGCTTTCGAGGAGCGCCGCCATGACCTGGGCGCCCTCTTCGAAGGAGATGAGGGCGACGGCGTCGGGGGCGGCCTCGACGATGCCGCCGACGACGGCGCCGAAGTTGGTGCTGTCGGGATCGTAGGTCTCGGTGAGGACGACGTCGATGTCGAGGGCGCGGAGTTCCTCTTCGACGGTGGTGAGGTAGCCGGTGCCGTAGCCGTCGGCGCGGGCGACGACGGCGACGGAGGTGTTGCCGTCGTCGGCGATGCGCCGGGCGAGGACGGGGCCGGCCATGAGGTCGCTGGGGGCGGTGCGGAAGAAACGGCCGTCGTCGTCGATGTCGGTCAGGTCGGGGGCGGTGCTGGAGCCGGAGCACTGGACGATGCCGGCTCCGGTGACGGTGTCGTAGGTGGCCTGGCTCATGGCGGAGGAGGCGGCGCCGATGACGGCGTTGACGTCGTCGCTCACGAGGCCGTTCGCGGCCTCGTCGGCCCGGGTATTGTCACCGCCCTCGTCGGCCCGGACGGGTGGGGGGACCTCGGCGCCGAGGATGCCGCCGGCCTCGTTGATCTCGGAGATGGCGTATTCGGCGGCGGCGATCTGGGCGGGGCCGAGGAAGGACAGGGATCCGGTCTGGGGATAGAGGATCCCGTAGGTGAAGGTGTCCTCGGTGTCCCCGGTGAGGGAGCAGGAGGCGAGTACGAGGGCGAGGGCCGCTGTGGACAGTGCCAGGGCTGGTCGGGTCGTCATGGGGGTCCGTTCGAGTGGGGTTCCTGGGTCGTGTGGCGGTCAGGCGGGGTGGGGGACGACCGTGTCCGGGGGATGACAGCCGTACGGGGGTGCGGGGCGGGGCCCCGCACCCCCGATGGGCGCGTCTGGGTGTCGCTGGTGGTCTCACCTCGGGGGCGTTACGCCCGGGAGGTCACTCCTCGGAGGAGTACTCCTCGTAGCCGAGGACCTCGTGGCCGTCGGGGCCGTAGTGGAAGACCTCGAAGGTGGCGGAGGTGGGGTCGCCGTTGTCGTCGAAGTCGATGTTGCCGCTGACGCCCTGGTAGTCGATCTTCTCGTCGTTCTCCAAGAGGTCGCGGCATTCGGCGAAGGTGCCGCACTCGGTGCCGTCGGGGCGGCTGATCTCGGGGAGGTGCTCGACGTAGTCGGCCGGGGAGGTGGAGCCGGCGGACTCGGCGGCCAGGGCGATGGCGGTGACGCAGTCGTAGACCTGGGGCGCGAACTGGAAGACGTCCAGGTCGGGCGCGGATTCGCGGAGTCCTTCGTTGAACTCGGGGTTGTCCGCACCGGGGGCCACACCGGTGATGCCCTCGACGACGCTGGGGTCGTTCTCGTTGACGGTGGTGCCCAGGTCGGGGTCGTTGAGGCCGTCGGTGATGTAGAGCTGGTCGCCTTCGAGGCCGCTCTCCAGGAGCTCGGCGACGACCTGGGCGCCCTCTTCGAAGGAGATGAGGGCGACGGCGTCGGGCTCCTCACTGCTCACGGCGTTGATGACGGAGTCGAAGCTGGTGGCGTCGGGGTCGTAGGTCTCGGTGAGGACGACCTCGGCTCCCAGGCCCTCGAGCTCGTCCTTGACCGCGCCGAGGTAGCCGTTGCCGTAGTCGTCGGCGCGGGCGACGATGCCGACGCTGAGCTGGTTGTTCTCGACGATCTTGCGGGCCAGCACGGGGCCGGACATCAGGTCGCTGGGCGCGGTGCGGAAGAAGTAGCCGCCGTCGTCGATGTCGGTCAGGTCGGGGGCGGTGTTGGATCCCGAGCACTGGACGATCTCGGCACCGGTGATGGTGTCGTAGGTGGCCTGGGTCATGCCGGAGGCCGCCGCGCCGATGACGGCGTTGACGTTGCTGTTGACGAGGCTGTTGGCGGCCTCGTTGGCCTGGGCGCCGTCGCCGGCCTCGTCACCCTCGACGATCGCGGGGACCTCGGCGCCGAGGATGCCGCCGGCCTCGTTGATCTCGGAGATGGCGTATTCGGCGGCGGCGATCTGGGGCGGGCCGAGGAAGGCGAGGGCACCGGTCTGGGGGTAGAGGATCCCGAAGGTGAACTCGTCACCTCCGTCGCCGTTGCCACACGCGGTCAGCCCCAGTACCAGGGCCGCGGTCGCGGCGGTGAATCCTAGGACCTTCTTGCTTGCCATGATCGTGGTCGCTCCGTTCAACCGGCGTCGCACGGCCTGGGTCGGGGGGTGGCCGTGCCGATGGTGAGGATGTGTTCTGATGCCCTTGATGTGTGGCATGGCTTAATCAGGAACTTTAGGGGAGCTTAATCACGTAAGTTCGGCTTCGGGAAGTGTGGGGGAGTGGTTGCGTCCTACTCGCCTCCGTGCCGTTATGAAGCTGTGGTCATCGGGTACTCGGTGCCACGTCGTGCCTCCTGAGGGTGCGGCCCGGGCGGCGGGCGTGTTCTCGTGGCACTCCGTCCATATGCGAGAAGGCCCGCCCCGGGCGGTGGCGCTCTTGCCGGGGCGGGCCTTCGGTAGTCGTTCTGGGGTTGTTCGTGAAGTCGGGCTCAGGTTCCCTGGGGGGCGCCGTTCGGCTTGTCCCGCAGCATGCAGGTCAGGCGGGAGGTGCAGACCTTGCGTCCCTGGTCGTCGGTGATGACGATCTCCCAGGTGGACAGGGTCCGGCCCAGGTGGACGGGGGTGGCGACACCGGTGACGTGGCCTTCGACCGCGGAGCGGTGGTGGGTGGCGTTGATCTCGATGCCCACGGCGACGCGGTCGAAGCCGTGGGCGTGGATGCTGGAGCCGATCGAGCCCAGCGACTCGGCCAGGACGCAGGAGGCGCCTCCGTGCAGGAGCCCGAAGGGCTGGCGGTTGCCCTCCACCGGCATACGGCCCACGACACGCTCGGCCGTGGCCTCGGTGATCTCGATGCCCATCGTCTCGCCCAGGCCCGCGGAGAGGGCGCCGGACTCCAGTAGATCCCGCAGTTCCCCGGCGTCTGTACTCATGATGGTGCCTTTCGATCCGCTCAGGTGGTCCCTTACCCGGTCGAACCGGCCGGGGTCGGGTGGTGTTCTCGTGGTGATGGCCTCGGAGTGTCCGCGGCGCATCCTAAGATCTCACCTGTGGTGACCAAGCGAGAGACCCCCGAACAGACAGCCCCGACCGCCGGTGGGCGTCCCCGCCTGCTCCTTCTGGACGGCCACTCGATGGCCTTCCGTGCCTTCTTCGCGCTGCCGGTGGAGAAGTTCGGGACCAGTACCGGGCAATCGACCAACGCCGTGTACGGGTTCGCCTCCATGCTGGTGAAGCTCTTGCGCGATGAGGAGCCCACCCATGTGGCGGTGGCCTGGGACCTGTCCGGTCCCACCTTCCGGGACGAGGAGTACGACGGTTACAAGGGGGGCCGGTCCGAGACCCCGCCGGAGTTCCCCTCCCAGGTTCCGCTCACCCAGGACCTGATGCGGATGATCGGGGTGACCAACCTGTCCGCGCCCGGCTTCGAGGCCGACGACGTCATCGCGACGTTGGCGCACCAGGGTTGCGAGGCGGGGATGGAGGTGCTGATCGCCTCGGGCGACCGGGACGCCTTCCAGCTCGTCACCGAGGACTGCACGGTCCTCTACCCGGGCAAGAGCCTGTCCGACCTGCGCCGGATGGACCCCGAGGCGGTCCAGGACAAGTACGGGGTGCCGCCCGAGCGCTACCGCGACCTGGCCGCCCTGGTGGGGGAGAAGGCCGACAACCTTCCGGGCGTGCCCGGGGTCGGCCCCAAGACCGCGGCCAAGTGGATCACGAAGTTCGGTTCCCTGGAGGCGCTGGTCGAGCGCGCGGACGAGGTGACCGGCAAGGCCGGGCAGAACTTCCGCGACCACCTGGCCGACGTCCTGCGCAACCAGCGGCTCAACAAGCTGGTCACCGAGGTGCCGCTGGAGTCGGACGTGCGGGACCTGGGTCTGGGCGAGACGGACCGGGCCGGCGTGGACGCGCTCTTCGACAACCTGGAGTTCGCCTCCAACCTGCGCGAGCGGCTGTACGCGGTGGTGCGCACCGGCGACGACGGCCGTGAGGGGGCCGAGGACGGCGCGGACGTCGCCGGTTTCGACGTGGACGTGACCGTGGCCGAGACCGGCCGGGTGGCCGACTGGCTCACCGAGCACGCCTCGGCGGACGGTGTCACCGGGGCGGCCCCCGCCGGGATCGCCCTGGAGGGCACCTGGGGGCAGGGCACCGGCCGTGTGGACGGGCTCGCGGTGACGGTCGCGGGCGGTGCCTCGCTGTTCGTGGACCCCACCCTTCTGGACGCCTCCGACCATGAGGCTCTGGCGGCCTTCCTGGCCGACCCCGCGCGGCCCAAGGTGGTGCACGAGTACAAGGGCGCGCTGTTGGCCCTGGGAGCGCACGGCTGGGAACTGGGCGGGGTGGTCAGCGACACCGCGTTGGCCGCTTACCTGGTCCAGCCCGGGCAGCGCCGGTTCGACCTGCTCGACCTGTGCCGTAAGTACCTGGGTCTGGAGCTGGAGGAGAAGGACGACGGCGCCCAGCTCTCCCTGGACCTGGGCGAGGAGGTCGAGAACGGGCGCGGACACGGGCTCGCGGTGCGGGCCGCCGCCGTCCGCGACCTGGCCGTGGTGCTCTCCGCCGAGCTGGACCGTCGTGGGGGCGAACATCTGCTGCGCGAGGTCGAGCTGCCGCTGGTGGACGTGCTGGCCAGGATGGAGCGGGCCGGTATCGCCGCGGACCGTCCCTACCTGGAGGAGCTCCAGGGCGAGTTCGCCGCGGCAGGGCGCGCGGCGGTGGCCCGGGCGCACGAGATCGTGGGGCGTGAGTTCAACCTGGGCTCGCCCAAGCAGTTGCAGCAGGTGCTCTTCGAGGACCTGGGGCTGCCCCGGACCAAGAAGATCAAGACGGGGTACACCACCGACGCGGACGCGTTGGCGTGGCTGGCGACCCAGAGCGACAACGAACTGCCGGGGGTGCTGCTGCACCACCGCGACCAGACCAAGCTGCGGACCACGGTCGAGGGTCTGATCAAGACGATCGCCGACGACGACCGCATCCACACGACCTTCAACCAGACGGTGGCGGCGACCGGCCGGCTCAGCTCGACCGACCCCAACCTCCAGAACATCCCGATCCGCACCGACGTGGGGCGTCGTATCCGGCGGGCGTTCGTGGTGGGCCCGGGCTACCAGGAGCTGTTGACGGCCGACTACAGCCAGATCGAATTGCGGATCATGGCGCATCTGTCCGGTGAGCAGGCGTTGATCGACGCCTTCAACAGCGGCTACGACTTCCACGCGCACATGGCGGCGCAGGTGTTCGACATCGACGTGGAGGAGGTCGACGGGGAGGCGCGTTCCCGGATCAAGGCGATGAGCTACGGGTTGGCCTACGGGCTGAGCGCCTACGGTCTCTCCCAGCAGTTGGGGATCGCCCCTGACGAGGCCAAGAAGCTCATGGAGGACTACTTCGCCAGCTTCGGCGGGGTGCGCGACTACCTCCACGAGGTGGTGGAGCAGGCACGCAAGGTCGGCTACACCGAGACGATCCTGGGCCGGCGGCGTTACCTGCCCGACCTGACCAGCGACAACCGTCAGCGGCGGGAGATGGCCGAGCGGATGGCGCTCAACGCGCCGATCCAGGGTTCGGCGGCCGACATCATCAAGGTGGCGATGCTCCAGGTGGACGCGGCGCTCACCGAGGGCGGGCACGCCTCCCGGGTGCTGTTGCAGGTGCACGACGAACTCGTGGTGGAGGTCGCTCCGGGCGAGCGTGAGGCGGTCGAAAACCTCGTGACGCACGAGATGGGCACGGCCTATGATCTGCGTGTTCCGCTGGGTGTCTCGGTCGGCAGCGGGCAGAACTGGCATGACGCCGCGCACTGAGGGCGCTCCGGGGCCCGGTCGGCGCGGGTAGGAGAGGAGCGGGAACGGTGACGGGAAGCGACGAGACCACGAAGGGTCTGGCCGTGGGGCCGGTGACCGTTCCCGCCGAGGAGTTGAGGTGGCGTTTCTCCCGGTCCTCGGGGCCGGGCGGACAACACGTCAACACCTCCGACACCCGGGTGTCGCTCTCCTTGGACGTGGCCTCCTGCCGGGCCCTGGGGACCACCCGCAGGGCCCGGGCCCTGGAACGTCTCGAAGGGCGCCTGGTCGACGGGGTGCTGACGGTGTCGGCGCAGAGTCACCGTTCCCAGACGCGCAACCGGGTGGAGGCCAGGGAGCGGATGGCCCGCCTTCTGGAGGAGGCGATCGCGCCTCCGCCGCCGGAGCGTCGTAGCCGTCGGCCCAGCAGGGCCGCGAAGCGGCGACGTGTGGACGCCAAGAGACGTCGGGGCGAGGTCAAGCGCTCGCGTTCACGTCCTCCGATGGACTGAGAGGCTCGTCGATCCGGGGGATTCGTGATTTTTCGGAGGAATCCTCACGGTCGCCGCGAAGGGGTGTTCTTCGAGGGGCGACATCGGGTGGCGCGCCTGGTCGGAGGGTCGGCGTGGCCCGGTTGAACTTCCCCTCGGGGCTCGGGTAAATTGCGTCCATCATGGCCTTCGCCGGGTTGGCGTTCCCGGGTTCCGATTGACCAGGACGCCCATGTCTCATATTCTGGCCTCAGTGTTGTGGGTTCGTGCGTGCGTCTGTCGTCTCCGTAGGGGGCGAAGGGTTGCACCGCATCGGTCACCACTCTGGACCCGGTAGTCGGCGGTCACGGACGGCTCGTTCCGTACATGTGGCCCTGCTTCTTGCATCTGGACGACGGATCGACCAGCCCGAACCCACGACGTGCCCATTTTCTGAACCTGTCCGTATCCGGAGTCCACCCACAAATGACGAGCAGCACCGAGGCCACCTCGACACCCCAGGTAGCGGTCAACGACATCGGGTCCGAGGAAGCCTTCCTCGCGGCGATCGACGAGACCATCAAGTACTTCAACGACGGTGACATTGTCGAGGGCACCATCGTGAAGGTCGATCGAGACGAGGTCTTGCTCGACATCGGCTACAAGACCGAGGGTGTGATTCCCTCTCGGGAACTGTCGATCAAGCACGACGTCGACCCCGGTGAGGTCGTTGCCGTCGGCGACCAGGTCGAAGCCCTCGTTCTCCAGAAGGAGGACAAGGAAGGCCGTCTGATCCTGTCCAAGAAGCGCGCTCAGTACGAGCGGGCCTGGGGCACGATCGAGAAGATCAAGGAAGAGGACGGCGTCGTCACCGGCACCGTCATCGAGGTCGTCAAGGGTGGTCTCATCCTCGACATCGGCCTGCGCGGCTTCCTGCCCGCCTCCCTGGTCGAGATGCGCCGTGTCCGCGACCTCCAGCCCTACGTGGGCCGTGAGCTCGAGGCCAAGATCATCGAGCTGGACAAGAACCGCAACAACGTGGTCCTGTCCCGCCGTGCCTGGCTCGAGCAGACCCAGTCCGAGGTTCGCCAGACGTTCCTCAACACCCTCCAGAAGGGTCAGATCCGCAAGGGCGTCGTCTCCTCGATCGTCAACTTCGGTGCCTTCGTGGACCTGGGTGGCGTCGACGGTCTGGTGCACGTCTCCGAGCTCTCCTGGAAGCACATCGACCACCCGAGCGAGGTCGTCGAGGTCGGCCAGGAGGTCACCGTCGAGGTTCTCGACGTGGACATGGAGCGCGAGCGCGTCTCCCTGTCGCTCAAGGCGACCCAGGAAGACCCGTGGCAGCAGTTCGCCCGGACCCACCAGATCGGCCAGGTCGTTCCCGGCAAGGTCACCAAGCTGGTTCCGTTCGGTGCGTTCGTGCGCGTCGAGGAGGGCATCGAGGGTCTGGTCCACATCTCCGAGCTGGCCGAGCGCCACGTCGAGGTGCCGGAGCAGGTCGTCCAGGTCGGCACCGAGATCTTCGTCAAGATCATCGACATCGACCTCGACCGTCGTCGCATCAGCCTCTCGCTGAAGCAGGCCAACGAGGCCGTCTCGCCCGACCAGGTGGACTTCGACCCCACCCTGTACGGCATGGCCGCGGACTACGACGAGCAGGGCAACTACAAGTACCCCGAGGGCTTCGACCCCGAGAGCGGCGAGTGGCTCGAGGGCTTCGAGGCTCAGCGGGACGAGTGGGAGCGCAGCTACGCCGAGGCGCAGGCTCGCTTCGAGGCTCACCGCAAGCAGGTCGAGGAGGCCCGCGCGGCCGAGGACGCCGCCGCCAACGCTCCCCTCCCCGAGGAGGAGGAAGAGTACACCGGTGGCGGTCAGACCGGTTCGACCGGCTCCGACAGCGGCAGCAGCGGTGCCCTGGCCTCCGACGAGGCCCTGGCCGCTCTGCGCGAGAAGCTGGCGGGTGGTGGCGAGTCCTGATCGACTCGTCCATCGGGCGCGAGCCCGAGTGACACTCTGACGAGGGGCCGTCTCCACCATGTGTGGGGGCGGCCCTTCGCCGTGTCCGCGAATCCTCTGCGTATCGCCTCCGGCCGCCCTAGGGTGCCAGGAGGGGTCCTCGAGAGGCGGGGGCCGTCGAGGAGGCGACGTGTTCGACATCCACCAGGCCGGTCCCGACGACGCGGGGGAGATCTTCACCCTCCAGCGCGCCGCCTACGTCGACGAGGCGCAGGCGTACGGGGATCCGTTCATCCTGCCGCTCACCGAGGGCCTGAGCCGGATCGAGACGCTTCTGGCCGACGAGGGGGCTCTGGTGCTCAAGGCGGTGGTCGGTGCCCGTGTGGTCGGGGCGGTGCGGGCCGGGGTCACCGATACCACGGGGGTCGTGGGCCGGTTGGTGGTCGCCCCGGATCTGCGACGTCGTGGGATCGCCCGGGCGCTGCTCTCCCGGGTCGAGGAGGAGTTGCGCGAGCGACGGCCGGATCTGGCGGCGTTGACGCTGTTCACCGGTGCGCAGAGCGCGAAGGAGCAGCGGCTCTACCGTGAGGTGGGGTACGCCGAGACGCACCGGGAGAGGGTGGCCGACCATCTGGTGATGGTGCACATGCGCAAGGAGTTGAGCGCGGTGGGAGCGGCGCTGTGAGGGGGAGCCGCGGCGTGTGCCTCCGGTGCCCATGGCCTAGGGTGCAGCCATGCTGAAAGTGGGACTCACCGGCGGTATCGGTTCGGGTAAGAGCGCGGTCTCCGCGGCGTTGGCCTCCTTCGGCGCGGTGGTCATCGACGCGGACGCCATCGCCCGCGAGGTCGTGGAACCGGGCACGCCCGGGTTGGCGGAGATCGTCGCCGAGTTCGGTGCGGGGGTGCTCACCCCGGAGGGGCGGTTGGACCGTCCCCGGTTGGGGGAGTTGGTGTTCGCCGACGAGGAGCGGTTGGAACGGCTCAACGCGATCGTCCATCCGAAGGTGGCCGAGCGCAGTGGCCGCCTGATGGAACAGGCTCTGGACTCCGACGCCGAGGTCGTGGTCTACGACGTGCCGCTGCTGGTCGAGAACGGCCTGGAGTCGCTGTACGACGTGGTGGTCGTGGTGGACACCCCCGACGAGACGCGGGTGGAGCGGGTGGCCCGGGACCGGGGGATGCCTCCCGAGCAGGTCCGCGCCAGGATCGCGTCCCAGGCCGACCGGGAGACCCGTCTGGCCTCGGCCGACCTGGTGGTGGACAACTCCGGGAGCCGTGAGGACCTGGAACGCCGGGTCGAGGAGCTGTGGAACGAACTCCTGCGCAGAGCCGCCTAGATCTCACGTGTTCCCAGGGGCCGCGGCGCGACGCGGCCGGACTTCCATCGGCCGGGATGTCACCGGGGGTCGGTAGCGTTGGAGGGAGAGGGGACGGGCGGCTCGGGTCGGCCTGTGGTTCGACGGGAGATTGAGGGCTAGTGAGACCGGTCAGCGACATTGAACGCAGTGAGGCCCCCTTCGAGGTCGTCTCGGAGATGACCCCGGCGGGGGACCAGCCGCACGCGATCGAGGAGATCTCCAGGCGGGTCAGGGCGGGCGATCCGCACACGGTGCTGCTGGGCGCCACCGGTACGGGTAAGACGGCGACGGTGGCCTGGACGGTGGAGCGGCTCCAGCGGCCCACGCTGGTCATCCAGCCGAACAAGACGCTCGCCGCGCAGTTCGCCAACGAGCTCCGGCAGATGCTGCCGAACAACGCGGTCGAGTACTTCGTCTCGTACTACGACTACTACCAGCCCGAGGCCTACGTCCCGCAGAGCGATACCTACATCGAGAAGGACTCGTCGATCAACGACGAGGTGGAGCGGCTCCGGCACTCGGCCACCAACTCGCTGCTGACCCGGCGGGACACGATCGTGGTGGCGTCGGTGTCGTGCATCTACGGTCTGGGCACCCCGCAGGAGTACGTGGACCGGATGGCGCGGTTGGAGGTCGGCATGGAGGTCGACCGCGACGACCTGCTGCGCCGTCTGGTGGAGATGCAGTACTCGCGCAACGACATGGCGTTCACCCGGGGGACGTTCCGGGTGCGCGGGGACACCATCGAGATCATCCCGGTCTACGAGGAACTGGCGATCCGCATCGAGATGTTCGGTGACGAGATCGAACGTCTGCTGACGTTGCACCCGCTGACCGGTGAGGTGCTGGGCGAGAGCGACGCGATGTTCATCTTCCCCGCCTCGCACTACGTCGCGGGCGAGGAGCGCACCGAACGGGCGATCGCCTCGATCGAGGCGGAGCTGGGCGAGCGGCTCACCGAGCTGGAGGGTCAGGGGAGGCTGCTGGAGGCCCAACGTCTGAGGATGCGCACCACCCACGACCTGGAGATGATGCGTCAGCTGGGGACCTGCTCGGGGATCGAGAACTACTCGCGGCACTTCGACGGCCGCGATCCCGGAAGCGCGCCCAACACGCTCCTGGACTACTTCCCCGAGGACTTCCTCCTGGTCCTGGACGAGTCGCACGTGACCGTGCCGCAGATCGGCGCGATGTACGAGGGGGACGCCGCGCGTAAGCGGACCCTGGTGGACCACGGGTTCCGACTCCCCTCGGCGTTGGACAACCGTCCGTTGAAGTGGGAGGAGTTCACCGGACGGATCGGGCAGTCGGTGTACCTGTCGGCGACGCCCGGCAAGTACGAGCTGCGGCAGAGCGGCGGCGATGTGGTCGAGCAGGTCATCCGGCCGACCGGCCTGGTGGACCCGGAGGTGCTGGTCAAACCCACGGACGGGCAGATCGACGATCTGGTGCACGAGATCCGGGAGCGGGCCGAGCGATCCGAGCGGGTGCTGGTCACCACGCTCACCAAGAAGATGGCGGAGGACCTCACCGACTACTTCGCCGAGTTGGGGATCAGGGTCCGGTACCTGCACAGCGAGGTGGACACCCTGCGCCGGGTGGAGCTGCTGCGCGAGTTGCGGGTGGGCGAGTTCGACGTGCTGGTCGGGATCAACCTGCTGCGTGAGGGGTTGGACCTGCCGGAAGTGTCGCTGGTGGCGATCCTGGACGCCGACAAGGAGGGCTTCCTGCGTTCGGAGACCTCCCTGATCCAGACGATCGGTCGCGCGGCCCGTAACGTGTCCGGTCAGGTGCACATGTACGCGGACCGGGTGACGGACTCGATGAGCGCGGCGATCGAGGAGACCAACCGGCGCCGGGACAAGCAGTTGGCCTACAACGCCGAGCACGGGATCGACCCGACCCCGTTGCGCAAGCAGATCGCCGACATCCTGGACACCTTGAACCGGGAGGACGTGGACACCGAGGAGCTGATGTCGACCGGCTACCGCCAGGGGGCCAAGGCGACGAAGGCCCCGGTCCCGGCTCTGGGCGAGAAGGCGGACGTGGCGAACATGCCGCGCGCGGAGCTGGCCGGACTCATCGAGCAGTTGAGCGAACAGATGCACCAGGCCGCGACCGACCTGCGGTTCGAGCTGGCGGCCCGGCTCCGCGACGAGATCGGCGAGTTGAAGCGCGAGCTGCGCGGTATGGACGCCGCGGGGATGAGCTGAGCGGACGTTTCCGGGTGGGAGGGGCTTTCAGGAGTTCCTCCCACATCCCCGACCCTGTCTCGAAAAGAGAACGATCACAGAACTCTTGGGTCGCATAGTTACCTTCACGTGACATAGTCTTGGGCCTTGTCCCGGACCTATGTCGCGATTATCGGTTTTTGCTATGGGGGAGTTCATGGGTGGTCGAGTTCTTCGACTCGTGGGCGGCGCTGCGCTGCTCGGTTCCCTGGTCGTCGGCTGTGGGGTGGAGCAGGCGGCCCCCGACGAGGTCGACCCGGGTTCCGGACGCACCCATGCCGTGGACGAGGGGCGGGGATCGACCGATGAGGACCGCGAGCGGGAGCCGGAGGGCAACGTCGTCGACGACGAGGTGATCCTGGTGGTCGACGACGAGGCCGACGTCCACGAGGACTGCGAACATCGCAAGGTCGTCGTCTCCGCCGACAACGCCAAGGTGGTGCTGGACGGCGAGTGCGGTCTGGTGCGCGCCAGCGGTCGTGGTTCGGTGGTCGAGGTGGGCAGCGCCGAGAAGATCGTGTTGGTGGGGGTGGACAACAAGGTCTCCTTCGCCGGAGGCGACCCCGTGGTGGTCAACCACGGCCGTAACACCACCGTCACCGAGGGCGGCGACGCCGGTATCTGAACCCCCTCGCCCTCCACCCCGGGCGGACTCCGAAACCCCTATGTGGCAGGCGCTCGCGCTCTCGTACGCACCGCCCCGCCCTCGGTGGGCGGGCCATGATCCGTTACCGTGGAGCGCGTCCACCCGCACTCGTGTGAGGCGCCACGGAGGGCGGGATGGTCCGTACCATCGGTACGGTTCCCCGTTTTCGCGTATCGGTGCCAGGATGAGGCGGTACGGTCGTTCCGTCCCCACCGCGCCGATACGTCCGCGTGGTGGGCACGATGATCATGGGCGCCGCGGCCAGGCCGCGGCCGTGGGTGTTCGCTTGGCAAGGACCCGCTAGGGGAGGGGTGGATGAGCGGTTACGTCGCGCGGGTGCGACACGACGAGTCTCCCGGGGGCGACGTCGGACTCGACCCGTTGGTGCGTTCGGCCGCCCGACGCTGGGCCGACGCCGATCCCCTGTTGCCCGAACCCGTGGGCTTCGCCCCCAACTCCTACCCCCTCCTGACCGTCAGCGACGAGGACGGCCACCCCGTGGCGGCGGGCAGTATGCACTACACCTGGTACCAGCCGGGCGAGGTCGGCCGGATATGGGGCGTCCCCGACCAGCACTGGTTGACCCCCATCGTCGGTGGCCCCGAACCGGCGCGGGCCCTGGACTCCCTGCTCACCAGCTGGCGCGACCAGCTGGAGGACCTGCCCACCGGCACCGGGTCGGAGTCGGCCGCCCTGGTCAGCTGGCCGGCCCGGGACGTGGAGGGGATCATCCCGCTGCAACGTCACGGCCTCCAGCCCTACACGGTGCTCGCGGCCCGGCAACGGCGTCGCGGGGTGCCGCCGTCGCTGCCTCCGCGCGACGTGACGATCCGCCTGGCCGACATCAGCGACCTGACCCAGGTGGTGGGGTTGCTGATGGAGGAGCACCGGTACGAGCAGCACTTCGGCGGGGTCTTCCTCCAGCCCGACACCGCCGAGCAGACCCGTAAGGTCTCGGCGCGGGCGCTGAACCGTTCGCGTTCGTGGATCTGGTTGGCCGAGCGCCGGGGACGCGCGGTCGGTCTGCTGTGGGTGTCCCCGCCCGAGCGTTCCCGTTGGGCGAGGTCCCTGGTGCGCGCCCGCCCGATCGCGCACATCGGCTACGCGGTGGTGACCGCCGCCGAGCGTGGCCACGGGATCGGTACGGCTCTGGTCAGTCAGGCGCATCAGGCCCTGGACAGTCACGGGGTGGCGGTGTCGGTGCTCAACTACGCGGAGATGAACCCGCTCTCGGGGCCGTTCTGGCACCGGATGGGCTACCGCCCGGTGTGGACGACCTGGGAGGTCCGCCCCGCCCTCGCCCTGCGCTGAACACGACGGTGGGGAGCCCCGGTGACGTGGCTCTCGACCGGCCTCCACTAGCCTGGGCGCGATAACGCGATGGGGCGGGAGAGGTGGTTGTGATGGCCGCGGACGATCGTGGGCCCGAGGGCGGCGAACAGGTGGAGATCGTGGAGGTGGGTCCGCGCGACGGCCTCCAGAACGAGTCCACCGTGCTGTCGGTCGAGGACCGAATCCGGTTGATCGACCGGGCGGTCTCCGCCGGGGTCCGGCGGATCGAGGCGGTCAGCTTCGTCAACCCCAAGCGGGTACCACAGATGGCCGGGGCCGAGGAGATCATGGCCGGGGTCGACCGGGGGGCGGGGGCCTCCTTCATCGGCCTGGCCCTCAACCGTCGTGGCCTGGACCGGGCCCTGGCGGCCGGGGTCTCCGAGATCAACGTGGCGGTGCCGGCCACCGACGGCTTCAGCGTCCGCAACCAGGGGGCCACCGTCGACGAGATGCTCGACTCCCTGGCCGACATGGACCGGGTCCTGGAGGGCACCGGGGTGCCGTTGAGCGTCACGATCTCCACCGCCTTCGGCTGCCCCTTCGACGGCGAGGTCTCGACGGAACGGGTGCGCGAGGTGGCGCGGCGCGTCGCCGACACGAGCGCCGTGGAGATCGCGCTGGCCGACACCATCGGCGTGGGCGTGCCCTTCCAGGTCCGTGAGCTGACGAGGGCGGTCGGAGAGGTCGCCCCCGGGCGGACGCTGCGCTGCCACTTCCACAACACCCGGAACACGGGCTACGCCAACGCCCTGGCCGCCGTGGAGGAGGGCGTCCGCGTGCTGGACTCCAGCCTGGGCGGTTTCGGGGGCTGCCCCTTCGCACCCGCCGCGACCGGCAACATCGCCACCGAGGACCTGCTCTACCTGCTGCACCGGAGCGGGATGCGCACGGGGATCGGCCTGTCCGAGGCCGCGGCGCTGGGCGACTGGATGGGGGAGCGGCTCGGTAAGACCCCGCCCGCCTACCTGGGACGCGCCGGCGGATTCCCCGCCTGACCGAGGGATCGCCGCCCCGGCCGTGAACGATCCGGGGCGGTCTCCGACTGTTGCCTTCGCCACCCGTCCGGTGCGCGAGGGAACGTGAACGCCCTGTCCGTCGGGCTTGCCGAGGGCCGCGCGAAGGAGCCCGGGGAACAGCCGAGACCCGGAGGGCGTTCCCGGGTGTGGGCGAACGGGGGGCCTGTTATCCTGGTGCCCCGTGGAGTCCGACGTGCTGGAACGGCCCTCGCCGCCGCTCGGACCCGGACCGCCGCACGGCCTCTCGGCTCGTTCGAGCCCGCCGTAGCCAATCACACCACGGGAGCAACACTTTGGCATCCGCCGCGAGTACCAAGCACCTTTTCGTTACCGGCGGCGTCGCCTCCAGTCTCGGCAAGGGCCTGACCGCCTCCAGCCTGGGTCGACTCCTGAAGTCGCGAGGCCTGCGGGTCACCATGCAGAAGCTGGACCCCTACCTCAACGTTGACCCGGGGACCATGAACCCCTTCCAGCACGGTGAGGTCTTCGTCACCGACGACGGTGCCGAGACCGACCTGGACGTGGGCCACTACGAGCGTTTCCTCGACGTGGAGCTGTCCGCGTCGGCCAACGTCACGACCGGTCAGATCTACTCCAGTGTCATCGCCAAGGAGCGCCAGGGCGCCTACCTGGGCGACACCGTGCAGGTCATCCCGCACATCACCAACGAGATCAAGTCGCGTATCTACGCGATGGACGCCCCCGACGTC
Source organism: Nocardiopsis sp. LDBS1602 (assembly GCF_035818715.1). Classification (NCBI taxonomy): domain Bacteria; kingdom Bacillati; phylum Actinomycetota; class Actinomycetes; order Streptosporangiales; family Nocardiopsidaceae; genus Nocardiopsis; species Nocardiopsis sp. LDBS1602. The sequence goes on along the minus strand of NZ_JAYLVW010000001.1, from coordinate 1,366,200 downwards.
GACATCGTCATCACCGAGATCGGCGGCACGGTCGGCGACATCGAGTCGCAGCCGTTCCTGGAGGCCGTCCGTCAGATCCGGCACGAGATCGGCCGGGAGAACTGCTTCTTCCTGCACGTGTCGCTCATCCCCTTCCTCGGCCCGTCCGGCGAGATGAAGACGAAGCCGACCCAGCACTCGGTCGCCGCCCTGCGCAGCATCGGTATCCAGCCCGACGCCATCGTGTGCCGTTCGGACCGGCCCATCACCCAGAGCCTGAAGTCCAAGATCAGCCTCATGTGCGACGTGGACGAGTCCGGTGTGGTCTCCACCCCCGACGCCCCCTCCATCTACGACATCCCCAAGGTGCTGCACCGTGAGGGCCTGGACGCCTACGTCGTCCGTCGGCTGGGCATGCCGTTCCGCGACGTGGACTGGACGGAGTGGGACGAGCTGCTGCGCCGCGTGCACCAGCCCGACCACGAGGTCACCATCGCCATGGTCGGCAAGTACATCGACCTGCCCGACGCCTACCTGTCGGTCAGCGAGGCGTTGCGCGCCGGCGGTTTCGCCACCGACACGCGGGTGAACATCCGCTGGGTGGCCAGCGACAACTGCGCCAGCCCCTCGGGTGCGGCCGCCGAGCTCGACGGAGCCGACGGCATCCTCATCCCCGGTGGTTTCGGGGTGCGCGGTATCGAGGGCAAGCTCGGCGCCATCCGCTACGCGCGTGAGAACAAGGTGCCGCTGCTCGGCATCTGCCTCGGTCTTCAGGGTCTGGTCATCGAGTACGCCCGCAACGTGCTCGGCCTGGAGGGCGCCAACAGCACCGAGTTCGACGACAAGGCCGTCGACCCGGTGATCGCGACCATGGCCGACCAGCAGGACGTGGTCTCCGGTGACCGCGACATGGGCGGCACCATGCGGCTGGGTCTGTACCCGGCCGACCTGGGCGAGGGCACCCTGGCCCGGGAGCTCTACGACGGTCGGGCGCAGGTCTCCGAGCGTCACCGGCACCGTTTCGAGGTCAACAACGCCTACCGTTCCAGGCTGGAGGAGGCGGGTCTGGTGTTCTCCGGGCTCTCCCCCGATGGCAAGCTGGTGGAGTACGTGGAACTGCCCCGGGACGCCCACCCGTTCTTCATCGCGACGCAGGCGCACCCGGAGCTGCGGTCCCGCCCGACCAACGCCAACCCGCTCTTCCGCGGGTTGATCTCCGCCGCGCTGGAGCACCAGGAGCCCTAGCGAGCGGAACCGACGGGTGGGGCCCGGTCTTTGAGAGGGGCCGTATGGCCGACCAGACCCGTCGGATCGAGAACGAGACGTCGGGGGCGTACGCGCGGGTCGCGGACGCCCCCGAGTCATGGCCGGTGGAGCGTTCCGAGGAGCGCTACCGCGGGCCCAAGTGCGGGATGCGCACCGACTGGGTGGAGATGCCCGGGGCCGGCGGCGAGGGGCGGACCGTGGCCGCCCGCGACTACATGGACCACCCCGGGGCCGCGGCGATCGTGGCCTTGGACGATCAGGGCCGGGTTCTACTTCAGCGCCAGTACCGGCACCCCACGGGGCACACCCTGTGGGAGCTGCCGGCGGGCGTCCTCGACGCGGAGGGCGAGGGGCCGTTGGCCACCGCGCGTCGTGAACTGGTGGAGGAGGCCGGTCTGAGGGCCGCCACCTGGCATCGGCTGCCCGCCTTCTTCCCCAGCACCGGTTTCTCCAACGAGCGGATCCACATCTTCCTGGCCCGGGACCTGTCCGAGGTGCCGGAGGAGGAGATCGACTTCGTGCGCGAGCACGAGGAGACCGACCTGGCCTCGGAGTGGTTGCCGTTGGAGGAGGCGGTGCGCGCCGTGCTCGCCGATCGACTCCACAACGGTGCCACGCTCATCGGTGTCCTGGCCGCCCACGCCGCCTCCGGGGACGGGTTCGCCGCCCTGCCCGAGGCCTCCGACGACTGACGGGAAGGGGACGGGTGATCGACCCCGGAGAGGGCGGGGCGGACGTCGAGGGCCCGAACGGCTCGGCCGAAGGGGCGGAGCGTGGGCCGCTGGAGCGGGCGCGCGCCGCCTTTCTCGACCATCTGAGCGCCGAGCGCGCGTTGGCCGGTAACACTCTCGCCGCGTACCGGCGTGATCTGCGCCGTTACATCGACCATCTGGAGGAGAGCGGCGTCGACGACCTGGGCGGGGTGACACCGGCACGGGTGGGACGCTTCCTCTCGGTGTTGCGCGAGGGCGACGAGGAGCACGGGCCGTTGAGCGCGGCCTCGGCCGGGCGCACCCTGGCGGCGGTGCGGGGCCTGCACCGGTTCGCCGTGCGGGAGGGCTGGGCGGCGGAGGACCCCGCCGTCGAGGTGACTCCGCCGTCGACGCCGATGCGCCTGCCCAAGGCCGTCCCGTTGGAGGTGGTCGAAGGGTTGTTGGAGGCGGCGGGGCCCGAGGAGGCCCCCGCCTCGGACCAGCGCCCCGACCTGTTGGCCCTGCGCGACCGTGCCCTGTTGGAGCTGCTCTACGGTACGGGGGCCCGGATCTCGGAGGCGGTCGGTCTGGACGTGGACGACGTCGCCGACGCGGTCGACGCCGGAGATCGGGTCGGGCTGGTGCGTTTCCGAGGTAAGGGCGAGCGTGAACGTCTGGTGCCGTTGGGCTCGCACGCCCGTCGCGCGCTCGGCGGGTACCTGACCCGGGCCCGGCCGACCCTGGCCGCTTCCGGCCGCGGTGGGCCGGCGTTGTTCGTCAACGCGCGGGGTGGGAGGCTGACCCGGCAGGGCGGGTGGGCGCTGCTGTCGGCGGTGGCCGAACGGGCCGGTGTGGAGGGGATCTCTCCGCACACCCTGCGGCACTCCTTCGCCACCCACCTGCTCGACGGCGGGGCCGACATCCGGGTGGTCCAGGAGCTGCTGGGGCACAGTTCGGTCACCACCACCCAGGTCTACACGCTGGTGACCGTGGAGAGGCTGCGTGAGGTGTACGCCTCAAGCCATCCGCGTGCGCGACGGGCGGCCCGGTGACACGGGGCGTGCGGCGGTCCGAGGGCGTCCGGGCGGAGGGGAGGCGGCTTCGCGCGGGGCGGGGCAGGGGTGTCCGGTGTGTACTCTTCTCCTACGAGATGGAAGGGCGTACGCGTCCGAACACCCTCGGTCCGCACGGTGAGGAATACTCGTCGGATCATGTTGAAGTGCGCCGTGTCGCCGTTCTAGAGTCGCCGCACGAAGGTACGTTGCTGTCGACATATTGAGTTTCCGACGGCGGTCGAGTCGTGGGGGACGTCAGGAGTCCCATCGGGCCGTGGCCGGTCCGTAGGGGAGGTCAAGGGTTGTGAACTGGTCGGAGTACGACGAGGCGGCGAACACCGCACCCGTCGGCGGGGACACCTCCGCCGACCCGGTGAACAACCCGTGGGGGACGACACGCAACACGGGGGCCGATCTGCACACCAAGAGACCCGAGCGGGCGTTTCCGGAGCCGGAGCCGCTGGACGAACACGGCCCGGCACGGATTGTAGCACTCTGTAACCAGAAGGGTGGGGTCGGTAAGACCACCACCACCATCAACCTCGGTGCCGCCATCGCGGAGTACGGCAGACGGGTACTGCTGGTCGACTTCGACCCGCAGGGCGCGCTGTCGGTGGGGTTGGGCCGTCTGGACCCGCGTGAGCTGGACCTGACCGTCTACAACCTGCTCATGCAGCGGGACGTGACGGTCGAGGACGTCCTGCTCAAGACGGACGTCGACGGCCTGGACCTCATTCCGAGCAACATCGACCTGTCGGCGGCCGAGGTGCAGTTGGTCGGCGAGGTGGCCCGTGAGCAGATGCTGGCGCGGGCGCTGCGTCCGGTCATCAACGACTACGACGTCATCCTGATCGACTGCCAGCCCTCGTTGGGCCTGCTCACCGTCAACGCGCTGACCGCGGCCGACGGCGTCATCGTGCCGTTGGAGTGCGAGTTCTTCGCGCTGCGCGGTGTGGCGTTGCTGATGGACACCATCCAGAAGGTCCAGGAGCGCCTCAACGAGGACCTGGTCATCGACGGTTTCCTCGGCACCATGTACGATCCGCGGACCCTGCACGCCCGTGAGGTGCTGTCCACGATCGTGGACGGGTTCGGCGACAAGGTCTACGGTACGGTCATCAATCGCACCGTGCGGTTCCCGGACGCCACCGTGGCGGGCGAGCCCATCACCAGGTTCGACTCCTCCTCGGCCGGGGCCAACGCCTATCGTGCTCTGGCCAAGGAGGTGCTGGCGAGGTGGCCTCTCAGCGGTCACGGCGCGTGACGCTACCCGGGGCGGACGAACTCTTCTTCCGCCCCTCCGGGCCCGACGGGGAACAGTCGGAGGCCGAGAGCCGGCACAAGGTACCGGAGCAGGAACGACAGGAGACGAACGGGGACGACGTCGAGAGACGGCGGCCCCGTGGGGCGGACGACGCCGGGGACGGCCACGGAGTCAAGGGCGACGGCGCGGTGCGTCGGGCCCCCAAGCCCAGTGGTCGCCAGCGTCACGACGAGAAGATCACCGTCTACATCTCCGGTGCGGAGCTGTTGGCCCTGGAACAGGCCCGACTGTCGCTGCGCGCCGAGCACGGGCTGTCGGCCGACCGGGGGCGTCTGGTCCGGGAGGCGGTGGCCGTCCTGCTCGCCGACTTCGAGGAGAACGGCGCGGGCAGCATGCTGGTACGTCGGTTGAGCGAGGACTGAGCGGGCCGCGCACCCGGATCGGACGCCCCCCCGTGGGGTGGTCCGGGCACGGCCCGTCACGCGCGGCTCCGAATCGGTGACACCCTTGTCCTATGAGTGAGAAGACGTGGGCCCGCCATGGCGACTGACCCGGAGGGGGTCCCTCCGTCCGCCGGGGGCGTGGACGAGGTCGACGAGAACGCCTTCCAGGTGCACCTGGACAACTTCGAGGGCCCCTTCGACCTGCTCCTCGCGCTGATCTCGAAGCACAAGCTCGACATCACCGAGGTCTCCCTGTCGAAGGTCACCGACGAGTTCATCGCGCACATCCGGGCGCACGGTGACGACTGGGATCTGGACCAGGCCAGCAACTTCCTGCTGGTGGCGGCCACCCTGTTGGACCTGAAGGCGGCGCGGCTGCTTCCACGCGGGGACGTGGAGGACGAGGCGGATCTGGCCCTGTTGGAGGCGCGCGACCTGTTGTTCGCCCGGCTGCTCCAGTACCGGGCCTACAAGGAGGTCGCCTCCTATATGCGCGAGCGGCTGGCCTCGCAGGGGCGCCGTTACGCCCGGGCCGTGCCGTTGGAGGAACGGTTCGCGGGGATGCGTCCCGACGTGCTGTTCAAGCTGGGCCCTCAGGAGTTCGCGGCTCTCGCGGGGATGGTGTTCACCCCCAAGGAGCCGCCGAGCGTCCCGGTCACGCACATCCACCAGACCAAGACCTCGGTCAAGGAGCAGGGCGAGCTGATGGTCGCCGAGCTGCGAGAGCACGGACGGTTGTCCTTCGCCCGGCTCACGGCGGGCTGTACCGGAACCTTCGAGGTGGTGGCCCGTTTCCTGGCGCTCTTGGAGCTGTACCGCGCCTCGAACGTGGGGTTCGACCAGCCCGAACCGTTGGGCGAGCTCATCGTGACCTGGACCGGAGGGGACCGTGAGGTCGAGGTGGAGACCGAATACGACGAGGCGGTGGCACCCGCCGATACGGGGGACGGACGATGACGACGGAGTACGCCGGGACGGACGAGGCGGCCGTGGCGCCGCCGACCCTGCGCCGTGACCTGGAGGCGGTCCTCATGGTCGTCGACCAGCCGGTGTCCGAGTACGACCTGGCCAAGGCGTTGGGTGTCCCACTCGACGTGGTCACGCGTACCCTGGAGGACCTGTCACGGGAATACACCGAACAGGGCCGTGGTTTCGACCTACGGGCGGTGGCCGAGGGCTGGCGTGTGTACACGCGTCCCGAATGCGCCGACATCGTCGAGCACTTCCTCAAGGAGGGGCAGGAGGTACGCCTGACCCAGGCGGCCCTCGAGACGATGGCGGTGGTCGCCTACCGTCAGCCGGTCTCCCGTGGCAGGGTCTCCGCGGTACGCGGGGTCAACTGTGACGGGGTCATGCGTACCCTCGTACTGAGGGGCCTGATCGAAGAGTCCGGTCACGACCCCGAGTCCGGTGCCCTGTTGTACCGGACCACTTCCTATTTCCTGGAACGGCTGGGCCTGCGCGGCCTCGACGAGCTGCCTGATCTGGCGCCGTTCCTCCCCGACGACATCGAAGGTCTTGACGACACCGGTGAGCACAACTGATAACGACCGTCCCCGCGGTGAGCGGGGCGGATACGCCCCGCGCGGTGAGCGCGGCGACTATGACGACCGAGGCGGCCGAGGCCGCCGTTCCTTCGACCGTGACGACCGCCGGGGTGGCGGACGTCCCGACCGGGACCGTGGTGGGTTCCGTGGTGACCGTGATCGGCGTGACGATCGTGGTGGCCGTTCCTATGACCGTCGTGACGACCGTGGTGGTCGTTCCTTCGAGCGGCGTGATGACCGGCGTGGTGGCGGTGGCCGCTTCGACCGTGATGAGCGTCCGCGCCGTGACGACCGGGACCGTGGTGGGTTCCGCGGTGACCGTGACCGTCGCGATGACCGTGGTGGCCGCTCCTTCGAGCGACGCGACGACCGGCGTGGTGGTTTCCAGGGACGCCGTGACGACCGGGATCGCGGTGGTCGCTCCTTCGACCGTGACGACCGTGACGACCGTGGTGGTCGTTCCTTCGAGCGGCGTGACGATCGGCGTGGTGGCGGTGGCCGCTTCGACCGTGATGAGCGTCCGCGCCGTGACGACCGGGACCGTGGTGGGTTCCGCGGTGATCGCGATCGTCGCGATGACCGTGGTGGCCGTTCCTATGACCGTCGTGACGACCGTGGTGGTCGTTCCTTCGAGCGGCGTGATGACCGGCGTGGTGGCGGTGGCCGCTTCGACCGTGATGAGCGCCCGCGCCGCGACGACCGGGACCGCGGTGGCCGTTCCTTCGACCGTGACGACCGCGGCGGTCGTTCCCACGATCGTCGTGACGACCGGCGCGGCGGTGGCCGTCCCCAGGACCGGCGTGACGATCGGCGTGGTGGCGGTGGCCGCTTCGACCGTGACGAGCGTCCGCGCCGCGACGACCGTCGTTCCTCCGGCCGTGACGACCGTCGTGACCGCTACCAGGGACGTCGCGACCAGGCCCCGGCCGGTGGCGCGGTCAAGAGCGAGAACCAGCTCTCCAAGGCGGCCCGTGAGCGTCTCAACGCGCTGCGCGCCGACTACGACCCGCGCGACGAGGACCGTCACTCCGGCGAGGACCGTGACACCTACACGGACGTCCCCGACGGCATCCGTCTACAGAAGGCCCTCGCGGCCGCCGGTGTCGCCAGCCGTCGCGCCAGCGAGGAGATGATCGCCGCCGGTCGCGTCAGCGTCGACGGTCAGATCGTCCGTCGCTTCGGCGCCCGGGTGGACCCGGAGGCCTCCGAGATCCGGGTCGACGGCATGCGTGTGGTCACCGCCCCGGACAAGCTGTACTTCGCGCTGAACAAGCCGCGTGGCGTGGTCAGCACCATGTGGGACCCCCAGGGTCGTCCGACCCTGGCCGACTACACGGGGCAGACCGAGGAGCGCATCTTCCACGTGGGTCGGCTGGACACCGAGACCGAGGGTCTGATCCTGCTGACCAACGACGGTGAGCTCGCCAACCGGCTCACGCACCCGCGTTACAAGGTCATCAAGACCTACATCGCGAAGGTGCCCGGCCCGGTGCCGCACCGTGTGGTGCGCGAGATCGAGAAGGGCATCGAGCTGGAGGACGGCCCCGTCGAGGTCGACTCCTTCCGCGTGGTCGACAACGACAGCCAGCAGGCCATGGTGGAGATCCGACTCCACGAGGGGCGCAAGCACATCGTGCGTCGTCTCATGGAGGAGGTGGGCCACCCGGTCACGGACCTGGCCCGTACCCAGGTCGGCCCGATCGACCTGAACACCCTGAGGCTGGGCACGATGCGCGCGCTGAGCTCGCGTGAGATCGGCGAACTGTACAAGGTCGCGGGTCTGTGACCCGAGTCTGTCGATACAGTTGACGGCGGCCGTCCCATGGTGGGGCGGCCGCCGTTCTCCTTCGGGGAGCGGGGAGAGACGACGACGAGGCGGGAAGAACGTGGCGGTACGGGCCATCCGCGGTGCGGTGCAGGTCGATGCGAACGAACGCGAGCAGGTGCTGGAGGCCACGGCCGAACTGGTCTCCGAGGTGATGGAGCGCAACGGTCTCACCACGGACGACGTGATCAGCGTGCTGTTCACCGCCACCCCCGACCTGACGTGCGAGTTCCCGGCGTTGGCCGCGCGCGAGGTCGGTTTCTCCGACGTCCCGTTGATGTGCGCGACCGAGATCGCGGTCCCGCACGCCCTACCGCGTGTGGTGCGGCTCATGGCGCACGTGGAGACCGAGCGCCCCCGCTCCGAGGTCCAGCACGTCTACCTGCGCGGCGCCCAGGCGTTGCGCCTGGACATCGCGCAGTAGCCACGGCCGGAGAGGCCGTACGCTGGTGGCGTGGACACACGTCGGGGGGCCGGGGGAACGGTGAAGGTGAACGAGGACGCCGAGGGGCGCCGGAGCGATCTGCGGCGGGTCACGGTGATCGGTACCGGTCTGATCGGTACGTCGATCGCGCTGGCCCTGCGCGCCCATGACGTGGACGTCGCCCTCTCGGATCCGGACGCCTCCTCGTTGCGACTGGCCTGTGACCTCGGCGCCGGCCGCCCCTTGGAGGAGAACGCCTCCTCGGCCCCGGCCGACCTCGCGGTGATCGCCGCGCCGCCGGCCGTCGTGCCGGCGGTGCTGCGCGACGCCCAGAACCGAGGACTGGCCCAGGTGTACACCGACGTGGCCAGTGTGAAGGCGAGCGTGCTGCGCGAGGCCGAACGGTCCGGATGCGACATGGCGACCTTCGTTCCCGGCCACCCCATGGGCGGACGGGAGAAGCACGGCCCCGGCGCGGCCCGCGCCGACCTGTTCCTGGGGCGTTCCTGGGCCCTGTGTCCCACCGGTAAGGCCGACCCCGGTTCGGTGGCCGCGGTGATCGAGCTGGCCCGGGTGTGCGGCGCCGATCCGCTGATCCTGGACGCCGAGGCCCACGATCGCGCGGTGGCCCTGGTCTCGCACGCCCCGCACGTGGCCTCCTCCGCGGTGGCCGCGCGTCTGTCGGGAGGGGACGAGACGGCCCTGGCCCTGGCCGGTCAGGGCGTGCGCGACGTCACCCGGATCGCCGGGGGAGACCCGGCCATGTGGGAGGAGATCCTCTCCCACAACGCCCTTCCGGTGGCCGATGTGCTCGCCGAGGTGGCCGAGGACCTGGCCGCCACCGCCGAGGCCCTGCGTTCCCTGGCGGGGGCGGCCGAGGGCGTCGACGTTCTGGAACCGGTGCGGGACCTGTTGTCGCGGGGGCGCGCGGGGCATGGGCGCATCCCCGGCAAACACGGGTCGGTGAGCCGTCCCGAGTACACCGTCATGCCGGTGGTCATCCCCGACGAACCAGGGGCGTTGGGGAGGCTGTTCGCGGCCGCGGCCACCGCCGGGGTCAACATCGAGGACGTACGGATCGAGCACAGCCCCGGACTGCCGCTGGGCGTGGCCGAGCTGTACGTGCTGCCCGAGGTTCTGGACACCTTGGCCGAGGCCCTGTCCGCGGACGGTTGGTCGGTGCACCCCGGCGCCTGATCGTTGGTCCGAGGGCGCCCGTCGCGCGGGTAGGCTGAGGCGTCGATCAAAGCGGACCTTCGAGGGAGACAGCAGTAGTGAGCGCGCAGGGCACCGGAATCGTCATCGCCATCGACGGTCCCTCCGGGTCGGGCAAGTCGAGCACGGCCAAGGGTGTCGCCAAGGCGCGGGAACTGCGCTACCTCGACACCGGCGCCATGTACCGGGCTCTGACCTGGTGGATGCTGCACCACGGGGTGGACGTCTCCGACCCGGCGGCGGTGGCCGCCGAGGTCTCTCGTCCGGTCATCACGATGGGCACCGACCCGGGCGACCCCACCGTCAAGGTGGACGGCCACGACGTGACCGCGGACATCCGCGGCGAGCGGGTCACCACCAACGTCAGCGCGGTCTCCGCCGTGCCCGAGGCCCGTGAGCTCCTCGTGCGCACCCAGCGCGAGGTCATCGAGGCGGCCCGTGTCGAGAGCGCGGGCATCGTCGTCGAGGGGCGCGACATCACCACGGTGGTCGCCCCCGAGGCCCCGGTGAAGCTGTTCATCACGGCCAGCGCCGAGGCGCGCGCGCAGCGCCGCAGCAAGGAGGTCCGCACCGGCGACGTGGCCGCGACCCAGGCCGACCTGGCCCGTCGTGACCGTCTGGACTCCAACCGCGCGCACTCTCCGTTGACCCGGACCGAGGACGCCTTGGAGCTGGACACGACGGGGCTGACCCTGGACGAGGTCATCGCCCTGGTGGTCAAGCTGGCCGACGAGGCCGGCGGCGAGTAGTACCGGCCGGGAGAGCCCGGCCACACCCTCCCCTTCGGGGGAATCACGACACCCGCCCGAGGGGTTTCCCTCAGGGTGGTCACGGGCGCCCGTACGGGCGCCCCCATCGATTCACGTGGCGATCGCGTCGAATCTTCGTGGCCTCGCGGCACGCATCCTGGGCGCGCGGGGTCCTGCAACCGGGAGTTATGAGCAATGAGTGAGTTCGACGTGTCCGACATCGGATACGAGTCCGAGGGGCCCGAGCCGGCCCTGCCGGTCGTCGCGGTCGTGGGCCGCCCCAACGTCGGCAAGTCCAGTCTGGTCAACCGGATCCTCGGCCGCCGTGAGGCCGTGGTCGAGGACGTGCCGGGTGTGACCCGTGACCGCGTCGCCTACGACGCCGAGTGGCAGACCCGGCGCTTCACGCTGGTGGACACCGGTGGTTGGGAGACCAGTGTCGCCGGTCTGGCCGCGATGGTCGCCCGTCAGGCCGAGTACGCCGCGCAGACCGCCGACGTGATCCTGTTCGTGGTGGACGCGACGGTCGGCATCACCGACGCCGACGCCGCCGTCACCCGCGTCCTGCGCGCCACCAAGCGTCCCGTGGTCCTGGCCGCGAACAAGGTCGACGGCGGGCAGCAGGAGGCGGACGCCCTCGACCTGTGGAACCTCGGTGTGGGCCAGCCCTTCCCCATCAGCGCCCTGCACGGTCGTGGGACCGGCGATCTCCTCGACGCCCTGGTGTCATCGTTCCCCGAGGTCCCGGAGGGCGACGACGATCGTGACGGTGAGGACGGCCCGCCGCGCGTGGCCCTGCTCGGCCGTCCCAACGTGGGCAAGTCCAGCCTGCTCAACCGGCTGGCCGGCGAGGACCGCGTGGTCGTGGACTCGGTGGCGGGGACCACCCGGGACGCGGTCGACGAGCTGATCGAGCTGGGCGGCAAGACCTGGAAGTTCATCGACACCGCCGGTATCCGCCGCCGGTTCCGTGCCCTTCAGGGAGCCGACTACTACGCGACGATGCGGACCGGCACGGCCTTGGAGCGGGCCGAGGTGGCGGTGGTGCTGATGGACGTCAGCGAGCCGCTCGCCGAACAGGACATCCGGGTGGTGGAGCAGGTCGTCGAGGCCGGCCGCGGCCTGGTCCTGGCCTTCAACAAGTGGGACATCCTCGACGAGGAGCGCCGCATCTACCTGGAGAAGGAGATCGACCGGCAGCTCTCCCGCGTCTCCTGGGCCCCCCGGGTGAACATCTCCGCGGCGACCGGCCGGCACATGGAGCGGCTCGTTCCGGCCATCGAGACCAGCCTGAACGGGTGGAACCAGCGCATCCCGACCGGGCAGCTCAACAACTGGCTCAAGGAGCTGGTGGCGGCCACCCCGCCGCCGGTGCGCGGCGGCAAGCAGCCCAAGATCCTGTTCGCGACCCAGGCGGGTGCCTGCCCTCCGCACTTCATCCTGTTCACGACCGGTTTCCTCGAGGAGAACTACCGCCGGTTCATCGAGCGTCGTCTGCGCGAGGACTTCGGCTTCGAGGGGACCCCGGTGCACATCAGCATGCGCATTCGGGAGAAGAAGAACGGTGTTCAGGGGCGTGCCTCCAAGGGCAGCGTGCGTCCCGACCGCAATCAGCGCGGGCGCCGCTGACCCTCTTCGACGGCGCCGAGGGCCCATCCGGATCGTTCCGGGTGGGCCCTCGTGGCGTTTCCGGGGGTCAGGTCGAGGCCGGTGCCTTCGATCGAGTGGTCCCGCCGGAGACCAGACGCCTGAGCAGACTCTCCGCGGGGCCTCGCAGGCCTCGACGGCGCATGAGTTCGGCGGCGCCCAACGACACCAGCCAGACGAGCGTGGCCACCACCAGCGCTCCGCTCAGTCCCACGCGGTCGTGCAGGCCCAAGGCGATGGGGGCGAACACCGCCATGAACGCCACGCTCTGGAACAGGTAGAAGGTCATGGAGCGCTGTCCCAGTGCGACCACCGCGGTGGTCAGCGGGCCCCGGGTCCGCGCGGCCCGGAGGGCGATCAGCGCGATGGCCCCGGCCATGCCGAAGCCGCCGAAGTAGCCGGTGAGCGGCTGGAGCATGGCCGCGGTCCAGAGCGCGGCCGTCGTCGAGGGCTGCCACAGGCCGGTCTGGGCCAGGACCGAGGGCAGGGCTCCCAGGCAAGAGATCACCATGGTCGCCACGACGGCGCGGATCAGGAAGGCTCGGTGGCGTTCGGGGGCCTCCAGCAGTCCGCGCCGGGCCGCCCACATGCCGGCGATCACACCGGGCGTCACCAGCACGGTTCCGACGAACGTTCCGATCGGCGCGCCGGGGAGGCGTTCCAGGTACTGGGAGCCCGTGTCACCGCCGGCGGGGAGGGTCAGCGCGCCGATGTCGAAGGTGGTCAGGCCCTGGGGGAGGGCCAGGAGCAGCGGGAGACCGGAGAGCAGGGTGCCGGGGATCAGGGTGAGGGCGCCGCCCCACAGCAGGGTGCGGTCCCGTACTCGGAGGAGGCCGACGAGCACGAGCGAGGCGACTCCGTAGGCGGCCAGGATGTCGATGGGCACCAGGAGGAGGTGGGCCGTGCCGAAGACGATCAGCCACAGACCTCGGCGGCGCAGCATGGCCCGGACGTCGGCAGGGTCGTCGCCTCGGGAGGTACGGCGTTCCAGCATCTGGACGAGGGCGTAGCCGAACAGGAACGCGAACATCGGTCGGGCGTGGTTGCCGACGAACAGGTCGTGGAAGGCGAGGGCGATCCGGTTCGCCGCGAGGGGGCCGTGGTCGATGGCCAGGACGTACAAGGGGGCGTGGGCGAAGGCGATGGCCAGGAGCATGGCGCCACGGGCCAGATCGGGGGCGAGCGCTCGGGGCGCGCTGGTGGTCACGGTTCCTCCTCTGCGAGGCGTTCTCGTACATGATATGTCATGTAAATCATGTAAAGCATGGCGCGGTCGAGAGGGGGAAACGGAGCCGGGGCCCGGCATGATCCGCTTGATAGGCTGTGCGGAACATGTGGAGAAGGTGGTGACCAGGTGGCCGAGAAGGAGGACGGCGCTTCCTACGGGCCCGGTGGCCGGGGGTTCTACGGCGCGGTGACCGTGAGCGAACGCGGTCAGATCTCGCTGCCGGCGAAGGCCCGCCGAGACCTGGGCATCGCGCCGGGCGACAAACTACTCGTCCTGGGAGACCCCGCGCAGGGGCTCGCCCTGATGACGGTCGACCGGCTCATGGGTCAGCTCGAATCCTCGTCGCTGTTGATGTCGGCGATCCGGGAGCACACCGACGACCCCGGTGAGACGGGCGAGGACGAGAAGCGGGAGGGCTGAGCCCCCGCGAACGCGCCGAGGGCGCTCCGTCGCACCGACGGAGCGCCCTCGGCGCGTTCGGGTCAGTCGGACTCGGAGGGCAGCCTGCGCACGTTGCCTCCGGGCGAGCGCCACTCCGAGTCCTCCCCGTCCCGGGGATGGGGAGGGGTGGGAGAGGCGCCCCGCGCGATCTTCTCCGGCACCGGGATGGCCGGTGCCCCGGGCAGCGGACGCCCCGCGCTCTCGGGCATCCGCCATACGACCACGACGCCCACCGCGCCGGCGATCATCAGCAGCCAGGCCGGGGCGTACAGGTTGCCGGTGGACTGCACCAGCGACTCCGAGATCAACGGGGTCGTGCCACCGAACAGTGAGACCGAGATGTTGAAGCTGATCGCCAGGGCGCCGTAGCGGACCTTGGTCGGGAAGAAGGCCGGCAGAGCCGCCGGGGCGGCCCCGGAGAAGTGCACCAGGGTGATGGCGAGGACCAGCACACCGAAGGCGACCGACCACAGGTTCCCCTGTTGCAGCAGCCAGAAGGCCGGTAGGGACAGCACGATCGCGAACAGGCTGCCGGAGAACAGGATGGGCCTGCGACCCACCCGGTCGCTCGCCCTTCCGACCAGGGTCACGGCGGCCAGCATGAACACCATCGCGCCCAAGGTCGCGACCAGCCCCATGGTGGTGCTGTAGCCGAGCGAGGAGTCCAGGTAGGTGGGCAGGTAGGCGGTCACCATGTAGTTGTTGACGTTGAAGACCATCACCAGGCCCAGACACAGCAGGATGGCGTGCCCCTGCTCGAGGATGGTCTCGCGGAGCTGCCCCTTGCGGCGCGCGCCACCGGCGTCCTTGGCGAAGCCGTCGGTGTTCTGGTCGAAGACGGGGGTCTCCTCCAGCTTGACCCGCAGGTACAGACCGATCGCGCCGAGCGGCAGGGCCAGCAGGAAGGGGATGCGCCAACCCCAGGCCAGCATCGTCTCGTCGCCGAGGAACAACGTCAGCAGGGTGACGATGCCGGCGCCGCCGATATAGCCGCTGAACGTGCCGAACTCCAGCCACGAGGAGAGGAAACCGCGGCGTCTGTCGGGCGCGTACTCGGCGATGAAGGTGGTGGCGCCGCCGTACTCGCCTCCGGTGGAGAAGCCCTGTGTCATGCGGGCGAGCAACAGGAGGATCGGTGCGGCGATGCCGATGGTGTCGGCCGAGGGGATCAGGCCGATCGCGAAGGTGCTCACCGCCATCAACAGCATGGTGAAGGCGAGTACGTGCTTACGCCCGATCCGGTCTCCGAGGGGGCCGAAGAACATACCGCCGAGCGGACGCACCAGGAACGCCGCCGCGAAGGTGGTGAAGGTGGCGATGAGCTGGACGCCCCCCGATTGGGAGGGGTAGAAGACCAGCCCGATCGTGACCGCCAGGTAGCTGTAGACACCGAAGTCGTACCATTCGGTCGCGTTACCGATCGCGGCCGCGGTGACGGCCTTGCGTGTGGTGCGATGTTCGGTCCGCAGGCTTCGGGCATCGTCGGAGGACGAGCCGCCTCCGGGTCGTGTGTCGCTCACGTCTCTCCCTCGGTCGCGTCACCTTGCGTACCTACATAAGCACCATGTGCGAGGGGACCGTGGGATTTGAACGTGTCGGCCGGAGGGTAGCGTGGTCGCATGCGTAAAGTGCTGGTCAGCGCCTGCCTGATGGGGCGCAGGGTCCGCTACGACGGTCGGGCCAAGCCGGTGGACGACGCCGCGGTCGAACGCTGGCGGCGGGAGGGGCGACTCGTCGTGCACTGCCCCGAGATCTCCGGGGGGTTGCCGGTGCCCCGGCCCCCGGCGGAGATCGAACCCGGCGCCGACGCCGCGGACGTGCTCGCCGGCCGGGCACGCATCCTCACCCCCGAGGGCGTGGACGTGACCGAGCACTTCGTCTCCGGTGCCCGTTCCGCGTTGGCCACCGCCCGGGCTCACGGGGTCGCCGTGGCCCTGCTCAAACAGTCCAGCCCCTCCTGTGGGTCACGCGAGGTCTACGACGGGACCTTCTCCGGGGTCAAGGTGCCGGGGGAGGGGGTCACCGCCCACCTGCTCCGAGAGCACGGGATCGCCGTGCTCGATGAGGACCAGGTGGCCGAGGCGGCGCGCCTGCTGGCCGAGGTCGAGTCGACCGACGGGCACGCCACCCCTCCTGGTCAGGGCTTGACCACCTCATAGCGCAGACAGGCGAAGGCGCCGGCCCGCTCGACCTCCAGGGGGCGCAGTTCGACGCGCCCGTCCAGCAGGGGCGCGCCCCCGCCCAGGGAGATGGGCGCGATCGACACCCGCACCTCGTCCAACAGCCCCAGACGGGCCAGGTCGGCGGCGATCCGTCCTCCGCCCACCACCCAGATGTCCCGGCCGTCGGCGACCCGGACCATCTCCGCGTGCAGAGCGCGCAGTTCCTCGTCGGTGTCCGCCCGGGCGAAACGCAGATCCCCCTTCACCCGGGGCAGGTCGCGATGGGTGAGCACCCAGGTGGCCGCCTCGTAGGGCCATGGGTCGCCCCCTTCATGGGTGAGGATCCATTCGTAGGTGGTCGCCCCCAACACGATCGCCCCGGCGCTCCTGATGAACGCCTCGGTGCTGTCGATCGCCTCGGAATTCTCCTCGCCCGGTTGCGCGCCCTCCACAGCGAACAGCCAGTCCAGTGAGTTGTCCGGGTCGGCGATGAACCCGTCCAGGCTGGTGGCGGTCTCGTAGACGGTCCTGGTCATGTCGTTCCTCCGTAGTGTCTCTGTAGCCATTCGATGGGGTCTCCGTGATCCACCGCCACACCCGCCTCGCGCAACATCTGTCGCACGAGCTGGCGGCGGTGCGCGGCGAAGGTGAGCACGTGCACCACGACGCCCACCAGGGAGAAGCTCTCCGGCGGGTCGCACAGGGCATCGATGAGCCGGTCGCCCCAGGCGCCTCGGCGTCCGATGTCGTCGACGGTGGCGATCCACCGAGCCCCCGCCGCATGGTGCCTCTCCCGGAGCGATTCCGGGTCGTCGGCGGCCGGCTCGGGGAAGTCCGCTCCCTCGATGGAGGCCAGCCAGACCTCCTTGCTCTTCACCAGCAGCTCCAGCGTGCGGGCGATCGACTCCTCGGGTCCGTCCCACGACAGGACGGTCCGGCCGGGGGCGCGCGTGGCGCGGTACTCCTGCTCCGACAGGCGCGAGGCCAGCTCGATGAGGTGGGTCGTGTCGTCGACGTCGTGGTGGATCTGGAGCACGGTCGGCTCCATGCCGTTCCGCCGCGGCGAGCCCTCCTCCACCCACAGGTGGAACGGCGGATGGAAGTGGACGCCGTTGGGCGCCTCCAGCCACCGTCCGCTGCCCTTGGTGGTCGCGCCCGGCGGATGGCCGAAGGCGCGTGAGAACGCCCGGATGAACCCCTCCACCGACTCGTATCCCGCGGTGAAGGCCGCGTCGGTGACGGTGGTGCCCTGTCCGATCTGCCAGGCGGCCCGCTCCAGCAGTACCCGGCGGCGCAACGCCACCGGTGACTCTCCGGTGTCCCGGGAGAAGGTACGGCTGAAGTGGAACGGCGAGGCGTGGGCCTGTCCGGCCATGTCGCTCAGACGGGCGTTGTCCTCGTGCAGGACGGCGTCGAGGAGTTCGCGCAGACGATCACGGCCCGAGGGCGGTTCGGCGGTGGGCTGACTCATGTGACCAGTATGTTCACGGAGGCCCGTCACGCGCTTGACCGTTCTTGCGCACCCCGCGCGTCCTTCGGTGGCCGTGCCTCGTGGTGCGAACGCCCCGAAAGATGCGATAGAGTCTTCCCCGTTGGCCGCGCCGGAGACGGCGCCGGTCCACCGCACGGGACGTAGCGCAGTTTGGCAGCGCACTTGACTGGGGGTCAAGGGGTCGTGGGTTCAAATCCCGCCGTCCCGACGGGCGAAGGGCGTTCACCTGGGTGAACGCCCTTCTTCGTGTCCCCGACCTGCTCGGAGGTCCGCCTACGCGACCGGTCGGGATCAGACGTGGAACGGCACCGTGGTGACGACGATCTTGGGCCGTTCACGCAGCGCGTGCCGGAGCCGGAAGGCCATTCGGTCGTGCAGGAGCCGGTGCCATCGGCGCGAGGTCACCAACTCGGGCAGGATCACCGTGATCGTCAGGTCGGGCCGCTGCTCGTGCAACGCCTCGACGTAGTCCACCAGCGGGGCGATGATCGTCCGATAGGGGCAGACCACCACTTCCAGGGGAAGGTGGTTCCCCCAGTGTCGCCAGTACCGTGTCATCCGCTCCGCCTCCTCGTCCGTGGGGCTGAGGTGGACGGCCAACACCGGCTGCTGGAGTGAGGCGGCGTAGGCCAGGGCGCGGATATTGGCCAGGTCCAGGGTCTCCACCGCGACCACGGACAGGTGGTGGATCTCCTCCGGTGTCTCCTCCGCCTCCTCTTCCTCCCAAGTGTCCTCGGTGCCGGCCGCCGGGCGGGGCTCCGGGGGAGGCTCCTTGGGCGGGCACAGGGGCGTGGGAACGGTGTTCCCGGGGAGTGTGGCGCTCTGCGGACGCAGACGCAGAGCCCGCCCGACCTCGTCGTAGTGGGCCCGGATGCGCAGGGTCAGGAGAACGAACAACGCCACGGCCACCAGTGCCACCCACGCTCCGGCGGTGAACTTGGCGATCGCGGCCGTCACGAACACGATGGCGCACATGCACGCGCCCAAGGCGTTGAAGGCGAGACTCTTGCGCCAGTGCCTTCCCCGGGAACGCCACCAGTGCACCACCATCCCGCTCTGGGACAGGGTGAAGGCCAGGAAGACCCCGACCGCGTAGAGGGGGATCAGGGCGGTGGTCCGCCCATCGAAGGCGACGAAGATCAGGGCCGCGGCGATGGTGAGGAGGAGGATCCCGTTGCTGTAGGCCAGGCGGTCGCCCATGCGCATGAACGGGCGCGGGGCGTGGTGGTCGCGCGCCAGCAGGGAGAGGACCCGAGGGAAGTCGTTGTAGGCGGTGTTGGCGGCCAACAGGAGGATGGCCGCCGTGCTCGCCTGGACGACCACGTACATGAACCCCGAGCCGAAGGAGTTCCGGGCCAGTTGAGAGAGCACCGTCTCGTTCGGCCTCGGGAGAGTGCCGGTGAGCAGGACGAGCGCCATGATCCCGCCGAACAACGCCAGCAGCGTGGCGACCATCCAGGTGAGGGACGTACGCGCGTTACGCCATTCGACCGGCTTGAAGGCGGGGACGGCGTTGCTGATGGCCTCGATACCGGTCATGGCGGTCGCGCCGGAGGTGAAGGCGCGCATGATCAGGAAGAGGGTGACGCCCGTGGTGGCGTCGACCTGCGGCTGCGAGGGTGGCGGAAAGCCCTGACGCGCCGCCTCGACGAGGCCGGCGATGATCACACCGGCCACGGAGAGGACGAACAGGTAGGTGGGGGCGGCGAAGAGGATGCCCGCCTGGCGGACACCGCGCAGGTTCCCGGCCAACAAGAGGGCGATGGCCCCGAGCCCGAGGGGGGACGGTCGCCCCGCCGAGAGAGGGGATGGCCGAGGTGACCGCCGCGACCCCGGCGGCGATCGACACCGCCACGGTGAGGACGTAGTCGACCATGAGGCCGCCCGCCGCCACCAGCCCGGGCACCCGCCCGAGGTTGTCGCTGGTCACGATGTAGGAGCCGCCCCCGTTGGGGTAGGCGCGGATGGTCTGTCGATAGGACAGCCCGACGGCCAGCATCATCACCATGATGGTGAGGGCGATGGGCAGGGACAGGGCCAGTCCGGCCGCACCGGCCAGGACCAGGATGGTGAGCAGCGCTTCGGGGCCGTAGGCGACGGAGGACAGCGCGTCGGAGGAGAGCACCGGCAGGGCGACGAGCTTGCGCATCCGCTCGCGGACCAGGGCCGTGCTCTTCAGGGCGGGGCCGAGGAGCACGCGCCGGACACGGGAGCCGACTCGACCCGTGGAGGTGGAGGTCAGCGCGGTGACCTTGGAGACCTGGTCCGCGCGTGCCTTACCGCCCAGTTCGCTCACGGTGACGAAGCGTTCGTAGCGGGGCAGGCGGATCTGGTGCCGCGCCGGATAGTCGCCCACGTTCGGGTCTACGGGCAGGGCGTCGCGCCATTCTTGAGGAGGACGCGTGACACGGGACCACCGACGACCGATCCGGTGGAGCGTGTCCAACTGTTCGGCGGTCAGGTCGGGAAGCGGATCGCTCGGACCGGGCGGGTGAGCGGCGCTCTCCTGTGTCATGTGGCCCAGTCTCGTCCACGTGGGTCGTCGAGACGCGTATTCGTCCTTGTGTGTCGTGCCGCCGGTCGTTCACCCGGACCGACGGCCACGGGCACGTGGTGGACCCCTCAGCGCGCGGCGGCGTCGAGGTGGGTGATGTAGGCGTTCATGGAGTGGTCGCGGAGGGCGTCCGCGCCGGGGGAGAACACGTCGGCGGTGTGCCCCTCGAACGAGTCGGTCAGGCCGCCCAGGACGGACATCGGCTTCTCGCGGATCCGTCCGCCGGCGTCGATGTGCCGGACTTCGGAGACATGACGGTAGAGCGGCTCGGGCGGCACCTGGGCGACGATGTCGTTGTTGTTGACGAAGCGGTACATCCTTCCCCGGAACGCCTGCTCGTAGGCCCGAGCCAGGGCGGGATCGCAGGTCCGGGGCTGCCCGAACGTGTAGACGCCGTCCGCCAGGACGTCGTCGGCGAAGTGCAGGCGGGCGGCGGCCAGCATGGCCAGTGCTCCGCCCAGGCTGTGCCCGGTGACCCACACCGTCTGGTCGGAGTCCCGGAACTCCCGCAGAGTGCCGGAAAGCTCCGAGTAGACCGCGTCCAAGGCGCGTTGGAAGCCCCAGTGGACCCGGCCCTCGCAGGAGTGTTCGCGGACCTGGGGCGCGTTGACGTCGGAGAGCCAGTCGCGGACCTGTTCGGGCTCGGTTCCTCGGAAGGCGATGACGATCATGTCGTCGCCCGCCATGACGTAGGCCTGGGTGTCCTCCAGAACGAAGGGGCGGCTGAGCGGCACCCGGAAGGAGCGCACACGGTCGAACCCCCAGCCCCGCGCCGTCTCCTCCACCTCGGTCTCGTCCTTGTAGGCCAGCCGCGCGGCGTGGGCCAGGCAGCGGACGTGGGGCAGTCCGTAGCCCGTGGCGGTGTGGTCGAAGGTGATCGCGGTCATGTGACGACTCCCGTGCGGATCGATATCGTCACCATCTGTAACATCCTTGTTCCGTTCGAAGAGCCCGGACACGGCCGTCCCGGCCGTCCTTCCGGCTCTTCGGCCGGGAGGGGCCGTCCCCTCGGCCCTGCGGGCGGGCCGCCTTCTCCCGGACCTGGACACCTGGAATTCCAGATCTCTCTCCCGAACCTTTCGTGGAACGGACCGTTTCTCCTCGTCGTCGGGCACACTCGTCGACGACGGTACGGAGACGAAGCCCGCGAGGAGCGACGATGGCGGCGACAAGAGGGGAGACCGGGCCTCCCGGACTCGACACGATCCCCCGACGGGCCGGACCGGACGACGTTCCCACCCTCATAGAACTGCGCGTGGCCGCGGCGGAGTGGCTGCGTTCCATCGGATCGGACCAGTGGCACGACACCGCCCGCGCCATCGCGGACATCGAGGCGGGGGTCGCCTCCGGCACGACGTGGGTCGTCGATCGAGGAGGGAGGATCGACGCGACCCTCACCCTGGGAGGGCCCGACCTCGACTTCTGGAACGAGGAAGACGACCTCGCCGACGCCCTCTACCTCTACAAGTTCATGGTCCGTGCGGGAGAACGCGGCGGTGGGCTCGGAGACGCCTTCCTGGAATGGGCCTGTGCTCGGACCGCCGCTCAGGGGAGGCACTGGCTCCGCCTGGACTGTTGGCGTACCAACCACGCCCTGCACCGGTACTACCGCGAACGAGGGTTTCGGCACCTTCGCACGGTCCGGTGCCCGGGGCGGGGGAGCGGAGCGTTGTTCCAGCGGCCGGTCCTCTCGAAAGGCGAGGCGGATGTGAGGTCCGCTCGAACCTTCGAAGGGGAGGCATGAACGCGGATCCCCCGTTGTTGCCCACTGTCGACGGTGGACGAAGGGATCGGCGATGACGGACCTGGTCGAACGGAACGGGGCCACGGGAGCGGGGACGCTCCCCGCTTCGACGGACGTGGTGATCATCGGTGCGGGCCAGGCCGGTCTCTCGGCCGCCTGGCATCTACGACGCCTCGGACTGGAACCCGGGATCGACCTCGTCGTCCTGGACCGAGGGCCCGCCACCGGCGGGGCCTGGCAGTTCCGCTGGGAGTCGCTGCGCCTGGACGACGCCCACAAGGTCGACGACCTTCCCGGGATGCGCGAGATGGGTCTGAGCTTCGCGACCGCCGACGTCGAACGCCCGGCCCGGGACGTGGTGCGCGAGTACTACGACCGCTATGAGCGCTTCTTCGACCTGAGGGTGGCGCGGCCGGTCCACGTCACCGGGGTCCATGACGAGGGCGAGGGGCTGTCGGTCACGACCACCGCGGGGGACATCGAGGCCCGGGTGGTGGTGAACGCCTCCGGTACCTGGGCGCGACCGTTCCGGCCTCATATGCCGGGTATCGCCGACTTTCGAGGCCGACAGCTCTCCACCCCCGAGTACAGGGAGGCGGCGGAGTTCTCCGGCCGGAGGGTACTGGTGGTGGGAGGCGGTACCTCGGCGGTCGGCTTCCTGCGCGAACTCGAAGGCGTGGCGGCCGAGACGATCTGGGTCACCCGGCGTCCGGTCACCTTCGTGAACGACCCGAAGGGCGGTGTCAAGGCGGTGCGCGCCGCCGACGAGGCGGCCCGGTCGGGGAGACCGCTGCCGAGCATCATCAGCGGAACCGGCCTGCCCGCCACCCCCGCGAACCTGGCCGCCCGCGACCGCGGACTCCTGGTGGCCCGCCCGATGTTCTCGGTGATCGAACCCGACGGGGTCCGTTGGGAGGACGGCTCGTTCGAACGGGTGGACGCCATCATCTGGGCCACCGGCTTCCGCGCCGAACTGTCCCACCTGGCCCCGTTGCGGTTGCGCGAACCCGGAGGAGGGATGTGGGTGCGCGACGGGCGCTCGGTCCGCGACCCTCGGCTGTTCATGGCCGGATACGGGCCGCAGGCGAGCACGATCGGCGCGAACCGGGCCGGTCGGGCCGTCGCCCGCCAGGTCATGGCCGAGCTGGAGAGGAGCGGCGTCCGGACGCCGGCGGGCCGAGCCGGCTGACCCCCGTCCCGGGCGCCTCCAACGTGGGGTCCGGCCCTCGCGGTGGAACGCGAAAATCGGTGGGCGTTCTCTCGATATGTCACTAACCTTCCGAAGGTTCGACGCCTTCGACGGGAGACCCTCATGAACAGCGCAGTGACCCTCATCCGTTCCGCCGCCCTCTCCGACGCTGCCGAATACGCCTACGCGGCCACCGTCCCGGCCGGGACGCGTCTGATCTTCCCCGCCGGCGCGTGCCCGCTGGAGAAGGACGGAACCACCGCCGCGGTGGGCGACTACGCGGGCCAGGCCGCCGTGTGCGTGGCCAACCTGCGGACGGCGCTCGCCGAGGCCGGTGCCGGCCTCACCGACGTGGTGAGCACCCGGGTGCTCGTCGCCTCCTCCTCCCAGGACGACCTGGTCGCCGCCTGGGAGGTGGTCCGCGACGCCTTCGGCGATCACGACGTCCCCAGCACCCTTCTGGGCGTCACCGTTCTGGGTTACGACGATCAGCTGGTGGAGATCGAGGCCGTGGCCGCCGTCCACGATCGATGAATCGCGCCCCGGCCGTCCCACGGGGGCGGCCGGATCCGCCCGGATCGAGGCTGTGGACAACCTGATGAGCCAGCCCTCGCCGCCCTAGGATCGGAGGAGGACGGGTTCTCCGAGCAGGGAGGGTGTGCTGTATGCGGGCCAACATGCTGCCGACCGAGGATTTCGAGCGCGATCCCTCGGCTTTCACCGACCGGGTCACCTCCGATGGGCGCTACGGGCGCGTCGCCGAACCGGGCCGCTACCGTCTGGTCGTCAGCCGGGCCTGCCCATGGGCGCATCGGGTGGTCATGGTCCGGCGCATCATGGGGTTGGAAGAGGTGATCTCCCTGGCGGTCGTCGATCCCCTCCAGGAGGTCATCGACGGTGAACCGCACTGGGTCTTCAGCGAGGGCAACGGAGACCGGGACGGCAAGGACCCGGTCCTGGGGATCCACGCTCTGCGCGAGGCCTATCTGGCCCGCGACCCCCACTACACCGGGGGTGTGAGCGTTCCCGCCCTGGTGGACGTGGCCACCGGGGAACTGGTCTCCAACGACTACGACATGCTCAGCGTCGATCTGGCCACCGAATGGGGCGATCTGGCCAGGGAGGGCGCGCCCTCCCTCTACCCGGAGCTCCTACGGGAGGAGATCGACACGGTGAGCGCCTGGATCCACCGCGATCTCAACCACGGGGTCTACCGGGCCGGGTTCGCCCCCGACCAGGAGGTCTACGAGGACGCCGTCTCCAACGTCTTCTCTCGGCTCGACTACCTGGAACGGCGGTTGGCCGGACACCGTTACCTGGTGAGCGATCACATCACCCTGGCGGATCTACGTCTGTGGGCCACCCTGGTCCGGTTCGACGCGGTCTACCACGGCCACTTCAAGTGCAACCGGCGCAAGCTCTCCGAGTATCCGGTGCTGTGGGCCTACGCGCGTGACCTCTACCAGACACCGGGTTTCGGAGACACCACAGATCTGCTCCACATCCGGGAGCACTACTACTACGTGCACACCGGCATCAACCCCTCCCGCATCGTGGCGGTGGGGCCCGATCCGTACGGCTGGGAGGAGCCCCACTACCGTGAGGCGCTGAACGGCGAACCCTTCCGAGGGGACACCCCTCCGGACCCGGTGCCGGAGAACGAACGGGTCACGGACCTGGAGTTCCAGGGCTGAGGGCTCCGGCGGGCGGGCTCAAGGCTTCGAGTCGCCGATGTCGGTGACGGGCCCGGGGCCCCGTCCGGCCGGGTTCCGAGGTCCGGCCGGACGGGGAGGTCTCACCGTGCCGGATGGTGCGCGGCGACCAGGAGTTCGACGTTGCGGTCGGCCTCCGAACCGAGGTTGGCGGCGTCGGCGTACAGGTCGTTGACCGACAGCTCTCGGTACAGCGACGCCAGACCGGCCTGCGAGTAGTCGCCGTGATCCACCTGATAGGGGCTGTCGGCCTCCAACAGGGTGGTGAACAGTGACATCGTCCCGTCGGCGTTGTCCACGATCTCGATGCAGCGGGCCATCTGCGGGTGGTCGATGTGAGAGGCGGTGTTGATCTCCCAGAAACCGCGTTCGGGGCTGCTGGAGGTGTGCGCACGCACCTTGTTGTAGTGGGTGTGCCCGTTCACCCAGGCCAGCACGTTCGGATAGCGCTTGAGCATGGTGACGAGGATGTCGCCGATGTAGCGCAGCTCGGCCGGGCGGCGACGGTCCGGGAGCGGGTTGGTCATCGTGTCGCTGGTGTGATGGCTGAACAGGACGAACAGCTCGTCGGTGACCTGCTGGGTCCGGCGCCGTCCGAGCAGGTCGTAGTAGACCGAGCTCGACGCGCGCAGGGTCCGCTCCAGCCAGTCGTACTGGGTCTTGCCGATGGACCCGTTGGCCAGGCCGGCCAGGGTGGTCGTGTCCATGCTGATCCCGGTGACGCCCTCGGCGATGGGGAAGGTGTAGAAGCAGTCGACCCCGTCGGCGTTGGCCTCGGTGAAGCCGTGCCCCACCGGCCCGGGGCCGGTGTTGGCCTCGCTCAGGTGGGCGGCGACGAACCCCTTGGTGTCGAAGGGCATGCGCCGCTCGTCGGGGGTCACGGTGGAGGCGATGGAGGAGGCCTTGACCGTTCCGGGCTCCTCCAACCGCTCGACCTCGTCGGGAAGCTCGCCGACCTGGTCGGGTTCGGTCATGGCGGCCGCGGCCTGCTCGGTCACCCGGTCGTCGGCGAACATGATCTTGCGGTCGCCGATGAAGCAGTCCGTGAGGCTTCCGACGGGCAGGGTGCCGGACGGGGTGTTGTCGTGGTTGCCGATGGTGCAGTACCAGGGGACGTCCAGCCCCGGGCTGTGGAACTCGGAGGTGGCCGCGTCCAGGAAACCGGGCAGGTGGGGGAAGAAGCCTCGGGACTTGTACCGGTCGCCGCGCTCGCTGTCGGGATGCCAGTACAGGTCGGAGCCGCAGTTCTGCACGCCCTCGTAGCCGGACGGATCTCCGGTGTTGGGGGTGATCGACCCTCCGTTGAGGATCGCCATGAGCCATTCGAGCTCGATCTGCTCGTGATTGTCGGTGTTGTCGCCCGTGGTCATCATGAAGTCGAAGGGACGTCCGGTGACGGGACCGGCACGCAGGGAGTTGACCCTGGCGACCAGGGCCGAGGCGCCGAGCGGGGCGAGCGTCTCCTGGGGGCGGTGGGCGCTGGATCCCAGGATCGGGTGGGTGTACTCGAAGCGCACCGGGCTCTGGGCGTCCATGATGTGCAGGTCGGTGAACTGGACGAAGGCCGACAAGGGGGTGCGGCGGTCGTCGCGGTCGGAACGGGCCGCCACCAGGTCCTCGCGGACCTCGATGGGCCATCCGGGTCCGGAGGTCAGCAGTCGGTAGCCGTCGCCGACGGGGGTGGCGACCTCGGCGAGGGTGGTGCCCTCGGGGTCGACGACCCGGTCCAGGGTGCGGCGGAGGAGTCGGTCGTGAGTGGCGGCCGAGACGGGAGGGGCGCTCAGCCCCAGGGCCGCCAGGCCCACCGCCGAGCTCAGGAGGAATCCACGCCGGTTGAAGGAGGCCATGCGTGTGGTGTGTCCTTTCGGCCCGATGCGGGCCTTGCGGGGTGCGGGGTGGACCCTATTGAAGGTCACCGGGGTCGCCGGGGCAACGGGGGAGAGGGGCATCGGTCCGGGGGCGCGGAGGGAGGGGGCGAACCCGGGTGGGTACGATGCCGGGTTCGGCTCTTTCCGGGAACGGGGGTCCGCGGCGAGGTCGTTCCGTCGTGCCGTCGGGCCGTCCACCTGCGGGTCGACGCGGGGCCTCGGCTCGTTCTCCGGGCCCTTCCCGAGACTTCATAAAGATGAAAAGATCTCACGTTTGGCCGGATGCGGCCATCCTCATGCCGTTCTCGGCACCCCGACCGGTAGGGGCGCTCCGGAAGCGTTCACGGCCCGAGGGGGTCACGTGTCGGGTGGGAGAGCCGGTGAACGGGGCCGGACCGTGACGTGGTCGGGCGTTCCCTGGCACACTGTTCCGGCGTTCGAACCTGGAATCGATGGACGGACGCGAAGGAGACGGGGGACAGATGAGAACGAAGACGGATACCGGACCGAACCCGGGGGCGAGAGAGTGAACGGGTACCCGCCACAGGGAGGGTGGGGCGGTCACCCCGGCCCGCGACCCCCACAGCATCCGCAGTACCCGCCACATCCTCAGCAGCCGCAGCAGCAATGGGGTCCGCCCCCGCCGGGGCCGCGGCCGCCGCACGGATACGCGTGGCCGCCCGGCCACGGGCAGCCGTCGTACCACGGGCGGGCGCCGCAGCACGTGGCGGTGGAAGGGCTGCCGCAGGGGTGGGATCGTGTCTCTCCCGAATGGCCTCTGCCGGGAGAGCCGGGCACACAGGCCTTCCACCCCTCGGGGGGAGCAGGTACCCATCTGCGTTACCTGTTGGCGTTCAGCCCGCTCCTGGGGGTGTTCTTCGTCGTCTTCCTGCTCCTCGGCTCGATCCTCTTCGAGACGATCGCCTCCGGGACGGGGATGACCGGCGGGATCGTCGTCGGGGCCATCGCCACCCTCTGCCTCGCGGTCACGCCCGTGATCAAGACCAGGAGGATGATCCGCGGCACCACCGTCCTGACCTCCCCGGTCGGGGTGGAGCTGCGCGACCACATCGGGTTCCAGGTCCGGCTGCGCTGGCCGGACGTCGTCCAGATCGATCGGACGCTCGACCGGATCTCGGCCGGCAGGGGGGTCGAGGTCGGCGGAAAGAACGTCCAGGTCAAGGACCTGGAGTCACGCGGCCTCATCGGGTGGGGAGAGCGCGTCGTGCCGGATCAGGCCGCCCGGATGCGTCAGGTGTTCGCCGCCCAGCCCCGGCACCCCCGCACCGGGGCCGAGCTGGTCGCGATCTCCTTCCAGTCCGCCGGACCGGACGGATGGGACAACCCCCTCGTGTTGGAGGCCCGCCGTCACCGCCCGGACCTGTTCGGCTAGCTTCGTCCTCGAATGTTCGGGGCGCCCCGGGATCCCTTCCCGGGGCGCCCTTTCGGGGTCTGTGCCGAACACGAACGAGATGAGAAAAGGTGAGAACGGTGACGGGCAAGGCTCGTGAGGATGGTGGAGGGCCGTTCCGGCTCGGGCCCGTGCCCGTGTGGATCGGCGCGGGGCTACTGGTCGGCGCCCTGCTATGGCTCGTGACGATGTCCGTGACCCGCGGAGAGTGGCTCGAAGCCTCCGGCGGCTC
The DNA here is from genome assembly GCF_035818715.1 of Nocardiopsis sp. LDBS1602. Classification (NCBI taxonomy): domain Bacteria; kingdom Bacillati; phylum Actinomycetota; class Actinomycetes; order Streptosporangiales; family Nocardiopsidaceae; genus Nocardiopsis; species Nocardiopsis sp. LDBS1602. The sequence goes on along the minus strand of NZ_JAYLVW010000001.1, from coordinate 1,338,061 downwards.
CCTCTGGTGGACGGCCGTCCCCTTGGCGGTCCTGATCCTGAGGGGCGGGATGAGATGGAGACGCCGCCACCTCTACCCTCCCTCCGTCCCCGTGTATCTCGTCTGGATGTCCCTGGCCTGCCTGCTCGCTCTCTACCTGGTGTGGAGCGCCTTCCCCGAGGGGCTCTTCAGCGGGACCACTCCGGAAGGGCGAGCGGTCCTCGCCCGGCCGGACGACGCGCACGTGTGGCTGGTGGTCTGCGCCGTGGCCCTGGGGTGTCTTCTCATGCTCGCCGGTGGTCGGCGGTTCGAGCCGAGGCCGGCCCGGAGGTTCCTGCCGATGGTCGGGATCGGGGCCGTGGCGGTCGTCCTCGTCGGGGTGTCGCTCGCCCGGTTCGTCGTCCCCTGGGTGCCGCATCGCGTCGCCGGTGACCTCGGGGAACCCGAGGCGATCCCGGCCACGGTCTCCGGCGTCGGTTGGGAGTGGCGTCCGCCCCAAGGGCAGGAGATCCGCGCCGTCGAGGTCTGGGATCACGGGCCGCTCGTTCTGCTGTCCGACGGGGTGACCGCGTTGGACGGGGCGAGCGGGGCCGAGAGGTGGTCCTATCTGCGCCCCAACGATCCGGTCGATGAAGTGTGGACACGCGATGGTCGTGTGCACGTACGCCACCTGGTGGGCGAGACCGAGGACGGCGAGGACCCGCGTGCCACGGATGTGCTGGACCCGGCCGACGGGAGGGTCGTCGAGGTGCGGGGCGACCTCGTCCCTCCTCCTCGGGACGGGTCCTACGGGGAATGGGACCTGGAGATCCTCGCGGAGATCTCCGACCTCCCCGAAGACTGCACGGTCACCGGAGTGCTGAACCACGGACCTCTCATCGTCGGGACCGTCGGTTGCCCGGACGAGGACGGGGAGCTCTTCGAGAACGCGGTCAGGGCGAACGACCCCTTCGGGTGGGAGGGGACCGGTGTGGACGCCCGGCTCGTGGCGGTCGACCGGGAGGAGGAGATCGAGCTCTGGACCCGCGAGTGGAGCGTCCCGCCCGGTGAGGAGGGTCCCCGGCAGAAGACGGTCCCGGAACCGGGAGAGGGTCACGTGGTCGTGCTGGAACGCGGCCCCGAGGGCAGGACCCTGGTGCTCGACGCGGAGACCGGTGAGGACCTCGTGGTCCTTCCCGAGGAGCACGCCTACAGCGCGGACCTCAGGGGGGTGGTGGCGGCCGACGCGAACGGGGCCGTGATCGCCCGTGAGACGGGAGAGTTGGAGACCACCTTCCACCGGATCGACCCCTCCGGAGAGGTCACGGGCACGGCCGTGGTCGAGGGGGTCTACCTCCACGACATCACCATCGGCGGGTCGTCCATCGCGGTACTGGAGGACGCCCTGGCCTTCGTCGGTGCGCGGGACTACCTGGGCGAGTCCGGTTATACCCTGGTCGCGCCCTTCGGGGAGACCGTGGGTTGGGAGAGCCCGACCATGATGTTCTCGGAAGGCCGCGCGGCCTCGGAGGCGATCGCCGTCCCGGGAGCTCTCGTGGCGGTCGCCCGGGACGGGGGGTCCGAGCGCTTGGAGGGATGGACCCCCTGATCCGGTCCCGGGCGCCGGCGCGGCCTCGCCGATGTTCGTCGGGCCCGGGAAATGCGATAGAGTCTGAGCTGTTGGTCGCGCCGGAGACGGCGGATCGGCGCACGGGACGTAGCGCAGTTTGGCAGCGCACTTGACTGGGGGTCAAGGGGTCGTGGGTTCAAATCCCGCCGTCCCGACAGAGAAGTAGCAGGTTGTAGAGAGGTCCACCATCCGGTGGGCCTCTTTCCGCGTCTCCGGGGGCATCACCCCACGTCACGCAGATTGCGTTCCTCGCGGCCACCTATCTCACGATCGCCGTGTCTGCGTCGACCGCCGCCCTGAGGACGCGTGAGCGCCCCGGCGCCACCCGCTGGAACAGCTCCCACGACTCATCCGGAACAAGGCCTTCGACCATCGACACACGGCCAGGCCATCGAGCATCCAAATGAGATGAACTCTGAGCAGGTGGAACGAGAAATTTCGCTACAGCACGCGGAACAGTTCCAATGACGACTCTCGTCTCCCGCCCCGGTGACGCGCCATCGAACAGGTTCACATCCTGAACGCGGAATCGGACCCTGGCCCCTGCATCGCCGCTTGGCTCTTCAAGGTGCTCCTGTTCGTGTGAGCATCACCGAGTCCTCGCCTGGCAAGAAGGAGATGCAATGGTAGGGGGCTCACGCCTTTTTCGGTGACTACTGGGATTGGATTGTTCGCCAGTAGTCGGACATGAGTTCCTTCGACCATTGCGGTTGGGAGACAGTGCCGCGTGGTGCGAACTCGAGCATGTAGGGCTTGATGTCCAGAACCGGGGTCCGATCGATCGCGTCGAGACCTTCGACCGTGACGCTCAGGTTCTGGACGTCGACGATTCGCACGGTGGTAACGCCGATGCGGTTGGGGCGGTTCTTGCCCCGCTGGGCGAAGATACCGACCTTCGGCCATGACTCGTTCCCCCGAGGGTGCCGGGCTCCGGTCGTGATCTTCTCAGGCGGGACGCGGTCGAACCAGTAGACGATCACCGCGTGGCTGAATGCGTCGAGGCCCTGGAGCGCCTCGGGGGAGAAGGTGTCGCCGTCGAGGTGGATGGTCGTCGCTTCCGCGTCCCAGGCGTCGTCGGTGGCATCCGTCCGTGTGCTGTGCACGAAGCCGATGGGGATCAAGTGAATCGACATGTCTTGTCCTGCCCTTCTCTTTCGACCTTGTCAGAATATGAGCGCCAGGAGCCCTGACGTGAGTGCGGCGACGAACAAGGTGTTGAAGATCGTGGTGCCGAGTCCCCCTCGAAGACCGAAGGGGACGTCCCGGTCGTTGCAGAGGCCGTGACCGGGGAAGAAGTGCTCCGGCAGGTCCAGCGCCATCGCCCCGATGCGGTGCTCCTCGACCTCGACATGCCCGAAGGCGGGCGCCACATCGACAACGAGCTCTTCGTCCAGGTGATGACCTCATACAGCCCACTGACCGAACGCGAACACGACGTCCTCGAATGCACCCTGAAGGGGCTCACCATCGTCCAGACGAGCGAGACCCTTCACCTGCCGACCGGGGCGGTGCGGGACCACCTCTTCAGCGCCGTCCAGAAGACCGCCACGTAGACGCGTCGGGAAGGTCGCCCGCTACGCGCGCGAGAAGAATTGGATATGACGGGCGTAACTCAGGGCTCGGCAGTCTTATCCCTAGCCACGAGCTCGACTTCGAACCCGTCCGGATCCTCCAGATACGCCACATGCCGATCAGGCCCGGCCGCATGGGGGTGCCGATCGGCGAACATCAGCGTCCACCCCTGGCCGGCCGCCTTGCGTACCAGCGACTCCACCTCGTCGGCGGTGTTCACGTGAAAGGCGAGATGGTTCAACCCGGCGCGCTTGCGGTCATGCTCGCCTCGTACCGCGGGACTCGCCTCAAGCACGATGTAAGTGGCCCCGAGCCTGTAGCTGACACCCCGCCCCCAGCGCTCGTATTCCTCGTAGCCCAGAGCCGGCAGCAGCCATCCGAGGCTGTGCTCGGCGGTGTCGAGTTCGCGTACCCACAGCTCGACATGATGTAAAGCGCCGTGGCTTGCGTTCATCGGATTCCTTCCCCTGTACGCAGTAACCGGTGAACCAAGGGTTCATCTCATTCGTGGGAGCTGTTCCAGCGGGTGGGGTCGGGGCGCTCACACGTCCTCAGGGCGGCGGTCGACGCAGACACGGCGATCGTGAGGTAGGTGGCCGCGATCGTCTTCGTGTCCACGTCCGGCCGCCCCTGGGCGCAGCTTCCGCCGGTGTTCGGTCTGTCCGGGCCCACCGCGCACCGGTGCTTCATCGAGTGGTTCCAGGCCCGGGCCCAGGCCGAGCCGCACCGGCTGGTCCTGGACGAACTCGGTGCCCGTGGTCGGTGTGGACTGGTCTCGGTGGGTGATCGACCCGGTCAATATGCGGGCCCTCCAAGGGGGGGAGTTGACAGGTCCGAATCCTGTAGACCGGGGTGAAAATGGGTCGAAGGTCCACTTGATCACCGACCGGGCCTGTCTGTCCTTGTCCGTGGCGGTCTCGGGGGTCAACGTCCACGACCCGCAGCCTTTGGTTCGGGGGCCCTCCGGTCCTGCACCGCCGTGGGCCACGGCGGTGCAGGCCTTCCAAGTCGCACGGGGACAAGGACAACGAGCTCTAAAGGGGGCGCCCAGGTGAACGCCCTTCCTTCGCCTGCGTCAGGGACGCACGGTGCGCTGGGGGACGATCACCGGGGTGCCCGACACCGGGTCGGTGAGCACCGTCGCCTCCACGGAGAACACCTCGCGCAGCAGTTCCTCCGTCACCACCTCGGCCGGCGGCCCTTGGGCGACGATCCGTCCCGCCCGCATGGCCACGATGTGGTGGGCGTACCGGCAGGCCAGGTTGAGGTCGTGCAGCACCATGACCACGGTGCTGCCGCGTTCGCGGTTGAGGTCGGAGACCAGCTCCAGCACGTCCAGCTGATGCGCCATGTCCAGGTAGGTGGTGGGCTCGTCCAACAGCAGCAGGTCGGTGCGCTGGGCCACCGCCATGGCGATCCACACCCGCTGCCGCTGGCCGCCGGACAGTTCGTCCACGTCACGGTCGGCGAACCCGTCCGTTCCGGTCGCCCGGAGCGCGTCCTCCACGGCCTCGTGGTCGTCCTCGCCCCACTGGCGCCACCAGCTCTGGTGCGGGTGGCGGCCCCGGGAGACCAGGTCCCGGACGGTGATGCCCTCGGGGGCGGTGGGGGACTGGGGCAGCATCCCCAACACCCGGGCGACCTCGCGCGAGGGGGTCTTGGCCAGGTCCTTTCCGTCCAGGAGCACCGAGCCGCCCGAGGGCTCCAACAGCCGGGACAGGCCGCGTAGCAGCGTGGACTTGCCGCAGGCGTTGGCGCCCACCACGGTCGTGACCAGCCCGTCCGGGATCCGTACGGACAGCCCGGGTACGACGGGGTCACCGCCGTACCCCAGACGGACGTCACGTGCCTCCAGACGGGCGGTCCGGCTCTCGGCGTCGGTCATCGGGCGGTACCTCTCGATCCACGGCGTCGCTGCAACAGGTACAGCAGGTACGGGGCGCCGACCAGCGCGGTGAGCACGCCGACCGGAAGCTGCACGGGCAGCGCGGTGCGCGCCACGGTGTCGGCGATCAGCACCAGGGCGGCGCCGGTCGACGCGGACAGCAGGGGTGGGATGTCGGGGACGGCGGCTAGCCGTCGCGCGACCTGCCCCGATACCAGGGCGACGAAGGCCACCGGCCCGGCCGCCGAGGTCGCGAGCGCCGCCAGGCACACGGACACCAGCAGGAGCGTCGCCCGGGCCCGGCCGGTGCGCACACCCCAGCCGACGACCACGTCGTCCTCGAAGAGCAGGGCGCGGTTGGTGTGCGCCAGCACCAGAGCGGTGGGCAGTAGGACCGCCAGGCCGAGGGCGACCGGGACGGCGTCCTCCCACGAGCGGGTGTTCAGGCTGCCGGTGAGCCAGACCGCCGCGCGCTGCGCGTCGTGCACGTCCACCACGGTCAGCAGGTACTGCGTGAACCCGGTCAACGCCGCCGACAGGGCGATCCCGACCAGGAGGAGCCGCCGTCCCCGTAGGGAATCGCCTCGGGCCAGCAGGAAGATCAGCGCGGCCGCGCCCAGCCCTCCGGCCAGGGCGGCCACCGGGATCGGGACGACGCCCACGGGCCCGCCCAGCGTGCCCACGGCGATCACCCCGACGGCCGCGGTGGAGGCGCCCGCGCTGATCCCCAGGACGTCCGGGCTGGCCAGCGGGTTGCGCAGTACGCTCTGGCCGAGCCCGCCCGCCAGTCCGAAGGCCGCGCCGACCAGGATCGCCAGCGCCACACGCGGAAGCCGGACCTCCCGTACCGCGTAGACGGTGTTCTCCGCGCCTCGGCCGTGCAACGCGGCCCACAGGTCCGCGGGCGCGGTCGGTCGATCGCCCAGGCTCAGCGCCACCAGGGCGGAGAGGATCACCAGGACGGCGACGGACAGGGTCGCCACCACCACCCGGGCGCGCGGCCGGGGGCGGGGGAGCAGGTCGAGGGCGCGTGACGGACGGCCCGCGCGTACGGTGGCGGTCACAGGCCACGCTCCTTGGTACGTCGGGTCAACCAGATGAAGAAGGGCGCCCCGACCAGTGCGGTCACGACCCCCACCTGGAGTTCGCCGGGCCGGGCCACCAGCCGTCCCACGACGTCGGAGATCAGAAGGAGCAGCGGGCCGAGCAGTGCGGCGCAGGCGAGCAGTCGTCGGACGTCGCCGCCCACCAGCGCTCGGGCGATGTGCGGGATCACCAGGCCGACGAAGGCGATCGGTCCGGCCAGGGCCACGGCGGTGCCCGAGAGCAGGACCACGGCGGCTCCGGCCAGCAGTCGGGTCCGCATGACCCGGACCCCGAGGGCGGCCGCGGTGTCGTCGCCCAGGGCCATCGCGTTGAGCGAGCCGGACACCACCAGGGCCAGGACGGCGCCCGCGAGCATGAAGGGGACGCTGGGCGGGAGCACCCCGGTCCCGGGCATGGTGAGGGCCCCGACCACCCAGAACCGGTACTGGTCCATGGTCGAGGCGCTGAGCAGCACGGTCGCGGAGATCACGGCGCCGAGGAAGGCGGTGGTGGCCGCGCCGGCCAGGGTCATGTTGACGGGTGTGAGGCCTTCGGGGGAGCGCTGGGCGAACAGGTACACCGCCGCCGTGGCCAGCGCGGCGCCCAGCAGGGCGAGGAGGACCCGTGGGGCGCCCGCGCCGAGACCGAGGAAGGCGCTCCCCGCGACCACGGCGACCGCGGCTCCGGAGGAGATGCCCAGTAGCCCGGGGTCGGCGAGGGGGTTGCGGGTCACGGACTGGGCGAGCACCCCCGCCATGCCCAGGCTCGCGCCCACGAGCAGGCCCAGGAGGGTCCGGGGGAAGCGCATCTCCCAGATGACGGTGGCGGCGATGCCCTCCCGGCCGAAGATCCCTTGGAGGGTCTCGACGGGGGAGAGGACGCGCGTGCCCACGGCGAGGCTGACCAGGAAGGCCACGATCAGTAGGACGAGGGCGCCGAGGAGGACCGCGCCGGTGTGCGCGGTCCTCCTCGGCGCGAGGGATCGGGGTGTCACCGGAGGCTGTCGGCGATCTCGGTCAGATCGTCCAGAACGTGTTCGGCGCCGGTCACGCCCAGGCCCAGGTACCAGGTCTCGTCGGGGATCTCGCGGACCAGGCCGTCGTCGGCGACGGCGGGGACCCGGTCCCAGAGGGGGCCGTCCACCACGGCGGCCTGCTCGGTCGCGTCGGCCTCGCCGTAGGTGCCCCAGAGCACCCAGTCGCCTTCGGCCAGGGTGATCTCCTCGGGGGAGATCTCCAGGGCGAGGTCGTCGATGTCCTCGGCCTCGGGGCGCTTCAGGCCCACGTCCTGGAGCAGGACACCGATGAAGGAGTCGTTGCCGTACAGGCGGGTGCGGCCGGCCATGAAGCGGAGCATGGACACGGTGGGGACCTCGCCCCCGTTGGCCTCGACGATGGCGTCACCGACCTCGCCCGCGCGCTCTTCGTAGGCGTCGAGGAGTTCGCGGGCCCGCTCCTCCTCTCCCAGGGCGTCCGCGTTCAGCAGGAAGTTCTCCTTCCAGAGCACGCCGGGGCGGGGCGCGAGAACGGTCGGGGCGATCTCCTGGAGGCTCTCCTTCAGACCGTCGTCGTCGATCCGGAGCGTGGTGCCCAGGATGAGGTCGGGCTCGAGGTTCTTGATCTGTTCGAGGTCGAGAGCGTCGTAGGCGCCCAGGTCCACCGCGTCGCCGACCTCCAGGTAGTCGGGGGCGATCCCGGCGTCGGCGGGGTGGGCGATCCCGACCGGTTCGATGCCGAGGGAGAGCACGTTGTCCAGTTCACCGGTGTCGAGGACGATGACCCGCTCGGGCTTGGCCGGGATCTCCGTCGGTCCGACCTCGCCGTTGGCGACGAGGTTGTCCACGACGCGGGGGAACTCGCCGGGGGCGGCGTCCGTGCCGAGCCGTTCGGAGAGCTCGCGCACGTCCTGGAAGCCCTCCTGCCCGGTGGCCACGTTCGACCGGTTGTCCCCGGTGCCGGAGGTCTCGGTGGTGCCGCAGCCGCTGAGGAGGAGTGCTCCCGCCACGAGGACCGTGGTGGCGGTGGTGAGTCTGGACAAGGGAATCCTCTGATCGCTGATGGTGTCGCCGCGGGCGATCTCCCCGAGGGGTCGAAGGCGGGGCGTGGGCGGTGTCGGCCGCGCACGGGGCCCGTGGTGTCGGTGGTATCGGAGCGCACAGCGATGCCGAAGTGCCTGAAGAACACCATTGCGCCCGATTTAGGTAAAGCTAACCTATGAGCCGCGTTCGTGGCCACTCGGGGCGCAGGTCGGAGGGGTGGGGATACGACGAGGCCCCCGGTCGGCACCGGGGGCCTCGTCGGTGTTCGGAGGCGGCTCATTCGCCGAGCACGGGCTCCGGCCGGGGCGGCGGGTGGTACTCGACCGCCCTCTCCTCGGCGAACGCGACCATCTGTCGTTGCCGGTTCCGTGCGGCCGGCCGTTCCGGCACCGGGGTGGCGCGCAGCTCCTTGACGCGTGCCCGACGACCGGCCAGGGCCATCGCGGAGGAACGTCGCATCCCCAGCTCGTCACCGGCCTCGGCCAAGGCCCGTCGGACCCGGGAACGGTAGGTGTGGCGGGCGACGAGGTAGACGGTCACGGCCGTCAGGAAGATGAGCAGCCCCTTGAACAGGATTCCCGAGACCGAACCCAGCAGCGGCGCGTCGAAGAGCCAGTGCAGGACGATCGCCAACAGCAGGAGCAGGGCCGCCTGGACGGTCCGGCGGCCTTCGGGGCGCCAAGAGGCCGCCGCGACCAGCCCCACCGCGGCCCCCGCCACGGCCGTCATCGCCCAGTGCGAGCCCAGCCCGGTGAGCACGACCCGGAGGAAGAAGGACTGCACGACGGCGACGACGCCGTCGATACCGCCCCTCATGACGATCATGTTCAGCGAGTAGGTGAGGTCCTCCACCAGCTGAAAGCCCAGCCCGACGAGAGCGCCGACGATGAAGCCGTCGATGGGGCTGCGGATCGCCCTCGGAAGGAGGACCGCGATGAGCACGATCCCGACGACCTTGAGCAGCTCCTCGTTCAACGGCGCGGTGAGCGCCGCCCCCCACTCGCCGCCGAAGGGCAGGCCGGCGACCTTGTTCCAGATCGACAGCAGGTGGCCGTTGGCCGTCAGCGCCAGGCCGAGGGCTCCGGTCATGCCCCACACCAGGGCCAGGATCGAGACGGCCATCGTCGGGGCCCGGACCGGCCGGATCCGGCGGAGCACCGCGAATCCCACGACGCCGACCACCGCGAGCAGGACGAACGACAGCGCGGTCTCGCCGGGGAAGACCAACACCATGCCGAGGAAGCCGTTCACGAACATGCCGAACCCGATCAGGCACCCCAGACCGAAGACGATCCCGGTGACGATCCCGAGGGTCCGGTGGCGGTCGGTCGCGGGCCCGCGACCGACGCGCCGAGGGCCGCCCTCCTCGTCTTCTCGAGCGGAGGGGCGTGGTCGTGGCACCCTCCCGTTCACGGTGGAGGGCACGTCGGGTTCGGGGCGCGCGTGACTCATGCTCCACCTCCGACACGGTCGAATCGGAGCGTCTGGAGCAGACGTTCGGCCTCGCCCTGACCGGCTCCGGTGGCGGTCGCCTCGATGACGAAGCCCTTGTTGGGCGAGGGGAACAGGGTGGCGGTCCCGGTGTTCCGGTTGCTGTGCATGACGCCGGTCAGCCCTTCGGCCCCCGACGCGGTGGTGACCGGTTGCGGGTCGGTCAGACTGGCGGAGGGGTCTCCGACGCGGACGATGTTGCGCATCCCCTCCCACAGCTCGATGTCCGAGGCCCTCCGTTCGGGGAGGGCCACGTTCAACCGGAGTTGAGTGGAGCCGTGGCCGAGTCGGTAGTTGTCGCCCGCGCTGCTGTCGCCGGGGAAGATCTCCCAGCCTCGGCCGAAGGTCAGCTTCGCCTCGTGCCCCTCGGCCGAGGCGATCGTCATGCTCTGCCCCGCCGCGACGGGGGTGCCGGAGGGGAGGACGGTGTTCACCAGCGCCCATCCGCCGAGCAGGACCACGACCACGGCGGTGGAGATCCCCAGGGGGACCCAGCCGCTCCGCGGCCCTCGGGGTCTGGCGTGTCTCAGTCCTTCGCTCGCCTCGACCATCGTGCCCCCTTCTGCGCGCTCAGGTCATGTCCACCGGTACCAGCGAAACACCGGTGGACCCTCCGCAGCGGGAGACAAGAGGCACTTGGCTCACGTTTAAGGTGATTTCACCCAAAAAAGGGTCGATGGGTGACCAACGGTCGAGGGCGCGGCGCCTCTACAGGGTGGTGGCCATGGGACCGCCGTTCCACGTGACCGTGTCCTGGAGCGCGCCCAACAGGTCCATCGGCTCCCCGAGGAGATCGGCCTGCGCCCGGTGGAGGTTCAACACGATCCGTTCGGCGTCCGCCCACGAGGAGAATTCGCCCAGGTCCAGAGCGCGCGCGGCCTCCAAGGGGGAGAGCCCTTCGCGTACGGCGTCCCCGGCGGCGTCCAGGACGAACCGGTAGTAGCGCTCGTGGGCGGAGAGGACCTTGTCCAGCTCGGAGGCGCCCAGAAGCGGGCCGTGGCCGGGGACGACGTGCTCGGGTTCGAAGGAGGCCACCCACTCCAACGAACGCAGTGAGCCCTCGAGGGATCCCATGAACGCCAACGGGGTCAGGCCGTGGAAGATCAGGTCGCCGGTGAACAGCACCCGTTCCCCGGGGAGCCAGGCCACCACGTCCCCGGAGGTGTGGGCGGTGTATCCCGGGTGGAGCAGGTCGACCCGGCGTCCTCCCGTGTGGAGGGTGAGCGCGCGGTCCAGGGTCACCCCGGGAAGCCTGCGGGTGACGTCGCCCCACTCCGGCTGCGGCGTCCACGCCGGTGGAAGATGTTCGAAGAGCGGGTCGCGCGCGAGCGCCTCCCGCATGGAGGTCTGTCCGATCAGGACGGTGCTCTCGGGCAGCAGACTGTTGCCGTAGGTGTGGTCGCCGTGCTGGTGGGTGTTGAGCGCCCAGCGGATCGGCGCGCCACCGGTGGCGACGTCCAGCGCGTCGAGGAACCTACGGGTGCGGGTGGCGGTCGCGCACGTGTCGACCACCAGGACCCCCTCGTCTCCGGCGACGGCGCCCGCGTTGTTCACCCACCAGGTGCCGTCGGGCTGTTCCCAGGCATAGACGCCCTCGACGATCTCCCGCAGCACCCCGGTGTCCGGTCCGGTCTCCGTCATCGGTCCCACCCCTGTCGTCTCCGCCCGTTCGGGCAGCAGATTAGCCCTCGGCATCGGGGTTTCGAGGCCGTTCGGGACAATTCGTCGGTCCGTGCTCCCCGGAACGGGACGATTCCGGTCGCACTGTTAACTTGTGGTCCGCATGGCGGACGATACGGACGAGCAGGGGCGAGTGAACGGCGAGAGCAGGGTCGAAGGCGGCCGGAACGAGTACGAGGGGGCACGGCGCCGGCCACTGGCGGACATCGCCGTCTGGACGGGCCTGGGGGTGGTCCTGGCCGGTGTCGTCGTCACCCCGTTCGCCCATCGTCTGGGCGGTGTGGCGGAGGGTCTGGGCTTCTTCTGGTTCCTCGCCCTGGGGATCGGCGCCGTCATACTGGGGAGCGGGGCCGTGGACGCCCGTGCGAGCGCCGCCGAGACGGTCGAGCGCGGACACCCGGTCGCCGGTGAGTTCCTGGCCGTGGCGGCTCTGCTCGCCGGAGCCTGCCTTCTGCTCTTCCCGGACGAGGCGATCCTGCCCTTCGCCGGCGAGGGGTGGAGACCCTCCGCCTCGGCGGTGTTCCAGTTCGTGGTCCTGGTCCTGCTCGCGGTGTGTCTGCTCATGGCGGGCCTGAACGGGCGGCGGACCGGGAGGCTCTCCCGACCACGTCGGACCCTCGCGGTCGTCGCGGGGGCGCTGAGCACGGCCCTGATCGGGGTCGCGGCGGGGTACGTGAGCCTGTCTCCCCTGGTCGAACACACACGCGCCGAGGCCGGAGGGTCTCTCTCGATCCCCTCGGAGGTGTCCCAGGTGGGATGGGAGTGGACACCGGGTGAGGAGAGGCGGATCAGCGGGATCTCCCGAGGGGGCCGCGGCCCGATCGTGCGGTTGACGGACGGCTTCGTCGCCCTCGACGGCTCCACCGGTGAGGAGCTGTGGACCTACCGGCGCCCGCACGGCGCCGAAGTGGAGCACCGGGTGGTGGGGAACGGCACCCGCGCCCGCATGGTGTGGGAGTCGCCGAAGGGTGAACGCTTCCTGACCGTGCTGGACACCGCGACCGGGGAGATCGTCGCGGAGAGGGAACACCCCGAGAGCGGCGACTGGATGGAGGTCGATACCTCGTGGGCCTCCGCCGAGGTCGGTCTGGAGGCAGGCCGTGAACCGCGGAACGGGAGAAGGGACGTCCGCGCCCTGGACCTGGAGACGGACGAGGAAACGTGGAGGCTCTCCTTGAAGGTCCACGAGGGGGACTGCTTCCTCGAAGGGGTGTCCGAATCCGTGATCCTGGTCGGGGACGTCCTCGTGGTCCCCTACGGCTGCGGGCGTGACGACCGCGGCCGGGACGCCTGGCTGATCGTCGCCCTGGACGTGGCGTCCGGAGACGAGGTGTGGCGCCATGAGCAGAAGACCGAGATTCTCGGGCCCGTTCGTGTACGTCCCGGTGCCGGCCGGTCGCTCGGCGAGGAGACCACGGTGGTCGCGGTCGGTGACGACCTCCACGCCCCGAGAGCGTATCTGGACGTCCGTACCGGGGAGGAGATGGCGCTCCTCCCCGAGTCCTCCCCGATCGAGGACGAGGAGGCCCGGGAAGGCGTCGACGTCCTTCGGGAGAGCGGTGACGGGGCGATCGTCCTTCGGTCCGTGCCCGTACGGGAGCGCTCGGAAGAAGGGCGCTACGACCTGACACGGACCGACCCCTCCGGAGCGGTCCTCGACACCGTGCGGGTGGGCGGTGAGCGGCGCGATCTCTCCCACGACGCCGGGCACGCGATGGCCTTGGGCGAGGACACGGTACTGATACCCCACCGGGGCCTGGGGCCGGAGAAGGCGGGCGAGCTCGCGGTGCTGTCGGTCCCGTCGGGCGGCGGGCCCGAGGCCGAGAAGTGGATCGAGGTGGCCGGACCCGGTGCGGCCGGCACCGGGGAGACGGACGAGCACCGTCTGTTCGCGGTTCCGGGCGCCGTGCTCTCCTTCTCCTTTCGGACCGACGACGAGGGACGTGACCGCACCGTCCTGTACGGCCTGGTGCCCTGAACGTCGTTCCTCGGTGTTAGCGTCCCGCCATGGACACCCCCCGATACCTGACCGCGCTCCGAGAACAGGGCACCGCCCTGGCCGAGGCGGCGGAGGGCCGGTTGGACGCGCGCGTGCCCGGCTGTCCGGAATGGACCATGGCCGACCTGGTGTGGCACGTCGGCGAGGTGCACCACTTCTGGCGCACGATCGCCTCCGGTGCCCTCGCCGATCCCGAAGGGTACGAGGCCCCTGAACGTCCCGACGACGACCACCTGACGGAGTGGTACCGCGACGGACTCGCCGAGACGCTCACCGTGCTCACCGCACTCGATCCGGCGGCTCCCCGGTGGACCTGGGCGCCGCGCAAGGACGGCGCGTTCATCCAGCGCAGGATGGCCCAGGAGACCGCGGTGCACGCCTGGGACGCACGGGACGCGGCGGGAGGTCGGGTCCCTCTGCCGGCGGATCTCGCGGCCGACGGGGTCGAGGAGTTCCTCTCCTACTTCCTCGACCTTCGACGGATCCTCGGGCTGCCGGACGATCCGGTGGGGGTGGTGGAGACGGTTCTGTTGATCACGACCGACAGTGGTCACGCGTGGACGGTCGACCACGCCGGATCGGGGTGGAGGTTCGAACGTGGCGTCGGCCGGGCCGCCTGTGAGGTCCGAGGCGGTGCCTCCGACCTGCTGCTTGCTCTGTGGCGTCGGACCGGGACCGAGGACCTGGAGATCACCGGGGAGTCGGGCGCCTTCGCCACCCTGATCGCGGCCGCCGAGACCGAGTGAGACCGGGGCGCTCCCCCTCACTGAACGCCTGATGGTGTCCGCCCGGTGAGGGAACGGGGCGGACACCGCCGGGAAACCCGGGACCTCGGATCGGGGCGCTGTTAACGTCGCGACCATGCGCGACCTTCCCATGGGCTTCGACGAGCGGTGGATCCCGGACGCACTGACGGCCTGGGACATCGACACCGCGACCCTGACCCACGCACCGGTGGGGTTCGGCGACCACCACTGGCGGATCACCGACACCTCGGGGTGGGGATGGTTTGCGACCGTGGCCGACCTGGAGCACAAGACCTTCCTCGGCGCGGACCCCGAGACCGTGCTCACACGCTTGGAAGGGGCCATGGACACCGCCGCGCGCCTGCGCGAGGACCAAGGGCTCGACTTCGTGGTCGCCCCGCTGCGCTCGGCCGACGGTTCCACGGTCCGGCCGATCGGTGGGCGTTACGCGCTCAGTGTCCTCCCCTGGGTGGAGGGGGAGTCCGGCGGGTTCGGAGACACCCTGCCCGCCGAACGTCGCGACCGGGTGCTGCTCGCCTTGGCCGAACTGCACCGGAGCGCCCGGCCACGAGGGATCCGGGAGCTTCCGGTGGGGCTGGAGGGCACCGACCTCCTGTTCTCCGCGGTGGCCGACCCGGGCGGGCTCGGCGATCAGGGCCCCTTCTCCACCCGGGTGGGCGGACTCCTCGCCGAGCACGGGGACGTCCTCATGGAACGTCTGACCGGCTTCGAGCGCGGGGCCGCGGGGGTCGACCGCTCCCGCTCCGTGGTCACCCACGGGGAGCCGCATCCGGGCAATCTGCTCTGGTGCGACGGGCGGCCGCGCCTGGTCGACTGGGACACCGTGGGCGTGGCGGTGCCCGAACGCGACCTGTGGCCGTTCGCCGACGACCCCGAGGCCTTGGCCCGCTACACGGAAGGCTCGGGGCTCGTACCCGACCGGGACCTGCTCGATCTGTACCGTCTGCGCTGGGATCTGAGGGACGTGGTGGAGTTCGTGGACCTGTTCGCGGGGCCGCACGGGCACGGCCCCGACACCGAACGGGCCTACCGGGGTCTGGTCGAGGTCCTCGCCCGCCTGGAGGACGAGGACTGAGGGGAGGGCGGGCGAGGGCCGTCGGGCACGAACACCCGGAGCGCCGCCGGTCGTTTGCGGAACGACATGACCCGCGACCCCTCCAGGATCTCCCCGTCCACGGCGATCAACCGGGGGGAGGAGGGGATCTCCAAGGTCAGGGTCCGATTCGTCCGCTCGACGTAGTCGCCCCCCACCGTCAAAGGGCCGGCCAGGATCTCCGACAGGGCACGGATCCTCGGGAAGGGACGGCGGGCGCACAGGAGGCGCACGTCCAGGGCCCCGTCGTCCAACCGTTCCCGGTGGACCGGGACCCGGGCCCGCGTCCGATACCGACAGTTGCCCACGAACGCCCACCACACCCGGGCCGGCCGTCCGTCGATCAGGACCGGGGTGGGCCTTACCTCCCACAGGTCCCACGTCAGGGCCAGGACGAAGGCGGGCCACTTGCCGACACGCTTCGCCCACCGGTCACGCCGTTCCACCATCCTGGGGTAGGAGCCGAACGACGACGTGTTGAGGAAGATGTTCCCGTCCACCTCGCCCACGTCCACTCGGGCCAGGCGGCCCCCGGCGTAGGCGTCCAACGCGGTGTCCGGTGAAGGTGTGCCCAGGGTCTGGGCGAAGTTGTTCAACGTGCCGGTGGGGATCACCAGCAGAGGGCGGTCGTGGGCCAGAGCCGCGGTCGCCCCGGCGTTGATGGTCCCGTCCCCGCCGGCCACCGCGAGGACCGCGCAGTCGCTCGCGGCCCGGTCCAGTACCTCCGGAAGGTCCTCGTCGGGGTCGACGTGCACGATGCGCGCCCGGGGCAGCCTGTCGGAGATCTCGGTTTCGGCGTCCGGGGAGAGGACGGAGAGGGTCCCGTCGGCCGCGTGCGGGTTGAGGACGACCGTCACGCCCTCTCCTTCCGGGTCCACGTCGACGGTCTCCGTCGACGAGGTCTCCGCGCCGGGCTCCTCCTCGTCCCGGGGTGGGAGGACCATACGGGCGAGCAGGGCGGAGACGGCGCCCACGGCCATGCCCGCGAGGACGTCGCCCGGATAGTGGACCCCGCTGTGGACCCGGGAGAAGCCCACGGCCCCGGCCAGAGCCAGGACGGGGACGGTCAGCGACGGGGGCGAGTCGGTGGAGATCCCGAGCGCGAACCCCGTCGCGGCGGCGGTGTGCCCGGAGGGGAAGGAGGAGCTGGAATAGGAGCGGTAGGGGACGCGCGCCGCGGGGACCGCGGAGGAGTCCGGGCGGCGCCTGCGGACCAGGTACTTGATCACGGAGGAACCGGCGTTGGCCGCCGCCGCGGCGAGGATCGCCCGCGCGGCGGCGCGCCTCAGTCGAGGACCTCCGGTGGCGGCGAGGGTCGCCGAGACCATGACCCAGGGGGCCATGTGGTCGGTGGCCTGGACGAACTTCGGGGCGTAGCCGTCCAACGCGGGGGTGCCCAGACGGGTCACCCGGACGTAGGCGCGTCGGTCGAGGTGTTGGAGCCGTCGTCGGAGTCTCATGGGTACAGCCTGCTCGTCATCGGCGCCGCCGTCCACGTCCGACGTCGTGATCCTGGACGCCGGATGTTCGGCCGTACCGAAACGCCCTTTCGATGATGGACCGTTACGAGGTGCCACGTCCCTACCTGTGGCGGGACCCCCGGCCCGACGCGGTGACCGGAACCGGCCCTGGATAAGGCGTTTGGACCGGGGCCCGGCCGAGTAAGGTTCGGTCGTTCCCCCCTAGGAAAGGCCCAGATGTCCACCAACGAGAGCCCCGAACAGACCCACGTCGTGGTCCTGCACTCCGCTCGTCCTCTTGAGGTCGATCCCTCCGACACCTACCCCGAGCATCGGATCACCGTGCTCACCGACGGGCCTCCGGTCGAGGTCGCCAAGGATCTGGAACGACCGGACACCGTCTCGATGCCACGCTCGGAATGGCACGACCAACTCGTCCGCTGGGCGCGCGGCGGTCCCATCGAGGTGGTGACCTTCGACGAGGACTGCGCCCTGATCTGCACCGAACTGCGCGCGACCCTCGGCCTGGACGAGGGAGCCCCGACCTGACGCGAGGGGCCGGCCGAACGCGGGGACGGCCGGCCGGGGAGGGGCGCCGCCCCTCCCCGGAGCCCGGTGTCAGACGGAGGGGATCTGGCCGCCGTCGACCCTGACCACCGAGCCGGTCACGTACGCGGCCTGCCGGCTCGCCAGGAAGGCCGCCACCGCGCCGTACTCCTCGGGCTCGCCGTAACGGCCCGCGGGGATCGACGCGCGCCCCTGTCGACGCACCTCGCTCAGGGGCGTTTCCTCGCGTTCGGCGCGGGCACGGTCCAGGGACTCCACCCTCGGGGTGGCGATCCGGCCGGGAACGATGACGTTCGCGGTGACCCCGTCCGCCGCCACCTCTCCGGCGATGGTCTTGGACCAGGAGTGCAGCGAGGCGCGCAGGGTGTTGGACACGCCCAGGTTCGGGATGGGCGCGATCGGACCCGACGAGGTGCTCGTGATGATCCGCCCCCAGCCGCGTTCGCGCATCCCGCCGATCACGGCGTCGGTCAGTTCGATCACCGGCAGCACCATGGAGGCGTACATGTCCTCCCACAGCTTCGGTTCCTGCCCGAGAGCGGTGGTGGGGGGCGGCCCCCCGGTGTTGTTGACCAGGATCTCCACCGGGCCCAGCTCGGCGGCCACCATGGTGGCGATCTCGTGGGCGCGCCCGTGGTCGGCCAGGTCCCAGACGAGACCGACGGCGTGTGCGCCGTGTTCACGGCAGGCCTCCACCGTCTCCTGGAGGCGCTCCTCGTCCCGGCCGGTCACCGCGACCCGTACCCCCTCGGCGGCCAGAGCGACCGCGATCGCCCGGCCCAGCCCCGAACTGGCGGCGGTCACCAACGCGACCTTGCCGGCGATTCCCAGATCCATCTCGCTCCTCGCTTCCACTGCGGTCTTCCGAGCATCCTGGCAGGCCCGGGCCGCGGTCGTGCGTTCCGCCCCCGGCTTGTCCCGTTCCCGTCGCGGTGCCGGTTCCGGTCGATCTCATCGTTCTCCGAGTGGTCCCCTTCCGAAGCGAGGTCGATGACCAGGGAGGAGGCCGTCCGAGAGAGGTCACGTCGTGGCTTCCTCGCGATACCACGCGTCGACGATCCGTCTTCGGTGGGCGGCCAGGCGGGAGGCCCGGTTCACGGTCAGGGCCCCCACGATCCGCCCTCCCCGGTGGTAGGTCGCCTCCAGGCGGGAACGGGCCGGGTCGTGTTCGTGGACCTCGGTCCGTTCCGCGAGCATGGGCAGACCCACCGAGCGGATCCGCAGGCCGAACTGGTCGGACCAGAACGAGGGGACGATCTCGTGCGCCGGATCCTCCTGTCCGAGCAGCGCCGCGGCGACCGTGTCGGCGTGATCGACCGCCGCGCTCCAGTGCCCGAGGCTCAGGTGGGCGGGGGACCCGTCGTAGGGCAGGGGGTGGGGCGGAGCCGCCACGTCACCGAGCACCACGATGTCCGAGGTCGGGCGGCCGTCGGCCTCGAGGGCGCGGCCGCGGTGGTCGCAGGCGATCCCGCCGGAGGCCCCGTCGTTCAGGCGCATGCCCGATCCGCGGAGCCAGTCGGTGTTCGGGCGCGCTCCGAGGGCGATCAGCGCGGTTCGGATCGAGACACGCGTTCCATCGGAGAGCAGAGCCTCCTTCAAGACACTTCGCCCCGGGAGGGCCGTCACCGTCGTGTCGAGTCTCAGATCGACCCCGGCCGCCCTCTGGACACCGGCGAGTACCGACCCCACCACGGGACCGACGGCCCGTTCCATGGGCTGGGACGAGGCGTCCACGAGGGTCACGGAGAGCCCCAGGGCACGAGCGGCGGAGGCGACCTCGGAACCGAGGAATCCCGCGCCGACCACCAGGAGCGGTCCACCATCGGTCAACGCCCGACGCAGAGCCGCCGCGTCCTCCCGCTCACGTAGCGTGTGGACACCCGAACGGGGGAGACCACCGGGCCCGGGCCAGGGCCGGGCGGACGCGCCGGTGGCGATCACCAGACCGTCGTAGTCCAAGGCGGTCCCGTCGTCGAGGACCAGGTGGCGTCGGCCCCGTTCCAGGGAGACCGCTCGTCGTCCCAGTAGCCATCGGGCGTCCAGATCCGCGGGCACCGGCAGGTCCGTGTCGAGGACGGTCCGTCGACCGATCAACACCTCCTTGGACAGGCCGGGGCGGTCGTAGGGACCATGGGCTTCATCCCCCACGATGGTGATCTCTCCGGCGAACCCGCGTTCTCGTAGGGCGGTCGCGGAGCGCAGTCCGGCCAGGCCGGCCCCCACCACGACCACCGATTCACCGTGGCTCATCCGTGATCGCCGTCGAGTGTGATGGCACGGACCGGGCAGGAGAGGACGGCCTGTTCGACCTCCGCGCGACGATCGGCCCCGGGGGAGGGTTCGTACGTCAGTTCCTCGTCGTCGTCGAAGGAGAAGACATCGGGCGCGGCGAAGACGCACCGGCCGTGGCTCGCGCACAGCGCCATGTCGACGTGGACCTTCATCGGGGGACTCCCCTCGGTACGGCCGGGAGGACCGGCGGGTTGAATTTCGAGTAGTGGGGGACGCCCTCGGCGATCAGGCCTCCGGAGGACGTCGAGAGCACGCGATCGATGGAGAACTCCACCGTGCGGTCGCCGGGTTCATCGCCCCAGAGGACGTGGGCGGTCCCGGTGAGCCGGAGCAGGCCGCCGCTCTCCCAGTCCGGGATCAGGAGGCCCGCCCGCGGATCCAGCCACAGGTTGCCCAGGGTGGTGAACATGGCGTTGCCGACGTAGTCGGGCCAACGGAGCAGGGTCGGGGAGTGCGCGCGCAGGAACCCCGGGGATCCGCCTCGATGGTTGGCGTCGGCGTCACCGGAACCGTCGGTGGTGGCGATGAAGAAGGTGTCGGAGCGGCGGACGAGGTCCATTTGCGTGTCGGTGAGCCGGTCGTCCTCGACGGTGGTGTCGGCCTCGGCCCGGGAGGGGGCGGGGGATCGTCGCTGGATGTACTTGGGGCAGTTGGCGAAGACCTGAGTGGTCTCGAGTCGTAGCCCGTCGGTGCCCTCGTCCTTGAGAGGTGCGGTCGTGCCGTTGATCCGCATGCGTCGTCGGGTCCCCGGCTCGATCGCCAGGGCGCCGATCCGTGCGCGTCGGGCTCTGAGTACGTCCGCCAAGGGGTCGTCGGGGCGGGGGAGGGCGGCGATGTCGAGTGTCCGCCCGTCACGGGGACGCAGGAAGCCGGGCGGTCCGGTGAGCAGAGAGCACCACACGTCGCCCCGATCATCGGCCGCCCCTAGGACGAGCCACCGTTGGGCGGCGAGGAAATCCGCCGCTATGGCGGGGATCTCCTCGTGGAAGGCCCCTTCGGAGAAGGCGGCCTGGTCGGAGAGGGCGGCTCTGCGCTGGACGGCGATCTCTCCCGGATGGTAGCCGGCCATGGGGTTCTCCTTCCCGAGGCCGGGCGCGGCGCCTCGAGGTGCCGCGCCCGTTCCGAGCGGTTGTGTTCTAGAAGAAGCCGCAGGTGGGGGCCGCGGCGACGGGGGCCTCGGCCTCGTCGGCCCCGGTGGGGGCGTAGATCTCCAGACGGATGCCGTCGGGGTCGTGGAAGAAGATCCCGCCGGAGGCCGCGCCCTCACCGTGGGGGACCACGCCGTCGTAGGCGAAGTCCACCGCGATCTCCCGCAGGTCGGCCTCGGCCCGTCGGACCTCCTCGACCGTCTCCACCTGGAAGGACAGGTGGTGGAGTCCGGCGGTGTCCTTGCGGAAGGCTTCTCCGCTCTGCTTCCAGAGGGTCAGGATCAGTTGTCCGTCGCTGCCGAGGAAGGCGTACTCGCGGCCTTCTTCCTTGCCCTCTCCCAGGACGTCGAATCCGAAGACGCGCGTGTAGAAGTCGCGCGAACGTTCGATGTCGGTGACGTTCAGGCCCACGTGTCCGGTCCGCGGGGCGATTCGTGTCATGGCACACCTCTCCTCAGAGCAGGGGGAAACCCTGTGCTTAACCCTTCAAAGGGACTTTAGGGGTTAGTCATGGACGAGGCAACCCTTGAAATGACTTTGAGTGGTTAGTCGTTGGAGGGTTGGTAGGATCCAGGCCGGTCGACCGGGGGAAACGGGATCGAGGGGAAGACGATGGCGCAGACACCGCTCCGACGGCGTCCGCTCGTGGGAGAGCCGATCGCCATGGACCTGCTCAATACCCGGTGGGTGGAGGGAGACCAGGTCTATGACCTGCTCGACTCCCTCGAAGGGCTGGCGGACTGGTTCGAGGAGAGCGGACTGGCCGCTCGTTTCGTCGCCGACGAGGCGACCCTCGACCACCTGCTGCGCACCAGGAACGTCATCGCCCGTCTGGTGGAGGAACCGCTGGAGGCCGAGGCCGCCGCCGAACTCAACGAGGTCCTCTCCCATGGCGGCGTGCGCCGTCTCCTGGTCGACGGGGTCGCCGCCGAGACGGTCGAGTTCGACCGTCTCTCCTGGGGGCCCTCCTGGACGGCCGCCGCCGACTACCTCGACCTGCGGGGACGCCCCGACCGTATCCGAGGCTGCGCGAACCCGGCCTGCGTCCTGTACTTCTTCGACACGTCCAAGAACGGCACCCGCCGATGGTGCTCCATGTCGGCCTGCGGCAACCGCGCCAAGGCCGCCCGGCATCACGCCAGACGTCGCTAGGGGCGGGCCCCGTTCCCGCCCCGCCCACCGGGAGACCGTTCGATCAGTGCGCGTCGGGGGTCACGACGGCACGGCCGCTGATCTCGCCCGCCTCCAGCCTCCGATAGGCCTCCAGAGCGTCGCCCATGGAGAATCGCTCGATCTCCGGGCGGATCTGCCCGGCCTTGTACATGTCCACCACCTCCCAGAGGTCCTTGACCGACCCCCAATAGGTGTTGGTCATGTACGACTCGTACGGGTTGGTGAAGAACGAGAACTCGTGCGTGCCGCCCGCGATGCCCACAACGTTGAACCGCCCGCCGGGGGCCATGCAGGCCGCC
The DNA here is from genome assembly GCF_035818715.1 of Nocardiopsis sp. LDBS1602. Lineage (NCBI taxonomy): Bacteria > Bacillati > Actinomycetota > Actinomycetes > Streptosporangiales > Nocardiopsidaceae > Nocardiopsis > Nocardiopsis sp. LDBS1602. Next base: position 1,315,923 of record NZ_JAYLVW010000001.1, on the reverse strand, counting down.
GCGGCGGCGATGGTGGGGGTCGCCCCCACGAAGTCGAAGGCGGCGTCCACCCCGCGACCGCCGGTGAGCGCCCGGATCTCCTCGACCTGCCGCTCTCCGGCGGGCACCGTGACGGCCCCGTCGGCCTCGGCCCGGCGCAAGGCGTCCTCCTTGACGTCGGTGGCGATCACCGTCGCCCCGCTCAGCGCGCGAAGGATCTGCACCCCGATGCGGCCGAGCCCGCCCAGACCGATCACCAGCGCGTACCGTCCCCCGCTGTTCAGATGCGGGAGCGTCTGCCGGATCGTGTGATACGGGGTGAGTCCCGCGTCCGCCAAGGGCGCCGCCGCCACCGGATCGGCGTCGTCCAAGGGGATGAGGTGGTGCGCGGGCACGGTCATGTACTCGGCCATGCCGCCGTCCCGCCCCAACCCGACCGCCAGGTAGGGCATGGTCGCGGCGTTCTCACAGTAGGTGTCCGAGCCCTCCGCGCAGCGACGACAGTGCCCACAACCGATCGGCCCGTAGACCAGATAGGCGGCGCCGACCCTGATCCGATCGCTCACCCCGGGGCCCAGGGCCTCCACCCACCCGGCGTTCTCGTGGCCCAGGACGAACGGCGGTCTCTGAGCGCCCGGCTGCCCCTCCCGGAACACCCGGTAGACGCTGATGTCGGAGTGGCACGCTCCGGCCCCCGCCACCCTGAGCAGGACCTCTCCGGGGCCGGGGGTCGGCGTGGGGACCTCGGTGAGCGAGGGGAACTCCCCATAGTTCTCGAACACCACTGCGCGCATGTCGCGCTCTCCCTCCGCATGAGGAGCGACGCCCCGTTCCGGACACCGCCACGAGACGTCGCGTATCGCGCGACGTCCCGACCCTGCCCAGTCGACCACGGCCGTCCGGAGGAGTCACCCAAAGAGCGTGCAGAGATTCGTCCGCATCGTTTGACCCGGTCGAGAGCGATGAGTTCCGATGGTGGGAGAGGTCGTCACGGGTGAGAGATCACGACGACGTTGGAGGAAGCATGTTCGACAGCACACGGGCCTTCGGGTCCTTCGCCGTCCCCGACACCGAGGTCGCCCTCGACTTCTACCGGAACACGCTGGGGCTGGACGTCGTACCGGTTCCGGGCATGGAGGGGTACGGCCTGATCCGGATCGAACTCGGAGCCGACCGATCGATCCTCGTCTACCCCAAGCCCGACCACGAGCCCGCGGTGTTCACCGTCCTCAACCTGGTGGTCGACGACATCGACGCCGCCGTCGACGAGCTCGGACGTCGCGGGGTCGCCATGCTGCGCTACGAGGGCTTCGACCAGGACGAGAAGGGCATCGCCCGAGGGGAGGGGCCGATGGTGGCCTGGTTCACCGACCCGGCCGGAAACGTGATCGGTCTGATCCAGGAGTGACCCGCACAGAGTGAGGAGGGGCCGCCCCGACACCGTTCGGGGCGGCCCCTCGACCGGAACGGCGCCTTCGACCGGCGCCTCCGGCCCCTCGCCGACCACCCTCCCCCTCCCGCGATGAGTTCTCGGCGCGATCCGTGTCCGTACACACGAACGAATCGCTGAGGGAAGAAGAGGGAACCGATGAACACGCCCACACCGCCCATGGGCCCGCCCGCCCGGGCGGGTCGACGGGAATGGCTCGGCCTCGCCGCGCTCGCCCTGCCCACACTGCTGCTCTCCCTGGACATGAGCGTGCTCTACCTGGCGCTCCCGCACCTGGCCGCCGACCTGCGGCCCACCGGGGCCCAGACCCTGTGGATCATGGACGTGTACGGCTTCATGATCGCCGGCTTCCTCGTCACCATGGGCACCCTCGGCGACCGGATCGGACGTCGCCGGCTCCTGATGATCGGTGCCACCGCCTTCGGTCTGGCCTCGATCGCCGCGGCCTTCTCGACCAGCGCCGAGGCGCTCATCGCCACCCGTGTCCTCATGGGCATCGCCGGCGCCACCCTGATGCCCTCCACCCTGGCGCTGATCGGCAACATGTTCGTCGACCCCGCCCAGCGCGCGATGGCCATCTCGATCTGGACCGGCTGTTTCATGGGAGGCACCGCCATCGGCCCCGTCGTGGGCGGCCTGCTCCTCCAATGGTTCTGGTGGGGTTCGGTCTTCCTCCTCGGCGTTCCGGTGATGGTCCTGCTGTTGGTGTGCGCGCCCCTGCTCCTGCCCGAGTACCGGGACCCGTCGGCCGGGAGGCTCGACCTGTTCAGCGCCGTCCTGTCCCTGGCCGCGATCCTGCCGGTGGTCTTCGCGCTCAAGACGGCCGCCGAGGGAGGGACTCCGACCACGGCCCTGGCCGCCGGCCTCCTCGGTCTGGCGATGGGCGTGTGGTTCGTACGCAGACAGCTCCGCCTGGCCGACCCCCTCGTGGACCTGAGCCTGTTCCGGGAGCGCTCCTTCGGAGCGGCCCTGTTCACCATGCTGGTGGGCGCCGTGGCGATGGGCGGAACGTTCCTGCTGATCAGCCAGTATCTCCAGATGGTCGCGGGCCATTCACCCCTGGTCGCGGGGCTCTGGCTGGTGATCCCGGCGGTGGCGATGATCGGCGCCACCCTGCTCGCCGCGCCCCTGGCACAGAGGATCGGACGAGCCAAGGTCATCGGCGGGGGCATGCTCGTCGGCTCGCTGGGGTTCACGGTGCTGCTCTTCGTCCCCGCCGACGGGGGCGGAGCCATGGTGATCCTGGGGCTGCTGCTCACCTCGACCGGTGTCGGCCCAGGCGCGGCGCTCATCGCCGACATCGTCGTGGGAGCCGCGCCCCGGCACAAGGCCGGATCCGCCGCGTCCCTGTCCGAGACCAGTGGTGAGTTCGGCATCGCGATCGGCGTGGCCCTGTTGGGCAGCCTCGCCTCGGCCGTCTATCGGAATCGTTTGGAGGTCCCCGACGGTGTCGACGGCGAGGAGGCGCGGACCCTGGCCGAGGCGGTCGCCACCGCGGAGGGGCTGCCGCCGGGGCGGGCCGAACGGCTGCTCGCCGCCGCCTCGGAGGCCTTCACCGACGGACTCAACGTCACGGCCGGGCTCGGGGTCGTCGCCATGGTGGCCTGCGGTGTCCTGGCCCTGATCCTGCTCCGGGGTTCCGACCGCCCTCGAGAGGACGACGCGGAGAGCGACGACGGGGCCGGAACGGAATCGGATCCGGAACCGAGCGATGAGTTTCCTGCCCCGACCGGGTCGATACGGGTGAGGAACGACGACACCGACCCCACAGGGAGACTCCGATGAAGCGCCCCGTACTCGACAGCATGCTGCTCGCCAGCACCGACCCCGACCGTCTGCGCGACTGGTACACGGCCGCGTTGGACCCGGCGGAGAGCAGTTCCATGGACGCCTACCGGGTGCTGCGGTTCGGCACCTTCCACCTGCTGATCGACCACCGTGACGACGTCGGCCCCAAGGCCGCCGACGCCACCCGGATGATCCTCAACTTCGACGTCGGCGACGCGCGCGCCGTCGCCGCCCGCATGGACGAACTCGACACCGAGTGGGTGGCGCCGTTGGAGGACCGAGAGGGCAGCCTGTTCGCCACGGCCAAGGACCCGGACGGAAACTACGTCCAGATCATCCAGCTCAGCGAGGAGCACCTGGCGGAGATGGAGAACCTCTCCTGAACGGACCGGTGACATGACCGGTCCGAGGGCGGGGCGTTCGTCCGGAGGCGATCGCCCCGCCCCCGCGTTCCCGGCGGTGGCCTCGAAGGACCATCGCCGGTGGAATGCTCGGCAAAGGAACGTCCTCGTCCATCGGTTCTGTCGTAGGGGAGGCGTAGCGTGACGATCGTGGTGGAACACACGGCAGAGACCATCGACATCGACCGGGACTTCTCCCGGCTCATCGCCCCCTACCGGCGGGAGCTCTACGCGCACTGCTACCGGATGCTCGGTTCGGCGCACGACGCGGAGGACCTGCTCCAGGAGACCTACCTGCGCGCGTGGAAGGGCTACGACCGCTTCGAGGGCCGTTCCAGCCTGCGCACCTGGCTGCACCGGATCGCCACGACCGCCTGCCTCACCGCCCTGGACAGACGCGGCCGTCGGCCGCTGCCGACCGGGCTCGGCGCGCCCACCTCCGAGCCGGAGGGCCGTCTCGTCGAGAGCCCCGAGGTGCCCTGGCTCGAACCGATGCCCGATCGCCTCGGCCCGGATCTCGGCGACCCCGGAAACGTCGTGGCCGACCGGGAGAGCGTAAGGCTGGCCCTGGTCGCCGCGCTCCAGTACCTGCCGGTCAAACAGCGCGCGGTACTGATCCTGCGCGAGGTGCTCCGGTTCAGCGCCGCCGAGGTAGCGGACGTCCTGGACACCACCGTCCCCGCCGTCAACAGCCTCCTCCAGCGGGCGAGGGCGCGGATCGCCGAGATCCTGCCCGAGGAGGACGAGATCCCCGAACCCTCGGCCGACCAGCGCAGACTCCTGGAACGTTACGTGGCCGCCTTCGAGAGCTACGACATTCCGGCGCTCACCGAACTGTTCACCGAGGAGGCCGCCTTCGAGATGCCGCCGTACGCCACCTGGGTGCGCGGTCGGGAGGCGATCGGGCGTCTGATCCGGGCCCAGTGCCCGGCCCGTGGGGCGGGGGACCTGGTACTGCTGTCGACCTCCGCCAATGGTCAGCCCGCCTTCGGCATGTACCTGCGCGGTCGTGACGGCGTCCATCGGGCCTTCGGCGTCCACGTGCTGACCCTCGTCCGAGGCGGTGTCGGACACTGCTCGGTCTTCTTCGACACCGACCTGTTCCCGCTCTTCGACCTGCCGGAGGAGCTGCCCGGGCGCTGAGGACCCACCCCTCTTTCCACGGAGACGTCCGGCCGAGATCACCGTCGCGTTCGCCCCATTCACCCCCTTGAGGGGACACAACAGGCTCCGAACCCGGCTACCGTGCTGTGGGGCCGTGAACGACACGTCGCGGCCCTTCAACCGAAGTCCTCTCGTCCGCCCAGATGGGAACCGCGTGAACAGCACCAACGACCGCCCGCCCCGTGACCTGCGTCTGATCGTCACCGGAGGGGGAACGGGTGGCCACACCTACCCCGCGCTGACCGCCGTCAACGCGCTGCGTGAGCGCCTGGAGACGACCGGAAACTCCCTGGAGGTGCTGTGGGTGGGCGCCGCGGGGAGTCTGGAGAAGCGCGTCGCCACCGCCAACGGGATCGCCTTCGAAGCGGTCGCCACGGGTAAGATCCGCCGATCGAAGAACCCGCTCAAGCTCGCCTCCCCCGCCAACGTCAAGGACATGACCAACGTGCCCCGCGGCGTCGCCCAGGCCCGCAGGCTCGTCTCCGACTTCGCCCCCGACGTCGTCCTGGCCACCGGTGGCTACGTGGCGGTCCCCGTCGGCCTGGCGGCCCGCATGTGCCGCCGCCCGCTGGTCGTCCACGAGCAGACCGTGCGCCTGGGCCTGGCCAACAAGGTCCTCGCCCGCGCGGGGGCCCGGATCGCCGTGTCCGCCGAGTCCTCCGTGGAACTGCTGCCCGAGGCCTCCCAGGCCGACGCCGTGGTCACCGGTAACCCGGTCCGGCCCGAGGTCCTGACCGGACGCCCGGAGGAGGCCGCCAAGGGGCTCGGCTTCGGCGGCCACGACCCGGCCCTGCCCACCGTCTACGTGACCGGTGGTGCCCAGGGGTCGGCGCAGATCAACAACAACGTGCGCGACATCCTGCCCTGGCTGCTGGAGCGCGCCAACGTCGTCCACCAGTGCGGCGCCGCCAACGTCGCGGCCCTGGGGGAGAGCGCACGGAACCTGCCGCCCGCCCTGGCCGGCCGCTACCACCTCACCGACTTCGTCGGCCCCGAACTCCCCGACGTGCTGGCTCTCGCCGACGTGGTGATCTCCCGGAGCGGCGCCGGCACCATCGCCGAGCTCACCGCGCTGGGCAAGGCGGCCGTGTTCATCCCGCTGGCCTCCTCCGCCGGCAACGAGCAGGCGCACAACGCCCGTCACCTCCAGGAGTCGGGCGCGGCCGTCGCGCTGTTGGGCGAGGTCACCCCGCAGACCCTTCAGGCCGCGGTCGAGCCGCTGCTGGCCGACCCGGCCGGACGCGAGGCCATCGCGGACCGGGCCCGGTCCCACGGTCGCCCCGACGCCGCCGAGCGTCTGGTGGACGTGTTGCTGGACGTCGCCGGCTGATCCTCCCGGGGCCGTCTCGATCGAGACGGCCCCGGTTCGACCTCCCCGGTGTGAGGGGTGCGATACGTCCGGTGGAGGGAGCGGTACCTCGTACCACAGGCCTGTCGCTTTTGTCGTGAAAACTGAGACGGTGTCCTGGCCACATCAGGCCTCCGGAAAACCCGGTTTCCTACCCAGGGCGGGCCGGGAATTCGCTTGGATGAGTCCCATGACCCCCCGATCCCCTTCCCGGCCCCGGAGGGGCCGTCTGTCCGATGTCGCCCGTGCCGCGTGGCCCGGGTTCGGCCTCGATTCCGACGGTCGGTCCCCGCTCCGCGTGCACGTATTCGACCTCGACCTCGGCGTCGATGGAGTCGGTCCCCCGAGCGGTTCCGGTTCGAAGTGTCGAAGGCGCGGCCCCCGCGCGGTCCGCTTCGGCACGGTCTCGGCGTCGGCCCCCGGTGGGCGTCGCCGGTCGACTCTCGACCACGCACCCCTTCCGGCCCTGGGAGTCACCCGATGTACCTGACCCGATTCCGCCTCAACACCCATCGCGCCGGCGCGCGCAAGCTGCTCTCCTCTCCGCAGACCATGCACGCGGCCGTCCTGGGCGGGTTCCCCGAAATGCTGCCGACCACGTCCGGCTCCTTCGGAGCGGAGGACGGTCGGGGCGAGGGCCGAGTGTTGTGGCGGGTCGATCGCAACGCCAAGGCCGAGGTCCTCCTCTACATCGTGAGCCCGAGCCGTCCCGAGCTGACCCACATGGTGGAGCAGGCCGGTTGGCCCAGGTCGGAGCCGGAGACCTGGTGGCGGACCCATGACTACACCGGGTTCCTGTCCGGCTTGGAGAAGGGGCAGGTCTGGGGTTTCCGGCTCACGGCCAACCCCGTGCACAGCATTCGTCGTAAGGACGGGGAGAACACCAGGCGCACCGCGCACGTGACCGTTCGTCATCAGGCCGGATGGCTCCTCCAGCAGCAGGAGCGATGGGGGTTCGAGGTGCTGCGCAAGGAGGAGGTCGACCCGGCCCGCCCGGAGATCGACGGCTATGAGCTGCTCGTGCACGAGCGCAACCGTTCGGGGTTCGACAAACCCGATCCCCGCCCGGGCAGGAAGGGCGCGCGGATGCGGGTCCCCGTGGTCACCGCGACCTTCGACGGCAGACTGACCGTCACCGACCCCGAGGCCCTGCGGCGCGGACTGGGAGCGGGGATCGGGCGGGCCAAGGCCTACGGCTGCGGGCTGATGACCCTGGCGCCGGTCGACTGAGCGCGCGGAAGGCCCGTTCGGGGGGCGCGTGCGGGGCTTTGGCACAATGACGGGGTCCGGGGTGTCCGGAGGTCGTCGCGCTCCTTGATCGTGCCTCCTCCGCGGTGAAGGGGTGGGTCGAGGCATGGTTCGGGGTCGCGGGCGCGTCGCGGTGGTGTTCGGGGCGGTCGTCCTGGCGCTCTCGGGTGTGGGGTGCGCCCCCGACCGGGCGGTAGAGCTTCCTCCCGAAGGCGGCTTCGACTACCAATTGGGCGGCGCCTATCCGCCGCCCGAAGGGGTCACCACGGTGGTGCGCGACAGCACCGCCGAGCCCGCCCCCGGCCTGTACTCGGTCTGTTATGTCAACGGTTTCCAGACCCAGCCGGACGAGCTCGACCGCTGGCTCGAGGAGGATCCCGACCTGGTGCTCCGGGACGAGGGTGGCGAGCCGGTGGTGGACCCGGGGTGGCCGGACGAACGGATCCTGGACACCTCCACCGGCGAGCGCCGGGAGCGGATCGCCGAGATCCTCACCGAGACCATCGATCGGTGCGCGGACGCCGGGTTCGACGCCGTCGAGTTCGACAACCTCGACTCGTATCTGCGTTCGGGCGAGGCTCTGACGGTCGACGACAACCTGGCTCTGGCCTCGGTCCTGGTCGGTGTCGCCCATGGGCGTGGTCTGGCCGCGGCGCAGAAGAACACGGCGGAGGAGGCCGGTCGCGGCCATGACGAGGTGGGGTTCGACCTCGCCGTCACCGAGTCCTGCGCCGCGTGGCACGAGTGCGGCGCCTACATCGGGGTCTACGGTTCGGGGAACGTGCTCGCGGTGGAGTACCCCGAGGAACTGGCGGAGGCCGCTCTCGACTTCGACGTGGTGTGCGCTGATCCCGAACGTCCGGATCGTGTGCTGTTGAGGGACGCGGCGCTGGTCCCCTCCTCCGACCCGGAGCATCTCTTCGAGGCCTGCTGAGAGCCGTGTGAACACGTTCTCCCGAGGCTCGGCCCTCGGGTGGCGGGGGTCACTCGTCCCTTAAATCGAGTTTTCCTACCTGTATGATATGTTTTTGTCCGGTCAAGAGCTCCCGCCGTCTGGCTCGGCAGGCGGGACAGCAACCCTCGTACGGCGGTGGGGTGCTCCCGAGCAAGACCAGGCGCCCGCGACCGTCGGGCGCAAGTGCTATCCGACGCGGCGGGGACGTCCCCGCGAGAACCCGTGACTCCAACGGGCCCGCATCCCGGCCGTCGGTTTCGAGAGGAAGAACGTGTCCCACGCTCCCATCCCGTCACGTGCCCTGCTTCTGCCGACCGCGGCCGTACTCGCCCTTCTCACGGCCTGCGGATCCCCGGCCTCCTCCGGGGCCGGAGCCGACGGTGAACCCGTCCAGGGCGGCTCCCTCGTCTACCTGGAGTACCAACCCCACGACAGCCTCTATCCGCCCGAGGCGGGCTTCTACCCCAACGGCGGACTGGTCAACAACATCGCCGACCGACTCGTCCACCAGGACCCCGAGACCCTGGAGTTCGAGCCCTGGATCGCCACCGATTGGGAGGTCGACGAGGACGCCACCGAGTACACCTTCACCCTGCGCGACGACGTCACCTTCTCGGACGGCTCTCCGCTGGACGCGGAGGTCGTCGCCGCCAACTTCGACCTCTACGGGCTGGGCGATCAGGATCGCGCCCTCATCGTCTCCGAGGCGATCAACAACTACGAGAGCAGCGAGGTCCTGGACGAGAACACCGTCCGCTTCCACTTCGACGCCCCCTCGCCCGGGTTCCTCCAGGCCACCTCCACCATCAACTCCGGCCTGCTCTCCGCCGAGACCCTCGAACTGGCCCAGGAGGGCTTCAGCCCCGGCAACGCGACCGAGGTGATCGGCTCCGGCCCGTTCGTCGTCTCCGACGAGGAACTGGGCACCGGTCTCACCCTCACCGCCCGCGAGGACTATGCCTGGGCACCGGAGAGCTGGGAGAACCAGGGACGTCCCTACCTGGACGAGGTCCGGATCAACGTCACCCCCGAGGACAGTGTCCGAGTGGGGGCGCTGACCTCAGGACAGGCGCACGTCGCCCGTTACGTCCAGGCCCAGGACGAGGAGCGGGTCGAGGCGGCCGGTATCGAGATCCTCGCGCCGCAGACCAACGGGGTGAACAACAGTCTCAGCCTGCGGTTCGGCAACGAGATCCTCTCCGACCTGAAGGTGCGCCGGGCGCTGGTGGCCGGGATCGACCGCCAAGAGGTCGTGGACACGATCTACACGGACCACTACCCGCCGGCGACCTCCACGCTCAGTAGCACCGCCCAGGGCTACGCGGACCAGTCCGAGTACCTGGAGTACGACCCCGAACGCGCCGAGGAGCTCTTGGAGGAGGCCGGCTGGACCGTCGGATCCGACGGGATCCGGGAGAAGGACGGGGAACGGCTCTCCCTGGTGGTCAACGAGGCCGCCCCGCAGCCGCGCTCCTTCGAGACCCTGACGTTGGTCGGCCGGCAGCTGGCCGGGATCGGGGTCGATCTCCAGATCCTGGCGGCCGACGCGGGCACCTACACCGAGGCGATCAACGACCCCGACCAGGTGCAGCTCTACCACTCGATGGTGGGCCGGGCCGACCACGACGTCATCAAGAGCCAGTACCACTCCCGGAACCGCAACACCCTGCTCAACCGTGACCCCAAGGGCGACTCCGTCGAGGACGAGAGGCTGGAGGAGCTGCTGGAGGCGGTGGCCTCCACCGCCGACCCCGAGGAGCGCGACGAGGCGAGCGCGGAGGCGCAGCGCTACCTCTCGGAGCAGGCCTACGTCATCCCGCTGTTCGAGGAGCCGCAGGTCTACGGCGTGGCCCCGAGCGTGCACGGGATCGGTTTCGAATCCGTCGCCCGCCCCTCCTTCCAGGGCGTCTGGCTGAGCGAGTAACGGTCCCCGGACTCAGTGAGGAGGAGCTCGTATGCGTTACGTACTCCGACGGGTCGGACAGGCCGTGGTGGTGCTGTTCGCCGCGTTCACCGCGGCGTTCGTCCTCCTCCAGGCCATGCCCGGCGACGCCGTCATGATCAGGTTCGAGAACCCCGAACTGGGGCTGTCTCCGGAACAGATCGCCGCCCTGCGCGAGGCCTACGGTGTGGACGTCCCCGCCCACCGACAGTTCCTCCACACCCTCCTGGGCTTTCTGAGGGGGGACTTCGGCTACTCGGTCCAGAGCGGTACGCCGGTGAGCCGGATGATCGCCGAGGCCCTGCCGGGCACGCTCCTGCTGGCCTCGCTGGGGTTCGTCGTGGCGGTGATCCTCGCCGTGGGGATCGCCTTCCTGTCGACCTATCCGCGGCTCTCCTGGATCCGCGGCGCCCTGCGGGCCCTGCCGTCGCTGTTCGTCTCGGTCCCGGTGTTCTGGCTCGGCATCCTGTTGGTCCAGGTGTTCTCCTTCCGGCTCGGCCTGGTGTCGGTGATCGCGCCGGGGCCGGTGGAGGGGCTGATCCTGCCGGTCCTGACCCTGGCGGTCCCGATCTCGGCGCCCCTGGCCCAGATCCTCGTGCGGAGCATCGACGAGGTGTACACCCGGCCCTTCGTCACCGTGGTGCGGTCCCGAGGAGCGGGCCACCACCGGGTGTTGTGGCGCGATGTCGCCGGGAACGCCCTGCTGCCCGCGTTGACCATGGCGGGCGTGCTGTTCGGTGAGCTGATCGGCGGCGCCGTGGTCACCGAGACCGTGTTCGGCCGGGCCGGTCTCGGACGGCTCACCGAACAGGCGGTCGGCAACCAGGACGTGGCGGTCCTCCAGGCCGTCGTCCTGCTCACCGCCACCGTGTTCGTCCTGATCAACCTGTGCGTGGACCTGCTCTACCCCCTGCTCGATCCGCGCTTGAGAACGAAGGCGGGTGCGGCCGCGTGAACCCGAACACCTCGACCCGATCCGCGACGGTCACGGGATCGGTCCCCGCCCGCCCGAGCGCCCTCGAACGGCTGCGGCGGGTGGACGTGGGCACCGCCCTGGCCTGGCTGGTCGTCCTCGTGGCGGTGGCCTGGGCCTTGGCCCCGGGCCTGTTCACCTCCGCCGACCCGGTCGCCGGGGTCGCGGCCGACGCCCTGCGCCCTCCGGACGCCGAGTACCCGTTCGGTACCGACGCCACCGGCCGTGACGTGTTCGCCCGGGTGGTGTACGGCTCGGTCCACTCGCTCTCCGGGGCCCTGATCGCGGTCACCGTCGGGTTGGTGGCGGGCACGCTGATCGGCGCCGTCGCCGGGACCGTGGGCGGTCTGGTGGAGGACGTCCTGATGCGGGTGGTCGACGTCCTGTTGGCCGTTCCCTCGCTGCTGCTGTCGCTGAGCGTGGTGATCGTGTTGGGCTTCGGCACCGCCCAGATCGCCTTCGCGGTGGGCGTGGCGGGTGTCGCCGCCTTCGCCCGGCTGGCCCGTTCCGAGGTGGTGCGGGTGCGCGCCACCGACTACGTGGAGGCCGCCTACGCCGGCGGGGGCCGTTTCCTCACGGTGTTGTGGCGGCACGTGCTGCCCAACTCCCTGACCGCGGTGGCGGCCCTGGCGGCGCTCCAGTTCGGCACCGCGATCCTGGCCATCTCCACCCTCGGATTCCTGGGCTACGGCGCCCCGCCGCCCACCCCCGAGTGGGGGCTGATGATCGCCGAGGGGCGCGACTACGTGGCCACCTCCTGGTGGCTCACCACCCTTCCCGGCCTGGTCGTCGTCGCGGTCGTGTTGTCCGCGAACCGGATCAGCGCCTCGATCGCACGACGGGGGAGAGCATGACCCGCAACCGATCCGACGTCTCCGACCCGGACGGCACCACACCGGTGCTGGAGGTCGAGGACCTCACCGTCGCCTACACCTCTCGCCACGTGGAGACCCCGGTCCTGCACGGCGTCTCCCTGACCGTCCATCCCGGCGAGGTGGTCGCGGTGGTCGGCGAGTCCGGTTCCGGAAAGAGCACCACCGCGCAGGCCGTCATCGGTCTCCTGCCCGACAACGGACGGGTGACCGGTGGCCGGATCCGCCTCAACGGCACCGACATCACCTCGTGGAGCGACAGGCGGATGGAGTCGGTGCGGGGGAGAAGGGTGGGACTCGTCCCGCAGGACCCCGGTACCTCCCTCAACCCCGTCAAGCGGATCGGGGACGCGATCGCCGAGGTCATGCGGATCCACCGATGGGCCGACGAACGGCGGATCCGCGCCCGGGTGCTCGAACTCCTGGAACGCGTGGGCATCCCCGATCCGGAACGTCGGGCCCGCCAGTACCCGCACGAACTCTCCGGGGGCATGCGTCAACGCGTCCTCATCGCCGCGGCGATCGCCCTCCGCCCGGAGCTGATCATCGCCGACGAGGCCACCAGCGCCCTCGACGTCACCGTGCAGCGGACCGTCCTCGACCTGATCGACGAACTCAGAACGGAGGACGGCACGTCGGTCCTGTTCATCACCCACGACCTCGCGGTGGCCTCCGACCGGGCGGACCGGGTGGTGGTGCTCGAAGGCGGTCGCGTCCGGGAGGCCGGCGACACGGCGACGGTGCTGTCCACACCGGGCCACGCCTACACCCGGCGGCTGGTCGCCGACGCCCCCGCCCTGAACGGCGCGGGGCACCGCACCGCCGAACGGACCGCCGCCCTGCTCGCCGAACGGGCCGACCTGCCACCGGCGATCGCCGTCACGGACCTGGTGCAGGAGTTCGGAACCCGCCGGGACCGGTTCCGCGCCGTGGACGGGGTCTCCTTCACGGTGACGCCGGGCACCACCCACGCGATCGTGGGGGAGTCCGGCTCGGGCAAGACCACCACCGCCCGCGCCGTCATGGGCTTTCGCCGCCCCACCTCCGGCGAGGTGTCGGTCGGGGGAACGGAGATCGGCCCGCTCCGGGGCAGGGGCCTGCGCGACCTGCGCCGTCGGCTCCAGATGGTCTACCAGAACCCCTACGGCTCGCTCGATCCCCGGCGGACGGTCGGCTCCATCATCGCCGAACCGCTGGTCAACTATCGGATCGGTGACAGGGCCGAACGCGCGCGCACGGTCGCCGAGTTCCTGGAGCGGGTCGCGCTCCCGACGCACCTGAGCGACCGTCGACCCCGGGAACTCTCCGGCGGCCAGCGCCAACGCGTGGCCATCGCCCGAGCCCTGGTGCTGCGACCCGAGGTCGTGGTCCTGGACGAACCCGTCTCGGCGCTCGACGTCACCGTCCAGGCACAGATCCTCGACCTGCTCGAACGACTCCAGGAGGATCTGGGACTGACCTACCTGTTCATCTCGCACGACCTCGCGGTGGTGCGGCGCCTCTCGCACACCCTGTCGGTGATGCGCGGCGGTCGGGTGGTGGAGTCCGGCGTGACCGAGAAGGTCTTCGCCGACCCCCGCCACGAGTACACGCGCGGCCTCATCGAGGCCATCCCCGGCCGTCGGGAGCCCGCGCTCCCGGCCCGCCCCTGAACCATCCGCGACGACATCACAAGGAGCACGGCCATGCCCGAACAGCTCGGTTTCTTCACCCGGGTGCTGGACGACGCGCCCCCGGCGGAACGCTACCGTCTGGCCCTCGAACAGATCCGGCACGCCGAGGCCCTCGGCTACGACAGCGCCTGGGTCGCCCAGCACCACTTCGACGGGGACGAGGGCGGCCTGCCCTCGCCCCTGGTGTTCCTGGCCCGGGCCGCGGCCCGGACCGAACGGATCCGGTTGGGGACCGGCGTGGTCACCCTGCCACTGGAGGACCCGATCCGGGTGGCCGAGGACGCCTCCGTCCTGGACCTGCTCAGCGAGGGACGCCTGGAGGTGGGGGTCGGCTCCGGAGGGACCCCCTCCACCTTCCCCAGCTTCGGGGTGGAATTCGCCGAACGACGCGAGGTGTTCGCCCGCAAACGCGAGGCGCTCCTCGCGGCGCTGGCGGGGGAGGCCTTCGACGGCACCCCGAACCGGCTCCATCCGGCCCGGCCCGAGCTCCTGGAACGGCTCTGGTTCGCCACCTTCTCCAGCCCGCTCGCGGTGACGGCCGCCGAACGCGGCGACGGGTTGATGCTCTCGCGCACCCAGCCCCGCCCGGCCGAGGCGCCCGACACCACGCTGTGGGACATCCAGAACCCCATCATCGACGCCTACCTGGACCATCTGGCGCCGGGGGCGGCTCCCCGGATCAGCGTGGCCCGGACCCTGTTCGTCGCCGACGACCGACAGGAGGCGCTCCGTCTGGCCGAACACGGCTACCGCAACACCCGCTTCGCCCGCTCCACCCTCGGCGACGAGGTCGACCGGCTGCCGGTGGAAGAGCTCCTGGCCCGGCTGGACGCCCACGTCGGCACCCCGGAGGACGTTCTGGAGTCGCTCTCCCGGGACACCGCGCTCCGGCGCGCCACCCACCTGTCCTTCCAGGTCCACTCGGTGGATCCGCCGCACGAGTACGTGCTGCGCTCCATGGAGCTCATCGCCACCCGGGTCGCCCCCGAGCTCGGCTGGACCCGGAACGACATCGATCTCGGCGCCTGACCCGCCGACGAACCCATTCCTCGAAGGAGGCCACATGACGGACGATCTCGTCGACCGTCTGCTCGACATCACGCCCGGAAGTCCCCTGGACCGTGTGCGGGCCGCCCGGCCCGAGGCCCGGGCCAACGCCCGGCTCAGCCACCGGGCCCTGATCGAACCCGCCGACCCGGGTGGCGTCCCTCACGCGACACGCGCGCTCATCGCCGTCTTCGTGGCGACCCTGCACGAGGCCTCCCGGCTCGGTGACCACTATGAAGGCCCGGCCCGGGAACGGGCCGGAGACGACGCCGCGAACACGGTCATCGCCCTGGGGGAGCGGGCGCGGGCCCAGGGACCCGCCGGTCGCTACCGCGAGGACGGCCTGGCGGACGAGTCCACCGACGGACCGACCTTGACGGTGTCCGACCCCGAACGCGCCCTGCTCGGCGGGGCCGTGGCCGCCGCGTTGGAACACGCCCACCTGCTCGTGCTGCGTCCCCGTGATGCGGGACCGGACGACCTGCGCGCCCTGGCCGCCGCCGGATGGGCCACCACCGACATCGTCACCCTCTCCCAGCTCGTCTCCTTCCTGGCCTTCCAGGTCCGGCTGGTCCACGGGCTGGAGGCCCTCTCCACGCGAACGGAGGACGCCCGATCGTGAACGCCGTACCCGAGAACACCGCCGCGACCGCTCCCGACCTCGTCACCGAGCACCCCGACTCCCGTCGGCCCGAGCACTTCACCCGCTCGACCGTGGGCTGGCTGCCCTGGCTCGCGCCCCTGACCGAGGACGAACTGACCCCGCGCCACCGAGAGGCCCTGGTCGAGGAATCCAGGGCCCGGATGCCCTACTTCGCGCTGCTGGTCCGCGACCCGGACGCCCTGGAGGCGCGGACCCGCACCGACTTCGACATCTTCCACAACACCGAGGGCGGACTGCCCCGGGCCGAACGCGAGCTCGCCGCGGCCGCGGTGTCCCGGTTCAACGGCTGCGTGTTCTGCGCCTCCGTGCACGCGCGCCTGGCCGCCCGCTTCTCCTCCCGGGGCGAGGACGTCGACCGCCTGCTGGCCGAGGGCGTGGACACCGA
Source organism: Nocardiopsis sp. LDBS1602 (assembly GCF_035818715.1). Classification (NCBI taxonomy): domain Bacteria; kingdom Bacillati; phylum Actinomycetota; class Actinomycetes; order Streptosporangiales; family Nocardiopsidaceae; genus Nocardiopsis; species Nocardiopsis sp. LDBS1602. Next base: position 1,300,034 of record NZ_JAYLVW010000001.1, on the reverse strand, counting down.
CACCGGCGACCGGCTCTGGAACGCCGTGGTCCGCGCGGCGGTCGCCCTGTCCCGGACCCCGGTGGAGTTCGGCCCCGAGCACGTGGACGAGCTGCGGGCCCACGGGCTGTCCGACATCGAGATCGGCGACGTGATCAACAGCGCGTCCTTCTTCAACTGGGCCAACCGGCTCATGCTCTCCTTGGGGGAGCCCGTACATCCGCACGACCGGCCCGGCCGTACGGCCTCGGGCCGTGCGAACCCGGAGGGAGACCGATGAGCATCCCCGCCACCCTCGACCACCTGGTCTACGCCGTCCCGGACCTGGAGGCCGCCCTACCGGCCTTCGCGGACCTCTCGGGGGTCGCTCCGGTCCGGGGCGGAAGCCACCCGGTCGGTTCGGCCAACGCCCTGATCGCCCTCACCGTGGACGGACGGCGGGTGCCCCATTACCTGGAGATCGTCGGCCCCGACCCGGAGCGGGCCGACCCCGGTCCGGTGCCGGTGTTCGGCCTGGCCACGCTGGACCACCCCCACCTGGCCACGTTCGCGGTCCGGGTCGAAGGCGACCTGGAGGCCGCGGTGGAACGCGCCCGAGCGGTCGGGCACGATCCGGGAGACATCGAACCATGGTCCCGGACCACCCCCGAAGGGTCGGTCCTGCGCTGGCTGCTGGCCAAACGGGAGGCCGACCACTACCCGGCCCCGGTCCCCTTCCTCATCGACTGGGGCGACACCCCGCAGCCGGGGCTGGGGGACCTGCCCACCCTGGAGTTGGTGTCCCTGCGCGCCGAGCACCCCGACCCCGACTCCCTGTCCCCGGTCCTGTCCGCCCTCGGAGTGGACCTGGAGGTCGTCCGAGGGGACGCCCCTTCGCTGGAGGCGGTCCTGCGTGGCCCCGAAGGAGAGTTCGTCCTGCGCTGATCCGGGCCCGGTGGGGGTTCGAGGGACCCGGGCCGCCCCAAGGCGAAGGCCCGGGTTCTCCATCTCTTCCCAGACACGGTTTTCTCCCACGGAGCACCGGGTAACTGTGTCCCCACATCCCCCACCGACGCACTCGACCCGAACAGGGGAGTACATGGGACGGACCCATCGACGCGCACGCGCCGCAGGGGAGCACCGATGCGAGGTCTGAGGACGACCCTGGCCCTGGCCGGAGCCCGGTGGTTGTGGAGACGCCACCGCCGCTCACGGGAGTCGACACCGGTGTCCGCGGGTCGGAGCGGGGCGGAGCTCCTCGCCTGGGGAGCGGCCGCGGCCGCCCTCGGGGCCGGTGCCTCCGCCCTGTCCGAACGCCGTCGCGCCCGACGGATGAACGGCCGGGTCGTACTCGTCACCGGAGGGTCGCGCGGCCTCGGTCTCCAGCTGGCCCGGGAGTTCGGGGCCGGTGGGGCCTCGGTGGTGATCTGCGCCCGAGGACGGGAGGACCTGGACCGGGCGGTCGCCGAGCTCACCGGCCGCGGTGTGGAGGCCCTCGGCGTGGTCTGCGACGTCACCGACCCGGAGGCGGTCGACTCCCTGCTCGACGACGCGGTCGATCGTTTCGGCCGGTTGGACGTGGTGGTCAACAGCGCCGGGATCATGCGGGTCGGCCCCCAGAGGACCCTGCCCGACGACGCCTTCGTCCAGGCCATGGACGTCATGTTCTGGGGCCCCTTCCACCTGTCCCGCGCCGCGATGGAGAGGATGCGCGGACGAGGCGGCACCATCGTCAACGTCACCTCCATCGGCGCCTACCTGTCGGTGCCGCACCTGCTGCCGTACTCGGCCGCCAAGCACGCCTGGGCGGCGCTGTCCGAGGGCATGGCCGCAGAGTCCGGGGGGAGCGGGGTCCGTGTGGTCACCGTCGTTCCGGGGTTGATGCGGACCGGTTCGCACCGCGGGGTGGTCTTCAGTGGAAATCCCGAACGCGAGTACGCGTGGTTCGCGCTGGCCGCGGGCGCCCCGCTGCTCAGTGTGAGCGCCGAACGCGCCGCCCGGCGCATCGTGGCCGCCGCCGCGAGCGGACGCGGCTTCCTGGTGATCTCGCCGATCGCCAGGATCGGCCTGGCCGTCCACGGAGTGTCACCCGGCCTCACCCAGGCGGGTATGCGTCTTGTAGGGCGACTGTTGCCGGACGCCCCCGAACACGTGGAGGAACGTTCCGGATCCGAGGCCGCCGACAGCCGGATCGGACGTCTGGTCGGTGTCGTCGCCGCGCTCAACGAGAGGGCCGGCAGGCGGATGAACCAGAGCTCGCGGGCGGAGGAACGTCGGCGGGACGTCGACAGTGGAAAGGACGGGTGATGGCGCGAGGCCCGATACGAGGGGCGAGAGTACGCGCGACGACCGGTATCGAGAGGAGGTGATCCGCATGAGCGCCCTCCATCCGGATCTGAGACAGCCCGACCCCATGCCTCCGGATCCGTTCCCGCCGGCTCCGATGCCGCCGGGGCCGGTCCCTCCGGAGCCGAGTCCGCTGCCGGACCCCGAGCCCGGTCCTCCAGGCCCGGTCCCCGACCCTCCGGGGCCCGAACCCGAGCCGGAGCCCGCCTGACCGGACGGGGCCGATGAGGGGCACGCGCCCTCCCGGGCGGGCCCCGGGAGGGCGCGTGCCCGGTATGATCACGTTGGGTCACTCCTCTTGACGTTTGTGCTACCAAGTCGTAACTTCTACGGGAAACACTCCTTCCGGATCCCCCCGCCCCCTGCGCGCGGCCGGCCCGCGCTCCCGTTGGAGGACACCCTTGGCGCGTCTTCGCACGACCACCCCCGCCCGCCACCCGTACCGGACCCTCTCCCTCACCGCCGTGGGAGCGCTCCTGCTCGGCGCGGCCGCGTTCTTCCCGGCCTCCGGCCAGGAACTCGAACCGGTCTCGTCCACCTCCCCGGACACCACCGCCATCGACGAACACGGACGGCTCTCCGTCTGCGGGATCAAGCTCTGCGACGAGAACGGTGAACAGGTCCAGCTCACCGGGATGAGCACCCACGGCATCCAGTGGTACGACCACTGCCTCACCGACGGTTCCCTGGACGCCCTGGCCGACGACTGGAGGGCCGACGTCCTTCGGGTGTCCATGTACATCCAGGAGGGCGGCTACGAGACCGACCCCCGGGGCTTCACCGACCGCGTCCACGAGCTCATCGAGGAGGGTACCGAGCGCGGCCTCTACGTGATCGTCGACTGGCACATGCTCACGCCGGGCGACCCGAACCACAACACCGGGCGGGCCAAGGAGTTCTTCCAGGAGATCGCCTCGGTCCACGCGGACAAGGACAACCTGCTCTACGAGATCGCCAACGAGCCCAACGGGGTCTCCTGGAACTCGATCAAGGGCTACGCCGAGGAGGTCATCCCGGTCATCCGCGCCGAGGACCCCGACTCCCTCGTGCTGGTCGGCACCCGTGCCTGGTCCTCGCTGGGGGTGTCGGAGGGCTCCGACCACTCCGAGATCGTCGCCGACCCGGTGGACGCGGACAACATCATGTACGTGTACCACTTCTACGCGGCCTCCCACGACACGGTGCACTACGACACCTTCGAGCGGGCCGTGCGGGAGCTTCCGCTCTTCGTCACCGAGTTCGGCACCCAGGAGCACACCGGTGACGGTCCTGACGACTTCTCCTCCGCTCAGCGTTACCTCGACCTGATGGAGCGGGAGAAGATCAGCTGGGTGAACTGGAACTTCTCGGACGACTTCCGCTCCGGCGCGGTCTTCGAGACGGGCACCTGTAACGCGGGCGGCCCCTGGGCCGGTACCGACTCCCTCAAGCCCGCGGGGGAGTGGATCCGTGAGCGGATCCGGACCAGCGGCCTCTCCGGCTGACCTCGGACACACGAGGACGGGCCCCGGACGCGCGCGTCCGGGGCCCGTCCACATCCGTCACTCGGTCGAGATGACCAGCTCGCCGGCGTCGTCCACGTCGACCACGACCCGGTCGCCCGAGGCGATCTGCCGGTCCAGCACCATCCTGGACAGCCGATTGCCCACGTTGCGCTGGATGGTCCGCGCCAGCGGACGGGCGCCGAACTCGGGCTGGTAGCCGCGGCGGGAGATCCAGCGGACCGCCTCGTCGGTGAAACGGATCGAGATGTCCTGGGCCGCCATCCGCTCCTCGGTCCGCTCCAGCATGAGGCGGGCGATCTGGTCGATCTGCTCCTCGCCGAGCTGCTGGAAGACGATGACCTCGTCGATCCGGTTGATGAACTCGGGGCGGAACTCCTCCCTGAGCCGGCGCATCACCCGTCGTTCGGTGTCGGCGTCCATCTGCCCGTCGGCGGTGAAGCCCATCGGACCGCCCCCGGTGATCGCCTCCGAACCCAGGTTGCTCGTCATGATCACCACGGTGTTGCGGAAGTCGACCGTGCGCCCCTGGCCGTCGGTCAGACGTCCGTCGTCCAACAGCTGCAACAGCAGGTTGAACACGTCCGGGTGCGCCTTCTCGATCTCGTCCAGGAGCAGCACCGAGTACGGGTGGCGACGGACCGCCTCGGTGAGCTGACCGGCCTCCTCGTATCCCACGAACCCGGGCGGCGCGCCGGTCAGCCGGCTGGCGGTGTGCCGCTCCTGGAACTCGCTCATGTCGAGCCGGACCATGGAGTCCTCCGAACCGAACAGCGCCTCGGCCAGGGCCCGCGCCAACTCGGTCTTGCCCACGCCGGTCGGGCCCAGGAACAGGAAGCTGCCCACGGGGCGGTCCGGGTCGCCGAGCCCGGCCCGGTTGCGGCGGATCGCCTCCGAGACGGCGGTGACCGCCTCGTCCTGGCCGATGACCCGGTCGTGCAGCACCTCCTCCAGGTTGACGAGCCGGTCGCGTTCGGCCTGGGTCAGCTGCGATACCGGGATGCCGGTGCCGCGAGAGACGACCTCGGCGATGTCATCGGGACCGACCTCCGGGACGGCCGAGCCGGTCCCGCGCGCCTGGTGGACACTGCTCCTGGTCTCGTTGATCTCGTCGCGCAGTCGAGAGGCCTTCTCGTAGTCCTCGTCCTGGACCGCGCGGTCCTTCTCGCCCTCCAGGTCCTTGAGCCGCTTCTCCATCTCGCGCAGGGTGGAGCTGGAGGTCTTCAAGCGGAGACGGACGCGGGCTCCGGCCTGGTCCACGAGGTCGATGGCCTTGTCCGGCAGGAATCGGTCGGTGATGTAGCGGTCGGACATCTCGGCGGCGGCCACGAGGCTCTCGTCCCCGAAGCGCACCTGGTGGTGCGCCTCATAACGGTCGCGCAGCCCGCGCAGGATGTCGACGGTGTCCTCCACTGACGGCTCGGGCACCTGGATCGGTTGGAACCGGCGCTCCAAGGCGGCGTCCTTCTCGATGTTCTTGCGGTACTCGTCCACGGTGGTGGCGCCGATGATGTGCAGCTCGCCCCGGGCCAGGGCGGGCTTGAGCATGTTGCCCGCGCTGGTCGATCCCTCCGAGGCTCCGGCGCCGACGATGGTGTGGATCTCGTCGATGAAGATGAGCAGGTTCTCGGACTGGGCGCGGATCTCCTCGACGATCTTGTTCAGCCGTTCCTCGAAGTCGCCCCGGTAGCGGGTGCCCGCCACGATCCCGGAGACGTCGAGCTGGACCAGCCGCCGTCCGCGCAGGGTCTCGGGAACGTCGTCGTCGAAGATGCGTTGGGCGATGCCCTCCACGATCGCGGTCTTGCCCACGCCCGGGTCGCCGATGAGCACCGGGTTGTTCTTGCGCCGGCGGGCCAGGACCTCGATGCACTGTTCGACCTCGTCATCGCGGCCGACCACCGGGTCCAGCCGACCCTCCCGGGCCAGGGCGGTCATGTCGGTCCCGAATTCGTCCAGGGAGGGTGTCTGCGAGGGTTCTCCCTCGACCTGACCTCCTCCGGAGGCGGGACCGGTCGCCTTCTGCAACGACTCGGGGGTGATCCCCTGATCGCGCAGCAGTTGGCCGACCGGGTGGTCGGGGTTGATCGCGAGCGCGAACAGGATGTGCTCGGGCATGATGCCGGAACTGCCGGTGGCGCGGGCGATCTGGAGGGAATCGAGAAGGGCCCGTTTGGCCGAGGGGGTCAACCGGGCGGAGCCGCGCACCGCCCGCGGCGCCTGGGCGACCGCCTGGTCGATGACGTCCTCCAAGGGCTTGGCGTCGGCGTCGGTGCGCTCCACCAGTTCGCGGACGGGCGGGTAGCGCAGGAGCGCCCAGAGCAGATGGACCGAGTCGATGTCGGCCCCACCGCTCTGGAGCGCGCGTCGCGCCGCGGCGTCCGCGATCTGTCGGGCCTCGGGGCTCATCAGCTTGGACAGGTCGACGCGGCGGACGGGTCCGCGGGCGCCGAGGAACCGGGCCAGGAACTCGTCGAAGGAACCCGGGTCGCCGCCCGGCCCCTCGGGGTGGTCGTTCGTCATCTCGATTCGTCCCCCGTGCGTGTGTTGACAGTCCTTTGTAGTGGCTCGATAACCCTACGTGAGAAAGTGCATATCGGTCGGTAGCGACCATGGGTGCGGGCTCGAGCGGAGTCCGTGCCTCCCACACTCCCCGGCGGCGCCGTCGTTCACACGTGGCGGGGGCTCACCCGTGTGCGTCGTCGATCGAGGACTTCGAGACAGGGGCTCCAGGGGGCGGGGGTGAGGGGGCTCATGGTGCGAGAGGTGCTGCGGTTTCGGGGATCCGCTGGCCCTTCTCCGGGGGTGGTGCTAGCCTCGTGGTGATTCCCTACTTTTTTGGTCTGTTTTATCGGTAGGAGTACGTCTTGAGCACCGACATCACCAACGAGGACTCCTGGTCCTTCGAGACCCGGCAGATCCACTCCGGGGCCGCGCCCGACCCCGCCACCAACGCGCGGGCCACCCCCATCTACCAGACGACCTCCTACGTCTTCCGGGACACCCAGCACGGCGCGGACCTCTTCGGTCTTGCCGAGCCCGGCAACATCTATACCCGGATCATGAACCCGACTCAAGACGTCCTCGAACAGCGTCTCGCCGCGCTCGAGGGCGGCGTCGCCGCGGTCGCCTTCGCCTCGGGCTCGGCCGCCATCACCGCCGCGATCCTCAACCTGGTCGGGGCCGGCGACCACCTCGTGTCGAGCCCGCTGCTCTACGGCGGCACCTACAACCTCTTCCACCACACCCTGCCCAAGCTGGGCATCGAGGTCTCCTTCGTCGAGGACCAGAACGACCCGGAAGCGTGGCGCGCCGCGTCCCGCCCCGAGACCAGGCTGTTCTTCGGTGAGACCCTCGCCAACCCCGGTGGCAACGTGCTGGACGTACGCGCGATCGCGGACACCGCGCACGAGGTCGGGGTCCCGCTCGTGGTCGACAACACCGTCCCCACCCCCTACCTCCTCCGGCCCATCGAGTACGGGGCCGACATCGTCGTGCACTCGGCCACCAAGTACCTCGGCGGCCACGGCACCACCGTCGCCGGAGCGGTCGTGGACGCCGGGACCTTCGACTTCGGAGCCCACGGGGACCGCTTCCCCGGCTTCGTCGAGCCCGACCCCAGCTACCACGGCCTCAAGTACTGGGAGGCCCTCGGCCCCGGCGCCTACGCCGCCAAGCTCCGCGTCCAGCTGCTGCGCGACACCGGCGCCGCCATCGCCCCGCTCAACTCCTTCCTCATCCTGCAAGGCGTCGAGACGCTCTCCCTGCGGATCGAACGTCACGTCGACAACACCCAGGCCCTCGCCGAGTGGCTGGAGTCCCGGGACGAGGTGGAACGCGTCCACTACGCCGGGCTGCCCTCCAGCCCCCACCACGAGCTGGCCCGCTCCTACCTGCCGCGCGGCGCCGGAGCCGTGCTCTCCTTCGAACTGCACGGCGGAGTGGAGGCCGGACGCGCCTTCGTCGACGGCACAGAACTGTTCAGCCAGCTCGTCAACATCGGCGACGTGCGCAGTCTGATCGTCCACCCGGCCAGCACCACCCACAGCCAGCTCACCCCGGAGGAGCAGGTCACGGCCGGGGTCGCTCCGGGGCTGGTCCGCCTGTCGGTCGGCCTCGAACACATCGACGACCTCAAGGCCGACCTCGAACTCGGCTTCCGCGCGGCCAAGGCGTACCAATGACCCAGGGCTCCGCCCCTCCCACCGACCGGCTTCCGTACGGGGGCTGGCGGGAGGGAGACCCCGTGGCCGCGCGCCGCTGGGTCGCCCTCGAACACCCCCTGGAGCTGGAGTCGGGGCGGCACCTTCCGGGTGTCCGCCTGGCCTACCAGACCTGGGGTCGCCTCGATCGGGAGGGCTCCAACGCCGTCCTGGTCCTGCACGCCCTCACCGGGGACGCCCACCTGACCGGGCCGGCCGCCCCCGGGCAGGCCGGACCCGGCTGGTGGGAGGGGGTCGTCGGCCCCGGCCTCGCTCTGGACACCGACCGGTACTTCGTGGTGGCGCCCAACGTGCTCGGCGGCTGCCAGGGAAGCACCGGTCCCTCCTCGAAGGGGCCCGACGGCAGTCCCTGGGGAAGCCGATTCCCACGCCTCACCCTGAGGGACACGGTCCGGGCCGAGACGGCCCTGGCCGACGCCCTCGGAGTGCGCTCCTGGGCCGCGGTCATCGGCGGATCCATGGGAGGGATGCGCGCCCTGGAATGGTCGCTCATCCACCCCGATCGGGTCCGCCGGGCCCTGGTCATGGCCTGCCCGGCGGCCACGAGCGCCTGGCAGATCGCCTGGGCCGCACCGCAGTTGCACGCGATCCGCTCCGACCCGCACTGGCTCGACGGCGATTACCACGACACCGGTCGCGTGCCCTCCGAAGGGCTGGGCGTGGCCCGCCGGATCGCCCACATCACCTATCGGGGCTCACGGGAACTGGACGAACGCTTCGGTCGCCTGCTCCAGGAAGGGGAGGACCTCGATGACCGGGGGCGGTACGCGGTGGAGTCCTACCTCGACCATCAGGCCGGCAAGCTCGTCCGCCGGTTCGACGCCGCCAGCTATGTCCTGCTCACCGAGGCGATGAACGCCCATGACGTGGGCCGTGGCCGCGGCGGCGTGGCGGCGGCGCTCAAGGCCATGCCGGAACGGACGATCGTCGCCGGGGTGGACACCGATCACCTCTACCCGCTCCACCAGCAGGAGGAGATCGCTCGCCACCTGCCGGTCCCCGGGCGGGTCCGGGTGATCGAGTCGGCCCAGGGCCACGACGGCTTCCTCACCGCCACGGATCAGGTGTCCGCGCTGGTGGAGGAGCTGCTGGCCCGCTGAACCGGGTGCGGCCCCGAACGGAGCCGCACCCGGCCCGGCCGGTGATCGGGAGGAGGCCGCCGTGAGACGGTCGGTCTCCTCCCGGGTCGACCTCGTCTCGGTCGGGGGTGTCGGCGCACGGAACCCGGAGCGGTTCCGAGTACCGGAGAGCACCGAGGTCACCCCCGGACGCTCCACCGGCCAGGCCGGTGCCACCGTCGCCGGTTCCACCGAACACTTGGCGGGCCAACGGCCGATTCGGCCGTATCGTCGACGTCGCCGCCGATCCCGCGACGTCGGATCTCGTTCCTCTCGGCGCCCTCTCCGAGCGGTGATCGTTCCGTCCCCCGAACCGGACGGGGCCGGCCGTCGTGCATCGGGCAGGGCGGATCAGACGCCGTGGAGGGCCCGCCGGTACTCGGCGTAGCGTTCGCGCAGTCCGTTCCCGGCCTCGGGAGAGTGGGCGGCCTCCTCGGCGGGGGCGCCCAGAGTCCACTCGGGGGGCAGCGGGTCGCCGGACAGGGCCCAGGCGGCCTGGCGGGCGGCGCCCAGCGCGACGTATTCGGCGGCGGGCGGGGTCGCGACCGGCATGCCCAGGACGAGGGGGGCGATGGCGCGGACCGCGGCGGAACGGGCGCCGCCGCCGACCAGGAGGACGCGCTCGGCCCGCACACCCTGCGCGGTCAGGGCGACCAGTCCGTCGGCGAGACCGCACAGCATGCCCTCCACCGCGGCTCGGGCGATGTTGCCCGGGGTCATGTTGTCCCGGCGGAGCCCGTGCAGGGAGCCACTGGCCTCGGGAAGGACGGGGGTGCGCTCTCCGTCGAGGTAGGGGAGCAGGACCACGCCCTCCGCGCCTGGACGCGCTCCCAGGGCGAGGTGGTCGAGGCCGGCCAGGTCCGTGCCCAGCATCGACGCGGCCGAACCGAGGACACGGGCCGCGTTGAGGGTGCACACCAGGGGCAGATGGCCGCCGGTGGCGTCGGCGTATCCGCACACCGCTCCGGTGGCGTCGTGGGTGGGCCGGTCGTGGGCGGCGAACACGGTGCCGCTGGTGCCGAGCGAGACCACCACGTCGCCGGTGCGCAGGCCCAGCCCGAGGGCGGCGCCCATGTTGTCCCCGGTGCCGGGTGCGATCAGGGCCCCTTCGGGGGTGTGCCCGACCGCCTCGGAGGGGGCGGCGACCCGGGGCACCTCCAGCTCTCGCCCGAAGGCGTGGACCAGCAGGTCGGTGCGGTAGGCGTTCTCGGAGGGCGACCAGTAGCCGGTGCCGGAGGCGTCGCCCCGGTCGGTGGTCGGAGCCTGGCGCGCTCCTCCCAGACGCCAGGTGAGCCAGTCGTGGGGGAGCATCACGCCGCGCGCCCTGGAGGCGAGGTCGGGTTCGTGTTCGGAGAACCAGCGCAGTTTGGTGATCGTGAAGCCGGCCACGGGCACGTTGCCGATGGCGTCGGCCCAGACCCCGGGGCCGCCGAGCTCCTCGACCAGGTCGTCGGCGGCTCGGGCCGAACGTCCGTCGTTCCAGAGCAGGGCGGGGCGGACGACCTCTCCCTCGTCGTCGATCACGACCATGCCGTGCTGCTGTCCCGCGACGGAGACGGCCGCCACGTCGTCGAGTAGTCCGGAGGAGGCCTGGGACAGGGCCGTCCACCAGTGGCGGGGGTCGGTCTCGGTGCCGTCGGGGTGCGGGGCGCGGCCCTCGCGCACCACCTCTCCGGTCGCGCTGTCGCAGACCACGACCTTGCAGGACTGTGTCGAACTGTCGATTCCGGCGACGAGTGCCATGTTCGCTCCGTAGGGGTGAGAAAGGGGACGGGCCGTGGGGCGGCCGGGTTATTCTCGCACCCCGCGGGGCTGGATCACCCCATGGGGGTGAGCGGAAATCGTCTTGCCCTCGCGTCATGCCTTCAATAAACTTGAGCCACTGAAGCTCAAGTCGAGAGGGGTGGTCCGATGCGTGTCACGGACGTGTTCGAGGGGATCGACGAGGCCCTGACCGGCGGGCTCTCCGTCGGCCCCGTGACCAGGGTCGACAGCGGGCGTCGCGGCGGTCTTCTGGAGGTCCGGGTGGAGCTGGCCCCGGGGGTGGACCCGGGCGGGATCCTCGTCCTGGTGGACGGCGACTCCCTGGCCCTGGTGAGGTCCGGTGACCGCGCGGTCCTGCGTCGCATCCCCTTGGAGGTCCCTGTCGGGCGTCCCGTGCTCGGCCGTGTCCCGGGCGGACTGTCGATCTCCGCCCCTTTGGCCTCTCCCGTCCCGGTACCGATCATCCCCGGGCTGCGCCGACCCTCTCGGGCGGGCAGGGCACGAGCGGCCCTGGCCCGTTTCGGAGCACGGCTGCGGGCCCTCTTCGGTGGACGGAGCCGATCCCCGAGACCTTCGTGACGCTCGGCCGTCGGAGGTGATGAGGGCGCCCCCGGGCCAGGGGCGCCCCTCTCCCGGGCGAAGGGAGGTTCGTGCCGCCGGTTCAGGCCGACGGGGTCACCGAGCCGAAGGTCCCCCGGTGGTGGACCAGCGGGGGAGCCGTCTCCGACACGACCCCGGCGTGGGCCACGCGCCCCACGACCAGAACGTGGTCGCCGATCGCGCGGGTCTCGTACCACTCGCACACCAGGTGGGCCGTGGCGCCCTCCAACAGCGGGACCCCGGCCGGGCCGGGACGCCACGAGGTGGGGGCGGTGAAGCGGTCCACCCCCTTGGCGGCGAACCGGGCGGCCGTCCCCGCCTGGTCGGCGGCGAGCAGGTGCACCCCGAACACGGGGGCGCGGCGCAGGTCCGGCCAGGTGGTCGACGACTCGGCGATGTAGAAGGACACCAACGGCGGATCCAGACTCACGCTGGTGAACGAGGTGGCGGTCAACCCCACCGGGCGTCCCTCGACGTCCGCGGTGATGACGACGACGCCCGCCGGATGGTTGCGCATGACGGCCCTCAGGCGATCGGCCTCGAAGGTCGCGCCGGTACGGGTGGTGGTCTCCGCGACGCTCAACGGATCCTCCCTGAGGGATCGGGCAGTGGTGGGACGGTGGTGGAGCGCGGGTTCAGGGCCGCGCGCAGCGCGGGAGCGGACCTCTCGGCCCAGGGGCGGAGGACCTCCTCCAGCCCGGGGGAGTCCGTTCCCTCGGTGGTCACGGTGTCCTGGAGCAGGGCCAGGCCGGAGGTGGGGACCGAGGCGCCCAGCTCCAAGAGCAGCGGCCTCAGATGCACGTCCACGGCGAGGGTGTGCGCGGGCGACCCCATGACCAGGACCGGGACGGCGGTCACCCCTTCCAGGCCCCCGGATGGCAGAAGGTCGAGGAAGACCTTCAACAGACCGGTGTAGGTGGCCTTGTAGGTGGGGCTGGCCACGACCAACAGTTCGGAGGCGCGGATCCGCTCCAGAGCCGCCTGCACGTCCAGGGGCGGTCCAGGCGTGAGCAGCAGGGGTTGCAGGTCGGACAGTTCCAGGAGGTCGCCTCGCCCCGGTTCCGTGGACAGTCCGGCGGCACGGGCCGCGTGGCGGGCCGTGGCCAGGGCGGCGGTGGCGGTCCGGGAGTTCGGTCGGGGGTTACCGACCAGAACGGTGGTGGTCATGGTGACGGACTCCGATTCTCAGGACGGGGCGCCGGCGGCGGCGAAGGGGACGGCGGGGTACGAGGGCGCGGCCGGTCCGTCGGGGTGACGCCACAGTCCCCGCTCGGCCAGGATCGGGAGGACGCCCTCACCGAACCAGTACGCCTCCTCCAGATGCGGGTAGCCCGACAGCACGAACTCGTCGATCCCGACCCGGTGGTACCGCTCGATCAGGTCGGCCACCTGGGTGTGACCGCCGACCAAGGCGGTGCCCGCGCCGCCGCGCACCAGGCCCACACCGGCCCACAGGTTGGGGTGGATCTCCAGGTCGGCGGGGTCGCCGCCGTGCAGGTCCAGCATGCGACGTTGTCCCTCGGACTCGCTGCGGCGCAGGTTCCTCTGGACCTCGGCGATGGTCTCGGGCGAGATCCCGTCGAGGAGCCGCCGTGCCTGGTCCCAGGCCTCCTCCTCGGTATCGCGGCTGATCACGTGCAGCCGGATCCCGTAGCCCGGGTTCCGGCCGTGGGCGGCGGCCGCCGAGCGGACCCGTTCGATCTTGTCGGCCACCGCGGCCGGGGGCTCTCCCCAGGTCAGGTAGGTGTCGACCCGGGCGGCCGCCACCTCCAGGGCGATGGGGGAGGATCCGCCGAAGTACACGGGTGGCCGCGGGTGGGGCGGACGGTGCAGGGTCGCCCCCTCCACGGTGACGTGCTCTCCGGCGAAGTCCACGGTCCCGCCCTCCCACAGAGCGTCGACCACGCGCAGGAACTCGTCGGTGCGCCGGTAGCGGGCCTCCTTGTCCAGGAAGTCGCCGTGCGCCCGCTGTTCGGCCGACTCGCCTCCGGTCACCACGTTGAGCAGCAGCCGGCCGCCGCTCAACCTCTGGTAGGTGCCCGCCATCTGCGCGGCCAGGGTCGGTGTGATCAGCCCGGGGCGGAAGGCGACCAGGAACTTGAGGCGACGCGTGTGCGCGACCAGCATGGCGGTGGTCAGCCAGGCGTCCTCGCACCAGGCCCCGGTCGGGGTGAGCACCCCTTCGAAGCCCAGGTTCTCGGCGGCCCGGGCGATCTGGGCCAGGTACTCGACGGACGGTTCGCGCGTGCGCCGGGAGGCGGCGGAGACGACGTCCGCGCCGTGTCCGCCGCCGATGACGCCTCGGCCGTCCCCCTGGGTGGGGAGGAACCAGTGGAAGGTCAGGGACATGGGTGTGCTCGGCCCTTCGGTTCAGATCTGGCCGTGCCGCGGTGGACGGCGACGGTTGAGGGAGTACTCGCCGATGTGCTGGACCTTCCAGCGCACCGGGTCGTGGACGGTGTGGGTACGGGTGTCGCGCCAGTGGCGGTGGAGGCCGGCGGCGTCGGCCGTGGCCCGGGTGCCCGCCACCTCGAACAGGGCGGAGGAGACGTCGACAGCGGCCCGGCCGCCGACGACCTTGGCGGTCGCCACGGCGATCGAGGCCTCGGCGGTGGCGGTCTCGGCCGCTCGGGGGTCCTCGTCCATCGGTGTCGTGTCGGCGACGTCCACTCGGGCGGCCGCCGTCTCCAGCAGGGCCTCGGCCGAGCGGACCAGTACCTCCAGCTCACCGAAGCGGTGCACCAGGAGCGGGTCCTCGGTCGCGTGGTCCACCCCGCTCTCGAACCAGGGGCGGCTCTTGGTACGGACGAACTCCGCGGCCTCCTCCAGGGCTCCGCGCGCCGCGCCGACGTCGATGGCGGTGTGCAGGAGTTGGGCGTGGGCCCCGTAGGTGGTGGGTCCTTCGAAGGTCCGGTACTGCTCCAGGACGAACTCCGGCGCGACCCGGACCCCGGACAGGTGGACGGTGCCGCTGGCGGTGGTGCGCTGGCCCATGCCGGCCCAGTCGTCCTCGATCCGGACTCGGGGGTCGTCGGCGCGCACGAACGCGATGTGCGGTCGGGGGCCCTCGGGGGTGGGCGCCGGGGCGACCACCGCCAGCCAGTCGGCGAACAGGGAGCCGGTGGCGTAGTACTTGGTGCCGTCGACGATGTGGTGGTCGCCGTCGGGTTCGATCCGGGTGGTGTGGGTGTGCGCGGTCCTGCCCGAACGCTCGGCCTGGGCGTTGGAGACCAGGGAGCCGGCGAGGACGTCGCCGTACACGCGCTCGCGGGCCGGTCGTCCTCCGCGCAGACGCAGCGCGTTCAGGAAGGAGAAGTGCGGTTGCAGGATCTGGGCCAGGCTCAGGTCGACCGTGCCGAACAGGCGCAGAACCTCGGCGACGACGCTCGCGGGCGCCTCGAGGCCGCCCAGTTCCCGGGGGACGGTGATGCCGAGCAGCCCGGAGCGGGAGATCTCACGGACGGGCCCATGGGGCAGGACACGGTCCCGGTCGCGTTCGGCGGCCCCCTCGGAGAGGGAGGGCAGCAGGGAGCGTGCGACATCGAGCACCTCGCCGATGGAGGCGATGGTCCGCGGGGGGACGGTGTCGGTGGTCGGGGCGGGCGCCGGTCCGGGGAGCGTCTCGGACAAGGAAGGAACCTCCTGAACTGGTGCGCGGCCGCCCCGGGGCGCCGATCCTGAATTCCTACTGGAATTGCATGAAATCAGAGCGGGGGTCGGTCGTGCGGATCGTCCACGACGACCATCGGTGCGGCGAGGCCGAGTGGATCGGGTGGTCTCACCCGACAGGGCGTACCTGCCCGTCCCGTGTCCTTCGTACGCCACCGATTCGTGTGCTCGTGCCGGTGAGATGGGAGGTGAGAGAGGTTTTCCCGTGTTCTGTGCCGATCGGTGGTGCCGGAATCGAGCCCGCCGTCCGAGCGTGGCGACCGGCCGGGTGACGTGTTCCGGGCATCGGATGCGGCCTTTCGTGGGTGATGCCGAGGATGGTCGTCCGGGCCGAGGTCCTGAGCTGCTCCGCGCATGGCAGCGGCCTCGACCCGGAACGGGATCCGCCTCGCCCGTCCCGTCCGGTGAGGAGGTTCGGACGGGGTGTGCGAGAGCGGTCCGGGCCGACCGGCTCCGCGATTCCGGTCGGCGTGACTCCACTGTGCGTCCTGTAATCATAGTTTGTCAACCAATAAAGTAGGGAATCTTTGCCGCGGGCGTCTCGCTCCAGGTGGGGAGGTGGCGCGCCGCGCCGAACAACTACCAACTAAACCTGTAGGAAATGTGGTTTACTGCTGCGCATGGCAGGCAGCGCGATACCACGTCTCCGGTTCCGGAGCAGGTCGCTCACCTTCGACGAGCACTGTCGGTGGCCGCACGAGGATCCATCGACACCACCGGCAAGGCGAGAAGGAACATGACCGTCAACGACATCGACACCTCCCCTCTCTCGGAAACGGCACCGGCCGCACCGACCCCGCTCACCCTGGACCGCCTGGCCGGGTTGACCGCCGAGATCGCGGAGGAGGTCCGGCAGGGGCTTCACGAGATCCACTTCGACGCGGAGGAACGCTGGTCGGTCCGGTTGCGCGCGGACGACTACACCGACGTCTGGCTCATCTCCTGGACCCCCGACCAGTCCACCCGCCTGCACGATCACGCGGGTTCGCTCGGAGCTCTCACCGTCGTCACGGGCGAGCTGGTCGAACACCACTGGGACGGCGGACTGCGCGAACGCACCCTGGCCGAGGGCGAGGGAGGGCGCTTCCCTCTGGGGCACGTGCACGATGTCGTCAACACCTCGACCGCGCCGGCCGTGAGCGTGCACGCCTACTCGCCCCCGCTGACCGCCATGCACTACTACGAGGTCACCGACGGGGGCACGCTCCGTCGCACCGGGAGCATCCTCACCACCGACCCCGAGCCCGACGTCCCCACGCTGGAGGCCGCCCCCACAGCCCCGGCGGAGCCGGAGGAGGGAGGTCGATGAGCGCGATCGACCGACTCCTGGCCCGCGAACGATCCGCTCTGCGACGCCTGGAACCGAAGGAGGCACGGCGCGCCGTGGACCGGGGAGCCCTTCTGGTCGACATCCGCCCGGTGACCGACCGCGAGGCCGAGGGCGAGATCCCCGGCGCCCTGGTCATCGACCGCAACGTCCTGGAATGGCGGCTGGATCCCACCGGCCCCGACCGGATCCCCGAGGCGGACTCGACCGATCGGCACATCGTGCTCTTCTGCAACGAGGGCTACGCCTCCAGCCTGGCCGCCGTCGGCCTCCACCGTCTGGGGCTGCCCCGGGCCACCGACCTGGTCGGCGGCTTCCGTGCGTGGAAGGCCGACGGCCTTCCGGTCACCCCACCGCACTCCCGACCATCCCCCCGAGCCGGGCGTTCTCGCGCCCGGAGAACGAGAAGGACATGAGCGAGACACCCTCCACCCCAACGCCCGAGTCCCCACCCGCACGTCGAGGCTTCCGGATCGGTGAGGACTGGGCGGCCACCCTCACCGGCCTCGTCCTACTCGGACTGGCCTTGGCCGGAGTCATCCCGGCGGGGCTGATCCCATGAGCGTCGAACGTCCTTCCGTCGAGAGCGTCGACGCCTCCGATTCCACACCCTCCTCCCCGCCCGAGCGGCGGAACCCCCTCGCCCTCTGGTCATGGACGGCGGTGGGCCTGGCGGTCGTCCTGGGGCTCGCCGCCACCACCCGTTTCCTGGAGTCCCGCGTCCCCGAACTGGCGGAGGGCACCGCCCTGGCCGGGTTCGCCGACGCGGTCGAGTACCCCGTGTACGCGATCGTCCTGGGGCTGCTCGGCAACCTGATCCTGTCCCTGCTCGGGCTGCGCGATCGGTTGGCGCCGGCGTTCCGGACCGAGTTCCTCATCAAGACCGGTCTGGTCCTGCTCGGCTCGACCGTCCTGTTCGACGTGATCGTCCGAGCCGCGGGTCCGGCGGTCCTTCAGGCGCTGGCCCTGGTCACCTCGGTGTTCCTGTTCACCTGGTGGCTCGGGGGCAGGGTCGGTCTGGACGACCGGCTCCGGGCGCTCCTGGCCTCCTCGGTGTCGATCTGCGGGGTCAGCGCCGCGATCGCCGCGGCCGGGGCGGTGCAGGCCAGGCGGGAGCAGCTCGCCTACACCGCCGGTCTGGTCATCCTGTTCGCGGTCCCCTCGATCTTCCTGCTGCCCTGGCTGGTCGAGGTGTTCGGGCTCAGTGGGGCCCAGGCCGGGGCCTGGATCGGCGGCAACATCGACACCACGGCGGCGGTGGCCGCCTCCGGGGCGATCGTGGGGGAGGAGGCGCTCCAGATCGCCTCCATCGTCAAGTCCACCCAGAACGTCCTGATGGGGGTGGTGGCCGTGCTGCTCACCGCCTACTTCGCCGTCAAGGTCGCTCCGGAAGGGCGGGCGAACCGTCCCGGGGTCCGTGCCCTGTGGGACCGTTTCCCCAAGTTCGTGCTGGGCTTCCTGATCGCCTCGGTGGTGGCCACCCTGTGGGCCGACAACGCCCCCGGGGACGCCCAGGCGGGGCTGGACACCGCCAAGGCGCTGCGCGACTGGTTCCTCATCGCCGCCTTCACCAGCATCGGCCTGGAGTTCAAGGCCGGTTCGTTGCGCGAGGCGGGCTGGAGGCCGATCGGCGTCTTCGCGGCCGCGACGGTCTTCAACCTGGTGGTGGGCCTGCTGCTGGCGGTCGTGCTCTTCCGGGGAGTGACGCTCTGAGACGAGGTCGGGGCCCGCGCTCGGATCGACGCGGGCCCTCGCACGGCCGACGAGAAGGGGCCGGCCGCCACGGGCGCTCGTGGCGGCCGGCCCCGGTCAGTTCTCTCGGGGCGGGTTCGGTGGTTGCGGCCCGCGGTAGATGTAGCCCACCTTCCGGACCGTGACGATGTGCTCTCCGGCGGCCCCGAGTTTGCGCCGCAGTCGGTGGATGTGCACGTCGATGGTGCGCGAATGGAGATCACGGCCCGAGCCCCAGATCCGCTCCAGGAGTTCGGCGCGGGTGACCGCCCGTCCGGGGGAGGCGGTCAGGCGGTCCAAGAGCTCGTACTCCTGGTAGGTCAGTTCGACCTCGGCGCCCCGGGACCAGACCCTCCGGGCGCCCCGGTCCAGGAACAGGGGGCAGGTCTCCACCTCGGGCGGGACCGGGCGGTCGCGGGGGTGGGGTTCGTCCACGATGACCCCGTAGACCAGCATGTAGCGCCCGCTCTCGGGGAGGGGCAGGACGCCGAGGAGGGAGTGCTCCGACTCGTGAGGGCCGTCACCGGAGGCGGGGGCGACGGTCAGAGGTGCTCGCGGTGCGGCGGGACGACGGTCGGCTCCGGGGGAGGCGGTGTGTGCGCTGAGCATGGTCCCATGATGCGCCGGATTGTATGTAATATCTACCGGATTAGTTGGTAATCTGTTCTCTGTGGGGAACGCCACGCTCAAGACGGTCGAAAGGGAAATTTCCTACCAATAAGGTCGGCTAGTCTCTGAGCAGCGCTTCAGCGTTCCCCGCGGCACGCGGGTGCGTCGCGGCCGGCCACCGTCGGCCTCGGGCGCCGTCCGCGATCCTCCGTCCCACGATCACCAAGGAGTGCCCATGCGCACGACCTCCACCCTCATCGGTGCGGCCGCCCTCGTCTTCGCCGTCGCCGCCTGCGGTGCCCCCAGTGAGCAGGCCTCCGAGGCCTCCGAGGACGGTCAGGGTCCGCTTCGCGTCGGCGTCAGCCCGGTCCCGCACGGCGACATCCTCGCCTTCATCGACGAGAACCTCGCCGAGGAGGCCGGCCTGGAGCTGGACATCGTGGAGATCGCCGACTACAACACGCCCAACGCCCAGTTGGTCGACGGCGACCTCGACGCCAACTACTTCCAGCACCGCTCGTTCCTGAACGAGTGGGTCGAGAACGGCCCCGACGCCGACCTCGAGTACCTCACCGACGTGCACATCGAGCGTCTGGGTCTGTACTCCGAACAGGTCGACGACGTCGCCGAACTGCCCGACGGCGCCGAGATCGCGGTCCCCAACGACCCCGCCAACCTGAACCGCGCGCTGGGCATCCTGGAGGCCGAGGGTCTGATCACCGTCGACCCCGACGCCGGTGAGACCGCCACCGAGAAGGACATCACCGACAACCCGCGCGACCTGGAGATCCGACCCCTGGAGGCGGCCCAGATCCCGCGTTCGATCGCCGACACCGACGCCGCGATCGTCAACGGCAACTACGCCATCGAGGCGGGGCTGACCGACGAGGCCGAGGTCCTGGCCTGGGAGCCCGAGGGCGACGACTACGTCGAGAAGTACGCCAACGGCCTCGTGGTCCTGGCGGAGAACGGCGACGACGAGCGCATCCGGATCCTGGCCGACCTGCTCCACGACGAGCGGGTCCTGGACTACATCCAGGAGACCTGGCAGGGCGTCGTCCTGGCCGTCGACGCCGATGGCGAGCCCATCGAGTGATCCTCGGGCGTCGTGGTCCCGTCCACGACGTCCTTCGGAAGGGGCGGCGGGGTCCTCGACCCCGCCGCCCCTTCGCGTGCCCGGGCCAGGTGGTCCGGGCCTTCGTGTTTTCGGGGGGCGCATGAGTGGCGCAGGTCACGGTGGGTGGGTTCATCCGATCTTCCACAAAACCTACTCATTAAGTAGAGTTTTCCTGTCAGGCTCCGACCTTCGAAGGACCCCCATGAGTATGCGTACCCCTGTGCTCTCGTCCGTCGCCGCCGCGGCGGCCATCGGACTGCTCGCCTCCGGATGCGGAGGGGCGGACGACGGCGGAGGGGCGGGCGGGGTCGACACCCTCACCCTCGGCTACTTCCCGAACATCACCCACGCGCCGGCCCTGGTCGGGGTGGAGGAGGGCTATCTCGCGGACGCCCTCGGCGACGTGGAGCTGTCCACCCAGACCTTCAACGCCGGTCCGGACGCCATCAACGCGCTCTTCTCCGGGGAGATCGACGCGACCTTCATCGGCCCCAACCCGGCCGTCAACGGCTGGTCCCAATCGGGGGGTACGGCCCTGCGGGTCATCGCCGGCTCCACCTCGGGCGGGGCCGGTCTGGTCGTGCGCGAGGGGATCGACGGGATCGAGGACCTGCCGGGCACCACCCTGTCCACGCCCCAGCTCGGCAACACCCAGGACGTGGCGTTGCGCTGGTTCGCCGAGGAGCAGGGGTGGGAGGTCGACACCGAGGGCGGCGGCGATCTGTCGATCGTCCCCCAGGGCAACGCCGAGATCGTCGACGCCTTCGTCCTCGGTGAGATCGACGGGGCCTGGGTCCCCGAACCGCACCTGAGCCGTCTGGTCGATGAGGCCGGCGGAAAGGTCCTCGTGGACGAGGCCGACCTGTGGCCCGAGACCGATGGTGCCTTCGTGACCACCCACCTGATCGTCAACGCGGACTTCCTGGAGGACAACCCGGAGGTCGTGGAGGATCTGCTGCGCGGCCACATCGAGACGGTCGACCGCGTCAACGAGGACCCTGAGGAGGCTCAGAGGGC
Source organism: Nocardiopsis sp. LDBS1602 (assembly GCF_035818715.1). Classification (NCBI taxonomy): domain Bacteria; kingdom Bacillati; phylum Actinomycetota; class Actinomycetes; order Streptosporangiales; family Nocardiopsidaceae; genus Nocardiopsis; species Nocardiopsis sp. LDBS1602. The sequence continues at coordinate 1,279,053 of NZ_JAYLVW010000001.1, read as the reverse complement.
GACCATCGCCCACCTGGGGGCGCTCACCGGTAGCGAGCCCGACCCCGAGGTGGTCGCCTCGGCCTTCGACAACGTCACCTTCACCGTCGACCCGATCGCCGCCTCCCTGCGGGGCGGGGCCGAGCACGCCGAGGCGGTCGGCCTGCTCGACCCGGTCGATCTGGAGGGGATCTACGCGCTCGACCCGCTCAACGGTCTCCTCTCCGAGGCCGGTCGGGACGAGGTCGAGGGGTTCTAGGGGGCGGGGGTCCGGTCGGGCGGGGTGTATCCCCCCTTATCGGACCTTTTCAGTGGGGAATTGTCGTGGCGGTGCTTCCACAAAACCTACTTCTTAAGTAGAGTTTTCCCGTCCCACCACAGACGCCCCCGATAAGGACCCCTGACATGCGTGTCTCCCCACCCCCGCCGAGAACCCTCGTGGCCGCCGCCCTGGCTCTGAGCCTGGCCGCCACCGGCTGCGCGGGAGAGGGGAACGGGGCGGACGCCGACGGCTCCTCCCTCACCCTCGGCTACTTCCCGAACATCACCCACGCGCCGGCGCTGATCGGTGTCGAGGACGGCCTCTACGAAGAGGCCCTCGGAGACGTCGACTTCGACACCAGGACCTTCCACAACGGTCCCGACGCGGTCAACGCGCTCTTCTCCGGGGAGATCGACGCGGCCTTCCTCGGTCCCAACCCGGCCGTCAACGGCTGGTCCCAGTCCGGAGGGGAGGCCCTGCACATCATCGCCGGTGCCGCCGCCCAGGGGAGCGGACTCGTGGTCCGGGACGACATCGAGACCATCGACGATCTGCCCGGCCACACCTTCTCCACCCCGATGCTCGGAGGCACCCAGGACGTGGCGTTGCGCTGGTTCGCCCGGGAACAGGGGTGGGAGGTCGACACCGCCGGTGGGGGCGACCTGTCGATCATCCCCCAGGACAACCCCGACACCGTCGACGCCTTCGAACTCGGCGAGATCGACGGGGCCTGGATCCCCGAACCGCACCTGAGCCGGATCCTCGCCCAGGGCGACGCCCACCTGCTCATCGACGAGCCCGACCTGTGGGAGGAGACGGACGGCATGTACGTCACCACCCTCCTCGTGGTCAACGCCGACTACCTGGAGAACAACCCCGAGACCGTGGCGGACCTGCTGCGCGGCCATGTCGAATCCGTCGACCGCATCGACGACGCTCCGGAGGAGGCGGCCGAGACCACCCGTCTCCACCTGGAGGACCTCACCGGCGGCACGCTCGACCCCGAGATCACCGCCACGGCCTTCGACAACGTCGCGTTCACCGTCGACCCCATCGTCCCCTCACTGCTCACCCAGGCCGAGCAGGCGGAGGCGATCGGTCTTCTGGACCCCGTCGACCTCACCGGAATCTACGCACTCGACCCGCTCAACGACGTCCTGGCCGAGGCCGGACGCGAGCCGGTCGTCGGGTTGGAAGGGTAAGGGCACCATGAGCACCATCACCGAGAGCCCCACCGGCACCAACGCCGTGCGGATCGACGACATCACCAAGGTGTTCGGACGCGGCGCGGGTGCCGTCACCGCCATCGACGGCATGTCCATCGAGATCCGCACCGGCGAGTTCCTCGCCATCCTGGGCGCCTCCGGATGCGGCAAGAGCACCCTCCTCTCGCTCGTGGCCGGGCTGGAACAGCCCACCGGCGGCAGCGTGGAGGTCGGCGACCACCGGGTCGCCATGATGTTCCAGGAGGCCGCGCTCTTCCCCTGGCTCACCGTGGGGGCCAACATCGAGGTCCCCATGAAGGTCAACAAGGTGCCCAGGGCCGAACGCGCGCGTCGTGTGGCCGAACTCCTGGACCTGGTGCGCCTGACCGGTTTCGAACGCAAGCGCCCCCACGAGCTCTCCGGCGGCATGCGTCAGCGGGTCGCCCTGGCCCGGGCCTTGGCCCAGGACGCCGACGTCCTGCTCATGGACGAGCCCTTCGGCGCCCTGGACGCCATGACCCGCGACATCCTCCATGACGAGCTGGAGCGGATCTGGCGGGAGCGGTCGCTGACCGTCATGTTCGTCACCCACAACGTGCGCGAGGCGGTGCGTCTGGGCGACCGGGTGGTCCTGCTGTCCAGTCGACCCGGCCGGGTCATCGCCGAGTTCGAGGTGGAGGGCGAGCGTCCGCGCCGCATCGACTCGGTCCAGATCGCCGAGCAGGCCGCCACCATCACCGACCGACTCCGCGAGGAGGTCTCCCGTCATGCCTGAGACGTCGACGAAGGACAGCGCCGTCCAAGGCCTGGACGCCCTCGAACTCCAGCCCCGGCGCGGTACCGCCGAGCGCGGCCCGGCCGAGGTGGCGCGGGGGATCTGGGCGGCCACCTGGCCCAAGCTCGCGGCCGTGGCCCTGGTGCTCCTGGCCTGGCAGGCCGTGGTGTGGAGCGGCTGGCGCTCCGAATGGGTCTTCCCCGGGCCGGACCGGGTCCTGCCCACGCTCTTCCACGAGATCACCACCCCCGAGTTCTGGGAGGCCGTGCGGGTCACCATGCGGCGGGCCTTCATCGGCTTCGCCCTGGCCCTGGCGGTGGGCGTGGTCATCGGGTTGGCGGTCTCGCAGTTCAAACCGCTGCGGGTGGCCATCGGGTCGTTGATCACCGGCCTACAGACCATGCCGTCGATCGTGTGGTTCCCGTTCGCGATGCTGCTGTACGGCATCAGCGAGTCGGCCATCATGTTCGTGATCGTCCTGGGCGCGGCCCCCTCGATCGCGGGCGGTCTGACCTCGGGGATCGACTACGTCTCCCCGTCGCTGTTGCGGGCCGGCCAGGTGATGGGGCTGCGCGGAGTGCAGCGCTACCGCCTGCTGATCATCCCGGCGGCGCTGCCGATGTTCGTCACCGGACTCAAACAGGGCTGGGCGTTCGCCTGGCGTTCCCTGATGGCCGGTGAGCTGCTGGTCATCATCAATCAGCAGAACTCGATCGGTTGGGCGTTGAGCCAGGCGCGCCAGCTCAACGACGCCGAGCGGCTTCTCAGCTACATCATCATCGTGTTGGCGATCGGCATCGTGATCGACGTGTTCTTCAACTGGGCCGACCGCTCCCTGCGCCGCAGGTGGGGCATCACCCGCTAGAAGAGGGGTGACGGGGTCGCGGCGCAGGGGCCCACGACCCCGTCCCGTTCCCCTGTCCGGCCGAGGCCGTCGCTGCCGGTGGGCCGCCCCTGAGGACACGAGGCCCTCCACCGACACGGACGCGTCGGTGGAGGGCCTCGCGGTGTCCGATCTAGCCGTAGACGACCTGGTACAGACGCACGATCTCCTCGGCGGTGGGCACCCGGGGGTTGTTCCCCGGAGAGCCCGAGGCCAAGGCCTGTTCCGCCATCGTCGGGGCCGCCTCCCACCATTCGTCGGCGTCGATCCCGTACCCGTACGGGGTGGGCACGTCCAACTCCTCGTTGAGCAGTCGCAGCTCCCACACCAGGGCCCTGGTGGCCTCGCCGACACCACTGTCGTGAGCCGCCATCCCCATCGCCCGGGCGCAGTCGGCGTAGCGCTCGGGGGCGGAGGGCACCGAGAACTCGGTGACCGCCGGCAGGAGCATGGCGTTGGACAGCCCGTGCGCCACCTTGAACCGGGCGCCGATCGGCCTGCTCATCCCGTGGACCAGGGCGACGCTGGAGTTGGAGAAGGCCAACCCCGCCTGGGTGGCGCCGGCCATGACGGCCTCCCTGGCCACCCGGTCGTCCGGGTCGGCGTAGGCCGATCGCAGGTGGGCGAAGAGGAGACGCATCGCCTCGCGGGCCAGGCCGTCCGAGATCGGGTTGGCCCGCCTGCTCACGTACGCCTCGATCGCGTGGGTGAGGGCGTCGATCCCCGTATCGGCGGTCAACCTGGGCGGCATGCCCAGGGTGAGTTCGAAGTCCACCAACGCCGCGCGCGGGAGCAGGGCGGCGCCCGCGCACAGCATCTTCTCGTCCGTCTCCGTGTCGATGATGATGCTGTAGCGGGTCGACTCCGACCCGCTGCCGGCCGTGGTCGGAACCGCCACCACCGGTAGAGCGGGGGCGTCGGTGACCACGGGGGCCTTGTAGTCGCGCATCCGGCCTCCGTGCGCTCCCACCAGGGCGATGGCCTTGGCGGTGTCGATGGGGCTGCCTCCGCCCACACCCACCAGGCAGTCGAAGTCGCCCTCCCGCAATACGCGCACCCCGTGCTCCACCACCTCCGTGGTGGGGTCGGGCACGGTCTCGGAGAAGACTCCGGGGGAGAGCCCCGAATCGCGTAGCTCTCGCAGGATGCCGTGGAAGAAGGGCTGCTCGGCGACGAAGGGGTCGGTTACGACGAGGGGGCGGGACAGGTCGAAGGACTTCAGGACCTCGGCCAGTTCGGCCGAGGCCCCGGCACCCACGCGTATCACGCGGGGCAGGGCGATGGAAGCGGTCACGTCGATACCTCCGGGGGTCGGGAGTTCGGTACCGGTCCCCGTCCGGGACGTTCGGAGGGGCGGCCGCCGGGACCGGGGACCTCGAACGGCACGCTCGGTGATCGTCTACGTACCCCCTCGTCGGCCCTGACACCTCCGGATCCTGTCCGGTTCCGGACCGTGATGGAGGTGGACGGCCGAGGGGCCGGCCGCCCCACGGCGACCGGCCCCTCGACGGGTTCGATTCAGCTGCGCACCAGCGGCGTGTCCACCAGGTGCTCGGCCACGAACCAGGCCTCCAGCTCGTTGGTCCGGATCACGTCCGAGACCAGGACGTCGTTGGTGCCGTCGTCGCCCATCTCCTGGACGCGGGCCGCGGCGTCGTGGCTGTCCTCCAGGATGGTCTCGTGCGCCTCCAGCAGACGGGAGAGCATGGCCGGGACCTCCTCGACACCGTTGGGCGGCCTCGGGATGGCGGTGATCTCCGCGACGTGTCTGGGGTCGCCCACCGCGACACCGCCCAGCGTCTGGACGCGTTCGGCGATCGTGTCGATGAGGGCGAGCTGCTCGTCGGCGTGCTTGTCCATGAGCAGATGCAGCTGGTAGAAGGTCTGGCCGCGCATCAGCCAGTGGTGCTTCTTGTAGAGGTCGTGCAGGATACGGGTGTCGCACAGCACCTGGTTGAGCCGCTGACACGAGTACATCCGCGCGTCGTAGGACAGACCGATCGGGAACTGGCGTACCGTCCCGAACTGCTGGATCTCCTCACCCCTCTGGTGGAGCCACGGCTGGCTGCTGCGGGGCTTCGGAGTCTGCTTCGCGCGCTGATCGGCGGTCGTCACGGCTGGATTCCCCCTCTGAGATCGGCGTGGAGCGGGCGCCAAGGTGCTCCGCCTGTCAGTCTCGAACACCGACCGTTGTCGCAAGAGAAAACCCACCCCATACCGGGGCAAGGCTTTGCCCTGGAGGCGGAACGCGGGGCGAGGGCCGCACTCGAAGGAAGGGTGTTCGCCCAGAGCGAACAGAGGTGCGTGAGGGGTGGGGAAGAGCCCTTTCCGCCGGAGCGCGGGGAGGCCGAGGTCGATGGTCGATGAGGGTCAACAGGGTGAAAAGCCCGCACAACAGCGGCGCAGCCTCAAGTCCGGACTCGCTCCGACATGGCAGTATGCGCACAGCGGTCACCAAGGCCGCACCAGGGGGAAGACGAGACGAAAGCGACGGGCCGGTCGGGTCCGGCGGGGGAAGAGGACGATGACGGTTCCCGACATCACACTGAACAACGGGCTCCGGATGCCGCAACTGGGCTTCGGCGTGTGGAAGGTGCCCGAGGAGTCCGTGACCGAGGTCGTCCTGGAGGCGTTCGCCGCCGGCTACCGCAGCATCGACACCGCGGCCGCCTACGGCAACGAGAAGGGGGTGGGCGAGGCCCTGCGCCGTTCGGGGCTGGAACGCGGCGACATGTTCGTCACCACCAAGCTTGCCAACCCCGATCAGGGTTACGACTCGACCCTGCGCGCCTTCGACGCCTCACTGGAACGGCTCGGTCTGGAGGTCATCGACCTCTACCTCGTGCACTGGCCGCTGCCCCGGCGCGATCTGTACGTCTCCACCTGGAAGGCGCTGGAACGCCTGTACGCCGAAGGACGCGCACGCGCCATCGGTGTCTGCAACTTCCAGCCCACGCATCTGGAGCGGGTCATGGAGGAGGGCGGGATCGCCCCCATGGTCAACCAGATCGAGACGCATCCCCGACTCGCGCAGAAGGACATGCGCGAGTTCGACGCCGCGCACAACATCGTGACCGAGGCGTGGAGCCCCTTGGGGCAGGGGCGACTCCTGGACGAGGACGTGATCGTCGAGATCGCCGAGGAGCACGAGAAGACCCCGGCACAGGTCATACTGCGCTGGCACATGCAGCTCGGCAACGTGGCCATCCCCAAGTCGGTGACCCCGGAGCGCATCCGGACCAACTTCGAGATCTTCGACTTCGAGCTCTCGGACGAGGAGATGGGCCGGATCGACGGACTCGACGAGGGGCACCGCTTCGGGCCCGATCCCGACACCTTCGACGAGTGAGCCGGGGCGGCACGGAGGTCAGAGGCTAGCGGAGCTCGCGGAACCTACGGGCGCCGGTGAGCATGGCCTCGGTGCCGTTGCGGCGGGTACGGGCGACGTACACCGCGCCGCCGATGAAGATCGAGAGGAAGATCCCGACCACGACGGTCAGGGCCAGGACGGACAGCACGAAAGAGAACATGCGCTCATCGTAGCCGCACACCTGATGATCCTCCTCCAGGGGCACCGAGGTGAGCGCCCATCGACAGGGAAGGGCCGCTGATGGACCGCACTCCGCATGAGATCGTCAATCCGCTCAGTCTCTCCGACCCCATCGGTTACTCGCACGCGCTCGTGGTCACCCCCGGGCGCACGGTGTACATAGGAGGCCAGACCTCGCGCCGTATGGACGGTGTGCTCACCGGTGACTCCTTGGTCCAACAGTTCGACCAGGCACTGGCCAACATGGTGGAGGCGCTGCGGGCGGCCAAGGCCGAACCGACGCACGTGGTGAGCATGCGCGTGTACACGACCTCCATCGGCGTCTACCGGATCAACCTCAACACCCTGGGGTCGATCTACCGGCGCCATATGGGCCGCTACTACCCGCCGATGTCGGTCGTGGGGGTCACCGAACTGCTGACCTCGGGCGCCCAGGTCGAGCTGGAATGCCTCGCCGTCGTCCCGGACGTCTACATCGAAGAGGCGCCGGAGGAGGCGTCACGAGAATCGGTGGAGGAGGTCGAGGCCACCTTCACCGGAGAGGTCTCCGATCGGGATCGGGACTGAGAGGCTCCGCCGAGGTTCCTTCGTCACGCGGCCGCCGGGACTCCCCGGCGGCCGCGTCGCGTGTGCGACCGGGGTGACCCGAGCGGACCAGCCACACCGCGGCCAGGCACACGCCCGACCCCGCCAGGGTGCCCGCGCTCACCGGATCGCCGAACATCAGCCAGGTCCACAGCATCGTGGTGGGAGGGGTGAGATAGAGCAGCGCCGACACGCGGGCGACGCCGCTGCGCGCCAGGTTGATCCAGTACAGCCCGTAGCCGCCCAGGGTCGACAGCACCACCACCCAGGCCACCGCGCCCCAGAAGCCCGGATCCGCCGGAGGGGCGAGGGTGCCGGTGACCGTCGCCAGGCCGACGAACAGCACCGCGCTCACCGAGCACTGCACCGCCAAGGCCTCGATCAGACCACCGCCGGGCCGGGTCCGCCGTTCCGTCAGGGTGGCGGCGACCAGGGAGAGCATCGCCCCCAGCGGCAACAGGTACGCCCACCAGGGGGCCGCGCCCGCGCCGACCAGGTCGGACCCCACCACCAGGGCCACCCCGCCCAGGCCCACGACCAGCCCCACGGCCTGACGTCGTCGGACCGCTTCGCCCAAGAGGGGCACGGCCAGGGCGGTGGCCACCATCGGTTGCAGGGCCGCGACCAGGGCACTGGTCCCGGCGGAGACCCCGTACTCGGCGGCGGCCACCACGCCGTACAGGTAGCCGGCCTGGGCGAGTAGCCCCACCGTCCCGTGCAGGGCCAGGTCACGGCGGTCCATTCGAACACCCCGCCACAGGCACCAGGCGACGAGGAGCGCGGCCACGACGAGGAAGCGCCAGGCCAGCAGCGTGGTCGTGGGGGCGTGCCGGGTTCCGAGCTCGGCGCCGACGAAACCCGAGCTCCACATCACCACCAATCCCACGGCCAGAAGAGGGGCGAGCGGGTCGCGGAGGCGGCGCGGAACGCGGCGCGCGGTGTCGATGGGTTCCATGCCGCCGAGGTAAACACACCGGTCGGTATACTCACAATGTAGTCGTCCGTTCCAACGAGGGAGTCGATATGCGCACCACCGAACGGAACCCGCTCACCCCCGCCGCCCGCAGGGTCCTGGCGGTGGCCTCGGAGCTCTTCTACACCCGGGGCATCAACACGGTCGGTATGGAACTGGTGGCCGAGGAGGCCGGGGTCACCAAGAAGACCATCTACGACCGCTTCGGCTCCAAACAGCGTCTCGTGGTGGCCTACCTGCGCGGCCGCGACGAACGCTGGAACGATTTCCTCACCTCACGGGTGGAGGCGCACGAGGACCCCGTGGCCCGGATCCTCGCCACCTTCGACGCGCTGGGGGAGTGGATGGACCGGGAGAACGAACGCGGCTGCGCCATGGTCAACGCCTACGCCGAACTCTCCGACCCCGAGCACCCCGGCCGGACCGTGGCCGAGGAACAGAAGGTCCGTCTCCGCGAGCTGTACCGGGAGCTGGCGGCGGAGACCGGGGCCACCGACCCCGGGGCCCTGGGCGACACCCTCGCCATGCTCCACGAGGGGGCCGTGGTCGGTCGCAACGTCACCGGGATCGCCGACGCCGCGGCCACCGCTCGGAACGCGGCCGGAGCCCTGCTCCGCGCGCACGGCGTGGACGCCTAGGTTCCCGACCTACCGGTACCCCAGGCGGGAGAGTTCGTTACGGGCCACCTCGTGCACGTCGCCGTGGTCGCTCCGGGACAGCCGCTCCCGCCAGGAGCCCACACCCCAGGCCCGTTCGGTCAGCAGCTCGCTGGCCGAGACCCGGGCCCCGGTGAACCTGCGCAGCTCGCCGGCGGCCTTCACCTCTCCGCCGTGCACGTCCTCGTACCGCAGGGTCAGCAGCTGCTCGGGGCCCAGCTCCCGACGCAACCGCGCCGACATGCGCACCGCGCCCCGCCAGCGCATCGCGCACTTGGTCGCGGTCGAGCCGTCCGTGAAGCGCTCCAGGTCGGCCTCCTCGTCCAGGCCGAAGAAGTGGTTGGGGAACTCGTGCTCCAGCTTCATGAAGCTGGGCTTGAGCCAGGCCAGCGATCGCTCGTCCTCCATCATGTCCGCGACGACGTCCCGGCCGTCCCGGATGACCTGGACGAACAGGGCGTCGGGGAAGGCCGCGTGCAGCGCGCTCGCGGAGTAGAGGAGGTCGGGGCTGGCGTCGCCGTAGCGGACCGCCTCGGCGCTGTGCTCGCACGGCTCGGCGGAGGCGTTGGCCGGGATCCGGGCCCCCGGGCCCGGACACCTCGGACAGGTCAGGGGGGTCAGATGCCAGGTCTCGGCGTAGGCCTCGCGGAACAGACTCGCCGTTCCGGCGACCTTCTCCGAGGCCAGTGAGGGGCGCCTGGCCACGGCGTAGACGGTGTTGAGCACCCCCGGGGAACCCGCGCCCAGATGGAAACCTGGCGCGCGGGACAGGGCGCGGGCGATCACCGGGACCCCGGAGTGGGGAGCGCCCAGAACGAAGACGGGGCGCTGCACCTTGGTCCCGTTGACCACGAGGATGTAGGACGGCTGCTGCTTCATGATTCCGTCGATTTTCGCACCCTTCGCACCACTCGCGTGCATTGGCCGGTCGTTGTGGTGCCATGCCCCACACGTTCCCCGAGGTTACGGGTATCCGGGAGCATCCGGTTCGCAGCTCGCGGGCGGGCCGTGAGAAGCGGTCCCGACGTCGCTGTAACAATGAGGTATGGCCTCGAAGACCGACGACACCGTGCCCTTCACCGACCCCGAGGGGTTCGAGCACGCCGCCGAACTGTTGGCGTCCGCGCGGCGCATCACCGTCCTGACCGGCGCGGGCGTGTCCACCGACTCCGGCATCCCCGACTACCGAGGGCCCCAGGGGCTGTGGACCACCGACCCGGGCGCGCAGGCGATGTCGGACATCGACAGTTACATGGGCGACATCGACGTCCGTCGCGAGGTCTGGCTGGCCCGCCGCGCCCACCGGGTCTGGGAGGCCGAACCCAACGCCGCCCACCGCGCCCTGGCCGAACTGGCCGGCTCGGGCCGCCTGCACGCCCTCATCACCCAGAACATCGACGGTCTGCACCAGCGGGCCGGGGTCCCCGAGGACGAGGTCATCGAGGTCCACGGCACCATGCTGCGGGTCATGTGCATGTCGTGCGGGCTGCGCACCCCCAGCGCCGTCGTGCTCGACCGACTCGACGACGAGTCCGACCCCCGCTGTGTGTCCTGCGGGGGCATTCAGAAGTCGGACACCATCTCCTTCGGCCAGCGCCTGGACCCCGAGGTCATCGAACGCGCCGCCCGGGCCGCCCGCGAATGCGACGTCTTCGTCGCCATCGGCACCTCCCTGACCGTCCACCCCGTGGCCGGGCTGTGCGACGTCGCCATGATGGCGCGGGCCCCGCTGGTCATCGTCAACGCCGAGCCCACGCCCTACGACGACTACGCCGGGGCGGTCCTGCACGACCCCATCGGCGAGGTCGTGCCCGCCCTGGTCGCCCGGATCCTCGACCGCTGACCCGGGCGGACCCCTCAGGGACCGGCCGACCCGAACGGCGATTCCGGAAGAGACGGGTAGCGGAACGGCACGGAGGGGTCGGAGTCCGGAGGAGAGAGCTCGGGGTCGTCGGAGTCCTCGCCGAGGAAGGCGAGGATCTCGTGACGCAGCCGGGCGAAGGACTCGGCGATCTCGGGTGAGGGGAACGAGGTCCTCGACAAGGTGCGCACCGTCCGTTGCGTCAGGGAGGCCAGCTCGCTCCTGTACCTCATGTCCGCGTGGGAGGGCCAGGACCGCAGATCCTCGTAGGCCTGCCGTAGAACGGTGAGGGTGGCGTTGTCCGCCACGCGCCGTTTCTCGACACTCGGGTCCAGTACGACCTGTTCCCGAACCTTTTCCCTGAGCAGGCGCCGATAACAGGAGAGCCGTTCGTCGACCTGCTGCACCGTGAGGGTGTCGAGGGGCTCCAACCGGAGTCTGAGGATGTCGTGGGCCAGGATCCAGGACCTCTCCCCGTCCTCGTCCCGGTCCACGTACCAGGTGCCCAGATCGTCGGAGACGTGCCTCAGGTACGGGGAGAGGATCAGGGCCAGCCGGGAGGCGGTGCCGTTGGCGCGTAGCGCCGTCGAACGCAACAGCCGCGCCGCCACCGTGCCGGTGGGGATCTCGACCTCGTAGGGGTTATCGATCCCGGGGTCGGCGTCGACGTCGCCGCGGAGTTCGAAGCCGGTGCACTCGCCCAGATTGACCGGCTCGCCCCGCTCCCGGTCGAGCACCGTCACGGGGTTCTCGTTCTCCCAGAAGCCCAGGTGGCGTACGCGCGCCGTGTCCAGGATGCCGAACCACTGCGCGGTGGGCAGTGACCGCCAGAGCGACACGGTCCTCCGCCAGGCGTGCCAGGGGTCGGTGGATTCGGGATAGAGCTCCCGGAACGGGATCGGTTCCTCCGCGAACAGGACCGCCAGGGTGAGCAGATTGGCCGTGTAACAGGCCTCCCTCGTGGACAGGGACAGCCGTTGGGGTTCGTAGTCGAGGAAGGACCGGTTGGGCGCGGGGAAGGGGGCCTCGCGGAAGAGGTCCAAGAGCAGCTCGCGCAGGTCGTGGCCGAGTTCGGTGTCCTCGGACACACGAAGCTCCAACCGCTCCTCCAGGAAGGAGACCACCTTGTCCCGCCCCGCGAAGGCGGCGAAGGAGGACAGGGCGTAGAGCTCGCCGTCGTCCAGCGGGGCGGACCTGCCCCGGCGGCGCGAGGCGCGTCGCCGGTCCTCGGCCAGCTCCTCCAAGGCGGTGATCACCATGCGCGCCACCAGGTACTCGCCGAAGGTCGCGTGCAGGAACTCGAAGGCGCTGCTCGTCCCGTCCGCGGTGCGGGCACGGTCCTCGTGTACGAAGAAGAACCGGCCCAGCACCTGGTGGGCGGGGGCGATTTCCCCGTGCAGGTCGGTGTGCTCGGGGCGTTCGGCGGCCTCGGGCATCAGCACGGCCAGGTCCCGGTCCAGCTCCTCGGCGCGCACGCTCTGCCGACCCCGGGCGAACATGGCCATCGCGACGACCTCCAGCCGGCGCAGCTCGTCCTCCACGGCCTGCTCCCGGGCCCGCCCGCCGAGCCGTGAGTGGTGCTTGGCCACCTCACGAGAGGCGAACATCCGCAGCAGGCGTTCGTACAGCTCCCCGTGCGAGAGGTGTTCCGAGGCCCGGAGCAAGGCGTTGTCGTGGGCGTCGTAGATCAACAGCATCAGCAGGAGCAGCGGCTGTTCGGCCAGATCGCGATAGCGCAGCACCGTTCCGGCTTCGAGGGGGCTCAGACCGCGTTCGGCGAAGGCCGCCTCGTTGGTCCGGTTCCACAGGTCGAGCATCCGCTCGACCTGGGCCTCGTCGAAGGGCTCCAGCCGAATCACCTTGGTACCCGCGGGGAAGCGGGTCCGGCCGACAACCAGGGTGCGGCTGGTGACGATGACGACCACCGGCTGACCGAGGGCCTCCTGCTGTTGCTGGAACTCCTGCACCCGCTCCAGGTAGTCGGAGCGGTCCACCCCGGAGGCCTGAAGGAGCTCGTCGAACCCGTCCAGGATGATCACCGGTAGCGCCCCGTCGGCCTCGTCGGCCAGCTCCCGCCAGGAGACGGAGGTGTGCAGATCGGCGCGCAGCCCCTCCTCGATCTGGACGTGCAGGGGGGCGTTGGGGCCGACCGAGCGCAACTCCACCCGGATCGGCAGGAAGTCCTCCTGCGGGAGCTGCGCGGCGAGCATCTCGGTGAACTTGGACTTGCCCGCCCCCGGATGCCCCAGGATGACCAGGGGGGACTCGGTGGAACGAGGGTGGGTGATGAGGGCGGCCACCAGGGACTGGAGATCGTCCTGGACGGGCCAGATCCACCACCAGTCGTCGTGTGCGAGGGCGCCCTCCCCGACGGCCATGGCGAGCCGCCCCCGTGGCGGGATGTAGGCCTCCCGGAGCGAGGGCAGACGCAGCCCCGGTGGGGCGTCGTCCGAGCGCAGGACGGGCCGCTCCAGGACCGCCTGGTAGGCGGCGGAGAGCTCTCGACGTCGACGGGGAACCGAACGCTCCGAACCGATCCGGGTCAGTTGTGCGTGCAGGTCGGACAGGCCGATACCGATCTCTCGACGGGTCCGCGCGTGCTCGTCCCTGGACAGCCACATCCCGAACTCGGGGATCTCGGCGCCCAAGCGGAGCAGGTTCTCCTCGAACCGTTCGGACATTCGCTGTTCCAACGGCCCGGCCAGCTTCACCATCAGTGCACGACTCTCGGTGATGCCGTGGCGTTCGGCGATCTCGAGACCGCAGACGAACCTGATGAAGGCGTCAAAGGAAGCGGGGCGAAGAGCTCGCCGGCCGATGCTCGTTCGATGCTCTGGTCGCATAAGGGGAGATACGGGGACAGGGCTGGAAACCGAGATCAGATGCCGGTCCAGCAGCGTGTACTGCTCCTCGGCGGTGATCTTCAGATCGTCCAGACCGAAAGGCATCCCGACCTCCTCGAAGGCCTCCGCCGCGGCTTCGAAGAACGAGATGATCACCAGGACCTGGTAGGCCGCTTCGATCTTCTCGGTGCGGGAGAGCCGACTCTCCCCCTTGAGCTTGCCGCGCATCCCCTCCAACGCCTTGCGGCCCTTGCCGACCAGGGCACCGCGGAGCCCGAACAGGTCGGGCACGCCCACCAGGCCCAGGCCTCCGTCGGCGACCTTCTCGGCCAGGTCCAGGACCTCGGAGTCGTTCTCTCCGAGGATGCGCAGCGCGTCTTCGTAGCGGAGTCGCTTGGCCATGACGGGGCCTTTCCGGGTTCGGGGGGTGGAACGCGGCGGACCCGGTACCGGGGGAGGTACCGAGTCCGTGGGCTGGTCGGGGTTCTAGGGTGGTAGGGCCGAGGAAGGCCCCTGAGGGTGAGAGTGCCTAGGGCAGCTGCCAGTTCACCGGTTCGGCGCCCTGTTCGACCAGCAGCTCGTTGGTCCTGCTGAACGGCCGGGAGCCGAAGAAGCCGTTACGGGCCGAGAGCGGGCTCGGGTGGGCCGACTCCACACACGGGACGCCGGGCATCATCGGGCGCAGGTTGCGGGCGTCGCGGCCCCACAGGATCGCCACGAGCGGTCCGCCGCGCTCGGCCAACGCCCGGATGGCCTGCTCGGTGATGGCCTCCCAGCCCTTGCCCCGGTGCGAACCGGCCTTGCCGGGGGCGACGGTCAGGACCCTGTTGAGCAGCAGCACGCCCTGCTCGGTCCAGGGGGTGAGGTCGCCGTTGGAGGGCATCGTGGTGCCCAGGTCCTCGCCCATCTCCTTGTAGATGTTGCGCAGGCTCGCGGGCAGACGCACGTCCGGGGCCACCGAGAAGCTCAGCCCGACCGCGTTGCCGGGGGTGGGGTAGGGGTCCTGCCCCATGATGAGCACGCGCACCTGGTCGAAGGGCTGCTGGAAGGCGCGCAGGACGTTGTCGCCCGCGGGCAGATAGGTGCGTCCTTCGGCGACCTCCTGGCGGAGGAAGTCGCCCATAGCGGCGATCTGTGGGGCGACCGGCTCCAACGCCTTCGCCCAGCCGCTGTCCATGATCTCAGTGAGGTCCCGTGTTGCCATGGCCAGAACATTAGTACCAGGCGACGACAACGGCGTCCCCTTCGGACGATCGGGGATCCCCGTGGGGAGGCCGTTTCCGGCGGCGCGACCCCGTCGGGAGGGGCGCGCCACCGGCCGCGGACCGCCCTCACCTGGGCGGACGCGGACGGTCGGGGTCAGGGGTCCATGTGCGAGCGCCAGCGTTCCAGATGGGAACGGATGCCCTGTGTGCTGGACGCCTCCTCGCCGTGCAGCCTGATGTGATCGGCGAGCAGCGCCTCGTAGTGCCGGACGGCCTCCTGCGGGCGCCCACTGTGGCCCAGATAGGCGGCCTGGTAGTGCCGGGCCCGCAGGGTGACCGCGGCGTCCGCCCCGCGCAGCCGGGTTAGATCGGGGACCAGCGCGGACAGCAGCTCCACGGCGCGGGCCGGATCCCCGGACTCGCCGACCTCGAACCCCAGGTACAGGCGGGTGGTCAGCACCTTGGTGGAATCGGGGCCGCCGACGACGATCAGGTCCGGCACGAGTTCCCCGTGGGTGCGCGCCGCCAGAGCGTGGTCGCCGGCGCGGCCCGCGTTGGTCGCCAGGTAGTAGCGGGCGGCCAGGGTCTCGGGATGGCGCGGTCCGTACACCCGGTTCAGGTCGGTCAACAGGGTGCTGAAACCGGCGACCGCGCGCGAGTGGTCGCCGCTCTTGCCCGTCGCGTAGGCCTCGCGACGCCGGGCGCGCAGAGTGTCCGGATGATCGGGCCCGAAGGAGGCGCGCAACAGCGGCAACAACGTACGCAGCTCCTCCGCGGCGGCCCGGTACTCGCCCGCGTCGGCGCGTTCCCGTGCGGCCTCCACCAGCTCCATGAGCCGGATCGGGTGGGCGTCGGTGTTCCGATCCTTGGCGTCCTCCTGGGTGTAGGGGAGCGTCGGCGTCAGCCGGGGCACCGGGGCGGTCGGCGTGGGCCGGTGCGGAAGATAGGGGGACAAGCGGTCGCGGACCTCCTCGGCACTGGAGGGGCGGTCCTCGGGCCGTTTGGCCAACATCTGCGCGACCAGCTCGGACAGCGAGGTCGGGATCTCCGGACGCAGCGCCGCCGCCGGCCTCGGAACGTCGTGCAGGTGCATGCGCAGCACCTTCAACGGCCGATCTCCCCGGAACGGGGGTTCGCCGGTCAACAGCTGGTACAGGATGGCGCCCAGGGAGTACAGGTCGCCGGCGTGGTCGACCCGGCCGCCCCGGACCTGCTCAGGGGACATGTACAGCGGAGTGCCGATCACCTGGCCGGTCCGGGTGATGCGGTCGTTCTGGTTGGCCGCGGTGAGGGCGGCGATCCCGAAGTCCAGGATCTTCAGGGTGTCCTCGCCGAGCTCCTCCTCCACCACCATGAGGTTCCCCGGCTTGACGTCCCTGTGCACGATCCCCGAGGCGTGCGCGGCGCCCAGGCCGGAGGCGGCCTGGGAGACCAGGGCGGCGGCCCGGCCCAGGGGCAGCGGTCCGTTCTCCTTGATCACCGCCGAGAGCGGCCGGCCCTGGACCAGCTCCATCACGGCGAACACCACGTCCCCGCCGTCGGGGTCGTGGCCGAAGTCGTGCAGGATCACCACGTTGGGATGGCCGGCCAGGCGGGCGGTCAGCCTGGCCTCGCGCCGGAACCGGGCCGTGATCTCGGTCGATCCCACCCGCGCCGGTCGGATCAGTTTGACCGCCACGGGACGGTCCAACAGTTCGTCCACCGCGCGCCAGACCTGGCCCATGCCGCCCGCGCCGAGCTTGGACAGCAGGCGGTAGCGACCGCCCAGGACCCTTTCCTCCGGCACGCGTGCCCCCTGTGGTCGGACCAGCCCCGACCGTTATCGGGGCCGGGGAGTACGGGGCGTAAGCGTACAGCGGCCGGCGTTAGTGTGTTCTCTGCGCCCGTCGGCGCCCGTGACCCCGCAAACCCCCTTGTGGAATCGAGTGTCAGAGTCGTGAGCCCGAGTCTCTACGTTGGCCCGGATACCCAACCGGACAAGTACCGCCTGGTCAGGTCGGTGGGACGTGGTGGTGAGGCCACGCTCTACCTGGCCGAGGTCACGCTGGCCGGGCAGACCGAACCCGTGGTGGTGAAGGCGCTCCACCCCGACCTCACCGCGGACGACGAGAAGTTCGCCGACCTCAGCGCCCGCTGGGCCGAACAGGCCGAACTGCTGCGCTTCATCAACCGCCTGGGCGTGGTCGGGGTACGGGAGCACTTCGAAGGAGCGCCCGAGCACCCGGCCGACGGCGCGGCCGAGCTGAACGACCGGGCCCTGTACCTGGTGATGAACTACGTCGAGGGCCTGGACCTGCGGGACTGGCGGGCGGAGAACCCGGTCGAGGGGGTCGCCGGGCAGCGTCGGGTCCTGCGGTTCCTGGAGCAGGTCGCCCAGGTCCTGGACCTGCTGCACTCGGGACGGGCCACCCCGTCCAAGCGGGTGGTGGTCCACGGCGACCTGTCGCCGGGCAACATCATGGTCAGCGAGGAGGGCCAGGCCACCCTGGTGGACTTCGGCCTGAGCCGGATCGCGGCCCGGCACATGACCGCGCGCCCCTGGTTCACCCCGGGCTACGCCGCTCCGGAGATCTTCACCGGCGAGTACTCCGCCGCCACCGACCGCTACGCCTTCGGCGCGATCGCCTACTTCGCCCTGACGGGTGAGGATCCGCCGCCCGCCCCCGAACAGTTGCGTGAACGGTTCGGTGCCCTGCCGCTGCTCGCCGAGGCGGAGGAGGGGCAGCGGGAGCTCGTCATGAGCATGTTCTCCATCGAGCCCTCGGAACGCCCCGAATCCTCGGCGTGGGTCAGGATCCTGCGCTCCCTGGCCACCTCGGCGCCTTGGACGGGTCCGGTCGCCGATCCGGGTGCCGCTCCGGAGCCCGGGGAGGACGGTCTCGACGACGACGCCCTTCCCGAGCCGGGAGAGGCCCTCGCGGCGGCCGCGGTGTTCCCGGGCGGGAGCACATCCGTCGACACCCCCGAGGGGGCGCCGCCCAGGGGACCGCGCTTCTCCGGCCCCGCGCCGACCGACACCGGCGCCCAGGACGTGGCCGCGGCCGGACCGGAGGTGGACGACGCACCGGGTGGGGCCGCTCCCGGGACGGGCGAGGACGCCTCCGACGCGGAGGAGCCGATGTCCAAACGCCCGGTCGGTGGGATGCGCGGCAGGCCCGTGCAGGAGCCTCGGCCCCCGGCTCCGCGCCCCCTCCCCGAACCCGGCCCCTCCTCGGAGGCCCCGGTGCCGACCCCCGCCACCCCGCCCATGGGCGTCTCCTCGGCCTCCAGGCAGGGGCCGCCGCCCTCCCGTCCGCCGAGGTCGGGGCCGCCCGCAGGAGCGAGGGCGGGGTACGGGCCCCCGTCGGGGCCGCAGAACCCCCCGCCCGGCGGTCCGGTCCCGGGTCCTTCCGGTCCCTGGTCGAGGGCGACGGGCCCGGGCTCCTACCGGAACACCCCGGCTCACGGCGCCCCCGGTCACAGTGCTCCGGTCCACAGCGGACCCGTCCAGGGCGGTGCTCCCCAGGGGTACAACGGTTCCGGCCCGGTGCCGCCCCGGCCCGAGCCGGCGGCGGAGAAGCCCAAGCGCAGGTCGCGCAAGCCCATGATGATCGGTCTGGCGATCTTCGCCGTCGTGTTCATGATCGTCGGAGGCGGTGGCACCTACCTGTTCATCGACCGCGTCCTGCCCCTGTTCTCCGACGAAGGCGGACGGACGGTCGAGGCGGACGCGCGGGAGGAGCCCTCGGAGAGCCCCGAGAACGAGGCGCAGGCGCAGCCCGATCCCTCCGAGAAGCCCGAGAAGGAACCCTCGGACGAGCCCGAGGGCGGGTCCTCCGGGGCTCCGAGCGGCGGCGAGACCCTGCTCACCCAGATGGAGGCCGTCGACCAGTCGAACAACGACTACTGGCGGCCCGAGACCGGACGCGCCGACATCGACGGTCAGGCCTACAACCGTGCTCTGATCTCCGGGTTCTGCAAGACCTACGACTCCCGGTGCTCGGGGTGGATGGACTACAACCTCGGCCGGGACTGGAACACCTTCACCGCCACCATCGGCGTGGAGGACAGCTCCAGCTCCTCGGCGACGACCACGTTCCTCGTGCTCGTCGACGGAGAGCAGAAGGTCACCGAGACGCTGCGCCTGGGCGAGGTGAAGGAGATCGAGGTCTCCGTCGAGAACGCCCTGCGCCTGCGGGTCGAGGTCGAGAGCGACGGCACGGGGGTCTACCCGGTCTGGGCCGACCCCGTCCTCACCAAGGACTGATCGGAGCCCCTCCGAGAAGCGGCGACGGGCCCGCCCGGACCCGTGACGTCCGGGCGGGCCCGCTCCGTTCTCGCGGCGCCGCTACTCGGCGCGCCAGCCGCCCTGCCGGTCGGCCAGGTTGAGGGCCGTGGTCACCAGGGGCACGTGGCTGAAGGCCTGGGGGAAGTTGCCGACCTGGCGGCCGTCGCGCGGGTCCCACTCCTCGGCGAGCAGCCCCACGTCGTTGCGCAGGGAGAGCAGCCGGTCGAACAGCTCCCGTGCCTCCTCCTGACGACCGATGGACAGCAGCGCGTTGGCCATCCAGAAACTGCACGCCAGGAAGGCGCCCTCGTCGCCGGGCAGCTGGTCGGCGGAGTGCTCCAGGTCGGTGCGGTAGCGCAGCACGAAACCGTCCACCATCAGGTCCTTGCGCACCGCCTCGATGGTGCCGATGACGCGGGGGTCGTCGTAGGGCAGGAAACCGACCTCGGGGATGAGCAGCAGGGCGGCGTCCAGTTCCTTGCTGCCGTAGTACTGGGTGAAGGTGTTGCGCTGCGGATCGTAGCCGTATTCGCACACCTCGGCGTGGATGGTGTCGCGCAGGGCCCGCCACCGTTCGACGGGGCCCTCCTTGCCGAATTCCTCGATGCTGCGGACGGCGCGGTCGGCGGCGACCCAGGCCATCACCTTGGAGTGCACGAAGTGCTGCCGGGGGCCGCGGACCTCCCACAGACCCTCGTCGGGTTCGTCCCAGCACCACTCCAGGTAGTTCACGAGGGAACGTTGCAGTCCCCACAGGTAGTCGCCGCCCCGGATGCCCGAGCGTCGGGCCAGGTGCAGGACGTCCATGACCTCGCCGTACACGTCCAGTTGGTACTGGCCCACGGCGGCGTTGCCGATGCGGACGGGGGAGGAGCCCTCGTATCCGGGCAGCCAGTCGGCCTCCCATTCGGTGAGCCTGCGCTCTCCCCGGATCCCGTACATGATCTGCATCAGTTGGGGTTCACCGGCCACCGCGCGGACCAGCCACTCGCGCCAGGCCTGGGCCTCCTCCTGGTAGCCGGAGCGGATCAGCGCCTCCAGGGTGATGGTGGCGTCGCGCAGCCAGCAGTAGCGGTAGTCCCAGTTGCGGACACCGCCGATCTCCTCGGGCAGGGAGGTCGTGGGCGCGGCGACGATCCCGCCGGTGGGCTGGTAGGTGAGGGCCTTGAGGGTGATGAGGGAACGCACGACCGCCTCACGGTAGGGGCCGTCGTAGGTGCACTGGTCGACCCAGCGTTCCCAGAAGCGTTCGGTGCGGGAGAGCGCCTTCTCCGCGTCCAGGTGGTCGGACTCCTCCACTTGGGAGGGGTGCCAGGTCATCACGAAGGGGACGCGCTGCCCCTCGGTCACGGTGAAGGTGGTGTCGTGGGTGAGGTTGTGGCCCTGGAGGTGGACGGGGCTGCTCAACCAGATGGAGTCGGGGCCGGCGATGGCGACCAGTTCGCTCCCGGAGCGGTGCACCCACGGGACCACGTGCCCGTAGTCGAAACGGATGCGCAGGGTGGTGTTCATCCGCACCGTGCCGCGCAGCCCCTCCACGATCCGCACCACGTGCGGCATGCTGCCGCGGGGTGGCATGAAGTCGATGACCCGCACCGAGCCGGTGTCGGTGTCCCACTCCTGCTCCAGGACCAGGGTCTGACCTCGGTAGCGACGTCTGTCGGCGGGGGCGTCGGTGCCGTCCGGGCGCAGGGTCCAGCAGCCGTTCTGCTCATCGCCGAGCAGGGCCGCGAAGCAGGCGGCGGAGTCGAAGTCGGGCAGGCAGGCCCAGTCGATGGAACCGTCACGGCCGACCAGCGCCGCCGTCTGCATGTCGCCGATCATTGCGTAGTCTTCGATTCGGCCGGGCACGCGGCTCACCCCCATCGCGTCGTCATCCTCGTGCGGTGGGCGTGTTCACACGGGCGGGACAGGGGGTCCGCTTCTTCGCGGACCAACGCGCGCACGCCCGCACACGCCCCATCGGGGTGTCGTCACCCGACCCACGACCGGGTCGGGGCGCCGTTCGGGTCACCACGTCCCCCCGGACCGTCCGTCGGTCGCCTTCATCCGGTTATGTGCCCAGATGGAGGCCACCGTAAAGAACGGTCTCCGGAGAGTGCCCGGTATGCCCCTCGCCGTCGACCGCGGTCCCATCTTCCACAATCGGTGCGGACATGGCCACCCTTGCGTGCACGTGCATCTGAAAGCTCGTAGGGGTATGGGATGAAATGGTGGGCTTTGGTCGGGGAGAATTCGTGCAGCGATGGCGGAGAGGGCCGGGATCGTGTCCGATTCCGGCCCTTCCATGTCAGGCCTTCGAGTCCGTCTGGGTCGGCGGAACCCTCGGGGTCGCCTCGGCCATACGCATCATCGGAAGGAAGATCTGGGCCAGCGGGCCGATGGCGATCATGAACACGAGGGTCCCCAGGCCCACCGTGCCGCCCATCAGGAAGCCCAACAGCGCGACGGTCACCTCGATGATGGTCCGGGCCAGCCGGATGGAGAGTCCGAGCGAGGCCAGACCGGTCATCAGCCCGTCACGCGGACCCGGGCCGAGCCCCACCCCGATGTAGCAGCCGGTGGCGATCGCGCACACCAGGACGCCCGAGATCAGCAACAGGATCTGCAACGGCAGGAAGTCCGTGGTGGGGATCAGCCACAGGGACAGGTCCACCGACACGCCGATCACGATCACGTTGCTCAACGTGCCCAGGCCGGGCTTCTGTCGCAGCGGGATCCACAGCAGCATGATCAGCGCACCGATGATCACGCTCCAGGTGCCGATCGACAGGCCGGTCTGGTTGGACAGGCCCTGGCTCAGCACGTCCCAGGGCATCGCGCCCAGGTCGGATCGGATCAGCAGTGCACCACTGAGGCCGTACAGGTACAGACCGAGGTAGAGCTGGGCCAGTCGACGCAGACGGGGCCGTGGCAGGACCGGTGTGATCATGACCCTGTCGACCAGGGCACGGACCGAAGACCGGGACGGTGCGGACACTGCCGTCCTCTCTTTCCGTTCTCTCGTGAAAGGCGGGGTTCGTGTGCGGCAGGATTCATCGGGTCATTGGGCGATGATCCATTGGGGGAGCCACATCGGTATCGTGGCCGAGTTGGCGCCGTGATTGAAGAGCCAATCCGGTCAACTGGCACTAACCCGACCTTCTGAAGTGGATCTTCATGGTGAGGCAGCGCAGTGACGGCCCCGGAACCGGTGGCGGGACCCGGCGGATCAACGGGCGTCTGCTCGCCCGTCTCATCGGCGAGGCGCCGGTGGAACGCCCGTACTACCTGGCGATCGCCCGCGCGGTCAGCGGTCTGGTCCTGGACGGCCGGGTGCCGACGCACACTCGGCTGCCGGCCGAACGCGACCTGGCCGCGGCGCTGGGGGTGAGCAGGAACACCGTCACGGCGGCCTACGCCTGGCTGCGGGACAACAGCTTCCTGGACAGCCGGCAGGGGGCGGGCAGCTGGACGGTCCTGCCCGACACCAGTACCCCGGACCCCGCTCCGTTCGCGCTGGCCGCGGAACAGATCGACCTGGGGTTGGCCGCCCCGCCCGCGATCGACGGACTGCGCGAGGCCTCCTTCCACGCCTCCGAACAGCTCGCCGCGCACGTGGGGGGCCTGGGCTACTACCCCTACGGACTGCCCGAACTACGGCACGCCATCGCCCGACGCTACGTCGAACGCGGGCTGCCCACGACCCCGGAACAGATCCTCGTCACCAACGGCGCCCAACAGGGCATCAGCCTGGTCATGGAACTGCTGCTCCAGCCGGGCGACGAGGTGCTCGTGGAATCCCCCACCTACCCCAACGCCCCGGACGCGGCCCGCCGCAGGGGAGGACGGATCCGCACCACCGGGGTCACCCCCCAGGGCTGGGACATGGAGTACATGGTGGACTCCTTCCGCCAATGGAAACCCCAACTGGCGTACGTGGTCGCCGACTTCCACAACCCCACCGGCGCGCTCATGGACGACGACGAGCGCCGTGTTCTGGTCCGTGAGGCCCGCCGGGCCGGTGCGCATCTGGTGGTCGACGAGTCGGTGGCGGAGCTGGCGATCGACTCGGGCGACCTGCCCGCCCCGGTGGCGGCCCACGACACCGACGGTCGGGTGCTGACCGTCGGGTCGGTGGCCAAACTACTGTGGGGCGGTCTCCGGGTCGGCTGGGTGCGCGCCACACCGCCGATGGTCACCCGGCTCATGCAGGTACGCCAACGCATGGACCTGTCCGGTTCGGTGCACGACCAGCTCACCGCCACCCACCTGTTGGCGGACATGCTGCGGATCCGGGCCGAACGCAGCCGCCAGCTACGACGGAACCGCGACGCGCTCCTGGCCGCCCTGCGCGAGCGTCTGCCCGACTGGCGCCCCAGTGTCCCCGGGGGAGGGCTGGTGCTGTGGGCGGCCCTGCCCCAGCCGGTGGCGACCTCCCTGTCGGCGACCGCGGTCCGGCACGGGGTCCATCCGGCGGCCGGGCCGGTGTTCGGGGTGGACGGGACCCTGGAGCGTTACCTGCGCCTGGCCTACACCCGTCCACCGGACGTCCTGGAGGACGCCGTGGAACGGCTGGCCGTGGCCTACTCCGAGACCCTGTCCCACCCGACCCAGCCACGCGGTCACCTGTACGTGTGACCCGGGCCGGTACCGGACCTCGACACGGACGACCTCGGTGAGGGTCTCCCTTTCCGAGGTTCGGGCCACCGGGTCATCGGCGCCGATCACCCTCCAGGTCGGACCGTGCGCGATCCAGGTCTCGCGGTGTGTCCACGTCGAACCCCCGGCCTCTTGTGGAGAACGCCACGTGGGCGGGGGCGAGGGGGCCGAGCAGTCCGTACAGCGAACGCCCCGAGTAGACGCTCAGGGCCGCCGCCAGAGGGCCGGTACGCCAGACGCCGGTGAGCCACTGTTCCCGTCCGGCCTCGTCCACCAGGACGGCGCCCGCGCTCTTCGGGGAGCCATCGAGAGCTTCGCCCAAGGCGACGAGATGGTCCGGGGTCAGATAGGGCAGATCCGCCGCGAGCAGGACCACGCGGGGAGCCTCGATCCGGGCGAACCCGGTGCGCAGAGCGGGCACCGGTCCCGCCCCGGGAGGATCCTCACGGACGTAGCGTGCGCGTGGCCGTTCCCGTTCGGGACCGACCACGACCACGCCGGCCGTCGGGGCGTGGGCGCGCACGGTGGACACGACGTGTTCCAGCAGGGAGCGCCCGGCGACGGTCAGCCCGGGTTTGTCCACCCCGCCCATACGGCTCGCCGCTCCGCCGGCCAGGACCACCGCGTCACATCGTTCGTTCACGCCCCCAGGATGCCGGACGTCCCCGGGCTCCGGAACGACCCTCGTCGGCGACGCCCCCTCACACGGCGAAGCGGTGGGCGAAACGGGTCACCTCGGCCAGCACCTCGTCCCGGTTCGTCTCGTTGAACACCTCGTGCCGAGCGCCGGGGAAGATCCGCGCGGTGAGGTCCTCTCCGGCGACGGCCTCTATGCCCGTCTTGGTGTCGGCGATCGGGACCAGCGCGTCCGCGTGTCCGTGCACCCACAGCAGGGGCAGGGATCCCAGGGAGCCCGCGGCGTTACCGCGCTCCAGTTCGGTGAGCATGGCCCGGACCGTGGTCCGCTTGAAGGGGCCGTGCCAGACGAGCGGATCGTCGACGTAGGCCCTACCCACCTCGGGGTCGCGGGAGAGCGTGGTGGTGTCGATGGGGGCGTCGGGGATCTCCTCGGCCGCAGCGAGCTCCTCCAGGGTGCTCCAACGGCCCAGGACCGGGCCGGACAGGACCAGGGCGTGCACCTGATCGGGGTGGGTCTGCGCGTAGCGGGTGGCGATCAGGCCTCCCATCGAATGGCCGATCATCACCAGGGGCAGGGTCCTGTAGGCGGTGCGTGCCTGGGTGACCACGCGGTGCACGTCCTCGACCACACCGGCGTAGTCGTCGATCAGCACCCGCTCGCCGGAGGAACGCCCGTGGCCGCGGTGATCGGCCCCGTACACCACGGCGCCCGCCGCGCACAGGTCCTCGGCCACCCGCTCGTAACGACCGAGGTGCTCGCCGTAGCCGTGGACCAGGACCGCCATCCATGTGGGCTCGACCCCGGCCGGGGCCCACGCCCGTGCCGCCAGCCGCCCCGAACCGTCCGGACCACCCGCCAGGGCCCACTCACGTGCGCTGATCACCGTGTCCCGCCTCCTCATCGCCATGTCCGTCTGCGACGATCGGATGATCGTCACCGCTCCTAGAGCATGGAGGACGGTGCGGCGGTGTGTCATCTTTCGAGGGGCGAGGGCGGGGCCGTTACGGTGCGTGTCCGGAATCGCCCATGACACAACGTTCGGGCAACGATCCGAGGCGGGTTCTTGGGGCGAAGGTCCAGAGGCGGGCGCGATTCCTCGTGGTCACCGACGAAATGGTGCAAAAGGTGTGATCTAGGCTACTCATAGTGAAAGTGCATCTTTTACGCTTACGAGTGGGTATCCCTCGAGCGGGTGCAATTTTGGCGTAACACCCGCTCGGCAATTCAGACTGGAGAGGGGTGACGCCCGTGCTGTCCGACTCCTACGGACGCGTGGCGACGGACCTGCGGGTCTCGCTCACCGACCGCTGCAACCTCAGGTGCACCTACTGCATGCCGCCGGAGGGGCTGGAGTGGTTGCCCAAACCGGAATTGCTCACCGACGACGAACTCCTGCGCCTGATCCGTGTGGGGGTCACCCGCCTGGGAATCGACGAGGTCCGCTTCACCGGAGGAGAACCGCTGCTCCGGCGCGGACTGCCCGGCATCATCGCCGGGACCACCGCCCTGGCCCCCCGCCCCCGCACCGCTCTGACCACCAACGGCATCGGACTCGCCCGGACCGCCCCCGCCCTGGCCGAGGCCGGGCTGGACCGGGTGAACGTCTCCCTCGACACCCTCGACCCCGTCGTGTTCGAGAAACTCGCCCGACGCCGCCGACTCGACGACGTCCTGGAGGGGTTGTCCGCCGCCTCCGAAGCGGGACTGACCCCGGTCAAGGTCAACGCCGTCCTCATGCGCGACGTCAACGACCACGAGGCCGCCGACCTCCTGCGCTACTGCGTCGAACGCGGCTACGAACTGCGGTTCATCGAACAGATGCCGCTGGACGCCCAGCACGGGTGGCGCCGCGACACGATGATCACCGCCGACGAGATCCTCCGACGGCTGGAGGCCGACTTCGACCTCCGACCGGCCGACGGTGAGACCCGGGGCAGCGCGCCGGCCGAGCTCTTCCACGTCCGAGGACTCACCTTCCCCGACGGTCGGGAGGCCACCGTCGGGGTCATCGGTTCGGTGACCCGCCCCTTCTGCGGGGCCTGTGACCGTGTCCGCCTGACCGCCGACGGCCAGATCCGCAACTGCCTCTTCGCGCGCGAGGAGTCCGACCTGCGCACGCCCCTGCGCGAGGGGGCCACCGACGACGAGATCGCCGAACGCTGGACGGCCGCCGTCGCCGGCAAGCTGCCCGGGCACGGGATCGACGACCCGGGGTTCCTCCAGCCGGCACGCCCGATGTCCGCCATCGGCGGTTGATCCGCGCCGAAAACGGGTTGCCTCCCCTCCACGGGACCTGACTTGATGTTCCCGGGACGCGCACGGCGTCCCGGGGCCCGACAGGAAAGGGAGGTGGCCCCATGCCTCACACCGAAGTTCCCGGAGAGCGCGTACCGATCCGCATGTGGGCCGACCCGGACACGGTCGAGCCCGCCGCCATGGAGCAGCTGCGCAACGTCACCCGCATGCCCTGGACCCACGGGCTCGCGGTGATGCCCGACGTCCACTACGGCAAGGGCGCCACCGTCGGTTCGGTCATCGCGATGCGCGACGCGGTCAGCCCGGCCGCGGTCGGGGTCGACATCGGCTGCGGGATGACGGCGGTGCGCACCGACCTGACCGCCGAACGCCTGCCGGACGATCTGGGGCGCCTGCGGTCCGCCCTGGAGGCGACGATCCCGGTCGGGTTCCACTTCCACGACGAGGCGATCGACCCCGCCACGGTGCCGGGACTGCGCAGCGGGGACTGGGACGGGTTCTGGCGGGGCTTCGACGACCTCGCCGAGGCCGTCCACCCGCGTCGTGAAAGGGCCCTGCGCCAGATGGGGACCCTGGGCGGAGGCAACCACTTCCTCGAAGTGTGTCTGGACGACGACGGCATGGTCTGGCTCGTCCTGCACTCGGGATCGCGCAACATCGGCAAGGAGCTGGCCGAGCACCACATCGGGCGGGCCCGCGACCTGCCGCACAACCGGGATCTGCCCGACCGCGACCTGGCGGTGTTCCTGTCCGGGACCCCGGAGATGGACGCCTACCGGCGTGATCTGTTCTGGGCCCAGGACTACGCCCGCCGCAACCGCGACGTCATGATGGGGCTGGCCTGCCGGACCCTGGAGCGGGAGGTGCCGGGGACCGGCTTCGGGCAGTGGATCTCCTGCCACCACAACTACGTCGCGGAGGAGCGTTACGACGGGGTGGACGTGCTCGTCACCCGTAAGGGCGCCATCCGCGCGGGAAGCGGCGAGTACGGCATCATCCCCGGGAGCATGGCGACGGGAACGTACGTGGTCAAGGGCCTGGGCAACCCGGAGTCGTTCAA
Organism: Nocardiopsis sp. LDBS1602; assembly: GCF_035818715.1. Taxonomy (NCBI): domain Bacteria; kingdom Bacillati; phylum Actinomycetota; class Actinomycetes; order Streptosporangiales; family Nocardiopsidaceae; genus Nocardiopsis; species Nocardiopsis sp. LDBS1602. The sequence goes on along the minus strand of NZ_JAYLVW010000001.1, from coordinate 1,251,412 downwards.
CTCCGCCTCCCACGGGGCCGGGCGCCGTATGAGTCGGAACAAGGCCCGCAAGACCTTCACCCGGGAGGACCTGGTCGAACAGACCAGGGGTGTGGAGTGCCGCAAGGACCTGGGAGTCGTGGACGAGATCCCCGCCGCCTACAAGGACCTGGAATCGGTCATCGAGGCCCAGACCGACCTCGTCCAGGTGGTCGCCCATCTGCGGCAGGTCGTCTGCGTCAAGGGCTGAGGGACGGTCGGAACCGGACCGCCGCGGGGCTCGGCCGGTGATGAGGTGATCGCGAGGCGTAGGCTTCCATCCGGGGCCTCGCGACGGGCTCAGCCCTCGAAGCGGTCCATCGGCACGGTCTCACGGAGGAAGCCGCGCATCTCCAGGAAGCCTGCGAGGTAGGCGCGGTGCTCGTCGCAGGCCACCCAGACCTTGCGTCGGTCCGGGGTGTGCAGGCGGGGGTTGTTCCACACCAATGCCCAGGTGGCGGCCTCGCGGCAGCCCTTACGAGAACAGTGCGCGTCCGGTGCGGTATTACCCAAAGTCGATCCCCGGATGACGAAGTGGATTTCGTGGTCAAACCACGACCACGGGCGGGTATTCGCTCCGACCGGGTGTGGACAAAAGACGACGCCGGGTGGTTACGGGGGCAAACCACCCGGCGTCGCGCACGATGTTCCGACGGGGGCTCGAAACATCGTCTCGCGCTTCGACGGGGGACCGAAGCGCTAGGTCCCAATGTACACCGGAGCCCCCCGGGGTACGTCAAGAGTCAGTTACGACGTTGTCTCGGGACAGTCCCATCGGGTGGGTCCTAAGTCCCAGGTCAGGACTTATCCGACAGGTCGCGGCGCCTTTCGTGGTGCCTGTCGGGCATGAAGAGTGGGCCTCGTGGTCAATCACGTCCCAACCGGGACCAAAGTCCTCAGAAATTCTCGGCAAAGGGCTTCGACCCGTTCCGAGGAAAGGCGCTTCCGATAAATCGGCGTCGCTGTGGGGGCACGTGTGGCGAACGGGGTTTGAGGGGACGGAGGGGAACGGGGGGACCGTGCTCGCGCGGTCCGTACGAGCGACTACGCAGGGGGCGTCCATGAGCGACCACACCTATCGCGTCACGGAGATCGTCGGCACCTCGCCCGACGGTGTCGACCAGGCCGTTCGCAACGGCATCCAACGGGCCTCGGCCACGTTGCGCGGACTCGACTGGTTCGAGGTCACCCAGATCCGCGGCCACATCGAGAACGACGGGGTCGCCCATTTCCAGGTGGGGCTCAAGGTCGGCTTCCGCCTGGAGGACTGAGTCGACGGGCGTTCCTCGGTCGAGGCCACGCCGACCACGAACGACCCCGGAACGACGCGGGGCCCGGACCGAACGGTCCGGGCCCCGCGCGCTTGCGGGAGGACGGGGGCTCAACCCTCTTCGGGGTCGGGGCCGCGCAGCACGTCCGCGTGCACGTGGTCCAGATGACGCAGGATCTCGTTGTCCGGGTCCGCGTCGTAGTGGCGCCACCCCATGGACGGGTAGCGGGTGCTCCAGATCTTGTCGTCGAAGATGATCACGTCGATCTGGTAGTTCGGCGCGTGCGCGATCAGCCAGTGGGCCAGCAGCCACCCCTCCCGGCGGTTCTCCTCGTTCACGGGACGGTAGAAGATGTCGAGCGCGCGCCCCTCGTAGTGCGCCGATTTCTCCCCGTGCCCGCTGTCGTAGCCGCCGGCGACGTAGCCGCCGATGCTGCTGTCGGCGAAGACCTCCTCGATGCCCTCCTTGAGGGTGGTGGCGCGCGGGGTCAGCCCGGAGGGCTCCTCCTCCTCGAACTCCACCTCCTCGCCGGGGTAGCGGCAGGTCATGGAGGGGCCCGCGTCGTCCTTCGGCCCTTCGACCAGGGCCGTCATGACCTCGTCGGGGATGTCCTCGATGTCGGGGGCCTCGATGGGCGCGGCGTCCCCCTGAGCGATCACGGCCGCCGCGGTGCTCGCCCGTCGTGCCTGGTCGCGGTCGAGGGGGACCCGTTCTCCGTCGACCCAGACCGAACAACTCGGACCCCACGGCCGGGAGAAGGAGGTCCGCCCCTCGTTCTCCCGCCACCACTGGAAGGCCAGGACCGCGATCACGGCCAGCACGAGCAGGAACGCGGCGGACATGATCGCCCTGCGTCTTCGAAGGTCCTCGGGGGGTACGGCGGCTCTGTGCGTCATGGACTCCTGCCCTCTCACGCCGGACGGACGGCCTTCTTCGCCGTCGGGGTCCCGGGCGCACGTGACTTGCGTTTCTCGAGAGATACTTCGCTTATGGGACGCAAGAGGTCGTTCGCTCATTCCCGACAGTGACCGGGATCAAATCCAGGGGTGGTGTCGCCCGCAGTCGCCCGGAGGGGTTCACAGCACCGACCACAGGACGAACGCCCCGCCCAGAAGCAGGGTCAGCGCCCAGATCCGGTCCATCGTCACGCCCTTCCAGCGCAGGGCGTGCACGCCCAGGAAGTCGTAGGCGATCAGGGCGGCCACGGCGGCCGCCGCGAACATCGCCAGCGTGTGCACCCCGGTCGCCGCCAGACCGAGCAGCGTGGCGTCCCACAGGCTCCACACGCCTTCGACCGGTTCCGTGGCCGCGGCGGGCTCCACCGCGGTCTCCGCGATGGGGGAGGGGGCGCCATGCCCGGCGTGTCCACCCTCCACGTGCGAATGCGAGAGCCGGCCGGCCAGCACCGGCATCAGCATCAGACCGGCGCCGTGTGCCGAGGCCATGAGGAAGGACCAGGCGCAGAGCTGCCACAACGGAAGCCGGAGGGCGCTCTTGTGGACGTGCCGTCGCGACAGCAGCATCACCAGCCCCACCAGAACGATCAGTGACCCACCGATCACGGGGAAGAGCACCGACGCGGTCGCCGAACCGGTCACGGTGATCGCGACCGCGGCCACCGCGACGCTGCCGGCGTGCCCCAGGGCGATCGCGGGCAGCGCGCGCAGAACCTGGGCACGCCCGCCCTCCTGGAGACCGCGTCCGACGGCCAGAAGCCAACCCATCCCTGGATGGAGTCCGTGAAAGGCACCGAGAGCGATGAGGGTCCACAACTGCGCGGAGGTCACCGCGCCAGGGTCACACGAGTGCGCGCCGGAGACAACGGTCGGTGATCGAATGGCCGCTTTCGGTCAGGACGCGGTTCCGAGGCGGTGTGGTCCCGGGGCGACCCGGCCCCGGGACCGTGCCCACGTCAGGGGCAGAGCATGTCCAGGTCGGTGGCCTCGGAGCCGACCTGACGGCCCGGATCGGCGGGGGAGGGCTCGTCCAGGCCGGTGTAGTCCTGCCACTCGGTCCGGTCGCTCTCGGTCGTCTCCTCGGCGCCGGCCTCGGCGGTGGTGTCCTCCACCAGATCGGACTCACCGGTGGGAGAGTCCGAGGGCTCGCCCGAGGGGGCGTCGACGGGAGCGCGTCCCGTGATGGCCTCCTGCACCAGCGCCTTCACCTCGTCCCAGTCGGGGTTGGCGGTGTTGACCTGGGGCGGGGAGAGCTGGAGGGCGCTCATCCGGCCCTCGTCGGTGACCAGGTCGGCCAGCTCGATGAAGGCGGGCACCTTGGTCTGCGGAATGTCGGTGCTCAGCGTCCTCTTGGTGGCGCCCGCGAGCCGTCGATAGCCGGTGAGGATGGTGGTCGGCTCCACCTGCTCGGCGACGTACTTGATCAGGCACCCCTGACGGCCCATCCGCCCGTAGTCGTCGGTGCCGATCCGGGAACGTCCGTACCAGAGGGCCTCGTGACCGTCCAGGCGGCGCAGGCCCGGCTCCAGCACCCCGCCGTGCACCCCGTACGGGATGGGCTCGGTGATCCGCACCTGGATCCCGCCGACCGCGTCGATGAGATCGCGGAACCCCATCATGTCGACCATCGCGTAGTACTCGATGTCCAGACCGAGGTTGTACCCGATCACCTTCTTCAGGGTGTCGGCGGACGGGTCCGGGACACGGGGATCGATCGCCAGTTCCTCGGGCTCCTCCGCGACCGTCTGATAGACGTCGTTGAGCAGCAGATCGAACCCGTAGGGCTCGGGGTAGCGCTCGGCGAGGGCACTGCCCTCGGGGAAGCGGGCGTTCTCCAGGTTGCGCGGCAGCCCCACCAGCAGTGTGTCACCGGAGGCGGTGTCCACGCTCGCGACCATCATCGAGTCGGTGCGCACGCCGTAGCGGTTGTCGCCCGAATCGGCGCCGAGCAGGAGGACGTTGACCCGCTCCGCCCCGTTCCACGGGTCGGCCGCGTCGTGCGGCAACCCGTCCTCCCCGAAGCCGCCGAACACAGCGCCCAGGGTCTCGTAGGCGGTGTAGCCGGCGTGCAGGGCCCAGGCGGAGGGCGCGGCGATGGTCAGACACAACAGGAGAACGGTGACGCCGCCGAGCAGGCGGTGACCGATGCCGGGCCCCTCGGGCCGTGTGATGGACCACGAGTGCACGATGATGCTCAGCCACAGGATCGCGACCACGAAGACCGCGATCATCGCGCCCAGCAGCCAACGGTCCTGCACGGCCAACGCGGCCACCACGGTCACGGCGTCGGATCCGTGTGTGCTGAGCCAGACCACCGCGGCGATCAAGGCGACGATCCCGAGAAGATAGGCGCCCAGGATCAGGCCCCCCGCCCTCCGGCGCCCCATGCGCAGGTGGGCCGATCCGGGGAAGGGGACCGAAAGGGCGGTCCACAGCAGAGCCCGCCCCGTGCCGAGACGTTCGTTCGGGCGCTTGGGCGCCTCCTCGTCCCGCTGCTCGTCCTCCGCTGCCACCAGCGTTTCCTCTCACGCAGTGGGACGGCCCGACCGAGCCGTCCCGTCCTGGTCCTGTCCCCTTACAACGATCCCCGGCGGTGTCCAACATTCGGGGCACGCCACACCCGGGTTACGCGTCAGTGAACGATCCCATGCTCGCCGATCACATGTGCCGGGCGGTGGGGACGTCCGAGGACCATGGTCCCGGAGGCCCCGGGGGCCGTCGCCCGGGTGGGTGAGTTCAGTGTGTCGCTTTGCCGGGGTTGTGTGTGCGGCGGCCACCTCATAAGGGATGTTCTATACAAGTCTGTTATGTGGTCGAGAGGTGCTCGTTGAGGCATTGGATGGCGCTATCGGGCCGCTCAAAGGGGTGAATCAGCCGATTTCTTTCGCGATCGGTAGTGAAACGAGCTCCACAACTGCGATGATCTGCCCGGAGGAGGGGGCGCCGTCCGGGGGAATGGACGGCGACATGGGAACGAAAGGCAGGCATCGTGCTCGATGCGGTTGACGCGGCGCTCATGCGCGCGTTGCAGGGGGACGGCAGGGCGACCTTCCAGGCCTTGGCGGACGGGGTCGGTCTGTCCAGGACCGCGGTGCGCGCCAGAGTGCGCCAACTCGTGCAGTCGGGGGCGATCAGGATCGTCGGCGTACTGCACGCCGGGGTCGTGGGCATGGAGGTCCTCGGCCACGTGTCCTTCAGGGTCGGCGGACCGGTCGAACCGGTCCTGGAGGTCCTGGGGGAACGGGAGGCCGTGACCTTCGCGGCCCAGGCGGCCGGGCGCTTCCCGGCCGTGGCCCAGGTGCGGGTGGCCGACGACGCGGCGCTGACCAAGGAACTGGCCCACCTGCGCTCGCTACCGGGGGTGGAGGGCGCGGAGGTCTTCCGGGCCAACGCCGTCTACAAGGACGCCCACAGCAGTGTGCGCGAACTGGGCGACATCGAATTGGACGCGCTGGACTGGCGCCTGGTCCGCAGATTGCTCAAGGACGGACGGGCCTCCTACGCCGACCTGGCACGCCAGGTCGGGTTGTCACAGGCCGCCGCCCGTTCGAGGGTGGTGCGCCTGCTCGACTCGGGGGTGGTGCACGTGACCGCCCTGGTGGAGCCCTCCGCGGTGGGGGCCAACGAACAGCTCGGCTTCGGGCTGTGCTGCCGGGGGGACGCCGACGCGCTCGGCGCCGCCCTGGCCAACATGTCCAGGGTGTCCTTCCTGGCCAGCGGGTTCGGACGCTACGACGTGATCGGTTCGATCACCGCCCCCGACCGTTGCCGACTGGTCGAGGCCCTGGAGGCCGTGCGCGGCACCGTCGGGGTCGGGAACGTGGAGACCTGGGAGTACCTGCGGGTGCGCAAGGAACGACGGGGAGGGGATCGACCGGAGGGGTGGGGGCCGCTGTGAGGCGGGTCCCACCCCCGGGGCCGGGGCCGGGGGCGGTGGTCGCCGACCCCCGGCGTGCCCCATGATGGGCCCATGGTGACAGGCGGCCCGGCTGTGCCGGACAGGACAGGGACACTGCGACTGCGCGGGCGGACGTTCGCGGGACATCGGTACGCGGTGATGGGCGTGATCAACAGGACCCCCGACTCCTTCTACGACCGGGGCGCCACCTACGCCCTGGACGCCGCCCTGGCCTCCGCCGACCACGCCGTGGCCGCCGGCGTCGACATCATCGACGTCGGCGGGGTCAAGGCGGGCTACGGCTCCTACGTGGGGGTGGACGAGGAGATCCGCCGCACGGTGCCGTTCGTGCGCGAGTTGCGGGACCGCCACCCCGAGGTGGTGATCTCCGTCGACACCTGGCGGGCCGAGGTCGGTCGTGCCTGCGCTGAGGCCGGCGCCGACATGATCAACGACACCTGGGCCGGCGCCGATCCGGATCTGGCCCGGGTGGCCGCCGAGTACGGCACCGGTCTGGTGTGCAGTCACAGCGGAGGCCTGGCCCCGCGCACCGACCCCCACCGGGTCCGCTACGACGACGTGGTCGCCGACGTGGTGGCGGGCGTGTGCGCCCTGGCCGAACGGGCGATCTCGCTGGGGGTGCGTCCGGACGGGGTGATGATCGACCCCACCCACGACTTCGGCAAGAACACCTACCACTCGCTGGAGCTCACCCGACGGCTGAGGGAGCTGGCGGACACGGGGCTGCCGGTGTTGGTGGCGGTCTCCAACAAGGACTTCGTGGGGGAGACCCTCGGCGCGGGGCTGACCGAACGCGGCGACGGCACGCTCGCCACCCTCGTGGTCTCGGCGCGTGAGGGGGCCCGTGTCTTCCGGGTCCACGACGTGGTGGCGGCGCGCACCGCGTTGGACGTGGTCGCGGCGGTCGGCTGAGGTCGTTCCCGGGCCCTCGTGGTCATGGCGGGGAGGGCGAGATCGGGCACGGTGGAGCATCGGGCACGCGGATCGCCCGTCTCCAGGGCCAATGTGTAACCGGGGGTAGCATTTTTACGTGTTTCGGGCTCGCACCGCTTGCGTCACGCTTAAGTTACCCATGAGTATGGAGGGGGTCGGTCCGAATCGACCGCACCGGGCGCGGGTGTAATGGAGGCTGACGTGGCGCTTGCGAAGACGTTGACGGCTGTGGGAACCGTGGCCCTGGCCCGATGCGGCGGCCGTCCCTTCGGGACCCACCTCTTCTCCGTCTGGCCGGGCGCCGCCTTCGCCGCGACCGCCTTCCCGGTCCGCTGCGCACCGGGGGACAACCTCGCCCTCCACGTGGCGGTGGCCCAGGCGCCCCCGGGATCCGCCCTGGTCGTGGACGTGGCGGGGGAGGCCGAGTACGGCTACGTCGACGAGATCCTCGCCGTGGCCGCGCGCACCCGAGGGGTCGCCGGGATCGTCCTGGACGGATGTGTCCGCGACGTCACCGCCATCGCCCACTGCGGCCTTCCCGTCTTCGGAGCCGGTGTCTCGGTCCGTGAGGTCGGACACGACGCGGGCGGGGCCATCGGACGACAGATCAGCATGAACGCCACCGGTCCCGCACCCCTCCCGGTCAGACGGGGCGATTGGATCGTGGCCGACGACGACGGGGTGGTCTGTCTTCCCCGCGGTCAGGTGAGCACGATCATCGCCGAGACGATGAGCAGCATCACCCGGGAACGGGAGATCATCGACGCGGTCTGCGCGGGGGAGAGCACCCTCGACCTGCTCGGACTCGATCCCTCCCGGGTCACCGGCTGGGAGGGCGGCGAGCACACGAACGATCCCGCCCCCAGGGGACGGCCCCGGCAGTTGAACCCGCGTCGGGGCGACCGCGGCGGTGAGGGCCATCCCTCGCCCCGGTCGCGTCGAGGATCGTGTTCGACGGTGACCGACGTCTACGGCGGGGACTGAACCCGCCCCGGGCCGGGACGAGGCCGCCCTCGGGCCCGACCGGGACCCGAGGGCGAGACGCTCCACGAAAGGCGTGCCCTACTCCTCGGCGAGGGAGAGCAGTTCGTCGATGTAACAGGTGGCCTCGCGGGCGGCACGGGCCGGATCGGCCTCGCGGATGGCCTCGCTCAGACCACTGTGGTCGACCCCCTCACCGTCGGAGGAGGGACGTTCGGTCGACCCCTCGTCCTGCCCGTACGCGGTGTGCGCGATGCTCGCGTAGACCACCTGGGCGATGTCGTCGTACAGTTCGATGAGCAACGAGTTGTGCGTGGCGTTGACCACCGCCCGGTGGAAGGTGAAGTCCGCCTCCACGAACGCGCCCATGTCGTTGGCGCGCCAGGCCTCCTCGCGCAGGGCCATGGCGCGGTCGATGTCGGCCAGGTCCTCGTCGCTGTGCCGTAGGGCGGCCAGGCGCGCGGCCTCCACCTCGAGGGCGCGTCGGACCTCCAGGTTCTCCCGAAGACGGGAGCGCTCCAACCGACGGCGCAGGGCGCCGCCGAGCTCGCTGGAGGCGCGCACGAAGGTCCCCGCGCCCTGCCGGATCTCCAACAGGCCCGCGTGGGCCAGGGCCCGGACGGCCTCCCGGACGGTGTTGCGGCCGACTTCGAGTTGCTCGGACAGTTCCGACTCGGTGGGGATGCGATCGCCCACGCCCCACTCACCCGAGTCGATCTGTGCTCGTAACTGGCTGATGACCTGGTCGACGAGACCGGTCCGGCGTGTCGAGGCGAGGGGCACGCTGATACCTCCTAGGGGCGGGTCGCCGGATGATAGGGCCAGCGCCCAGGGGATGGGTTAGGGCGGAGCTTAGACCAGTCGGGCGCGGGAATCGGCACTCGAGGGCAATGCGTTATCCTCATGAAGTACATAGGGTCATCCTACGAATTTGTGAGTCGCCTTCTATGAGCGCAGCCCCTACTCCCGCGTCACCTGCTCAGGACGCCTCCTCGACCGGCACCACCACCCCCTCGGCGACACCTCGGGTGGCCCTTCTGCTGATCGCCCTCGCGATCGCCTTGACCTCTCTCAACCTGCGCACCGCCATCACCAGTGTCGGCCCCCTCCTCGACGAGGTCACCCAGGGGCTGGGCATGAGCGCGGTGGGCGCCGGCATCCTCACGACCCTGCCCGTCCTGTGCTTCGCCGCCTTCGGCGGGATCACCCCGACGCTCGGCCGTCGACTCGGATCGCACCACCTGCTGGTCTACGCGCTGGCCGCGGTCACCCTCGGACTGACCGCCCGCGCCTTCGCCCCCGACACCTGGACGTTCCTGGCCCTGAGCGTGATCGCCCTGGCCGGCGGCGCGGTCGGCAACGTGATCCTGCCCGTCCTGGTCAAGCAGCACTTCCCCCACCGTGTCGGTCTGATGACCACCGTCTACACCACCGGCCTGGCCACGGGGACCGCCATCGCCGCCGCCTCCACCGTCCCCCTGGAACAGAGCACCGGCGAGTGGCGCTTCGCCCTGGGCGCCTACGCGCTCTTCGGGCTGGTCGCCCTCCTGCCCTGGCTCCTGGTACTGCGGCACGAGCCCTCGGTCGGCGGCGGTGGCGTCACGATGGGCGTACGCCAGGTGCTGTCCACCGGGCTCGGTAGACAGGGCGTGCTGTTCTTCGGTACCCAGTCCTCGATCGCCTACATCATGTTCGGCTGGTACGCCCAGATGCTGCGCGACCAGGGGATGGACGCCCAGTCCGCGGGTGTGATGCTGGCCTACCTCACGATCCTGGGCATCCCCATGTCCCTGGTGCTGCCCTCGCTCATCGTGCGGGTACGCGACCAGCGCCCCTTCGTCGTCATGTTCGCCCTGGCCTACACCATCGGGATCTGCGGACTCCTGTTCTCCCCGGTGGCGGGCACCTGGGTGTGGACGACCTTCATCGGTTTCGCCCTGGGCACCTTCGTCCTGGCGCTGACCATCTTCACCGTGCGCACCCGTACGGCCGAGGGCACCGCCGCGATGTCCGCCACCAGCCAGAGCCTCGGCTACCTGCTGGGCGGGGCCGGCCCCTTCCTGTTCGGGCTCCTGCACGACCTCACCGACGGCTGGTACGCCCCGCTGTTCCTGGTGCTGACCCTCGTGGCGATCAACCTCGTCACCGGGCTGCTCGTAGGACGTCCCCAGTACCTGGAGGACGCCATCGAGAAGAAGGCGGAGCGGGCTCGGGCCTAGAACGGCCCCCGAGTCCGCGGGTCGGGCGTTCCGAGCACGATCAGAACGGCAGCCAGTCGATCCGTCCGATCAGGTACACCGCACCGACGAACGCGACGATGTCGATGACCGTGTGCGCCACGACCAGCGGCATCACGCGGCCGTAACGCAGGTAGAACCAGCCGAACACCAGCCCCATCACCAGGTTGCCGAAGAACATCCCCACGCCCTGGTACAGGTGGTAGAAGGCGCGCAGCACCGACGAGGCGAGCACCGCCTTCCACGGACTCCACCCCATCTGTGCCAGTCGGTGCAACAGATAGCCGACCACGATGACCTCCTCCAGGACCCCGTTCTTGAGGGCCTGGAGGATCAGGACGAGGGTGTCCCACCAGTTGCCGTCCAACGTGCTCGGGACGATGGTGCGGGTCAGACCGAGCTGCCAGGACACCAGGTAGACGACCAGCCCGCCACAGCCGATCAGCGCGGCCAGGACCAGCCCGCTCCAGGTGTCGAACCAGGGTCTGCGGACGTCGAAGCCGATCGTTCGGGCCGACTCCCCGGTGCGGTGCAGTAGGTACACGACCAGGGCCACGGGGGCCAGCGCGAAGACGACCGAGTACAGCTGGAAGGACAGGTCGAGCCAGGGGCGCCCCTCGGCGCGGGACCGGATCAGACTGGCGGTCTGGTCGGCCATCGACTCGGGGGCGGTCAGCACACCCACGAAGGAGATGACCGCGGAGACGGCGGCCGCCCCCAACGAGAGGGCGAGTACGCACAGGATCTCCCAGCGCAGCAGGGAGCGATCGGGGAGAAGGTCGCGGACCTCGATCGTGGAAACGGGCCCCGGCGAAGAGGGGCGCGGGGCACCCGGGCTCCGGGAGGGCGTGGGCTCGTTCGGATCCGGGTGGGTTCTGTCGGTCACGTGTCGAATGTACGTCTTCCCCACGGACTCCGGACACGGCGGACACGGGGCCTTGAGGAGGAGGAACGGGCGGGACGGCGCCCTTGAGGCGGCGCCCCGCCCGTTCGGGACTCCTGCGGAGGAGGGTTATTCGTCGCCCTCGTCACCGGGCGCTTCGAGGCCGTCGTCCAGGCCCTCGTCGAGACCGTCCTCGCCCTCGAGTTCGACGCCCGGGTCGTCGACGGCGGTGTCCTCACAGGCGGCGACACCGAACACGGCCACGGCCGCGATCGCGCCTCCGGCCAGGACCCGGCGGGTGGTGGTGAGCATCTCCTTGCTGATGTCCTCGAGCTTCACAGTGACTCCATGTGATCGGGGATGTGTGCTGCGGGTCGGCCTCACGGAACGCCTGTGGACCGGCTCATGGGGCTCCCGGAGAACGGGAGGAGCCGGGGCGTTATTGTTCTGTGACCCACGCGCGAACCACTGTATTGATGTTTCCTTGGTGTGAACAGGGGTCTCTGTTATCGCTTCTGGCCGAATTCGGACAGGAAATCCCGTTTAGTCATTGCGGGTATCGGGGAAGTCGGGCTCTTCGGAAAAAGCACGAGTCGGGAAAGTGGCGTCCCTATGTCTTCCCGTGGTCGCCTATGGAAAATGTATTGATCCATGTATTGCGACGCTTTCGAGGGCGCGAAAAGGCCGCCGGCCATGCGCGTGTGTGACACGGACCGCGCATGGCCGACGGCCAGGGGGTGGAGGCCGACCCGCCCCGCCCCAGCCACGAAAGCGGGGAGGGACGGCCTCCGGGGAACGAAGAGCCAGAGTCAGTGAGCCGCTGAGAACTGGTCTTCTTCGGTGGAGCCGGTGAGAGCCGTGGTGCTGGCCTCAGGGGAAATGGTCGTGCTGATGGCGTCGAAGTAGCCGGTGCCGACCTCGCGCTGGTGGCGGGTGGCGGTGTAGCCCTCGGCCTCCGCCGCGAACTCGGCCTCCTGGAGCTCGACGTACGAGGTCATCCCGTTCTTGGCGTAGCCCTTGGCCAGGTTGAACATCGAGTAGTTCAACGAGTGGAAGCCCGCCAGAGTGATGAACTGGAACTTGTAGCCCATGTGGCCCAGTTCGCGCTGGAACTTCGCGATGGTGGAGTCGTCCAGGTGACGCTTCCAGTTGAAGGACGGCGAGCAGTTGTAGGCCAGCATCTGGTCCGGGTACTCGGCCTTGATGCGCTCGGCGAAGTTGCGGGCGACCTCCAGGTCCGGCGTCGCGGTCTCCATCCAGAGCAGGTCCGAGTGGGGCGCGTAGGCCAGACCGCGGGCGACACAGGCGTCGACGCCGTTGCGGAAGCGGTAGAAGCCCTCGGCGGTGCGCTCGCCCGTGATGTAGGGGCGGTCGCGCTCGTCGATGTCACTGGTGATCAGGGTCGCGGCCTGGGCGTCGGTCCGCGCGATGACCAGCGAGGGCACCCCGGCGACGTCCGCCGCCAGACGGGCGGAGTTCAGGGTCTTGACGTGCTGCCCGGTCGGGATGAGGACCTTGCCGCCCAGGTGACCGCACTTCTTCTCGGAGGCGAGCTGGTCCTCCCAGTGCACACCGGCGGCGCCGGAGGCGATCATGCCCTTCATCAGCTCGTAGGCGTTGAGGACGCCGCCGAAGCCGGCCTCGGCGTCCGCCACGATCGGAGCGAGCCACTCGGGGGCGGTGTCGTCGCCCTCGGCCCAGGTGATCTGGTCGGCGCGCAGAAGGGCGTTGTTGATCCGGCGGACCACGGCCGGGACCGAGTTGGCCGGGTAGAGGCTCTGGTCCGGGTAGGTGCTGCCGGAGAGGTTCGCGTCGGCCGCGACCTGCCACCCCGAGAGGTAGATGGCCTTGAGGCCGGCGCGGACCTGCTGGACCGCCTGGTTGCCGGTCAGGGCGCCGAGGCTGTTGACGTAGTCCTCGGTGTGGAGCAGGTCCCACAGGCGCTCGGCACCGCGCCGGGCCAGGGTGTGCTCCTCGGTGACCGAACCGCGCAGCTTGACCACGTCGTCGGCGGAGTAGGTCCGCTCGATCCCCGCCCAGCGGGGGTTGGTCTCCCAGTCACGCTGGAGCGCGGCGCTGGCTTCCTGACGACGAGCGCTGGTGCTCATGTTCGTTCCCGCCTTACGTGTAGTCCCCAAGGTGTTCGCACCGGTCGAGGGAGATCCTGACCAGGGCCAGGGGGTGAGCCCTGGGCGGTAAGTTCCCCGCCGGTAACTATGATTCTTGGGGAAGATCCAAGACTTTTCCACTGGAAATCGTGTGAAGAACGCTGAATCTTTCCGTATCATGAAGCCATGGCGTACTTTGGTGCTGAAGAAATACCGTCTTTGACGGGTGACCTAGATCTCGTCACCTTTGGTCAGAGGCTTCGTCATCTGCGTCGAGCGCGCGGGATGACCCTCTCCGACCTGGGAGAACGCGTGGGGCGGGCGCCCTCCCAGCTCTCCCTCCTGGAGAACGGGAAACGCGAGCCCAAGCTCTCCCTCCTCACCTCCCTGGCGACGGCCCTGGGGGTCTCGGTCGAGGAACTTCTGTCCAAGCAGCCACCGAGCCGCCGGGCCCAGCTGGAGATCTCCGTCGAAGAGGCCCAGCGCGACCCGCTCTACCAAGAGCTCGATCTGCCGCACCTGAAGGTCGGCAAGCGGGTCCCCAACGACGTCCTCGAACACATCGTCGGTCTCTACGAGGAACTCAAGCGGCGCAACGCCAAACCCACGGCCACACCGGAGGAGGCCCGCCGGGCCAACGCCGACCTGCGACGCCAGATGCGCGAACGCGGCAACTACTTCGAACACATAGAGAGCGCGGCCGCCGAGACCCTCCGGGCGGTCAACTACAGCGCGGGACCCCTCTCCCAGGGGCAGATCCTCGCGATCGCCACCCACCACGGCTTCTCCCTGAAGTACGTGCAGGACCTTCCCCGCTCCGTCCGCTCCCTCACCGACCACGTCAACCGGCGCATCTACCTCAAGCGCGAGACCAGCCTGGGCATGCACAGCCCGCGCACGATCCTCCTCCAGACCCTGGGACACGTGATCCTGGGACACAATCGCCCCGAGGACTTCGGCGACTTCCTGCGTCAGCGGGTGGAGGCCAACTACTTCGCCGCGGCCGTGCTCATCCCCGAGACCACCGCCGTCACCTATCTCCAGGAGGCCAAGAAGGCCCGCGACCTGTCCGTGGAGGACCTGCGCGACGTCTACTCCGTCTCCTACGAGATGGCCGCCCACCGGTTCACCAACCTGGCCCACCGTCACCTGGACCTGGTCTGCCACTTCATCCGCAACGACGAGACCGGCATCATCTACAAGGCCTACGAGAACGACGGCCTCGTCTTCCCCACGGACGACACCGGCGCCATCGAAGGACAGCGCATGTGCCGCCAATGGTCGGGACGCCAGGTCTTCCAGTCACCCGACCGGTACTCGATCTACTACCAGTACACCGACAAACCCAACGGCACCCACTGGTGCGTGGCCCACGTCGACCCCAGCCGCGAACGCAACTTCGCCATCACCCTGGGGGTGCCCTACAAGGAGTCGCGCTGGTTCCGCGGTCGGGAGACCACCAACCGCACCAAGTCCAACTGCCCCAGCGGCGAGTGCTGCGTGCGTCCGCCCGCGGAACTCGCCGGCAAGTGGGAGGGCAACGTGTGGCCCTCGGCCCGCGCCCACTCGCACGTGCTGTCGGCGCTGCCCTCCGGGTCCTTCCCCGGTGTGGACGAGCACGACGTCTACACCTTCCTGGAACGACACGGCGCGGACTGAGGACACGCGAAGGGGTCGGCGCCGTACGGGCGCCGACCCCTTCAAGCCTCTGTGAACCGCGGAAACCTCAGCGGATCGGCAGGCCGGTGATGGTGCGGCCGATGATGAGCTTCTGGATCTCGCTGGCGCCCTCGAAGATCGTGAAGATCGTGGCGTCGCGGTGCCACCGCTCGACGGGGTATTCCCTGGTGTAGCCATTCCCGCCCAGGATGCGCAGGGCGTTCTGGGTGACGAAGGTGGCCGTCTCGGACGCGTAGAGCTTGCTCATGGAGCCCTCCGCGTTCGTGAAGTCCTTGCCGTTGCGGGCCATCCACGCCGCGCGCCAGACCAGCAGCCGGGCCGCGTCGATCCGGGTGGCCATGTCCGCGAGCAGGAACGCCACCCCCTGGTTGTCGCCGATCGGCCTGCCGAACTGCTCCCGCTGCTTGGCGTAGTCGCGGGCGTACTCGTAGGCGGCGCGGGCGCAACCGACGGCCATGACACCGACGCTCGGGCGTGAGGCCTCGAAGGTCTTCATCGCGGCCTGACCCTTGGAACGCTTGCCCTCTCGGGCCCGGGCCAGCCGCTCGTCGAGCTTCTCCTTGCCGCCCAGCAGGCAGGAACCGGGGATCCGCACGTCGTCCAGGACGACCTCGGCGGTGTGCGAGGCGCGGATGCCGTGCTTCTGGAACTTCTGCCCCTGGGACAGGCCCGGGGTGTTGGGCGGCACGATGAAGGAGGCCTGACCGCGCGAGCCCAGCTCGGGCTCGACCGAGGCGACGATCACGTGCACGTTGGCGATGCCGCCGTTGGTCGCCCAGGTCTTGACTCCGTTGAGGACCCACTCGTCCTTGGCCTGGTCGTAGACGGCGCGGGTCTTGATGGCCGAGACGTCGGAACCGGCGTTGGGCTCGGAGGAGCAGAAGGCGCCGAGCTTGACGTCCTCGGGGCTGCCGAACATCTGCGGGACCCACTCGAAGAGCTGGTCCTGGGTGCCGTTGGAGGCGACCGCCACGGCGGCCAGCCCGGTGCCGGTGATGGACAGGGCGATCCCAGGGTCGCCCCAGTAGAGCTCCTCGAAGGCGACGGGGATGCCCAGGCCGGTGGGCTCCAACCACTGGTTGGCGAAGAAGTCCAGGGAGTACAGGCCGATCTTGGCGGCCTCCTCGATGATCGGCCAGGGGGTCTCCTCGCGCTCGTCCCATTCGGCGGCGGCGGGGCGGATGACGTCGGCGGCGAACCCGTGGGCCCAGTCCCGGACGTCGCGGACGTCTTCGCTCGGTTCCAGGCTGAAGGCGGGGGCGGTGGCCTCACTCATACGCGTACATCCTTCGTTGGATCCTCCGGGGGAGGAGGGGCGATCTATATGTGTTACCAACGGTAACACGAAGGGGTTTCGTGCCGATGACGAGTGGTCGAACCATGGGCGCACGGCACCCGATCCGGGGAGGACCCGCATACCGTGGCATGGACGGGGACGCCTGAGGCGTCCTGAGAGGGGAACCCCCGAACGCCCGCGAACCGTTCCGCCACCACACGTGGTCCGAGAACGCGCCCGCGCCCGTACCGCCGGCGAGCCGATCGGCCGGTCCGGGCGCGCCCGGACGGGAAAAGAACATGGAGACACCCGTCGGCCCCGTACCCCTGCCCGAAACGGCCCACCCCCGCACGACCGAACCCGAAAGGGCCCTCATCGGAAACGCCCACCGCGAGCATCCACTGGAGTCAGCCATGCCCCGCCCCCTGCTCTTCCTCGACGTCGACGGTCCCCTCAACCCCTTCCGGGCCGAACACGCCGACCTTCCGGACTCCTACGTCGCCCACCCGATGCGTCCGACCGGCTGGGAGCCGCCCGCCCGCCCCTTGCGGGTACGGCTGAACCCGCACCACGGTGAGGCACTGCTGGCCCTGCCCTACGACCTGGTCTGGGCCACCACCTGGGAGGAGGACGCCAACACGATGATCGGTCCCCTCCTGGGCCTGCCCGAGCTCCCCGTCGTCGCGTTCCCCCACGTGGACCGGTTCGCCCCAGGGCTGTTCTTCAAGACCCGAAGGCTCGTGGAGTACGCCGCGGGCCGCCCCTTCGCCTGGGTCGACGACGGGATCACCGCCCGCGACATCACCTGGGTCCGGCGCAACCATCTCTCCGACGCCCTTCTGCACCCGGTCGACCCGGCGATCGGCCTCTGGGAGAAGGACTTCGAACTGCTCGCCGACTGGCCCGAGGACATGGGGCTCGTGGACTGACCCCGGGAGCGGGGCACTCCGCGGCCGGTCACTACCCTGTGGCCCATGACACCAGGCAACGACGCCCCCACGATCACCATCCCAGCGGCCTTCAACGGTCCCGACGGTTCCGGAAACGGTGGTTACAGCGCCGGCCTCCTCGCCGAGCGGCTGACCTCGGTGGGCGGAGACGCGGTCCAGGTCACCCTGCGGACCCCGCCTCCCCTGGACCGTCCGCTGGCGGTGGAGACCCTGGGACAGGACGGGCTGCGCCTGATCGACCCCTCCGTCGAGGATCCGGAGGATCGGGCGCGGCTGGTCGCCGAGGCGACCCGTGTCGAAGCCCGGGACCTCGCCCCGATCCCCGGAGGCCCCGTCTCCGTAGAGGAGGCGGAGAAGGCCCGCGACCTCTACCCCGGTCTGGTGGAGCACCCCTTCCCTCGCTGCTACAGCTGCGGTCCCGAGCGGGCCGAGGGCGAAGGGCTGCGTCTCTTCGCCGGTCGGGTCCGCCCGGGCGAGGGGCCCGACAACGTGGGCAACACCGTCGCCTGCACGTGGAACGTCCTCCCGGCCGTGGACGACGGAACGGGGTCCGCCGCCTTCGCCCAGGTCTGGGCGGCTCTGGACTGCCCCGGCGGCTGGTCTCACGACATCAACGGTCGCCCGATCGTCCTGGGTCGCTTCACCGCCCGGGTCCTGAGCGCGCCGAAGGTGGGCACCACCCCGGTGGTCATGGGCCGACTGGAGTCCGTGGAGGGACGCAAGGTGCGTACCTCCAGCGCCCTGTACGACGAGGAGGGTCGACGGCTCGCCATGGCCGAGGCCACCTGGATCACTCTGCGGTCCTGAGACGGCCGAACCGCTACGGTGGACCCTTGTGGCCTTCGAAGACGACCGATGGACGTGTTCAGTGACGACGACCCCTCGAACGGAGCCGGTGTGACCGCCGGGTCCGCCTCCCCCGAGCGCTCCGACGGAGCCCGCCCCGCGCGCTCCCGAGGGGGCCGTCACCCTCGTGGACGCGACCCCGAACGGCGGCGGGCCATCCTGGACGCCGCCGACCGGGTGATCCAGCGCGACGGTCACGAGGCCTCCATGGTCGCCATCGCGACCGAGGCCGGGATCAGCAAACCCATCCTCTACCGGCACTTCGGCGATAAGAGCGGTCTCTATCAGGCCCTGGCCCAACGCCACGTCGACCCGTTGATCGAACGCATCCGCGCCGAACTGCACCAGCACACCGAGTTCGAGGTGCGTGCCAGGGCCACGGTCGGGGCCTACCTGTCGATGATCTCCCAGAACCTCAACCTGTACCGCTTCCTCATGGACAGGGCCACCTCCGAGGACGTACGGACACGGAGCGACCTGGGACTCATGGTCCGTCGCCTGGGTGAGGAGCTCGCCGACCTGCTCATCACCGAACGGCGCGTCGAGCAGCGTCCGCGCGCCCAGATAGCCGCGCACGCCATCGTCGGCATGGTGCAGGCCGCCGGGGAGTGGTGGCTGGAGCACCCCGAGGTCGAGGAGGAGCAGATCATCGACGATCTCACCGCCGCGGTGGTGGGCGCCATCGACGGCAGCGCCGCGTAGCCCCTCCCGAAACCGGTGCCGTTCCGATGGAACCCTCCTTTCTTCGCAAAGCTCATAAATCCTCGTATAACGCCGCTTCCGCTGTTTCTCGTCGCTTCCGCCGGATACCTTCCCTAAGGAAGCGCGCGGCCCCGGTGGCCGGGCACACCGGATGGTTCGCGAACCCGTGGGAGGGGTCACTTGCCCGAGAGCACAATGGCGCCGGACGAGTGGTCGGCGGTGCGGTCCGGTGACCACCACCAGATCCACTTCGCCTGGGCCGAACCCACCCTCCTCGGCCACAACGGTCCCGGACCGGCCGCCACCTCGCTGACCGCCGACGATCGACCCGCCCTGAGGTCCTGGCGCGACCGGCTCCTGCCTGCTCTCACGGCCGACTATCGGTCCGCCCTCGCCGATACCGCGCCCTCCGCGTATCCGGAGACCCTGTGGGCCCGGCACTATCCCGATGGTCGTAGCGCGCTGGTCTACCGCTGGCCGGGCGATGTCCGCCGTGCCCACGCCTGGGCGATCGTCGGGCCCTCCCGCGGGCTGACCCTTCCGCGCGTTCTCGCCCTGCACGAGAACCCCAATACGCGCCCGGCCGACAGCAGGCCGCCCTCCCCGGGCTGGGCGACCATGCGTGCCCTGCGGGCCCCCGAACCCTGGGAACTCACCGCGGCCCCGGGCGCGGTCCGCAGCCGCGACCGACGTGCCGCCGAGACCAGGATCGGTGACGAGCCCATCCTCATCGGGGCCGTCGCCCGAGCCCTGGCCCACCCGGACCGGCCCGTCCACCTCATGCTGGAGCCCGAGCGCGCCGACCTGTGGCAGGCCGTCCAACTGCGTTTCCTGTGGGGCATGCACCGCATCCTGCACGACGTCCTGACCCCGCCCTCCGCGATCCCCGCGGCTGCCTGGAACTGGTCCTTCTCCACCTACGAACCGGTGCTGGGCGGTGAGGACGGGCCGCACCTGGCCTTCGGCCCGCCCGTCGAGAACGCCGCCGGTCGTGGCCCTTTCCTGTCCCCGGCGCCCCTCGAACACCTCAAGATCGCCGACGCCCTGGTCACGATCCTGCGTGAGGAAGGGGGCGACGCCCTCACCGAGCACCTGAACGCCCGGGGCGTGCCCGGGGCCGGTACCTTCGCCGACCGGCTCGAGCTGATCCAGGACTGGCTCGATCCCCGACCCGGGCCGGGGGAGCCGCCGAACGCCGTGCCGGACGAGAGGCCCCGGACAGGGGAGGAGGACACGGAGACCGCCGTCGCCGAACCTCCCGTGCTGGAGACCTCCCCCTCGGAAGGGCACGACGAGGAGAGGGACGCCCCGGCTCGACCGTCCTTCGAGGCCCCGGAGGGTGAGGAGAGCGCGTCGACGGAATCGGTTCCGAGGAGCCGGACCGCTTCGGAGCGGGTCGAGCCCCTTCCGGAGACGCCCGGCGGGGAACTCCGGGAGGCCCCCGACCCCTTCGCCGATACGGAGGAGGAACCCCACGAACGCGAGTTCCCCATAGGGAAGAGGCCCTTCCGAACCGAGGGCGTGCCGACGGGAGAAGAGGAACCCGCCGTACCCGGCCCCCGGAGGGTGAGGGGCGAGGGGACGTCCGGAACGGAGAGCGACGAGGACGCGGGGGAGGAGACGGAGGATCCCTCCCTCGACCTCGAGGCCACGCCCCTGCCCGGGTTCGACGAACCGGATCTCGAGTCCTTCCCGCCCGCTTCGAGGAACGAGCGTTCGAACCCCGCCACGACCACCCGAGGCACGGCCCCCGGGACTTCGATCGCTTCCCCGACCCCGACGAACACCGGCCGGGCCACGGAGCCCGCGACCCCCGAGCCCGCGTCCGCATCCTCCGAACCGGTGGGGAACGTGGGCGCCCCGTTCTCCGAACCCGTCGCGGACGAATCGGATCCCACGACACCGCCCCGAGGGGCCGCCCCCGCCTTCGTGTTCCGCGGCCCGGAACCCGAACCCGCCGCTCGCACGTCGAGGATCGAGGCTCCGTCCCCGGAACCCTCCACGGACACAACGACCTCGAGCGGCTCGGAACCCGGGCCTTCCGTGCTCGACCCGGACCCCGAGGCCCCGGCCCATGGCGGGGCGACCCCCTCCTCCGAGCTCTCCACCGGTGCGACATCCTCGAGAGCCCCGGATCTCGGACCCTCCTACCGCGATCGGGGGAAGGACCCTTCCGAAGCCTTCGCAGGTACGACGTCCCCGAGTGGCCCGGACCCTGAGCCTTCCGTGCTCGACCCGGACCCCGAGATCCCGGCCCATGTCCCGGAGACCACGCTCTCCGGGACCTCCGATGACACGGTGCCAACGAGAGCCTCCAGCCTCGAGCCCTCCGTCCCCGGTTCGGGATCCGAGCGCTCGGGCGAGGGCGGTGAGGCCACGCTTTCGGGGACCTTCGCCGACACAACGGCCCCGAGCGACTCGGAACCCGGGCTCGACCCGGAGTCCGGGTTCTCGTCCCACGGCCGGGAATCCCCTCTCTTCGAGTTCGTAGCGGATCCGGAAGCCTCCTCGCCCCTGTCCGACGCATCGGCCGAGAGGGGGACGCCCCCGGCCCTTTCGGCGCCGGCCTCCTCCCGTGACCCCGACGAGGCCCCGGCACTCCCGTTCATCAGAGACGAGGAGGCACCGCCGAACTACGAGGCCGAGACGGCCCCCGAGGTCGACGAGGACCACACCGATCCTGACGACAACTGGCCCACGCACTACATCGACCTGCCCTTGGCGCGCCTGGAGCGTTGGCATCGTCGTCGAGGCCCGGAAGGTGCCCGGACCGACGTGGCCGACGTCCACGCGGCGGTCAGGGCCGAGCGCTCCGAACTCGACCGGGTGCGGTCCGAACGCGACCACTACCACGTCGAGGTGCAGGAGCTGCGCCGAGAGAACGCCCGCCTGGACCGTTCCTGGATCGAGACCGACGCCGACGAGGAGCCCGCGCGCCCCCGCCGGAGAGGAGCGCTCAGGATTCTGTTCCTTCTCCTGCTTCTGGCGGCGGCCCTCGCCATCGGAGTGGAGGTCGGGGCCCGCGTCGAGGGCGGGGTGCTCGGTCTGCTCGGTATGATCCCCGGTCTTCCCCTCTGAGCCGGGGAGGTCCGGCGGTACCGACTCGTGGGCGGTCCGCGACCCCGCTACAGGGAAGCCCGGAGGGTCGAGGGCTCGACGGACGGCCTCTTCTCGCAGACGCCGGTCGTGTGCGGAGGTAGCGGGCCCGGTCCGGGAGAATCCTCGACCTCGGGACGCGGGCGACCGTGTCGGCCCCCTGCCCTGGGGCGTTCGGCCGGCTCCCCTCATCGTGATCCGAGGCTTCGAAGGAGGATGTGCCTGTCCGTACCCTCGCCGAGCGGAGAGTGCGCCCCCGCACCTCGACGGTGGAACGTCCTGCCGGAGCCTCGGCGAGGAGCGCGGCACATGGCGGCCGTCGGGCCGGGGAGGGACCCACCGCTGCTCCGAGGGGGCGGGGTCGGTCGGGCTGCCCTTCTCCGGTCCGTCGTCCTCCACCGGTGTGAGCAGGGCGGCGTGCAGAAGTCGCACCCGATCACGGTCACGTCCGGAGGCGACACGGTAGGCCACCGTCGCCCTGGAGCGACCCAACGCGAGGATCACACCGGTGTACCGGTACCGTCCCGCCTTGAACCGCACCCGCTGCCCGAGGCGCAGAGTCCGGATCATCTCGTGGGAGGCGGCCACCAGGGCACGGCGCCGCTCCCGCTCCCGTTCACGCTCCGCCTCGAACAGCGCGTGCGGTATCCGCTCTTCCCCCTCCCGGACCCTCCGTCGGGCGATCTGGCGCTCGCACTCCTCGCGCAGACGGGGGAAGCGGCGTCCTATCGCCTCGCAGGCGGCCCGATATCGTGCCGCGCTCCGATCCAGGTCGTAGTCGGTGTACTCGTGCCGTAGGTGGTCCACGAGCAGACGGTCGGTCGACGGCCGGGGGCCCTCCGCCGTGCACGGAAGGTCCAGACGTTCGGCTCGTTCGAGGGCGGAGCGTTCCAAACGGGAGAGGTCGAGGTCCGAGGGAAAGAACGTGGTGATCATCGCCGCTCACAGGGGGTGTGGGAACAGGCTTCCCCTCAAGGATGGACCAGATCTGTCCGGCGTGCTGAAGGCCTGTGGACAACTCTCGTCACCGCTGGTCACAGCATGATTCCGGGGCGAGACGACCCTCGCGGAGGCCGGTTCCACGCACTAGAAGAAGGTCGGAACCGACCGGGCTCCGTGTGAGTCGAACCCCGTTGCCGGAGTCCGCCTCGAGAGCGGAACGAGAACGAGGGGAACGATCGTGTTCGGAATCCTGCGGCCCTGTCGCCACAGCCTGAGCGATGGGTTGGCCGAGGAGTGGATGTCCCACCTCTGCGGCCTGTGCCTGGCCCTACGCGACGGGCACGGCCAGATGTCCCGTATGGCCACCAACCACGACGGACTGGTGGTGTCGGTCCTGGCCACGGCCCAGTCCCGGGAACGGTCCGGGAGCCGGATGGCCGGTCCCTGCCCGCTGCGCGGCATGCGGTCGGCGAGGGTCGCGGAGGGCTCCGGAGCGGACCTGGCCGCGACGGTCTCCTTGATGCTCGCCTCGGCCAAGGTCAGAGACCACATCGAGGACGGCGACGGGGCCTTCGCCAGGCCCGGGGTCCGCGCCGTCGCGGGCCGGGTCGCCCGACGGTGGCAACAGGGGGCCCGGACCTCGGGGGAGGGGCTCGGTTTCGATGGAGCCGCCCTGGCCCTCGTCGTCGACCGCCAACGCGAAGTGGAACGCGAGGCCGGGGAGGGCACCGACGTCCTGACCGTGACCGCCCCCACCGAGGAGGCCACCGCGGAGGCCTTCGCGCACACCGCGATCCTCACCGACCGCCCGTCCAACCACGCTGCCCTCCACGAGGCGGGACGTCTGTTCGGGAGGATCGCGCACCTGCTGGACGCCGTCGAGGACCGGAAGGAGGACTTGGAGAAAGGGGCCTGGAACCCGCTCACAGCCACCGGTACCGGCCTCGACCGGGCCCGTGAACTCTGCGACGACGCGGTCCTCGGCGTCTCCCTGGCCTTGGACGAGGCGGAGTTCACCGACGACCGGTTGGTGCGCGCACTCCTGGTGACCGAACTGGGCAAGGCCGTCGACCGCACCTTCTCCCACGCCGGATACCACGGTCACCCCGGTCACCAGGGCCACCCGGGGCGGCACGGGCGCCCCGGACACCAAGGACATCCCCAAGGGCACCCCGGTCACGCTCACGGCCCTCACCAGGGACATGGGGCGGGCGCGCACCACGGACACGGCCATGGTGCCCCCGGCGGCCACGGACACGGCGGCGGGCCCGGCCACACAGGAGGGGGTGGCCGTCGGCGCGACAAGGGCCACGACGAGTCGGGCGGATGCTGCTCCGGCTGCTCGTGCTCGACTCCCGCCCTGGAGTCCCCGCCACGCCGAAGAGGCCCGCTCATGGGCTGCGCCGCGGCGCTCCTCATGTGCTGCACCTGCCAGTTCTGCTGTAGGGACCCCCACCCCGGCCCCTGGTCCGGCGAGCCCAGAAGATCCTGGTGCGACTACTGCGAATGCTGTACCTGTTGCAACTGCTGTCAGTGCTGTAGCTGCTGCGAATGAACCGGACACACCCGGACACGAAGTACGTCCCGGGGTCTTCGGCTTCTAGCATGGAGACCATGAACGCACTCTCACCGGAGCAGAGCAACCGTGTCATCGCGTTGGCGATGGACCTGGCGAGGGAGGGCAAGACCGGAGAACTGCTGGAGTTCCTCGACCACGGCCTTCCCATCGATGCCAAGGACGAGAACGGCAACACCCTGCTGATGCTCGCCGCCTACCACGGCCACCACGACACCGTCGGCTCCCTGATCGAGCGGGGGGCCGACGTGGACCTGCGCAACGACCGGGACCAGTCACCGGTGGCCGGCGCGCTCTTCAAGGGCGAGAACGACGTCGTCAAGGCCCTCGTCGACGCCGGAGCCGACCTAGACGCGGGCACGCCCAGCGCCCGCGCCACGGCCGAGATGTTCGGCCGCTCCGACCTGCTCCCCTGACCCTGAGACGACGACGAGCCGCCACGGTCGGGGACCGTGGCGGCTCGCGTCGGTTCACTCGCGGGGATCGGGGCGGGATCGTATGCGATGCCCGCCCCGGCGCCCGAAGACCGGGTGTTACAGCTTGCCGGCCTTGTTGGCCTCGATGGCCTTGCGCACGCCCTCACCGTAGGCCGGGTCGGCCTTGGTGCAGTTGGCGATGTGGCGCTCGATGGTGGCGTCGGAGGCGCCGTCGATCGCACGCGCGGTGTTCTCGAACAGAACCTGCTGCTGCTCGGCGCTCATCGAGCGGAACAGGTCACCGGGCTGCTCGAAGTAGTTGTCGTCGTCCTCGCGGTAGTCGAACCGGTCGGCGTTCGAGCCCACACCCAGCGCCGGCTCGGCGTAGGCGGGCTGCTCCTGCCAGCGACCGTAGGAGTTCGGCTCGATGCCGGGGACCCCACCCTGGTTGCCGTCCACACGCATGACACCGTCACGGTGGTAGGTGTTGACCAGCTTGGCGGCGCGCGGGTAGTTCACCGGGATCTGGTGGTGGTTGACGCCCAGGCGGTAACGGGCGGCGTCACCGTAGGAGAACAGACGACCCTGGAGCATGCGGTCGGGGGAGACGCCGATGCCGGGCACCAGGTTGGCCGGGGTGAAGGAGGCCTGCTCCACGTCGGCGTGGTAGTTCTCCGGGTTGCGGTTCAGCTCGAACTCGCCGACCTCGATGAGCGGGTAGTCCTTCTTCGACCAGACCTTGGTCAGGTCGAAGGGGTGGAAGCGGTAGTTCTCCGCGTCCGCCTCGGGCATGATCTGGACGTAGAACGTCCACTTCGGGTAGTCGCCGTTCTCGATGGAGTCGTAGAGGTCGCGCTGCGAGGACTCGCGGTCCTCGGCGATGACCTCGGCGGCCTCCTGGTCGGTCAGGTTCTTGATGCCCTGCTGGGTCCGGAAGTGGAACTTGACCCAGAAACGCTCGTTGTCGGCGTTCACGAACGAGAAGGTGTGCGAGCCGAAGCCGTGCATGTGACGGTAGCTCGCGGGGATGCCGCGGTCCGACATGACGATGGTGACCTGGTGCAGAGCCTCGGGGAGGTTGGTCCAGAAGTCCCAGTTGTTCTCGGCGGAGCGCATGTTGGTGCGCGGGTCGCGCTTGACGGCGCGGTTCAGGTCGGGGAACTTCAGCGGGTCGCGGAAGAAGAACACCGGGGTGTTGTTACCGACGACGTCCCAGTTGCCCTCTTCGGTGTAGAAGCGCAGGGCGAAGCCGCGGATGTCACGCTCGGCATCGGCGGCGCCGCGCTCACCGGCGACGGTGGAGAAGCGCAGGAACACCTCGGACTGCTTGCCGACCTCGGAGAAGAGCGCGGCCTTGGTGTACTGGGTGATGTCCTTGGTGACGGTGAAGGTACCGAAAGCACCGGAACCCTTGGCGTGCATACGACGCTCGGGGATGACCTCACGGTCGAAGTGGGCGAGCTTCTCCAGGAACCACAGGTCCTGAAGCAGCATCGGGCCGCGGGGACCCGCGGTGAGGCTGTTCTGGTTATTGGCGACGGGGGCGCCGTTCGCCGTGGTCAGAGGCTGGGTGTTGTCGTGGGACATGTGTTCCTTGTTCCTTGACGGGAAGCGTTCGGTGCCGCGGTGGAAGCACGGTCGATCGGTGTCGGGCCTCGTGACACCGAAGGACACGGCCCCGTCGATGACGGGACCCCGGCCGACCGGACCTCCAGGACATGGCGTCGCGCGCCGCTGGCGGGGCACCAGGCCATGGCGAAGCCGCTCCGGGCCGCTTCGACATCGCTCAGGCGCATGCCGCCATTGAAGCACTTTTCTGGAATGATTCCAAATTATGGCAGAGGAAAATCTGTCCGAACACCCGGAGTCCCCACCCCACGGGACACCCTGAACCCCACCAGGCGCAGCCGAGAGCCCGTCCCACCCCGCCGACCACGCGACGAATCCCACCCTCGAGCCGGCCGAACCCGGCCACCACCCCCTAGAAGAGACCCCCGCCTCCCCCTCCCACCACCGATCCGCCCCCTCTGGCCGACCCGACCGCTCACGTTCAGTGTCTGTCGGGCCGACGTGGGGAGGTGGGCGTCGTGGCGGTTCTGTCTCATCGGGCCCCTCGTCACCGAGGGAGAGCCGCCCGGTCACACCTCACAGAAGAGCCTCCAACGCGCCGATCGCCGCGTCACGGCGCAGCCGGTCGTGGAAGTGTTGGTTACGGTAGTTGCGTAGGCATCCGTAACACGATGTCTCCACACCACAGTCACAGGAAGCGACGCGGGCGTGCGCTGCCTACTCTTCGTGGTCTGCACCAGGGTCAGGGATCACCTGCACGTGTCCTGGAACGGTAAGCCGAGCCCGTTCTGCTGGAAGCGGGCATTGCGTGAACCGGGGCGGTCGGCAGTAGGGCCCCGCTGCTCGCCGCCCCGGGCAGGGCTTATCCGCTTCAGTCGGGTTACAGGGGCACTGTGGGATCACACCTGCTTGAGCTGGAACGGTGCCCCTACTCCTCCTCCAGTTTCTCGAGGATGCGCTCGGCGCGTCGGTCCATACGTTCCCCTTCGATGTACCACCGTGCGGGACCCTGGACCGCGACCGGGGAGTCCTCCCAACCGGCGAGCTCGTACATGGTCATCACCAGGCCACTGGGTGAGTGATGCTTACCGTCGAACTCCCACAGCAGCGAGTACCGGCGATTGTTCGTCCAAGTCGCCCTCGACCTACGATCATCCTCTGTGAGCCAGTCGCGTAGTGCGGCCTCCTCCGTATTGTTCAGCGGCCGGAATTCCAAGGGGGTACCGGGCCCCAGCTCACCGGCGTTCAACAGAATGGTCGCGCTGTTGGGGCGCCGGGGCTTGCGTGGCCGCTGATGGGCTTTCGCCCGGTAATCCGTGGACATGGGTGGCGCTTCCGAACCGGAGCGGAGGTCGCGGAGTGTGAGCGAGACCAGATCACGACAGAGCTTCGGGTCGGAAAGGATACGGGTGATGGAGGCCGGAGCGGTGGAACTGTGGGCGGCGTCCATATGGTGTAGGAGCCACGGTAGAACTCGAGCGGTCAGAGGAACGGCTTGGGCCACCGCCTCCTCCCAGTCGTACTCGTCGGAGTTCATCTCCTTGCGGTCCACGCATTGAAAGACCAGATGGGCGATGAGAAGGTCACCACCCCGGCCCGAGGATCGACGAGGTGTGAGACGGATGCGGAGGCAGAGGATTGCGTCGTGAGGGTGGCTTTTTCAGGCCTCTGCGGTTTTCAGAAGAGGCCTGAGAGCCCCGGTTTCTCCGGTGGGATCAGTGTGCGAGAAAAACTCTTTCTCCGTGCCAGGAGAGGGCGTCTTTGCTGGGGTGGTCTTCCCGTCGGCTCGGCAGGGAGATGGTCGCGCCTTCGAGCGAGGTGTAGTACTCGGCCGCGGAGAAGTGGTGGGAGCGGAGGAGAGGGCTCACCCTGATCTTCGACTCCGGGGTGATCGTCAGGTAGCCGGCGTCGAAGAGCTTGTGCACGTCGGCTCGGAGCAGTAGTCCGTTGTCGAGGCGGTGCAGTCCTCCCTTGCCCACCGGATGGATGTGCGCCGCCTCCAGGGTCGGGGGCACGTCGGTGCCCGTTACGGCACATCGTCCCCGGTAGGCGTCGACGAGGGCGAGTTTGAAGGCCTCCTGCCCCAGCCGTCTGCGTACGAGAGCGTGGCCGCCTCTGGTGGAGCCGGTGTGAGCCCAGGTGGCGGTGGCGTGAGGTTCGTCGTCGAGAGGGGAGCGGTCGTCGGCGGCCAGGATGCGGTCGACGGCCTCGGTGAAGTACGAGGAATGCTCTCCACGGAGGATGTCGTCGTAGCCCTTGCCCTGGACCAGGTTGCCGGGGAAGTCCGGAGGCGGGGCGAGGGTTCGGCCCTCGGGGAAGAAGACGGGGTCCCGAAGCATGAGGCAGCCGATCACGGGGTCCTCGCCTGAGGTGATGGCGGGCTTGCCCTCCTTGGTCCGGTAAGCGTTGAGGGCCTGGCGCAGCTCGTTCAGGCCGGCCCTGCCGTTTCCCTCACCGAAGGCCTCCCAGGCCTGGGAGAGCGGCACCTGGGCGAACCTGCTGAACACGGCACCGCCCACGATCCGATTGTGCGGATAGCGGCTCTTGAAGAGGAAGAGGTCTCCGGTGCCTATGCGTTTGAAGGACGTGTTCGAGGAAGGGCGCCAGAAGTTGATCTCGGTCAGATGGGGTCTTTCGGCCAGGAACTCGTACCATCGCGTATCGGTGATTCCGACATATGCCTTCATGAAGCGAATTATCCATCCTGAAGAAGGACGGCGAACCTTGGAGGCCCTGGACCGCGTTCAGCGCGCTTCAGGGCCCAGGGTGTGGCGGGAGGGTCAGGCGTCGGATTCGAGGAGGGCGACCGCAGCGGCCAGGACCTCGTCGAACTCCTCCTCTTGGGCGGAGCGTGCCTCATCGGCGGCCTCTTGGAGCAGGCGATCCCGACATTCGGTGTCCAGCCGGTCGTCGAAGCATTCCCGGGCCAGGGTGGAGGTGTCCACGTCGGGGGAGGAACCGAGGTCCATGCCGATCAGGACGAAGTGCACGTCCGCGACCTGCCCCCAGGCGGTCCACATGGTCATGTCGAGCCCGTCGGCAGACAGGTCCATGGTGAAGGCGTCGCCCTGGTCGGGGAGGGAGGGGAAGGAGGTCCCGCGGATGCTGCCCTCCAGCGTGATCCCGTCGCTGACCGCGGTCATGGTCGAACAAGAGGAGAGCATCGCCTCGTAGCCGGAGGTGTCCTGCGTCTCGTCGAAGTCTCCGGAGACCAGGACGTAGGTGTAGAAGGTGGGCGAGGAACCGGAGGAGACGGCGACCTGGCCCGCTCCCTCGGCCGCCTCCTCGGGGACGTCGGCGGGGCTGTCCTCGAAGGCCTCCTCACAGGCCGCGGGTTCGATCGAGTCGAAGTCGGTGCCGCCCCCGCCCGAACCGTCGATCTCGTCCAGGTCGATCGTCTCCACGTCGAAGCCGTCGGGGTAGTCGGAGGAGGGGAGCAGGAGGGATTCCAGGTGCTCGCTGGGTTCGAGGACGACCTGTTCGGAGCACGCGGTCAGCGGAAGGAGGAGGGCGAGGGGCAGAAACGCGTGACGGGTCTTCGGGAACATGGGGGATCCTTGCGGGTTCTCGGGGGTGTTCCCCGGTTCCGACCCTCCTCGGGCGAGAGGGGTTCACGAGAGAGGTGTCACGCTCCGGGACGAGAACCGGAACGAGCTTCCTGGCCGTTTCCGGTCAGTGGTCTCGAGCCCCCGCCCGGCGGAACGCCGACGGGCCGAGAAGCGGATTCCCGGCCCGTCGGTGGAGTGATGCTCAGAAGGAGCCGACGACGGAGACGAGGCTCACGAGTGCGACGACCACGAGGACCGGGATCACGAGGGTCACGACACCGAGGTCCTTGTAGGACTGGCGGTGGGTGAGCCCGCAGACGATGAGCAGGGTCACCACGGCACCGGAGTGCGGCAGGGTGTCGAGGCCGCCGGCGGCCATGGCGGTGAGCCGGTGCATCGCCTCCATGCTGATGTCCTCTTGCGCGGCCAGGGCCCGGAGGTCGTCGCCGAGCGCGTTGAGCGCGATCGTCATACCGCCCGAGGACGAGCCGGTGAGACCGGCGGTGATGGAGACGGAGAGGACGGAGGTCCACAGGGCGTCGGCGCCGAGGCCGAAGACCGAGTCGCGGACGACGGCGAAGGCGGCGACCGAGGCGACGACCGCTCCGTAGCCCACCTCGGAGGCGGTGCTGAAGATCGGCAGCATGGACCGCTTGGCGCCGTCGACGAAGCCGGCCCACAGCGTGGTGAGGTGGCGGAGGTTGAGGGCGACCAGGACGAGGACCGCCGCGATGATGCCCGACAGCACGGCCCACAGCCCGAGACGTTCTTCGGCGGCGACCCCGCCGAACTTCTCCTGCGCCAGGTAGGACCAGTCGAGGGCCGGGAAGAGGAACAGGGTGCACGTGAAGTTCACGGCGAAGACCGTGATCAGCGGCAGGAAGGGAACGACGCGGTTGGCCGGCTCGAGCGTGGCGGTCCGCTGTTTCCCGTCGGTTTCGTCGGATGAACCACCGGTCGAAAGCGCGCTCTCGGGGCTGTCGAAGCTCTCGCCCTTACGGATCAGCGCCGTGCGACGGTATTCGAGCCACAGCAGGCCGAGACCGAAGATGAGGGCGCCGCCCACCAGCCCGATGCCGGCTCCGGCGAAGGGGCCCGTGCCGAAGAACTGTCCCGGAATGATGTTCTGCACCTGCGGGCTGCCGGGCAGCGCGGTCATCGTGAAGGTGAAGATCCCCAGGGCGATGGTGGCGGGGATGAGGCGGCGGGGGATGTCGGCGACCCGGAAGAGCTCGCGGGCCAGCGGATACATGACGAAGGCCACGACGAAGAGGCTGATGCCCCCGTAGGTCATGAGGGCCGAGGTGACGATCGTCGCCGCGATCGCGCTCCGGGAGCCCACCAGCCTCGTCACGGTGCGGGCGATGCTCTCCGCGTAGCCGGTGATGGTCATCAGAACACCGAAGATCGCGCCGAACAGGAAGACGGGGAACCAGCTACCGACGAAGCCGGCCATCGCCGGCATGAAGATCTCGGTGTAGGAGGCCAGGATCGGGGCCCCGGAGAAGACCACCGCGACCACCGAGGCGAGGGGAGCGGCGAGGATGACGGGGACGCCGCGGTAGGCGAGGGTGACGAGCAGGAGCAAGGATGTGACGATGCCTATGATTCCCAATGCCATGGGGGCTCCTCAGGGGGTCGGGGTGGAGAGTGCCGAATCCTCACCGGGAGACGAGGCGGTCTCCGAGGGGCGGGCGCGGTCGTCCAGCGGCATGGGGCGTTCCGCATCGGCGGGGGTGTCACCGCTGATCGGGCGGTCGCACATGTCGGTCATCTTCGCGTCGAAGTGACGGCAGGGGATATAGGGAACGGTGGGGTAAACCGCGTGAAGCTGTGGGGGGTTCGGCGGTTGAAGCGGTGGGGGCGGTCATGGTAATCGAGGCCGGTCGCGCGGGTGCTCACGTCTCATGGGTGGTGCTCGGATCCACCGCTACGGGCGCCCCATGTGTCCAGCCCACGTATCGGGGCATCGCGCGGTCACGTCGCGCTCCTGAGGGCGGGCGCTCGGTGGTCAGACGCCGATGTTGAGCCACCAGATGGAGAGGTTGAGCGCGGTCGCGAACGCCACCCAGACCCAGTAGGGCACCAGGAGGGCGGCGGCCCAGCGGGAGACGCGGGCGAACAGGACGATGGTGACCGCCAGGGCCGCCAAGAGCAGGACGATGTCGACCAGGGCCGTGCCGCGAAGCCCGGCGGCGAAGAAGAGGGGCGACCAGGCCGCGTTCAACAGCAGTTGGACGGTGAACAGGGCCAGTTCCGTCCGGGCTCCACGCAGGCCGCGCAGGCGCCAGACCAGCCAGCCGGAGACGGCGATCATCGCGTACAGGACGGTCCACACCGGCCCGAAGAGCCAGGAGGGCGGGGCCCACGACGGTTGTCGGAGGGCCGCGTAGTCTCCGGCGGTCTCCGTGTTGGAGAGCACGCCCACGAGCGCGGCCGCGGTCACGGCGGCGGCGAAGACCAGGGCCGCGAGGAGTGAGGACGTCGTCGACGGGGTGTGTCCTGCTTTGGCGGCGGTCATGGTCTCCCTCCGGGAACGGGGCTTCGGCCGTGTTCGGCCGGTCCCCTCACGTCGACACTACCCAAAGTGTCGATGGTATTACTCGTATTTCAAGTATCTCTCTTGCCAAACCTTTTTTGGCCGAGGGGGCCGGGTGCTCTGAGGTCCATCGAGAGGGCGGTCTCCCCCCGGGGTTCGAGTCAGTCGGTGGGGGTGAGGGCGGCGAGGAGGTCGTGGTCGCCCCGGTCGGCGAGATGGGCGAGAAGGTGGTCGGGGGCGGTCGCCTCCGGTAGGCCGACGGCCCTGGTCAGGAGGGTCAGGCCTTCGGTGCCCGAAACCGGGTCGGGGAGGCCCGCGAGGCTCAGGGCGTGGGCGAGGGGGTCGGCCGGGGCGGGGTCGTGGCGGTGGACCCGGCAGAGGAGACGTCCCTCGGCGAGGGTGATGAAGGCGTGGTCGCCGACCCGGGCCTCCTCGGCGAGGAGGAGGGGACGGATCGAGTTCATGAGGGGCTGGTTCTTCCACGCCGCCACCGAGTCGCGGTCGCCGATGCGGACGGGGAGGCGGTGGCCGGGGCGCATGCCGATCCACGCGGCGAAGCCGCTGGGGATGGGAAAGCCGGAGCCGCGTAGATGTTCGCCGTTCAGGTCCACTCGAAGCCACCAGACGCCGTCCGGGCAACGGAAACAGCGACGGGTGCGTTCCACGGTGCGCTTGGGGCGGTAGGGGGCGGTGGCGTGGTCGGGGACGGTCCCGGGGAGGGCGACCCGGCCCGGGGCGGGTCGGGCGAAGGCGCTGCCGGAGGCCATGGCCCGGATCGAGTTCTCGGTGACGTCGAACCATCCGGTGATCCGTTCGACGAGGTCGGAGACGGCCATATCGCCGCCGGCCCGCTCCAACTCGCGGCGGATGGTCTCCTCCAGCCCGAGGTACTCCCTGCCGCCCCAGGAGCGCAGGCCGAAGAGACGGCGGTCCCTGCGCACGATGCGTTCGTCGCCGTGGACCCGTTCGCGGAACCCGGACTCGTTGAAGTCGCCGCCGACCCGCTCGACGAGTTCGTCGAAGTGCAGGGGGCGACCGGCCAGGGACAGGACGGCGAACGCCTTGTCGGGGAGGTTGCGCCCCCAGAGGACGAGGTGCCCGTCCATGATCCGGGTCCTGGGGAGGGTCTCCAGCCAGGCGCCGGTGTGTTCGCTCGGGACGCCTCCGTCGAGGAGTAGGGCCGTGGCCTCGTGGAGGGGGAGCACGATCCGTCGGCTCAGCTCCTCGGAGAACCGTTCGGCGAGGGAGGTCGAGGCGCCGGTGACGATCCAGTCGCCGGCCACGCGGTGTTCGGGCAGTAGGGCCAGGAGGATCTCGCCCACCGGTAGGCCGAGGGAGGGGATGAGGTGCCGGTGGCCGGGGTCCAGGTTCCAGAAGGCCTTCAACGGGGTCGCCGTTCCCAGCGCGGTGGTGAGCGAACGCAGGTGGGCGGCGGTGAACGCGCCCTCGGGCCCTTCCAGGCGGGCGCGCAGGTCCTCGCGGATCTGTTTGTGGATCTGGCGGATGCGTTCCCGGGTGACCCCGAAGGATTCGCCGAGGCTGTCGAGGGTCTCGGGCGTTCGGCTGAAGACGCGTCGGACGGCCACCGCGCGACGGCGTTCGTCGTCGGAGGACAGGTGGGTCTCGAGTTCATGGACGTAGGAGCGGGTGGGTCGTTCGGGGGACGGCCGGTCCTGCTCGGGGACGTCGGTCCGGCGGGGCATCGTGGTCGGCGCCCTCTCGACCCGAGCGGCCGTCGTGCCGTCGGCCTCTCGGTCGACGTCCTCTCGGGGCAGACGGTCCAGCACGGTGAGGAAGAGGTCGCGCAGGTACTCGTGGGCGGCCTCGGCGCCCACCGGTTCGCGGAGGCGCCATACGGGGGTGGCGAGTACGGAGGGCCTCTCGCCGGCCGCGTACAGCGCGGGCATCACCTCGCCCAGGGCGTGCCCCTCCCAGCGTTCCAGGGCGAGTCGGGCCAGTCCGGTCGCGACGGATTCGGCGCCGATCCGTCCCGTCACCAGGGGCAGACGTACGCGTCGCCACCACCGTTCCTCGGTGATGCGCGGGTGCGCGAGGGCGCGATGGGCGGTGTCGTCGCAGGTGTGGGCCAGGGGAGGGACGACGTGGCAGAGGCGGATGTCGAGGGGCCGGGACAAGAGCGGCCTTTCTCTCCGGGGACGGGGGTGCCGCACAGATTAGAGGAGGCCGGGGACGTCGCGGACCCCGAAGGGACGGCTCGTCCGGGTTCCGGGCCTTGGGGAAATGTGTGGAACACGGCTTTTCGGGGTTTTCTCGGGGTGGCCGAAAAGGAGGCGTGTTCAGAGTGGGTGATGCGGCGGATTGTCGGTTTGTCGTGGGCGATTTCCATGTCCATGGGCTTCTTGTTCCCATGAGGATCGGATGGGCGGTTTCAAGCCGGCTACGGCCGGCTTCGTGTGTCATCGCTGGTCGTGGTGGTTGTGATGGGTATTCTCCTCAGGGGTGCATGGGCGAAAGGAGGGGGTTGGTGTCATATATCCGTTCTGGGTATCGGTATCGAAGTGCTCATTCTTCTGTTGTCTGAAAAAGTTGTTCTTGGTCACCGGGTGGTGTCTTTCTCCTAGGGTGGTCGACGGTCCTTGAACCGGCGAAGACCGGAACAGGTCGTATTTCGTCTTTTTGGTAGCCCTTTCTCCGTCCGTGCCCCCGTACGGACGTCGACCACCATGAGGAGACACACAGCCGATGTCGATCGACTCGACCCCCGAGGTACGGACCGGCCAACAGCGGAGCCTGACCACCGCGGCGGCCCGAAACCTGGCCACCACCACCAAGTCCGCCCCGCAGATGCAGGGGAAGAGCTCCCGATGGCTGCTCAGGATGCTGCCCTGGGTGCAGACCGACGGCGGTGCCTACCGGGTCAACCGCCGCCTGACCTACACCGTCGGCGATGGTCGGATCGAGTTCGTGCAGACCGGTTCCGAGGTGCGGGTGATCCCGCGCGAACTCGGGGAACTCGCGATGCTGCGCGACTACGACGACATCGAGGTGCTGGAGGCGCTCGCCGGGCGCTTCGTCCAGCGCGAGTTCGAGCCCGGCGAGGTGTTGGCCGAGCAGGGGACGTCGGCCGAGCACCTCTACCTGCTGGCCCACGGCCGCGTGCACAAGACCAGCGAGGGCGCCTACGGCGAGACCAACCGGCTGGGGGTCCTGGCCGACGGTGACAACTTCGGAGAGCGCTACCTCCTCGACACCGAGCCGACCTGGGACTACACGGTCAAGGCCGCGACCTCGGGCACCCTGCTGGAGCTGCCGCGCCGGGAGTTCATCGCGCTCCTGGACGACTCCCCGAGCCTTCAGGCCCAGATCCAGAGGTTCCTGTCGGTGCCGGAGCGGGGGCAGAACAAGCACGGCGAGGCGGAGATCGCCCTCTCCTCCGGTCACACCGGCGAGGTGGACCTTCCCGGCACCTTCGTCGACTACGAGCTCAAGCCGCGCGAGTACGAGCTGAGCGTGGCCCAGACGGTCCTGCGCGTGCACACCCGCGTCGCCGACCTCTACAACAAGCCGATGAACCAGACCGAGCACCAGCTCCGGCTGACCATCGAGGCGCTGCGGGAGCGGCAGGAGCACGAGCTGGTCAACAACCGGGAGTTCGGCCTGCTGCACAACGCCGACTTCAAGCAGCGCGTGCAGACCCACTCCGGGCCGCCCACCCCGGACGACCTCGACGACCTGATCACCATGCGTCGCAACACGCAGTTCATGTTCGCCCACCCTCGGGCCATCGCGGCCTTCGGCAAGGAGTGCAACAAGCGCGGGCTGAACATCGGCACGGTCGACGTCAACGGTCACCAGCTGCCGGCCTGGCGCGGCGTCCCGCTCCTGCCCTGCGGCAAGATCCCGATCTCCGGCCACCAGACCTCGTCGATCATCGCGGTCCGTACCGGTGAGGACAACGAGGGCGTCATCGGGCTGCACCAGACCGGCCTGCCCGACGAGGTCGAGCCCGGCCTCAACGCGCGCTTCATGGGCATCGACGGCCAGGCGATCATCTCCTACCTGGTGAGCACCTACTACTCCGCGGCCGTCCTCGTCCCGGACGCCCTGGGTGTACTGGAGAACGTCGAGGTCCGCCCGCGTGCCTGAGCGATCGACACCGTCAGGGAAGGAGGCCTGAGTGTCACTGTTGTCACGGATGTCCGCGCCCTCGGCCGGACACATGACGGCGGATCTGGTGCGCGCCCTGCTCCGCGACCCGAAACGTCCGGGCAGCCCCGACCTTCCGTCGACGCCCCGGCTCGCGGTGCGGAATCGGACGGGCACGCGCCCGCCGAGCGGTCCCACCGGGCTCCGTATCCCGGGTGGACCGACCGGATTCGGCACCTCGGCGGCCACGATCCTGTCGCCCCCTCGGCCCGCCCCGGTCGAGAACGCGCGGGGAACGTCGGGGACCCGGCTCCCGGACGCCCCCGCGGCCCCCGGCGTACGGGGGGACGACAAAGGTTCGTCGGTCCCGGTGCTCTACTGCCCTCCCGCGGTCCGGGACGACCCGGCGCTGGGCGAGGAGATCAACGACCGACTGGTCGAATGGGCCGAGGAGGTCGGTGTCTATCCCGGTCAACTCGACCGGGTGCGCGCGTGCGACTTCGGACGCCTCATCATGCTCGCCCACCCCGAGACCGACGACGTCGAGCGGCTGCTGGCCGCGGCCAAGTGCGCCCTGTCCGAGTGGTCCGTGGACGACCACTACGTGGACGGTGAGGTGGAGGAGGCCCGCCCGGAGCTGTTGGGGCAGCGGCTGGCGATCGCCCACTCGGTGATCGACCAGGCGCACCTGCCGCTGCGGTACGCCCCGCAGTTGGAGGAGGTCGTCCAGGCCGACCCGGTCATGGTGGCGTTGCGCGCGGCCCTGGACAACCTGTCCGAGTACGCCTCGGCGGCCCAGGTCCGTCGACTCCGCCACGAGCTGGCCATCATGTTCGTGGCCTACAACCAGGAGGCGGTCTGGGCGGCGACCGGCCAGCGCCCCCCGGTCTGGGAGTTCCTCATGCACCGGCACGAGAACAGTTTCGTGCCCTGCATGGTGCTCATCGACGCGGTCGCCGGCTACGAGCTGTCCCAGGCCGAGTTCTCCGACCCTCGGGTACGTCGTGTGTTCACCCTGGCCGGCTCGGCCAGCGTGATCGTGAACGACCTGTACTCCATGGGCAAGGAGGACCCCTCCGATTTCAGCGTGCCGAGGCTGATCGCCACCGAGGAGAACTGCTCGGAGCGCGAGGCGATCGAGCGCAGTGTCCTGATCCACGACGAGATCATGCACACCTACGAGACCGAGGCGGCCGCTCTGGCGCTGACCGGGTCACCCGAACTGCGGCGTTTCCTCGCCGGGGTCTGGGCCTGGCTCGGCGGCAGCCGCGAGTGGCACGCCCGCACGGCCCGCTACCACGGTGGCGGAGCCTGACCCCGATAGACCCCTCACCGGCCTCCCTCAGGCCGGGAACACACGACCAAGGAGTACACACGATGACCACGACCATGCCCTCCGACACCCGGGTGCTGCGTACCGACTACCAGAGGTCGGTGGCCGCCTACTGGAACGCCGAGAAGGATCCGGTCAACATTCGCCTGGGCGAGGTCGACGGGCTCTTCCACCACCACTACGGGATCGGCGACTACGACCCGTCCGTGCTGGAGGGCCCCGAGGAGACCCGCGATCAGCGCATCATCGAGGAGATGCACCGACTGGAGACGGCCCAGGCCGACGTGCTCCTGGACCACCTCGGCGCGATCGGGCCCGACGACCGAATCCAGGACACCGGCTCCGGCCGCGGCGGGACCAGCTTCATGGCCAACGCCCGCTTCGGTTGCAGCGTGGACGGGGTGAGCATCTCCGAGCAGCAGGTCGAGTTCGCCAACGCCCAGGCCCGTGAGCGGGGGGTGGACGACAAGGTGCGCTTCCACTTCCGCAACATGCTGGACACCGGCTTCGAGACGGGCTCGATGCGGGCCACCTGGAACAACGAGTCCACGATGTACGTGGACCTGTTCGACCTCTTCAGCGAGCACGCGCGTCTTCTGGAGTACGGTGGCCGTTACGTCACCATCACCGGTTGCTACAACGACGTGACCGGTGGCCGTTCCAAGGCGGTCAGCCGGATCGACGAGCACTACACGTGCAACATCCACCCCCGGAGCGAGTACTTCCGGGCGATGTCGGCCAACGGCCTCGTTCCGATGCACGTCGTCGACCTCACCGCCGCGACCATCCCATACTGGGAGTTGCGGGCGCGCTCCTCGGTGGCCACCGGGATCGAGGAGCCCTTCCTCACGGCCTACAAGGAGGGCAGCTTCCACTACCTGCTCATCGCCGCCGACCGGGTCTGACCCCGCGCTCCGGCTCCGGGGAACCGACTTCGGGCGTCCGCCTCCATCACGGCGGGCGCCCGCCACCGATCACGAAGGGTGTCCATGACCATCAGTACAGACACCGGAACGCCCGAGTCCGTGTCCGACGAACGGCGTCCGATCATGCTCGAGCTGGTCGACGAGTCCGGACGGACCACGGGCACCTCCGAGAAGCTGGCCGCGCACCGGGCCCCGGGGGTCCTGCACCGGGCCTTCTCGGTCTTCCTCCTCGACGGCCGGGGGCGTCTCCTGCTCCAGCGTCGTTCCCTGTCCAAGTACCACTCGCCCGGGGTGTGGTCCAACACCTGCTGCGGTCACCCCTATCCGGGGGAGCAGCCGTTCGCGGCCGCGGCCCGACGGGTGGGCGAGGAACTGGGACTG
This sequence comes from Nocardiopsis sp. LDBS1602, assembly GCF_035818715.1. Lineage (NCBI taxonomy): Bacteria > Bacillati > Actinomycetota > Actinomycetes > Streptosporangiales > Nocardiopsidaceae > Nocardiopsis > Nocardiopsis sp. LDBS1602. The sequence continues at coordinate 1,212,219 of NZ_JAYLVW010000001.1, read as the reverse complement.
TCGCCCTCGCTGATGCGCGAGGCCGGGACCGTGTCCTACCACCATCCGGACCCGATCTCCGGTCTGGTGGAACGCGAGTACAACCACCTGTTCGTCGGTCTCGTGGACCGGGAGGTGAACCCGGATCCGGAGGAGATCCACGAGACGCTCCTCGTCGACCCGGAGGGGTTGGAACGGGCACGCGCGGAGGGGACGTTCTCCGTGTGGTTCCCGACGGTGCTCGACGCGGTGCGCCCGGCCCTGCGGGAGCTCCCGAACGGTGACGTCTGGTAGCCGGACCCCGCCGGCGCGGGTGATCGGCGAGCCCGTCGCGAACGGCCGGTGAGGCCCCGGGGAGGGGGTCTCACCGGCCGTCGTCGTGTCCGGGAACGGAACCGGGGCGCTCGTGCCCGGACGCCGGGAACGACTCAGCAGCGGGTATTGATGGTGTTCTGGATGGAGGACTTCTCCGCGCTGGTCACCGACAGGCCGTACCGGTGCTTCACGTTGACCCACGCCTTGACGTAGTCACAGTGGATCGCGGTCCTGGGCGGCATCCACTGGGAGGGGTCGCGGTCGCCCTTGGAGCGGTTGCTGGAGGCGCTCACCGCCCACAGTTGGGGAGCGGACACGTCGTTGGCGAAGGAGCGTCGCCGGTCGGTGGTCCATCGGTCGGCGCCGGAACGCCACGCGTCGTACAGGGGCACCATGTGGTCGATGTCGAAGTCGGAGGGGTTGTCGGTCCAGACGCCGTCGTAGTCGCTGGACCAGCGGCCCGAGGTCGGTCGGCAGTTCCCGTCCACCTGGACGGTGTGTCCGTCCCGACGCAACACGTGCTGACGGGCGTCGCAGGGGCTCTGGACGACGACCCAGTGCGGGAAGAGGCTGCGGTCGTAGCCGGATCCGCTGTTCTTGGGGCGCACCGTCAACCCGTTGAGCTGGGTCTGGGCGGCCGAGGTGGAGGGGATGCCGGGCGGAAGGGAGTGGTGGGCCGAAGCGGGGGAGGCCCAGCCCAGGACGGCGACCATGACGATCGCGGCGAGGGTCGCCAGGGCGCCGGACACCGTTCTACGGGGACCGCGGGGGAGGGAGGGGGACGTGGACAACATGTCTCCTTGGGGGAGTGCGACATATCGGTCCCTCCAACGATGGTCCTCGGTAGGGGCTCCGACCAGACCCCCAAGGTGAAGTTCCGTGTCCACGGGGGTGGCGGGGCGGTGAACCCGCCGGCGATACGATCTCCGTTCACCGGAACCGAGCGGGAGCATGCGATGTCGTTGTACGCGGGGACCTTCTCGATCGTCGCCCACGACCCCGCGGCCGGGGTGTGCGGCGTGGCGGTCGCCAGCCGGATGCCCGCGATCGGGGCGTTGACGGTGTTCGCGCACGCGGACGTGGGCGCCGTCGCCACCCAGGCGTTGATCAACCCCCTGCTGGGGGTGGACGCCCTGGAGCTGTTGCGGACCCTTCCCGCGGACGAGGCGTTGGCCGCCGTGCTCGCCGACGACCCCGAGCCCGACTCACGTCAGGTGGCCGTGGTGGACCGGACGGGCCGCGCCGCCGCGCACACGGGGTTCATGACCCACCCCTGGCGCGGCCATCGGACGGGGGAGGGGTACGCGGTGGCCGGGAACATCCTGACCGGCGGCGCCACCCTCGACGCGATGGCCGAGGCCTGGGAGTCGGGGGCCGACCTTCCGTTCGACGAACGGCTGTTGCGCGCCCTGGAGGCCGGCCAGGCGGCCGGGGGCGACCGTCGAGGGAGGCAGAGCGCCGCGCTGTACGTGCACACCGGGAACCCCTATCCCCACCTGGATCTGAGGGTGGACGAGCACACGGACCCGGTCGCCGAGCTGCGTCGTGTCCACGGGGTGGCCCGGCGGGAACTGCTGCCGTTCGTGGAGGCGCTGCCGACCCGGGAGAACCCGGCAGGCGCCTTCGACCGTCTTCACGAGGAGGAGACGGTGGAGGGCCGAACGAACGCGCGCGCGTCCGATCCACGTGGCCGGGAGCACCGTCCGGAGGGGCGATGGGCGGACGGCGCGGGGGCTAGCCTGGAGGGATGACCGAACCCGCATTCTCGGCCCCCCTCGACCCCGGGCTGGTGGCGGCGATCCTGGACACGGATCTGCCGCAGCACGTCATCGACGATCTGGCGCAGTCCCCCGACGCGGCGGGGGAGATCCTCCTGAACGCCGCCTACGAACTGCGCGGGTCCCGCCCCGATACGGCCCGGCGGGTGCTCGACCTGCTGCGCGACCGGGCCCCCGACGCCGACCACCGTCAGTACGCCGTGCACATGTCGGCGCGCCTGCTCCGCGAGGAGGGCCGGGCGGAGGAGGCCGACCGGCTCATCGAGGAGCTCATGCGCCCCGGTGTCCTGGGCCGCCCCATGGCGGCGGTGCTGGCCGACGAGTTCGCCGAGGCCGGAGACCTGGATCGGGCCCTGTACTGCTACAACGTCGCCTGTCGCAGTCTGCTCGCGGCGCCGGTCGAGCTCGTGGAGGGGATGGACCCGGTCGGGCTGCTGCCGTTGACGGGACGCGCCCGCGTACGGGAACGGCTCGGGTTGCCCGCGGACGAGCACGACCGCGCCGTCCTCGCGGCGGGCGAGGGCGGACCCTCCCTCGTGGACGAGATGGGCCGACTGGACGGGACCGCGGAGGAAGGGGGAACCTTCGAGGACCCGACCGCGCGAGTGAGGGTGGTGCTCACCGGAGAGGAGCGGTCGTACTACGAGGACGTCGAGCGCGGCCTGCGGGAGAGCGCCGGGGAGCTCCGCTTCGTGGTGAGGGCCGACCCCGGGGAGATCGACGCCCACGCTCGGGAGCGCGGTCTCGATCCGAAGGACCCGGACACCCTCCGCTCCTGGGCGCGGACCCTGGACGCCGACTCCGCGCGCCCGGTCGTCTGGCCGCCGGAGCGCAACGCCGCCTGCTGGTGCGGTTCGGGACGCAAGTACAAGAAGTGCTGCGGTTCCCCGGCCGTGCGCTGACGCCGTTCACCCGGGCGGTCCGTCGCCTCCGGGCCGCCCGTCGAGGGTGAGCCGCGGCATCGGCGGGATCCGGGCGTCGGGCCGGACCGGCCGTCCGGCCGGCCGAGGGGGACGTCCCTCTCGGACACAGGAGAGGATCTCGTCGGCCGCCAGGACCCCGGCGCGCTCGAAGCCGTGGGTGTTGGAGTCGACCTCGTGCCAGAGCGCGTCGCGGAGGACGATCCGGACCGTGTAGGGGGGACACCGGTCCGGCCCCAGGATCGACCAGCGTCTCCGGAAACCCTCGGCGAACGCCCGGGCGAAGTCGCCCGGGAGCGGGGCGAGAGGTTCGCGGCAGAGCGGCGGCAGGTCGTCGACGACGTCCACGGCCCGATCCGTCTCCGCGCCCTCGGGCGGCGGCGCGGCGTCCAGCCACATCAGGGCGAAGTGGCCCGGGCACGCGGTCTGGACGACCTGACGGACGAACACACCCGTGATCGGGCGGGGGAGCGGTTCGGGCACGGGCGCCTCCGTGAGGGGTGTGGGGAGTCGTCTCAGGCCCGGAGCCGGTCGAGTTCGGCGCGCAGCTCCTCGGCCAGGGCCACCGCGCGCTCCAGTTCCGGGGCCTTCGTGTTCTCCCGGTGGTTCGTCTCGGAGCGCCTGCTCAAGGCGGGCCCGGGGGCCATGTTCACCTGGTCGGTGGCGCCGTCGGCCTCGATATCGAAGACCACCCGGTCCGACCGGTGCCAGCTCTCGAACCATTCCAACGGGGCGCCGGAACGGTCGAAGGTACCGCCCTCCAGGAGCAGGAGCGGCATCCCTTCGGGCACACCGAGCTCGCGGGCGATCTCCGGGGCGGCGGGCACGGCCCGGATCTGGCGGCGTCCGCTGGTCGGTACGACCCCGAACCGGGACTCCATCAGACGGTGCAGGGAGGCGTCGGCCAACATCGACGCCTCCAGACCGGCGAAGCGGTCCGCGGGCAGCCAGGTGCGCACGTAGGACAGGGGGTCCCCGTCCACCGAACGCACCCGTTCCAGCCGCAGCAGGGAACGGGTGCCCAGGTGCTCCTCGGCGGCCGGGATCCCCGTCTCCACCGCGGTCAGCGCGACCACGGCCGTGGTCAGGGAGAGGCCCTCGGCGGAGAACTGGTCGAACAGACCGGTCACCCGTTGCACGAGCCGGTGGTGTTCGGTGCGCACGGCCGCGACCGGGGCCCGACCCCGGGCCCGGCGTACGGTGCCCTCGTCCTCCAGGGTGGACAGGGCCTGGCGTACGACGCTGCGGGAGACCCCGAACCGTTCACGGAGCGCCGCCTCGCTGGGCAGCGTCTCGCCGGGGGCGATCGTGTGGTCGCGGATCTGCGCGCGGAGCACGTCGGCCACCTGGGCGTGCAGGGGGCGGGGGGCGGAACGGTCGACAGGCATGGCGTTCATTCTATGGTCCGGGAACGACGAGACCCCCTGTTCCCGGTGGTGTCCGGGAACAGGGGGTCGGACGGCCGCGCCCCCGTGGTGCGGCCGCCGGGCTCAGGCTCCGGGGTTGGTGGCCCGCCACACGTGGCCCCAACCGGGGGCGAGCTCCGCGGCCCGGCGCAGGGCCAGGACCAGGCTGGCCTCGCGGGCGATGCCCTTGCCGGCGATGTCGAAGGCGGTGCCGTGGTCGACCGACACCCGCACCACGGGCAGGCCGGCGGTGATGTTGACCCCGTCGTCGCCGTAGACGGCCTTGAACGGGGCGTGGCCCTGGTCGTGGTAGCAGACCGCCACCAGCTTCCAGTTCCCGCGCACGGCGGCCGGGACGAGGGCGTCGGCGGGCAGCGGACCGTGGGCGTTGATCCCCTCGGCCCGGGCCAGTTCGACCGCCGGGGCGAGGACGTCGGCGTCCTCGTCTCCGAAGAGCCGGTTCTCACCGGCGTGCGGGTTCAGTCCGGCCACGCCGATGGGCTCGTCGGGGGAGCCCTGGGCGCGGGCGAAGGCGCCCATCAGACGCAGTACCTCCAGGGTCCGCTCCCGGGTGACGTCCTCGATCGCCTGACGCAGCGAGACGTGGGTGGTGAGGTGGAAGAAGGACAGCTCGCCGGCGGACAGCACCAGGCTGTAGTCGCTCACCCCGAACTCGTGGGCGAGCAGTTCGGTGTGGCCGGGCCAGGCGTGCCCGCCCAGGTGCATCGCGGCCTTGTTCAGCGGCGGGGTGACGATGCCGTCGACCAGGCCGCGCTTGGCCAGGTCCACGGCCTCGATGACGAAGCGGGCGGCCCCGTCGCCGGCCTCGGCGCTCAGCTCGCCGGCGGGGACGTGGCCCAGGGAGGGGCCGGTCTGCACGATGTCGATGACGGCGGGGTCGTCGGCGGCGTCCGCGGGGGACGCGATCGGGTTGACCGCGTCGGGGTCCTCGCCCACCGCGCGGACGGCGTTGCGCAGCGCGTCGGCGTCACCGACCACCACCGGACGGGAGACCTCGCGCACCTCGGGGTGGCGCAGCAGGGACTTGGCGGTGATCTCCGGACCGATCCCGGCGACGTCGCCGAGGGTGACCGCGAGAGTGGGACGGCTCATTCGTTGCTGCCTTTCGTGTGACGGACCGCCTCGGCGGCGTCCAAGAGTGCGGTGGGGGAGCCGAAGCCCCCCGCCTTGGTGACGATGGTGAGGCCGTGTCGGGGGCCGCCCGACAGGGCGCCGATCGGGATGCCGGGGGCGACCTCTCCGGTCAGCCGGATGGCGTCGGCCTCCAGCCGGGAGGTGAGGGCGCGGGCGCCGTCGCCTCCGGTGACCACGAACCCGGAGATCTCGTGTCGCTCGGCGATGTCGGAGCAGAGGGCCCCCAACCGGCGGGACACGTCCTCCGGGGAGAGGGAACCGCCCCGGTCCTCCGGAGCCACGATCACGGTCCGGGGCGCCTCGGTGTCGAAGCGCTCCAGGACGGTGTCGCTCCACCGGCGCCAGGAGAGGTCGTCGGCCAGGTCCTCGGGCTCGGGACGCTCCAGCCGGGTGCCGGGGTCGTCGGCCAGTCGGGCGACCTGTTCGCGGGCGACGCCGTGCAGGGAGGTGACCATGACGAGCGAGGGCGCGAGGCCGGTGCGCGGAGGCCGGGAACGGGCGAGCCGGGTGGCGAGCCCGGCGGAGCCCACCGGGAGGGCGTCGGGGCCGAGCGCGACGACGGCCGCCGCGACCCGGTCCAGGTCCTCGTCGGTCCGGGCGTCCACGACGACCACGGGCCCCGCCGCGCGCAGGAGGGCCGCGTCCTCCGCGGCCGTGTCACCGGTCAGGACGACGTGTTCGGCGCCGAGCAGCGCGGCGACGTCGCTCTCGGTCACCGGGGTCACCGGGTCGCGGCCGACGGCGGTGCGATGGACCTCCACGCCGTCCACGAGCAGGATCCCGTCCTGGACGACGCGCCCTGTGGCGGGGAAGGCCGGGCAGACCACGGCCACCGCGTCGGGGGTCCAGGAGGACAGGGCCCCGTCGATCTCGGCGCGCAGCGGACCGCGCAGGGTGGAGTCCACCTTCTTGTAGACCAGCCCGACACCGGCCTCTCGCAGGTCGCGTACGGCGCGGGCGACGGTGGCGGAGGCCTCCTCCGCGGGCAGGGCCCGGGAGTCGGTGGTGATGGCGACGACGTCGGCGTCACCACCGGCCGGGGTGAGGCGGAGTTCGGTGCGGTGACCCGCGTGGACGAACTGGACGGCGGTGTCGCCCGCGCCGGTCAGGTCGTCGGCGACGATCGCGATGCGCGGGGTGGTCACGAGGCGGCCCCCTTCGTGGCGGTGGCCGCGGCGGCGGCCTCCAGCTCCTCTCGTTCGGCCTCGGCCGGGCGGGCGCCGGCGCGGCGCAGGACCCAGGTGGTGACCAGAGGGGCGAGGAGGGCGGTGACCAGGACGCTCGCGGCGACCTGGGAGGTGGCGGTGCCCACGTAGGCGCTGAAGGAGGGGTCCGCGGCGGCGACGACGGCCGGGGTGGCCACGGCGTTGCCGGAGGTGGTGCCGGCGGCGAAGCCGACGCCGGACTCTCCACCGCGTCGGAGCAGGAAGCGGTAGCCCAGGTAGACCAGTCCGCCGGTGAACAGGGTGATGACCACACCCATCAGGACGCCGGTCAGACCGCCTCGGGCGACGTCGCCGAGGTCGATTCCGGTACCGAGGGCGAAGGCGAAGAAGGGGATGACGATGCCGGGCACGGGCTTGAGCACCGAGCGCCACTGGGCGTCGACGTTGCCGATCACCACGCCCAGAAGGAAGGGCAGGATCGCGGCGAGCAGGGTGACGAACGGGATCTGGCCGAGGCCGGAGGCGCCGATGAACAGGAGGGCGAAGAAGGGGCCGTCGTTGACCGCTCCGGCGATGTAGGCGCCCCGGTCCTTGGTGCGTCCGTACTGGCCGGTGATGGCGAGCCACAGTCCGCCGTTGGCGTTGGTGGCGGCGGCGATCATCGCCAGGATGGAGACGCCGAGGACGCCCTCGGGGCCGGTGACCATGGCCAGGGCGACGATGAGCAGGCCGGGGATGACGCTCTTGCCCAGGAGGACCACGCCGGTGGTGGCCAGGACGGGACCACTGGTGCGGAGGGTGACCTGGGTGCCGGTGGCGAAGATCAGGAGCGCGATCAGCGGCAGGGCGCTGTCCTTGAACAACGCGGTGGTGAAGCTGCCGATGTCGAGGGCGGCCGGGGCGAAGGTGCCCAGCACGGATCCCAGGATCAGCGGGATGAGCATGGCCCCGCCGGGGATCTTGTTCAGCCAGTGGTAGAGGGGCACCACGGACCCGTGGTCGTCGCGCATGAGTGTCCGTTCGCAGGGGCCCGTGGGGTGGCGTTCCTCAGGGCCGATCCACATATTGTCCGTACAGAGTGTACGTACAATTTTGGTCGGCGTCACCTCGTTCGCCACAGGGATTCACATGGACCCCTCGGAGAAGGCCCAGGTGAACCGGTGCGGGATACGATGCGGCGGGGTCGCGAGGCCCGTGGGCACGGGCCCTCCCGCTCTCGAGAAGGCCCGCGCGCGTCAGGCGTTCAACCTCCCCAGAACCTCGGGAAGATCGATCTCGTGCGCCACGGTCAGACGCCGGGTCGCCCGGGTCAACGCCACGTACAGATCGCCGGCGCCGCACGGTCGGGCGAGCAGTTCCTCGGGACGTACAACGATGACCGAGTCGAACTCCAGCCCCTTGGCCTCGGTGATGGTCGACACCACCACGGAGGGGGTCGACCCGTCGCGCCCTCGCTCCGCCGCGGGGCGCGCGGCCTCCGGGAGGGCCTCGGCCACCTCGGAGATCGAGGCGTCGGAGGCGATCACCGCGACCCGGCCCTCCCCGATGGCGTCGAGCTCCTCCGCGACGAGCCCGGGAAGATCGCCCTTCGGACCGTTCCCCATGAGGACGGCCCTGGGCGGATCGCCCTCCTCACGGACCGACTCCGGGGCCTCCTGACCGGGCGCCGCCACACGCAGCACGTCGGCGGCGACCTCCATGATCGGCGCGGGGGTGCGGTAGTTGACCCGCAGCGTCTCCACGTACACCTTGTCCCCGGCGTACGGTTCGAGCGTCTCCCTCCAGGAACGGGCGCCCACCGTGCTGCCGGTCTGGGCCACGTCGCCCACCACCGTCAGGGAACGGGTCGGGACGCGTCGCATGACCGCGCGCCAGGCCATGGGGGAGAGCTCCTGGGCCTCGTCCACGATCACGTGCCCGTAGGTCCACCTCCGGTCGGCCGCGGCCCGTTCGGCCGTGGTCGAGGAGGGGCCCGGCGCCCGGTGCCGGTCGGCGAGAAGGGCCGCGTCCAGACCCTCCGCCGGGTCCTCCGCCAGGCCGGTCAGCTCCAGAACGCCCTGGGCGTAGCGTTCCTCCTCGGCCCGTTCGGCGTCCTCGCGTCGACGACGCGCCCGCTCGGCCCCGTCGTCCCGTCCCAGCAGCTCGGCGGCCTCGTCCAGCAGGGGCACGTCCTCCACGGTCCACGGCGCCCCGGCCGGACGCAGGAGGAGCGGGGCCCGCTCCGCGTCGAGGCCGCCGGCCTCCGCGACCCGGAGCAGCGTCTCCCGGTCGGAGTACAGATCGCGCAGCAGCCGTCGCGGCGTCAGATCGGGCCACAGGGCGTCCAGCGCCTCGCGTACGGGATCCTCCTGCCACAGTCGTCCACCGGCGTGGGGCAGGTCCTCCTCGTCCACGGGGCGACCGAGCAGGGTCGACTCGGCCCGCGCGAGCTCGCGGAGCAGCCTGTCGACCACGTACTTGCGGGCGACGTTGTGCTCCAGCCTCAGGCCGCGGGCGGTGGCCAGGACGCGGTCGCAGGTCGGACCGGGAACGACGAGCGTTCCCGCGTCGGTCTCCACCCGCAGGTCCGGTTCCCCGAAGGCCCGCTCCGGTGAACGCTGCCGGTCTTGGATCGCGGCGCGCACCAGATCGGCCATGACGGGCGCGCCCTTGAGGGCGGCGACCTCGTGATCGTCGCCGATCGTGGCCTCCACCCCGGGCACCAGCTCCCCCACGGTGCGCATCACCACGTCGGTCTCGCCCAAGGACGGCAGCACGTCCCCGATGTAGCGCAGGAACGTCGGGTTGGGGCCCACCACCAGGACACCGCGTCGTTCCAGGACCGAACGGTGGGTGTAGAGCAGATAGGCGGCCCGGTGCAGGGCGGCGACGGTCTTGCCGGTGCCCGGGCCTCCCTGGACCACCAGGATCCCGGACAGACGGGCGCGGATGACCCGGTCCTGTTCGGCCTGGATGGTGGCGACGATGTCGCCCATCCTTCCGGTGCGGCCCCGGGTCAACGAGGCCATCAGCGCCGCCTCGCCGACGAGTTGACGGCGGTCCCCCTCGGTCAGGCCGTCGGGGTCGAACACCTCGTCGTCCAGTCCGATCACACGACGATGGCGGACCCTCAGATGCCGGCGGCGGACGATCCCTTCGGGGGAGCCCGGCGTCGCGGCGTAGAAGGGCCGGGCGGCCGGCGCGCGCCAGTCCACGAGGATGGTCTCGTGCTCGGTGTCGCGTAGTCCGATCCGCCCCACGTAGCGCGCCTCGTCGCCGTCGTCGTGGGCGATGTCGATCCTGCCGAAGCACAACCCCTCCTCGACCGCGCCGAAGCGCGCGTGCCGGAGGGCCTGCTCGTAGGAGCGGGCCTCGCGTTCCATGAGGGCGGCGTAGCCCGAGCGCTCCTGGAGGTGGGCCTCGGCGAGTCGCTCCCTGGTGTGGGCGCGCAGGTCGTCCAACCGCTCGTACATGGCGGTGACCCGGGCCTGTTCGGTCGCGATCGCCGCCTTCTCCGCCGAGGGGGAGAGGTCGTCCTGTTGACGGGAGCTCATCTGTTTGCTATCCTTGCGTTGTGGAAGATGTGTAGAATTCTTCCTTGGATGCATGGGTGAAGCAGCCTAGCAGAGGAGTCCTCCTCGCGCCCACCCCTGCTCGTACGCCCTCGCCCCTCCCGGGACGAGGGTTTTCGTGTATTCGGCCCCGAAGACCGCGGGACACCGGCTACACTCGGCCCCATGCGAACCGAACCGATCAACGGACAGTGGTGGCGCCGCACTTAGGCGGCGCACCGATCAGTTCGCATACCCGAACAGCGACCGCCCCGGAACGGCGGTCGTTCGTGTTCTCCCACGGCCCCGTCCGGTGTGACCGACCCCGACCGTCGAACGCCCCGAAGGACCGGCCGTGAAGCCCAGCGACGCCCAGACCACCACGTACCGCACACCGAGCGGCGTGACCGTCCATCGCAGCGTCACCCCCTGCGATCCCGAGATCCTCACCGAACTCGTCACCTCGGTCGAGCACCGACGCGGCGGCGTGCTCTCCTCGGGCATGGAGTATCCCGGCCGCTACGACCGCTGGCACCTCGGGTACGTCGACCCCTGCGTGGAGATCGCCACCCGCGACCGGCGGGTGACGCTCACCGCGCTCAACGACCGCGGACGGGTCCTGCTCCCCGTCCTGGGCGAGGCGGTGGCCACCGTGGGGGAGACCACCGACCGAGGGGTCGACCACGTCACGGTGACCGTCCCAGAACCCGACCCGGCCGTCCTCTTCACCGAGGAGGAGCGCAGCCGCCGTCCCAGCGTCTTCAGCGCCCTGCGCGCGCTCGTGGAGGCCCTGAGCAGCCCCGAGGACTCCACCCTGGGTCTCTACGGGGCCTTCGGCTACGACCTGGCCTTCCAGTTCGAACACGTCGAACGCCACATCGACCGCGACCCCACCGACCGCGACCTGGTCCTGCACCTGCCCGACGCGATCATCGTCCGTGACCGCAAGCGCGAGACCTGTGTGCGTCACACCTACGAGTTCACCGTCCCGGCGGGGGAAGGACGCCCCGAGGCCGTGACCGAGGGGATGCCCCGACGGACCGGACCCACGCCGCCGGTGGTCGCCTCCGAGGTGCCGGAGGGGCCCGTGCCCGGCTCCTACGCGAAGATCGTCGCCGAGGCCAAGAAGCGCTTCCGCCGTGGTGACCTGTTCGAGGTCGTCCCCGGTCACCGCACGTTCGCCCGCTGCTCATCGCCGGCCCGTTTCTACGAGCGACTGCGCGAACGCAACCCCGCCCCCTACGAGTTCTTCTTCAACCTCGGCGAGGGCGAGTACCTGGTGGGCGCCTCCCCGGAGATGTTCGTCCGGGTCAGCGGCGCCCCCGACGCGGGACGACGGGTGGAGACCTGCCCCATCTCCGGCACCATCCGACGCGGCGAGGACGCCCTGGCCGACGCCGAGAACATCCAGGAGCTCCTCTCCTCGGTCAAGGAGAAGTCCGAGCTCACCATGTGCACCGACGTGGACCGCAACGACAAGTCGCGGGTGTGCGAACCGGGCAGTGTCCGGGTCATCGGCCGTCGGCAGATCGAGATGTACTCGCGGCTCATCCACACGGTCGACCACATCGAGGGCACTCTGCGTCCGGAGTTCGACGCTTTGGACGCCTTCCTCACCCACATGTGGGCGGTCACCGTCACCGGAGCGCCCAAGACCTGGGCGATGCGATTCATCGAACAGCACGAGAGCAGCCCCCGCCGCTGGTACGGCGGGGCCGTGGGCGTGATCAACTTCGACGGTTCGATGAACACCGGCCTCACTCTGCGCACCGCTCACATCCGTGACGGGGTGGCCGCCGTCAGGGTGGGCGCGACCCTGCTCTACGACTCCGACCCCGAGGCCGAGGAACGGGAGACCTTCCTCAAGGCCCGCGCCCTGTTGGAGACCCTCGCGCTGGGGGAGGCCGAGGACGAGGGCACGCCGCCCGAGGCGGGGCCCGTCCGAACGGAGGAGCGCCCGGGCGAGGGCATGCGCGTCCTGCTGGTGGACCACGAGGACTCGTTCGTCAACACCCTGGCCGACTACGTCCGTCGCCACGGGGCCGAGGTCACCACCGTCCGCTACGGCTTCGACCACGACCTCTTGGACCGGCTCGCCCCCGACCTGGTGGTCCTCTCGCCCGGCCCCGGCCTGCCCGAGGACTTCGCCATGTCGGAGCTACTGGACGCCCTGGCCGCCCGCCGACTGCCGGTGTTCGGCGTCTGCCTGGGCCTCCAGGGCATGGTCGAACACGCGGGAGGCGAGCTGCGCTCCCTCGACCACCCCGTGCACGGCAAGCCCGGACGGGTCCGGGTGCTGGGCGGAGACCTGTTGGAGGGGCGGGGCGAGGACGGACTCTTCCAGGCCGCGCGCTATCACTCCACCTATACGGTGCCCGAGGCGGTGAAGAACTTCGAGGTGACCGCCGTCCTGGACGCCGAGGCCGGCGAGGAACCGGTCGTCATGGCGATCGAGGACCGCGCGGCCCGGTGGTACGCCGTCCAGTTCCATCCCGAGTCGATCCTCACCGCCGCCGACGGAGAGGACATCGTCGCCCGGGTCCTGGAGCTGGCCCGGCGCTGAACCGGCGTGGGCGGCGGCGCGACCCGTGTCACAGTGGCCGCCGCCCACCTGGGCCGACGCCGAGTGAAGCGAAGGCATCACCGAGGCGAAGTTTGATCGGATCGTGACCGGACAGGGGTTGCGTATGGGTATTCTGCTAACAATTCTCGGGATCATCCTCATCGTCTCCGGTGTTCTGGGGGTGCTGCGCGGACAGCTCCTCTGGGGTATCGCCGCCATCGTCGTCGGCCTCTTCGTCGCCCCCGGCTACTTCTACGGTCTCTGACGGAGCGCCTTCGCCCCTCGCCGACCTCGCGGACGGGGTGGGGCGGGGCAGGTGCGAACGGACGGACGCCCTCTGACCGGCGATGTCCGATGCCCGGCCGACCACGCCCGACCGGCGGGACGTGTACCCTCGGGGGAGGTCAATCGGCCCCGCCCCACACACGTTCCCGTGCCCTGGAAGATCCAGGTCGCGGCGGTCGAGCGTGCCATGGGACGGGGAGTCGCGAGGAGAGGGTGCTGTGAAGAAGGTCGAGCCCCAGGTCCGCCTGGTCGCACGTCCACAGGTGGACTACGACGCCATCGCCGACTACCTGGAGGAGGTCGGCGGAGCCGCGTGGCTGGAACGGTTCGACCGGGGTGAGCTCGACGCCCACCTCAACGACCCTCAGAACCTCGCCGAGTTCGCCGGGCGCCTGTGCTACCGCTCCTGGGAGCCGGGCCTGAACCCCAACGTCACGCGGGTGCGCAAGGACCAGGACGCCTACCTGGGCAACATCCTCGCCAGCCTGCACGGGTCGGTGCTGGAGCACGTGAGCTTCAGCTTCGTGCTGCACAACGTCTCGCGGGTGCTCACCCACGAGCTCATCCGGCACCGTCCGGGTGTGGCGGTCTCCCAGGAGTCGCTGCGCTTCGTACGCCTGACCGACCTGCCGTTCTGGTTCCCGGACTGGGCCGAGGACGACCCGGAGCTGATGGAACGCGCCACGGAGATGCTCCAGCGGATGGAGGAGTTCCAGTTCTGGATGGCCGAGCACTTCGGCCTGGACGACGAGGGCGTCAAGTTCGCGGAGAAGAAGCACAAGACCTCCTTCATGCGCCGCTTCGCCCCCGAGGGCGTGGCGACCGGTCTGGTGTGGACCGCCAACGTGCGCACCCTGCGGCACACCCTGGAGGCCCGCACCGCGCCCGGTGCGGAGGAGGAGATCCGGCTGCTGTTCAACCTGATCGGCGAGACCCTCCAGAAGGAGGCCCCCGCCCTGTTCGGCGACTACGTCGTCGAGGACGGTGTCTGGGTTCCGAAGCACCGTAAGGTCTGACCGGCCGCGCTCGAACACGCACGACGCCCGTCCGGAACCCCTCCGGGCGGGCGTCGTCCGTCGTGCGGAGGTGGTGTCGAGGCCCGGGCCCCTCATTGGCGGGGAATTGCCCAGGGTATTGACGGGACGGGGGTGCGGCCCGGGGCGTCGGGGGCAATGAAGGTGGTCGGTGGGGTCTCCACCGACCACCTTTCTCGTACCCACACCCAGGGAGACGTCATGGCCCACGACAGGAACGACACCCCGGACCGGGAAGCGGACCACGCGACCGCCTCACGGGACGAGGAGGAGGCGGCCGCGCACAAGGCGCCTCCCATGCCACCGGACTCCGCCTTCAAACTCGGTCCCGCCGGGCTCAAGGAGAAACGCCCACGACTCCTGGCCGACCTACAGAGATATCTGGACCATCAACGGCACTACTTCCTCGGATACCAGGTCAACCAGGGGCTCGACGACGTCGCCTACGACCTGTCGGACCTGCTGAGGGTGCACACCAACAACATCGGCGACCCTTTCAAGGACAGCAACCTGCGCACCCACACCAAGCCGTTGGAACGCGCGGTGCTCGCCTACTACGCGGACCTGTGGGGGATCGCCCCGCACGACGAGAAGGATCCGAAGAGCGCCTGGGGCTACGTGCTGAGCATGGGCTCCTCCGAAGGCAACATCTACGGTCTGCTCAACGCCCGCGACTTCGTCTCGGGCAAGCACCTGCTGTTGGAACGCGGCACGTCCGAGAGCCGGGTGCCGCGGCTGGCCATGGCCCAGGCGACACCGGTCACGGGGAACCCGAACGCCACCGTCCCGGTGATCCTCTTCTCCCGGGAGTCCCACTACTCGATCGCCAAGAGCGCGCACACGCTCGGCATCCCGACGTTCGGCGCCATGGGCAACGATCCGAAGCGGGACTACCTCAAGGACGCGCGGAGGGTCATGGGCACCCCCACCTGGCCGACCGAGGTCCCCTCCCACGACGACGGCCGCATCGACGTGGACGGGCTCGTGCGAGCGGTCGACTACTTCGCGGAGAAGGGCCACCCGGTGGTGGTCGTGCTCAACCTCGGCACCACCTTCAAGGGGGCCTACGACGACGTCGAGGAGGCCGTGTCCCGGCTGGGCGGGGTGTTCGAGAGACACGGGATGTACGACCGCGAGTTCACGGTCGAAAGGGACGGAAAGAAGGAGAGGATCAAGCGCGACGGCTTCTGGATCCACGTCGACGGCGCGCTCGGGGCCAACTACGTCCCCTTCCTGGCCAAGGCCGGGGTCGCGGTGCCGAAGTTCGACTTCTCCCTGCCCCGACCGGGGGTGAGCTCCATCGTGGCCAGCGGTCACAAGTATCCGGGCTGTCCCTGGCCGTGCGGGGTGTTCATGACCAGGCGCGGACTCCAGTTGCAGCCGCCGCCGATGGCCGACTACGTGGGGTCGCCCGACACCACCTTCGCCGGGTCGCGCAACGGGTTCTCCGCGGCGGTGCTGTGGAACTTCTTCGCCGAACACTCCCACGACGACCAGGTCCGGATGGCCAAGGGCTGCCACGACACGGCCGTGTACACCGCGCGGCGACTGGAGGAGAAGGTGGCGCCCAGACTCCGCGAACTGGGGAAGGACCCTCTGGAACGCGAACTGACCCGGCACTCGTTCAGCGTCCGGTTCAGGGCCCCGGTGGAGCGGATCATCGAGAAGTACTCGCTGGCCACGGTGACGGTGCCCTTCGGGGAGAGCTCGGTGAAGACCTACGTCCACCTGTTCACGATGCCGCACGTGACCGAGGCGCTGATCGACGAGCTGATCGCCGACCTGATGGAGGAGGACGCCTTTCCCGCGAGCGCGGTGCGCCCGGTCGCCACGAGGGCGCTGATCCCCGAGCAGCACACGCCCGCCGAGGAGACGGAGGTGCTGTACTCCGTGGCCATGACCGATCGGGGCTTCGCCTGACACGGGGCGACGGTCCGTCCGGTGAGCGTGTCGGAGGGACCGTCGCCGACCGAGGTGTGACGTGGGGGTGTGAGCCGTGACATGCTGCCGTATCGCGAACTCGAACGATCGAGATGCGGAACCCATGGCCTCCTCGGAGGTCGTGGACGGCACCACTCCCTCACGGAAAGGCCCACCATGACCGGACAGCGGAACACCACGATCTTCCGGAACGTGCGTCCCATGGGCGGAGAGCCCATCGACCTGACGGTCGTCGACGGGGTGGTGGCCACCGAGGCCCGAGGCCCCGTCGAGGAGGTCGACTGCGGGGGAGGGGTCGCGCTGCCCACCCTGGTGGACGCCCACATCCACCCCGACAAGACCACCTGGGGCGAGCCCTGGTACTCGCGTCGCGCGGCCCGGGGCATCGCCGAACTGGGTGAACAGGACGCCGAGGTCTTCCGGAACATGCCCACGCCGGTGTCCGTGCGCTCCGGACGGCTCATGGGCCACGCCGTCACACGAGGCACCCGGGCCATGCGCGCCCACGCCGACATCGCCCCCGCCTACGGGCTGGAGGGGCTCCTGGGCGTCGGGGAGGCCGCCGCGAGCCTGTCCCACGCCCTCGACGTGCGGATCGTGGCCTTCCCCCAGCACGGTGTCCGACGGGCCCCCGGAACGGACGCGCTGATGGAGGAGGCGTTGCGGACCGGCGCCGCCGACCTGATCGGCGGGATCGACCCGGAGGGGTTCGACGAGGACCTCGACGGCCAACTGGACCTGGTCTTCGGCCTGGCCGATCGCTACCGGGTCGGTGTCGACATCCACCTGCACGACCGCGGCCCCGTGGGATCGCGCAGCCTGTGGGCGATCATCGAGCGGACCCGGGCCCTGGACATGGGCGGTTCCGTGACCGTCAGCCACGCCTTCGGGGTGGCCGAGGTGGACGAGGGGTTCGACGCCCTGGCCTCGGCGCTCGGGGAGGCGGGCATCGCCCTGACCACCATCGCCCCGGACCCGGCACGGGTACTGCCGGTGGCCCGCCTGCGCGAGCACGGGGTGCGGGTCGGCGTGGGCTCGGACGGGGTCCGTGACGCCTGGAGCCCCTTCGGCGACGCCGACATGCTGCACCGGGCCCACCGGTTGGCCACGACGCTCCGGGCCCGTCTCGACGAGCAGCTCTCCGACGCCTTCCTCACCGCCGCGAACGACGGGGCGGCCCTGGTCGACCTGCCCGAGGTCGACTTCACTCCGGGTTCCCCCGCCGACTTCCTGGTGGTCGACGGGGAGTGCCTGCCCCAGATCGTGGTGGACCTGCCGCCGCGTCGTCTGGTGGTGCGCGCGGGTCGCGTGGTCGCCAGGGACGGCGTCCTGGTGTGAGTCGGAGGCGCCGCCGACGACCAGGGCCTTCGGCCGCGGTGGCGCCCTTCCACCGGGGCGGGTGCGCCCGATCGGGTCGAGGCCGTATCGTGTCCTTCCGAAAGCGTAAGAAAACCGAAAGCCTCGTGTCCTAGGTTCTGCTTTCGAGAGATGTCGGGGACGGACGACATCTCGGGTTCCTCCCCTCTCCACGTCTCGCGGATCGTGGGGAGAGGATGTGCACCACCGGGCGGTGGTCGGTGGAGAGCGCCGACCACCGCCGCCTTTTACCTTGTGGACGATGTCCTCGTGTTCGAGTTACCGGTGCGGGGCGGCACCGGTCGGAAAGGGGCGCATCGCGCGGTTTCTGGTGTGTCCTCCCAGGTCGGGGGAGCGTGGAAGCTTAAGGTCGCACTTGTCGGCCGCCGACACGACAGGGGGAGCGCGATGACCGGGACCGAGGACGTGGGCGCGGAGATCGTCGAGGAGGAGGTCTCCGGTGACGAGAGCGGTCGTGAGCCGGAGGCCGAGCCCGAACCTCGCGGGCGTCGGGCCGAGGAGGGGCGCGGTCACACGATCGTCGTCGGCGCCGGTATGGCCGGTCTGGCCGCGGCCGATCTGCTCGCCGAGCGCGGGGAGCGGGTCACCGTCCTGGAGGCGCGGGACCGCCTGGGCGGTCGCATCCACTCGGTGCGGACCTGGGACGGCGTGACCCTGGACGCCGGGGCCTCCTGGATGCGCGGTGAGGAGAACAACCCGCTCTCCCGGCTGGTGCGCGACTCGGGGGCGCGCACGGCCACGTTCAACCGTTCCACCGAGACCGCCTACGACCCCAAGGGGCGCCGCCTCCTCTTCGACCGTCACCGCCGCAACATGGAGGACGTCAACCTCCTGCACGAGCACATGTACTGGGCGACGGTCGGCGCGACCGAGGACCAGTCCATGGAGCAGGGGATCGAGCACGCCCTCTACGACGTGAACCTGGTCCGTTCCCGCGCCAGGGACGCGACCGAGATCGTCCACCGCATCGCCGAGGCCGACCACGGCGCGGAGGCCGACGAGATCTCCTTCACCGCCGTCGGCTCCACCCACGAGTTCAGCGGCGACGACGTCGTCTTCCCCGACGGCATGGGGGAGCTCACCGACCACCTGGCGCGGGGGCTGGACGTACGCCACGAACACGTGGTCCTGTCCGTGGCCCACGACGCGGACGGTGTCCGCGTACGCGTGGAGACGCCCGACGGCGAGGAGACCCTGACCGCCGACCGTGTCGTGCTCACCCTTCCGCTCGGGGTCCTCAAGGCGGGGACGATCGACTTCGATCCGCCGCTTCCGGAGGACAAGCGCGACGCGGTGGAACGTCTGGGCAACGGCCGTCTGGAGAAGCTCTTCCTGCGCTTCGACGACGTTTTCTGGGGCGACGCCGAGGTGCTGGTGCACCTGGGCACGGAGGAGGGCACCTGGTTCCACTGGTACGCCGGGCAGAACGTGTTCGGCACCCCGGTACTGGTCTGTCGCAACGGTGGGGACGCGGCCCGCTTCCTGGCCGGCATGGAGGACGGTGAGGTGGTCGAGCACGCCATGGCCTCGCTGCGGAGCATGTTCAAGAAGGCCCCGGACCCGATAGACCACTACCTGACGCACTGGATGGACGACCCCTTCGCGCGAGGCGGGTTCTCCTTCACCGCCGTCGGTTCGGGCGACTCCGATCGCGTCGCCCTGGCCGAACCGATCGAGGACCGCGTCTTCTTCGCCGGCGAGGCCACCGATCTGGAGCACAGCGCCACGGTCCACGGGGCCCTGCTCTCGGGGTTGCGCGAGGCCGAGCGGATCCTGCCGCGCGACTGAGGGGCTTTCGCCGGGCGTCGGCCCCGAGCGTGTCCACCGCCTTGGCCGATAGTGGCCGTGGGAGCGGCCCGCCTCCGGTCCCTTCCGGCACCGAAAGCCCAGGTGATCACCGGGTCACGCGGTGAGTCCGTACAGGATACGATTGGCGGGCGGCCGTTCCGGGGCGCCACGAGGGCGCGACGGGACGCGCGGTGGCGGGGGAGACGGACCCCGCCGTTATCGTGGGCGCTATGGGGCGATCCGCGGAAGAAGGCAGACACGAGGCGGGGGGCAGTGTGGCCGGCCCGGTGGTCAGTGACCGCATCTGGACGGTTCCCAACCTGTTGAGCATGCTCCGGTTGTTGGGCGTACCGTTGTTCCTCTGGCTCGTGCTGGTGCCCGAGGCCGACTGGTGGGCGCTCCTGGTCCTGGCCTTCGCGGGGGTCAGCGACTGGTTGGACGGCAAGATCGCCCGGGCCTGGAACCAGGCCTCCCGGCTGGGGCAGTTCCTCGACCCGCTCGCCGACCGGCTCTACATCTTCGCCGCCCTGCTGGGTCTGGTCATCCGGGGCATCGTCCCGTGGTGGCTGATGGCCATCCTGGTCCTGCGCGACGTCCTCATCATCGGGGCCCTGCCCCTGCTGCGCCATTTCGGCTATGGGCCGCTGCCGGTGAACTTCGCCGGCAAGGCCGCGACGTTGTGCCTGTTGTACTCGTTTCCCCTGTTGTTCGTGGCCGAGTACGCGTCTCTCGTCGCTGATGTGGCGAGGATTATAGGTTGGGCCTTCGCTCTGTGGGGAACGGCTCTTTACTGGTGGGCCGGTTCGCTCTACGCCGTACAGGGACTGCGCCTGATCGACCAGACCCGCCGCGCCGAACGTACCGATCACGAAGGTGTTCGCACGGGAGTCCCCGACGGTGACACGCGGGGTGGGCACACGGATCGACACGATCCGACCGCACCGGCGACCGTCGACGGCGACCCCGGCGCGGAACCCGAGGGCCCGGATCCAAGGGGCCACAGGGATCAGGGCGGCACCATGCCCTGATTCGGAACACCGGCGGGCCGGCTCACCGCGGACCTGTCGGATCGAAAGGGAGTGTCGTCTCCGCCATGAGAACATGTCCCACCACGCGTGATGGCGCGTGCTCCGAACACCTGATCCCCGTCCTCGCGGACGGTACCTCTCCACGGAGGGCCGGGCGATGACCGGGCCCCACGAGGAACCCACGACCGCCGTACCCCCGATGAAGGCCGTCGTGATGGCGGGCGGCGAGGGCACGCGCCTGCGCCCCATGACCGCCAACCAGCCCAAGCCACTTCTTCCGGTGGTCAACAGACCGATCATGGAGCACGTGCTGCGTCTGCTGCGCAAGCACGGCTTCACCGAGACCGTCGTCACCGTCCAGTTCCTGGCCACGCTCATCCGCAACTACTTCGGCGACGGCGAGGAGCTCGGCATGAAGCTCCACTACGTCGCCGAGGAGGTCCCCCTGGGGACCGCGGGCAGTGTGAAGAACGCCGAGGAACACCTGCGCGGAGAGCCGTTCATCGTCATCTCCGGTGACGCGCTGACCGACATCGACCTCACCGACATGGTCCGCTTCCACAAGGAACGCGGCGCCAAGGTGACCATCGCCCTCAAGCGGGTGCCGAACCCGCTGGAGTTCGGCATCATCATCGTCGACGACCAGGGGCGCGTCCAACGGTTCCTGGAGAAGCCGACCTGGGGTCAGGTCTTCTCCGACACCGTCAACACCGGTATCTACATCATGGAGCCCGAGGTCCTCGAACGCGTCGCCGAGGGCGAGGTGGTCGACTGGTCCGGCGACGTCTTCCCGGAACTCCTGGAAGAGGGCGAGCCCATCTACGGCTACGTGGCCGAGGGCTACTGGGAGGACGTGGGCACCCACGAGAGCTATCTGAGCGCCCAGGCCGACGTGCTCTCCGGCAAGGTCGACGTCGAGATCGACGGCTTCGAGGTGTCGCCTGGCGTGTGGGTCGGCGAGGGCGCCGAGGTCAGCTCCGCGGCGATCCTCAAGGGCCCGCTCTACATCGGTGACTACGCCAAGGTCGAGCCCGGGGCGGAGCTTCGGGAGTACACCGTCGTGGGCAGCAACGCCGTGGTCCGGGCCGAGGCCTTCGCGCATCGCACGGTCCTGCACGACAACGTGTTCATCGGCCGTGGGGCCAACCTGCGCGGCACCGTGATCGGCAAGAACACCGACGTGATGGCGGCGGTCCGGATCGAGGAGGGCGCGGTCGTCGGCGAGGACTGCGTCATCGAGTCCGAGGCCTACCTGCACAACGACGTCAAGGTCTATCCCTTCAAGACCATCGAGGCCGGGGCGGTGGTCAGTACCAACGTCGTCTGGGAGTCGCGCGGGCAGCGTTCGCTGTTCGGACCCCGGGGCGTGTCCGGGCTGATCAACGTCGAGATCACCCCGGAGTTGGCGGTCCGGCTCGCCAACGCCTACGCGACCACCCTTAAGAAGGGCGCGGTCGTCACCACCTCGCGCGACGTCTCGCGGGCCGCGCGCACGCTCAAGCGGGCGATCATCAGCGCGCTCACGGCGGCCGCCATCGAAGTGCGCGACCTGGAGGTCGTGCCGTTGCCGGTGGCACGGTTCCACACCGCGCAGAGCGGGATCAGCGGCGGTATCACCGTCCGCACCAGTCCGGGCGACCCCGAGTCGGTGGACATCATCTTCCTCGACGGCGAGGGGGCCGACCTCTCGCCGGGGGCCCAGCGCAAGCTCGACCGGGTCTTCTCCCGCGCCGAGTACCGCCGTGCCTTCCCGGGGGAGATCGGTGAACTGTCCTTCCCCGCGCGCAACGTGGAGAACTACTCGCACGACCTCCTGAGGGCCGTGGACACCTCCGGGGTGGCCGAGGCGAGGTTGAAGGTGGTCGTGGACTGCGCGGGCGGCACGGGCTCGCTCATCCTGCCCTCCCTGCTGGGGCGGATCGGGGTGGACGTGCTCACCGTCAACAACCGATTGGACGAGGCCTCGCCCACCGACACCGTCGCCAAGAGGATGCGCGACCTGGAACGGCTGGGCGAACTGGTGTCCGGATCGGGCGCCGACTTCGGCGTGCGCTTCGACCCGGTGGCCGAGCGGCTGTCCATCGTGGACGAGAACGGTGAACTGGTCGACGACGACCGCGCGCTGTTGGTGGTCCTGGACCTGGTCACCGCCGAGCGGGGCGGCGGCACCGTGGCCCTGCCGGTGACCACGACCCGGGTGGCCGAGCGCGTGGCCCGGTCGCACGGGGCGCAGGTGCGCTGGACGGCGACCGCCACGGACGAGCTGACCAAGGCGGTCCGGGCCGAAGGGGACACGATCGTCCTCGCCGGCGACGGCCGCGGCGGGTTCGTCGTCCCCGAGTTCAGCCCCACCGGTGACGGCATCGCGGCCTTCGTGCTGTTGCTGGGCCTGGTGGCCAGGACACGCCGGTCGCTCGGTCAGATCGAGCGGGCGATCCCCCAGGCGCACCTGCTGCGCCGTTCGGTGCCCACGCCCTGGGCGATCAAGGGCAGCGTCATGCGCGCCGTCGTGGAGGCCGCCGGCGACCGGGAGCTGGACACCACCGACGGTGTCCGGGTGATCGAACCCGACGGAAGCTGGGCCCTGGTCCTTCCGGACACGGCCGAGGCCGTCACCCATCTTTGGGCCGAAGGTCCCGATCCGGACAGGGTGCAGCGGCTTCTGGACGAGTGGGCGGCCGTGGTCGAGTCGGCCGAGGGCTGACGCGCGTCCTCGCGGGCGTGGGCGAAGAGGTCGCCCACGCCCGCGAGGCGTGCCCGGTCGTCCCGGTCTCCCGCTCTTTTCCCGCCGTTCACCTCGCCGAGAGGGCCCGCGAAAGACGCAGGTCAATGCCGGCGGGGGAAGTCCTCGAAAATCCGTCGCGCGTTCGCGTGAACCAAACGCCCGCGCACGGCATCACTTCCAGGACGAGTGATGGTCCTTGAACGGGTCCGCCGCCGACCGGGCGGAGGGCCGGTGGGGAACCGCCGACCGCGGAACGCGCACGCGAATCGAGGGTGTTCGCGGCCGGCCGAGGGGAGCGGAACCCTGCCTGGGCAGGGATATGGTTTAAAGTCGAGTGTTCCCTGAAGCACCGTGTCATCACCCGAACGGGCGTCCCGGCAACGGCGGATACCCAACGGGGGGTGACAAGGAGTACAACATGGGGGATGAGACCTAGCGACCGACCGTGCGGGTCGTTCCACTGCCGCGACAGTGGGCCGCCCCGCCGTGTTCCGGATGGTGGGCGGGCACCGTGTCCGTCGCACGTTCGGAACGCGCCACCGATCAGCCGAATCAAGCACCGCCCCGTGCGGTAGGAGGCCGAGCCGACCTATGTCGAGCGTTTACTGCACGCAGTGCGGTCACGCCGTTGCGGATGATGCCCGTTTCTGCTCCCACTGTGGAACCCCCCTCCGCAGGGCCGACCAGCAGAGCCCACGGCCCACCGCGGGCGGGGACTCCGCGGGAGATGTCACCTCGACCATCTCCATCTCCGGAATACAGGCGCTGGAGGAAGAGGAATCGGGCGATGAGCTCGGCGGGGACGACCCCGCCAGCGCCGACGCGCTTCCTCCGGGCACCGCTCTGCTCGTGGTCCGTCGTGGCCCGAACGCGGGAAGCCGTTTCCTGCTGGACAGCGACGTGACCACCGCCGGGCGTCACCCCAACAGCGACATCTTCCTCGACGACGTCACCGTCTCCCGGCGCCACGTGGAGTTCTTCCGCCGTGGCAACGGGTTCGGAGTCCGTGACGTCGGAAGCCTCAACGGTACCTACGTCAACCGCGAGCCGGTGGACGAGGCCGAGTTGGGCGGTGGGGACGAGATCCAGATCGGCAAGTTCCGCATGGTCCTGTTGACCAAGCCGCGCCGATGACGGATCGCTGACCACGGTCGACGGGGGCGGGAGGGCCGGAGAGGTTTGCGGCCCCCCGCCTCCGGAGAGCTTTGTAACGAAGGGTGCCGATTTCGCCCTCGGGTCCTGATCCAACGGGGGAGCAGGGACGAGCGCCCAGCCGGCATGACGACTCGTGGGACGGAGACGCTGTGAAGCACATGGAGGTCGTCGGCGTCCGGGTTGAGATGCCCTCGAACCAACCGATTGTCCTGCTCAAGGAGACCGAGGGTGACCGCTACCTGCCGATCTGGATCGGTGGTGTGGAGGCCACCGCCATCGCACTGGCCCAGCAGGGTGTGGCCCCCGCCCGGCCCCTCACCCACGACCTGTTCCGGGACGTCCTCGACGCCCTGGACACCGGCCTGGAGACGGTGAGGATCACCGGGTTGAGCGATGGCATCTTCTACGCCGAGCTGGTCTTCAGCAACGGTGTGGAGGTCAGTGCCAGGCCCTCGGACTCCATCGCCCTGGCGCTGCGGACCGGAACCCCGATCTACGCTCACGAGGACGTGATCGACGAGGCGGGGATGCCGATCCCGGACGAGCAGGAGGACGAGGTCGAGGCGTTCCGGGAGTTCCTGGACAATATCTCTCCCGAGGATTTCGGGCGACGTAGTACGTGAACACGCGACGGGATCCGCGCCGAGCGCGGGTCCCGTTCCGTGTTCTCGGGAGGCGAGAGCGTCTCCACCGAGGACACGGCCTTGACCTGCGGCTTCGTCGCGGGTCTCAGTGATAGATTGGGATGAGGGATTGGTCGTGGAGACCACAGCCGAAACCCCCTGGAGCCGCGGGCCCATCGGAGCCGTCGGCCGGGCGGAGTCGTCGCAACGCGTAGTTGGCGACGCGCCGCGCGGCCTCGTTGACGCTGCCGTGGCGCCGCTTTACCTTCGGTGCTGTGGAACCCACGGCGCGCCCCTTCCCTGAGTGGACTTTCCCCTGTCGATGCCGCCGTGGGACGAGAAGCCGGAGGTCGGCGTGGCGGTAGCGAGCGGCAAGCGGGATCCCGAAGACAGGCGGTCCGCGCTGCGGCTAGCGGGGCAGCAGGGCCTACTGTGCGAAGAGGACGTGGTGGCGCTGCCTATGGACGTCGGGTATAGGGGACCCGCGGCGTGTACCGCCGCCGGGATCACCTATCGACAGCTCGACTACTGGGCCAGAACCGGCCTGGTGGAGCCGAGCGTGCGCTCAGGCGCCCATAACGCGCCCCTGTACAGTCTCCCGGACATCCTCATGCTCAAGGTGGCCAAGCGCCTCCTGGACACCGGGATCTCCCTTCAGCAGATCCGTACGGCCGTGGACCATCTGCGGGGCCGCCCCGCCGGTGAGCTGGCCCGCATCACCCTCATGAGCGATGGTGTGAGCGTCTACGAGTGCACCTCTCCCGAGGAGGTCGTCGACCTCATGCAGTGCGGTCAGGGCATGTTCGGGCTGGCGTTGGCCAACGTGGCCCGTGAGCTGGAGGAGGCCCTGGGGGTCGTTCCGGCCGAGGATCGTTCGGAGCTTCCCGCCTCCGCGCCCCAGCCGGTCGACGAGCTGGCCCGTCGGCGCAGGGAGCGGCGCACCGGCTGAGTCCGGCGAAGGCGAACGTGGTCGTGGTGGGGCCCGAGGGGTTCGTGTGATTCTCCGTGTGCGGTGGGAGAAAGGCGTGCCCTGGCTCGGTGAACCGGGCCCCGATCGAGTACGGTCGTAGTCACAACAGGAGGAAACCCGACATTCCTCCTGCTTGGATCTATGTACAGAGCGTCAGCAGGCTGTCGATACCGCGCGGGAGAGACCTCGGCAACGGGGCGCCGACGGGGCAATACTCCCCAGTAACCTCTCAGGCACCACGGACCGCGCGGAGGAGGCCGCTCTGAAGCCTGGGCACCGCCGTGCCCGGTGACAGAGGGGGAGACCGTGAGGAACACCGCCGATCACATCGGCCCTGTCACCAGGAGGTCTCCGTGACTGACCCGTCGAACGTCCCGAACCCGGGCGCGCCCGCCAGGGTCTTCGCCGACCGGCACATCGGCCCCACACCGGCCGAGGTCGAAGAGATGCTCAAGACGGTGGGGCACTCCTCCACCGAGGAGCTCATGACCGCCGCCGTCCCCGAGTCCATCCTCACCGGCCCCGGGCGCCACGCCCCGCTGGACCTGCCCGAGGCGATCGGGGAGGCCGAGGCCCTGGACGAGCTGCGGGCCCTGGCCTCGCGCAACCGTCCGCACACCTCGCTGATCGGCCTGGGCTACTACGACACGCTCACCCCGCCGGTCATCCTGCGCAACATCATGGAGAACCCCGCCTGGTACACGGCCTACACGCCCTACCAGCCGGAGATCTCCCAGGGCCGGCTGGAGGCCCTCCTCAACTTCCAGACCATGGTCTCGGACCTGACCGGCCTCCCGATCACCGGCGCCTCCCTCCTGGACGAGGCGACCGCCGCCGCCGAGGCCATGACCCTGGCCCGTCGCGCCTCCAAGGTCAAGAGCGACGTGTTCGTCGTCGACTCCGACGTCTTCCCGCAGACCCTCCAGGTGCTGCGCACCCGGGCCGAGCCCCTGGGCATCGAGGTCGTCGTCGCCGACCTGACCAAGGGCCTGCCCGAAGGCGAGGCCTTCGGTGTCCTGGTGCAGTACCCCGCCTCCAGCGGTGTGGTCCGCGACCCCTCCTCCGTGATCGCCCGGGCGCACGAGCGAGGGGCCCTGGCCGTGGTCGCCGCGGACATCCTCGCCCTCACGCTGCTGCGCAGCCCCGGCGACCTGGGCGCCGACATCGCGGTCGGCTCCACTCAGCGTTTCGGCGTTCCGCTCGGCTTCGGCGGCCCGCACGCCGGCTACATGTCCGTGGGCGAGAAGCTCCGTCGCCAGCTGCCCGGCCGTCTGGTCGGCGTCTCGGTGGACAACGCCGGCAAGCCCGCCTACCGTCTGGCCCTCCAGACCCGCGAACAGCACATCCGTCGTGAGAAGGCCACCAGCAACATCTGCACCGCCCAGGTGCTGCTGGCGATCATGGCCGGCATGTACGGCGTCTACCACGGCCCCGACGGCCTGCGCGCCATCGCCCGTCAGGTGCACACCCGCACCGCGGCCCTGGCCGACGCCCTCACCCGCCGCGGCTTCGACGTGGTCCACTCGTCCTACTTCGACACCCTGCGCGTGCGCGTGCCCAGCGCCGACCAGGTCGTCGAACGCGCCCTGGAGAGCGGGATCAACCTGCTCGCCGTCGACCAGCGCACCGTCGGCCTGAGCGTGGACGAGACGACCACCGTCGACACCCTGGGCAAGGTCCTGGCCTCCTTCGGCGAGGCCGACCGGGGCGCCGAGCGCGGCCCGGTGGCCGTGGACGAGGCCGCCGACCGTCTGCCCGCCGACCTGGCGCGCGGCGTCGACTACCTCACCCACGAGGTCTTCAACACCCACCGCAGCGAGACCTCCCTGCTGCGCTACATGCGCCGTCTGTCCGACCGCGACCTGGCGCTGGACCGCACGATGATCCCGCTGGGGTCGTGCACCATGAAGCTCAACGCCACCGCGGAGATGGAGTCCATCACCTGGCCGGAGTTCGCGGGCCTGCACCCGTTCGCCCCTCTGGACCAGGCGGCCGGCAGCGTGGCGCTCATCCGCGACCTGGAGGCCTGGCTGGCCGAGGTCACCGGCTACGACGCCGTCTCCCTCCAGCCCAACGCCGGCTCCCAGGGCGAACTCGCCGGTCTGCTCGCCATCCGCGGTTACCACCGTTCCCGCGGTCAGAGCCACCGCGACGTGTGCCTGATCCCCAGCTCCGCCCACGGGACCAACGCGGCCAGCGCCGTCATGGCGGGGATGCGCGTGGCCGTCGTGGCCTGTGACGACGACGGCAACGTCGATCTGGAGGACCTGCGCGCCAAGACCGCCCGTCACGCGGAGGACCTGGCGGCCATCATGGTCACCTACCCCTCCACCGCGGGCGTGTACGAGGACACCATCACCGAGGTGTGCCGCCTGGTCCACGAGGCCGGCGGCCAGGTCTACGTGGACGGCGCCAACCTGAACGCCCTCCTGGGCTGGGCCAAGCCGGGCGAGTTCGGCGCCGACGTCAGCCACCTGAACCTGCACAAGACCTTCTGCATCCCGCACGGGGGCGGCGGCCCGGGCGTGGGCCCGGTCGCGGTCCGTTCGCACCTGGCCGGTTTCCTGCCCAACCACCCCGGACAGCCCGAGGCGGGCCCGCACACCGGTTCCGGACCGGTCTCGGCCGCCCCCTTCGGATCCGCCGGAATCCTGCCGATCTCCTGGGCCTACGTACGGATGATGGGCGAGCAGGGGCTGCGTTCGGCCACCGAGACCGCGGTGCTCTCGGCCAACTACATCGCCAAGCGTCTGGAGCCCTACTTCCCGGTGCTCTACACCGGCGCCGGCGGTCTGGTCGCGCATGAGTGCATCATCGACATCCGCCCCCTCCAGAAGGCCTGCGGGATCAGCAACGAGGACGTCGCCAAGCGCCTGATGGACTACGGCTTCCACGCGCCGACCATGTCCTTCCCGGTCAACGGCACGCTCATGGTGGAGCCCACCGAGAGCGAGAACCTCGCGGAGCTGGAGCGGTTCGTCCAGGCGATGATCTCCATCCGCGGTGAGATCGACAAGGTCACGACCGGTGAGTGGGACGCCGACGACAACCCGCTGCGCAACGCCCCGCACACCGCCGAGGCCCTGACCGCCGACGAGTGGGGGCACGGCTACAGCCGTCAGGTGGCGGCCTATCCGCTGCCGTCGCTGCGTCAGGACAAGTACTGGCCGCCGGTCGGCCGGATCGACCAGGCCTACGGTGACCGCAACCTGGTCTGCTCCTGCCCGCCGCCGGAGGCCTTCGAGCTGTAGGCCTTACGCCGCCGGGCGTGGGACGAGGGGCGGGGCGTCGACACGGGTCGGCGCCCCGCCCTCCTCTTCGCGCGAGGGCGGGTGCGGCGTGGTCCTCCCATGACCGGGACCCGCCACGGGAGGGGCGCTCCAGGGCGGGGGAGAGCGCGTTAGAGTTGCGGCGAGCCGAACATCCGCGCTCCCCACCGCGCGGTCTCCACGCCCCCACGGAAAGCGGAAGCATGACCACGACGTCCGGAACTCCCGCTCGCTCCGGCCCCTCCGACCCCCGACCCCTCCCCGTGGATCCCGAGGACGTCGAGGAGCCGACGGTCGGGCCCGAGGACGCCTCCGACCTGTGCGATCAGGCCCGGGACCTGGTCGAGAACGGACACCTGGAGCGGGCCGCCCGCCTCTATGGACGGGCCGTGGCGGCCAACCCGCCACCGGCGACGCAGGCGCGTGCCCTGTTGGGGCTGGCCGTGGTCCAGGATCGACGCGGAGACACGACCGCCTCCCGAGAGGCCGCGCGCAGGGCCCTGGCCACCGGCGACGGCCGTTACGCCCCCCGGGCCGGCTATCACCTGGCGCTCTCCCTGGAACAGGAGGGGGAACACGAGGAGGCCGTCCGGGTGTGGCGACGCCTGCTCGACATGGGAGATCGGACCTACATCGCGGTGGCCCACTACGGGCTGGCCCGTGAGGCGGAGACGCGAGGCGAGACGGCCGAGGCCGAGGAACACTGGGAGGCGGCCCTGGCGCCCCCGACCGAGGAGGGACGGATGGCCCCCCTCCATACCGCCACCGTCCTGGAGGCCTCTCGGGACCTGGCCGGTCGGCTGCTGGGCCGAGGGGACGCGGAGACCGCGGCGATCGTGGTCGACCGGGGGTTGGCGATCGCCGACGACCCCGAACTGCGCCTTCTTCGGGCCGCGACCCACGTGGAGCTGGCCCTCGCCGACGCCGCGTCGGTCGCCGATCCGGGTCCGGTGGAGACCGACGAGGAGTGGCCCCGCCCAGCGCCGCGTACCTCGGGCGCGGCGGTGGAACTCCTCGCCGGTCTGCTGAACCTCCGAGGTGAACCGGACTCGGCCGCGCGGGTGTGGTGGTCGGGGTTGGAGAGTCGTGACCCCGAGGTCGTGGACGAGGTGCGGCGCCGTCTGCGCCGTCCCTTCGCCAGGCCCGTGGACGAGAACGGGGAGGAGATCCCCGTCCCGTGGTGGGAGGGGTACCTGGAGGAGGCCGAGGCGACCTCCAGCGCCTCCGCCCTGGCCGGGGAGCTGTTCGCGGTCATCGGCCGCATGCACGCCCTGCTGGCGATGCCGACGGTGGAGGGCGAGACCCGTCCGGCCGTCCTGCGCGAGGCGATGGAGCAGGCGTTGCGCACCCCCGACGAACTGGTCTGGGGCGCCGACGTGCACGCGGACTTCCGGCGCAGGCTGGCCGAGGCGATGGGGGAGGACGTGCTCCCCGAGGGGTGGCCCGACACGCGTTGAGGACGGTCGCCACGGCGCCGCCCGGGATCGTGTGTCTCCCGGGCGGGGCGTTCGGAGGTGTCACGGGTGTCGACCCGACCGCGGTGGTCGGGAGACGGGTCCTCAGGCGGCGGCGCGGGGGCGGTGCGGGGCGACGATCACTCCGTCGGGGAGCAGTTCGCCGGTGTCGTCGAAGAGGACGACCCCGTTGCAGAGCAGGCTCCACCCCTGTTCGGGGCGGCTGGAGACGACTCGGGCCGCCTCACGATCGGTGTCCTCGAAGGACGGGCAGGAGGGTTCGTGGCTGCACATGATGAAGACCCCTTCGGTCGTGTGCGTCGTTGAGGCCAACAGTAGTGGCTGACATCACAAGGTGTTGACGTTTCAGTCCGACAACAGTGATCGCCGCCTCCTGTTCGCGCTCGCCCTATGAGATCCACGCCACCTGGAAAGGGTTCTCGCCGATTCGGCGTGTCGTCGTCCGAGCCGAGGAGGGAACGGCCCGGACGACCGGGAGACGACGGGGTCAGTACCCACCACGGGTTCGACGGGCGGCGGGACGGCCGCGCATACCGGCGCCCGCCAGGCCGCCGCGCTGAAAGGCCCGCACCAGCTCGCCACCGAGGTTGACCCCCGCGCCCAGGGCCAGCGCCACCATGATGGCCTCCGCCAGGCTGAGCATTCCGGCGACCGCGGTCCCCTGGGTGATCTCGATCAACCCCCGGTACAGGATGCTTCCGGGCAGGAGTGGAGCGATCGAGGGGATCAGGTACGGCAGTACCGGACGTCGGGTACGCCGGGCCAGCCAGTGACCGACCACCCCCACCGCCACCGCTCCGGCCACGGTGCCCACCACGGGGGGCGCCTCCAACAACAGCCGAAGGCCCGCGTAGATCGTCCAGATCATCACGCCCATGCAGCCGATCAAGGGCAGCATCCGGGGCGGTACCGCGAGGGAGATCGCGAACGCCATCGCGATCCCGGCGGCGCCCACCAGCACCAGGGGCTCCATGGAGGTACCCGCCGAGGGCAGGTTCTCCAGGTCCATGTTCACGCCCAGACGCACCGCCGTGTAGGCCACGGCGCCGACCCCGGAGACGATCGCGCCCAGGATGAAGAAGGTCTCCAACAGGCGTGCCGCCGCGGAGACGTAGCTTCCGCTGATGCCGTCCTGGAGGCTGGAGACCAGTGGACGACCGGGGAGCAGGGCCATGATGTTACCGGTGATGATCGCGCCCGCCTGGAGGCCCAGGTCCATGGTGGTGCTCACCCACAGCAGGGCCACGCCGATACTGGAGGCCACGAGGGCGGCCGCGGCCATCTGGTAGAACTCGGCGACGCCTCGATTGGCCAGGAAGACCGCGGTACGGTCGCCCAGCACCGTGGCGAGGAAGGCCACGGTCGCCACGATCAGACCACCGCCCACCATGAGGCTCGCGCTGGAGGCGATGAGGCCGAAGCCGACGGCGATCAGCCAGTTCGGGTAGGGCATGCGGGCCCGGCGGATCTGCTCCAGCCGGGCGTTGGCGTCCTCCAGCTCCAGGAGCCCGAGCGCGGCCTCCTGTACGAGGGTGTGGAGCTCGTTGACCCTGAAGTAGTCCAGGGTGCGGCGGCGCACCACCCGCTCACCGGTCACCGGAGGGCTGTCCCCGCCCGGGTGGGTGGACAGCGAGATGGTGGTGAAGGTGACCGAGACCTCCGACCGGGGCAGGTCGAAGGCCACCGAAAGGCTCAGCATGGACTCGCTGACGGCCTCGGTGCTCTCACCACTGGCCAGCATGAGTTCGCCCACGCGGAGGATCAGGTTGATCGCCCGCGCGTCGGGAAGCTTGACGTCCTGCTCGTCGTCGAGGTCGTCAGGGGTCAGGTCCCGCTCGTGCTCGGCGCGCCAGTCGCGCATCCGGCTGAGCATGATCTCCTCGCTCGGCGGCCCCGACCGCCCCCGCTTGCTCGGCATCGTTGTACTCCGTTTTCTCGCCGTCGCCCTCACCCTGCTGTTCGGCGCACCGCCTCGGTGGTCCCACAGAGGGACGCCCGGTCGGACGGCGGGGTTCGCCCGCGCGATACGGAGGCACCGGTGAGTTCGGTCACCGGTGACATCCTGTCAACGCGCGCGGTCGGCGCCGAGTGACGACGCGCCGGTCCCAGGGCGTTCTCGATGGGTGCCGTGGGTGGGTTCAGTGGTCGGACGGAAGGTCGTGTCCGGGTCGGACGAGTCCGCTTTCGTAGGCGTGGACGACCGCTTGGACGCGGTCGCGCAGGCCGAGTTTGGTGAGGATGTTGCCCACGTGGGACTTGACGGTGGTCTCGCCCAAGAAGAGGTGCGCGGCGATCTCGGCGTTGGACCAGCCGCGGGCGACCAGCCGCAGGACCTCGTGTTCGCGGGAGGTGAGGGGGTCGGCCCCGTCTGTCTCGGGTTCGGACTCCACGTCGGGCAGGAGAGGGGAGAAACGGTCGAGGAGCCGGCGCAGGACGGCCGGCGCGATCACGGCCGAACCGTCGGCCACCACCTCCACCGCGCCGATGAGCTCGCTCGGAGGCGCGTCCTTGAGGAGGAAGCCGGTCGCCCCCGCGCGCAGCGCTCCGATGGCGTACTCGTCCAGGTCGAAGGTGGTCAGGGCCAGGACGCGCACCTTGTGCCCGAGGGGCGCGGCCCAGGCGAGGATGTCCGCGGTGGCGCGCACCCCGTCGACGCCGGGCATGCGCAGGTCCATCAGCACCACGTCGGGGAGGAGCTCTCGGACCCGGCGCAGGGCCTCGCGGCCGTCGGAGGCCTCGCCCACGACGGACAGGTGCGGGGCCGTTTCCAGGATCATCCGGAAACCGGCCCGCACGAGGGGCTGGTCGTCGACGAGGAGAACTGAGACGGGCACGCTTCGATTCTGCCGCATACTCCGAGTGACCGCTCCCTTGTCGACGGCGATGTCAGGCCGTGGGCAGCGGGGGAGGGGTGCCGCCGAACTCCGGGCACAGGGCCTGATGCTCGCACCAACCGCAGAGCTTGCTGCGTTTGGGCTCCCAGCGACCGGCGCGGCCGGCGGCCTCGATCCGTTCCCAGATGTCGGAGATCTCGGCCTCGGCCGCGGCGAGTTCCTCTTCGGTGGGGTCGTACCAGCGCACGGACCCGTCGCCCAGGTAGATGAGCTGGAGCCGGGCGGGGACCACCCCGAGATCGCGCCAGATCATGACCGCGTAGAAGAAGATCTGGAAGCGGGCCTTGTCCTCGAAACGGGGATGGGGCGACTTCCCGGTCTTGTAGTCGACCACCCTGATCTGGCCGGCGGGCGCCACGTCCAGACGGTCGACGTATCCCCGCAGGCGCAGACCCGTGGGCAACGACACCTCGAGGCGCATCTCGCGTTCCCGGGGTTCCAGGGTGACCGGGTTCTCCAGGTCGAAGTAGCGCCGGACCAGCTTCCGGGCCGACTCCAGCCACGCGTCGAGCCCCTCGCCCTCGGGGAAGAGCTGTTCGGCGACCTCGGGGTCGCTCTCCCGGAGCCGCTTCCACTGCGGGTCGACCAGGTCGAGCGCGCTCCGAGGGGTCCGGCTCTCGGCCGGAAGCTCGTAGAGGCGCTCCAGGCAGGCGTGGACCAGGGTTCCGCGCAGCGCGGCGGCGCTGGGCTTCTCGGGAAGCCGGTCGATCGTTCGGAAACGGAAGAGCAGCGGGCATTGCAGGAAGTCGGAGGCCCGGGAGGGCGAGAGGGCGGTCGGCAGCGGAGCGGTGGTCATGGTCCGAGCCTATGAGAGGACCGGCGGAGGGTCGTCATAGTCTGGGGCCGTGACCAACGGTAGTGATCCCTCCGCGCCTCGCCCCGACTCCCGTTCCCGGAAGCCGGGGTTACTGATCGGTCGTCCCTTCGGGGTGCCGGTCTACGTGACCTCCTCGTGGTGGATCGTGGCGGTGCTGATCACGCTGGTCTACGGAGGAATCGTCCAGACCCGTCTGGCCCTGGGCCCCTCGGCGTACCTGTTGGCCTTCGTCTTCGCGGTGCTGCTCTACGCGTCGGTCCTGGTGCACGAGCTGGCGCATTCGGTGGTGGCGCGCTGGTACGGACTGCCGGTGCGACGGATCGTGCTGTACGTCCTGGGCGGGGTCTCGGAGATCGACAGGGAGGCGCCCACCCCGGGACGGGAGTTCTGGATCGCCTTCTCCGGCCCCTTGCTGTCCCTGGTGCTGGCGGCGGGCGCGTACGGGCTGGCGCGGCTGGCCGACCCGTTCACGGTCACCGGCGAACTGCTCTTCCAACTGTGGATCGCCAACCTGCTCGTGGGCGTGTTCAACCTGTTGCCGGGGCTGCCCCTGGACGGGGGACGACTGTTGCGGGCCGGCGTCTGGAAGCTGACGGGTCGGCCGCACACCGCCGGTGTGGTCGCGGCATGGGGAGGCCGGATCCTGGCCCTGGGCGTGGCCGCCCTGCCGTTCCTGCTCGCGTGGAGCGCGGGCACCACCCCGGGACCCTGGGCCGTGGCGTGGGGGCTCTTCCTGGCCGGGTTCATGTGGCTGGGGGCCGGGGAGGCCCTGCGCAACGCGCGGGTGCGGTCGCGGGTGCCGGGGCTGCGCGCCCGGGAGCTCGCCCGCCCCGCCGTGGTGGTGACCGCCGACCTTCCGTTGGCACGGGCCGACGCGATGCTCCGGGAGGCGGGCGCCGAGGCGGTGGTGGTGGCCGACTCGGCGGGGACGCCGATCTCGGTGATGCACCCCGCGGCGGCCGAGGCGATCTCCGACGCCCGACGCGCCTGGGTACCGGTCTCGGACGTGGCACGGGCGTTGACGGAGTACTCCCGGGTGCCGGCGGGGGAGGAGGGCGAGGAGCTCTTGGAACGGCTCGTACGCCATCCGCTGCCGGAGTATCTGGTGGTGGAGGAGGACGGTGGCGTGTTCGGTGTCCTGCGGGCGAGCGACGTGAACGCGGCGATGACGGGGCGGGGGCGGAGCTGAGGCCCCGGGGGCGAGGGGGTCCGTGTCCGCTCAGCGTCGGACCCCCTGGGGCCACAGGACCGTGACCGGGCGTTCCAGGACACGGGCGTAGGCGACGACGTCGGCGGTGCCGCCGGGACCGCGCGCGGGGAGCCCGTCCCAGACCGCGAGGATCCGGTCGCTCCGTTCGACGAGCAGACGTCCGGCGGCCATGTGGGCCCGGGGTTCGGAGGCGGTGTGCGGCAGTTCGTGGACCAGGACCGCCTGGGCCAGGAGACGATCGTAGAGCGTGTGGTGTTCGACCGGCAGCGCCTCGCGGTAGCCGGAGGCGGGGATGACGGCCTCCAACGGGGCGCCGGCCTCCAGGACGACCTCGGCGAAGACCGAGTCGGCCCCGTCGGCGAGGCAGGACAACCCGACCATGGCGTGTCCGTGGGGCTCCAGGTGCTCCCTGACCAGCCCGGCGACGTGGTCGCTCACCTCCGGGGCCAGGTTGCGGTGCCCGGTGATGCCGATACGGATCACATGACCTCCCTGTCGTTCGTTCGCGCCGGGTTTCTACCCATTGTCGGGGACGGAGGTAACCAGGGTCGAAAGCCTGTTGTCGAGGTCCTCGACGCAGGTCGCGTGGGGACCCCGATAGCCCTTGCGGAAGGAGCGCACCCGGCCCATGACCCTCTCGGAGGCGAAACGCATCCCGGTGGTCAGGGCCTCCTGGGCCAGCCGGAAGGCCTCGTCGACGTCCCCGGCCTCGGCGTGGGCGGAGGCCAGCTCGACCTTGAGCAGGGCGGACTGCTTGACGTTGCGGGAAGAGGGCGCCACGGCCTCGGCGAAGGCGGCGCGGGCCTCGTGCGGGGTGCGCAGACGTACCCCCACCAGGGCGCGGTAGCCGGCGACCTTGGCCTCGTCGAAGGCGAACACCCAGGGCCAGGGCGGGTGGGCGTTGTCGGGGCCGGAGACCTCGCGTTCCGCGTGACGCAGGGCGCCCAGGGCCGCCGCGCGATCGCCCAGGCCGGCGTGGGCGAGGGCGCCGATACAGGCCAGCCAGGCGCGGGCGGTGGGGTGCGCGTCGGGGCCCAGCACGTGTTCGGCCTCCTGGACCAGCCCCAGCCCCAGCTCGGGGTCCTCGGCGGTCTCGATCTCGAAGGAGGCCAGCGAACCCAGCATGTACACGTCGAGCAGCCGCATCCCCGCCTGGCGGGCTCGGATCACGGCGGTGCGGTAGTGCATACGCGCCGACCCCATGTCCCCGAGGTCGGCGTTGAGCCAGGCGGCGAAGCCGGAGGCCTCGCTGGCGGCGGCGCTGAGTTCGGTGTGGAAGGGTGTCCCGCGCGAGCTCGTGAGCATCTGCTCGGCCAGGTGCACGTGAGTGGTCGCGCTGGGCAGCAGGTGACGCGCGGGCGAGGTGGCGTCCATGCGACGCTGCCCGCCGGTGATGGAGCGCAGGGCGGGGGCGGTGGTCTCGTCGACGCCGTGGTGGCCCGTGTGTTCGCCCGAGGCCGGGAAGTTCGGGAGGACGATGCCGCCCGGCACGAGCGTGCCCCCCGCGGGGCGTCGCCTCGTGGGGGCCGGGCCCAGGATGGTGCCCTCCTGCGGCAGGCCGCCGAAGCGGATCAGGTGCAACGGGATGTCGAGTCGCCGTGCCAGTTCCCGGACCTGCCCGACGGTGAGGGACTGCTGCCCGTTGACGACGCGGGAGACCCAGCTCTGTGAGTAGGTGAGCTCTCGGGCGAGCTCGCCCTGGGACCAGCCGCGCGCGGCGCGCACGCCTTCGATGACCGTCGGGATGTCGCAGCTCGCGAGAGCGGCGGCCATGCGCGGTCGGGTCCACAGGTCCTGGGGAAGGCCGTCAGGTTGGGGCATGGGCCTTAGGTTAGGGATTCCGGAGTGCCTTGGTGGCTATGTGTGAAAAAGAAGGTGTGATGCGTGATCCGCATACGGGCGTTCCGAGGGCCCGGGGATGCGGCACAGTGGGGTTGTGGGTCCGGCGGGTGTCGCCGTCGGAGCCGGAAGGAGGTCGGAACACGTGACCGTGGAGACGCCGCCCGCGGGGAGCCCGAGCCTGGCGAGGTACGAGGGCCTCGCCGCCCTGGCACTGCGGGGGATGGCGACCGAACTGCGTTCACGTGGGATCGAGGCCAGGGAGGACGGTGCCCGGGGCATCGTCCACACGGGCCCCGCCGCCCGACCTCAGGGCGCCGCCCTGCGGCCGCACCGCGGAGACCTGTGGTGGTGGATGCGATGGCCCTCCCGGGACGGGACGCCCGATTCGTCGACGGGGGTCCCGTTGACGCCGGTGGAGCGGACCTCCGACGCCGTTCGCAGGATCGTCGGTGTGATGGCGGCCGTCGAGGACGGCTGAGAAGAAGACATACACGCGGGTCGCGGCCCGCGTGAGTACGGGCTGTGCCAAGGCACAGCCCCGGGTGTGGGGCGGTGTCCGGGTCGAGGCCCGAACCCAGTCTCCCTCTGCGCGGGCTCCGGACCCGCCCGACACCCGAAGCCGCCCCGGTGCGTGATCGGGGCGGTGGCCTCCACCCCTTGACGGGTGCCTGGTAGTGCCGTTCCCTCCCCGGGGTCGGGCGCCCCCTCCGGGCCCGGGTCCGCCGTTTTCCCCGAGACGGCGAGACCCGGGCTCCAGACCTTGCCCGGCCCCTCGGCCCCGACAGGGGCGGCGCGGATCCCCCCTTCTCCTCCGGGATCCGCGTCGCCCCGGGCATCCGGAGACCCGGCTCCGTCGTCCTAGGCGTGTCGGGTGTGGTCCTCGGTCGCGGCCAGGGCCGCGCCGACGATCCCGGCGGTGTTGCGCAGCGTCGCCGGCACGATCGGGGTGCGGATGTCCAGGTGGGGAAGGAAACGGTCGGCCTTGCGGCTGACCCCGCCGCCGACCACGATCAGGTCGGGCCACAGCAGGTCCTCGATCACCCGGTAGTAGCGGTTCAGGCGCTTTCGGGCCCATGCCTGGTAGGACAACTCGTCCCGTTTCCTGGCGCCGGACGAGGCTCGTGTCTCCGCGTCGTGCCCGTCGATCTCCAGGTGGCCGAACTCGGTGTTGGGGACCAGCCGCCCGTCCACCACCAGCGCCGTACCGATCCCGGTGCCCAGGGTCGTCATCAGGACCGTGCCGAGTACGCCCTTCGCGGCCCCGTAGCGGGCCTCGGCCAGAGCGGCGGCGTCGGCGTCGTTGAGCACGCGGACCGGCCGCCCGGTGGCCTGGGAGAACAGGGCCCGCGCGTCGGTCCCCACCCAGGGGCCGGGCAGGTTCGCGGCGGTGCGCACCGTCCCGTTCTGGACCACGCCGGGGAAGGTGACGCCGAGCGGGGTGCCCGCGGCCTCCGGGAAGTGGTCGGCGATCTCGGCGACGATCGCCGCCACGGCCTCGGGACCGGGACGTTCGGGGGTGAGGATCTTGAGGCGATCGCGGAGGAACTCCCCGGAGTCCAGGTCGACCGGGGCCCCCTTGATACCGCTGCCGCCGATGTCGATTCCCAGGCCCGTGGTCGGCTCTGACATGGCTGGTGTCCCCCGTGGTCCTCGTGCGTCGATCGGATCGTGTGGGTCTGTCCCATGCCCGATCCTGCCCGAGAGAAAGGGTTTTCGCACGCCTGGTGGAGGGGGTCCGGGAGGGGCGGACGGTTCGGTCCGGTATCCGGGGGCCGATACGCTGGGCGACTGCCCCGAACAAACGCGACGTGGGAAGACGAGAGCGACGTTGACCGGTATCCATGGCCGCCGCGGCCCCTTCACCGACGGTGACACCGTGCAGTTGACCGACCCCAAGGGGCGCATGCACACGATCACACTGCGTGAGGGTGGCGCCTTCCACTCGCACAAGGGCAAGGTCGAGCACGACGATCTCATCGGCGAACCCGAGGGAAGCGTCGTCCGTTCCAACACGGGCACCGCCTATGTCGCGCTGCGCCCCCTGCTCATCGACTACACGCTCTCCATGAAGCGTGGGGCGACCATCGTCTACCCCAAGGACGCGGCCCAGGTCCTGGTGGAGGCCGACATCTTCCCCGGTGCCCGGGTGGTCGAGGCCGGCGCCGGATCGGGCGCCATGTCCAACTGGCTGCTGCGCGCGGTCGGAGAGAAGGGCATGGTGCACTCCTATGAGCGCCGCGCCGACTTCGCCGAGATCGCCCGCAAGAACGTCGAGAACTTCCACGGCGGTCCGCACCCGGCCTGGAGACTGACGGTGGGCGACCTGGTCGAGGAGCTCGACGAGACCGACGTCGACCGGGTCTTCCTCGACATGCTCGCTCCCTGGGAGTGCCTGGACGCCGTGGCCCGGGCCCTCATCCCGGGTGGCCTGGTGTGCTGCTACGTGGCCACCACGACCCAGCTCTCCCGGGTGGTGGAGGAGCTGCGCGAGGACGACCGGTTCTACGAGCCGCGCTCGTGGGAGACCATGCTGCGCACCTGGCACGTGGAGGGTCTGGCGGTGCGTCCGGACCATCGGATGATCGGTCACACCGGCTTCCTGGTGGTCGCCCGCCGTCTGGCCGACGGTGTCGAGGCCCCCGAGCGTCGCCGTCGTCCGGCCAAGGGCGCCTACGGCAAGGACTACGAGGCCTCCCGGAGCGCCGCGAAGGGCACCGAGGGCGCCGTGAACGGTGTGACGGAGGAGAGCTCCTCCACCGAGGACTGACGAGAGCCTCGCTTCGAGCCCGCCCGGGCACGCCCGGGCGGGCTTCTCCATGCCCGCCGAAGGCGACGATGGGGGGTTCCGGACGTGAACCGGGCTTTCCAGGTGATGGACACGGAGGTTACGTTCTCATTACGTCGCAGTGTGCTCTAGCACGATGACCTGCGGTTAAGCAAGACCTCAAAATGAGGCCTACGACACTCCCTCAAGCTGGGAGGTTAGGAAATGGGCAGGGGTAGGTACGCTCCCGAGTAGTCGTCCTTCTCATAGGGAGGTGGCGGACGTGGCCGAGCGCGAAGACGAGCGTCAGAGCGACCGGGACCGTGAAGTCGCTGAACTCACGGCCCAGGTCTCCTACATGGAAAAGGAACTCAGCGTGGTTCGGCGTAAGCTCGCCGACTCGCCCCGACATGTACGTCTGCTCGAGGAACGGTTGCGTGAGGTCCAAGCCGACCTCGCCGCGGCCAACGGGCAGAACGAACGGCTCGTCTCCACATTGAAGGAGGCGCGCGAGCAGATCGTGGCGCTCAAGGAGGAGGTCGACCGGCTCGCACAGCCGCCGTCGGGCTTCGGTGTCTACCTTGGGTCGCGCGAAGACGATACCGTCGAGATCTTCACCAACGGCCGCAAGATGCGCGTCAACGTCAGTCCCTCCGTGGATCTGGAGACGTTGCGGCCGGGCCAGGAGGTCATGCTCAACGAGGCGTTCAACGTCGTCGAGGTGGAGTCGTTCGAGACCGTCGGCGAGGTCGTCATGCTCAAGGAGATCCTTGAGGACGGCGAGCGGGCGCTGGTGATCTCACATCACGACGAGGAACGGATCGTGCGGCTGGCGGAGCCGCTGCGCGACGAACCGATCCGGCCGGGGGACTCGCTCCTGCTCGAACCCCGATCCGGGTACGTGTACGAGCGCATTCCCAAGTCCGAGGTCGAGGAGCTCATCCTCGAGGAGGTCCCCGACATCGCCTACACCGACATCGGTGGC
This sequence comes from Nocardiopsis sp. LDBS1602, assembly GCF_035818715.1. Lineage (NCBI taxonomy): Bacteria > Bacillati > Actinomycetota > Actinomycetes > Streptosporangiales > Nocardiopsidaceae > Nocardiopsis > Nocardiopsis sp. LDBS1602. The sequence continues at coordinate 1,171,225 of NZ_JAYLVW010000001.1, read as the reverse complement.
CTGGCGGGGCAGATCGAGATGATCCGGGACGCGGTCGAACTGCCCTACCTGTACAAGGAGCTCTTCTACGAGCACCGTCTGCGTCCGCCCAAGGGTGTGCTGCTGTACGGCCCGCCCGGATGCGGTAAGACGCTCATCGCCAAGGCGGTCGCCAACTCGCTGGCCAAGCAGGTCGCCGAGCGCACCGGCCGTGACGTCGGCAAGAGCTTCTTCCTCAACATCAAGGGCCCGGAGCTGCTCAACAAGTACGTCGGCGAGACCGAGCGGCACATCCGCCTGGTCTTCCAGCGGGCTCGTGAGAAGGCCTCCGAGGGCACCCCGGTCATCGTGTTCTTCGACGAGATGGACTCGATCTTCCGCACCCGCGGTTCGGGGGTGTCCTCCGACGTGGAGAACACCATCGTCCCGCAGCTGCTCAGCGAGATCGACGGTGTCGAGGGGCTGGAGAACGTCATCGTCATCGGCGCCTCCAACCGTGAGGACATGATCGACCCGGCGATCCTGCGGCCCGGCCGTCTGGACGTCAAGATCAAGATCGAACGGCCCGACGCCGAGGCGGCCCGGGACATCTTCGGCAAGTACATCACCTCCGATCTGCCACTGAACGAGGAGGACCTGGTCGAACACGGCGGGTCCGCCAAGGCCACGGTGGACGCCATGATCCAGCGGGTCGTGGAGCGGATGTACACCGAGGGGGAGGAGAACCGCTTCCTGGAGGTCACCTACGCCAACGGTGACAAGGAGGTCCTGTACTTCAAGGACTTCAACTCCGGCGCGATGATCGAGAACATCGTCTCCCGCGCCAAGAAGATGGCGATCAAGGACTTCATCGACAACAGGTCCAAGGGGATCAGGGTCTCCCACCTCCTCCAGGCCTGCGTCGACGAGTTCAGCGAGAACGAGGACCTGCCCAACACCACCAACCCGGACGACTGGGCCAGGATCTCCGGCAAGAAGGGCGAGAGGATCGTCTACATCCGGACCCTCGTGACGGGGAAGAAGGGCGCCGACGCCGGTCGCTCCATCGACACCGTCGCCAACACCGGTCAGTACCTGTGACCCGTGCTCGTCCGCGGTCACGGCCGCTGTGAGAGGGCCCGTCGGGACGTCCCGGCGGGCCCTCCCGCGTGTCGGGGGACGCCTCGTGTCGCGGCACACGAAGTATCCGGACAAAACGTTCCGGTCGAGTTTGTTCCTCTTTTCGCCTGTTTTTCTTGCGAATCCTCGCGAACCCGTTCCGAACTGCGCCGACACGCCGGTTTCCGCTCTTTCGAAACGCCCGGGAAGACGGCGCTTAGGCCACAATTGGCGCGGAAGCGTTCAAGACGGTGCCCCGGCGGATAACCTCTCATCATGAGTGTGCGGCGGATTATGGGTATCGAGACCGAATACGGGATCTCCGTGCCGGGAAACCCCGGCGCCAACGCGATGGTCACCTCCACCCAGGTGGTCAACGCCTACCTCGCCGCCTCGGCGGCCCGGGCCCGCAGGGCCCGTTGGGACTTCGAGGAGGAGAACCCGCTGCGCGACGCGCGGGGGTTCGATCTGGCGCGGGAGATGGCCGACCCGACCCAGCTGACCGACGAGGATCTGGGACTGGCCAACGTCATCCTCACCAACGGCGCGCGTCTGTACGTGGACCACGCGCATCCGGAGTACTCGGCCCCCGAGGTCACCAACCCGCTCGACGCGGTGCTGTGGGACAAGGCCGGAGAGAGGGTGATGGCCGACGCGGCGGCCCGGGCCGCGGCCACGCCCGGCGTCGAACCGATCCAGCTGTACAAGAACAACACCGACAACAAGGGCGCCTCCTACGGCTGCCACGAGAACTACCTGATGAACCGGTCGACCCCCTTCGGGGACATCGTCCGGCACCTCATCCCGTTCTTCGTCTCCCGCCAGGTGGTGTGCGGCGCCGGCAAGGTGGGGCTGGGCACCGACGGACAGGGCGGCGGTTTCCAGCTCTCCCAGCGGGCCGACTTCTTCGAGGTCGAGGTCGGTCTGGAGACCACCCTCAAGCGACCGATCATCAATACCCGGGACGAGCCCCACGCCGATCCCGAGCGTTACCGGCGTCTGCACGTGATCATCGGCGACGCCAACATGAGCGAGATCTCGACCTACCTCAAGCTGGGGACGACCTCCCTGGTGCTGTCGATGATCGAGGACGGCTTCCTCGAGGCGGACCTGTCCCTGGAGACGCCCGTCGCGGATCTGCGGGAGATCTCCCACGACCCCGGTCTGACCCACCGGGTCCGGCTGCGGGACGGTCGGCGCATGACCGCCCTGGAACTCCAGGGCGAGTACCTGGACCAGGCCCGCAAGTACGTCGAGGACCGTTTCGGTACGGACGTGGACCCCGATACCGCCGACGTGCTGGACCGGTGGGAGTCGGTGCTGGCCCGACTCGCGTCGGACCCGATGGACCTGGCCGAGGAGCTGGACTGGGTGGCCAAGCTGAAGGTCCTGGAGGGGTACCGTTCGCGCGATGGTCTGGAGTGGACCCACCCCCGACTCCAGATGGTGGATCTCCAATACTCCGACGTCCGTCAGGACAAGGGCGTCTACAACCGGCTCGCCGCCCGCGGGAAGGTCCGAAGGCTCGTGGAGGAGTCGGAGGTCGCCCGGGCCGTCACCGAGCCGCCCGAGGACACCAGGGCCTACTTCCGGGGCCGTTGCCTGGCCAAGTACCCGGACGAGGTCGCGGCCGCCTCCTGGGACTCGGTCATCTTCGACCTGCCCGGTCACGACTCCCTCCAGCGGGTTCCCACCCTGGAGCCGCTCCGGGGCACCAGGGAGCATGTGGGGGCCCTGCTGGACGCGGCGCCCACCGCCGTCGACCTGGTGGCGATCCTGGGCGGGAACCGACGGGGCTGAGGTCCGGTCGACGGGGGACCTTCGGGGCCGTTCGTGTCCGGCGCGCGAGCGTGCGGGACGGGCGGCCCCTCCGCGTTCGTCCGTTCCTCGCGTGCGAACGCGGGCGGCCCCGCCCGCTGACGCGGACGGGGCCGTCGGGAGCGCGGGCCCCGGGGGCGGGGACACCGATCTACCGAGAGGGTGATCCGTGGATCAGGTGCGCAGGGTCAGACCCCAGCTGCTCAGCATCGGGTTGACCTCCTGGTAGTAGGTGGTGCCGCCGAAGGAGCAGTTGCCGGAGCCACCGGAGGTGACGCCCTGGGCCTGGCTGCCGGAGATGAAGGAGCCGCCGGAGTCACCGGGCTCGGCGCAGACGTTGGTGCGGGTCAGGTTCTGCACGGTGCCCTGGGGGTAGCTCACCGTCTGGCCGCGGGCCTGGACGGTGCCGCAGTGCCAGCCGGTGGTGGAGCCGGAACGGCAGATCTGCGAGCCGATCGCCGCCTGCGAGGAGCCGGAGACGGTCGCGTAACCACCGGTGTTGTAGCGGCTGACCAGGTTGGTCAGGGTGAAGTTCGAGGTGCCGCGGACGAAGGCGGAGTCGTTGCCGGGGAAGACGGAACGCTCGAAGACGCCCTGGCCGTTGCCGATGCTGACCGGGGTGCCGACGGTGCCGCAGTGGCCGGCGGTGACGAACCCGGGCTGGCCGGAGGCGTTGGTGGCCGCGAAGCCGACCGAGCAGCGCCCGCCCATGGTGTAGGCGAGACCGCCGATGATGTCGGCGTACAGCTCGGGCTGCTCGGTGGTGCTCTCCACCTTGACGTCGGCGGTGTCCACACCGGCGTCGGCGAGCAGGGAGTCCACGTCGGCACCGGAGCCCTCGAGGACCTCGAGGACGACCGTGTCGGAGTGGATGTCGGGGTACCAGCCCACGACGCCGGGCTGAGCGTCGGCCGCGTTCAGGTCGGCGACGATCTCCTCCAGGCCCTCCATGCCGTGCGAGACCACCTTGGCCTCGGCGCCGGCGGCCTCGACCGCCTCGACGGCGGAGGCGTCGGTGACCAGGACGGTCAGGGTGAGGCTGTCGGTGTCGAAGATGGAGCCGCCGTAGGAGTCGGCGGCGGCCGCGGTGGCGGCCTCGTCGATCTCGAAGGACTCGGCCTGCGCCTCGAGGAGCTCGTCGGCCTGAGAGGGGGACAGGCCGAGGTCGCGCTGGAGGGCCTCGACCATGGTGGTGGCCTCGGCTTCATCCGGGGTGGGGGACTGGGGGAGGGGGCCGGTCGCCGCGAGGGCGGCCGGGGAGGTGGTCAGAGCCAGACCGAAGGCCAAGGCCGCGGTACCTATGGCGGAGACAACGGGGGAGGGTCTCATTGATCCCTACTCTCCAGGGGACTGACGGGGGATCGGAGGTCGAACGTGTTCGCTCTCCGTTGTTCACCGAGACATTCGGTAAACAACGCCCAACCATAAGTGCACGTTTTGGTGAGGGAAAGACGGTCAAGCGGGGAAATCATTCAGGTTGACGCCCCATGATCGGGTCATCGGGTGATGACCGTCGCTGTCCGTCGCGAACACGGGGCGTCACCTAGTCGTAGCCGTACCGTTTGGTCACGGACTGAAGTGCATATGTGTGCGCAAGGGGGTATATCTGGCCAGATCCGGACAAAGGTACTGGGTTCCGAACGGGTTCACGTGAACACGCCGTTACACGAAAAGGGCCTCACCGAGGGGAATCGTCGGGGGCGGCCTCGCCCCGCACCGGAGACACGCCCGGGGCGAGGGGCACCGGAACCGTCATCCGCCCGCTCCCCAGGGGACGATTCGAGGTAACTAGCGGGTATCGGGCCCCGGGAAGGGGGTTGAGCCGGGTGCCGTTGGGCCAAGATAAGGGCGAGAGCCCCGAACGGGAGGTAGCAAACGATGGCGACTAAGGACACCGGTGGTCAGAAGCACTCCTCGCGTCGTGACGAGGAGGTCGAGGAGACCGAGGCCTCCGCGGAGACCGTGGAACGCAACGAGGAACTCGACGAGAACGTCGACGACATCCTCGACGAGATCGACGACGTCCTGGAGAGCAACGCCGAGGACTTCGTGCGTCAGTTCGTGCAGAAGGGCGGTCAGTGACCGTCCTGGAACGGTTCGCTGACAGCGCATTCGGAGGCCCCCGGCCCCGTGACGCGCAAGGTTAAGGTCGATCCTGTCGGCCCGGTCGGGCCGGCCCCGACCGGAACGGCCGGTCGACGTACAACGGATGACGAGCGCCCCATCCATCCCGAGACGGGGTGGGGCGCCAGTGGAGGGAGTCGCGTGTTCGAAGGGTTCGAGGGCGGAGGGTTGCCGGCCGCTTTCATGAGTGCGGGTACCTCGTCCTTCACCGAGTTCCTCCGGGCGGTCAACCCCGAGTTGCTGCCCGGACAGCACCTGAACGCCACGGGAGGGGTCGTCGAACACCTCACACCGGACGCGACGACCATCGTCGCCCTGACCTTCCCCGGCGGTGTCCTGTTGGCCGGGGACCGAAGGGCCACCCAGGGCAACGTCATCGCCAACAGGGACATGGACAAGCTCTACCGCACCGACGAGTACTCGGCGGTGGCCATCGCGGGTTCGGCCGGCATCGGCATCGAACTGGCACGGCTCTACCAGGTGGAGCTCGAACACTACGAGAAGCTGGAGGGTCGCTCCCTCTCCCTCGAGGGTAAGGCGAACAAGCTCGCCCAGATGGTCCGGGGCAACCTGGGCATGGCGATGCAGGGCTTCGTGGTGATCCCCCTGCTGGTCGGCTACGACGAGGCCACCGGCCAGGGGCGTGTCTTCAGCTACGACGCCGCGGGCGGCCGCTACGAGGAACAGCGCTACCACTCGATCGGGTCCGGTTCGGTCTTCGCCAAGGGCTCGATCAAGAAGCTCTACCGCGACGACCTCGACGAGACCACCGCGATCAAGGTCGCCCTGGAATCGCTCTACGACGCGGCCGACGAGGACTCCGCCACCGGCGGCCCCGACCTGCACCGCAGGATCTTCCCCCTGATCGACGTGATCACCGAGGACGGTCACCGTCGGGTTCCCACCGAGGACGTCGCCCGACTGGCCACGGAGGTGGTCGAGGGACGCGCCGTACATCCGGACGGACCCACGGCCCGACTGGACTGAGCGGCCCAGCGCCCCCACGACAGACCTCTCCCGACTAGGTAAGGAAACGATCCGCGGTGTCGATGCCGTTCTACGTCGCCCCCGAACAGCAGATGAAGGACAAGGCGGACTACGCGCGCAAGGGGATCGCGCGCGGCCGTAGCGCCGTCGTCCTCCAGTACGAGGGCGGAATCCTTCTGGTGGCGGACAACATGTCCCGCACCCTGCACAAGATCAGCGAACTCTACGACCGCATCGGCTTCGCCGCCGTCGGCCGCTATCCCGAGTTCGAGAACCTGCGTCTGATGGGCGTGCGCTTCGCCGACGTGCGCGGTTACCAGTTCGACCGCCGTGACGTCAGCGGACGTCAGCTCGCCAACATCTACGCCCAGACCCTGGGCACCGTCTTCAGCGAGAGCCTCAAGCCCTGGGAGGTCGAGATCGTCGTCGCCGAGGTCGGCGACACGGCCGCCGAGGACGAGATCTACCGCATCACCTTCGACGGTTCCATCGTCGACGAGCAGGGCTTCGTCGCGGTCGGTGGTTCCTCCGAGCACGTCGCGAGCGTGCTCAAGGACCACTTCGTCGCCGACGCCTCGCTCGCCGCGGCCCTCAACGCGGCCACCCAGGCCCTGGCCCGAGAGAACGGGGAGGAACGCGACCTGGAGGCCGGCAACCTGGAGGTCGCCGTGCTGGAACGCTCCAGGCAACACCGTAAGTTCCGCCGTATCCACGGCGACCGTCTCATCTCCCTCCTGGAGGAGGGCAAGGGGAACGGTCCCGGGGACGCCTCCGACGGCGAGAACGGTACCGATGGAGAGGCCGACCGGACCTGACGTACGAGGACGACGGTGCGACGCCACCGGAGCGTCGCACCGTCCGGGCGGGTGGGACGACGAGGCCCCGTCGTCTTCACCACGGTGACGGGAGTTGGTGAGGCCGCGTGGAACGACGGATCTTCGGGCTGGAGAACGAGTACGGGGTCACGTGCACCTTCCGGGGACAGCGCAGGCTGTCGCCGGACGAGGTCGCCCGCTATCTGTTCCGACGGGTGGTCTCGTGGGGACGCAGCAGCAACGTGTTCCTGCGCAACGGCGCCCGCCTGTACCTGGACGTGGGGAGCCACCCCGAGTACGCCACCCCCGAGTGCGACGACCTCGTGGACCTGGTGGCCCACGACAAGGCCGGCGAACGCATCCTGGAGGGGTTGCAGATCGACGCCGAGCAGCGCCTGCACGAGGAGGGCATCGCCGGCGACATCTACCTGTTCAAGAACAACACCGACTCCGCGGGCAACTCCTACGGCTGCCACGAGAACTACCTCGTGGGACGGCACGGCGAGTTCGGCCGCCTCGCCGACGTCCTCATCCCCTTCCTGGTCACCCGTCAGATCGTCTGCGGCGCGGGCAAGGTGCTCCAGACCCCCCGGGGAGCCCTGTACTGCGTCAGCCAGCGCGCCGAGCACATCTGGGAGGGCGTCTCCTCCGCGACCACGCGTTCGCGCCCCATCATCAACACCCGGGACGAGCCGCACGCCGACGCCGAGCGCTTCCGTCGTCTGCACGTCATCGTGGGCGACTCCAACATGAGCGAGACCACCACCCTCCTCAAGCTGGGCTCGACCGATCTGGTGCTGCGGATGATCGAGGCCGGGGTGGTCATGCGCGACTACACCCTGGAGAACCCGATCCGGGCGATCCGCGAGATCAGCCACGACATGACCGGGCGGCGCAAGGTGCGTCTGGCCAACGGCCGTGAGGCCAGCGCCCTGGAGATCCAACGCGAGTACCTGGACAAGGTGCAGAGCTACGTGGACCGCCACGGCACCGACCCCGTGGGCAAGCGGGTCCTGGACCTGTGGCAGCGCACCCTGGAGGCGGTGGAGACCCAGAACCTGGAGTCGGTCTCCCGGGAGATCGACTGGGTCGCCAAGTACATGCTGCTGGAGCGCTACCGCGACAAGCACGACCTGTCGCTGTCCTCGCCCCGTGTGGCCCAGCTCGACCTCACCTACCACGACATCCACCGCGACCGCGGCCTGTTCTACCTCATGCAGAACCGCGGCCAGATGGAACGCGTGACCGGGGATCTGAAGATCTTCGAGGCCAAGTCGGTGCCACCGCAGACCACGAGGGCGCGACTGCGCGGCGAGTTCATCCGCCGGGCCCAGGAACAGCGGCGCGACTTCACCGTGGACTGGGTGCACCTCAAGCTCAACGATCAGGCACAGCGGACCGTTCTGTGCAAGGACCCGTTCAAGTCCGTGGACGAACGGGTGGAGAAACTGATCGCCGGTATGTGAGCGAGGTTTTCGGTCCCACGGATCGGACACGCGGAACCGGGCCCCGTCGGCGGTGGAGGACACCGTCCGACGGGGCCTTTCGACTTCCATCGGTTCCCCGGGGTGGCCGCACCCGCTCTTTTCGGTAGTGTGACCCTGTCCTGTGCCGGAAATCAGAGGTTGTGACCATGCACCGACGTGCCGCCGCCCTCGCGGTGCCACTGACCGCCATCGCCCTGGCGGTGTCAAGCTGCGGATCGATTCCCGAGGATTGGAAGACCCCCGCCTTCCTCCGTATGAACGAGGAGGAACTCGACCCCCGGCTGCCCGACGTCACCGGTGAGGTCGGTGAGGAACCGCAGATCACCTTCCCGGACGCCCAGCCTCCCGAGGAAGAGATCTCCGGCGTGGTCGACAAGGGGCCCGGCGAGAACGGCCTGGTCGGCGCGGACGACCTGCTCGTGGCCAACGTCGTCCAGTACCAGTGGACGGGGCCGGGCGAGGGCGAGGAGATGGAGGGCCAGTCCAGCTACGAGACCGGCGCCCCCGACCTCGTGCGCATGGCCGAGATGCCCGAGTACATCACCGACACGCTGGTCAGCCAGCCTCTGGGCAGCCGGGCGGTCTACGTCTTCCCGGCACTGACCCAGGAGGAGCGGGAGCAGGCCGAGGCGATGGGGCAGGAGGCTCCCGAGGGGGCCAGCGTCCTGGTCATCGACATCATGGACCGCTACTCCAAGGGCGCCGTGGTGCCGGGCGAGCAGACCGAGGAGGGCGGCGGCGATCTGCCGACCGTCACCCAGGAGGGTCACAGCGAGCCCACCATCGAGATCCCCGACACCGATCCGCCCGAGGATCTGGAGGTCCTCCCCCTCATCGAGGGTCAGGGCGCCGAGGTCGAGGAGGGCCAGCAGGTCATCGCCCAGTACACGGGCGTGCGCTGGGAGGCCGACGAGAACGGCGGGCACGAGGTCTTCGACTCCACCTGGAGCCGTGGCGGTGATCCCTTCGACACCACCATCGGCGCCGGAGCGGTGATCGAGGGCTGGGACAAGGGCATGGTCGGCCAGAAGGTCGGCAGCCGTCTGCTGCTGGTCGTCCCCGGTGACCAGGCCTACGGCGAGACCGAGGAGGAGGCCATGGGCGGCCCGGTGGGCACCCTGGTCTTCGTGATCGACATCCTGGGCGCCTACGACAACCCGCCCCAGCCCGAGCCCGAGGAGCTGGAGGGCGACGGAGGCGAGCAGGCCGGCGACGGCGCCGCAGACGAGGAGGCGGAGGAGGAGTAACCCCCTTCTCCACGAAGGTCGACCGACCTCGAAGGCCCCGCGAGCACCGCTCGCGGGGCCTTTCCTTTGACACGCAGAACGAAGGGACCTGCGGGAACACGGCGATCCGTATGCGTAGAGTCGTCACCCGGAGTGACCACGGCCGGAGGGGGAGCCATGCCGGAGCGGAGGCGTTACTGCTACGTGTCGGGTCTGCGTCTGGGGATCCCGGCGCTGGAGGAGCTCTGCGCCCGGGGCCGGCCGCCGAGCCTGGTGATCTCCTACTCGGCCGAGCTGGCGCACCGCTGCGGCTACACCGACTTCGAGACCGTCACGCGCGCGCACGACCTGCCGCACCTGCGCGCGGCCGACATCAACGGCGACGAGGTCGGTGACGCGCTCTCCTCGCACGGGATCGACCTGATGGTCGTGGCCGGATGGTCGCAGCTCATCCACGAAGAGGTCCTGGACTCCCTGCCCCTGGGCGGGGTCGGGGTGCACCCCTCGCCGCTTCCGGTGGGCCGGGGCCGGGCCCCCATCCCGTGGACCATCCTGCGTGACATGAGCTCCAGCGCCGTCACCCTCTTCCACCTGGACGGTGAGGCCCAGGCGGGCGACATCGTGGACCGGATCCGGTTCGACGTGCCCTCCGACGTGACCGCCACCGGCCTGTACGAGCGGGTCGGGCATCTACAGTCCGAACTCATCCTGCGCAACCTGGACGCCCTCCTGGAGGGGCGCGCTCCCCGGCGTCCGCAGAGCGGTCACGCGTCGGTGTGGCCCCGGCGTCGCCCCTGCGACGGCCATCTGGACCTGACCGCGGCGGGGCGCGACGTGGACCGGATGGTGCGGGCCCTGGCCTCCCCCTACCCGGGGGCGTTCGCGATGTTCGGCGGGGCCAGGATCACCTTCTGCTCCGGAAACCTGGTGCCGGAGATCGTGGGCGGGGACCCCGGCCAGGTGGTCTCGGCCGGATCGGGGCGGGAATGGGGCGTCACCTGCGGGGACGGATCCGTGTTCGTGCCGGAGGTGGTGCGTGTGGACGAGGGCGTCAGGGCGGACCCGACCTCGTTGGCCATGTTCCGTCCAGGGAGGTACTTCGACGTCCCCTCCGCTCACATGCTCTCCGCGGCCGGACGTGTGCCGGTTCAGGTCGAGTACGACACGGGCGGGCTCCACCCCACCGCGCACATAAACGGCGGCTCCGCCCTCTGACCGGCTCAGGGGCGCAGTAGAGAGGCCGCGTGACGTCCGGCCGCCGCCGAGCTCAGGAAGGCCGCGCGGTCCTCCTCCAATCCGCGTCCCATCGTGGAGACCTTCACCGGTAGGGAACGGATCTCGTCCTCCAGCCCGGTCACCGGGACCTCCACCAGCGTGTGCCGCTCGCCCAACGGCCAGGCCTGGTCGCGCACGTGTTCGCCGAAGATCCCCGGCAGATCCGGGACCACCACCTCCGAAGGGGCCAGGGCGACCCGTCCGTAGGCGGTCAGGCTGTGGTGCGAGACCCCCTGATGACGTGGGCGCGGGTCGGCCTCGCTCACCCGCAGCGCCGCCACGGGGCGTCCTCCCAGGACCGCGGCGGCGTTGAGCGCCTCTCCACAGGCCACGCCGGAGAAACCCCAAGGGGTGCCGGTGCCCAGGTTCCCGGGGCCCTGGCAGACCACCGCGATCTCCGCGCCCAGGACGTGCCGGGCGGCCAGGAGCCCGGAGTGCACCGTGACGGCCTCCAGGTCTCCACCGAAGGCCTGACCGGTGGTGACACAGCCGGCCAACAGGTCGTTCTCCCGTAGCACCCCGATCACCTGTGAGAACGCGGCGGGCAGGGCGCCGCCGTCGAGCATCACGTTGACCACGCGTGTTCCGGGAAGCTCGGACCGGATCCCGGCCAGGACGGCGGGGAGCGCCGAGTGCAGGTCGGCCACCACCACCGGCATATCGTCCACGCCCCGGGCGGAGCGCAGGATCTCGTGGTGGGGGGAGCCCTGCTCGTCCGCCCCCAGGACGGTGGCCTGGAGCGGCGTGTAACGAGCCTTGACCAGGTGTCCGGGCCCCTCGTGGTCGGGTGGCAGACGGTCGGGCAGAGCCACCACCAACGCGTAGCCGCCGGTGCCCAGCCCCAGGTCCAGGGCGCCCGTGTTGAGGAGCACGGAATCACCCACTTCGGGCGTCCCGACCAGCTCGGGGTAGGCCAGGGCGCGACAGGTGGGGGCCTCTTCCTCGTCGTTCGCTTCGTCGGTGCTCAGGGAGACCGAGCACAGGAGGACCCCCGGCCACGAGGGCAGGAGTCGACGGACTTCACCACGGCGCCACCGGATCATGATCGGGACGGTACCTTCGAAGCTGAACCGAAGGTGGGAGGACGCGCCCTCGCGGCCCCACTCGGTCCATCATCACAGGGCGAAGGAGTGCGGACGATGTCGCGCAGGAAGACCGAACGGCAGCTCAACCTGGTCATCTGCCTGTTGTCCACGCGGCGCCACCTGACCGCTCAGGAGATCAGGAAGACGGTCCAGGGGTACGCGGAGGCCGAGACCGAGTCGGCCTTCAAGCGCATGTTCGAGCGCGATAAGAGGGAACTGCGCGACAGCGGCATTCCGATCCAGGTGGGAACCGGTGACGCCTTCAGCGGAGAGGAGGGTTACCGCATCTCCCGCTCGGACTACGAACTGTCCGAGATCGAACTGATGCCCGACGAGGCCCTCGTACTGGGCCTGGCGGCACGGGCCTGGCGGCACGCCTCTCTGGGGGAGGCGGCGGCCAACGCCCTGTTCAAGCTGCGTTCGGCCGGCGTCCCGGTGGACGCCGAGGCCGCCCCCGGGCTGACCCCGACCATGCGGACCGACGAGCCGGCCTTCGGCCCCATCTGGCAGGCGGTGCGGGACCGACGTCCGGTCGTCTTCTCGTACCGCAAACCGGGGCAGGCCGAACCGCAGCGGCGTGAGATCGAGCCGTGGGGCATCGTGAACCGGAGCGGTCACTGGTACGTGGTCGGCCACGATCGGCTGCGAGAGGACCGTCGGGTCTTCCGGCTCGGGCGGATCCAGGGCGAGGTGACCGTGGTGCGCACCGGTCCGGACGTGAGCGTGCCCGCCGGTGTCGATCTGCGCTCGGTGGTCTCGGAACAGAGCGTCGAACCCGAGCACACCGCCACCGTGCGGGTGCGGGCCGACTCCGCGCACGCTCTGCGCCGCAGCGCACTGCGCGTGGTCCCCGGGGAGCGTGAGGGAGGGGAACGGGCCTGGGACACCCTCACCCTTCCCTACACCGACACCGCGACCCTGGTGCGGCGGGTGGCCGAGCAGGGGGCCAACGCCGAGGTCGTGGAGCCCGTCCAGGCGCGCGCCGCCGTGGCCGCCCACCTGGCGGGCATCGTCGCGGCCCCGACGGGGGAGCCCGGGCCGAGGGCCGAGCCGGTGGAGGGCGAGACCCCCGGACGCGGCCCCCGTTCGGCCGACCAGTTGCGCCGGTTGCTGATGCTGGTCCCCTACGCGCTGGGGCGCGACGTCCGGGTGCCCGAGGTGGCCCGGCACTTCGGCCTCAGCGAGAAGCAGGTGGTGTCGGACCTGAGCCTGCTGTGGATGTGCGGTCTGCCCGGCTATACGCCAGGCGACCTCATCGAGGTGGACCTGGACGCCGCCAAGGAGACCGGCGAGATCATCATCGGCAACGCCGAGACCCTGGCCCAGCCCCTGCGGCTGACCGCGGACGAGGCGGCCAGCCTGGTGGTGGGCCTGTCCCTGCTGGAGGCGCTGCCCGAAGCCCAGGGGGTGGAGGGCGAGGTCCTCAAGCGGGTGGGGGAGAAACTGCGCGGCGCCGCCGGTACGGCCGTGGGCGACCTGGCCGACGCGGTCCAGGTCAGGGTGGAGACCGACGAGCAGGTGGCGCAGACCCGGCGGCGCTGTTCCCAGGCTCTGGAGGCCGGACAGCGTATGCACCTGCGCTACCTGTCGGGCTACCTGGACCAGGTCACCGAACGCGATGTGGACCCGATGGGGCTGGTGGTGCAGGACGGTCAGACGTTCCTGGAGGGGTACTGCCACCTGCGTCAGGACGTGCGCCTGTTCCGCCTGGACCGGGTACTCGAACTGACGGTGCTGCCCTACGCGGCCCAGGTGCCCGAGGGTGTGGGGCGCAGGGACCTGTCCAAGGGGATCCTTCAGCGCTCCGACCGCGACGCCCTGGTCACCCTGGCCCTGGAACCGTCCGCCCGTTGGGTCACCGAGGACTACGTGTGCGAGTCGGTCGTCGAGTCGGCCGACGGCGGGGTCTTCGCGACCCTGCGCACCCCGGCCCCGGCCTGGGTGGCGAGGCTGGCGTTGTCCCTGGGGGCCGAGGGACGTGTGGTGTCTCCCACGAACCTGGCCGACGAGGTGCGGAGCGAGGCGGAGCGGGCTCTGAAGCCCTACGAGGAAGGGTGAAACCACCTCGAACAGGACGAGACCGTTTTGTCGTCGGAGTGAGTCTCAGCCGTTCATCGGGGGGCGAGGTGTAGGTCATCTGGAAAGGGATAAGGTGAAACCGTGATCGCCCTCGCTGTCCTTTTCGGCACGGTTATCGCCGGCCTGTGCGTCGTCGGGTCCCTCACATCGAGGGTCCGACACGAGGCCGCCGTGCTGTCCGAGAAGGTGTCCCGGGCGACGGACGGGCGCCAGGTGAGCAGCGCTGACCTGCGCGAGCGCATTCAGAGGGAAGGGTCGCGGCGATGACGGCCCACCGAGTCGATGCGCGTACCATCAGAGGCGCTCGGTCGCGCCCCACAGAGAGGTAGAACCATGGGACCGTTCAACGGACCTACCATCGTCATCCTGGTGTTCCTGGCCATCCTGCTGTTCGGAGCCAAGAAGCTCCCGGACCTGGCCCGCTCCCTGGGCCGTAGCGCCCGTATCCTCAAGGCCGAGAGCAAGGGCCTGATCGACGAGGAGAACGAGAACGGGAACGAGGCCGCCGGCGAGCAGAACCGGCAGCAGGCGCAGCAGCAGCCTCAGCAGAACCCGGCTCCGCAGCAGAACCAGCAGCAGGGCTACCCGCAGCTTCCCCCCGGTCAGCGCATCGTCAACGAGTCCGGTGAGACCACCGACCGGACCTACAACCAGTAGTCCGGGGATGCCGTCGCCTTCGAGCGGCGGTCCTCCCGCCGCCCGTCACCGGCGAGCGACGGGATTTCCGGGTGTTCGCGAGGCCCGTGAGGACGGTACGGTCCGGCAAGGCCGTGGCGGTGTCCTCGGGCGGGCGACGGTTCCGCCGGCCGACGTCTCCAGGACCCCCTACCGGTGGGATGGCGCCGTGTCGCTTGGGCGCCGCCCCGGACGTTCGTGGCAGACGGGGCCCGCGTGGGCGGGCCGGGATGAGAAGAGAGTGACCAGACGATGAGCCCCCGAGGGCGAACAGCCAACCCGGACGCCCGGATGCCGCTCATGGACCATCTGCGCGAGCTGCGCAACCGTCTGGCCAAGGTCCTGGTCATCCTGTTGCTGGGCGCCGTGCTCGGTTTCGTGTTCTACGACCGGATCTGGGCCTTCCTCACCGAGCCCTACTGCTCGCTGCCGGCCTCCCAGGTCGTGGACGGCGGTGGCTGCTCCCTCATCGTCACCGGTCCCTTCGACGGCTTCTTCGTCGCCTTCAAGGTCTGGTTGTTCTTCGGGGCCCTCGCCACCACGCCGCTGTGGCTCTACCAGCTGTGGGCCTTCGTCGCCCCCGCGCTGCACAAGAACGAGAAGAAGTACGCCTACATCTTCGCCCCGCTGGCCGCGATGCTGTTCATCCTCGGCGCGGCCCTGGCCTACACGATCACCTCGTTGGCCTTGCAGATGCTCTTCGGCTTCCTGCCCCAGGACGCCGACCCCTATCTGACCATCGGGGAGTACCTGAACTACATGCTCATCATGATGGGCATGTTCGGGCTCGGCTTCATCATGCCGCTGCTGGTGGCGCTGCTCAACATCCTGGGGCTCCTCGAACACGCGACCCTCGCCAAGTGGCGTCGCGTCATCATCTTCTGTGCCTTCCTCGTCGCCGCGATCGTCACCCCGGCCGAGCCGATCTCCATGCTGGCGCTGGCCATCCCCCTGGTGGTGCTGTTCGAGATCGCCGAGCTGTTCTGTTTCCTCAACGACCGCCGCCGGCGCAAGAGCGATCCCACCTCCGAGTTGGGCGACGACGAGATCTCCGAACTCGATGACCGCCCCTCCGACCTGGGAGAACTCGAGGACACCGGTTCGGGTGAGAGCGGCGGCAAGGGCGCCTGAGCGTTCCTCGCGAAGCGGTGTGGCGCGACGCCGCACGCGCTAGTGTTCGGGTCCAGGGGCGGAGGAACGCCGCCCCGGGAGCGACGAGCGGCATGTCGTCGACCCGGTGTGGACGGGCGCCTCCTCGTCCGTGACGATGGGGGAGTACCATCGCCGCCAACGTGAGGAGGCCGATCGGGAGGTCTCGGCCGAGGATCCCCGAATCGGTACGCACATCCGGGCGCGAGGGTGTGCGGGTACCTCACTCGCCCCCAGTCACATCCCGCATCCCAGCCCTGGGTAGCTAAGGACAGGCATATGTCCCCTCATATCGCCCTTCTTGTCAACCCGGCCTCCGGTCGACGTCGCGCCGCCGTCATCGCGGTCCGGCTCAAGGAGGCCCTGCGCGCGGCCGGAGCCCGCGTGCACGTCTATACGGGCCGTTCGGCCGCCGACAGCCGCCGCCTGGCCCGGCTGGCCGTCTCCGACCGTCCCGACGCCCTGGTGGCGGTGGGCGGTGACGGCCTGGTACACCAGGCACTCCAGGCGGTGGTGGGCAGTGGAGTGCCCCTGGCGGTCGTCCCGGCCGGCAGCGGCAACGACATCGCCCGGGCCTTCGGCTCGCGGCACACCTCCGCCCGTCGGACGGCCGAGACGATCCTGGCCGGACGCACCCGCTCCAGCGACGTCATCCGGCTGACCCTGCCCGACGGCGGGCGACGCTATTACATGAGCGTCCTGGCCTGCGGTTTCGACGCCCGTGTCAACGAGAGGGTCAACGGTCTGCGCTTCGGCATGGGCCGGGCCGGTTACCTGTACGGGATCGTGGCCGAGACGCGCTCCTTCGATCCCATCGACTTCGAGATCGACATCGACGGCAGACGGATCAGCGAACGCGGCATGCTCGTGGCGGTCGGCAACACCGACTCCTACGGCGGCGGCCTGAAGATGTGCGCCGGGGCCGAACCCGACGACGGCCTCCTCGACGTGGTCCTGATCCGCGAGGCCCCGCTCTCCCGCTTCGTCCGCCACTTCCCCAGGATCCTCAAGGGATCCCACGTGGAGCTGGAGGAGGTCCGTGTGGAACGCGGGAGCAGTGTCACCGTTCGTGGAGACGCCGGGATCGCCTACGCGGACGGTGAACGTATGGGGCCCACGCCCCTGATGTGCCAGGTGGTGCCTAAAGCGGTCGAGATGTTGGAGCCGACCTCATAGTCTGAGAGACCTATGAGTAGTCACGCTGAGCGGTACGCCGCCTTCCGTCGGCGCCAGAGCGCGTCCAGCGCCGCCATCGAGGCCTTCCAAGGGCTCTACGGCTTCGAGTTCGACCCCTTCCAGATCAAGGCCTGCAAGGCCCTGGAGGGCGGACACGGGGTGCTGGTCGCCGCTCCCACCGGTTCGGGTAAGACCGTGGTCGGGGAGTTCGCCGTGCACCTGGCCCTGAACGAGGGCACCAAGTGCTTCTACACCACCCCGATCAAGGCCCTGTCCAACCAGAAGTACAACGACCTGGTCGCACGGTACGGCGCCGAACAGGTCGGTCTGCTGACCGGTGACAACAGCGTCAACGGCGAGGCTCCCGTGGTGGTGATGACCACCGAGGTGCTGCGCAACATGCTGTACGAGGGGTCCTCCACCCTGGGCGGGCTCGCGTACGTGGTCATGGACGAGGTGCACTACCTCGCCGACCGCTTCCGCGGCGCGGTCTGGGAGGAGGTGATCATCCACCTGCCCGAGTCGGTGCGGATGGTCGCCCTGTCCGCCACGGTCAGCAATGCCGAGGAGTTCGGCGAATGGCTCCAGCAGGTCCGCGGCGACACGACCGTCATCGTCGACGAGAAGCGCCCCGTCCCGCTGTGGCAGCACGTCATGGTGGGCAAGCGCATGCACGACCTGTTCGTCGACCAGGAGGCGGAGTCCACCGAGGAGGGCGACGAGGGGTCCGAGGGCGGACGGAGCAGGCGCAAACGCGAACGCCGCCGTTCCCACCAGCAGCGCCCCCGGGAGATCAGGGTGGGTGGACGCACGCTCCTGATCAACCCGTTCCTGTCCCGCGCCGCCGAGGAGGACGCGCGTACGACCCAGCTCGCCAACCGGCGGCGCCACCCGCAGTCCCGGGCCCGGGGCAACGTGCGCCCGCGCACCCGCTTCGCCCCGCCCAGTCGGCCCATGATCATCGAGGAGCTGGACGCCGAGGGGCTGCTCCCGGCGATCACCTTCATCTTCAGCCGCGCCGGGTGCGACGACGCCGTCCGTCAGTGCGTGGCCTCCGGGCTGGTGCTCACCACCCCGGACGAGGCCGACGTCATCCGCGAGTACGCGGAGAGCCGCTGCGCCGACATCCCGCGCGCCGACCTGAACGTGCTCGGCTTCGACTCCTGGCTGCGCGCCCTGGAGTCGGGGATCGCCTCCCACCACGCGGGCATGCTGCCCACGTTCAAGGAGGTCGTGGAGCACCTGTTCTCCCGAGGGCTGATCCGGGCGGTGTTCGCCACCGAGACCCTCGCGCTGGGCATCAACATGCCGGCGCGCACCGTGGTCATCGAGAAGCTCGACAAGTGGAACGGCGAGACCCACGCGTCCCTCACACCGGGCGAGTACACCCAGCTCACCGGGCGTGCCGGCCGACGCGGCATCGACGTGGAGGGCCACGCGGTCGTCATCTGGCAGGCCGGCACCGACCCGGAGTCCGTGGCCAGTCTGGCCGGAACCCGCACCTACCCGCTCAACTCCAGCTTCCAGCCCTCCTACAACATGGCGGTCAACCTGGTCGGCCAGGTCGGCCGGCGCCGTAGCCGGGCCATGCTGGAGGCCTCCTTCGCCCAGTTCCAGGCCGACCGGGCCGTGGTGGGCCTGGTCAAGAAGCTGCGCAAGCACGAGGAGGCCCTGGAGGGGTACGCCCGGGCCGCCGAGTGCCACCTGGGCGACTTCATGGAGTACGCCGGGCTGCGGCGCGCCCTGAGCGACCGTGAGTCGTCTCTGGCCAAGACCCGCTCGATCCGCCGTCGTGACGAGGCCCTGGAGAGCCTGGAGGCGCTGCGTCCGGGCGACATCATCAGGATCCCCTCGGGGCGCTACTCCGGACACGCGGTCGTGCTGGACCCGGGGCTGCGCCACGACCTGCCCGCGCCCCTGGTCCTGACGGTGGACAAGCAGGTCAAGCGGATCAACTCCGGCGACTTCACCGTCCCGGTCCGGGCGTCGGGGCGGATGCGCATCCCCAAGTCGTTCTCGGCCAAGTCGCCGCGCTCGCGGCAGGACCTGGCCTCGACCCTGCGCAACAAGCTCAAGGAACAGGGCACCGAGCCCACCTACGAACGGGGCCGGGACCGGGGAGACCGGGAGGACTCCGAGGTCAAGCGGTTGCGCGCGGAACTCCGGGCGCACCCCTGCCACGGTTGCGCGGACCGTGAGGAGCACGCCCGCTGGGCCGAGCGTTACCACCGCACCAAGAAGGACACGGACGCGCTGCGTCGCAGGGTGGAGGGGCGCTCGCACGTCATCTCCCGTACCTTCGACCGGGTGTGCGGCGTCCTGGAGGACCTGGAGTACCTCTCCGGGGACTCCGTCTCCGAGGACGGCGGCCGGCTGGCCAAGATCTACTCGGAGCTGGATCTGCTGGTCGCCGAGTGCCTGCGCCGCGGGGTCTGGAAGGACCTCACCCCCGTGGACATGGCCGCCGTCGCCGCCTCCCTGGTCTACGAGGCCAGGCGCGGGGACGACCCCTACCCCCGTGTCCCCGAGGGACGCGTGGAGGAGGCGCTCAAGGAGATGCTGCGTCTGTGGGGCGAGCTCAACGAGGTGGAGACCCGTCACCGGGTGTCGTTCCTGCGCCAGCCCGACCTGGGCTTCGTGTGGACCGCCCACCGTTGGGCCCGGGGCGACCGCCTCGACGCGATCCTGAGCCGGACCGAGATGACGGCGGGCGACTTCGTGCGCACCGCCAAGATGCTCGTCGACATGCTCGGGCAGATCGCGGTGGCCGCCACCGACCAGCAGGTCAGGTCCAACGCCCGTAAGGCGGCCGACCTGGTACGCCGGGGCGTGGTGGCCTACTCCTCGCTGACCTGATCGTCGAGTGAGGCCCTGACCTCGGCCGCCGCGCGGCGGCCCGAGGACAGGGCGCCGTCGAAGTACCCGTTCCAGCGGGTGGCCGTCTCGGTCCCGGCCCAGTGCACCACCTCCACCGGGGTGCGCAGGGCCGGGCCGAAGGTGACGGTGGTGCCGGGCACCATGTGGCCGGAGAAGCAGCCGCGGGTCCACTGCTCGCCCATCCAGTCGAACTCCACGTAGTCCTCCGGTGAGCGGGCCCGGTCGCCGAACAGGTCGGCCATCCGTTCCAGGACGATACGGCGCCGTTCCTCCAGGGGGCGAGCGCGCAGGAGCACCGCCTCCTCCCCGTAGACGAACCCGGTCAGGACCGCGCTCGGTCCGCCCGGAGGCGTGTTGTCGACGGTCTCGGTCAGCACGCCCGTCGCCGAGGTGGACACACCGGACAGGCCCTGATCGCGCCAGAACGGCTCCGAGTGGATCGCGTGCACCTTCAGGGCGCTGCCGGCCGGGGTACGTTGCAGGGCCCCGTCGTTGAGCGGGGGCAGCGCCGGGTCGAAGCGCAGACGCGCGGCCAGGGTGGGCGGCAGGGCGACGATCACCCGATCGGCCGTGTAGGCGTGCGTGGTCGTGGTGACCCGGGCGTCGGTGGAGCCGTACTCCACCGAGGTCACGGGCTCGTTCAGACGCAGCACCCCGGGAGGAAGGTCGGAGGCCATGTGCTCGGCGACGATCTGCGCGCCGCCGGTGATCCTGGTCTGTTGGGCGCCGCCCTCGTATCCCAGCAGTGGTCGGATCCCGCCGGCGGAGGCGATGTAGAAGAGCGTCTCCAGGAGCGAGGCCTCGGACGGGGCTCCCGCGAGCAGTCCGCCGGAGACGATCCGGGCCACGTAGCGGATGGTCGTCTCGGAGTACTCGGTGCCGACCAGCCAGGAGGCGAAGGTCTGCTGGTCCCAGGCGCGGGCCTCGGGCGCGTCCCATGGACGTTCGGGGGTGACCTGGAGGGCCAGGAGGTCGATGTCCTCCAACAGGGCGTCGACCTCGGCCGGAGGGGATGTGAGACGTTCTCCGCCCATGTCGACCACCGGGTCGCCGATCTGAGGGGTCGGATAGGTCTCGACCCCGTAGTGCTCCACGAGCTCCAGGATCAGCTCCTGGGTGGGGCCGATCCACTGCCCGCCCAGGTCCAACTGGGTGCCGTCGGAGAGGTAGCGGGTGAAGGCGCGTCCACCGACCCTGCCCCGGGCCTCCAGGAGCTGTACGGACGCCCCCGCCCGGAGAAGGTCGCGGGCCGCGCCGAGTCCGGCGAAACCCGCGCCGATCACGACCACGTCGTGGTGTCGGTGTCGTTCCAGCACTGTCGGCCCCCGTCCCTCGCACGCCCCCGCGGCGTCTCGGGACGATCCTCACACGGGACGGGGGCCGGGCCTCCTCTCACACGCGGACGGCCTCCCTCACGGGAGGAGTTCGAAACCGTCCCGGGCCAGGGTGAGGCCGTTGACCTGGATCTCGACCGGGTGCTCGCCCGGGTGGTAGCGGCGGGTGCTGATCGGGCGGATCGTGTGCGCCTTCTCCAGGTGCCGGGTCCGGCCGGGGGCGAGTTCGAGCTCGGTGAGCTTGAAGACCTTGGGGATCGGCCGACGGTTCTCGCGTACGTGGTGGACGACGTAGTCGACGGTCACCCGGTGCGGACGCGTATCGGTGTTCTCGACGGCGAAGCGCAGGGTGACGGTGTCGCCGAGACGGATCGCGGCCGGCCGGACCGTCAGATCATGGACCCTGACATGCTCGCCTCCGGTGT
Organism: Nocardiopsis sp. LDBS1602; assembly: GCF_035818715.1. Lineage (NCBI taxonomy): Bacteria > Bacillati > Actinomycetota > Actinomycetes > Streptosporangiales > Nocardiopsidaceae > Nocardiopsis > Nocardiopsis sp. LDBS1602. The sequence continues at coordinate 1,149,616 of NZ_JAYLVW010000001.1, read as the reverse complement.
TGCCGAGCAGGGCGAGGGCCTCCTGGTCCCCCTTCTTGACCAGGGTCCGCAGGGCGTGCTTCACGATCCACCGGGTCTCGGGTACCGGGCTCTCCCGGAGCCAGCGCCGGGCGGTGGCCAGGGCGAGGTCGGGGTGGTCCTTGGAGATGTCGTTCAGGTTGTTGGCGACCGAGGTGCGCACGTAGTTCGAGGGGTCGGCGCGCAGGTGCTCCAGGATCTCCAGGACGGGGGAGGGGTCCTCGACGAAGAAGGGGAGGGAGCCCGCCCAGGGCAGCCGTGGCCGGATCCCCTCGCTCGCCAGCCTTCTCACGTTGTGGCCGGGGTCGACCGCCCAGCGGGCGAAGCGGGCCATCGTGATCTCACGGTGGTGGGTGACGAACGGCCGGACGGCGTACTCGGCGGTGTGGCAGCGGGTCACCTCCTCCAGGAAGTCCAGGGACTCCTCGGGGTGGTCCAGGCCGTACTCCTCCACGTAACGGGCGACCGGCATCAGGAACCAGCTCGTCTTGAACATCCCCCGGCCCTCGGAGAGCTCCTCGACCAGGGTGCCGCGCAGGATGTCCAGGGCCTTCGGATAGGAGTCGGGAAGGCGTGAACGCAGTCCTTCGCACAGGACCAGCACACGGTCCTTCAATTCCAGGTCGGGGACCCGACGGTCGACCTCGACCGCGTAACCCGCGGTGTCGAACCCGGGCAGGGCCGTCCGGATCCCCTCGCCCAGGATGAAGGCGGTCTCTCCGGTGAAGTGCTTCTTCAGGCCGTACTCTCCGGACATCGTCCTGCTCTCTTTCGAAGGGGAGGCCCGCACGGGGCCGGGGCGCGAACGGCCCCCCGCCATCGAACAGCAGACCTCGGACATCCGCGCCGTGCCTCGCACCCGCGCCGACGGAACGGAACAAGCGTGATGAGAGTGACGTTGGAGGGCGTAGTGGCGCCCCAGTGTGCGAAACGGTTCGTATGGGGCGTCATCATGGGAGAGGCACGGGACCCCACCGGGGCCTGTACTCCGTAAGTCACCCTGAAACGAGGCTTGAGCTGTGCTGCGCACCCTCATGAACGGCAAGATCCACCGCGCCACGGTCACCCAGGCCGACCTGCACTACGTGGGTTCGGTCACCATCGACGCCGACCTGATGGAGGCCGCCGACATCGTCGACGGCGAACAGGTCCACATCGTCGACATCGACAACGGCAACCGTCTGGTCACCTACGCACTGGTGGGGGAGCGGGGCAGCGGTGTCATCGGGATCAACGGGGCCGCCGCCCACCTGGTCCGACCCGGCGACCTGGTCATCATCATCGGCTACGCCCAGGTGGACGAGAAGGAGCGGGCCGACCACGTCCAGCACATCGTCCACGTGGACGGCGACAACCGGATCGTCGCCCTGGGCAACGACCCCGCCGAGCCGGTCCCCGGAAGCGACCAGATCGCCGGTCGCTGACCTCTCCCGCCTCTTTCGAACGCCCGCGTGGACGCGCGGGCGTTCGTGTTCTCCGAGGTGAGGGACGCGCTCGCGACAAGTCCCTCTTACTGGCCGATTCCGGCCGGATCGGCCCATCCTCGTCCGGGTATGCCCAGGGGCGCCATGGAGGAACAGGACGAGGAACGGCGCCGGGTCGCCGAGCACATCGAATGGCAGAAACAGGGGGCGTGGGTCGTCCTCTGGGGGGTCCACAGCCGCCGCTTCTGGGCCTTCGCCTGCTGGCCGGTGATCCCGGAGGCCGGCGTGGTCGTCGACGCGGGCGATCCCGAGGCGCTCTACAGCGTGATGCGCTACGTCGAGCGTGAACACGACTTCCTGCGTTGGCGCTACGGGCGATCCCGAGGCGCCCGTTCGCCCGGCCCACGACGGTACACATCCGGACCTTTACCGGAAACACCCCCGGACCTTCCCCGAACCCCCTCTTGTGGCGGTTAACGTGCGGTTTCGGGGGCTCGTCGGTCCGGGCGGGCCGTCACACCGGACGAAGGGGTGTTCTCAGTGAGCGATCGGGAGCCCGAAGAGGGGCCCGAGGGGCGGCCGGGAGAGGATCCGGTGAACCACCATCCGCCCGAGGAGTGGCGGCCGGGGGACCCGGGAGACCCGTTCGGCGGAGGCCCCCGACCACCGGGGGAACCGCCGCGCTCGGACGGGCCGGGCGACCCGTACCACGACCCTTCCGGATATGGGGGCGCCGCGCCGGGGCCGCCCTCCGGGACGGAGGGTTCCGGAGGGCGGCCCACGATGCGACCTCCCCGGGGAGAGGAGACCGGAGAGCTCTCGGAGGGGCCCAACGGGCCGGGCGGGGCCGGCTACGAGAATTCCGGCTATCCGCCGGGCCAGGGGGGTTACCCGGACACCCCCTACACCTACGGGAATCGCGGCGGATACGAAGGCCGGGGGAGCGGCTTCTCCGGCCCGCCCCCGGTCCCTCCCACTCCTTGGGGCAAGATCCTCGGTATCGGATGCGGGGTTCTGCTCCTGTTGCTCCTGGTCCTGGGTGGATGCGGGGCGGTGATGATCTTCATGTCCGGGACGGGCTCGCCCGAGGGGCCCGGCGGCCCGGTCGGGCCGGGAGAAGGGGTGCAGGAGGACCCCCGGGGCGAGGAGACCCCTTCGAACGCCACCCTGGACGCCTCCTCGACCGACTTCCAGCCCAGTTCGCTGTACGTGGAGGGCGAGTTCACCAGCGTCCGGGTGCGGATCACCAACGACGGGGAGCGCTCGCTGGACGTCAACCCGCTCTACTTCACGGTCGTGGACACCTCGGGGGAGGAGCACGCCCCGGGCGACGCCATCGCGATGGACGCGCGGGAGATCAGCGTGCAGACCCTGGAGTCGGGTCAGAACGCCGAAGGGGTGATCACCGTGGAGGGAACGGTCGAACCGGAGAGCGTCGTCTTCGAGCCCTTCCACACCATCCCGGTGGAGGTACCGGTCGAATGAGGCGGGGTCAGGGCGCCAACGCGGGGTCGCGCAGCCATTCGTTCAGGTCCTGCCGGCGTTCGCCGTCGCACTTGAGCGGGCAGGTGGTGCAGTAGCCGTGCTCCGGGTCGCCCTTGTAGTCGAAGCAGCAGGTGCCGCGGACGGCCCAGGTGCCCTGGGGGTGGTCCGGCGCGAAGGGGAACAGACGGGGACGCCTGCGGGTGACGGCGCCGGCGGCGATCACCGCGTCGCCCAGGCGGGTGGCCAGCTCCCAGGCCTGTTCGGCGTCCCGGCCCAGGTAACGGGCCGGGTTGAGCATGTAGAAGTGCAGGGTGTCGAGCACCCACCCCCACAGGGTGCGCTTCCCCGCCCGCGAGTGCGCGTGCAGCGCCTCCACCAGCGGCTCGACGGTGGCGAACAGGGCCTCGGCGGTCAGCCGGATCTGTTCGGCCTCGTCTCGGGCGACCAGGGTGTCGGGGTGGTCGGCGGCGGGGTCGTCGGGCAGGACCACGGTGCGGGCGTCGACCACGATCGGGGTCTCGAAGCGCGAGTGGGAGAGGTTCCAGGGCAGGCGGAGCGTGTCCGGGGCGAGCAGCGGGGCTCGGCCCGTCAGGTACAGCGAGGACGCCACCAGGAAGATCGGCTCGCGCAGGGTGACCCGGAGCAGGTTGGTGGCGGCGGGCAGGCGGTGACCGGGGCCGTGTTCGGTCCGCAGTTTGTCGAACAGGACCGGCAGATGCCCCTCCTCGACCAGTGAGGCGACGCTGTGGTACTCCGTGCGGATCGTGGGACGGCGGTGGAGTTCGGCCAGGTCCAGCAGCTCGGGCAGGGGAGCGAACTTCAATCGTGCGCAGACGGAGCGGAGCGCGTCGAGTGGATCTGGTGACACCGCGGAACCTGCCCTTCGTCGCGTGGTGGGACCGTGTCGTCTCCGGCGGATGTGATGGCCGCGGGGCCGCCGGGAGGCGGGTAACCCCACGCCTGCTTAAGTGAGGCTACCCTAACGAAGATTCCCGGGGCAATCGGTGACGGAACGTGTTTGCCGAAAAGTGGCGTCTCGATGTCCAGGTAGGGCGCTTTCGGAGGGTTCGGGGTCGAGGCGTCCGTCGGCCCTCCCATATATCTGTGTGCGTGGTACACGGTTCTAGGATGGGTGTCGACGGACGAAGACGGGGAACGGGCCCGTCCGGCCCGACCGGCGGTCTCGAAGCGGTACCGACGACTGGTGGGACATGACGAGCGAGCGACAGCCGACGCCCGGGTTCGCCCGGGAGATCGAACTGCTCTGGGGGCTGAAGGAGGCCCCCAGGCGCGGCCCCAAGCCGAAGCTCAGCCGGGAGGCGATCGTGGACACCGCGATCGCGCTGGCCGACGCCGAGGGGTTGGAGGGCGTCTCCATGCAGCGTGTGGCCAAGGAGCTCGGTTACACCACCATGTCCCTGTACCGGCACGTGGACAGCAAGGAGGACCTGCTCGCCCTGATGTCCGACGCGGCCGTCAAGGGCATGCCGGTGCCCGAACCCCGTACCGACGGAGACTGGCGGGCCGGGGTGGAGGAGTGGTGCCGCAGCGCGATCACCATCTACCGGGCCCATCCGTGGGCGGTCCACATCCCCTTGTCCGGCCCTCCCGGAGGACCCTACGGACTCAGGTGGATGGAGGCCGGCCTCCGTGAGCTCGTCGCCTCGGGGCTGCGCGCGGACGAGGCGATCCAGACCCTCATGCTGTTGGCCTGCACCCTGCGCGACGCTCTCCGGATAGAGAACGACATGCGGCGTACGGCCGCCGAACGCGGCATGTCCCTGGAGGAGTCGACGAGGATGTGGGCGCAGAGCGTGCGGCGGGTCATCGACCCGCGGGAGTTCCCCACGATCTCCCGGGTCTTCGAGGAGGGCGTCTTCGAAGAGGAGCCCACCGAGACCGCGGACCCGGGACCGGCGGAGGACATCGACTTCCCCGTCCAACGCATCCTCGACGGGATCGAGGCCTACGTACGCGACAGGAAGGCCGGTGGCGACGCGCCCTGACCCGCCGACACGACGAGGCCGCGCCCGGTCCACCGGACACGGCCCCGCGCACGCCTCGGATCAGTGGATCAGGACGAGGTGATGGCGGCTCAACACGGCGACCACCTTGGCGCACACCTCGACCTCCACGCCCGCGTGTCCGGCCAGCTCCGCCACGGTCGCCTCCCTGTGCTCGGCGATCGCCTCCAACACCGGAGCGGTCACCTCGGGCAGCCGGTACCGCTTCCCCGCCACGGTCAGCGCCACCTTGCCGCCCTCCCGGATCATCGGCGGCGGCAGGATCGGCACGAACTCCACCCGTGACCCGGCCGAGGGAACGGCGTCCTCGACCGGCCAGGGAAGGGAGAACGAGGTCCGACGGGGGAAACGTCCGTCACGTTCGGCCAGGAAGTCGTCCAGGTCGGCCCGTTCGGCCGCCTCCACCAGGCGCGACACCAGTTCGTGCCGGTGCTTGCGGCGAGTGTCCGGGTCGGCGAATCGCGGCAGGTCGCGGCGGAACGCCTCCTCCTCGTACAGGCCCCGCACCAGCGACTCGGCCCAGTCGATCCCGGTCGCGCGCGTGAACCCGAAGGTCAGATGCATGCTCATCTCGCCGGTACCGGTCACCGTGTGCCACCAGCCACGGGGAACGTGGAGCACCTGCCCCGGACGCAGCACGCCCTCCCAGACCAGGTGGAGTCCTCCGTCGGCGTCCCTCGGCGGGGTGTGCGCGTGGTCGGTGTCGTTCTTCATCGGGAACGGACGGGTGCCCGGTCCGTGCACCTGCCAGTGCTTGGAACCCTCCACCTGGACGATCATCGTGTCGTGGTCGTCCCAGTGGGTGTCGAACCCGCGGGACTCGCCCCAGATCAGGTACAGATTGGCCTGCGCGCGTTCGCGTACCAGCCGCATCAGGTCGTCGGCGGCCTCCCCCACCGGGGCGTGCATCCTGTCCACACTGTCCAGGACCAGGCTGGCCCCGGCCCTCAGCTCTCGGTACAACGACTCGGGTCGGACGATCCGACGTGTGTCCCGAGAGGCGGTCCCCACATCGGTGTAGCGGTCCAACGGCACCGGTGAACCGTCCCGGTGCAGACGAAGACGCGGCGGTTCGGGTGCGCAAACGGCCAGCAGGCGGTTCAGGTCCTCCAGGGAGAACAGGGAACGTACGGCGTCCGCCCCCAGGTCGGCGAAGACGAACTCCTCCGACAACCGGGTGGTGAGGGCGTCGCGTCCCACGACGTCGCACAGGGCGCGGGTGAACAGACGACCGGGCTCGGTCACGGCGATCCTTTCGGAAGGGAAGGGGTGTGAGGGCGCGCGGACGCCGAAGGGAGAGGGGACCCGTCCGGCCCGGGGCGAGGCCGCCGGACCGGACGGGTCGGATCAGATGAAGTCGGAGCTGGAGTCGGTGCCGTCGTTGTCGCCGCCCGCCGTGATGTCGCGGGAGGTCACCTCCGCCAGGTCCTCGACCTCGACCTCGATGGGGTCCATATCGCACCTGCTTTCTGTACGGGTGATCGATCCTCATGAACCGGGGTGTCCCGGGCGCGTTCAACGCCCGACCAGCCCCGTCCTGTGGGCCGCGAACGCGTGGGCGTCGGCGGCCAGTCCGACGGCCCTGCCGACCGAGCGCGGGCCGTGCCCGACGTCGTGCTCGTAACGCAGCAGGGCGGGTGGACGTCCCCCTTCGCGCGGGGCGGCCGCGAGCAGGGCGGCGCACATCTTGCGCGGGTGGGCGGCGTCGGTCCTGGTGTCCCCGGCGAATCCGGTGAGCAGGATCTCCGGGTGGGGGCGTCCGGGTGCGCGCAGGGCGCTCTCCAGAGCCCGGTGGTAGGGGGAGTAGGACATCAACGCGGCGAAGTCGTCGGGATCGGAGACGCTGCCGAACTCGCGTGTCCACAACCGGCCCAGGCCCATCCGCTCGAACCGGACCATGTCGGCGAGCGGCGCGGAGGCGATCACCGCGGCGCACAGGTCGGGTCGGGCGGTGGCGGCGGCCAGGACGAGCAGCCCTCCGGCCGAACCGCCCGAGAGGCACAACTGGTCGCGCGCGCACCAGCCGCCCTCGACCAGGGAGTCGGCGGCGGCCACCAGGTCCCGGACCGCCTTGGGCTTATTGCGCCCCGAGCCCTCCAGGTGCCAGTGACGGCCCCCGTCGCCCCCACCGCGCACGTGGGCCACCGCGTAGCGTCCGCCGTGGAGCAGCCAGGCCAGTACGGTGGCGCTGAAGCCGAACTGTCTGGGACGTCCGAAACCGCCGTAGGCGTGCAGGAGTGTGGGGCCGGGGCCCGAACGTCCCGAGAGTCCGAAGACGGTGACCGGGACACGGGTGCCGTCCGGGGATCGGCTCCACAGCACGCTCCGTTCCACTCGGGGCCGGGCCGGGGCCGCGGGCCCGCCGGGGGGCCAGGGGAGGGGCGTCCGTTCACCCGGGGGCAGGCTCAGCACCCGTTGCTGGGAGGCGACGTCGGCGTAGCCCAGGTGTACCGTGCCGTCCGGCGCTTCGACCGGGGTCGAGACCATACCCTCGCCGGGAAGCTCCACCCGGTACAGGCGCCTTCCGGTGGAGGCGTCGTGCACGGCCGCCTCACTGATCCCCAGGCGGGTGCGGGCCACGAACAGGGCGGTCCCGCCGTCGGGTGTCGGTTGTGGACAGAACGCGTCCAGGGTCGCGCCGGCGTCCTCGGGCACGATCTCGCGCCAGTGTTCGGGGCCCGGGGCGTCGGGGCGGGCCGCGCAGATCCGACGTCGGGCGGCGCCCAGGGTGGTGCGCAGGTACAGCAGCCCGTCCGGTCCCCGCCGGACCTCGGTCTCGGCCTCGTGGCCCACCTGGAAGGGGCGTGTACGCGGGCTCTCCGGTGGATCCTCGGACAGGTCGGCCGTCCACAGGTCGGTGCGGTGGCCGGTGCCGTGGCTCTCGGAGATCAGGAGCGTCCGTCCGCCGAGCACCCGCACACCGGGCACGGTCCCCGCCCCGGAACAGGCGTGCACGAGGGTCTCGGAGCCGTCGCTCACCCGGCGTCCCCATACCCCGCGTACCCCTCGGGCGCCGTCCCTGCGCACGTAGTAGAAGAAGGGCTCGTCGCCGGGGACCCATGCCACGTGCGAGTAGCGGACGCCGGGCACCTCGGGGCCCACCGGAGAACCGTCGGAGACCCGGACGACCCGCAGGCCACCGCGTTCCACGCCGTTCGAGGAGGTCTGGAGGGCGACCAGGGTCCCCGTGGGGTCCGGCTCCCACGCGTCCAGGGTGGTACGTCCGGTGGGGTCCTCGACGCAGGGGTCGTAGACGGTGCGGGCGTCCTCGGGGCGGAGGGGACCGTCCCCCTCCGTCGTGTCGAACACCACCAGACGCGGGTGCTCGGCGCCGGCGGAGCGCAGGGTGGCGAACACGGCCCCGGGCCGGTGGACCGGTGGGGTCCACAGGTCGGTGGCCACGAGCTCGCGGATGAGGGAGGCCAACCGGTCGCGCAACGGCCAGCCGGAGGCCTCGAACTCGTATTCGAGGGAGCGCTCTCGAAGCCAACGGAGGGTCTCGGGGGAGTCCGCCGTCTCCAACCAGCGGTAGGGGTCGGGGACGGGCCTGCCGTGCAGGGTGTCGACGTCCGGTGAGGGTGATGAGGCTCCGGGGGCTCGGTTGCGCACCATCACATGGTTCAAGCGCCGTGACACGGCGGTCAAGGAAGAGATCTCTCCCGCCGGTGGGCCCTGAATGTCACCTTCGGGGAAGGTTTGTCGAGGTTGCCTGCCGGGATGACCGCCCATCGACCGATCATGGGACCCGCGAACGACGGCGGGCGACGCCGTGGTCGGCGTCGCCCGTGTCGCTACAGGAGGGGAGGATCAGACGTTGTCGGGGTGGCCGATGGCCAGACCGCTCGTCTGGTCGAAGAAGTGGAGCTGGCTGACGTCCACCGCGAGGCTGATGGTGCTGCCCGGCTTGACGGAGCTGCGCGGGCTCACCCGAGCGGTGAACTGGGTGCGGTCGTCCCCGAGGGGCAGACCGGCCTCGGCGCTCTCCTCGTCGTCGCCCGCGGCGTCCTTGGCCAGGGCCGCGGCGTCCTCGTGGCGGACCGGGGGAGCGTTCACGCTGAAGATCACGTTGATCTCGGTGCCCAACTCCTCGGTGACCTCGGCGGTCACCTCGACGCGCGGGTCGCCGTTGCCGTCGAGCTCGGCGTCGCTGAAGTCCGAGGGGCGGATGCCCAGGATCAGCGAGCGGCCGACGTAGTCGCTCAGGTTCGGCCGCGAGTCGATGACGGAGGCCGGGACCGGGAGCCGGTGCTCGGCGAACTTCAGGACGACCTCGTCGTTCTCACGGACCAGCTCGGCGTCGATGAAGTTCATCGCGGGGGAGCCGATGAAGCCGGCCACGAACAGGTTGACCGGGGCGTCGAAGAGACGCTTGGGGGTGTCCACCTGCTGGAGGCGACCGTCGCGCAGCACCGCGACCCGGTCGCCGAGGGTCATCGCCTCGACCTGGTCGTGGGTGACGTAGACGGTGGTGACGCCCAGACGCTCGTGGAGCTGGTTCAGGGAGGCGCGCATCTGGACGCGCAGCTTGGCGTCCAGGTTGGACAGCGGCTCGTCCATGAGGAAGGCGCGCGGCTCGCGCACGATGGCCCGACCCATGGCCACACGCTGACGCTGACCACCGGAGAGGGCGCCCGGCTTGCGCTTGAGGTAGGGCTCCAGGCCGAGCATCCCGGCGGCCTCGTTGACGCGACGGGCGATCTCGGACTTGGCGACCTTGCGCAGCTTCAGACCGAAGGCGAGGTTCTGCTCCACGGTCATGTGGGGGTAGAGCGCGTAGTTCTGGAAGACCATCGCGATGTCGCGGTCCTTCGGCGGACGGTCGTTGACGATCTCGTCGCCGATGACCAGGGTGCCGTCGGAGATCTCCTCCAGACCCGCGATCATGCGCAGCGCGGTGGACTTACCGCAGCCGGACGGGCCGACGAGCACCATGAACTCGCCGTCCTCGATCTTGAGGTTCAGGTTGTCGACGGCCTTGACGTCGCCGCCGTAGATCTTGTCGACGCCCTCGAGGACGATCTCCGCCATGGTGTTCAACTCCCGATCGGTGTGGCCTGTCCGGGGTGGAGGAGGGAAGGGGACTTCGGTCTCCACCTCGACCCGATGTTCGAACTTGATCGAAACGGGTCGATTCGTTGATCACATCAGACAGGATTCTGATCGAATTGTCCATAGCAGTGTCGATTTCGATCTGGTTGCGACCGGGAGACGATCACCGGTGGTCAACTGGCGTGCCGGCCTCAGGTGCGTTAGCCTGGCCGACGGTTCATCGCTTGCTCACCGGCCGCCTCCGCGACCGACGGCCACGACACGGCCGCCGGGTTGAGGCAACAGGTCGGAGAGTCTGGGTAACCTAACGACCAGTCCAGCACTGGACGGACCGGTTGTGCGGCCCCCGCTCGTCCGATCGGACGCTGCATCACGCGCCAGGTGCAGTTGGGATCGGGTGAGGGGCGGAGTACCGCGACCGGGCGGGGGGTTGGACCCGGAAAAGGCCCGAACATCCAGTAGACAACGGTATTCCGAGCTCGCCGCCGACGGGACGGAGCCGGTCCGAAGGGTGGCTCGGGCCTTTTCCGCGTCCCCCCAATATGCTGACCGTCAGCACCCTTCCATCGCCGGCGGAAAGCGAGCACCCCACGTGGTTGCCGAGCACACGGGGTCGGGCACCGCCCCGAGCCCCGAAAGATCCTCGCAGGGCACCACGGTGTCCGAATCGAGGGCGGGCGCGACCACATGGTCCCCCCTGTCCCCGGGGCACCGCTGGGGTCGCCTCGACCCCCTCTGGCGCGCACTGGTCGCCATCGCCTCGGGACTGGCCCAACTCCTGGCCCTGCCGCCCTACGGGCTGTGGTGGCTGGGGCCGCTCAGCGCGGCCCTGCTCCTGCTCGCGGTCGGAGGGACACGACCCCGCCGCGCCCTCTGGCTGGGTGCCCTGTCCGGGGCCGCCCTCATGGTCCCGCTCATCCATTGGCAGAGCGTCTTCGGTGTCGACGTGTGGCTCGCCATCGCGGGCGCCGAGACCGTCTACTTCCTCCCCCTGGCCGCCGGCCTGGCCGTCGTCGCCCGCCTGCCCTACTGGCCGCTGTGGACCGCGGCCCTGTGGGTGGCCCAGGAGGCCGTACGCGCGCGCTGGCCGCTCGGAGGCTTCCCCTGGGGCAAGCTCGCCTTCGCCCAGCCGGACACGCCCTTCTCCGGCTACGCCGCCCTCGGCTCCTCTCCACTGGTGACCTTCGCCGTCGCCCTCACCGGAGCCATGCTCCTGTGGACCCTCATCCGGGCCGTGGCGACCCGGGGGCGCCCCCGGGTCCTGCTGCCCGCCATGGGCCTGGCGACCACCGCGGCGATCGTCCTGGGCGGTCTGGTCGCCCCCGCGATCGGTCGACCCGCCCCGGACGGGACCGTCACCCTCGGCATGGTCCAGGGCAACGTGCCCAACACCGGTGAGATGTCCGTCCTCGGAGAGCGCATGCAGGTCCTGCGCAACCACGCCGACGGCGTCCACGAACTCGCCGAGGCCGTCCGTGAGGGCGAGTACCCCGAGCCGGACATGGTCCTGTTGCCGGAGAACGCCAGTGACATCGACCCCTTCCACGACGAGGAGGCCGCCGCGATCATCGAGGCGGCCGCGGACGACGCGGGTGTGCCCCTGCTCTGGGGGATGAGCCGCTTCAACGACGACGGCACCCGTTACGTCCAGAGTGTGGTCTGGGACCCCGAGACCGGCCCCGGTGACACCTACGACAAGCGTTACCTCGTCCCCTTCGGCGAGTACATCCCCTACCGCGACTTCTTCACCCGGTTCGTCTCCCGGCTGGAGCAGGTGAGCTCCGACGCGATCCCCGGCACCGAACCCGGCGCGTTGGAGATCGCCGACACCACGCTGGCCGTGGGCATCTGCTTCGACGTCGCCTTCGACCCGCCGATCCGCGAGTCCGTGGCCGCCGGCGGACAGATCATCGTCGTGCCCACCAACAACGCCAACTACAACTTCACCGGCCAGTCCGACCAGCAGTTGGCCATCACCCGACTGCGTGCCGTCGAACACGGGCGGCCCGCCATCGTCGTCTCCACCAGTGGCATCAGCGCCGTGGTCGAACCGAACGGGGTGGTGACCTACCGATCGCCCGAGGCCGAGCCCGATATCCACGTCGCCGAGCTGACCGCGATGGAGGGGCCCACCGTCGCGACGCGGCTCGGGGCGGTCCCGGAGGCCCTGCTCGCGGTGGTCGGTCTGGCCGCCGCCGTCGCCTCCACCGTGATCACCCGACGTTCACGCGCGCGAATCGAACGGTGAGAGGGTTCCGAACCCGGGAACCATTGACCATGAGGGCGCGTTCTCTCCTAGAGGGAGACGAACGAGCCGGCCCACGACTCTGAGGATGGTTGAGCGATGCCGCTGCTGACGGTACTGGCGCTGATGGCACTGCCGTTCCTGGAAGTCTGGCTGATGATCGTCGTCGCCGGTCGGATCGGCGTCCCCTGGACCCTGGCGGCCCTGGTCTCGCTGATGATCCTGGGCTTCGCGGTGCTCCGCCACACGGGACACGCCTTCCGCGAGGTGGTCAAGGAGGCCGACGAGGCCATGCGCACCGGCGAACAGCCGCGCAAGGGCCTGCTGGACCCCCTGATGCTCATGGCCGGCGGCATCCTGTTGGTCGTTCCCGGGTTCATCACGGCGGCCCTGGGCCTGCTGATGGCCACCCCCTTCACCCGGCCCGTGCTGCGCTGGGTCTTCGCGGGTTGGGCCGCCCGCCGGATGCGCAGGATGCAGGAACGCGTGAACGAGGAGTTCGCGGCCCGCGGCGCCACCATCCCGGGCCAGGGCCCCTTCGGTCCCGGTGGTCCGGCCGGCGGTCCCTTCGGCCCGGAGCCCGGCGCGGGAGCCCCCGGGCGGGGCGGTCCCGGTGCCTCCACCGACCGTGGACGTGTCATCCAGGGCCACTTCGAGCCCGTCGACGACGACAACGACAAGAACTGATCGGACCGGCTTCGCGGGGCGGCGCGCCCCCGCCGAGCCGGGGCCCGTCGCGGAGACGCTCCGCGGCGGGCCCTTCTTCGTCCGCGCCTCGCGCCGGCCCCGACCCTTCCGGCCCCGTCCTGACGGGATTCGGCTCCTTCGGATGTGAGGATGGCGAAGGGGCCGGTCAGGGCCCCGAACGGTGGGACGGAGACGCGAATCGTGAGTGAGAACATCCCCGAGCCGGTGGCCTCGTTCGTCGCCGGGGTCAACGAGCACGACGAACGGGCGTTCTTGGACGCCTTCACCGAGGACGGCGTCGTCGACGACTGGGGGCGGGAGTTCCAGGGGCGTGAGGCGATCAAGCGCTGGAGCGACAAGGAGTTCATCGGAGCGCGAGGCGTGTTGACCCCGCGCTCCGTCGAGATCACCGACGACGGGGTGACCGTGATCGGCGACTGGCGTTCCGAATACGCCAACGGGCTCAGCTCGTTCGCCTTCACCGTCGACGGGGATCGGATCGCCCGCATGACCATCCGGGAGGGGTGAGTCGACCGGAACCCGGAATCGAGGGGCCGAGGACCCGGCACCGACGTGTCCGATCGATTCGATCAGGTTCGATCAGGGGCACGGTGCGCGGGTCTTCCGTCTCGACCGAGGGTGTGTCGAGGAACCCGACCGCGTCGGCTCCGGGAGGGTGCCGGAGCGACGACATCAGGCTCTGACGGCCTCGCGTGCCGTCGCCAGGACCTGCGCGATCTTCGCCGCCAGCCGGGCCGAGGGGAGGTCGGTGTGCGGGCGCCAGGCCGGGGCACCGAGGGCCCCGGAACCGGCGGGCACCGTGGCGGCGGTCGCCCGGTACAGGTACAGGAACGTGAAGTGCCGTCCTTCGGGCTCCTCCGTGTCCGACGTTCCGGGGACCGGACGTACGTCCAGGTCCAGGGGAAGGGGATCGGACGCGGATCCGTCCTGTTCGGGGGTCAGACCGGTGGCCTCCTCCAGGCGGGCCCGGGCCGCCTCGTGCAGGGCGGTGTCGGCGTCGGTGGGAGGACCGCCCGGAAGGGACCACGCCTCCCGCTCCGCGTCGCGGACCATCAGCACCCGCCAACACGGATCCAGCACCACCGCCCCGACGGTCACGTGCCCGACCCGGGGCGTCTCGGGGGAGGACGTCGCGGGCTCACCGCCCAGAGCGCGGATCAGGGGGGCGGCCGCGTCCCCCTCTTTGGGGAAACGCTCCAGATAACCGTCCAGGACGGCGCGGATATGCGTGTTCGGGATGCTCAATGTCGCTCCAGTCATTCCAGCCACGTAGCGCACCCAGAATCGCGGGGGACGAGCGCTATGCACAGTTCCCACGCTGGCCGGGGAACAGGTGATCCCCGAACTCGTTCGGAGACCGGCCCGGAACGGGGCATCGTGACGGACCGGAAAGCCGCGACGGGGTGGGCGGGGACCGACCACCCTCGGTCGGTCCCCACCCGCCGTCAGGCTCTCTCGGTCGCGTGGACCCGGTCCTCCTCGGCCGAGGAGCGCGCCGTCATCCGGTCGTCCACCACGCGGATCACCGTGATCGCGACGATCGCCACCCCCGCGACGGCGAGACCGGTCAGCAGCTTCGTCGGATCGCTCACGTCGAGGTCGAAGAACCATCGGCCCCACGGGGTCACCATCGCCAGGGTCAACAGCCCCACCATGGAGCCCACCAGGACGACCTTCCACCACACGTACGGCTTGGCCACCAGCAACAGCACCCACAGAGTGGTCGCGCACAGCGTGATCACCACGGCCGTACGGTCCGAGGGGTCGGGGACCGTACGGCCGCCCAACACCATCAGGTAGGTGGTCACCGCCGCCACACCCGCCACCAGGCCGGAGGGGATCGCCAGACGCAGGGTGCGCATGACGAACCCCGGCCGGGCGATGTCGGTGTTGGGCGCCAACGCCAGGAAGAACGACGGGATGCCGAAGGTCACCGCGTTGATCAGTGTCGCGTGGCGGGGGAAGAAGGGGTAGGAGACCGCCAACAGACCCACGACGATCGCCAGGGTCATCGTGTACACGGTCTTGGTGAGGAACAGGCTCGCCACCCGCTCGATGTTGCCGATGACCCGACGACCCTCGGCCACCACCCGGGGCAGCACCGCGAACCGGTCGTCCAACAGCACCAACTGCGCCACCGAGCGCGAGGCCGGGCTGCCCGAGCCCATCGCCACACCGATGTCGGCCTCCTTCAAGGCCAGGACGTCGTTGACACCGTCACCGGTCATCGCCACCGTGTGGCCGCGGTCGCGCAGGCCGCGCACCATGTCGCGTTTGCGCTCCGGGGTCACCCGGCCGAAGGCCGTCCCCTCCTCCACCTCGCGCGCCAGGGTGGCGGGGTCCTCGGAGAGGGTCCGCGCGTCCACGGGCCGGTCCGCCCCGCGCATCCCCAGCCCGCGGCCGACCGCGCCCACCGAGGCGGCGTGGTCGCCCGACACGATCTTGACGTCGACCCCCTGGTCGGAGAAGTAGTCCAGGGTCGGACCGGAGTCCTCGCGCACCCGTTGGTCCAGGACCACCAACGACACCGGTCGCAGAGCGCCCGGGGCCGAGGCCTCGTCCACGCGTACGTCCCCGCGGGCCAGCAGCAGGACCCGCAGGCCCTGTTCGCCCAGGCGGGCCGCCTCCAGGGCGGCGGGGGAGTCCGCGGGGACCAGGACGTCGGCGGCGCCCAGCACCCAGTGCTCCTCGCCGCCGGGCGCGAGCAGGCTCGCCCCGCTCCATTTGCGGGCGGAGGAGAACGGCGCCAGCGCGGTCGCCTTCCAACCCGGATCCTCCTGCCCCTGGGCCGCGCAGCCCTCGGCGATCGCGGCCATGCTCGGGTTGGGGTTCGGGTCGGTGGCGGCCAGCGCGGCCAGTACACGGGTCGGGGAGACCGGGACGCCGTTGGAGCCGGAGGCCCCGCCCAGGTCGCGGATCTCGGTCAGCCTCATACCGACCTCGGTCAGCGTGCCCGTCTTGTCGGTGCACACCACGTCCACACGGGCCAGGCCCTCGATCGCGGGCAGCTCCTGGACCAGGCACCGGTGCCGTCCCAGCCGGATCACCCCGACCGCGAACGCGATGCTGGTCAACAGGATCAGCCCTTCGGGGATCATCGACACCAGCGCCGCCACCATGCTGCGCAGAGCGTCGGCGAAGGGTCCGGAGATCCCACCGGAGGCCGTCTCGGGCTCCAAGGCGACGTGACCGCCCAGGAAGAGCTGGCTGTAGATCAGGAGGGCGCCGATCGGGAACAGGGCGAAGGTGATCCATCGCAGGATCCGGTCGATCCCCGAACGCAGCTCCGAACGGACCAGGGAGAACCGGCTCGCCTCCTCGGCCAGACGGGCCGCGTAGGCGTGACGCCCCACCTTGGTGGCCCGGAAACGCCCCGAGCCCGCCACCACGAAACTGCCCGACATGACGGTGTCGCCCGGCGCCTTGACCACGGGGTCGGCCTCGCCCGTCAACAGGGACTCGTCGACCTCCAGCCCGCCGGCCCAGGTCACCACGCCGTCCACGACCACCTGGTCGCCGACGCCGACGTCCAGGACCTCGTCCAGGACGATCTCCTGGGCGGACACCCGGACCACGGCCCCGTCGCGGACCACCCGGGGGCGGGCCGCGTTGACGATCGCGAGCCGGTCCAGGGTGCGCTTGGCCCGTAGTTCCTGGACGATCCCGATCAGGGTGTTGATCACGATGACCATCGCGAAGAGGCCGTCCTGCACCGGGCCGATCACCGCGATGATCGCGAACAGTACGGCGATCATCGCGTTGATCCGGGTGAAGATGTTCCCTCGGATGATCTGGGCGACGCTGCGGCTCGCACGGACCGGAACGTCGTTGGTCCTGCCCGCGGCGACCCGCTCGGCGACCTCGGGCCCGGAGAGTCCGGGCTCCGGCGGGGCCCCGGTGATCGGCCTCCGATCCGTCGTCGAGGAGGCCCGACCACGGTCGGTCCGGTCTGCTTCTTCGGGCACGCGTGACTCCTGATCGAACGGAGAGGGCGAGAGCGGGGCCGGAACGGTTCTCACGAGGTGTGTGCCGTCACACGGGCCCCTGTGTCGACGAGAACAAGAGTAGAGAGCCTTCAGCCTAGAAGAGCACCGACCGGGGCGGACTGGAGACGACACCCGAAGTTCCGTAGGGTCGTCCCCCCAGATGGCACGGGGGTGTGCACCACCCCCGGCCCGAGGGAACCACCACCACAGGGCCCCGAACGTCCGAGAGGGGACCCACGACCCCCGGAGGGGCATCATGTGCACCGTCATCGTCGGTTTCGATCCCGAGGCCGCCACACCCCTGGTCGTGGCCGCGTTACGCGACGAGATGCGTTCGCGACCCTGGGACGGTCCGGCCCGCCACTGGCCGGAGCGACCCACACTGGTGGGAGGCCGTGATCGTCTGGCCGGGGGCACCTGGCTGGCCGTGGACCCGGAGCGGCCTCGGGTGGCGGCACTGCTCAACGGCTGGCCCTGGGACGGTCGGATGCCTTGGGAGGGCGCCTATCCGGCGAGTCGGGGAGATCTGCCGTTGCACGCGCTGGGACGGGGGAACCGAGACCCGTTGGCCGGAGAGGACCCGACCCGGTACGCGCCCTTCCACCTGCTGGACGCCGACGCCCACCGGGCCACCCTGTACAGCTGGGACGGGCGGTGCCTGGACGTCCGTTCCCTGCCTCGAGGGGTGACCACCATCGTCAACACCGGTCTGGATCCGGCCGATCCTCGAGCGGTCCGGCACACCCCGGAGTTCGCACGGACCCGGCCCGACCCGGAGCCGGACGCCGGAGACGGGCCCCGAACGGTCGAGGAGATCTGGGGGGAGTGGCCGGGGCTGATCACCCGGG
Organism: Nocardiopsis sp. LDBS1602; assembly: GCF_035818715.1. Taxonomy (NCBI): domain Bacteria; kingdom Bacillati; phylum Actinomycetota; class Actinomycetes; order Streptosporangiales; family Nocardiopsidaceae; genus Nocardiopsis; species Nocardiopsis sp. LDBS1602. Next base: position 1,131,829 of record NZ_JAYLVW010000001.1, on the reverse strand, counting down.
CCGCGCACGAGACACCGCGCTCGCCCGGTGTGGGGCTCACCGAGGGGGACCCCTCCGCCCTCATCGCCCACGCCGACCTGGGGGACGGTCAGGTGTGGTCGACGGGATCGGTCACGTTGCTGGCGCTGGGGCGGGACTTCCTGAGCTACGCCTTCACCGCCGACCCCGCGGATCCGAAGGCCTGGCGGACGATCGAGGTCTGAACCCGCCCCATGGGAGGGGAGGGCCGTCGCGGCCCTCCCCGGGGGCGATCAGAACAGGAGGAGGAAGGCCAGGGCTCCCAAGAGGGTCACGCCGACGAAGGCGACGATCGAGATGAGGGCGTTGGATCGGAAACGCGTGTCGTCTCCGGGGGCGAAGGTGTCGTTCATCCCCCCATCATGGCCTCCGAAGCGCACGCGAGGGGTCGGCGGGCCGATGTCGGACGGCCAACGGGGGACCGGATCCCGGGTTACGGAGAAGCCGTACGGGTACGGTCACCGGTCACGACCCATCGACGGCCGAACGTCCGGAACGCCCTGAGGAGCGCGGATGTCGCGAGGTTCGGCCGGGTTCACGGCGACTCGGAGATTTTTCGACGGAAGTTTTTCGAAAGCGCGTCATAGGCGCCGTGCGGGAGCGTCTCATCTGAGACAACAGTCCGAAGACCACGAGACCCTTCCGAGGAACACGCCATGATGAGCGCCCGCTCCGCCGCCACCCCCGCCCTGCGTCCGATGGGCGACCCCGCCCACCTGGTGGGGCAGTGGGTCCGGGTGTACGACGACGGCACCGTCGGCCTGCTTCTGGAGGCCGACGACACCTCTTGGAGCATGCGCACCCCCACCGGGATCCGCTCCGGCCGAGGGCGTCTGGCCGCCGAGCCCGTCACCCGCAGGGAGCAGAGCGGCCCCACGCGTCGGCGTCTGCGCGCGGTGATGGACGACCCCGGTCTCCCCGGTGCGGAGGACCTCGACCTCCTCGACCTCCAGCTCGCCGCCCACCCCTAGGGGGTGTCCCGGTTCCGGGGTGTCGTCCCTGTTCATCCAGGGTGCGACGGCCCCGGGACTGTTGATCGGGTCACGCCGGCCGTGACGCGTAAACCCTCTGAGTGAACGCGACGTCTCCCAGAGAGACGACTCTTCCGTCGTCGAAGACGCGTGAGACCCGCGCGTACACGGCAGGGGGCACCATGACGGGCCGAGGGACCGATCGTATGGAGACCGGAGCGTACTGGCTGCTCTACGTCGTCTCCTTCAGCGGGGCACTCCTGCACTGGCGTCTGGGGAACGAGCTCCTCGCGGCGCTCTGCGGGATCACGGCGTTGCTGAGCGCCCTCCTCATCGGAGGGATCAGGATCACGCCGGTGCCCAGGTGACCGGGAGGATCCTGGTATTCCCACTCCACCTGCGTTGATCATCACCCGGGACCACACCCGATATCGGTGCGTTCCGCACGGGCACGTGCGGATAGTCTTCCCTCATGCGTTCATGGTCTGCGCCTGACATCGTCCCCCTGCCGGGTACCGGCGGCCCCCTGCGTATCCACGACACCGCCACGGGTCGGATAAGGACGACGACGCCGGGTCCCACCGCCGGAATGTACGCCTGCGGGATCACCCCCTACGACGCCGCGCATCTGGGCCACGCCTTCACCTATCTCACCTTCGACCTGGTCAACCGGGTGTGGCGCGACGCCGGTCACGACGTCGACTACGTCCAGAACACCACCGACATCGACGACCCCCTCCTGGAGCGGGCCGAGGCGACCGGGGTCGACTGGCGGGACCTGGCCCACCGGGAGATCGACGTCTTCCGTGAGGACATGGCGGCCCTGTCGATCATCCCGCCGACCTCCTTCGTCGGTGTGGTGGAGTCGGTCGACCTCATCAGCGAGCTGGCCCTGCGGATCAAGGAGAGCGGTGCCGCCTACGACGTCGACGGCGACCTGTACTTCTCCGTGGCCGAGGCGTCCCGCTTCGGCGAGATCGGGCACCTCGACCGCGAGGAGATGCTGACGCTGTTCGGTCAGCGCGGCGGCGACCCCGACCGTCCCGGCAAGAAGGACCCCCTCGACTGGCTGCTCTGGCGCGCCGAACGCCCCGGCGAGCCCGCCTGGGACAGCCCCCTCGGCCGAGGCCGGCCCGGCTGGCACATCGAGTGCAGCGCCATCGCCCTGGACCGTCTCGGCCCGGAGTTCGACCTCAACGGCGGCGGCAACGACCTGATCTTCCCGCACCACGAGATGGGCGCCGCCGAGGCCCGCTGCGTCACCGGTCGACCCAACGCCCACAACCACCTGCACGTGGGCATGGTCGGTCTGAACGGCGAGAAGATGTCCAAGTCCCTGGGCAACCTCGTGTTCGTCTCCAAGCTGCGGGCCGAGGGGGTGGAGCCGGGCGTGATCCGCCTGGCCATGCTCACCCACCACTACCGCGCCGCCTGGGAGTGGACCGACGCCGAGCTGTCCACCGCCGTCGAGCGGGCCGGACGCTGGCGTGCCGCCTTCGCCCTGGGGTCCGCGCCCGACGCGGCGCCCCTGCTGGCCGAGGTGCGCGCCTCCCTCGCCGAGGACCTGGACTCTCCGGCCGCCCTGGCCGCCGTGGACCGCTGGGTCGACCTCGCCCTGACCGAGGGCGGTGGCGACACCGGGGCCCCGGCCCTGGCGCGCACGACCGTCGCCACTCTGCTCGGCGTCGAACTCCCCTGATCGTCGGACACGCTTCCGCGCCCGCCCCGACCGGTTCTTCTGGGGCGGGCGCGGATCCTCTCCGTCACCGCGGTACGACGTCGGCCGGGGCCTCGCCCAGAAGATCGTTCGGCCGGGGCGGTACGGACGGTGACAGACGTACGATCGGGATCCCGTTCTCAGGGTCGGCCCCCAGTTCTTCGAGGACTCGCGAGGACGGATCGTCCCCGTGCCCCAGCGCCCGAAGCAGCCCCCGCGCGGATCCGGGGTGGCGCCGCGCGTAGTGCGCCAACGCCGCGCTCGACTCCTCAGGCGGTAGCAACTCGGCCGTCCCCCTATGCCGGTGGCGGCCCGTCTGGAAGAGCACCTTCGGCTCTCGACGGATGTTACGGAACCACTGGGAGCGTCCTCCGTACCCGGAGGCGACCAGGATCGCCCCGGTCGCGTCGTTGCGCCCCACCACCTCCAGCACCGCCTGGCGGGCCTCGCCGCTGTTGCGTCCCCTATGGGTGAGCAGCACGAACCGGCGTCCCAACAGCGAGCCCAGCCCCAGCCGGTAGATCCAGATCGGCGCGCGGTACAGGGCGCGTTCGAGGGGGGTGTCCGGTGGCCTGGAGAACGTCATGGGATGGTCCCTTCGCTGGTGGGAGCGGTCCGGGCGGCATGAGTGTAAGCACGGACCGTCCCGAAGGGGCGCACGCCACGCCATCCCGGAACGTCCTTCCGAGCGGGCCGTCGACCGCAAGGGACGGGGAAGGGCGCAAGATCGCGCAAACGGGTCGGATCGGCCCGCGAGTAGCCTCGGACGCGCCGAGAACACCGAGGTCGGTCGGCCTATCACCAGGGGGAGAGCATGCAGTCGATCGATTTCGCCGCGACGGTCGACTTCGTCGAACGCCTCCTCCATACCGATCTGCGGCTGGAGCGTATCGCAGAGCACACCGGGTACTCGCCCTACCACCTGCACCGCTCCTTTCGCGTCGCCTTCGGCCTGACCCCGCACGCCTACGTCCATCGGAGACGGCTGACCGAGGCGGCACGGGAGCTGTCCCTGACCTCGGAACCGGTCATCGACATCGCGACGAGCCATGGGTTCCGCAACCAGCAGTCCTTCACCAACGCCTTCACGGCGGGTTACGGACTGTCCCCGGCCGTCTGGCGGCGCACACGACCGTTCTTCCCGCTTCTGTCGCCCTACCACTTCGCCGAGTCCGAATGGGAGATCGGTCGGGCCGCGGACGGTTTCGAGATCACCGATCGGGCCGACGTCGGCCGACTCCTTCCGCTGTCCCACGCCTCGGTGGACATGCTTCCGGTGCTCGTGCCCGAGCAGCACACGGAGGCCTTGAACCGGCTTCTCGACTCGTGTCGGGTCCTTCTCGCCCACGTCGACGGACATCCGGCGGCGGCGATGATCGTCGATCCCGGGAACGGTCACATCGAGTACCTCGCCGTCCACCCGCTGGCCCGAGGTTCCTCGGTGGTGCGAGCGCTGGTGGACAGGGCAGGACGGCATCACCGGCGCCTGTCCGTCACCACCTTCCGGGAGGGGGACAAGGCCGATCTCGGCCACCGTCGGGCCCTGCTCTCCCTCGGGTTCGGCCCCGCTTCGCTGCGAACGGAGTTCGGCCACCCCACGCAACTACTCGAACTCGATCCCTCTGGAGGGCCGCTGTGACTTCCGTCTTCCCCGACGTCCACGAAGAGGAGGCCGCGCACCTCGCCCGGACCCTGGAGCTCCTGGAGAGCAGGATCGAGGCGCTGACCGGGGCGCTCGACGGCCACGACACCGACTACAACGACGTGAAGTCCTACATGTCGGACAACAGGGGTGAGATCGACCCCGCCGAGATGTACCAGAACGAGCTCATCCTGCGTGATATCGATGCCAGGGGCGCGCACGCCATGCGTCTGCGCGAGCGCCTCGAGACGATGCGCGGCTCCCCCTACTTCGCCCGCCTCGACTTCGCCCCGGACGGTGCGTCCGCCGCCGAGGCCCACTACATCGGACGCCAAGGGCTCCAGAGCGCCGAGGGGACGGCGGTGGTGGACTGGCGCACCTCGCTCGGCGGAATGTTCTACGAACGCGAACCCGGACGGGCCTCCTACGAAGCGCCCTCGGGGACGATCGGCGGGACGATCGAGCGAAAGCGTCAGTTCAAGGTCGAGAACGGGAGACTGCGGTTCGTCTTGGACACCGCCGAGGCCATCCGTGACGAGATCCTTCTGGAGGAGATCGGGCGCACGAGCAGCGCCCACATGCGTTCGATCATCGCCACCATCCAGCGCGAGCAGAACGCCATCATCCGTAACGAGTCGGACGGCACGCTCATCATCCAAGGGGTCGCCGGTTCCGGGAAGACCTCCATCGCCCTGCACCGTATCGCCTACCTGCTGTTCCGTCGGCGCGGGCGGCTCAAGGCGGAGAACATCGCCATCATCTCGCCCAACGGGCTCTTCGCCGAGTACGTCTCCGACGTGCTGCCCGAACTGGGCGAGGAGGCGGTGGTCGCGCTCGACCTGGCCGCCGTGGCCCGGGGCAGGCTGGAACGGCACCGTCTGGGGTTCACCGATCCGATCGATCCGGTGGAGCCGCTCGGTCCCGGCGGAGCGGCGGCGCGTGAGCGCGCACGGGCCAAATCGACCCTGGCCTTCCACCACTGGCTGGAACGGGCCTTGGACGAAGCGATCCAGGACTGTTTCGTCCCCCGGGAACTACGGCTCGGGAACCTGCGTATCGACGCCGAGGAACTGCGCGCCCACTTCGACCGGCTGTCCGCCCTGGGGGTCGCGGAACGTCTGCGGGTGATGGCCGAGCACCTCTGCCAGAGGGCCCGGTCGGAGAGCCCGCTCTTCTCCTCCACTCCGAAGGTCGGCGAGGTCGGGAAGCGGCTCACCGCCATGCTGACGGTGAAGAGCGCGCGTGCGCTGTACCGAGGACTGTTCCGAAGAGAGGACGCCCCGACGGTGTTCCGGGCGCCGGGGCCGGGCCTCCTGGAATGGGAGGACGTCTACCCGTTCCTCTTCGTGGCCGGAAGGTTCGGTGGGTGGGAGGCGGACCAGGACGTCCTGCACCTCGTGATCGACGAGATGCAGGACCACTCACCGACCCAGTACGCGGTGCTGAGACGGATCTTCCGCCATGACATGACGATCCTCGGCGACGTGGCGCAGGCGCTGGGCAACACCGAGGACTACACCCTGGAACGGCTCGGCGGGCTGTTCGAGGGCGCGCGGGTGATGGAGCTGACCCGCGGCTACCGGTCCACGGTCGAGATAGCACGGTTCGCCTCGGCGATCCGCGGCACCGCCGTCACGACCATCGATCGCCACGGCGACCGGCCGAGGGTCCTCGGCTTCGACACCCCCGTCGAGGAGATCGACCGGATCGCCGCCGAGATCGACCGCTTCCGCTCCACCGGAGCCCCCGACGGTTCCGGTGACGAGGGCGACCCCGGTCGGCTCGCGATCGTGACCAGGTCGCGGGCGGGCGCGAGGGAACTGCACGGGGAACTCTCGGAGAGGCTGGAGGGGGTCGTCCTGGCGACGGCGGACTCGCGGGGGGTCCTCGGAAACGACGTCACGGTCCTGCCGGTCGGTCTCGCCAAGGGGCTGGAGTTCGACGAGGTGATCGTGGCCCGGGCGTCGGCGCGGGAGTACGGAGCCGAGGCCGACCGCTCGTTGCTGTACATCGCCTGCACCCGTGCGTTGCATCGACTCACCCTGACCCACAGCGGACGGCCGAGCCCGCACCTGCCCGGGGACGAGACGACCGTGGAGCCCTGAGGGGCCGAACGGCGTGGGCGCGGGCATGGGCGGCTCCGAGGGGTGGACACCGCATCCGTGGACCGTCGGTGGAGGGTGCCATGATCCGGCGTATGGACACAGGACCGGACACACTCCGGAACAGCGACTGGGACCGTACCTTCCACGCATACGGGTGCGCGGCCGACCTGCCGGGGGCGCTGGCCGCCGTGCTCTCGGGCCACGCGGGAGCCTTCGGCGGGGCCTTGGACCACCTCTACGGCGCCGTCCTCCATCAGGGGACCGTGTATCCGGCGACGGCCCCGGCGGCGCTGTTCCTCGCCGGAGGGCTGGGCCTCTCCGCCCTGGACACGGTGGTGGAGGAGCGGGTGTCGGGGCCGATCACCGGAAGGGTGGTGCTCCTGGAGTTCCTCGCCGGAGTCGCGCTCGCCTCCCTGATCGACCACGACACGGGCACCCCCGCGCCCGCCCCGGTCCCCGAGACGGAACGCGACCGTGTGATCGCCATGATGCGCTCGGAGGACGAGGAGGAGGCGATCGCCGCCTGGGACGAGCCCGTGGTGGAGCGGCTCATGCTCGACGGGCTCGCCGACATGCGCGCCGCCGCGCCGGCCCTCGCCGACGCGGTCCGTCCGTTCCTGACCCACCCCGACCGGTCGACGCGGATCCGCGCGGTGGAGGCGGCGGCCGCGCTCTGCCGTCTGGGCGCCGGGACGCCGGACCTGTCCGGCGCCGCCGACCTGGCCGAGTGCCGTGACGAGGGAGCGGTGATCGTCCTGGCGCTGGGGGACATCGGCGAGGACACCACCGAGTTCCTCGCCCACGCCGATCCGGTCGTCCGGGTCTGTGCCGCCCTGGCACCGGCCCTGCGGAACGACCCGGCGGCCCTCGCCGAACTGCGCTCCGCCCTGACCGATCCCGACGCCGTGGAGGCCTGGTTCACGACACCGCCGAGCCTCTTCGCGCTCGGGGGACGCGACGTCCTGGTCGAGGCCCTGGCCGCGTCCTCGAACGCGACACGGGCCCTTCCGGACCCGTCGGTCGGGGCCGGAACGGGGGTCCCGGGGTGAAGATCCACGGATGTCCGATTCCCCGATGCCTTTGTGACCACCTTTGGCCACGGTCTCGTGGAAACGCCACCGATGGTCGGTTCTTCGTGATGGGATGGCGCGCATGACCACGACCACGACCAGTACCCCCACCCGGCCCAGCGCCGCGGCAGAGCTCATCGCGGACTTCGTCTCCACCGGCGGACGCCTCACCGACCGGGCCGACCTGGCCCGGTTCCTGCGCGACCACCGCCTGGTCACCGAAGGGGCCATCCCGATCACCCTCGCCGACCTGGACGAGGCCATCACCCTGCGTGACGGCATCCGGGCGTTCCTCGACGCCTCCGACACCCCCGACCCCGAGGTCCTGGGGCGTGCCCAGAAGGTGCTGGACGGCCTGCGCGTCACCGTCCGCCTGGAACCGACCGAGCAGGCCGAATCGCCGCTGGCCCCCGCCGTCGTCGACGAGGTCCGTCGCGGCCTGGCGCGTATCGCCGGAGCCTGGGCCGCCGTCCTGGCCACCGGCGAGTGGTGCCGTATGCGTCGGTGACCTCCTCGCCCCACGGTGGGTCCCGGTTCCCGGGGGCCCGGGACCACGCCGTGGGACGACGAGGGCCCGGGCGGCCGGTTCAGCGGCGGCGGTCCTCCAGGAAACGCTCCCAACGGGCGACGCTGTCCTCCAGGCCGTAACGCTCCGCGGACTTCAGGGCGTGCGCTCCCATCCGGTGCCGCTCCTCGTCGTTCTCGACCAGACGCAGCAGGGCCCGGCCCAGCCCCTCGACGTCCTGGGGCGGTACGAGCAGCCCGTCGTGGCCGTCCTCGATGATCTCCCCGGGGCCGTGCGGGCAGTCGAAGCTCACCACGGGCAGCCCCACGGAGAAGGCCTCCACGATGGTCATCCCGAACCCCTCCACCTTGGAGCTCACCGCGAGGATCGACGCCTTGGACAGTTCCGAGGTGAGGTCCTTGGTCTTGCCCATGAGGTGGACGTTGTCCTGGACGCCCAGCCGTTCGGCGGTCTCCCGGATCTTGGCGGCCTTGTCACCGTCGCCGTAGATGCGCAGGGTCCAGTCGGGGTGTTCGGCGACCACGTGCGCGAACGCCTTGACCAGGGTCGGGTACTGCTTGACCGGCGACAGGCGGCCCGCGGCGGCGATCACCGGCTCGTCCAGGGTCGCCTGTGGCGGGGTGCCCGGCTCCAGCGCGTTGGGCATGACCGTGAGGAAGTCGTCCCCACGCCCCAGTAGTTCGCGGTAGGCGTTCCGGTCGGCCTCGGTGAGGACGCTCAACCCGTCCATCCTCCGGTAGCGGCGGTCGATCGCCTTGACCAGGTCGGGCTTGTGCTCGGCCAGGTTGAGGTGCTCCTGCCCGATCACGCGCAGGCGTTTGGGCGACCACGCGGCCAACATCAGGTTGATGCCGGGGCGGGTTCCGATGACCACGTCCGCGTCGGTGGTCTTCAGGTAGCGGTGCAGGGCGGAGACGGCCTCGGGCGTGAAGTTCTGGTTGCGGGCCAGCTCCGACGGGGGGATCACGGCGGCGGCGCGCCGCTCCCACCACGTACGGGAGAACCGGCTCATGACGCGTTTCTCCCCGGTCCGGTCCTCCATCGGCACGAGGGGGACCCGGTCGGTCAGTGGGAAGAAGGGCTTGACGCGCCTACGGACCAGACTGACGATCTCGACCTCGTGCCGCTCGGACAACCCGCGGGCGAGATTGTGCACGGTCCGTACCGTGCCGCCCATGGTGTAGCCGTTGGCGATGACGAAGGCGATTTTCACAGCGCTGTCCCCCGATCCCTCCTCTCGCGGGCCGAAGGGACGATCGGTCCGGGTCCACCGGAGGGCGTGCCCTCGGAACGTGGGCGGGAACGGGCGCTCAACGCGCCTCCACGCCGGGGCAAGTGCTCCCGTACCCCTCCGGTCCGCGAGCCGTGTCCTCGGAACGTACCGCCCCGGAGCTAAAGACCGTGTAATAAAGGGGATATCCGCAGTCGGCGACGGCGCGTCGGATCGGGTCAGCCGTCCTCGCGGCCGCGCAGGTAGCGCTCGAACTCTTGGGCGATCGCGTCCCCGGAGGCCTCGGGCAGGTCGACCGTGTCCTTGGCCTCCTCCAGACCGCGGACGTAGGCGGCGATGTCCTCGTCCTCGGCGGTCAGGTCGTCGACCCCGGCCTGCCAGGACACCGACTCCTCGGGCAGATCGCCCAACGGGACCTCGGTCTCGATGAGGTCCTGTACCCAGCCCAGCAACGCCAGGGTCGCCTTCGGGCAGGGAGGTTGCGCGACGTAGTGCGGGATGGCCGCCCACAGCGACACCGTCTCGATCCCGGCGGAACCGAAGCGCTCGTGCACGACCCCGATGATGCCGGTCGGCCCCGTGTAGGTGGCGGTGTCCAGCCCGTGCCGGTCGCCCAGCCCCGGGGGAACGGCCATACCGGTCACCGGGATGGGACGGGTGTGCGGGGAGTCGGCCAACAGGGAACCCAGCAGTACCGCGCGGCGCACACCGAGCTCACGGGCGATCGCCAGCAGGTCGGAGGCGTAGGAACGCCAACGCATGTTGGGCTCGGGGCCGCTGACCAGGACCACGTCGCGGCGTGAGCCCGGAGGCCGGACCACGCGCACACGGGTGGTGGGCCACTGGGTCTCGGTCAGGCGTCCGTCGACCACGGACATGCGCGGCCGGGCCACCTGGAAGTCGTAGTAGTCATCGGGCTCGAGGGAGCACAGCTCCTCGGCCTCCCACTTGCGGGCCAGGTGGTCCACGGCCAGGCTCGCGGCCTCACCGGCGTCGTTCCACCCTTCGAACGCCGCGACCATGACAGGCTCGACGAGCTCGCGGTCGAGCTGGATCATGGCGGCCCCTTTCCGGACGTGGACGCCCACCACCCTACGGGGTGGCGCCGCGACCGGGAAACCGTCCGAGGCGGGCCCGCTTCCGGGACGATGGCGTCCACCACTTCGGGACGCCCGTCTCACGTGCCGAAACAGCCGATGGGGTAGCCTCGCGATCAGCGACCGAACCGGACGACGACGTCCCAGGCGCTTTCACACAGCCGTGTGTCGTGGTCCGCTCGACGAGTTCCTCACGGGACGCTCGGTGTGGGGCCGCGGCGCACCAGAGAACTAGAGTTGCCGATATGAGAGATCGACGGACATTCCGTGAAGCACTGTCCCAGCGCGTGGTCGTTGCGGACGGGGCGATGGGCACCATGTTGCAGGCGCACGATCTCGACCTCGACCAGTTCGAGGGGCACGAGGGTTGTAACGACATCCTGAACCTCACCCGGCCGGATATCGTCCGGGACACCCACGCAGCCTTCTTCGAGGTCGGGTCCGACTGCGTCGAGACCAACACCTTCTCCGCCAACTACGGCGGCCTGATCGAATACGGGATCCAGGACCGTACCTACGAGATCGCGGAGGCGGGCGCCCGTATCGCCCGCGAGGCGGCGGACGAGTACTCCACGCCGGACCATCCCCGCTACGTGCTGGGGTCGGTCGGTCCCGGTACCCGACTGCCGAGCCTGGGGCATTCCCCCTTCGCCCTGCTGCGCGACTACTACGAGCAGGCCGGACGAGGGCTCATCGACGGCGGCGCCGACGCCATCCTGATCGAGACCTGTCAGGACCTGCTCCAGGTCAAGGCCGCCGTGATCGGCGCCAAGCGGGCGCGTCACGCCCTGGGCCGGGACATCCCGATCATCGCCCAGGTCGCCGTGGAGACCAGCGGCACCATGCTCATGGGATCGGAGATCGGCGCGGCGCTGACCTCTCTGGAGCCGCTGGGCATCGACGTGATCGGGATCAACTGCTCGACCGGCCCGGCCGAGATGAGCGAGCACCTGCGTTACCTGTCGCACCACTCGCCGATCCCCATCTCCTGCATGCCCAACGCGGGCCTGCCGGAGCTGGGACCCGACGGGGCGGTCTACAACCTCTCCCCGGAGGACCTGACCGACGCCCACGACACCTTCACCTCCGAGTTCGGGCTCAGCCTGGTGGGCGGCTGCTGCGGCACCACCCCGGAACACCTGCGCCAGGTCGTCGAGCGGGTACAGGGCCGCGGCATCAAGAACCGTCGGCCGCTGGTCGAACCGTCGACCTCCTCGCTCTACCAGAGCGTTCCCTTCCGGCAGGACGCCAGCTATCTGGCGGTGGGCGAGCGGACCAACGCCAACGGCTCCAAGAAGTTCCGCAAGGCCATGCTGGCCGAGGACTGGGACGCCTGCGTGGAGATGGCCCGCGACCAGATCCGCGACGGCGCCCACGTGCTGGACCTGAACATCGACTACGTGGGTCGCGACGGTGTGGCCGACATGCGCGAGCTCGCCTTCCGGTTCGCCACGGCGTCCACTCTGCCGCTCATGCTCGACTCCACCGAGCCCCCCGTCCTGGAGGCGGGACTGGAGGCGCTCGGCGGGCGCGCGGTGATCAACTCCGTCAACTACGAGGACGGCGACGGTCCGGACTCGCGCTTCACCCGCATCATGCGCCTGGTCTCCGAGCACGGCGCCGCCGTGGTCGGTCTGTGCATCGACGAGGAGGGGCAGGCCCGTACCGCCGAGTGGAAGGTCCGGGTGGCCACCCGCCTGATCGAGCAGCTCACCGGCGAGTGGGGGATGCGTACCGGCGACATCGTCATCGACTGCCTCACCTTCCCCATCACCACCGGGCAGGAGGAGACCCGCCGGGACGGCATCGAGACCCTCGAGGCCATCCGCGAGCTCAAGCGCCGTTACCCGGAGGTGCAGACCACCCTGGGTCTGTCCAACCTGTCCTTCGGCGTCAACCCCGCCGCCCGCATCGTGCTGAACTCGGTCTTCCTGCACGAGGCGACCCAGGCGGGGCTGGACTCGGCGATCGTGCACGCCTCCAAGATCGTGCCGATCAACCAGATCCCCGAGGACCAGCTCAAGGTCGCCCTGGACCTGGTCTACGACCGTCGCGCGGACGACTACGATCCGCTGTCCACCTTCATCGACATGTTCGAGGGCGTGGACGCCAAGTCGATGAAGGCCTCGCGCGCCGAGGAACTGGCCTCGCTGCCGCTCTGGGAGCGGTTGGAGCGTCGGATCATCGACGGTGAGCTCACCGGGATCGAGGCCGACCTCGACGAGGCGCTGACCGAGCGCCCCGCGCTGGCGATCGTCAACGACACCCTGCTGGAGGGCATGAAGACCGTCGGCGAGCTGTTCGGCTCCGGCCGGATGCAGCTGCCGTTCGTCCTCAAGTCCGCCGAGGTGATGAAGGCGGCCGTCGCCTACCTCGAACCGCACATGGAGAAGACCGACGACGACGGCAAGGGCCGGATCGTGCTCGCCACCGTCAAGGGCGACGTCCACGACATCGGCAAGAACCTCGTGGACATCATCCTGTCCAACAACGGCTACGAGGTCGTCAACCTCGGCATCAAGCAGCCGGTGTCGGCGATCCTGGAGGCGGCCGAGGAGAAGCGGGCCGACGTCATCGGGATGTCGGGTCTGCTGGTCAAGTCCACGGTGATCATGAAGGAGAACCTGGAGGAGATGAACTCCAGGGGGATGTCCGAGCGCTTCCCGGTCCTGCTGGGCGGTGCCGCGCTCACCCGCTCCTACGTGGAACAGGATCTGGCCGAGATGTTCTCCGGCGAGGTCCGCTACGCCAAGGACGCCTTCGAGGGTCTGCGCCTGATGGACACCTTCATGGCGGTCAAGCGCGGCGAGGAGGGCGCCAAGCTGCCCGAGCTGCGTCAGCGGCGGGTCAAGCGGGGCGCCACGCTCAAGGTCACCGAGCCGGAGGAGATGCCGGCCCGCAGCGACGTGTCCACCACCAACGCGATCCCCACGCCGCCGTTCTGGGGCGACCGGATCAGCAAGGGCATCCCGCTGGCCGACTACGCGGCCTTCCTCGACGAGCGGGCCACCTTCATGGGCCAGTGGGGGCTGAAGGCCTCCCGGGGCGGTGACGGTCCCACCTACGAGGAGCTCGTGGAGACCGAGGGGCGTCCGCGCATGCGGATGTGGCTGGACCGGATCCAGACCGACGGTCTGCTGGAGGCCGCGGTCGTGCACGGCCACTACCCCTGCTACAGCGAGGGTGACGACCTGGTCGTGCTCGACGAGGACGGGGTCACCGAGCGGACCCGGTTCACCTTCCCGCGTCAGCGCCGTGACCGGCACCTGTGCCTGTCGGACTTCTTCCGGCCCAAGGAGTCGGGGGAGTTGGACGTGGTCACCTTCCAGGTGGTGACGGTGGGCGCGGCGATCAGCCGGGCCACCGCGGAGCTGTTCGAGAAGAACGCCTACCGCGACTACCTGGAGCTGCACGGTCTGTCGGTCCAGCTGACCGAGGCCCTGGCCGAGTACTGGCACACGCGGGTCCGCGCGGAGCTGGGCTTCGCCGGGGAGGACCCGGCCGAGCTGGACGCCTTCTTCAAGCTCGGTTACCGCGGCGCCCGTTTCTCCCTGGGTTACGGGGCCTGCCCCGAGCTGGAGGACCGGGCCAAGATCATGCGGTTGCTGGAACCCGAGCGGGTGGGGGTGACGTTGTCCGAGGAGTACCAGCTTGTTCCCGAGCAGGCCACCGACGCGATCGTCATTCATCATCCCGAGGCGACATACTTCAACGTCTGACCGGCCCTGACCAGGGGAGAGGCCCTACCGGAGTCCGACCCGGTGGGGCCTCTCCCCGTGCGGGGGCGGTCGGTCATGAGCCGATATGAGCGAATTGAGCACTATGAGTACCGAACCGACCGAGACCGCCCGGACCCCGGAGCGCCGCCTCCAGGCGGTGCTGATGGACATGGACGGCACCCTCATCGACAGCGAGCATCTGTGGGACGAGGCCGAGGCCGAGCTCGTCGCCGACCTCGGCGGTGTGTGGACCGAGGAGGATCACCTCCGCAACGTCGGCAACGCCGCCGAGCCGGTGGGCCGTTACATCATCGGTCTGACCGGGTCCGACCTCACGCCCCGACAGATCGCGGACCGTCTGTACGAGCGCTTCCTCGCCAAGCTGGAGGAGGGCGCCGAGCTGCGCCCCGGCGCCAAGGAACTGGTGGCGACGCTGACGGCGGCCGGTGTGCCGATCTCCCTGGTGACCTCGACCGAGCGTTCCCTGATCTCCACCGCCATCGGCGGGATCGGCCTGGAGAGCTTCGACGACTCGGTGGCCGGGGACGAGGTGAGCGCGAACAAGCCCGACCCGGACCCCTACCTCCGCGCGGCCCGCAGGTTGGGCGTGGACCCGAGGCGTTGTGTGGCCCTGGAGGACTCCGTGGTCGGTGTGGCCTCGGCGTCGGGGGCCGGATGCGTCACGGTGGCGGTGCCCCACCACGTGGAGATCGAACCGCGTGAGGGCGTGGTCATCAGGGACAGCCTGGTCGGGATCGACCTGGAATGGCTGGAGTCGCTGGTCGCCGACCGCTGAGGGGCGGTCGACGCCCCTTGGGCCTCGAGAGGATCACCTGTGAGGACACTCCCTAGGGGATGAGCCGGATGTGTGTTCGGGCGCGAGATGGGAGACTGGGGTCATGCCTGAGACTCTGACTATGACGTCCGGACTCACCCTGGGGGCCGCGCTGGCCGCGGTCGGCCTGATCATCACGTTCTTCGTGTGGCGGCGCAAGGGCCTGGCCTACGGTCTGCGCGGGCTGGCCTGGTCGATGCTCCCCCTGGTGGTGGGGTTGCTCGGCCTGATGACCGTGGTGATGCAGTTCTTCACCGGGCTGTTGGGGGTCCTGGCCGGTCTGGTCTTCAACCCGATCGTGTGGGCCGGTGTGGCCCTGGCGCCGATCATGGTGGTCCTCTACGTGGTCTCGGGCCTCATGAAGGCCAGGGGGATCGGGGTGCGCGGGGCCAAGGCGGGTTCCTCCGAGGGCGCGAAGCCCAAGGCCGAGCCGCAGGGCCCCGAGGCCGCCGGTCCGGCGCCGTCCGCGGCGGGTCAGGTCAAGGCGCCGAAGCAGAAGAAGTCCGGTGACGACGACCTCGACGACATCGAGGCCCTGCTGCGCAAGCACGGCATCGAGTAGCGACGACGAGGCGGGGCGATGAGTAGCCCCGCTTGACACACGACGGTGGCCCCGCTTCGGCGGGGCCACCGTCGTGTGCGACCCCCCTTCGGGGGAACTTGTGACGAGACATCCGGATTCATAGCACTTGCCATAGCTCGGGGGAATGGGTTCCCCTTGTGGGCCCGATGATCGTAAGGTGCATGAGGCCGAGAGTGTCCGCTGTCCCCCCAGCTCACCCCCGTCATCCGATGAATGAGAACTTTGTACACGTTAGTTCTCATGTGGGTTGTTTATTAGTGTTTGTTACGATTTAGCCACATGGACAGACTTTGGACAGCGGGGGCCCAAAGGGCGAGTAAATTGGTCGCTGTGTAACATCCCGGGCTGAACGTGCACATGGGTGTCCACCGCTCAAAGGGGACAGACCGTGTGCGTCAGAGCCGACGTGGTGGGCGATCCCCCCTCCCCGTCGGACGCGAAGCCCACGCCAGCCAGTGTCGAGAACCGACCGGCCCCACAGTGAGGCCCGGCAGGGTCACCCCCAGGTGCCTCACGAGTGGGCTCTGTCCTCTCGGTCAGAAGCGTAAGAGTGGAGAGTGGTCGCCCGATGAGTGCGCCCTCACAGGTCCCCGGGTCGGTCGAGGAGGCCGACGCCGCGGACACCGCCGTGACGGCCACCGAAGGCCGCGGCGACGCCGCCAACCGATCACTGCGTCAGATCGCGTGGCAGCGTCTGCGTCGCGACAAGGTCGCCATGGTCTCGGGCGTGGTCGTGGTGCTGCTCATCCTCGCCGCGCTCCTCGCGCCCCTCCTGACCAAGTGGTTCGGTCACCCGCCCACCCAGTTCAACCAGGACCTGATCGACCCCAGTCGACGGATCCCCTATCTCGATCCCGAGAACCCCGAACTGGGCGTGGACCGTTGGGGCGGCATCAGCTCCGACCACCTGCTCGGCGTCGAGCCGACCACCGGTCGCGACCTGTTCAGCCGGATCCTCTACGGGGCCCAGATCTCCCTGTTGGTCGCCTTCCTGGCCACCCTGGTCTGTGTCGCCATCGGCACCGCGCTGGGCATCATCGCCGGTTACATGGGCGGCTGGGTCGACACCATCATCAGCCGTGCGATGGACATCTTCCTCGCCTTCCCGCTGGTGCTCTTCGCCATCGCCCTGGTCGGGGTCATCCCCGAGGGGGTCATGGGGCTGACCGGCAACGGGTTGAGGATCGGCGTCATCGTCTTCATCATCGGGTTCTTCAACTGGCCCTACATCGCCCGTATCGTCCGCGGTCAGACCCTGGCCCTGCGCGAGCGGGAGTTCGTGGAGGCCGCCAAGAGCCTGGGCGCGGGCAACGGGCACATCCTGGTCAAGGAGATCCTGCCCAACCTGGTCACCCCGATCATCGTCTACTCCACACTCCTGATCCCCACGAACATCCTGTTCGAGGCGGCTCTGAGCTTCCTCGGTGTCGGTATCAACCCGCCCACTCCGAGTTGGGGAAAGATGCTCTCCGAGGCGGTGCCCTTCTACCAGCAGGCGCCCTACTTCATCATCTTCCCCGGTATGGCCATCTTCATCACCGTGCTCGCCTTCAACCTGTTCGGCGACGGTCTTCGAGATGCCTTCGACCCCAGAACCTCGGACTGACCCCCGCTCGTACGGGGCTGTCTCGGCAACCCCGTGCGGGCGTGGATCAACCCGCGGGTCCAACCCATCCCCACACCAGGTCTCAGAGAGGTAGATCCTTGAGGAAAAGAGCCCTCGGCTTCGTCGCGCTCGGCGCGGCCGCATCCCTCTTCCTGTCCGCCTGCGGCGGCGCCGCCACCGGCGGTGGCGGTTCCGACTCGGACGGCAGCTTCGACCTCGGTTCCACCGAGGTCGTCAACCCGTCGGACAAGACCGGTGGCACCCTGAAGTACGCCATCGCCGGCGACTTCGACTCCACCGACCCCGCCAACACCTACTACGCGTTCAACTGGAACTTCTCCCGTTACTACGCGCGTACGCTGCTGGCCTTCAACCCGGCTCCGGGTGAGGGCGCCACCGAGCTGATCCCGGACATGGCCGTGGACCTGCCGGAGCCCAACGACGACTTCACCGAGTGGACCGTCAAGATCCAGGAAGGCCTCAAGTACGAGGACGGCACCGAGATCACGGCCGAGGACATCAAGTACGGCATCGCCCGTGCCAACTTCAACGGCGGCGTGTTCACCGAGGGCCCGCAGTACTTCAAGGCCCACCTGGACCAGGACGACCACAACGTCTACGAGGGCGACGACCCGCTCGCGGGCTTCGACTCCATCGAGACCCCGGACGACTACACCCTGGTCTTCCACCTCAAGGACTCCTTCTCCGAGTTCCCGAACGTGCTGACCCAGCCGCAGACCGCCCCGGTGCCGATCGAGGCCGACCGCGGTGAGCTGTACCAGGAGCACGTCCTGTCCTCGGGCCCGTACAAGTTCGACGGCGACTACGAGCCCGGCGTCAAGCTCAACCTGGAGCGCAACGAGCACTGGGACGCCGACACCGACGCCGTGCGTCCGGCCCTGCCGGACCGCATCGAGGTCGAGATCGGCGTCAACCAGGACGAGATCGACGAGCGTCTGGTCAGCGGCGAGCTCGACGTCGACCTCGCCGGCACCGGCGTCGGCCCGGCGATGCACTCGCGTCTGCTCGACGACGAGGCCATCCAGGGCAACCTGGACAACCCGTACACGGGCGCCCTGCGTTACGTGAACATCCACCTCCCCGTCATCGAGGACGTGGCCTGCCGTCAGGCGATCATGTACGCCGCCGACCGTGACAGCATGTGGCGCGCCTGGGGCGGCGCCGAGGGCGGCGACATCGCCACCAACCTGCTGCCCCCGGCGATCCCGGGCTCCGACACCGAGTCGGACCTGTACCCGTCCGCGGACAACAAGGGCGACCTCGACAAGGCTCGGGAGAAGCTCGAGGAGTGCGGCGAGGACGACGGTTTCAAGACCAACATCGCCGTCCGCGTCGAGCGCGAGAAGGACGTCCAGACCGCCGAGGCCCTTCAGCAGGCCCTGGGCGAGGTCGGCATCGAGGCTGAGATCAAGAGCTTCCCGTCCGCCGACTTCTTCGGTCAGTACGCCGGTTCGCAGGACTACGTCCGTGAGAACAACATCGGCATGAGCGTCTCCGGCTGGGGTCCGGACTGGCCCACCGGTTACGGCTTCGCCTCCAAGATCACGCACGGCGACGCGATCATGGAGACCGGTAACTTCAACACCTCCGAGCTGGACGACCCCGAGGTCAACGGTCTCTGGGACGAGGCCCTCAAGACGGAGGACCCGGACGAGCGCGCCGAGATCTACGGCCGCATCGACACCCTCGTCATGGAGAACGCCGCCATCCTGCCGGTGGTCTTCGACAAGGCCCTGATGTACCGCTCCGACGACCTGACCAACGTCTACTACACGCCCGCCTACATGATGTACGACTTCATGGCGATCGGCGTGGACCGGGACTAGAGCCCGATACCAGCCTGAACTAGTACGAGAAGGCAGGTGAAAGCGGCGGGACGCCCCGGGTGATCCCCGGGGCGCCCCCGCCGCCGACCGCGATGCTGAACTATATTCTTCGCCGCCTTGGTGCGGGTCTCTTGCTTCTCACCGTCGTCACGGCGGTGACCTTCTGGATCTTCTACGTCCTGCCCAGGTGGGCCGGCGTCACCCCGCAGGGCATGGCGGCGATGTACGTGGGCAAGGCGCCCACCCCCGAGGCCCTCGAGGCCACGGTGGAACGCCTCGGTCTCGACCAGCCGGTCGCGGTCCAGTTCGTCGAGTTCATCCGCAGCATCCTCTTCGGCCAGGAGTTCACCTTCGGCCGTGAGACCGTCGAGTGCGCGGCGCCCTGCCTGGGCTACTCCTTCACCACCAACTCGCCGGTGCTGCCGCAGATCCTCGATCGCCTCCCCGTCACCATGTCCCTGGGGCTGGGCGCGGCCGTGATCTGGGTCGTCGGCGGCGTCTCGGTCGGTGTGCTCTCCGCGGTCAAGAAGGGCAGCATCTTCGACCGCCTGGCGATGGGAACCGCCCTCATCGGCGTCTCCCTCCCCATCTACTTCACGGGTCTTCTGGCCCTGTCCTTCCTGGTCCACCAGTGGGGCCTGTTCCCCGTGTCGCGCTACGTGCCGCTGACCGAGGACCCGGTCGGCTGGTACCAGGTCATGCTCCTGCCCTGGATCACGCTGGCGTTCCTGCACGCCGCGCAGTACGCCCGGCAGACCCGCGCGGGCATGCTGGAGACCCTCAACGAGGACTACATCCGCACCGCCCGGGCCAAGGGTCTGAGCGAGCGGAAGGTGATCTTCAAGCACGCCCTCCGCCCCACCCTGACGCCCATCGTCACCATCCTGGGCCTGGACATCGGCATGGTCCTGGGCGGCGCGATCCTCACCGAGAAGGTGTTCTCCCTCAACGGCGTGGGTGCCTACGCGATCGACTCGATCGTCTCCAAGGACCTGCCCGTCGTCCTGGGCGTCACGCTCCTGGGCGCCGTCTTCATCGTGGTCTGCAACCTCATCGTCGACCTCCTCTACCCGGTGGTCGACCCGCGAGTGCGGCTCGCCAAGTGACGCGCGTCAGTGTGAACCCCGGACCGGCTCTACCGAAGGAAAAGTGACATGGCCTCGAACGGAACGGCTGCCTCCGACGCAGTCGTACGGGTGGACGATCTGCGGGTGACCTTCCCGACGATGGACGGTGACGTCCACGCGGTGAAGGGTCTCTCCTTCGAGGTGCCCGCCGGAGGCGCCCTGGGGATCGTGGGCGAGTCGGGTTCGGGTAAGAGCGTGACCTCGCTGGCCCTGATGGGTCTGCACCGTGGCAGTCGGGCGCAGATCACCGGCTCCATCGAGGTGGCCGGGCAGGACGTGGTCACCGCCACCGACAAGCAGCTGCGTCGGATGCGCGGTAACGACATCGCGATGGTCTTCCAGGACCCGATGCAGTCGCTGCACCCGCAGTACACCATCGGCAACCAGCTCATCGAGGCCTACCGGGTGCACCACCCCAAGGCCCCCAAGGCGGAGGCCCGCAAGCGCGCCGTCGAGGCCCTGGAGCGGGTGGGGATCCACGAGCCGGAGAAGCGGATCAATTCGTATCCGCACGAGTTCTCCGGTGGTATGCGTCAGCGTGTGGTCATCGCGATGGGGTTGATGTGCGATCCCAAGGTGTTGTTGGCCGACGAGCCGACCACCGCCTTGGACGTGACGGTGCAGGCGAGGATCCTGGATCTGCTCGACGAGCTCCGTCGTGATCTGGGGATGGCGTTGATCCTGGTCTCCCACGACCTGGCCGTGGTGGCCGGTTCCGTGGACGAGGTCGTCGTCATGCGCCACGGCCAGGCCGTCGAACGCGGCGACGTGCGCAAGGTGCTGTCCGAGCCCGAGCACCCCTACACGCAGGCGCTGCTGGACGCGGTCCCGCGCGTGGAGGTCTCCCGGGCCCAGCGCCGCGCCCAGGACCGCGCCGACCGCCTCGAGCGCGACAAGCGGCAGGGCAAGGTCACCGAGGCCGGTGACTTCAAGGCCTTCACCCCGGCCGAGGACGAGGACCGGGGCGAGCCGCTGCTGCGCGTCCGGGACGTGGCCCAGCGCTTCAAGGTCCGTGGCGGTATGTGGGGTCGTTCGACGGACTTCTGGGCGGTCAAGGGGGTCGGTTTCGACCTCTACAAGGGTGAGACCCTGGGCGTGGTCGGTGAGTCCGGGTCGGGCAAGAGCACGCTCTCGCGCATGATCATGCGGCTGCTGGAGCCCACCGAGGGCACCGTGGAGTTCGAGGGCCAGGACATCACCCACCTGTCGGAGCACCGGCTGCGGCCGCTCCGCCGGGACATCCAGATGGTGTTCCAGAACCCCTACTCCTCGCTCAACCCGCGTCTGACCATCGGTGAGAGCATCGGCACCGCCCTGAAGGTCCAGGGGGAGCGGGACGGAAAGAAGATCCGCGCGCAGGTGCAGGAGCTCCTGGCGCGCGTGGGCCTGGAGCCCGATCACTACAACCGGTTCCCGCACGCGTTCTCGGGTGGTCAGCGGCAGCGGATCGCGATCGCCCGGGCGTTGATCCTCAAGCCGAAGCTGATCATCTGCGACGAGCCGGTCTCGGCGTTGGACGTGTCCACGCAGGACCAGGTGCTGCGGTTGCTGTCGGAGTTGCAGGACGACTTCGGTCTGACCTACATCTTCGTGGCCCACGACCTGGCGGTGGTGCGCCAGGTCAGCGACCGGGTCGCGGTGATGTGCAAGGGCGAGGTCGTCGAGATGGGCGACAGCGACTCGGTGTACGAGAACCCGCAGAGCGACTACACCCGTCGTCTGCTCACGGCCGCGCCGATCCTGGACCCGGACGAGGCCCGGCGTCTTCGCTCCGAGCGTCACGCCGAACGTGAGGGCAAGGGGACGGCCGCCTGATCGAAGGGCGCCGTTCTCCGAAGGGGGCGGTCATGGGGGAGACCCCGTGACCGCCCCCTCTCTTTTCGCATGTCACCGGTCGACGGCCGTGGCGGCCTCCCCTCGTACGAGTGCTGTGTCCCCGTTCGGAGGGAGGTTCACCCCGTCTCCTCGGGTGGGGCGCCTTCGGGTGGGGAGGGCGCGACCGCCGCGTGTACGAAGAGCTCGGCGAGCTCGCGGGCGTAGTCCTCGTGGCGCTCTCTCGGTAGTTCGGCCAACCGGTGGGGGACCGAGCTCAGGGCGGCGAAGAGGGTGTCGACGAACACCTCGGGGTCGAAGACGCGGAACTCCCCGTAACGGGCCCCCTCGGCGAGGAACCCGGCCAGCTCGGCGCGGCCGGAGTCGCGGGTCCCGGCCACGGAGGCGCGCAGCCCCTCGGGCAGGTCGGCGTTCAGGATGTTCTGCCGGGCGGACATCTCCTCGGGGTGCTCGGAGCAGTAGCGGACGTGCCCGCCGACGATGCGTCCCAGGCCGTCGGAGAACCCCTCCAGGGGCTCGGGGCCGCCCTCCATCGCGCGGTCCAGGCGCGAGTCGATGTGGTGCAGGATCGCGGCCAGGAGACGTTCCCGTGTCTTGAAGTGATAGGTGATGAGCCCCGGACTGATGGAGGCGCGTCGCGCGATGCGGGCGAACGAGGCCTTCGAGTACCCCTCCTCCGCGATGGTCTCGATCGCGGCGGTGACGATCTGGCGGCGGCGGGCCTCTTCCACGAACGAGGGCTTCCGGTCGTCCTCGGAGTTGTCTGGTTGCATGTACAGCATCCTATATGTTCAACTAGGAATCAGTCGAACATCGTTGAGGGCGAGGGGTGAGGGTCGTGTCGGTGTCCACAACCGGAACGAGGGCCGTGGTGAGGGCCGGGGTCGGGACGCGCCTGTTCGTCTGGGGCCTGTTCCCCGTGCTGGGCGCCGGAGCGGGGGTGCTCCTGTCCCTGGCGCCCGGATGGGCGACGCGGCTTCCGGGCTGGGTCCACGCCCTGCCCATGATGCCCGGGGCCGAACAGATCGCACTGCTCGCCGGTCTCCAAGGGGTCGTGCTCACCTCGATCCTGGCCGTGGTGGGGCTGGCGGCCGGCCTCCTGCTCGCCCTGACGGCCCATGGGGAGATGGTCGCCGTCGAGGTCTCGCCTCGAGGCGCCGTGCTGACCTCCTCCGAGAGGCGTGAGGAGTACGCGCGAGAGGACATCGGGGCGATCTTCGTCGACGGTCACGACCTGGTCCTGCTCGACACCCGCACCGCCGAGCTGGGGCGATGGCGCACCGATCACCCCGAGCGGCGACTGCGGGAGGCCTTCGTCGCCCACGGCCACCCCTGGAACGAGGGCGACCCGTACGCGGACGAGTTCCGACGTTGGGCCGACGGCATGCCCGAGCTCGACGGGCACGCCCAGTCCCTGCTCCGTTCCCGGCGCACGGCGCTCAAGGAGAAGGACGCCGAGGATGCGGCGGAACTGCGCGAGGAACTCGCCGCCGTGGGGATCCTGGTCCGTGAGGAGGGGCATCGGCAGTACTGGCGCCGGGCCCGGCCGTGTGTGGAAGGGACGAAGGGCGAGCACGGGAATGAAAACGGTTTTCTCTCGGTTGACGGGGGCGACACCGATCAGGGAGGCGCACATGGCACGCGATGACGTTCGACCCGTCACCAGGCTCAAGTCCACCGGGGGCACCGGCACCACCTACGTCACCCGTAAGAACCGGCGTAACACCCCCGACCGTCTGGTCCTGAACAAGTACGACCCGGCGCTCCGCCGTCACGTCGAGTTCCGCGAGGAACGCTGAACCACGGCCGAGCCCACCCGAGGAGGGACCCACATGAGAACCGGAATCCACCCCGAGCTGCGTCCCGTCGTCTTCCGTGACCGGGCCGCGGGCTTCTCCTTCCTGACCCGGTCCACCATGACCGGCGACAAGACCGTCACCTGGGAGGACGGACGTACCTACCCGCTGGTCGACGTCGAGATCTCCAGCGCCGGCCACCCCTTCTACACCGGTGACACCCGTGTGGTGGACACCGCGGGCCGGGTGGAGCGCTTCCGCCGCCGCTACCGGGACCGGTGACCGTCACGGGACGGCGGGACGTCCCGAGCCGCACCCGAACCGCGTCGACGCCGCCGGCACCGCCCGGCGGCGTCGTCATGCCGGGATCCCACCGCGGTGAAGGGACGAAACACCACCACCCCTGACGTCCGTAACCCGAAGGGTCGGGCAGGCTTGTCCCTGTGACAACAACCCCGACCGACGTTCCCGCCCCCGCCCCGGGGCGCACGGCAGTGAGCTCCCCGCGCAGACCCGTCGACCTGCTGACGGCGATCGCCGGCCTGATCCTGGTCGTGCTGTTCCTGATCCTGGTCAGCGACGCGATCTCCGACGGCGCCCCCACGGACGACGCCTCCCAGCTCCGAGCGGTACTGCCGAGGGGGTCGCTCTTCGTCGTCTCCCTGAGCGCCAACCTCCTGCTCATCGTCCTGATCTCCTACGTCGTCCTGCGCACCCTGATCGTCGCCGGGCCGCGCGACGTGCTGCGCCCGCTGTTCGGCGCGGTCACGGCCTACGCCATGACGTCCTACGTCAACGCGCAGTTGGAGATCGCGACCATGGGGGCGGCCCCGTTGCCGGGGCTGCCCGACGACGTCCTCACCGCCGCCACCCTGGGCTACGTCGCGGCCGGGATCGCGTTCACCCGGACCATGCCCACCGGGCAACCGCGGGTGCGCTCCCTGTTGTGGGGCACCAACGCCCTGATCGCCGTCATCGCGATCATGGCCGGGGTCAGCAGCATCCTCGCCGTCCTCTTCACCGTCCTCGTCGGGTTCACCTGCGCCGCTCTGGCCGACTACGTCGTCGGTACCCGGGTGACCCCGCCGGACATCGAACGAATCCGGGACGAACTTCGCCGTTTCGGTCTGATCGCCGACCACATCACCCCCTCGGGCACGGATCGCGAGGGGGACCCCCTCTACCTCGCCGATCTGGACGACGGAGGTCGTGCCGAGCTCACCGTCCTCAGCACGGAGAACGGCGACGGGTTCTGGCGACGCCTGCGAGACCTGCTGCTCCTGCGAGGACCCGTCGCGCCGCGCATCCTCTACGGCTCCCGCAGACGCGCCGAGCACGCCGCCCTGATGAGCGCCTCGGCCCGTGACGCCGGGGTGCGCGCGCCCCGGGTGCTGGCCCTGGGGGAGCTCTCACCCGGAACGGTCCTCCTGGCCCGCGAACGCGCCCGGATCCGTTCCCTGGACACGCTGGAGGCCTCCGAGGTCACCGACGCCCTCCTCGCCGACCTGTGGCGGACGCTCATCATGCTCCACCGGCGCCGCGTCGCCCATGGAGACCTGAACGGGACCACGGTCGGGGTACGTGACGACCTCCCCGACGGCGTCCTGGAGGCCGCCCTGACCGGCTTCGACCACGGCTCCGTGGCCGCCCCTCCTCTGCGCACATCTCTGGACACCGCCGCGATGCTCACCCTGCTGGCCTCCCACGTGGGCGTCGAACGCGCCGTGGACTCGGCGGTCCGGGCCCTGGGGGTGGACACCACCGCCGCCGTCCTGCCCCTGCTCCAACCCCCGGGTCTGCCGAACGGTCTGCGCTCCGATCTGCGCCGCCGCGACCGGGGGCTGCTCGCCCGCCTGAGACGCCACCTCGCGACGATCGCCCCCCAGGCCCCCGCCGAGCCGGCGCGGCTGGAGCGGATGCGTCCGCGCACCATCGTCAGCGTGGTCGTGGCCACCGCCGTCGGCCTGATCCTCGTCTACCAGCTCGCCGGGGTCGACCTGGCCACGATCCGCCACGCCGATCCGTGGTGGGCCCTGGCCGCGTTCGCCATGGCCACCACCTGCATGATCGCCGCGGCCATGGTGCTGGTCGGTTTCGTGCCGGCCCCGCTGCCCTGGTGGCGGACGGTCCTGGTGCAGTACGCCGCCTCCTTCGTGCGGATCGCCGCCCCCGCGGGCCTCGGATCGATCGCGATCAACGGCAGGTACGTCATCAAGGCGGGGGTGCCCACGCCCCTGGCCCTGTCCGCGGTGGGGCTCACCCAGCTGGTGGGTTTCCTCGTGCACGTCCCCCTCCTGCTGATCTGCGCCTACCTCACCGGAACCTCCTACTGGAGCGGGTTCACCCCTTCGCCGACCGTCGCCGTCATCAGCATCCTGGGCACCGCCGCCGTGGCCGCAGTGCTGCTGCATCCCCGGATGAGGCGGGCCGTCACCAAGAGGCTGCGCCCCTATCTGAGCGGGGTCCTGCCCCGGCTGCTGGACATGTTCCAACGCCCGCTGAGCCTGCTGCTCGGCGTGGGCGGCACCGTCCTGCTGACCGTGGCCTTCGTCCTGTGCCTGCACTTCTCGGTCCTGGCCTTCGCCGACCCCGGACTCCAGGTGGACCTGGTCGCCGTCGCCGTGGTCTTCCTGGCCGGCAACGCGATCGGTTCGGCCGCGCCCACCCCGGGCGGGCTGGGGGCGGTGGAGGCCGCGCTGATCGGCGGGCTCACCGCCGTGGCCGGGATCCCCGCGGCGGTGGCCCTGCCCGCCGTCCTGCTGTTCCGGGTGCTCACCTTCTGGTTCCCGGTGCTCCCCGGCTGGGCCGCCTTCCTCCACCTCCAGCGCCGCGAGGCCATCTGACCGCACCCGGGGGCGGGGAGTTCCACGCTTGCGGTTGACGCGACGTCAAGATCTAACGTCGTTCCCGGGTCGGAGGTACCGGCCCGAGAAGGGGGACGGATGTCCTGGTCGGTGAGCGAGGTCCGCCGCATGAGCGGGGTGACCTCTCGGACCCTGCGGCACTATCACCACATCGGACTCCTGGAGCCCGAGGACGTCGACCCCGGCGGGCGGCGCCGTTACGGACGGCGTGAACTGCGCCGACTCCAACGGATCCTGCTCCTGCGCGAACTGGGACTGGGCCTGGCCGAGATCCGTCGGGTCCTGGACGACGAACGGGACGAGGTGACCGCCCTGCGCGGGCACCTGAGCACCCTGGAGGCCGAACGCGGACGTCTGGACACCCTCATCGAGACCGTGCGTCGCACCGTCGACGCGCTGGAAGGAGACGACGTGAACGCCATCCGACCCGAGGAGCTCTTCGAGGGCTTCGACGCCGACCGTTACGAGGAGCGGGCCCGGGGCACATGGCCCGAGCAGTGGGAGCGGGCCCGCGCCGCGACCGAGGAGATGTCCCCGGAGGAGGCCGACCGGATGCGGGCCGAGGCCGTGGAGAGGATGGAGCGCATGGCCGTCCACCTGAGGGCGGGCACCCCGGTCGACGACCCCGCCGTGCGCGCGGAGGTGGCCGACCTCCACCGGGGGCTCACCCGCATGTGGACCCCCGACGCGGCGGCCTTCGCCCACCTGGGCCGGGTCTACGCCGAGGAGGGACCCTGGCGCGAGGTGCACGAGAAGGTGGCCCCGGGGCTCGCCGACTACCAGCGCGCGGCGATGGAGGACTACGCCCGCCACGTCCTGGCGGAGGAAGGGGAGCGATGACCTCGGTCGATCGCTTCCGGTGACCTCGCCACCCCCGGGAGCGTCGGGCGCGGTTCCGGCGCACCCGGGGCGGGACGGGGGAATCCCGCCCGGGGCTACCCTGGTGCCCTTCGACCACCACGACGACAGAAGGCACGACCGATGACCGACCTCTCCCGTACCGTCCTGCTGCTCAACGGACCCAACCTCAACCTCTTGGGCACCCGGGACCCCGAGCAGTACGGAACCACCACGCTGGCCGAGATCGAGGAACGGGTGCGCGTCCTCGGCCGGGAACTGGGGGTCGAGGTGGTCTGCGCCCAGAGCAACAGCGAGGGCACCATGGTCGACCACATCCACGAGTCGCGCCACCGGCTGGGGGTGGTGATGAACCCCGGAGCCTACGCGCACTACAGCATCGCCCTGCGCGACGCGATCGACGCCATCGAGGCCCCCGTGGTCGAGGTGCACATCTCCAACGTGTACGCCCGCGAGGCGTTCCGGCACACCTCGGTGACCGCCCCCGTGGTCGCCGGCTACGTGGCCGGCTGCGGGATCACCGGTTACGAACTCGGACTGCGCGCGCTCCTGGCCCGCGACGCCGAACGCCGGGCCTGAACCCCCGGGCCGGGGCGGACGGCGACCCGCCCCGGTCCGAGAGGAGAATGCTGGTGGGGGAATGGTGTGACCTGTGGTGATGCGAGAATCCTCAGGTAGTGGGGGAGGTGGGTGCTCGGTTGTGTCGCGTTGCCCCGCGTGGTGTGCACCCTCCGGGTGCACCACGGCGAGTGAGTGCCAATACAGCGGAATAGAGCAAGCGTTCGAAGAGGTCTTATGTTCACGCTTGTTCGTTTTGTGTGCTTCGGGACCTTTGGAAGACAGATGTTCTAGCGGCAATCGCCCGAGGGCAGGTTGGTCGGTGTTGATGTTGCGAAGCAACTGTAGATGGGGCTGTCCATTGGCCTGTGCGGTGGGCATGTTTCTCTTCGGCGTATCGGCGAAGCGCCCAGGTCGTCGCCTTGGTGGCCAGAATGTCAGTGGCATCGTGCACCCTCGTGTGTGTGACCTCTGATCAAGCTCCCGATCTCGGGACCCCCGCCGCGCTCGAATGTGGACACTTGCCTAGATTGCGAAAAAGGAACGTAAGTGATCTTCATGTGTGGTAATTCAAGGTAAACCGGCGCGGATCCGCCCTTGGGTGGCATAAACACGTGGTTCTAGTGTTGCGCTTGGATCTCCTGTTGCACATGAGTCCAATGTTCCTGGAGTCCCTCTTGTCTGAATCATCTATCCTTTCAGGCCTGCGTGGAGATCCCACGCACATCCGGGTTAGCCCCTCCTACCTGGCGAAGACACCTGGTTCCTGCTCCGCTGCTCGCGCTGTGAAAGCCAGGCCTGCCCTCGTCCCGGACATCGACTTCCCTCGGGGCAGCAACCGCGGCGAAGACTTCGCTCTGGGGCCCGTCCAGGACGGCATCGACCTGATCGAGTTCAGCCCCCACGACCAAGGGCGCAACCGGGGTTACCTCACCACGCAAGCGGAACGGCACACAGGGCTTGCCCGATTCACCGTTCACGCCGTCGCTTCGTATCGTCCCCACACACGGACACTTCAGGACCGGCACCTGCGCCCGGTCCGCGGCCACTGGGTGCTCAATAAGCAAGGGGGGAACGAGAGCGGCGGGACGCTGTGGGAGGCCTTCCACTGGGGGCGTCTGTACGAGAGCCCCGACGGGACCGTGCGTGAATTCCGCTTCCTGCGCATGGGTAAGGCTGATGCGGCACGGCGCAGCAAGGCTGAGACGGCACTGGCCGCGCTCGTCACCGCATACGGCTCGCTTGCTCCCAAACCTCGTGGAAGGGGGTGGCGTGAGCCGTTCCACGTAACACGCCCCAACGCACCAGTGGCCAGAGTGCGCATAGCCGAGATCGGTCTGCTCGACGGCTCTCGCGACGACCTCTTCGATGGAACGTCAGAGGAGGCACACACCCTCTATCAGCGCCACGCGAAAGAACGGGTCCGTGAGGTCGTCAACACGATCACGCCCACGCCGGGGGCGGACTGCGCTTCGTGTAAGCGGCTCCACGTGTGCACGGACCTCCGAAGAACTACCGGTGTCCTGCACGTCCCGCCGCTCGAGGGCCGCCCTCGCCACGTATCGGCATCCGCTCTGCGCTACATCTCCCGATGCCCGGCTCAGGCACACCTCAGGGACTTGCGGCTTCCCAAGGAGCACGAGTACACACCAGCCAACCGTCGTGGCCACGCGGTCCACGCCTGGTTGGAGACCCGGCACGCCGCCGTGGACAGCTCGCCCTGCACTGTCGAGGACATCCCCGAGGACTGGTGGAAGCGGACCGGTCACGACTTGGACGAGGAACAAGCTCGGCTGGGCAGGCACATGATCGGCCACCACACCCAGATCTGCCCCCTGCTCGCCGATGTCACCCACGCTGAACCTGAACCCCCTCTGGCTTTTCTCGACACCGAGGCGAACACGGTCATCCAAGCAAAACCTGACCTTCTCTACAGAGTGGACGGGGTCCTGATCTGGCGTGAGACCAAGACCCTGCACAGTGCACGACTTCGCCACGACAAGCTGTTCCGTAGCTTCCCCCAGCTCGCGCTCGCCGTTGTCCTACTCGCTCAGAGGGCCTTGAACAACACCCCCGAAGACAGCCTGGTGGAGCTGGAAGTCCTCACCAGCGACGGCTGCGACGTGTTTTCTCTCGACCCGGGGGACTCCGCCGAGGTCGAACGTGCCCGAGAGGTCCTCGACGACCTTGCTATGGCTTGGCACCGCGAGCAGGCCTTTCCCACGCGCCCCGGCATTGCGTGCGCCACATGCCCCGTGGCCCGCTGGTGCCCCGATCAGATGAAGGACATCGCTTGACTGACCACTTCTTCACGGGCGAGCGTCTGCTCAGGCTGGTCGCGACCGCACTCATCCGGATGTCACGTGTACGCGAACCCCGAGACCCCGTCTACGACGCCACGGTCCAAAGGGCCTACGACCATGTAGTTCTCGAATGCATGCGTTCCGGGACACCGCCACCGATCAGCGTCCCCGACCTCGTCCGGTGGGCGGCGAGCACCCCTCTGGGGCATTGGCCAATCCAGATCGACGCATCCGTCCCGCCCGAGACGATCCTGCTCGACCCCCATACCCGGACACCCACTCAGCAGTGCTTGGAATGGGCGGTCTCGGCCAAAGACGCAGCGGGAGAACTGTTCGAGAACGAGATCATGTACAACGTTCTCGACCTCGCCCGCGCTAGGGAGGCGCCGGAATCCTATGAGCTCTTCCGTCGCTCGGTCATCAGCGACCCGGTGCTTACAGGACAACGTCGAAGTGAGCTGATTGCGGATCCCGTCCTCAACTTCCTGGACGACGAGATCCGTAAGTCCTGGCAACCGGTCAACCCCCGACACCTGCACAAGGGCACCTACGTGCCCTGCGCGCGCTGCGGACTGCTCCTGGTCCCGAAAGAGGACGGCGGTTGGTTCTGCGAACTCGATCGATGTTCACGAAGTGGGCCGGTGCGTCCGGCAGAACCGATTGACGCAGCGGAACGCACGGGTGTGTACCAGGTGGAGCGCCCCCTGCGCACGTTCATCACAGGACCAGGACTGGCCGAGGTAGACCTGGAGCAGGCTCTGCACGATCTCGATCTGGGCGTACAGATGTGGCCCGACTTCGACGCCTACGACCTGCGCGTCACCTTTCCCCACGGGCCAGTGTGGGCCATCGACGTCAAGGACAGGGCCAACCCCGCCCTCCTCGGTCGGGGAACACGCGCCTTTCCGATACGACCGCCGCACGACCGCGCCTTCCTGGTGGTTCCCGCCTACCGGTTCAAGGACCGGGAGGACTACGCGAGAGTCTTCGACCACCACCTGGACGATGCCATGAAGGGTCGCGTCGAGCTGCTCAGTGACACCGCACTTCTGACTTTGGCCAAAGAGGAGATCAACGCCCATGCGTGACCGTACACAGTGGCGCCAGAACCTGTCCTCTCAGCTCCGATCCAAGTGGCCGGAACAGGCACCGCTCAGCCGTGCTGAAGCGCTCGATGTCGAACTCGGCCTGTACCTGATCACGACCACAGTGCCGGGCTATGCCGCCGCCGACACCTGGACGCTCCTGGGCGGCTACCCCTACAGTGACGTCTTCGCCCCCTTGCTGACCGACGCCAAGCGGATGAGGATTCGCCGGGCCCGCTACTACCTGACCGAGCACACCCGTCCCCACGAGTGGATTCGCGCCCTCGAGGACTACCAGCGTCTCCCCGTCGAGCTGCGCGGATTCGAGGTCGAGGAAACGGGTGGCCCACCCCAACGCAAGGAGGTGTCATGGGCACCGAAGAGGTTCACCGAATTCGAACGGGTCCTGACCACGCCTGTCCCCTTCAGCCGTCGCAAGCTTCCTGTGGCGGGTGCCGGATCCTACCGGTTCAGTACCGGTGAAACCCGCCACGCGGTCACCTTCGATGAGAACCTCCTGCAGCAGATCAACTCGGGTGAAGAGATCCCGGTCCATGACCTGGACGCTCTTCCCCCGGGCAAAGGCGAGCCCATCCGGGTGACACTCGCCCAGCTCAGGGATGCTGCTCATCGCATGGATGAGCTGGAAGCCCTCGATTCCTCCACCAAACCCGGACAGTGGGTCGCACGCCTGAAAAGGGTGGAACTGCTCCTGCGCGACGAAACCGAGGGCCGCTTCCGAGAACAGGGGGAGCAGGACATCTTCACCATCGAAGGTCTGTGCCACCTGGTGGGCATGGTTGGCGCAGGCAAGTCCACCCTCCGCGACATTCTCACCTTCTGGGCCGTCACAGAGTGCGGACTGCGCGTCACCATCGTCGTCCCCGACGTCGCCGAGACACTGCACACTGTTGACCGCTTCACCCGACTGGGCGTGGCCACCGCGCCCGTGCTCGGCGCGACCACCCGAGGCAAGCACCTGCACCGGCAGCACCGCCGGATCGCCAGCGCCGGGGCAGGGTCACTATTGGACCATGACGACCCCTCCTTCGCTCACCTGAGCAGCGCCTGTCCGGTGGACGCCTTGCGCGGTCTCGACGCCACTTCCCCGTTGGAGATCGGTCAAGCACCTTGCCAAGGCTTGTTCCCCGTCGGGACCAGCCAGGCGGTAGTGGACATGGATCCGCTCACCCTGACGGAAGCCGTGGACGAGGACGAGGACGAGGACGAGAAAACCCCGAAACCGCACACCTGCCCACTGTGGAAAGCCTGCCCCCGCCACCACTCCTCACGTGCACTCGTCACCGCTTCGGTGTGGGTCACCACCGCCGCCGGGCTGGTACACAGCGGAGTCCCCGTACAGACCGGCAGCGAACGCCTACGCTATGCCGAGCTCACCTGCCGCCGCAGCGACCTGATGATCGTGGACGAGGCCGACCAAGTCCAGCTGCGCCTGGACGACGCGTTCGCGCCTTCAGCCACTCTGATCGGCAGTCCAACGAACTCCTGGCTGGACGAGGTCGATTATCGGCGCGTATCCGAGCTCGCTGGCCAGAACGGTCGCCTGCACCTGACCAAACGCGATGTGGACGACTGGACGAGCGCTTCAGAGACCGCCAGTAAAGCCACGAACCGGTGCTACTCACTCCTGGTCCGCAACCCCGAACTGCGCGAGTGGATCGCCCAGGACTACTTCAGCGCCCTCACGCTTCACGAATTGCTCATCGGGAGTTGGTTCCCAGATGTCGCCCGCACCCAGGCGGAGACACCACCCGATTCGTCCCGCGCCGCCGCGATGGAGCACGTCGAGAAAATCCTCAATCGTTTCCGGGACGTTCCGCTCGAGGAGCACGAGTCCACGGGAGACGACGACACCATCACACCTTGGGTCAACAGGCTCGTCTACCTGGCTCTGGAGCTGTTGACCTCCGAGCGGTCCACTACCGCCCGCCCACGCCTTAAACAGCTGCTCACCGAGCTGCTGGGAGAAGACGGCGAGGTCACCGCGGAAATCGACACCTACACCGTTCTGTTCGAGTTCACCCTCATGCTCGCCGTCCTGCACCACCGGCTCAACACGATGACCACCCTGTGGCCCCGGGTCGAAGCGGCACTAAACCTTCAGGGCACCTCCAACGTCCTCTCTCGCAGGCCCTCGCGTGACTACGATCCGGTCATCCCCGAGTCCCCGATGGGCAACGTCCTCGGCTTCCAGTTCAAACAGGACGAACGCGTCCAGGAAGGCGGCAGCCGCAGTGGAGAACTGCGCTTCTTCCGCTGCGGCGGTGTCGGACGTGAACTCCTCACAGCCCTACCGCATCTGCCCGAGGTAGACGACCGGCCAGGGCCCAACGTCCTCTTGATGTCGGGTACGAGCTGGGCAGGGCAGTCCACCCGGTACCACCTCCACGTCCCTGTCCACGCCGTGCTGCGCCCCCACAGGGACGAAGTCGCCGCCATCGAGCAAACCGAGTTCGAAAAGCTCATCCTGACCTGGCCGGGCACAGCAGAGCCGCTCCGGTTGTCCGGCAACCCCTCCCAACAGCAACGGGACAAGACCCTCGAGCAGATGCTCAACCGGCTTGCCGTCGGAGACCCCGAGCTCCCAGAGATCCCGAGTCTCTTGGAGCAGGAACTGGAGAACCTACCCAAGGGGCGTAAACGCGTCCTCCTGCTGGTCGGTAGCTACGACCAGGCCACGAAGGCATGGGAACACCTCAACCGGAAACCCGAATGGCGCGGCCGCGTAGTACGGCTCGTCTCCGACGACGCCGACCTGGACGACACCACCATGACGTTGCGCCGAGGCGATGTCGCCGACTTCCCCCGGCAAGACGGACAGATTCTCATCGCACCACTGCTGTCCGTCGAACGCGGCCATAACATCGTCCAGCCCGACGGCCGAGCCGCCATCGGCACGGTGTACTTCCTGGTCCGCCCCCACCCTCGCCCCGACGACATCTCCCTCGCCGTCCAGACCATCCATGACTGGGCGGTCCGCCAGATCCGCGGCCTGGATCCTGAGTTCCGCCAGAGGGCTGAAGAGGCCGGAACCCCCGATCTGGCGGGACGACACTTCCGAGCCAGGGCCCGCAGGGAATGGACCAGGTTGCTCACCCGGCGGATGTCCTGGACCAGCCTCAACAGTACGGAGAAGGTCGCTTTCACCTGGGACCAGCTCGTGGTCATCTGGCAGGTCATCGGCCGTCTCGTGCGTGGCGGCGTCCCCGCTCGCGCGGTGTTCGTCGACTCGGCGTTCTACCCACAGGAGGCCCGCAACCTGATCGACACCCCCAAGACCGGACTTCTCGTGGCCATGCGTGAAGTTCTGCGCCCCTACATCGCCGACGATCCGTCGACGGCGCCCATCGACCGCTCACTGGTCGAAGCACTCTACGGCCCTCTCTACCGGGCCCTCGAAGACTTGGACTGACGAGCCCGCCACCACGAGAAGGAGACCCCCAGGCTCATGGCTTACCAGGAGATCCACACCGCCGCGTTCGTTCCCGCTGACGGGCTCGACACCCTGTCCACCGAGCTGAACACCCTCACCTTCCCCGAGCATTGGCGTCAAGCCGTATTGGACTTTTACGCACAGACACGTTCCGAAAAGGGACGCAGTGAGGTCCTCGAACACCAGAGCGTGCCCATCAAGCGCCTCAACCATCTGCTGCGCGCCGTCGCCCCAGGCCTGGTCTCCATCGGGCGGTGGGCGCCGACCAACACCGATCAGCCGTGGTTGTACTCGGAAAAGGAATTCTCCCCCCAGGCTCTGATGAATTACGTCAGCGCTTGGCTGAAGGACATGGCCCCCAAGGAGAAGGGGACGCAACAGACCGTTGCGGCGTCGT
The DNA here is from genome assembly GCF_035818715.1 of Nocardiopsis sp. LDBS1602. NCBI lineage: Bacteria > Bacillati > Actinomycetota > Actinomycetes > Streptosporangiales > Nocardiopsidaceae > Nocardiopsis > Nocardiopsis sp. LDBS1602. Next base: position 1,096,587 of record NZ_JAYLVW010000001.1, on the reverse strand, counting down.
TCCGCCCCATGCTCACCACCCTGCGGACGATGGACCCAGCCACGCTGACCTGGGACCGAACGCCCGTTGAACTGCTCCGCGGCACGGTGTCGGAGGGTGGAACTCTGCTCCCCGACTCGTCCTTGTACCGGCTCCTGCCCGAGTACGCTGCATCTCGGGTCGTCGCCTTGGGGCCTTACCGGTTCGCCGGGGAGGAGGTGCACTGGCATCGTGCCGCGGGCTACCAAGAAGCCGAACTCATCTCCGATGTCCTCAGCTACACACCCAAAAGCCGCAACCACACGGGCAACCCCTGGTACTACTCCGGCTACATGCGCTTCTACCTGCGCACCGAACCCTTCTCTACGGTGCCCCGCCTGCACGTGGAGACCGGGATCCGACGCTGGACCAGTGGCAAAGCCAACCTCCAAGGCACCACGGGTGCCAGCGCCTACTTGAGGGCCGACGCCACGCTGCTGCCCCAGGCGCCCACCCCCGACCGGCTCGCCGTCGCCTACCTTCAGTGGGACCCGCGCACCAAACGCCCGGAGTGGCGCACTGGCGGACCGATGAACATGCTGGAGAACCTCGCGATCACCGACGAGTTCCCGGACCCTGAGAGTCTGGTCAAGGACGGGACGCAGTGGCTGACGGTGGGGGAGGGGCCACAGTTCGCTTTGACCTACCACACGACCATGGGCAGGCACTCGGTCGGATCCGGCATCATGCCCGAAGAACGCCGTCGCCTCATGGAATGGGTGGCCGCTGCTCTAGAGCCGGAGTTCGTGCCCATACCTGCTCTGGTCAGGGCGGAGCCGCCAAAGGGGACGGTCGTCATCGATCGAGCCCTGGAGAAGACCAAGAAGGTGACCGGCGATGAGGCGAAGAAGATGGCGCTGGCGGAGGAGAACCGCCGGATCGAGAGCCGCAACGCCCGGCGGCGCAGGGCCCATCTGGCCGAGGTTCTCAAGGGCGCGGACCTGTCGGCCATGGTTTTGTACCAGAATTCCGGGATCCGCAATCAGATGATCCAGGCCGCAGAGGAGTCGCTGGATCTCGCCGGCCACCGGGACGGTCAGGGGCCCGACACCTGGGTCTGGCGGGCGCCCGACCTAACGGTCCGAATCACCGCTCGCCTGGCCGGCGAGATTACAGGACCCCTGGGTGAGGCCACCGCACCGAAGCGAGGGGGCGAGCTTAAGGAGGAAGCCGCCAAACGTCGTGACCTGGTGAAGGAGACTGTGCAGGGGATCCTCTCCGACAGCGGTGGGGGCGTTCAAGTCGCCTACGTGGAGCTGGACGGGGTAAAGACCTTCACAGGTAAGCGGATCTTCGCCCCCACCCAAGACCCAAAGGGCGCCATCCGGGCAGGTGCTGCTCAAGCGCGGATCGTGAGCCAGTTCGCCAAGCCCTACGACCCACAAGACGCGCCAGAAGAGCGGGAAGAAAAGGCACGGCACCGTATCGAGTCGGCATGGAGCGACGGATTGCGTCAGCTCGGGGCCACGTTCGTCCCGCGTGCCGGAGAGGGCGGGGCCATCCCGGCGAACCTCACGCAAATCGCGTTCTGGATGGTACGCCGCAACGTCGCGAGTAAGAGCAGCTTCTCCCAGTTCACCCCCATCGCCCTACTCAACCGGGGAAAGGGGCAGATCATGGGGTGCAGCCCCGACACCCAGGGCTGGGTGTCTTACCGAGACCTGCTGTGTGACCTGACCGGACAGGTCGAGTCGCCACGTAATGAGCAGGATCAGGCCGCCGCCGTCGCCTCCTTTGTCCGGACGACACTCCAACCGTACAAGTTCACGGACACGCTGGTCCTTCTGCACGCGCAGAACTCCCGGAACCGGTGGCCGTGGTTGGGTAACGCCGGGCTTCTCCAGGATCGGGTCAAGCTGGGGCACGGGCCGGACCAGCGTCTGGCTGTGCTCGGAAAGCGGATGCGCGTGATCCGGGTCGCTTCTTCTGATCGGGCTGAGGTACCGCAGTGGTGGGCACCCGTTGAAGGCAAGGACGCGGGCTTCACCGAAGGACTGTGGCGAGCCGGGGACGATGCCAGCGGCCGGGTTTTCTACAGCACGGGCCGAAAGCCCAGCACCGCTCAGACGCACAAGGGAGTCGCCAAGCTGACATCTCGCACCGTCGAAACGGGCAAGTTCGCTGAGGACGGGACTCCGAAGACACGCGATCTGCTCGTTCCTTCGGCCGAGGCTCGTACTCCGCAGTTGGTGCAGTTCACCCTTACTGGGCTTCTTCCCGGCGATGATCCAGCGGCGTGGGCACGCTTCCTGCATGAGCAGCGGGACGGTGATGACTACCGGGAGCACCTGAAACTTCCCGTCCTCCTCCACTTGGCGAGCAAGGCCAACGAGTACGCCATCCCGTACGAGGACGCGGGGGACGATGCAGCCGTCGACCTCAGTGACGATGAGGAGTCACAGCAGATGGCTCTCTTCTGACGGGTGACGTGGGGGTTCCCTCTTACTGGGAGGCGAGAGGAAACCCCCACGAGGCTGCCGGGTGGTGGCGAGCTCAGAGGGGCGGGGTGCGTCCTACGGCAAGGTCTTCGCCGTGGGGATGCCGGTGCACCCCAAGCCTAAATGGATCCTCAAAGTGCCATGTTTCCACAGGCCAAAGCTCTGGACTCTGGGATGGGTGACGATCGCCTACACGACACCCGGCATGGCGAATCCGCCCTTGTCCGCCTTCGACCGGTAACAATGAGACCCCCACCCCCCGAAGGCCTTATCCCTTCGTCGGTGAGGAGAACATGGGAGAGCCGCTCATCGGGGGGCCCGTCCACAGGCAGCGGTTGCGGCACCTGGTGGTGGAGACGAGCGAACGTCTCTCCGCCCACGCCTCCACGATCATCCTCGCCGTCATCGCCGCGGTGCTGTCCTGGACCATCGCCGGTGGTCTGATCAACGACCACTACCCCTTCTTCGCGCCGATCGCCGCGGTCATCGCGCTCAACGCCTCGGGAGGGGAGCGCGGGGCCAGGGCCCTCCAACTCCTGGCCGGGGTGTTCATCGGCATCCTCTGCGGTGAGGCGGCCGTCTTCTTCACGGCCTTCGACACGATGGCCATGGCGGTGGCGATGAGCCTGGCGATGATGGTCGCCGTGGCCGTCGGCGCCGAACGGATCGTGATCGGTCAGGCCGCCTCCAGCGCCATCCTCACCACGATCTTCGTCACCGGGAGCAACCCCGGTCCGGGGCGACTCGTCGACGCGCTCATCGGAGCCGGGGTGGCCCTGCTCTTCAGCCAACTCCTCTTTCCGGCCCGCCTGGTCGCCCTCCTCAGACGGATCGAGGAGGACGCCCTGAACGAGATGGCGCGCATGCTCGACGCCGTGGGCCACTCCCTGGAGCAGGACGGCGACGACGCCAACGAACAGATGGTCAATCGTCTGGGCGATCTGAGCCGACCCATGGCCGAACTCAGCCGGGCACGGGAGAGCAGCATGTCCACGGTCCGTCTGTCCACCCTCAGATGGGGGGACACCGAGCCGGTCATGGACGAGGACGAGATCATCGAACGCCTCATCCTGTTGGGGGAGAGCTGTCTGTTCCTGGCCCGGACCACCACCTCCATGGGGGACGAGGAACGCCGGGAACTCGCGCCCATCGTGTGCGACATGGCCGCCGTGCTCGCCATCCTCGCCGACGACCTCAGCAGCAGACAGGCGCGTGAACAGGCGGTCGAACAGGCCCTGACCGCGGCGCGCGGCTACGGCGCGGCCTCCCCCGACGACGACCCCGTCACCCAGGCCACCCATCTGGCGGTGGAGATGGTCGCCAGCGACATCATGGTGTTCGCTGGCATCCGTTTCGAGGACGTCGAGGACGTGCTCCAAGGGGAGATGGAGGACCCCACGATCCCCAGCCCCCAGGGGGAGCCGTGGCTGCCATGGCTGAGCTGGCGGCCCCATTGGCGGCTGAGGTGGGGACGTCCCGGGCGTTCCTTCAAACGCCGTTGAGGGGGCGGGGCGCCATCGGGTACGGGCCCCGCCCGACTCAGCCCTCGGCGGACGGCTCGAAGCGCACCACCACCGACTTGGAGGTGGGGGTGTTGCTCACCTCGGCGGTGGAGTCCAACGGCACCAGCACGTTGGTCTCCGGATAGTAGGCGGCGGCGCTGCCCCGCGCCGTCGGGTAGTGCACCACCCGGAACCTCGGGGCGCGCCGTTCGCGGCCGTCCGACCACTCGCCGACCAGGTCGGTGTAGGCGCCGTCGACCAGCCCCAGTTCGGCGGCGTCCTCGGGGTTGACGAGCACGACCCGGCGGCCGTCCTTGATCCCCCGATAGCGGTCGTCCAGCCCGTAGATCGTGGTGTTGTACTGGTCGTGCGAGCGCAGGGTCTGCAACAGCAGCCTCCCCTCGGGCACCCGGGGCGCGTAGGTGCCGTTGACCGTGAAGTTGGCCAGCCCCGTCGCGGTCGGGAACCGCCGGTCGTCCCGGGGCGCGTGCGGCAGGGTGAACCCTCCGGGGCGGCGCGCCTTGGCGTTGAAGTCCTCGAAGCCCGGGATCACCGCGGCCACGTGGTCGCGCACACGGTCGTAGTCGGCCATCCCGTCCCAGTCGATGGGGGAGTTCCCGAACAGGCGACGTCCCAGACCCCGGACGATGTCGACCTCGGACCACATGTGCTCCGACAGCGGAGGCAGGACCCCGTGCGAGGCGTGCACCTCGCCCATCGAGTCCTCCACCGTCACCCACCGAGGGCGGCCCTCGTGCAGATCGCGGTCGCTGCGGGCCAGCGCGGGCAGGATGAGCGCCCTGGTCCCCGTGATCACGTGCGAACGGTTCAACTTGGTGGAGACGTGCACCGTCAACCCGACCCGACGCATCGCCTCCTCGGTCACCTCGGTGTCGGGCGAGGCGGAGACGAAGTTGCCGCCCATCGCGAAGAACACGCCGACCTCGCCCCGGGACATCGCCCGGATCGCCTCGACCGTGTCGTAGCCGTGTTCACGTGGCGGTTCGAAACCGAACTCCGCGCCCAAGGCGTCCAGGAAGGCCTCGGAGGGGCGTTCGAAGATGCCCATCGTCCGATCGCCCTGCACGTTCGAGTGGCCGCGCACCGGGCACACGCCCGCGCCCGGACGGCCCACGTTGCCGCGCAGCAGCAGGAAGTTGACCACCTCGCGGATGGTCGGCACCGAATGCCGATGCTGGGTCAGCCCCATCGCCCAGCACACCACGATCCGCTCGGAGGAGGTCACCATCGCGACCAGCTCCTCCATCTGTGCCCGCGACAGGCCGGTGTCGCGCTCGGTGCGCTCCCAGAACTCCGTCTCGGGCTCGCTCAGCAGGGCCTGGGAGAACTCCTCGAAGCCGTGGGTGAAGGTCTCCACGAACTCCCGGTCCAGCACGTCCTCGCCGCGCCGGTCGGCCTCCAACAGCAGCCGGTCGACCGCGCTGAACAGGGCCAGGTCCCCGCCGACCTTGATCTGGAGGAACAGATCGGTCAGTTCGGTGCCGCGCCCGACCAGGCCTCGGGCGTGCTGCGGGTTGCGGAACGTGATCATGCCCGCCTCGGGGAGCGGGTTGACGGTGACGATCCGCGCCCCCGCCCGCTTGGCCTTCTCCAGGGCGCTGAGCATACGGGGATGGTTGGTGCCCGGGTTCTGGCCGGCGACGATGAGCAGGTCGGCCTGGTGCACGTCCTCCAGGGACACGCTGCCCTTGCCCACGCCCAGCGTCTCGGTCAGGGCCGAACCGGACGACTCGTGGCACATGTTCGAGCAGTCCGGCAGGTTGTTGGTGCCCAGCCGGCGGGCGAGCAACTGGTAGGCGAAGGCCGCCTCGTTGCCGGTCCGGCCCGAGGTGTAGAACACCGCGCCGTCGGGGGAGTCGAGGGAGCGCAGCTCCTCGGCGATCATGTCCAGGGCGGCGTCCCAGGTGATGGGCTCGTAGTGGGTGCCGCCCTCGGGCAGGTACATCGGTTCGGTGAGCCGCCCCCGCCGGCCCAGCCAGTAGCCGGAGCGTTCGGCCAGGGTCGCGACCGGGTGGCGGGCGAAGAAGTCCGCGTCCACGGTGTGCCGGGTGGCCTCCTCGGCCACCGCCTTGGCGCCGTTCTCGCAGAACTCGGCCTTGTGCCGCTTGTCGGGATCGGGCCAGGCGCAGCCGGGACAGTCGAAACCGCGCTTCTGGTTGACGGCGAGCATGGCGGGGAGACCTCGTCGGATCCCCGCCTGGTCGCCGACATGGCGCACGCTGTTGAGTACGGCGGGGACCCCCACGGCGCTCCGGGCGGGCGGTCCCACCTCCGGGTCGTCCTGAACGGGGTCGGGCGTCTCCGAGTCCTGGTGTGTCACGACCACCATTGTTCCACCGGTGGTGACGGTGTCCAGGCCCCGCCTTCCGGATCAGTCCAGGGTGCCCGCGAAGGTCACGGCCGGGTAGATCGGCATGAAGTCCTGGTCCTGGAACTCGATCGTGTACTGGATCCGGGTGTCGCCCTCCTCCACCCAGCAGTCCTCGTCCCAGTAGCCGGACTGGCCCGGCTCCAGGCTCTCGGGCGGATGCGCGCTGTCGCCCAGGGCGGGGGAGCCCGATTCGCGCAGGGGGTCGCCCACCGCGCAGGACCGGGTGACCACGCCGGTCTGGACGGTCTCGTCGCTCTCGTTGTCGAGTTCCACCCGCCACGACACGTACGGCAGGTCGCCCTCCCGGCCGGTGGTGGGGTCGACCCCGCCCTCCTCCACGCCGCGCTCGAAGCGGGTCAGCCGGACGGAGAAGCCGTCTCCGAGGTCGTGGGTCTCGTCCAGGTCGACGGTCACCGTCTCGAACCCGGTCTCGGGCCGGTCCTCGACGTCGTCGGGATGGTTCCCCTGGGGCGCCTGACCCGCCGCCGGTTCGGGAGGGCCGGAGACGGTGCCATGTGTGAGCCATCCGGCCCCGAAACCGACGATCAGGGCCAGTGCGATACCGACGGCGGTCACGAGCCGACCGTTCCTGGTCATGTGAGCGTCCCTCCCGAGCCGGGCGACCGCCCGGTGTCCTCGGTGACCGTACCGTACGGAAGGGTGACCGTGGTCCACGTCGGACGCACCCGGACTACACGTTCGGGCGTACTCGCCCGGGACCCGGGGCCGACGCGGACGCCCCCTCCTCTTCGCAGGATGGGGGCATGAGTACGACGCATCGCCTCGCTCCGGGGCTCTCCCCACCGGTCCTGATCCTGCTGGCGGCGCTCGCCGCGCCGCGGGTGATCCTGCACGACCTCGGCCTGATCGGCGAGGGCACGTTCGTCAACGCCCTGTTCGTGTTCGTCCCGCCCCTGGTGTGGATCGCCGTGGTCCTAGGGCGCCGGGCGCCGAACCCGTTCGTCACACTCCTGGTGGTGGGGGTGCTGTACGGACTGATGCTCGTGATCGGCCACCAGATCCTGTGGAACGTCGCCTGGGAGGGGGAGCCGCCCCGACTCGGCGGCTCCCTGAGCGCTCTGCCGCCCCTGGCCCACGAGGTGATCACCCGCGGCGCCGCGGTCGTGAGCGGCCTGGTCACCGGCACGGTCGTCGGGGCCCTCGCCGGTCTCGTCGCCCTGGCGGGGAGCAGGATCCTTCCCGAACGGGCGGGGACCCCGTGACCCGTACACGGTGGGTCAGTCGACCGCGGTCTCCGCGCCGCCGGTGATCCGGACCAGCTCGGCGTAGGTCAGCGGGAAGATCGTGTTCGGGGTCCCGCCCGCCGCCCACAGGGTGGGGTGGTCGGCCAGGGCGACGTCGACCACGGTCTCCACCGGCGCGGGGTGGCCGATGGGGGCGACCCCTCCGATGGCCTGGCCGGTCGCGGCCCGGACCTCCTCGGGGGTGGCCCGGCGGATCTCGTCACGCCCCAGCCGTTCGGCGAGCCGGCCCACGTGCACGCGATGTCCACCGCTGGTCATCACCAGCAGCGGTCGCCCGTCGGCCATGAACACCAGACTGTTGGCGATCGCGCCCACCTCGCAGTCCAGGGCCGCCGCGGCCTCGGCGGCGGTGCGGGTGGAGGCCGGCAGCGCGCGTACCCGGCCGGTGGCCCCGAGCCCCTCCAGGGCCCGGGCCACCGGCACGCTGCGTTCGGGCAGGTTCTCGACCTCGGTCATCCTCGGTCCCCTCGTCGTCGGTGTGGGGCGCAGACTACCGTGGCCGAGAACACGCGTGGGCCCCGATCAGCAGACGCTGTCGCTCGGCTTGGGCACGCCCAGGCCGAAGAGGGAACGCGCGCGCAGACCCACCCAGGTCCCGGCCAGGGCGAAGACCGCCCACAGCCAGCCGTGGACGCTGCCCGAGCCGATCCCCGCCAGGTAGGCGCCGATGTTGCAGCCGCCGGCCAGTCGGGCGCCGATCCCCATCAGGATGCCGCCGATCAGACCGGCGGCGACCAGCTTCCAGCTCAGACCGGTGTGCAGCTTCCAGGTGCCGGCCGCGCCCGCAGCCACGGCCGCGCCCAGGATGATGCCGATGTCGGTGAGGCTGTTCTTGTCCTGGAGGATCGGGGCGGCGAGCTGCTCGGCCTGGCCGGGACGGTCCCAGAAGGCCCAGGTCTCGGGGTGGAACCCGAGCAGCTGGAGCGCCTTGGCGCCCCACAGGTTGAAGGCCGAGGTGATGCCCCAGGCGCCTCCGGAGACCACGAGGACGGCGGCGCCCAGGACGGCGAGCATGAGCGCGCCCGCGACCAGTGGCCAGCTTCCGCGCAGGATCCGGGCGAGGCCGGCGGCCGAGGGCGGGGCGCCGACCGGCGGCGGGACGCGGCGGTTCTGGACGGCGCGGGTGACCACGACCATCGCGATCAGCGCCGCGATCGTGATCGCCCAGGAACCGCCCCAGCCGACGTGGTCGGAGAGCAGGATCGGTGGGATCTGGGGCAGGTCGGCGACCAGGGGCCAGGCGGCCGAGTAGATCACCGAACCGACGATGAAGCCGAACAGCGTGATCAGGATGGCGGACTGTCCGGAGCCGACCGCGAAGAGCGTGCCCGAGGCGCAGGCGCCGCCGAGCTGCATGCCGATGCCGAACAGGAACGCCCCCGCGAACAGGGCGATGCCGATCGGACCGGCCGAGGGCGCGGGCTCGTTGCCGAACAACCCGGTTCCGGTCCCGATGACCAGGGCGAACAGTGTGGCCGTGGTGCCGAGCAGGACCGCGTGGGCGCGGAGGCCGGTCCCGTTGCCCACGGCGAGGAACTGGCGCCAGGCCGAGGTGAACCCGAAACGCGAGTGGAAGAGGGTGAAGCCCAGGCCGACGCCGAGGAGCAGCAGGACGGCGGGCAGGGCGCCGTGTTCGGACCACACGAAGGCGGCCAGACCGAGGGCGCCGATCAGCGCGACGCCCAACGGCCACCAGCGGACCGGTTCGGCCTCGGGTGCCCGGGGCGGTGGAACGGAGAGGGTGGGACGCCAGTTCAGGGAGAGCGCGGGTGAGGCCGCGACCGGTCGATCGACGGAGCCGGCTTCTCCGACCGGATCAGTGGGTGTCGTGGTCATGGGAGAGGAGGTCCAGACGTGATGGGGCGGTGCGACCCCGCACCGAGGGCCGGGACGGCCGGGACGGGTCCATCGCCCGGTACACCGACGAGGGCGGTTCCGGTGCGAACGGAGGGGCGACGGGGTCGCGTGGGAAGGGGAGGCACACCGGTGCCGCGGGGGAGCGCGGAGACGGGACGAGTCGGGTCAGCGCACGCCGGAACGGCACCGGCGGCGACAGAGGCCGTCATCGGTGCTGGTCAGTGACATGGAGATCAGCGCCATGCACAGGAACCATGCGGGACCGGACATGGGGGAGATTCTAGGACATGAGGTCGTGCCAGGTCACACCGCCCACCACCCGAGCCGCTCACCCCGTGGGCGAGGCCTTCGAACGTCGTGGTCGGGTGCGCTCCGGTATTCCCAGGACGAATCGCGTCCACCGGGCCCGCCGGGCCAGTTCGTAACCGATCAGGCTCGCCACCAGGGAACCCGTCATGATCGCGAGAAAGGGCCACCCGCCGTGGTCGGCACGGGCGATCACGTGGTGGGCGATGATCACCAGGAAGGTCTGATGCAGCACGTACACGGGGAAGGCGGCGGGGGAGAAGTAGGAGTCGAAGGCGGTGCCCCGGTCCATGTACCGCCGTCCGTAGCCGAGAACCGCCAGTACCGCCGCCCAGCACAGCGCCGTACGCCATGAGTCGGACAGGGGGCTCTGCCCGGAGCCCACCGTGAGCGACTCGGTCAGCAGCCCGATCACCCCGACCAGGCCCAGGAACAGATGCGGTAGCCGCCGACGCACCACCGCCTCCATCGTCGCCGGGTCCCGCACCAACAGATGTCCGAGGACGAAGAACGCCGCGAACACGACGAGGTTCTTGCCCAGCACACCGGGGATCAGGGCGAGGACGGCCAACGACGCCCCGGGCAGCGCGACCATGCCGATCGGGTGGTTCAAGGGCCCGGAGGAGGGATCGCGCCGTTCGATCAGCCCGATCAACGGTAGGAGGAGCGTGGCCAGCCCGTAGAGCAACAGGATGAACCACAGGTGCCCCAGGGCGAACCCGCCCTCGTACTCGGACCAGTCCGACAGGTCGGTGAAGTACGACCGGAGGAAGGCCACCGGACCGCCGGGGTCGCCCCCGTGGTGGAGGGTCGCGTAGTAGGCCTGCGGGGGCACGATCAACGCGATACCGAACAGGAACGGGTACAGCAGCCTCCGACGCCGTTCGCGGACGTAGGCCTCTGGCGTGCGCACGCCCAGCGAGTACCGGCCGGCCATCCCCGCCAGGACGAACAGCAGGGGGAGCAGCCAGGAGAGCACCGGTATGAGCGTGGTGAGCAGGGGGTCGGGCCGCCCCTGGACATAGAAGGACTCCGAGGCGTCGAAGACGCGCGCGGTGTGGAAGGGGAAGAGGGCCAGGATGCCCAGGTTCCTCAGTCGGTCGATGTACTCCAGGCGCATGGGGGATGCCTTCGTGGGGGATCGTCATCGGCCTCCTGCCCCGCGGGACGTCGCGGTACACCGGGCCGGTGGTCAGCCGTGGGGACGCAGGGTGATCCTGCCGTTCTCGGTCCGGGCGTTGACGGTGGCGTCGGCGGAGTCGTCCACGGAGACCTCGGCGAGGATCTCCCCGTTCCCCGGGGTCTCGAACACCGCGTAGGGACCCTCGGGCAGGACGATCGTCGCCGTGCCGGAGTTGGTGCTGACCTCCACCTCCTCGGGCCTTTCGACGAGGGAGGCGTCGATGGCCCCGGTGTCGGTCGCGGCGCGGACGACACCGGAGCGGATCCGGTCGAGGCGCATCGCGCCCCCGTTCGAGGTCAGGTCGATCGGTCCGGAGACGTCGGAGACCGCGATGGCGCCGGTGTCGGTGTTGACCTGCAACGCCGAGTCCAGACCGGTGGCGGACACGGGGCCGCCGTCGGTGCGGATCGTCGTCGTGGTCCGGGCGGGCAGGGCGACCTCGTAGCGGACCCGGCACTCCGAGAGCAGGGAACAGTCGGCCCCCAGGGTGAGGGTGTCGCCCTCCAGCCCCCACTCGCCGCCGGCCTGGCCCGAGTCCTCACGGGTCACCCGGAGCCCCTCGCGCTCGGAGGGGACCAGGTCGATCGTCGCGAAGTCCCCTTCGATGACCAACGGTTCGGGCACGAGGTCGTAGACGCGCTCCTCCGGAGGGCCGAGTTCGGGGGAGGACGAACACCCCGCGGTCAGGGTCAGGCACAGGGCGGCGGTCGCGACGCGTACGGACCACGGACTCACGAGACCTCCTCCGCCACGCGTGGGACGATCCCGGGGTGGCCGCCCATGAGGGACCGGTACCCGCTTCCACGGGTAGGGCATGCCCATGACCGGGAAAACGTCCGGTCGGTTTCGCCCGCGCCCGGCCCTCGGGAGATGGCGGTGCGGGCCTCGACGAGCATGCGCGTCTTCCGCGGCGCCTCGTGAACGTCGACGCGATCTAGAGATAGGGGCGGAGCGCGTCGGCCTCGGTTCGGAGCCGGCGCGCCGCGTCGTGTCGGCCGTGGGCCTCGTAGCGGTCGGCCTCGATGGTCCGCTCCTCGATCTGCTCGTTCAGCAGGGCCCGGACCCGGTCGGCGGACAGGACGCGACGCGGGGCCTCGGTGGAGCCGACCCCGGACCGGGACCCGGCGATGTGCTCGTTCGTGGTGGCGTTCGGGGTCTCCGGCGCGGGCGCGGCCTCGGCGTTGTCCAGGGCGGCCAGGGCGGTGCGCAGCGCGGAGACGGTCTCGCGGCGACGTTCCCGCATCGCCGTGACCAGGTCGGAGCGCATCCTGGCGCGCGGGGTGTCGGCGTCGGTGGCGGGAGGGGTGCGAGGTCGGTCGTTCATCCGGGGCCTCCGGTTCTCACGTCATGGTCGGCGACCATGAAGGGTCGTATCGCTCCCTATAGTTATCTATCTTGGTCATCATGTCCACTTGTAAATCCCTATAGGGAATGATCAAGGGTGCGGTGGGGTGTCGAGCCCTCGCCCGCGCCGGGGCGTCGAAGCCTCCGGTAGCGCAGCGGCGCCTCGCCATGGGCGCGTCGGAACGCGTGGGAGAAGGCGAAGGGGGATCCGTACCCCACCCGGGAGGCGATCTCCTCCACCGACAGATCGGTGTCGCGCAGCAACCCCCGGGCGGTGTTCATCCGCCACCAGGTCACGTAGCGCATCGGGGACAGGCCGGTCAGGGTGGAGAAACGGCGGGCGAAGGTCGCGCGCGACATCCGTGCCTCCTTCGCGAGGGAGACCACCGTCCACGGGGCGGCCGGGTCCCGGTGCAGCGCGGCCAGGGCGGAGGCCACGCCCGGGTCGGCCAGGGCCCGAGCCCACCCTCCGGCGCCGTGGCCCGGGCGCGGATCCAGGCAGGCGCGCAGGACGTACAGCAGCAACGTGTCCAGGAGGAGGGGGAGGAGGGCGTCCGACCCCGGCCGGTCGGCGACGGTCTCCTCGTCCAGATCCTTCAGGACGCGCGCGATCGCCGGGCCGCCGTCCCGGACGTGGATCTGTGCGGGGAGGGCGGTGAGCAGCGGATGCGAGCGTTCACGGTCCAGCCGGTACCCGCCGGCGACGAACACCGTGGGCGGGTGGGGGCCGGGTTCGCCGTAGACGTACCGGCGGAAGCCGCCCTCGCCCGGCCTGGCCTCCTCCAGGGTCGACTCCGGCTCGAGCGGGCCGTCGCTCAACCCGTAGCCATCGCCGTGCGGGGAGAAGACGATGTCGCCGGGCCCCAAGGAGAGGGGATCCCCTTCGTCCGGGAACAGACGACAGGTGCCGCTCAGGACGGCCATGAAGCCCGCCACGCCGGGATCTCCGGGGAGATACCACCCCCAGGGGCCGTGCGCCTCGATCCGGGCCGAGCCCGGGGTCCCCGCGCGCATGGAGGTGGCCACGTCGCTCAACAGATCCATGGCGAAATCCTAGGTGAGCGTATCGCGAAGGAAAATCGGACTCTGGATCATGGATCGTCTCAGAAGAGCTACCTAGTGTCGGACCCATGAACAGAGAAGAAGAGGACCGGAAGATCGACGCCGAGGAACTCTCACGGACGCCTCTGCCCGAGGATCCCTCCTGGCGCGACCTCGTGGTCCTACCGGACACCCCGCTCATCGGTCCCGCCCACGTCACCGTCGAAGGGGACCCCGCGGGAGTCCCCGACCCCGAGCGGATTCTCGTCGAAGGGGGAGAGCCCCTGGTCCTGCGTACCGTGGAGCGCCACGGCACCTCGGTGATCGTCGACCTGGGGCTGCTCGCCATGGGACGCCTGGAAGTGGTGGTCGAACGGATCGCCGGAGCCCCGCTGAGGGTGGCCCACGCCCAGTTCCGCGATCGACTCTCCCCCGAAGGCGACGGGATCGCCGCCTTCTTCGGAACCGACGCGGCCCCCTGGTCGCGGGTGGACCTCTTCGCTCCCAGGGAAGGGCGCGCCACCCTCGTCGCCGACGGCAAGCGCGAGTCGCGCTATCTGCTCCTGACCCTGGACGGTCCGGGCGAGGCCGTGATCGACCACGTCCGGATACGCTCCACGGTCTACCCGGTCGCCCGCGACGGGCACTTCCTCTCCGACGACGCGCTGGTGAACCTGGCCTGGCACGGTGGCGCCCACACCGGCGACCTGGCCTCGGTCAGTGAGGACAGCGATCTGCCCGGAGCGCCCGAGGGGCCGAGCCCCTGGATGCTCACCACCCCCTTCGACCGGGTCATCTTCATGGGCGATCTGCACATGCAGGCGTTGGCCGGCTACCGGCAGAGCAACGACTACGGGTGGCTGGTGCGCGAGTCGCTACGCCGTTTCGGCTGGATCCAGAACCCCGACGGTTCCCTTCCCGCGGCCGCCTCCCACCTGGTCCACGGCGACCCCGAACACCCCGATGATCCGGGCCCGGCCGACGGGTGGCGGGTCCCGGAGAACGGACCCGACCCCGACCTGGCCCTGGGACGTGTGGGACCGGACGTCTCCCTGTTCCACGACGTGAGCATTCACGGCTTCACCGTCTTCTGGATCGCCTCCCTCGCCGACCACCACCTCCACACCGGCGACACCGGATTCGCGCGAGCGATGCTCCCCGTGGCCCGTCGGGCGATCGCCTTCCTGGAGAGTCGGACCGACGCCGACGGCCTGTTCCGTGAGGAGGAGGACCGGCGCACCGACCCGGAGGCGCCCTTGGCGATGGTCGCGAACTGGTCGCCCCTGGACCTGGCGTCCGGGGTCGACGCGCTCACGAACGCGGTCCTGTACGACGCGCTCCGAGGGCTGGCCGCCCTGGAACGCGACGTCGCCGACGACGTCGACGCCGCCCACCGTCTGGAGGAGCGGGCCGAACGTCTGAGGCGGTCCCTGGTGGACCGGCTCTGGGACGAGGAGGCCGGGGCCGTGATCCTCAACTCCGACGATCCGTCACGGGACCGCACCGGTGACGCCAACGCCGGAGCCCTCGTCTTCGGGATCCTGGACCCCGAACGGGCCCGGCGCGTGATGCGCCACCTGGGGACCACGCTGGCCACGCCGTACGGAACCCGCTCCAGCGAGTTCGAGGACAACCCCTATCGGGCGTCGGACATCCAGGGCTACATCCAGGCCCTGGACGCGTTGGGACGTGTCCGTAACGGGGACGTCCAGGGCGCCCTGGACCTGATCCGGCGCTGGTGGGGCCACATGGTCGAGACCGGCCCGGGGACCGGCTGGTTCTCCTGGGAGAACGACGGCACGCGCGAGCCCGGGGCCTTCGCGAGCACCCCGTGGACGACCCCCGTGCCCGCGCTGAGCGAGGGCGTGCTGGGGGTGCGCCCCACCGCTCCGGGCTACCGGCGATGGAGGGTGGCCCCGGGCCTCGCCGACCTGGGGTGGGCTCAGGGACGGGTGCCGACGCCGGACGGGGGGCTGGCGGTCCGCTGGGTACGAGACCGGGAGGCCGGGACCTTCGTCCTCACCGTGGAGTCCTCGGGCGGAGTGGGCGAAGTGCTGGTGCCCCTGGCCGGGGAACGACGACGTGTCGCGGTGGACGGGGTGCTCCGTTGGGACGGTGACCGTCCGGTGAACACGTCGGCCGAGCGGGGGAGCGAACCCCGCCTGGAGGGGGACGGTCTCCTCTTCCCCGGGGTCGAGGGCCCGCACACCTTCGCCTGGGGACCCTGACCCTCCGGCGCCCCGGGCGGCGACGTTCGCCCGGGGCACGCCGGGTCAGGGGGAGCGCGGGGTGCGGAAGTCGCGGGCGCCCGGGGCGAGGGCGGCCAACGCCGGGGCGAGCACGCACAGGAGGGCGCACGCCAGAAGGACCGCCTCGAAGCCGAAGGCCTGGGCCGCCGGGGCGATGAGGGCCAGGCCCACCGGGGCGAACCCGTAGGCGAACAGGAAGTCCAGGGCCGACACCCGCGCAAGCTTGTCGGGGGCGACCTCGCGCTGGGCGGCGGTGAACCAGGGGACGTTGAACAGCTCCACGCCCAGCCCCACCACGGCGTAGGCGGCGAACACGACCACGGCGCCGACCGGGAAGGCCAGGCTCAGCGGGGCCAGGGCGTACAGGCCCAGGCCGAACAGCGCCCAGAGGCCCTGGGCCCGGGGACGCCAGCGGGACATGAGGAGGGCGCCCACCAGGGCGCCGGCGGTGTAGGCGGTCAGCGCTCCGGCGAGGACCGCCTCGGTGCCGTAGTGGTCGCGTCCGGCCAGGGGGAGCAGCACGTTGGTGGCCGAGTAGCCGAGGGCGATCACCGTGGTCAGGGCGGCCAGCCCGGACAGGAACCAGGGGTGGCGTCGTGCCTCGGTGAGCCCTTCGAGGAACTCCACGTGGAAGGGGCGGCGCTCCGGTCGTTCCTCGGTGGCGAGGGTTCCGCCTCGGGGCAGGAGGGCGGCGGCGAGCCAGAGGACCATGGTGGCCATGAGGAGGGTGCCGGGGCCGGTGACGGTGGCGGCCAACGCGGTCAGGCCCGGGGCGAGCAGGGTCACCCCGCGTACCGAGAAGGTCAGGGCGGCGTTGGCCTGCTGACGTTCCTCGAGGGGGACCACCTCGGCGGTCAGCGCCTGGAAGGCGGGGCGGCAGGCCCCCTGGCCCACGCCGACGACGGTGGCGGCCAGGGTCATCAGGGTGGTGGAGGTGTCCAGGCCCAGGGCCAGGACGGGGGTGGCCGCGGCGGCGGTGAGCCCGGCGGTCAGGACCACGGCGCGACGGGAGTGCCGGTCGGCGAGTACCCCGCCCAGGGGGACGGCGACCAGGAACCCGGCGGTGCGTCCGGCCAGGACCAGCCCGAGGGCGACGGCGCTCAGGGAGCCGTGCAGGACGGCCAGGCCGAGGATGAACGGCATGGCCCAGGTGGCCAGCCCCGACGCGGTGGTCGCGCACCACAGACGGACGAAGTCCGGGCGCCGGAGCGGGGTGGAGCGCCGGGCGTCGGTCGTGGGCGGTGTCGTCGAGGGCACGGGAGCTCTCATCTCCGATCGTTCGAGGTGGGTCGGGGCCACTCTAGTGAAAATGATTATCACTCGCTACCAGGATCGCCGAACCCGACCTGGGGCGGATGGGAGGCCCTGGTGCGCAGGGGTTGGCGTGTCCGTGGAGGGGGGACGACACGTGGGGGTGTGCCGGAATCGTGGGGATTCGTGAGATGAATCGGGGGTGACAACGGTTTTCATTTTTACTATAGTCACCGCTCGAACACGCGTCGCCACGTTCTCCCTCCCCACACCACCCACACCCCCGAAGCCCCCATCATCGGAAAGGACCCCCTGTGACACCCCTTCTGATCGATCAACTCCCCCCGCCCCTGCCCGCGGAACGGATCATCGAACTCAACCGCCCCAAGACCGACCTCCACACCCTGCGTCACTACTCCTGGAACGGATGGGACCTCGAGGTCCCGCCGGGCGTCTTCGTCCCCGGGGAGACCAGCCGGATGATCCACCGACGCCTCCTCGACGACGAGATCGACGTGCGCGGACGTTCCTACGCCGCGATGGGCGTCGGCCTCGGCGTGGAGGCGATCGTGGCCGGCCTGCGCGGCGCGTCCCACGTGTACGCCCTCGACGTCCACCCCGCGAGCGTCGAGGCCACCGAGGCCGGCTACCGACGCATCGTCGGCGACGACGGCCCCGGGATCCTCCACCTCGGCGTCGGAAACCTCTTCGACCCCCTGCCCGACGGCACACGCCTGGACGTGATCACCTTCAACCCTCCGGCGGTCAGCCGACCGGTGAGCGAGGACCCCGACGTGGTCCGCAACGTCTGCGCGGGCGCCGCCGTCACCGACGCCTTCTTCAGTGAGATCGCCGAACGCGACCTGCTCACCCCCGGAGGCGAGATCCACCTCATCGTCTCCAACACCGCCGACCTGCGGCACATCATCGGCCACGCCGTCGACGAGGGCTTCACCGCGCACGTCCACCACCGGCACGACTGGAACGACGGCGTCCTGACCTACCTCTTCCGCCTCACGAGGGAGGACGCCCGATGAGAGACCTCGACACCCTGTTCCGCTCCGTGCTCGACACCCCGGACCTTCCCATCGCCACCAGCGTCTTCTGGGTCCAGCACGGCACGCGTCTGGCCGGCGGCGACGTCACCTACCTCAACCGCTACGTCCTCGTCCGCATCGGCAGGGCCTTCGGCGCCTGCGCCTTCGAAGAGGGCGCCCTGGACCCCGACGTGTGCGCCGCCTACTCCGGCCGCCCCCTCGCCGAACTGTTCGAAGGCCCCGCGCCCCTGCGCCTGGCCGCCCTGGACGCCTACCTCGCGCAGAAGGAGCCCCACTCCCAGGACCCCCGTGCCGAGGCCGTCCCCCTCCCGTTCGGGACCCCCGAGGAACGGGCCGTGGCCCGGGACCGGGCGGTCACCGGACTCCTTCCCGACCCCGAGGGCCGAAGGATCGCCCTCATCGGTGTCGTGAACCCGCTCGTCGCCGCCATCCGTGAACGCGGTGGCGAGTGTCTGCCCTGCGATCTCAACCTGCGTCGCACCCAGTGGGGCGACCCCGTCGAACCGGACATGGAGAAGGTCCTGTCCGAGGCCGACGCGGTCGTCGCCACCGGGATGACCCTGGGCAACGGCACCTTCGACCGGATCCTGGAAAGCTGCCGCGAGCGTGGGACACCCCTGGTGATCTACGCCCAGAGCGGCGCCGCCGTCGCCCGACGGTTCCTGGGGTCCGGTGTCACGGCGCTGTCGGCGGAACCCTTCCCGTTCTCCCAGTTCAGCGCGGAACCGACCCTGCTCTATCGATATCGCTAGGAGGCCGAGGCGTGACCCTCGGAACCGGACAGGCCACCTGCCACCACGGTGAGGTACTCCAGGGAGTCTTCCTGGACGGGCGGGGACGACCCACCCGCGGCCTGGTCACCCTGCCCATGGCCGAACCCGCCACCCGCGCGGTGTTCACCCCCTTCTCCGTCGGCGCGCCCACGGGCGTGACCGTGGATCCACCGGATCGGACCAAGGCGGCCCGCGCCGCCGAACTGGCCGTCGCCGAATGCGCGCGACGTGCCGGGGTCCGGCCGGTCGGCGGCCACCTGAGCGTACGAGGGGGTGCGACGCCGGGCCTGGGCATGGGCTCCTCGACCGGCGACGTGACCGCCGCCGTGCGCGCGGTGGCCGCGGGCCTGGGCGTTCGACTTCCCGTGGAGGTCGTGGCGAGGGTAGCGGTGGCGGCCGAGGGCGCCAGCGACCCGGTCATGTTCGGTGAACGGCCACTGCTGTTCGCCCAGCGGGAGGGGCGGGTCCTGGAGGACCTCGGGTCCGCCCTGCCCGAACTGGTCGTGGTGGGCTGCCTGACCGGTGACGGTCGTCCCGTCGACACCCTCGCCCTTCCGGGAGAGGTACGACCGAACGACGTCGCCGTCTACGAGCGGTTGCGCTTCGCCCTGCGGGTCGCGATCACCGATCGCGACGCCGCCGGGGTGGGTCACGTGTGCACGGAGAGCGCCATCCTCAACCAACGGATCCTGCCCAAGACCGAGCTCGGCTCCCTGCGCGGGATCGCCCGGGCCTGCGGCGCGGTGGGTATTCAGGTGGCGCACAGCGGCAACGTCGCCGGTGTGCTCTTCGACGCGACCGACCCCGATCTACGACCCCGCGTCGACGCGGCGGTCGACCGACTCGGGCGGGAGGGACTCACCCCGACCCGGGTCTTCTCCACCTCTTCGAGGAACACCCTGAACCCAGGGGAGCGATCTTGGACGACCACGTATCCGAAGCCATCGCCAGACCTGATCTGATCGACCTGGGCGAGGGCCTGCTGTGCCTTCGCTTCGAGTCCATGAAGGTGGCGTCCGCCCTGGCGGCGGTACGCCACCTGCTCGACACCGGGGTGGTCCGCCCCGGTGACACCCTGCTGGACAGCTCCAGCGGTATCTACGCCTACGGGCTGGCCCTGGCCGCCCACAGATACGGTTTACGCTGCCACATCGTCGGTTCCACCACTATCGACCATCCCCTGCGAATCCAACTGGCCGTCCTCGGAGCGACCCTGGAGCGGATGCCTCCCTCTGAAGATCTGTCCCTGGACCAGAATCGTCGGGTCCACCGGATCAAGGAGGTGCTCCGGGAGAACCCGCACTTCCACTGGATGCGCCAATACCACGACGCCGTCCACGGACTCGGCTATCGGGCGGTCGCCGACCGGATCCTCAAGGAGGTGGGGACCGGGCCGCTGGCCCTGGTGGGCGGGGTCGGGTCGGGCGCCTCCACGGGGGCGCTGGCGCGTTACGTTCGCGAAAGCCTCCCCGACACCCCGCTGGTGGGGGTCCAGCCCTTCGGCAGCGTCACCTTCGGCAGCGACGGCGTCGACGATCCCCAGATCATCATCGCCGGTATCGGCAGTTCGATCCCCTTCGGCAACGTCGATCACACCCTCTACGACACCCTCCACTGGACCTCCTTCGATTCCGCGCTGGCGGGGAGCGTGGACCTGCTCCGTCGCCACGCGGTCTTCGCGGGACTCTCCGCCGGGGCCGCCTACCTGGTGGCCCGCTGGGAGGCGGCGCGTACGGGCCGACGGGTGGTGTTCGTGGCGGCCGACACCGGGCACCGCTACGTGGACTCGGTCTTCGCCCACCACGAGAGCGCCCTTCCCATCGATGACCTGGCCCCGACCGCGATCGATGATCTGGCGGGGTTGGCTCCGCCCTGGTGCCGGATGGAGTGGGGGCGTCGTCCCGCCCCCGAACAGGCCGTCCATCGTGCGGACTGAGTAGTCGGTAGGGGACGGAGGAAGCCCCACGTAGGTGGGGTGGTCGGTCGCCGATCGGGTGATGAGCCCGATCGGCGACCGTGGGGATGGTCGTGGCCGGGGCCGTGGGGGAGGGGCCCGGCCGGTGTCGGGTCGTGGAGGGAGATCTCCTCCGGCACGGTTCGGTCGAGGACGGTCGTGGTAGGGATGGGTGAGAAGCGGAGATCGCTTCGCGGTGAAGGTCGCGGAAGGTAGTGGACTCTGTTCCCGCAGGTCGTTTCCCCTGAGCCCCACGCACGTGGGGATGGACCGCCGTGAAGGATCTTGCCTTTCAGGCAAGAGAGCTGAGCCCCACGCACACGGGGGTCGGTCGATCACCGAGGACCAGTTCAAGGCCCAGCGGATCAGGCTGCTCGGCGAGTGACATTGGGGTTCACCTTCTGGACGACGGTGCGGCAGGGCATGGTGCGGGCAGGGTCGAGGTGCGAACCGACCACCCTTACGCTGTGCGCATGAACACTCACACCGCACAGGTCCAAGAGGTATACGAACGTGAGCTCCGATGGCGTAGGCGGTCCGTCTCGGCCTTCTTCCTGACCGGCTTTGTCGCCTACTGTGTTCAGCGATTCACACCAGGGCTCTACGAGAGCATTGTGCTGCACGTGGGGCTCTTCATGTTCTTGTCTGCGGTCGCCGCGTTGGTGTTCATGGAGAGGGTGAAGAATGCGCGCGGGCTCTTGGAGACCCATTCCAACTGGGTTGGCTCGAACTCGGGCACGGTCATCCAGGCGGAGAATATCGGGGAAGTTCACCTGCGCGCCGCCGACGAAGAGGAGGACGACCCGGACTCACGGTCCCGCTGACTGAGACCCGCGCACGCGGGGATGGACCGCCCCAGCCGACGAAGTTCTCGTCCATACCGCCCTGAGCCCCGCGCGCGTGGGGATAGGCCGTCCGGACAGGGGTCTCCTGTCGGGTTTCCTGCGCGTCCTGCAAAGCGGGCTCCTTTGCGTTAGGGGGTGGCTGCACGGGAAACACTAAGGGTCTTGCCAGGACTAATGAAGGGCTTTCTCGGGTGCGAATAAATTCGCCCTAAGGAATGTCCGTTTGTGCTCTGAACCGGAACTCTTGGGCGAGTCCATCGAGGAAGGAACGGGCATTTTCTCCTGAAAGAGCATGCTCGTGGAAGAAGTCGAAGATCTCACGACTGTAGGAGATGTCCTTGGGATCGCGCAGTGCGAGCTCCCCGGTGAACACCTCCACCGTGACCAGGCGGTCATCGTAGATCGTGAAGCCGTTGAGCGGCCCGCTGGGCACCGGAGGGTGGGCCCGAACGATGTGGATATCGACCCCCGCGAGTTCACTGAGGGAGGCGATCCGGTCCATCTGCAGGGCCATGACCTCGGGCGGACACAGTGGCCAGCGCAACGCGGCCTCGGTTAGTACGAACACGAACCGTTTACCGGGGCGATAGAGGATCTGTTGGCGCTCCAGGCGCCGTGCCAGGGCCGTCCGCCACTCCGCGCCGCGGTTCACCAACGGGTGGGTCAGTGTCTGGCGCGCGTACTCAGGGGTCTGAAGCAGCCCGGTGATCATGCACGGAAGGAAGAAGCGCACGGTGGAAGCGGCGCTCTCGATCGCGGACAGGTCCCGCTGTAGCTCGCCCAGGCCCCGCTGCAGGGAGATACGGAACCCCTGATAGTCGGAGCTTGCGATCCTTGCCAGCTCGATCAGGCGAGAGCCGTCGTCATCGGTGGTGGATATTCCGAGTGCGGTGAGGATGCGCTCGACGTCCACCACCGAGGGACGGACACGGTTGTTCTCGATCTTGCTGACCTTGGCCTGGCTCATCCCGGTACGGGTGGCGAGGCCGGCACCGGTCAGACCGGCGGCGCGGCGCAGGCGACGCAGTGCGTCGGCCAACTCGCCGCGCTGCCGATCGGCGTGTTCGGGTTCAAGGGTCAAGCGGTGCGGCCTCGTAGTACTCGGAGAAGGGGACGGCGTGTTTCAGGGCCAGTTCCTTGTAACGGACGTAAGGCGCCGGGTCCGCGTCCTCCAGGAGCTCCCGGCCGGTCTGGGTACCGTCGGCAGCGTAATGCATCAGTACCACGTGTGTGTCGTCGAAGAGCCAGAAATCCTGTTGGGGCAGCCCGGGGTTCGGGGTGGTGGCGAAGTCGAGGATGTTGACCTCCTCGCCCGCCGCGACGCTGAAGGCGTAGCCCCATTCGAACTGGAATCTCAGGTGGTCGTTGAGCGGGCTGGTGAGGGTGTGGACCCGGTGCATCCTGCGGCCCGCCTCGACGTGCTCACGGACCCGGATCAGGTAGGTGTCGGTGTGCAGTTCCTCGACGGGGCGGGAGACCCCGGCCAGGAATTGACGTAGCTCGTCCTCTTCCTCGGGCACCGTGTAGCAGGGCAGCGTTTCGAGCCGGAACGCCTCCTGTCGGAAGGAGTGGAAGAACTCCTGCCAGGCATCACCTTCCAAGCGCACGGGCGGCCTCCTCGATCAGGTGAGCGGGGATACGCACGGCCACCTCTCCCTCGGAGAAGGTCAGTCCTTCGGTGGCGGTCAGTAGTGGGCCCTGAACGATGACGGATCCGTCTCCGTTCGTGTAGACCCCGGGGCAGTCGTTGCGGTTGCAGTCACCGGAAAGCTTCTGAAGTGCCACGAAATATCCTTTCCGTCCAGCACAATGCGAAATTAAGGTAGAGATCCCGGAGGGTCGGGGTCAAGATTCTTGGAAGTATTCACGCTCGGGAATAAACGCCGTTCCTGTGGTCGGTTCGGGTCGGTTCTCGGTCGATGTTGTCCAAGGCGATGGTCGGCCACTGTTCTTCCTGGGTGCGGGCGATGTCGAGGGGCTTGTTCACCCCTGGAAGCGTGTATGAGCATGGACGTTGGTGCTGGACGAATTGCGGATGCCTGAGAAGAGGAGTCGGGCTTGCCAGGGGAGTGGAACGGAGGCCAGCCCACACGTGTAGGGGAAGATCAGCGTGGTCGGTGGTCGGTGTTCTGATGGGAGGGGGTGAAACCGGTGGGGCGCTCTTTCTCGGGTTGCTTCGGGGTGGGTGTGGTAGGGATGAAGGAGGAGCGGAGGCTGCTTCGCGGTGAAGGTTTCGGGAAGATAACGGCCTCTGTTTCCGCAGGTCATTTTCCCTGAGCCCCACGCACGTGGGGATGGACCCTGCTCGTAGGCCATCCACTCGGTCAGCTCCGCCTGCTCCCCGCGCACGCGGGGATGGACCGAACGGTCCGACAAGATCCCGATGATGCGATGGCCGCGCCCCGAGCGCATATCCACGGTCCTCAAGGGGCCGCGCCCACGTTTGTCCATGCCTTCCGTCCTGGCTCCATCGGGCAGAGCCGCTTCGTGGAGGCGGTCCCCGTCCCATGCCGCGTCCGGTCACGTAGGTTCGGCGCATGGGACACAGGGAGAGCTCCGAAGGTGGTAGAGGTCGTTGGGTCGTTCACGGTGAACGCGCCATCTACGACAGCCCGTGGGTGCGGTTGGGGAAGGCGGATATCACCACGCCTTCGGGGAACAGGTTCGAGCACCACACGGTCACCCTGCCCTCGGCCGCGGTGATCGCCATCGTGGACCGGGCCGGTGAGCATGTCCTGATGAGCTACCGGCACCGGTTCGTGCCCGATGTCTGGGGGTGGGAGCTGCCCGGCGGGCTCTTGGACCCCGAGGAGACTCCGGAGCAGACGGCTGTGCGTGAGGCCTTGGAGGAGACCGGCCACCGGGTCGGCTCGGTGGAGCATGTGGCCACCTTCGAGCCGATGATCGGCACGGTCCGCAGCCCTCACCATGTGTTCGTTGGCCGTGACGCCGAACCGGTGGCGGATCCGACCGAGTTCGACGAGGGTGTTTACGAATGGGTGCCTCTGGCCGAAGTCCGCGGCCTGATCTCCAAGGGACGTATCCAGAGCTCGGGCACCCTCATCGCACTGCTCCACCTTCTCGCTTCCTGAAGCCGTCGACCTGGGTGGTTCGGCGCTCGGCTCACAGATACGGTTCTCCTCTGCCGAACCCGAGTTCCCACATCGGAGCAGCCACACAAAGAGCGCCCGGCCGCCTTACCGGTTGTGGGGCGGACCCTCCGGATCCGAGGCCGCGAGTTCACGCAGTTCTTGGAGGATCGGGATCGCAGCGATCTTCTGTTCCGATAGATCCTCCCAGGAGATTCCCGAGGGGCGGCGGTGAGGCGGGCAGGAGATCGCCCCGTCGGGGGTGACGATCAGGTCGACGCTTACGTCGTGTTCGGCTTCAGGGATGGGCTCGTCCAGGACTTGGAGTTCGTGGACGGTGGTGACGATGAGGGTGTCGTCGGAGACGAGTCCGGCCTGGGCGAGCAGTCCCATCTCGATGTCGGAGTATCCCGCCCCTTTGCCCAGGCGGACTCCGTCGTGGTTGACGGCGACGCTGCCGCAGACGATCACGTCCACCGCTCGCATGCGATCGGGTCGGGTACGCGAGGCGTGTTCGGCGGCTCCCGTACCGGTGACGGCGATGTCCGCGGGAGTCATGAGGGTGCTCGGGTCGAGGAGGTAGAAGGGGGCGGTGCCGGCGATTCTCGGCACCGCCATGTACAGCAATCTGCCCTCTCTCATCGCAGCCAGACGGACTTCGGTCTGGGCCTTGTCGGGGTTGGCTTTGACGACCCGGGCCTTTCGCCAACGGGGGTGGGCGGTGAGGTGTTCGGCGGCTCGGTCCGCGCCGTGGAAGTTCGGGATCTTGCCGTTCACGGGGCCGGAACGGCCCGCTTGGACAGAGTCCAGGTGCTGCCATACCTTGTGGCGCAGTCGGGTCTTGGCGTCGGTGATCCGATCAGAGCTCATGGGGTCCTAACGGGTGATGAAGTCGATGAACCGGCCCTGACCGTCGATGATGGCGGGAAGGGTTCGCCAAGGGGCGAACGACGTTAGCGATCAGGGAGGTCGCTCCACCCGCGTGCGTGGTGTGAGCGATGTCGGTCGCAGTGCCGCAGCGCTGTTGCTCCCGCCGCGATGGCACGCTGGTCGGCCATCATCGTTTACAAGATCCATATCGAGGAGCGCTCGTGATCGTCACGCCCCTTCGCCCCGAACGGATCGGCGAAGTCCTACAACTCATGGAACTCGGCGAGCCGTACATCTCCGCACGTACCCTGTCCGATTACTGGCTCTACGCCACCCTGTTCTCCTCCACCTGTCCCATCGCCATCAGCAGCGATGACACCGTCGCCGGAGCGGTGATCGCCTTCCGCAGCCAGGACGATCCCGCGGACATCTACGTGCAAGACGTCATGACCCATCCCGATCACCGCCGCCGCGGCATCACCAGAGCGCTCATACAGAACGTGCGTTCCCAGGCCGAGCAGTGGGGCTGCCGGCGTCTCTACCTCACCTCAGAACCCGACAACCAAGCGGCGCACGCCGGCTGGACCGCCCTCGGTTTCACGAACGTTCCCGGCGACCACGAGATCAACGGCGTCTCCGTCATCACCGACTTCAAGGGGCCGGGCCGTGGCCGAGCCGTCTATCAGTTGACTCTGAGCTGAGCCGGTGGGCGGCTGGAGGTTGCTTCCGGCCAAAGGTTGCGGGAAGATAACGGCCTCTGTTCTCGCAGGTCATTTTCCCTGAGCCCCACGCACGTGGGGATGGACCGTTGCTTCTACCTGCGGAAAGGCCCCTGATGCTCTGAGCCCCACGCACGTGGGGATGGACCGATCTATGCCGTAAAGGAACGCGTCAGAGATTTCTGAGCCCCACGCACGTGGGGATGGACCGAGCCCGGCAGGGTGGGGGGTTTCGTGGGGTGGCTGAGCCCCACGCACGTGGGGATGGATCGCCCCGAAACCACCTCACAGAGAGGGGGCTTCCCTGAGCCCCACGCACGTGGGGATGGGCCGGACTGGGCGGGGGAGAACACCCTTTGGCGACTGCGGGGTGAGGGCTCGGGTGAACGTTTCCAACTACAGCACTAGCCGAGCGTGAGCCACTGAACGCCGAGCCTTGTCACTTCGGCTCGCTCTTCGTCGGTGAGGTCCGCGCGTCCTGTCGCCTTGCGCAGGAACACTTCCGGACGCCAGCCCAGACCTTCGATGGCTGGAATTTGATCAGGGCCCGCGAGAAGGTCCAGCAGGACCGAGCCGGCTTCCGGGGTCAGCCAGGGGACGCGTTCCAACGCGTCCGCCAGATCCAGGCCGTGCACGGCCACCTCGACCACCCGCGTCAGCAGGAACTCGGACAGCAACATGGCATCGCCGTGCCGCGTTCTCACCACACGTCCGACAGGCTCCTGTCGGCTCATCTCCTCGACGCGCTGCCACGTGGCCGTGAAATCCTTGACCAAAGAAGCACCGGTGGCGTGCTGGTTCGCATAATCTCGTGCGAGATCGATGCGCGCGGTGTTGGTCTGTTCACTGAACCGTGCATCCGGGCGATAGTATTCGACCGCATCGATATCGGCGGTCTCCGGAGCAGGGGCGGCCAGCATTTCGGGAACCCACGCGAGTACGACACGGATGTGTCCGAGCAGTTCGCGCACCGACCACGGCTCGCATCGTGTCGGCCGGTGCCACTCGGCCTCCGATAGCCCATCGGCTTCCTGCGACAGACGATTCGCCTCATGCACGAGCGCGTCGAGCGTAATACTTGAATTCATGCCGAACAAGCTATAACACAGGAAAATGCCAGGGGCGCTTGTCTGTACTTGTGCACTCATAACTGGTCGAGTAGTCGCCGAATGAGCTGCCCTTGGAATGACGTGGCCGTCCTGGCAGTGGCCGCGGTGCTCCGGACACGGGCTTGGCCAGCTGAACCCCAAGTACGTGGGGATGGATGGATCGACGAAGCCCCCATGCCCTGCTCAGGGTATGGGGGCTTCGTCGCGTCTACAGCTTGTCGGTCAGAGCACGCGCGACGATCTGGCCGACCTCGGCGGCCATCTGAGGGTCGGGGACGCCAACACGATGGTCAGCGGCCGCGAAGGTGGGTAGAAGTCGACCACCATCCCGCCGTGGAGGCCCCCATGCTGTCGATGTTGCTGGTCGCAGGAGGACTCGCGCTCACGTGCATCTTGCTTCTTTGGAACGTTGTCAACTCCTATGACGAGGACTGTCTCGTGCCGGGTGTGATGGAGGCTCTCAATCCTGGGAAGGATGAGAGACATGCCAGCACCGAGGAAGTACCCCGATGAGCTGCGCGAACGTGCCACCCGGATGGTCGTGGAGGCTCGCCGGAACCCGGCCACGCGCCCCGGGGCGATCGCCCGGATCGGCGACCAGCTCGGCGTTAATCGCGAGACCCTGCGCAACTGGGTTAGCCAGGCCGAGGTCGATGCCGGAGACCGGCCCGGTACCACCACCGACCAGGCCCAGCGTCTGGCCGAGCTCGAGCGCGAAGTGCGCGAGCTGCGGCGGGCCAACGCGATCCTGAAGTCCGCGTCGGCTTTCTTCGCGGCGGAGCTCGAGGGCCCACACACCAGATAGTCGCCTACATTGACGTCCACCGACACCACTTCGGGGTCGAGCCGATCTGTGAGGTGTTGCAGGTCGCCCCGTCCACCTACTACGCGGCCAAGAGCCGGCCCCCGTCGCTGCGCTCGCGCACCGATGAGGCCACCACCGCCAAGATCCACCAGGTGCACGCTGACAACTACGGCGTCTACGGGGTGCGTAAGGTCCACGCCGAGCTGAACCGGCAGGGCCACCGGGTGGCCCGCTGCACGGTCCAACGGCTGATGAAACGGGCCGGGCTGCGCGGGATCTCCCGTACCGAGCAGCACCGCACCATAACGAGATCCACAGCCCCGGACACTCGGCCCGACCTGGTGGAACGAGCGTTCACCGCCGATGCGCCCAACCAGCTGTGGGTCGCCGACATCACCTACATCCGCACTTTCGCCGGGTGGGTCTACGCCGCGTTCGTCATCGACGTGCACTCGCGTCGAGTGGTGGGCCGGCAGGTCTCGCGATCGCTGCGCACCGACCTGGCTTTGGACGCGTTGGAGATGGCGGTGTGGAACAGGTCCCACGTGGGCCGGAGGATCGATGGTCTGGTCCACCACTCCGACAAAGGCGTGCAGTATCTGGCGGTGCGCTATACCCAGCGTCTGGCCGAGGCGGGGGCGGTGGCCTCGGTCGGCTCCACCGGGGATTCCTATGACAACGCCCTGGCCGAGGCGTTCCACTCGCTGTTCAAAGCGGAGCTGATCCGTAACCGCGGGCCCTGGAAGAGTCTGGACGAGGTCGAGATCGCGGTGGCCGAGTACATCGACTGGTTCAACCACCGCCGCCTGCACGGCGAGATCGGCCTGGTCCCGCCTGCGGAGTTCGAAGACGACTTCTACCAGCAGCAGGCCGGGTCAACAGAAGGCGAAGCGTTGGTTCCGAGCCTCCAATAAACCCGATACGAGACATTTGGGAGAGTTCGGTGTAGGTCGCCAAGTCCTCGGGAACAGACTCGTCCGCGTACGTCGGAGTCGAGATCAGACGGCGGAGGGGGATGATCGGCGGCACCGGACTAGCCTAAGACCCGCGGCGCAGGCGGTACCGGTCCAGGCCTGGGAACCTGCGAGCGGCCGGAATAGACCGGCTTCTTGCCCGGTTCGGCGCACATCGCGCCGGGAGTCCTCCATGCTCTGGGCCAGCCCACACCCGCGGAGATCCGACCTGGGGCAGGATCCCAGCCGCGGCACGGGTGCATGGGTCAGTAGGCAGGGTGCACCACAAAGTCGACTTCCCTGACCCGGATGACTTCGCTCCCCTCGTAAAGAACCGCCGTCTCCTCGATATCCGCTGGCCACAACCCTGGGTAGGTGTGCGAGAAGGCCGACTTGCGCAGATGCTCCAAGTACCCGAAAGGGGTCGTGGGCGGATACAGGTCCCACCCGCCCCGAGCTCGACGCGTGACGCGGAGTTCTTCAGTGGTGAACTGGCCGTACTCGCCAGCGAGGGCATCGATGACCTGGACCAGGACCTGGAGTCCTCCTCCTGGGCTGGACGCAGGACGGGTGAGCGGTGAGGGCTGCGGTCCGGGATTGCAACGTCACCCGGCAACGCGAGGTCCTCCAAGGGGTCGTGGCACAACTTATGGAGGGGCTCCAGAGCTGTTCACTGATCACGCAGCCAGGAAGAACAGAGCAGTAGCCCAGGCCGAACCAACCAGGAAAGTTGCCGATATTCACAGAAGCTCCGACATCGAGGCACGCATGGTCTAACATCTTTCTCATGTCAGCACTGTCACCCCTGAACCGGGCTTTCAATAAAATCCCGAAGCGCGCAGAAAAACAAGAAAGCCCTCAACTACACGAAACATTCGTCGACTCGGGCGTTCTAGATGTAATCAACACGGTAGATCATCAAGTAATTTACGGCCGTCGGGGAACTGGAAAGACTCACGCACTCAGCTACCTTGGCTCCGAGGCAGCCGCCAATGGCGATCTTTCTTTGTATATCGATTTGCGCACCATTGGCTCATCTGGAAGCTTGCTCAATCAGGAAACTGTTTCGATCAACGAACGAGCTTCCCGACTGCTCGTGGATCTTCTCGGGCAACTACACGAATCCATCTTCAATGCAGTACTTGAAGATAGCTCACTAATGGAAGACGCTCCATTCGTGGAAAAAGCAGACCAACTTCTCACTGCAATTACATCCATCAGAATAATCGGGCCAATCGAAAAGAAAGATGAGACAGAGAGCAAAACCGGCAGCAGCGCGAGTGCTTCAGCTGGCGTTTCCCTCTCCCCCAAAGGCCCTAATTTCTCTACACAAATGGGAGCGAACGCGTCGTCCGAGGAACGCGGCACCCAAACTGAAACCCGCACCGGAACCGAGCAAACGAGCCTGAATTTCACTGATGTTGCAAAGGCTCTTAATGAACTAGGAAGAACCCTCTCGAGCCGGCGCGTTTGGCTCCTCCTAGATGAGTGGATCAGCATACCGAGGGACCTTCAACCCTACTTGGCTCATTTCTTGACACGATGCGTCCTGCCTGTGCAAAAGTTCACCGTAAAGATTGCAGCCATCGAGCAACAGTCGAACTTTAGAGCCCAAGTGGATGGAAGTGTCATTGGCATTGAGCTCGGCGCAGACATGGCCGCTCACGTAAATCTAGATGATTTTTTGGTCTACGAGGGGAATGAAGAACGAGCTCGATCTTTCTTCCGAGGCCTCTTCAGTAAGCACGTTCAGAGCATCAAAGCTACAACTCCACAACTGGCATCATCACTCCCAGATGGGGACCTCATCTCTCCTGGCTTCACTGACAAGCGTGCATTTGACGAGCTTGTCCGAGCTGCCGAAGGAGTACCCAGGGACGCTCTATATATCGCAGCAAAAGCGGCAATGAAGGCTGGCAAAGAGAAAATATCAGTTCCCCTAATTCGAGACTCGACTCGTGACTGGTATCACGGGGACAAGATGAACAGCATCATGAGCCTCAACCGAGGGCACCAGCTTCTTGAATGGATCATCTCCGAGGTGATTCGAGGAAAGCGAGCGCGAGCTTTTCTCGTCAAGACATCCGACTCTCGAAACGAACTGCTTTTGGCCCTCTTCGACGCACGAGTTCTTCACATCATCCGCCGAGGTTATTCCGCCCAGGACAAACCCGGAGAGAGGTACGACATCTGGGGAATCGATTACGGTGCCTATGTTGATCTACTCAAAACAAACAGCGCCCCACTCGGAATGCTTCCATTTGAAGACCTCGAAGGGGAAAGCAGTTACATCAATATTGACGTTCCCCTACAAGACCACAGGGCGATTCGCCGGGCAATTCTGGATCTCGATGAATTTAATATCTCCAACGCGTAATTTCTCTGGCACACTAGTTGACTTCCAATCTTCGCACCACAGGGACCATGTTATTGTTTTTCGCTTGACGCAGGTGATGGTTTTCCAGGGCGGCCCTTTGGATGATGGCCTGAGCCGAGTCGAGTTTCTTGGCTAGGTAGGCGTAATCGCGCTCCAGCTGGGTGTGTGCTTCCTGGAGCTGTTCGTAATGGGTCGGACTACTGCGGGTCGAGGCGTCCTTAAGAGTTTCCTCCCGCAGTTCCCTGAGGATCCCGGGGAAGTGCCGTCGAAAAGTCGCGTTGTCCAGGCCGATCTTTCAGGCCAATGCGATGACAGTGGGCCGTCGACGCCGAGGACCTCACTCCCGCGCGCGCCGGGCAGCCCAGGGACTCGCGCACATCTGGCAGGAACAGGTGGAGGAGCGCCGCCAACGGTGCCGGGCGCGACTGCGCACGGAGATCGCTGAGCTGCCCATGACGCACCCGCGGTGGGAGCACGAGACTGTCCAGGAGTACCGGGAGCGCCTGGCCGGGCCCGGGTGCGCTGAGCCCGGCCCCTACTGGGATCGGGAACAGCACAGGTGGGCGGTTTGGGACTACGATCCCGCCGACGCCTCCTCGGGGCCACCATCATGCCGTCAGTGGAACTCGCTCCTGCTGATCGAGGTTGAGGCGTTCGTAGCCGACGATCGTGGAGACGAACTGTCGGGCCCCAAGCCTGGTCCAAGCGGACCTGGCCGTGGACATTGGTGTGCGACTACAGGTCAGATTCTCGCTGAGCAAGTGTCTTTCGTACGGGGGTGGCTAGGCTTTGGCGGCCTGGCGGCATTCGTATTCTTCGCGGGCCTTGGGGGACAGCAGCGGCGACGGCACCCATTCGGCGGGCTGGTTCGCGCGCTCGCGCTGGAGGGCGATCTCTTCTTCGGTGAGGTGTTCCTCGGGGATGTCGAACTCCCCCGCCCCTCCCGCCGAAGGTGAAGGCCTCCCATTCGGCAGGAGTGAAGAACAGCGTGCCCTTCTCCGGGGACTTTCCATCGCGTACGGCGCGGAAGCCGTCGTCGAACTCGGCGACCTCCACGATCGCCTCCGACTCCGGATCGGAGAGAGGAGCGCATCCATACCGCGTCGGTGGTGGCGTGCCACTTCTCGTTCCCCATGGCCTCAGGGGGAAGATCCTTCTTCAACTGCTGCACCTGGCAAACGTAGTTGGAGTCCAGTACTGTTGCCTCGGGTATTCAGGTGGCCCCCCGGTTCATGCGCCGGGGGGCTTTCTGGTGTGTCAGCCTTCGGTGGTGCCCACACGTGAGATCGCATGCAGGAAGGCCATCCACTCTTCATTGTGAAAAGCCAGATGCCCCTGGTCACGGTTCTTGGTGTCACGGACCGCTGCGGCGGTGGTTGCTAGAGCGACCTCTGCGCAGTTGTTGCTGCTGGCGGCGCTGTAGGTGGAGGTACGCCAGCCATCAAAGTTGAGATCCATGTTCTCTCAGTTCAGTGGGTATTCAGGAGTGAAGCGCATCCTCCAGGAACCGAGTCGAGTCCTCAACGCTTAGCGCACTGCCCTGGAGGCGGTCGAAGACCAGGCTATAGCGCTCCAGTTGTGCGCTTTCCTCTACGTAGAGGCCATCACGGTCGGTCTCGATGTAGGTCACGCGGTCGGTGCCTGCGAAGTAGAAGTTGAGGAAGGCGAAGCCGGTGGCAGCGTGCGCCCCAACCTCGTAGGGCAGGATCTGGATGTCGATCGTGGGGCGTTGGCCGAGTTCGAGCAAGTGCTGGATCTGCCCACGCATGACGTCCTGGCCACCGACCTGCCTTCGCAGGACGCTCTCGTCCAGGATGTACCACAGGCGCGGAGGGTGTTCGCGCTCCAAGATGCTGCGCTGACGTTCGGCCCTGACGCGGAGCCTGGCCTCCACCTCATCCCGGGGCACCGTGACGTCCAGGGAAGACGCCATGAGGGACTGCATGTAGTCGCGGGTCTGGCATAGACCGGGGACGACCAGAGCAGCGAACTCCTCACACTTCTCTGCCTCGGCCTCCAGTGCCAGGAAGGGGCCGGGGAACAGATCCGAGTAGCGGTACCACCAGTTGACCTTCTTGGAGTCCCTGGCGATCTGGACGAGCAGCTCCGCTTCCTCACCAGTGGCACCATACAGCGACGTCAGCGCCATGATGTCGGCGGTGTTCAGGCGCCGGAAGCGCCCCTGCTCAAGTCTGTTGAGCTTGCCGCGGTCCCAGCCAAGGGTCTCTGCGACCCGAGCATGGGTCAGGCCCGCAGAGGTGCGCAGTGCTTTGAGACGACTGATGAGGTACCTACGGCGGACAGGGATCTCTGGCTCGGGCATGTGGATCATCTTCCCCGCAACCCTATGAGGTCAGCAAGTACTGAGACCATCAGACACCACCGCAGAACTTCCCATCAGGTGCTATAGCGGACGTCTTATTTTGCTACCGTTGCATTTTCCAACGCGCCCGGACATGATGAGAGCACCTGACTACCCCCTGTCTTTAAGAGGCCCCATGCACCTCTCGAAACCGGCAGCCTCCACAGTCACCACCCTCCCCTCGGATCCTTCCTCCGCCCATAAAGCACACCGTGTGGTCTTTGCCCTGCTCAACACCATGGATCCGATTCCAGTGTTGGAGGATGCGCTGGTCGTGACCAGCGAACCGGTCTCCAACGCGATCCTCGAAGGAATCCGCACCCGTTCAGCACCGATCGGCCTGACCGTTCACCTGGCCGATAACGACTTGCTCAGTCTCACCGTGGAAGTCACCAACCCCCACAACGAGACAGTCGGCCCCTTCCAACAACAGAACCCGGCCCCGGACTCCGAACACGGACGCGGCCTGCTGATCGTCGACACCTGCACCGACTCCTGGGGGACCCGGCTCGA
Organism: Nocardiopsis sp. LDBS1602; assembly: GCF_035818715.1. Taxonomy (NCBI): domain Bacteria; kingdom Bacillati; phylum Actinomycetota; class Actinomycetes; order Streptosporangiales; family Nocardiopsidaceae; genus Nocardiopsis; species Nocardiopsis sp. LDBS1602. The sequence continues at coordinate 1,062,314 of NZ_JAYLVW010000001.1, read as the reverse complement.
CGAGGCGGGCCGCCTGGTGGTGTGGGCGACGTGGTCCTGGCGATCCCCCGCCCTGCGTGACCAGGGATGGCTGGCAGAACGGAAGCGACCCGCGACTCCGGGGCCCTGACCCCGCAGGCGCGCTATCACCTCTTATCAGAACAGGCCAAGGCCCAGATGAGCGGGCTAAAGGAGCACTGATGATCACCATCGACGGCGGAACCCCTCTTCATGGAACTGTCAACGTAGAGGGATCGAAGAACACGGCCCTTCCACTCCTCGCTGCCACGGCCTGCGTCCCGGGCCCCCTCACCCTCACTGGTCTGCCCGCTTCCTCAGACGTGATGACCATGCTCTCCCTCCTCACGACCATCGGGTTCGAACTGAACCCGGATCAACGGGGTGTCACAGTCGGTGCTCCCGCCGGCGGCCCACCCCCGTGGGAGGCTCTGGAGGCCGCAGGGGCGATTCGTGCCTCGTACTACCTGGTTCCTGGTCTTCTGAACGCGCACGGGGAGGCTCGGCTCCCGTGGCCTGGTGGCTGCGCGATCGGGGCCCGCGGGATGGAGCTGCATTTCGCGGTCTACCGGGCTTTTGGGGACCGCGTCACCGAGCATGACGGGGGGTACACCGTCTCCCGCCATAAGACCTCACCGCTACCGCTCCGTCTCGAACTGCCTATCCGCTCGAGGGGGGCGACCATCGCGGCGGTGCTCCGCGCTGTCGTGGAACGCCGCCACCTCACCCTGGGCAACCCCAACATGGCTCCAGAAACCCTGGAAGTCCTGAACGCGCTCTCCTCCTGCCAGGTCGACGTGAAGGTCAGCGAGGAGGAGCTGACCGTGCACCTCGGCACGCCGATGGAGACCGGCTCGGTGTGGCAGGTGCCCGGGGACAAGGTCGAGGCGTTCACGCTGCTATGCGCCCTGGCCGTCACCGGCGGGTCGGGCACCGTCTCCGGGATCAATCCCGACCATCTCACCGCAGGATTATCCGCTCTGCGCCAGCTCGGGTTCGAGCCGAAGGCCGGTGAGTGCGAGGTGAGTTTGGATGCTCGATCCCCGAAGCCGGCCGCCCCGTTGGAGGCGATCGCGGACCTGGCTCCCGGTGGTCTGGACGCGGATTTCGAGCCCGCCTTGATCGTCACCGCTCTTGGCCGGGAGGGCACTCACAGGTTCGGTGACGACATCAATCCGGGCCGCCACAACAACCTTCTGCCTCAACTGGCCCGCTTCGGTGCGCAGGTCACCGCCCTGACCTCCACCATGTGTGAGCTGACCGGCCCCCAGAGCCTTCGGCCGGCCGACGCCGATGCCCCGGATATCCGTAGTGGGACGGCGCTGGTGTTGGCGGCTCTGGCAGCGACCGGGGTGTCGATCATCGGCGGCACCGACCAGATCAGACGTGGCCATCCCGACCTGGTCGGAGCCCTCGGGACACTCGGCGCACGCATTCGGGAGCGGACGTGACCCGCGATCTCATCGGCGTGGTGGGAACCACCGACGTCCATTCTCACCTGAGCAATGCCCCCACCCTGGCCGCAGCGCTGACGGCGCGACGCTCCAACTACCTGGTGGTGGACTCCGGGGACATCTTCGAGGGGACCGGCTACTACCAGGCAGGCGCAGGGCAATTCGAGGCACGTCTGCTCACGCTGCTGTACGACGCGATCGTGCCGGGCAACCACGGGTACCGCCACTACCGCACCCCTGAGCTGGAGTCGTTGGTGGTGTGCGCGAACGTGATCACCACCGACAGCACCCCGGTATGGGAGCCTGTGCAGGTCCACCGGATCTCCGGGAGGACCGTGGCGGTCACCGGCATCATCTCGCCATCGGCGTGGGCGTGCGTCCCGGCCGACGAACGGGAGGGGCACCAGGTTCTCGACCCCGCCGACACACTCCGGGACTTGGCGGCGTCCACACCGGCCGATGAGTGGGTGATCCTGTCCCACTCCGGGTTCGAGGCCGACCTCGCTCTCATGAACGAACTGCCCGAGGTGGTCGGGGTGGTGTTCGCCGGGCACTGCCACAGCACCCACTCCGGCCCGACCAACGCGGGATCATCCCTCGTGGTCAAGGGACCCGAACTCGGTGAGGGATACGCCGTTGCGCGGCTGGAGGAGAACGGATGGCGGTGCCTGACCGATCGCCTGCCCTTGCCCTCTTCAGCGCCGGTTGCCGACCCTCAACCCGGAGAACTCGCTCGGCTGCTCACCGACATCGAGGCGGTCCGTGCCGAGAGCCATGTCGTCGCCGTGACGGCCTCCTGTTATCGGGGCGCTGTGCCGGACCGCGGGGAGCTCACTCACCGCATCGGCCAGGAGGCGCACCGCCGCACCGGCCACGTCGTTCTCCTGAACGAAACCGCCCTTCGGTCCGCCCGGGTGGGACCTGAACTCACAGTGTGGGACCTGGCCGAGCTCGACCCCTTCGACAACCATCTCGTTTCGGCCGAGCTCCCCCAACCACTCACCACCGACATGGTCGGCGACCTGGTGGCGAACGTCGGACCCGTCAACATCGCTCCACGGCTCCCGACACCGGCACCGAACCAGGTGGTGACCACCGGCTATCTGGCCACCACCCACTTACGCGCGCAGACCACCACCCCCACCGGTCTAAGCGTGCGTGACCTGCTCATCCACGAAATGACCGCACCCCCAGGAGGCACTCGATGATCTGCACCGGACGGGCCATCACCGAAGGAGTCAGGACGGGAGCGATCCGTATCGAACCGTTCATTCCCGACCAGGTCAACCCGAACAGCATCAACGTCCGTCTCGGACGCACCCTGCACGTCTACACCGGGTCCGTGCTGGACTCCTACAAACCCAACCCGACCCGGGAGGTACAGATCCCCGAGGAGGGCTTCGTCCTCCAGCCACACACCCTCTACCTCGGCCACACCATCGAACGGGTCGGTTCCACCCGGCACGTTCCGCTGCTCGAAGGACGGTCCAGCGTCGGCAGGCTGGGCCTGCACGTCCATATCACCGCCCCGATCGGGGACCTGGGGTTCTACGGGCAGTGGACTTTGCACCTGACTCCGGTCCAACCGCTACGCGTGTACGCGGGGATGCAGATCGCGCAGGTCATGTTCGAGGTCGCCTCTGGGGAGGTGGATCTGTACCAGGGGAAATACCAGGGTGCTTCGGGTCCGCGCCCCTCCGAGATGTGGCGGCACGCCCCCGGACACCGACAGGTCGCCTCATGATCCTCACACGCAAGGCGATCCTCGACGCGGTGGCGACAGGGCGGATCACCATCTCCCCGTTCGACCCGGCCCGCCTGTCCGCGAACGCCTACGACTGGTCGCTGTACGGCGAGCTCTGGAAGTGCCCGCCCACCCTCGACGCCGCGGTGCCCACCTCCTACACGCAAATGCTGTTCGGCCCGGAGGGGGTGACGCTCGAACCCGGGGTCCTCTACCTGGGCCGTACCCACGAGTTCACGGCCTCAGAGGTCTACGCCCAACGCCTCAACGGTTGCCAGGACATCGGGGCCCTGGGCATCTGGGTGCACATCAGCGCACCGCTGGGCCACCAGGGGCACGCGATCGCCTGGACGCTGGAGATCCGTGTGGTCCACCCGGTACGCGTCTACCCCGGGCAAACGTTCGGGAAGATCACCTTCCACACAGTGAATGGTGAGACGGTGTCCTACCAGGACTTGGGGCGCAAATACCGCTCCACCACCGGAATCGACACCTCCCGGTTGTGGGAGGAGCTGAACCCGTGCGGATCCTGACCGGCATCGACCTACCCGCTACCGCCCCCGGCGGGTCGGTGGAACTCCTCCACGACCTGTACACCATCCCCGAGGGGCCGCTCACAGACCTGTCCTGGGCGTGGATGCTCGGCCCCCAGCCGCTGTCCGGACGCAAGGTCGCCCTGTTGGATGGCGCGGGCAAATGTGTCCAGGGGCCACCGTTCCGCCACTACGTCGCGCACCTCGCCGACCAGCTACGCAACGTCGCACCGACCCCCGACGTTCTCCATCTCCATCACCTGGCGTTCGGGGCGAGCCCGGCGATGCTCCAGGCCTTCCCCACCATCCCGGCCCTGGCACTGATCCACGGCACGGATCTGCTCTACGCCCGCGTCTGTCCGACCCAGCGCACCATCCTCACCCGCGTCGCCCACCGCGCCCAGGTGGTGGTTGCCCCTACCCCGGCCATGGCCGACCAGCTGTCCAGGATGGTCCCCGACCTGCCCCCGGGGCGTATCGTCCACGTGCCGTGGGGGGTCCCGGACTCCCTCCTCGCCGCTCCTCCTCCACGCCCAACGCAACGCCGCCCTGGCCCCCTCCGGTTGTTGTTCGCCGGACGACTCACCCCTGAGAAAGGGGCCGATGAGCTGCTCGCCGCGTGCCGGGAAGCCGGGGCGCAGTTGAGCGTGGCCGCCCCCACACCACCCGACGCAGACGTTCGCTACCTGGGATGGTTCGACCGTCCCGCGCTGTGGGCCGAGTTCGCCCACCACGACCTCCTCGTTGTCCCCTCCACGTGGGAGGCATTCTGTCTGGTCGCGATCGAAGCCCAGGCGTGTGGGCTACCCGTTCTCTACCGCGATGTCCCAGTCCTGAACGAGGTCCTGGGCACCAGCGCGATTCCGATTCCGGACCTGAGCAAACGCACGCTGGCCGCCACCTTGGCCTGGCTCGTAGCCGACCACTGTGCCCTCGACCAGGCCCGAGAATTCGGATACCGCAACGCCGCCCGTTTTCCGCTGTCAGCGACCGCGAACGCGCTTCGCGACCTCTCAGAAAACCTCAGCCGAGACCAGTAGGCTCGCCTGCGAACGACCCTGACCAGGAAAGGCTCGACCATGCCCGTGGACGCTGACCGCATCGACGCCCTTCTCGATCGAGCCGTGGACGAGCGGGTGACACCCGGGGCGGTCTGGCTCGCCGGTGGCCCCTCGGGTCCTGATACCGGCGGGCAGGTCGGGCTTCTCGACCCGGATTCCCCCACGACACCGATGCGGTCGGACACCCTGTTCGACATCGCCTCGCTCACGAAGGTCACAGCGGTCTGGTCGGTGATCGGAACCCTGTGGGACGACGGCGTCCTACGTCTGGACGACCCTCTCGCCCACCTCTTGCCGGACCTGGCCACCGCCCCTCTGGGGCAGGTGACCGTGCGCCAACTGCTCACCCACACCGCCGGGGTACCCCCTCGCGCGCGGTTGAAGGCCCTCTACGGCACCGACTCCACCGAGATTCGTCGCGGGGTCCTCCACGAGCAACTGCACCGGACACCCGGGGAAGAAGTGCGGTACACCGACCGGGCCGCGCTCATCCTCGGCTTCCTCGCCGAAGAGCTCACCGGGCAGGCTTTGGACGTGCCCGCCCGCGACCGGGTATGGGCTCCCTTGGGTATGGAGCAGACCCGCTTCGGCCCGCTGCCTTCGGAACTGGTGGAACGGGCCGCGCCGACCGAGTTGGACGAGGAGACCGGTCGGCATCTGCGCGGCGTCCCGCACGACTTCTCCGCCCGTCTGCTGGGCGGGGTGTGCGGTATCGCCGGGGCGTTCTCCACGGCTCCGGATGTGGGTCGGTTCCTGGCGCACATGCTCGCCCCCGAGGAAGGTATGGGGTTCGGGGAGAAGTGGGTGGCGGAATCCTTGCGGGTGCAGACCGGCGAGCTCGAACCTCGACGCGGCCTGTTCTGGCACCCGGCCCCCGGAACCGATCCGGAGGAGGACGTGTGGGTGCACTACGGGTTCACGGGGACCGGGGCCTGGATCTGCCCACGCCAGGAGAGGTGGGCCGTCCTGATGACGAACAAGCTCTACTACACCCGCGACCGTGAGCCGATCACCGAACTTCGCGGAGCCTTCCGCCAAGCCGCGTTCCCGGCCAACGGCTGATCACAATCGAAGAGGGGGTCGTCGGAGACGGGTTCCGATGCGGAACTGCTTCCCGCGCACGCGGGGATGGACCGCGCTCGAGATCCAGGACGAAGCGCGGAAGCAAGTGAACCCCGCGCACGCGGGGATGGACCGTAAGGACAAGCGGCTTCGACGATCGCCATTGCGTGAACCCTGCGCACGCGGGGATGGACCGATGTCGTCGGTGGTCTCGTTCGGGAGGAACTGCTGAGCCCCACGCACGTGGGGATGGACCGTCACGTACGTCCCGCCCTCGACCTCGATGCGCCTGAACCCCACGCACGTGGGGATGGACCGTTCACGGAACGCGCGGAGCATCCCGCCCGGCGGTGAACCCCACGCACGTGGGGATGGACCGAGTCCCGTCCCGAACCTCAGGGGCAGGACGCGCTGAGCCCCACGCACGTGGGGATGGACCGGGTTGCCTCTCCAAGGGGGCCACATAGAGGCCCTGAGCCCCACGCACGTGGGGATGGTCGGGAGCTGGGGATCACGATCAGCGCGCTGTCCCACTGAGCCCCGCGTATGCGGGGATGGGGTTTGGGCGTGGGGAGGCCCCGGGAGCTTTTGTGCTTCCGGGGCCTCGGTGGTTCTGGGGGTTATCGGGTGAGGGTGGTGAGGAAGGCCGACCATTCGTGGGCGGGCAGGTTCAGCTCCGCCAGGGCGCGGTTCTGGGTGTCGCGGAGGTGGGTGGTGGGGCCTTCGGCTACTTCGACGCAGTTGGCGCTGTTGGCGCTGTTGGCGCTGTAGCTGGACTTGTGCCACGTGGGCTGTTCGTTGAGCATGTGCTTTCTTCCCTTCGAAGCGGGGGAGCTCCGGTTCGGGGTCAGCGGGTGCGGAGGGTGTGGAGCAGGGCGGACCATTCGGTGCTCGGGAGGCTGAGTTCAGCGAGCTCGCGGTTCTGGGTGTCGCGGATGGCGGCGCCCTGGGCGATGACGCGGGCCTCGACGCAGTTTCCGCTGGCTGCGCTGTAGGTGGATTTCTTCCAGTACTCGTTCATCATGCGTTGCTGCCTCGATCTCTCAGATGGGGGCGGAGAGTTCTCACCGGCGAAGAGCCTGCTGGGGGAGGGCTCTGCCGTTCCGCGGTGGGCCTGTCGGGAGTCAGTTCGTGCGGAGGGTGCTGAGCAGGGCGGTCCACTCTGAGGTGGGAACGCTGAGCTCGGCGAGGCCGCGGTGCCGGGTATCGCGAATGCCGGTGGTCGGGCCTTCGGAGGCCTCGACGCAGTTCCCGCTGCCACTGCTGTAGGACGACTTGTGCCAGGTGCGCTGTTCGTGGGTCATGGTTCGCCTGTTCCTTCGGAGTGGGGGGTGACTCATGGTGAGGGTCAGCGCGAGCAGAGTGCGGTGAGCAGGGCGTTCCATTCGGAGCCGGAGACGCTGAGCTGGGCCTGGGCGCGGTGTTGGGTGTCGCGGATGTGGGTGGTAGCGCCTTCGGAGACTTCGACGCAGTCGCCTCCGTTGCCGCCGCTGTAGGTGGACTTGTGCCACGTGATTTCGCTGGTCATTCGCTGTCCGTTCTCTTCGGAGGTCGGAGGCTGACTGCTGCGGGGCGGAGCTTCTTCAGGGGGAGTCGAGAGAGGCCGTGCGCTCGGGGAGCGGGGGTGTTCTCAGATCATGACTTCGGCTGAGACGATGCGGAGGCACGCAACTTCTTCTTCCCCGCCGAGCTGGGGAGTAGTCCTTGTTTCTTCTCGCTCAGACATATCTCCCCTTGCGTCGTTACGTGTCGGAGTTACTCTAGGAGTGCACGAACACGACCGACCCCCGCCACTAACCCTGGCGGGGGTCGGTTTTCTCTAGGGGTCAGCGTGTCTGGAGCGCGTTGAGCAGGGCATTCCATTCGGAAGCGGGTACGTCCAGGTGGCCTAGCTCTCGATTCTGGGTGTCCCGAATACCAGTGATCCTGCCCTCAGCCACCTCCACGCAAGCACCCTGGTTGCCGCTGTAGCTGGACTTGTGCCAGTCCTGTGCGCGCATGACTACTCCTTCAGCGATGCGATGAACTCGATGCTCTCGGCGGGGGAGAGCGCCAAACCGCGAAGCGCCCCGAACCGCTCCAGACATAGTGCCACGACATCGAGATCCGCAATGATGTGGCCATTCTCTGGAACCTCTGCGTATACGAGGCACTCCAGCAAGGTCATCCTCAAAGTGATGAACGCACCGTTGAGGGCGCCGTGCGACCCGCGGTTGAAGGGCATCACTTGGATCTGGATGTGACGTTGATGGGCTCGCTCGATGAGGTGTTCGAGTTGGCCATTCATCACAGTCCGGCTGCCCACCGACCTGCGCAAGGCTCCTTCCTCGATGACGAAGTGTACGAGCGGTGGGTTGTCTCGGTCGAGGATTTCTTGTCGCTCCATCCTCGACGCTAGGAGGCGTTCTTGCTCCTCAAGGCTCACCGGGGGAAACGAGGCCCCCAGAACGTCAGCTGCGTAGTCCTGGGTCTGAAGTAGTCCAGGCACAGCTTGGGGCTGAAACTCTTGAATGACCTGGGCTTTCGCTTCGATGTCGACGTACTTCTGGAACCACCAAGGCTGGGCACGTTTCGCCCCCGGCCACAGATCCAGCAGCCGTCCGTGGCCGTTGAGGGCCCTGTCGGCCTCTTGCGCGAAGAACTTTGAAGGGCGCCGTTCGCCTCGCTCGATTGATCCGACCTGCTGTTTTGAGGTCTTCGTCAGTTCGCCGAGCTCACGCTGGCTGACATCGGCAAATTCGCGCAGACGTCGAACTTCTGCACCAAACTGGTTGATAGCGGCTTGTTCTGCGGGTGTGGCTTTAGGGGGCATGGCCACAGAGTGCCACAGATGGCCTCTGATGACTACCGAAAGTCAAAGAGCGAACGCACTTTGTGCTCATCACTGGCGCACGTCTTGGCTGCTCATGCATGGTGACTGCACGAGATCACACAGAAAACCCCGGGGGCCGAAGTCGAAGGCGGCCGCCCGGGGTTGTGACCCACCCCGATATGCCCGAGGTGAGACGAATGAAGTGTACTGCTCTGAGGCCGCGCCACGACAGGCCTTTGTCCTCTGCCTACCAAGTCCTCCACTACCCCGACCCCGACAGGCTGGGGCTTCGCGTTCGGCACACGGTGGCCGCTCGTGCCGCTGCGCAGAACTGGGTGCGTCGCCACGCTGCTCGGGGGATCGCCAACCCGATGGCCGCCGTCGAGATCGCGAACCGGGCTTCGTTGATCGCGTGGGAGTTGATGGACAACGCCCACCGTCATTCTCACTCGGGCGCTCCGGATCAGACGCTCACGCTGATGCTGGAACGTTCTCGCTACCTATTGTCGATCACGGTCACCGACGCCGGCCCCACCCCCGGATGCAAGAGGCTCTCTTTCCCGGAGCAGAAGAGCCACGGTGGCGGTCTGGGGCGGGTGGCTTCACTCTCCTTCTATTGGGACTGGGACGGATGCGCAGGCCTACCGGTCACGGTCAAGGCCCGGATCGAACTTCCCTGACCAGCCCCAAGGAGAACACCGTGAGCATGATCCCGACACAGGTCCGACGCACCCTCCCACCCACCACATTCACCCCGCCCAAGGCCACCGCTCCCACGCCCGCCTCATCGGTACAGCGGGGCAGGCACGCCCTGCCGTCCCGGACGGCAACCTCCACCCGCCCCAAGGCCGCTGATACCTCAACTACCTCGGTCATCCCGAAGGTGCGGAAGAGCTGGTTCGGTCTTCGGCGCCGGTTCGCGCACTGGGCCGGGTTCCTTTCGGCCCCCGAACCCGAGCGTCCTGTCCCGCCGAAGCCTCCGGTACCGCTGCCTCGGCGCACCCCGCGATCTCCGTCCGGTCCTCCGACCCCCGCTTCAGGGGTGACGGAGCAGAACGCGGCCGCGGAGTTGAGCGCGTTGCGGTTGTTGGGTCGGTTGAGCGTGCAGCAGAGGTTGGCGCGGGTCGACCACAGGTTGAGTCTGGCCCGGTTGTTGGTCGACGGGATCTTGGACGAACGATCTCGGGTGGAACGGCAGTTGCGCGAGGCCGAACAGGCCGAGCAGGACGCCGGCACTCAAGAGCTGGGGGTCGCGGTCAGGCGCTACCTCGCCATGGGAGGTCGGACATGGACGACCTCTTGACCCCCGCCCAGGCCGCTTCTCAGTGGGGGGTGTCGTATGCGACCGCCGCCCGCTGGGCCCGCGAAGGGACCATCCCGGCTCTGCATGTGGGGCGTCGTTACTACTACCTCCAGGGCACCGTCGACCAGGTCAGGCGAGCCCGCACCACAGGTGTCGCCCCCTATCCGAACCACGACGCGAATGCGGGGGTAGCGATGACGATGACCTGGGGCGCGGCCCGCAGCGGAACCCTGCTGGATCGTGAGGAATGGGCGTTGACCAACGCGGCCCGCACCTTCGACTACCTGGACTACGGCAAGGATTCCTGGACCCAGGACCGCCACACCGCCGTCAAGATGGCCCAGGCCTCACCCGGTCTGGCGGGGCAGATGTTGGTGCACCGCAAGGCACGCGAGTGTGTGGTGGACGTGGTCTGCCGATCGTTCTCGCAGATCGTGGATCTGGGGTGTGGGTTGCCGGCGATGCGCCGCGCCCCGCACGAACGGGGCCGAGTGCTGTGGGGAAGTCGCGCGAGGACGGTCTATGTCGACCACGACCTCGCCGCCTTGGCTGCCGTTAGGGCGTGGTGGGAACACCCGGCTCAGGTTCGGGGGTACAACGTGCGGGTCTTGGACCTGGATCTGCGCTACCCGGAAACCCTGGTCAACGCGTTGGGCGAGCATCTGGACCTGTCGATGCCGGTGGGGGTGATCTCCACCCTGACCCTCGACCATCTGGAAAACGAAGAGCTGTCGAGGTTGGTCGAGGCGTTGGCCTCCCGGCTGGCACCGGGAAGCGGATGGGGGATCACCCACCTGTCCGAGATGACCGGCGCGGCCAAGGTCTACACCGACCAGGCCCGGGAGCAGGGTGCGGATACCCGGTTAGTGGCACGCGAGGCGGACGGGTTGCGGAAGGTGTTCGAGTCCGCAGGTTGGGGGCGTTGGCGGGGCTTGTCGCCGCGTGAGCCGGGTGGGGGAGGACCGCCGATCGCCGCTCTGACCACCCTCGCCCGGCCTGACGGCTGCGCCGAGACCGGCTGATCGGGTCGTGAAAAGACTCGGTGCCCTCACCGGACAAGTGAGGGCACCGTAGAGCCCGCGTGGGCTCGTTCCCGGGGGCGGTGGCCGCCGCCCCCGGGGTTTCAACCGCAAGAACAAGCAGGTAGAGGATATTTCATGAAGATCGTGCAGACCCAGGGTCGTAGGTCCTTGACCGCCGGGGTGTGGCACAAGGCCGAGGCCTCTCAGGGCGCCTCCAACTGCGCCGCCGCCAAGCTCATCGCGGGCGGGAACGTGTTGATGGGCGACACCCAGAACCCCGACCAGGTGCGCCTGACCCTGCCGGGCAGCGCTTGGGACGCGCTGGTGCGCACCCTCGCCTGACCGACCTCACTAAGACGACGGGGCACTTGCGGCCTGGCAGCAGCAACGCGTGGCCCGTCCGGTGCCCCAGGAGGCGCGCCCTCCTGGGGCCCACCCCCCGAGTCACAGCTCGCCCGGAAGCACAGAGAAGCTCTCGCACCTCTCGTTCACCGGGCCCCAAGCAGCCCGAACGATGACCGGCCCGTGTCGGCGAAGAGCAAGGAGGCTCAGGTGGATCAGGACGCGGACTCTCTGTGCGTCGACAGCAAGAAGGAGCTCGGCGTTCACTTGAAGCGGTTGCGCAAGGCGGCCGGGTTGAGCGGTTACCGGTTGTCGGGGGTGGATCAGTCGACGGTTTCGCGGATCGAGACCGGACGCATCCGCCCCTCCCATGAGCTGATGATCCGCTTGCTGGATGCCTATGAGGCCGATCAGGAGGGGCGCGAGCAGGCCTATCTGCTGTGGGATCAGGCCCAGCTCCCCCTCCAGACCCGCCGCCGCCAGGTCGAGGGCACCCGCGCCGCGTGGGACCAGGCCGCCCGCCCGGCCTGCGGCCCCACCCTGCTGGCCGGGGCCAGTGCGGCCGAGGACGCGGCCCGCTACCTGACCCGCGCCCAATGGGCCGGCAACAGCCCCGCCCGCAGGAACGCCCTATTGGACGACGCCGAAGGACGCCTGGTCCAAGTGCTGGCCGCGCTGCATGCCGCCCGGACACGGACCCGCTGAACGACCACGTTTTTCCACGACCCCCGACAACGACCGACCCCCTTTGAGAGAAGAACATGACGCAGCCGGATGTCGACCCCATGGACCTGCTCACCCCCCAGGAGGTGGCGCAGGCCTTTCGGGTGGATCCCAAGACCGTCCGTCTGTGGGCCCAGGAAGGCAGACTGCGCTGGGTCCGCACCCTCGGTGGCCATCGCCGGTACTTCAAGTCCGACGTCCAACGCCTGCTCACCGAGCCCGGACGATGATCCGTCTGCGGACCGCGCCAGCGGTGTGAAAGCCGGTGTGGCGGTGCGGTCGACCTCGGACAACGCGGACCACCTCTTCGCGAGGTCCGGCAGGTCCCGTACCGCCGCGCCCGCCAAGCCCCGCCGCCTTCGGGTGGCGAGGCCCCGTCCGGACCTGGTTTCGGGTGGGGTCGTGGGGGAGTGGGCCGGGGGTGTCACCACCACCTCCGGCCCCTCCAGAACACACATCACCGCACGTCGATGCGGAGAAGAGCGCTCCGCACTCGACGAGCCGGAACAGCCATAGAACGTGAGGGCCGGCTGGATATCGGAGCCCAGGGACTGGAGACCCGACGGGCACCGATCGGGACCCTCCGCGGGGGCCGCACCCGAGCACTTCGGGCACGGCCCCCGACCAACGACCACCCCACTACCGGAACACCCCGCACGCACCCTCTTCCGCGAACACCCGGCGTGTGGGAAGGGCCCCTCGAACAGGGGCCGGTCTCCGGTCGGAGCAGGCCCCGCTTCTCCGGTGAAGCCCCACCCACTAACGCGTACCGACCCTCAGGAGCCGACCAGCAGGTAGGCCAGAGGGGTGGTGATGAGGACGCTCAGGGCCACCCGCTGGAACCAGATCACCACCAGGTTCCACACCGTCAACGGGATGCTCGTGGCCAGGACGCAGGGGACCAGGGCGGAGAAGAAGACGATGGCCGACACCGACACCACCCCCACGACCAGGCGCAGGACCGCGTCCTCCGCGCCCGCGGTCATGGTCGCGGGCAGGAACACCTCGGCGATGCCGGCGGAGAGCGCCTTGGCGGTCTCGGCCGGTTCGGGGAGACGGACCAGCCAGGTGAAGGGTAGGAGGAGGTAGCCCATCAGGTCGAAGACGGGGGTGTACCGGGCCAGGATCAGGCCGAACGTTCCGACCGACATGATCGACGGCAGGATGGACATCGACATCCGTACGCCCTCGACGAGGTTGGTCCGCACGCCTCGGGCCAGGGGAGGCGCCGCGCGCAGTGCCCTGCGGGCCTCCGCCCAGGCGGCCTGGAGCCGTCGTTCGTCGATCCTCTCCTCGGGGTGGGCCGTAGCCCCGGGGAACGGGGTGTCGGGGATCCGGCTCAGCGGCGGGACGCGGACGAGGATCGCCGTGACCGCGTAGGTGACGAACAGCGACAGCAGGAAGTAGGTCGTCCACATCCCCATCAGGTCGAGGGCGTTGGCGATGACCACCATGAACGTCACCGAGACGGTGGAGAAGCCGACGGCGATGATGGCCGCCTCCCGGCCGGTGTACCGGCCGGAGCGGTACACGCGGTCGGTGATCAGTAGTCCGAGCGAGTAGCTTCCGACGAACGAGGCGGCGGCGTCCACGGCGGACCGTCCGGGGACGCGCCACAGGGGCCGCATGACGCGTTGCATGAGCACGCCGACGAACTCCAGCAGGCCGTAGCCGACCAGGAGGGCGAGGAAGACCGCCCCGACGGGGACGAGCAGGCCGACGTTGACCGCGACGGAGTCGAACAGGAACGGGGCCAGATCCTCCTCCAGGAACCAGGCCGGGCCGACCTCCAGGACCACCATGGTGGCGGCGACCAGGCCGACGACGTTCAGGAGGGCGAACACCGTCCGGACCCGGTCGCGCCGCCACGCGCCGGTGGCGAAGGGGACCACCGTGCCCGCCGCGATGATCAGCCAGATGACGTAGGGCAGGGTCGGCCCGAGACCCTTCTGGACGAGGCCGACCAGGTGGTCCAGGGGGATGGCGTTACGGTCGCCGATGGTCAGGGGCACGAAGAACATGAAGATCCCGATGCCGCTGTAGACCACCAGACGCCAGACCCCGGGCGTCCTCTCGACGGTGGTTCCCTCGCTCACCCGCGCTCCTCTCGTCGTTCCGAAACGCACGATCCCGGCAGTGAACCAGGAGGTGACCCAGGTCACCCAGGGGGTGTGGGAGGGAAGGGTCTGATATCTCGGACGTTTCCCTTCGGAACGTGTCGATTCGGACGCGGAGGGTGGTGGGAGGGGCGGTCGCCCGCCCCTCGGGTCAGGCCGGGTCCTCCTCCAGCGCGCGCAGGTAGTCGGCGAACCTCTCCAGCCCGTCGATGTTCCGCGGCCCGGAGATGCCCTCGTTGTAGTCCAGGACGAAGAAGTTCTCCTCCACCACCGCCGGTACCTCGGCCAGCGCGGGGAAGGAGGTGAGGAAGTCGATCTTGTCCTCGGCCGACTGCTCGCCGTAGTCCAGCACGATGATCACCTCGGGGTCGGCGTCGACCACGGCCTCCCAACCGACCCGGGTCCAGCGTTCGTCCAGGTCACCGAAGACGTTCTCGCCCCCGGCGTGGGAGATGATGTCCTGCGGCGGCACCTGGGACCCGGCGGTGAACGCCTGGTCGGTGCCGGAGTCGTAGAGGAAGACCGACACGGGGTCGCCCTCGGGGGCCTGTTCGACCACCCGTTCCACCCGTTCGCGGTACCCCTCGACCAGCTCCTCGGCGCGTTCGGGCACCCCGAAGATCGCGCCGAGCCGTTCCAGGTCGGTGTAGAGCCCCTCGAAGGGCGTCTCCCGTTCGGGGAAGCCCGGATAGTTGTAGCAGGACTCGGTGTGCATGAAGCTCTGGATGCCGAGCCCGTCCAGGATCCGCGGGGTGATCCCGCGCTCGTCGCTGAAACCGGACCGCCAGCCGGCCACCACCAGGTCGGCCTCGGCCTCCACGACCAGCTCGCGGTTGAGCAGGTCGTCGCCGAGGAACTCCACCCGCGCGTAGTCCTCGGCCCAGGGCGACTCCTCCACCGGAGGGTTGGCCGGGGGCATCACGTAACCGTGCACGTGGTCGGCCAGGCCGAGGGCGAACAGCTTGTCGGCGCTGCCGCCCTCGTAGGCGACCGCCCGCCGGGGCGTGGTGTACTCCACCTCCTCTCCACAACGAAGGACGGTGGTGGTGGAGGCGGCCGTCCCGTCCTCCTCGATCCGGGCCCCGCAGGCGGTGGACAGGACGGTGAGCGCGAGCGCCGCGCAGGCGAAGGGGACGGTGGGGCGGGGGGTCCTCGTGGTGGGGGAGGGGAGGGACATCAGGCTTCCTTTCGTGCGGTGGGCAGGTGGTAGAGCAGCTGGGTGCGGCCGGTCCGGGGGTGGGCGACGACGGTGGCCTCGACCCCGAAGACCGTGTGGAGGAGCTCCTCGGTCAGGACCTCCTCGGGCGTTCCGACGGCCACGAGCGCGCCCTCGGAGAGCACACCGATGACGTCGCAGGCCGCGGCGGCCAGGTTGAGGTCGTGCAGGACCACGAGCGCGGTCACGCCCGACTCGCGGACCAGGGCGAGCAGTTCGAGGCGGTGGTGCACGTCGAGGTGGTTGGTGGGCTCGTCCAGGACCAGCACCCGGGGTTCCTGGACCAGTGCGCGGGCCACGAGGACGCGTTGACGTTCGCCGCCGGAGAGCTCGAGCACCCCACGTCCGGCCAGGTGAGCCACGCCCATCCGGGCCATCGCCCACCGGCACAGCTCGCGTTCGCGGGCGTCGAGCCGCCGGCCGCCGGGCAGGTGCGGGGTGCGCCCCAGGGCGACCAGCTCCTCGACGGTGAAGTCGAGGTCGACGCCGCCCTCCTGGGTGAGCGCGGCGATCCGTCGCGCCGAGTCGCGCGGGCTCATCGCGGCGAGATCGTCCCCGTCGACCAGGATCCGTCCCTCGTCGGGGGACAGGGCCCGGTAGACGCAGCGCAGGGCGGTCGACTTCCCCGATCCGTTGGGGCCGACGAGGCCGAAGACCCGGCCGTCGGGCACGTCGAGGGTGAGCCGCCGTACGATCCGCCGACCGTCCAGGTCGACGGAGAGGCCGTCCAGACGCAGTTCCATCAGCGACCTCCGAACAGGTAGCCACGCCGGCGCATCAGGGTGATGAAGACCGGGACGCCGACCAGGGCGGTGATCACGCCCAAGGGCAGTTCGCGCGGGGCGGCGACGACCCGGGCCACCAGGTCGACCCAGACCATGAGGACGGCCCCGGCCAAGGGGGCGACGGTCAGGACGCGGCGATGGTCGGCGCCCACGAGGATGCGGACGATGTGGGGGACGACCAGGCCGACGAAGCCGATCGCCCCGCTGACCGCG
The DNA here is from genome assembly GCF_035818715.1 of Nocardiopsis sp. LDBS1602. Lineage (NCBI taxonomy): Bacteria > Bacillati > Actinomycetota > Actinomycetes > Streptosporangiales > Nocardiopsidaceae > Nocardiopsis > Nocardiopsis sp. LDBS1602. Next base: position 1,045,930 of record NZ_JAYLVW010000001.1, on the reverse strand, counting down.
ACCATCGCGCCGGTCATGACGGCGGTGAGCAGGAACAGGCGTCGGCGCAGGCGAGGGGCGTCCACGCCCAGACCGGCGGCGGCCTCGTCGCCCAGGGCCATGACGTCCAGGGGGCGGGACATACGGCGCAGGAGGAGGACACCGATCAGGATCGTGGCGGCGGCCGGGGGCAGGGCGCCCCAGGTGGCGCCGCCGAAGCCGCCCATGGTCCAGTACAGGACGGTGCCGGTGGCCTCGTTGCCGGGGGCCAGGTAGACGATCACGCTCATGATCGCCTGGAAGCCGAAGGACAGGGCGACCCCGGTCAGGACCAGACGCAAGGGGGTGACCCCTCGACGATCGTGGGCGATGGCGTAGACGAGCAGGGTGGCGGCCAGGGCGCCGAGGAAGGCCCCGACGGAGACGGCGTAGACGCCCAGGGCGGCCAGACCGCCGACCACGCCGACCAGGACCGCGCCCACCGAGGCCCCGGAGGAGACGCCGAGGATGTAGGGGTCGGCCAGGGGGTTGCGGACCATCGCCTGGACGGCGACGCCCACCGCGCCCAGGCCCGCGCCGACCACGGCGGCCAGGAGGACCCTCGGGGTGCGGATCTCCCAGACGACCTGGTGACGGGTGACCTCGTCGGCCGAGATGACACCGCCGGTCAGCGCCGCCCAGAGGTGGCGGAGGGTCTCCAGGGGCGGGATCACGGCCGAGCCGAGGCCGATCGCCAGGACCGCGGACAGGAGGAGGAACAGGGCCAGGAGTGTCGCCGCGACGGCGGTTCCGGCGGGGGTGGCCAGACGGCGCGGTCGGTGTTCGGGGGCCGGCGCGGGGTCGGGCGGGCTCTGGAGGGGGGCTTCGGGGTCGGGGGGAGCGGTGGTGTTCCGCATCCGACCTCCCTTCCGATTTAGGAATGAAAACGGTTTTCATTCTAGACATGGTGGGGGAGCACGCGGGCCCTCGGGCGGGGTGCGGCCCGGGCGACGTGCGTGTCTCGGGGATCGAAGGGCCTTGTCGGGAGGGGGTCGACAGCCGGCGGCTGCCGTCCTACGCCGCCGGTGAGATCGACGTGCCCTTCGTCGCCCTGGGCAGCGACGAGGTGATCGACCGCGACACCTATTGGGAGGAGCACTCCCACCCCACGCACGAGCTGCTCTGGAATCTGCGGGGCGCCTCCTCGGCGACGGTCGGCTCCCGCGTGTGGTCCATCACCCCGTCGATCGGCCTGTGGATCCCTGCCGGGGTGCCGCATTCGGGGTGGACGCCCGCGGGCACCTGGCACCACGCGGTCCAGTTCAGCGTCCGCGAGGTCGCCCCGCTGTCCGAGCGTCCGGTCTCCGTCGAGATCACGCCCCTGTTGAGGCTGCTGCTCGGAAGGCTGGCGGAGGGGGAGCTCTCCGCCGAATCGCGGGCCAGGACCGAGGCGATGGTGCTCGACCTCCTCGCCCCGGCCCAGGGCGAACTCCTGCTGGACTACCCCGAGTCGCCCCTGCTGCGGCCCATCGTCGAGACGTTGCGCGAGGACCCGGGCGACACCACCACCCTGGCCGTGTGGGCGGCGCGGCTCGGGGTGAGCGCGAGGACCATCACGCGCGCCTTCCACGAGGCGACCGGGCTCGGTTTCAGCCGTTGGACGGCGGCCGCCCGTGTGCAGCACGCGATCACGATGCTCGCGCGGGGCGACGGTATCGACGAGGTCGCCGAGCGGGTCGGCTATCGCTCGGCCAGTTCGTTCAGTACGGCCTTCCGGCGGGTGACGGGGATGAGTCCGGGGCGTTTTCGCGCGGGCTGACGCCGGTGCCCCCACGGCCCCGACGAGGGGGCACTCGTGCGCTGAATGTCCGTTTCGCGAATAACCGTGTCCCATCTGAGTGATTGCACGGTCGGGTGTGGCGCTCTAGGTTTGGTTAGGCAATCCTTACTTCGATGTGCGGCCCGGTCCGGCGTCGTGCCATCCCCCTGTGTCGTCGTCGAAGGGTCCCGCTCCGCTCTCATGTGGTCACCCACGGTGTGCATCTCCTCGCCCCGGGTGCCCGAGCGCGGCCGGGCGGGACGGGAACGCGCCGGACGGGGCCGACGCCCCACGAACGAAAGGAAGACATGCGCCGAATGACGAGGTCGGTCGTCCCCCTCACCGCCGTACTGATGACCGCCGGACTCGTGGCCTGCTCCCCGGGCGGGACCGAAGAGGCCTCCGAGGCCTCCGGGGACTGGGAGCCCATCACCATCGAGCACGCCCTGGGCACCACCACCATCGAGAACCGTCCCGAACGGGTGGCCACCGTCAACTGGGCCAACCACGAGGTCCCCCTCGCTCTGGGGGTCGTCCCCGTGGGCATGGCCTCCGCCGACTTCGGCGACGACGATGGCGACGGCGTCCTCCCCTGGGTCGACGAACGACTGGAGGAACTGGACGCCGAGACCCCGGTGCTGTTCGACGAGACCGACGGCATCGACTTCGAGGCGGTCGCCGACACCGCCCCCGACGTCATCCTGGCCGCCTACTCCGGCCTCACCCAGGAGGACTACGACACCCTGAGCGAGATCGCCCCCGTCGTCGCCTACCCCGAGACCGCCTGGGGCACCCCCTGGCGGGAGATGATCGAGATCAACAGCCGGGCCCTGGGCCTGGAGGAGGAAGGGCGGGAACTCGTCACCGAACTGGAGGGCGAGATCGAGGAGGCGGTCGCCGACCACCCGGAGATCGAGGGCCGCTCCACCATGTTCCTGACCCACGTGGACACCACCGACCTCAGCGAGGTCGGCTTCTACACCACCCACGACACCCGGGCCCTGTTCTTCGAGGACCTGGGGATGAGCACCCCCGCGAGCGTCGCCGAGGTCTCGGCCGAGACCGACCTCTTCGCGCTCACCCGCGCCGCCGAGCAGGCCGACGTCTTCGACGACGTCGACATCATCGTCACCTATGGCGGCGAAGAGACCGTCGAGGCCCTCGAAGGCGACCCGCTCCTGTCCCAGATGCCCGCCGTGGAGAAGGGCGCCGTGGTGAGCCTGCCGGGCGACGCGCCGCTGGGCACCGCCGCCAACCCCACACCCCTGTCGATCTCCTGGGTCCTGGACGACTACCTGTCGCTCCTGGCCGAGGCCGCGGAAGGGGACCGGTGACCACGACGGACACCCGTCCCGCCGAACCCGCCGGGATCGGCGCCGTGCGACGCCCACGACGCCTGCGCGTCCTGGGGCTCGCGGCGCTGGTCCTGGTGGTCCTCGGCCTGATGTGCGTCTCCGTGGCCGTCGGCACGCGCGACGTCGGCTGGGACGCCATCGTGGCGGCGCTGGGCGGCTCGGTGGAGGGGTTCGACGAGGCGGCCGTGGCCAAACGCGTCCCCCGCACCCTGCTCGCGGTCCTGGCCGGCGCGGCCTTGGGCGTGGCCGGGGCGGTCATGCAGGGCGTCACCCGCAACCCCATCGCCGACCCCGGCATCCTCGGCGTGAACATGGGAGCCTCGCTCGCCGTGGTCGTGGGGATGGCCTTCTTTGGCCTGGCCTCGGCCACCCACTTCGTCTGGGCGGCCGTCGTCGGAGGCGGGATCACCGCCGTCTTCGTCTACGTCGTCGGCTCCCTGGGGCGGGGCGGCGCCACCCCGCTCAAACTCGCGCTGGCGGGCACGGCCGTCTCGGCCGCCCTGTCCTCGTTCATCAGCGCCATCGTCCTGCCGCGCAACGACATCGCCGGCGGGGTCCGCTCCTGGCAGATCGGCGGGGTGGGCGGCGCGACCTACGACTCGCTGACGCAGGTCCTGCCCTTCCTGCTCGCGGGCTTCGCGCTGTGCCTGGCGTGCGCGCGCGGACTCGACATGCTGGCCCTGGGCGACGACCTGGCCGCCGGCCTGGGGGAGAGGGTGGCCCTGGCCCGAGGCGGGGCCTCGCTGGGCGCGGTGACCCTGTGCGGCGCCGCCACCGCCGTCACCGGGCCGATCGCCTTCGTCGGGCTGGTCGTACCGCACGTGTGCCGGCTCCTGACCGGCCCCGGTCACCGATGGCTGATCCCCTTCTCCGCCCTGGGCGGGGCCGCCCTGCTCACCGCGGCGGACGTGGTCGGCCGGATCGTGGCCCGCCCGGCCCAGATCGACGTCGGGATCGTGACCGCCCTCATCGGCGCCCCCTTCTTCATCCACATCGTCCGCCGTCAGAAGGTCCGCTCGCTGTGAACCCGTCCCTGTCCACCGCCCCGTCCACGGCCACCCTCCGGGCCGTGACCCGGGGGCGCGTCCGCCGGACACGGCGTAGACGCACCGTCATCGTGGCCCTGGCCGTCCTCATCGTCGTCGTGTTCGCCCTCACCCTGATGGTGGGCCGGACCTTCTACCCGCCCGGGGACGTGCTGCGGGTCGTCCTGGGTCACGACGTACCGGGCGCCTCCTTCACCGTGGGCCGGCTGCGCCTGCCGCGCGCCGCCCTCGCGGTCGCGGCCGGACTGTGCTTCGGGCTCGCCGGATCCACCTTCCAGACCATGCTGCGCAACCCCCTGGCCAGCCCGGACATCATCGGGATCAGCTCGGGGGCGAGCGCCGCGGCGACCTTCGCGATCGTCGTCCTGGGGCTGAGCGGCCCCACGGTCTCGGTGGTGGCGATCGTCTCCGGTCTGGCGATCTCCACCCTCGTGTACGCGCTCGCTTACAAGGGAGGCGTGGCCGGGACCCGGCTCATCCTCATCGGCATCGGGGTCGCGGCGATGTTGGACAGCGTCACCTCCTACGTCCTCGACCGCGCCCCCGAATGGGACCTCCAGGAGGCGCTGCGGTGGCTGACCGGCAGCCTCAACGGCACCGACTGGAACAGGGTCGTCCCCGTCGTGATCGCCCTGGCCCTCATCGCCCCCGTACTGCTGTCCCGGGCGAACGACCTCTCGCTGTTCCAGCTGGGGGACGACACCGCCTCGGCCCTGGGCGTGCGCGCGAACCTCACCCGGCTGATCGCGGTCACCGCGGCGGTCGCGCTCATCGCCTTCGCCACCGCCGCGGCCGGACCGATCGCCTTCGTGGCCTTCCTGTGCGGGCCGATCGCGGCCCGGCTGGTGGGGCCGGACGGCTCCCTCCTGCTCCCCTCGGCCCTGGTCGGCGCGCTCCTGGTGCTCGTCGCCGACCTGGTCGGCCAGTTCCTCCTGGGCACCCGCTACCCGGTCGGCGTGGTCACCGGCGTGCTCGGCGCCCCCTACCTCGTGTATCTCATCGTTCGCACCCACCGCGCGGGAGGCTCCCTGTGACCACGGACCGCACACTGCTCGTCGAGGACCTCACCCTCGGATACCGGGACCGGACCGTCATCGACTCCCTGGACCTGGGCGTCCCGCCGGGGCGGATCACCGCGATCGTGGGCGCCAACGCCTGCGGCAAGTCCACCCTGCTGCGTTCGATGTCCCGGCTCCTGTCGCCCAAGGAGGGTCGGGTGCTCCTGGACGGCCGCGAGGTCCACCGGATGCCGTCCAAGGAGCTCGCCCGCACGCTCGGCCTGCTCCCGCAGTCGCCGATCGCCCCCGAGGGCATCACCGTCGGTGACCTGGTCGGCCGCGGACGCCACCCCCACCAGCGGGTCCTGTCCCGCTGGAGCCGGGAGGACGACGAGGCGGTCGCCGCCGCCCTCGACTCCACCGGGACGGCCGATCTCGTGGACCGGGCCGTCGACGAGCTCTCCGGCGGGCAGCGTCAACGGGTGTGGATCGCGATGGCCCTGGCCCAGCGCACCGACCTGCTCCTGCTCGACGAACCCACCACGTTCCTCGACGTCAGCCACCAGGTGGAGGTCCTGGACCTGCTCACCGACCTCAACCGCACGCTGGGCACCACCATCGTGCTGGTCCTGCACGACCTGAACCTGGCCGCCCGCTACGCCGACCACCTCGTCGCCCTCGCCGACGGGCGTCTGTACGCCGAGGGGGAGCCGGAACGGGTGCTCACCCCGGAGACGGTCGAGGCCGTGTTCGGTCTGCGCAGCCGGATCATCACCGACCCCACCTCGGGGCGGCCCATGATGCTGCCGATCGGCCGGTACCACGCCTCCGTCGAGAGCGTCTGAGGACCCGACGCGAGAGAAAGGGGACGCCCCGCCGTACGGCGGAGCGCCCCCTTTCGGAGTCGCCGGGGCCTCAGCCCTCCAGGGTCCCCTCGATGAGGGGGATGATCTCGTCCAGGGCGTGGTGGATGCCCAGAGTGGAACCGCTGGAGAACGCGTTGACCGTCTCCGGGTCGTCCAGGATGAGCAGACGACCGTCCTCGGCGGAGGGGATGTTCTGTAGCACCGGGTCCTCGTGCAGGAGGTCGGCGGTGTCCCCGATCGGGAAGATCACCGTCAGGTCGGCGTCCAGCGTCTCCACGAGCTCGGGGCTCAGGTCGAGGTAGAAGGCGCCGTCGGCCTTCTCCACCAGATCGGGGTCGTACTCGAAACCGAGCTCGGTGAGCACGTCCACCCGGGTGTCACCGGGGACGTAGGCCCCGTACTGGCCGTCGAAGTAGGCGCCCACCGCGATGGTCGTGTCGGCGAACTCCGGGTTCTCCTCCCGCAGGCTCTCGAACCGCTCCTCCAGCTCGGTGACGAGCTCCTCGCCGCGAGCCTCCTCGCCCAGGGCCGCCGCGACCTGGCGGGTCTGCTGCCGCCAGGTGGTGCCGTAGGTGACCTCGACCTCGGGCGGAGGTCCGACCACCGGGCCGACCGGCTCGAGCAGATCGTTGCGCTCCGCGGAGTTGTCGGAGCGGGTGTCCAGGACCACGTCCGGGTCCAGGGAGGCGATCGCCTCCAGGTTCGGCTCCATCGTGCCCAGCTCGACCGGTTCGGAGTCGAGCAGATCGGCCGCCCACGGGCCGACGTAGGGGGCGCCGTAGCCCTGCCAGTCGGCCACGCCCACCGGCTGGACCCCGAGGGCCAGAGCGGTCTCGGCGTCCGACCAGCCCAGGGCGACGACGTTCTCGGGACGATCCTCGACGGTCACGTCGCCGAACAGGGTCTCGACGGTGACGGGGAAGCCCTCGGCGCTCGCACCGGAGTCCTCGGAATCGGAGGTGCCGCCACCACAGGCGGAGAGCAGGACGGTGGACAGGGCGCCGACGGCGAGCAGGCCGAGACGGCGGGAAGGGCCGGTGTTCATGGGACCTCGGTGAAGGGACGGCGCGCCCGGAGCGGACGCGGTCATGGGAACGGAGAACAGGGGGCGGCCGGGCCCGAAGGACCCGGCGTGGGGGATCGCGGCCGGATTCAGGCGATCGCGGCCACACCCTGGCGCCAGTAGCCCAGGAAGGTGATGTCGGACTTGGGCACGCCGTGTTCACGGACCAGGGCCCGTCGCAGCCCGGTGGGCAGACCGTTCTCCCCGGCCACCCAGCAGTAGGGGCGGCCCTTGGGGAGCGTCGCCGAACGCACGGTCTCCAGGGCCAGACGCCCCGGGGTCGCGTGCGGGTCCTGACGCGGCAGCCAGTGCACCCGCACCCCCGGAGGGGCGTTCACGGTGCGCACGTCCTGCTGGGAGGGGACCTCCAGGTAGACCTGCGCGCGCAGGTCCTCGGACGCACCCTCGACGATGGAGAGCAGGGCGGGGACCGCGCTCTCGTCGCCGACCAGGAGCTGCCAGTCGGTGTCGGCCGGGGGCAGGTAGTAGATCCCCTCGGGGAACAGTCCGACCTCGTCCCCGGGCCGAGCGGAGAGCGCCCAGCCGGAGGCGGGGCTCTCGTCGCCGTGGGCGACGAACTCGATGTCCAGTTCCAGGGCGTCGGGGTCGAAACGGCGCATCGTGTAGTTGCGCACGTAGGGGCGGACCTCGTCCGGCATCTCGCGGTACTCGGGGTACCAGCGCTCGTCGGCGGACTCGGGCATGGTGAGCCGGTCCTGTCCGGGGCGGGCGAGGAAGACCCGCACGCACTGGTCCAGTCCGAGGAACTCGAAACGGGCCAGGTCGGGGCCGCCGACGGTCACGGTGATGAAGTTGGCGGTGGTCCGCTCGGTACGCACGACCCGGGCACGGAGCATCTGACGGTGACTCGGGAACTGGATGCGCAACGCGAGACCCTTCGACCGACGGTGGATAGTGAGGTTAGGCTAACCAATATCATGCCGAAGGGGAACAGGGCATCCCCGGATGAGACGGTCATCCCAGCGCGAGAGTGTGCGATCCCCCCGGATACCCTTGCGCGGGGCCCGCTCCGGAACAGGCCCTCCCACAGGTGAAAGTCCAGGACAGCGACGGAGGACGAGCGACCACATGACCGCAGCCGAGGGTCGGACCGCCCCCGACGAACCACCCCCGACCGACGCGGCGGCCCTGCGCTCGCGCACTCTGCGTCGCCACCGCGGCCCCATCGCCCTCGGGGCCTTCTTCCTCTCCCTCCACCAACTCTGCGAGGTGCTCGTCCCGGTCGCGATCGGGCTCACCATCGACCTGGCCGTGGCCACCGGCGACGTCGTCGCCCTGGCGTGGTGCGTGGGAGGGCTGGCCCTTCTCTTCACCGTCCTGGCGCTGGCCTATCGCACCGGCGCCCGTCTCACCCTCGGCGTCGCCGAACGCGAGGCCCACCTGCTGCGACTGGAATCGGCCCACCGGGTCCTGCACCCGCACGGTGAACGCAGCGGCCTGCGCTCCGGGGAGATCCTGGCCGTGGCCACCTCCGACGCCGACCAGGCCGCCTCCTACGCGCGGGCCTGGGCGATCGGCATCGGCCAGGTCACCGCGATCGTCGCCACCACCGTCGTCCTGCTGAGCATCGACGTGCCCCTGGGGCTCGGGGTGCTCGTGGGACTGCCCCTGATGCTCCTGGCCCTGCGCTTTCCCGCCGCCCGGATCACCCGGCGCACCGAGGACAAGCAGGCCACCGCGGCCCGCGCCACCGCCGTGGCCACCGACCTGGTCGGTGGGCTGCGCGTCCTCATGGGCATCGGCGCGCGACGCGACGCCGCCCTGCGCTACCGCGAGGTCAGCGACCGCGCCCTGACGGCCTCCGTCGGCGCCGCCGCCAGCAACGGCGTCTACACCGGTCTGGTCACCGCCGCCGGAGCCGTCTTCCTGGCCTGCGTGGCCGGGGCCGCCGGCTGGATGGCGCTCCAGGGACGCCTCACCGTCGGCGAGCTCGTCATCGTGGTGGGCCTGGCCCAGTTCCTCGCCGAACCCATCAAGGGACTGGGACTGGTCGGCCAACTGTTCGCCATCGCCAAGGCCTCCGCCCGACGCATGGTCCGACTGCTCGGCGCCCCCGACGCCGTCACCCCCGGTGACCGGGAACTCCCCACCCCGCTCACGGGAGAGGAGGACCCGGAGGAGGAGCCGATCCTCGCGCTGCGCGGGGCCGGCCACCGCACCCTGGACGACGTCGACCTGACACTGCGCCGCGGCGAACTCGTCGGGGTGCTCACCACCGACCCGCGCGACGCCGAGGCCCTGGTCGACCTGCTCTCCGGGCGGGCGAACGAAGCCCGAGGGGCCACCACGGTCGGAGGGATCCCCATCGAGGAGCTCGATCTGGCCTCCCTGCGCCGTACCGTCCTGGTGGAGGAGCACGGCGTCTCCCTGTTCGAGGGCACCCTGCGCTCCAACCTGGTCACCGGCCCCGACCACGACGAGACCCGCCTGATGACCGCCCTGGAGGCGGCGGCCGCCACCGAACTGGTCGACGGCCACCCCGACGGCCTCGACCGGCCCGTGCGCGACCGCGCCACCGACCTCTCCGGAGGCCAACGTCAACGGGTCGCCCTGGCCCGGGCGCTGGCCGCCGACCCACCGGTCCTGGTCCTGCACGACCCCACCACCGCCGTCGACGCCGTCACCGAGGAGGCCATCGCCCAGGGCGTGGCCACCCTGAGGGCGGCCCGAGGCGGGGCCACGCTCGTCATCGCGAGCAGCCCGGCCCTGCTGGCCAGGGCCGACCGGGTCCTGGTCCTGCGCGAAGGCCGGATCCACGCCGAGGGGACCCACACCCGGCTGGTCGAGGACGACCCCCACTACCGCGAGGCGGTTCTACGTTGAGCACCGACACCACCCGGCCCGCCGACAGCCGCGCGGAAGGGGCACCCGCCGGGCCCGACCTGCTGCCCACCGCCGGGGCCCGACGCACCTGGGGGGTGCTCGGCGAAGGCCTGCGCTCCATCCCCGGGAGCACCGCCCTGGCCCTCCTCACGGTCCTGGCCGGCAGCGCCGCCGGTCTCGTGGCGCCCTGGGCGCTGGGCACGATGGTCGACGACATCTCCTCGGGCGCCGGACCGGAGGCCATCCTCCGCTCCGCCCTGCTCATCGCCGGGGCCGCCCTCGTCGGCGGGATCCTCGTCGGCCTGGGGGCCTGGCAGGTCAGCCGAGTGGGCGAGACCGTCCTGGCCCGGCTGCGCGAACGGGTCATGGAGCGGATCCTGCACATGCCCGCCGCCCGGCTGGAACGGGTGCGCATCGGCGACCTGCTCTCCCGCGTGGGCGACGACGTCGCCGTGGTCACCACCGCCATCGCCCGCAACGGCCCCGAGGTCGTCACGGCACTGGCCACCGTCGTGCTCACCACGGCGGGCATGACCGCCCTCGACTGGCGCCTGGGGCTGGCCGGTCTGGCCGCCCTGCCCTTCTACACCTGGGCCGTGCGCTGGTACATGCCGCGTTCGGCCCCCTACTACGCACGCGAACGCGTCGCCATGGGCGAGCGTTCCCACGCCCTGATGGGCGCCCTCCGAGGCCGCGACACCGTGCGCGCCTACCGGTTGGAGGACGTGCACGAGGAGCGCATCGCCGAACGCTCCCTGACCGCCATGAACCTGACCCTGGACGTGTTCCGCCTGTTCACCAGGCTCGGCGCCAGGATGAACGGTTCCGAACTGGTCGGCCTGGGCGCGGTCCTGGTGGTGGGCTTCTGGCTGGTGCGCGACGACCTGGTCACCGTGGGCATGGTCACCGCCGCGGCCCTGTACTTCCACCGGCTCTTCGGGCCGATCGGCTTCCTGGTCATGAACTTCAACGACGTCCAGCAGGCCGGGGCGAGCCTGGCCCGGCTCGCCGGGGTGGTCGACCTGCCGGAGGCGGAGGACCCCGGGGCGCAGGAGGGGCCGGCCGGATCCTCCCTGCGGGTGGAGGAGGTCGCCCACGCCTACGCGCCCGGAGCGCCCAAGGCCCTGGACGGGGTCTCCCTGGAGGTCGCCCCGGGCGAACGGGTGGCGCTGGTCGGGGCCAGCGGGGCCGGCAAGACCACGCTGGCCGCCGTGGTCGCGGGCCTGATCACCCCGACCTCCGGCACGGTCTACCTGGGCGGGATCCCCTTGGACGAGCTCGGTGAACGCCGGGTGCGCGAACACGTCTTCCTGGTCAGCCAGGAGACGCACGTCTTCTCGGGCACCCTCCTGGAGGACCTGCGTCTGGCCCGCTCCGACGCCGACCGGGGCGAGGTGGAGGCCGCGCTGGAGACCGTCGGCGCCCTCGACCTGGTCCGGTCCCTGCCCGAGGGGCTCGACACCGTCGTGGGCGAGGGCGGGCACGAACTCACCGCCGAACAGGCCCAGCACCTGGCGCTGGCCCGACTGGCGCTGGCCGACCCCGACCTGGCGGTGCTCGACGAGGCCACGGCCGAGGCCGGGAGCTCGGGCGCCCGGCTGTTGGAGGAGGCCGCGTCGGCCGCCACCAAGGGGCGCACCACCCTGGTGGTCGCCCATCGTCTGACCCAGGCCCGTACCGCCGACCGGATCGTGGTCATGGACCAGGGGCGCGTCGTGGAGGAGGGGCCCCACGACGAACTGGTCGCTCTCGACGGTCGTTACGCCCGCCTGTGGCGGAGCTGGCGGCGCTGAGACGTCCCCTCGCCGGCCCGGTCGTCCCCTCGGACGGCCGGGCCGACGCGTGCCACCCCCAAGGGGCCCGATGTGCTCCGTCTCTCGTCCGGACCGGCCTGGTGTACAACTAGTATCTATGTTGTATCCAAGCTTGGAGGCACGATGAACGGCATCGGTACGGACGGCCCGGGCGTCGAGGTCGCGGCCGCCACGACACCGGAGTCCTCGGCGGGTCGGGCCTACACGGTGGTGCGGGACCGCATTCTCGACGGCGAGTACGAGGGCGGGACCATGCTCAGCGAAGGGCGGATCGCCACCGAGCTGGGGATGAGCCGCACCCCCGTGCGCGAGGCCTTCCTCCAGCTCCAGGCCGAAGGATGGATGCGCCTGTACCCCAAGCGCGGAGCCCTGGTCCGGCCGGTGCCGCCGCACGAGTCGCGCGAGGTGCTCGAAGCGCGTCGGATGATCGAGACGACGGCGGTCGAGACCGTGTGCGCCTCCGCGGGCGGATCGGAACGGCTGGTCCGGCGTCTGCGCGAGGTGATCGACGAACAGCGTCGGGCCTGGGAGGAGAACGACCTGGCCGCCTTCAGCCGGGCCGACGTCGAGTTCCACCGCGAGGTGGTCGCCGCCGGCGGGAACTCGATCCTCCAGGGGTTCCACCGCCTGCTCCAGGACCGTCACCGCCGTATGACCACCCAGTCGATCAGCGACGACGCCACCCGGGCCGAGCGGGTCCTGGCCCAGCACACCGAACTCGCCCGGCTCATCGCCGAGGGCGACGCCGAGGGCTTCGCCCGGGCCACCGTCGAACACCTCGACGACATCCACGGCTCCAACGTGTGACCCCGGGCGGCGCGACCGCCCCCATAAGGACACACCCCCCGTACCCCCCTCTTTTTTTCGTACGTCACGCAGAGAAGGAAGCGATATCCATGGCCACCCTCGTGGCGCGCGGTCCTCGCAGAGGGGGGACCCCGGAGTCCGGACACCGCCGAAGATCCCTCCCCGGATGGCTCGCGGTGTGCGGCATGCTCTTCGCCGTCGCCTGGGGCGGGAACGAGTTCACGCCCCTGCTCGTCATGTACCGCCTGGAGAGCGGCATGAGCGCCCAGGTCGTCAACCTCCTGCTCGGCGCCTACGTGCTGGGCATCGTGCCCGCGCTGCTCGTCGGCGGTCCGCTGTCGGACCGCTACGGACGCCGTCCCCTCATGTTCCCGGCGCCGTTCCTGTGCGTGGCCGGAAGCGTCCTGCTGGCCCTGGGCTCCGAGACCGCGGCCCTGTTGTTCGCCGGGCGCGTCCTGTCGGGGCTGGCGCTCGGCCTGGTGATGGCGGTGGGCACCAGCTGGGTCAAGGAGCTGTCCCAGGCGCCGTTCGACCCGAAGGCCTCAGCGGGCGCCGGCGCCTCCCGGGCCTCGCTGGCCCTGACCCTGGGGTTCCTGCTGGGGGCGGTGGTGGCGGCCTCGCTGGCCCAGTTCGCCCCGATGGCGGCGATCCTGCCCTACACGGTCAACGTCGTGATCACCCTTCTGCTCGCGGTGGCGATGTTCGGCGCCCCCGAGACCCTGGAGCGCGGGGGAGGGGCGCGACGTCTGGTGGACGACCTGAAGGTCCCGAGCGCGCTGCACCGCCGCTTCCTCCAGGTGGTCGTGCCGATGGCCCCCTGGGTCTTCGGTGCCTCCGCCAGCGCCTACGCCGTCCTGCCCAACCTGTTGGCCGATCGGGTGCCCGGTCAGGAGATCGGTTTCTCCGGACTGATGTGTCTGATCGCCCTGGCCTGCGGCGTGGTCGCGCAGCGGCTGATCGGGCGTCTGGCCGTCACGGACTCCGTGCGTCCGGTGATCGTCGCCCTGGCCGTCACCGCCGTCGGTATGGCCCTGGCGGCCTGGGCGACGGCCACGTCGAGCGTCCCGGCCGCGATGGTGGCCGCCGCCGTGTTGGGCGCCGGGTACGGGACGTTGTTGGTCACCGGGCTCCGGGAGGTCCAACGGGTGGCCGGCCCCGACGGTCTGGCGGGGCTGACCGCCGTCTTCTACTCGATCAGCTACCTGGGCTTCTTCGTTCCGGCGGTGTTGGAGGCCCTCACTCCCTGGTTCGACCACCAGGTCATGTTCGGGGCCGGTGCGCTGCTCGCCCTCGTCTGCGTCGTGGTGGTGGCCCTGTGCCCGAAGACCCTTTCGAAGGGTTCGGCGCGAAGGTCCGGTTGAGGGCCACCGGCGCATACCTTCGGTGCCTTCGGGTACACGCCGTTCCAGCGGAGTGAGAGGGTGGTCTCGTGGCCCAGGTGATGGTCTCCCTGGTCGTGGTGGTGTCGGTGGTGTACGCGGCCCTGTTCGCGGCCGGGGCCCACGCGGTGCGAAGACTGGAACGGGCCCGGGACGGTTCGGTCGGAAGGGTGGACGCCGCGTTCACCGAGCCGGTTCCTCCGTCGGTGGAGGAACTGGCCCTCTTGGCCGGGGGACCCGCGCGGCTGCTCCAGGTGTGCGCCCTCGATCTGCATCTGGGCGGTCTTCTCTACCATGGGAGCAGCTCTTCGGGTGCGTGGGCGGAACCGACGGACCGGGCCCGCCGCGACGTCGATCTCGACGCTCTGGAACCCGTCCGTCGTTCCCTGATACGCGAGCTCGTGGACGGGAGACGCTCCCCGAGCGAACTTCTGGGGAAGGTGGTCTCTCACTCCGAGGTGCGTGGGGCGTTGGAGAGGTTGCGCGAGCGTGGACTGTGCACCGATGCCGAGGGGATCCACCGCCTCTGGCGACGGGCCGATCTCTTGAGCCGGATCACAGGGGCGGGGTTCTCGTTGCCCGCCGTGGTGGCGTGTATGTGCCTGTTCCTGGTGGTGCTCTACGGTGAACCCCCTCTCCTTCTCCTTCTCGCGCCGCCCATGGTGGTGGCGACCTGGGCCTGCGTGGCGCTCTCGCGAAGGTGGGAACAGGAGATCGGCCCCAGGACCCCGGAGGGGGAGCGGCTTCTGAGACGGATTCGAGATCATCTCAGGAGGCCGGTGGAGGGGGAGGATCTCCGCCTCCACCGGGAGACGGTGCTGCGCAGGGTCGCGGCCTTCGGCAGGTTGGGCCTGCGTCTGTCCTCGGAGGAGTACCGGCGGACCGGGCACATGCCGCCGGCCGACGCGCGCGGCCCCCTGATCGAGCATGACGAGGTACGCTCCCCGGCTCTGCTTTGGGACTTCGTCAACGCCTTTCAGCCTGATCCGAGATCGCCTTTGTGGGTGGTGGTGGACGGTGGGGGAGTGGAGCGGGCTCCTCGGGAGTGGTCGCCTCGGATGTGGCAGGGGGAAGCCGAGATGAGCGGATGGTCGTACGCCCGCCACCGTCCACCGGTCGATCACGGTTGAAAGAGCATGACCGAAGAGTCACTGATCGGACATGTCGCCCTTATATGGATCTACCACGTAAAGGTGGTGGCTCTTCTTCCTCCGGATCAACACTCCGGAGGGAAGGCGGCCCGATCGACGAGGGAACCCTGGTCATCCTGGTGGGTTCCCACGTACACCCCGTCGTCGCCGGCCAGGGTCTCGGTGTCGAAGCGCAACGAGGCGATGTCGTTCTCGTTCTCGCCCTCCACCCCGGCCTCCGAGGTCACGCCCAACAGGTACTCCAGATCGGGGGAGCCCGGCGCGATCCGATAGGCGGGCGCCCCCGAACCGTCCGTGATGGTCCAGTCCTCGCCGGGCGCGGCCAGGTTCACCTCCAACGGCTGCTCGGAGAACTCCCTGGTGGCGGTCAACCGCCACTCGTGCTCCTCGGAGGACAGATCGATCCGGGCCGGAGGGCTGTCGCCGCACCAGGAGACCATGATCACGGGGAAGTGGTGGCGCGCCGAGAAGTGCCCGGTGGCGATGGCCCCCACGGCGCCGCCTTCGGGGGCGCACGCGGACAGCAGGAGGCAGGCCAAGGGCAGGGCGACCAGGGGCGAGGCCGCCGACGGTCGGGAGATCGACCTTCGGTCGGTGGAGCGTTGGAGGATGGACATGCCGTGATTGTGCCAAGCCCCGTGCCCGTCCATGGGCGGTCCCGCGCGCCGTCGGGGTCTCGGAGAACCGGAGAACACAGGTCAGGGTGGGCCTGGGTGCCGATCCTCCTCGAGGGGCGGCTCCGGCGTGTCATGTGCCGTGCGGAGGACCGGCGTCTCTCCGGACCCGGAACGCCCATGGGCCACGGGAATCCCGTCCGGAAACAACGGACATCCCCCCTTGACGGGGGACACGTGTGAGCGAAGGATGGCACGGCAGTCGAATGGGTGATCTGGGACACGCGAGGTGATGTGCCGTCTCGGAAGGGGCGGCCATCCGAGAAGGGACGCGCATGCGTGTACGGCGGCGGTCGGTCGCGGCGGGGACGTTGGGGCTGGTGCTCCTGGCCTCCGGGTGCGGAGGTGGGGGAGCCGACCAGGTCGAGGTCTTCTCCTGGTGGACCGGTGGCGGTGAGGAGGCCGGGCTGGAGGCGCTCATCGAGCGCTTCGAGGAGGACAACCCCGGGGTCGAGTTCGTCAACGCGGCCGTGGCCGGAGGGTCGGGGACCAACGCCCAGGCCGTCCTGGAGGGGCGGTTGCAGAGTCAGGATCCGCCCGACTCCTTCCAGGGGCACGCCGGGGCCGAACTCCAGGACTACATCGAGGCGGGCTACCTCCAACCGCTGGACGACTTCTACGACGAGCAGGGGTTGCGCGAGGCCCTGCCGGACCAGTTGATCGAGCAGATCTCCTACGAGGGCGAGGTCTACTCGGTCCCGGTCAACATCCACCGTTCCAACGTGCTGTGGTTCAACCCCTCGCTGTTGGAGGAGGCCGGGGTGGAGGCCCCGCCCGAGACCCTCGACGAGTTGGTGGAGGCCCTGGAGGCGGTCGCGGAGGAGACCGACGCCATCCCCATGGCGGTCGGCGCGCAGTGGACCGTCTCGCACCTGTTGGAGTCGGTGCTGTTGGGTTCCCTGGGTCCCGACGCCTACAACGGTCTGTGGGAGCCGGGGGCCGATTGGGGCACCCCGGAGGTGGCCGAGGCGCTGGAGACCTTCGAGGTGATCCTGGACCACACCCAGGAGGAGTCCGCGGCCGAGGACTGGCAGGAGGCGTCGCGTCGGGTCGCCGACGGCGAGGCGGCCTTCAACATCATGGGCGACTGGGCGGCCGGGTACTTCGACGAAGTGGGAGCGCTCCCCGGAGAGGATTACGACTGGGTGGCCTCGCCCGGGACCGACGGCACCTACATGTGGTTGTCGGACAGTTTCACCCTGCCGGTGGGGGCTCCCAACGAGGAGGCGGCGCTGAGCTGGCTCGAACTGGTCGCCGGTCGTGAGGGGCAGGACGTCTTCAACCCGCTCAAGGGGTCCATCCCCGCGCGTGAGGACGCCGATCCGGCCCACTACGCCGACAGTCCCTATCTGGAGTCGGCCCTGGCCGAGTGGCAGGCGGGTCCCGAGCTGGCGGGGTCGTTCTGGCACGGGGTGACCGTGGGCAACCGGTGGAAGAACGACGTCGACACCGCCGTCGGGCTGTATCTGGGCGACGGTGACCTGGAGGCGTTCAACGACGCGTTGCACGAGGCCGCGCGGTCCGAATGAGCGTCTCCGAGAAAAGGGCGGGCGGCGCGGTCGGGTCCGGTCCGGGCCGCGCCCCCGCCCAGATGTCACCGTGGCGCCGTGCGCTGGTCCGTTCCCGCTCGTGGCTGCCCGGGCTCCTGTTGGTCTCCCCGTCGATCCTGCTCATCGGGGTGTTCGTCTACGGCATGATCGGCTGGAACACCCGGCTGGCGTTGAGCGACCGGCATCGGCCGGTGCAGGAGGGGGAGTTCGTCGGTCTGACGAACTTCGTGTCCTTGTGGCAGGAGGCCCGTTGGCCGGCGGCGGTGGGCAACGCGGTCGTGTTCACGGTGGTCTTCGTCGGTGGAGCGCTGCTGCTGGGGTGGTTCCTGGGGCTGTTGTTGGACAAGGGGATACGGGGAGAGGCGGTCTTCCGCACCCTGTTCCTGGCGCCGATGGCGGTCTCCTTCATCGCGACCGGTGTGGTGTGGCGGTGGTTGATGAACCCCGCCCCGGCGGAGCGGGCGACCGGGCTCAACGCCCTGTTCGTCCATCTGAACCTGGACTTCCTGGTCAACGATTGGTGGACCGCTCCGGATCTGGGGATGGCGGCGATGGCCCTGCCCGCGATCTGGCAGTTGGCCGGGTACGTCATGGCGCTGTTCCTGGCGGGCTTTCGCGGGGTTCCGGAGGAGTTGCGCGAGGCGGCCCGGGTGGACGGTTGTTCGGAGTGGGGCGTGTACCGGCATGTGGTGATGCCGCAGTTGAGGCCGGTGTTGTTGAGCTCGGTGATCATTCTGGGGCACATGTCGCTGAAGGTGTTCGATCTGATCATCGCGATCGCGGGGCAGCAGATCGTGGCGGACGTGCCCGCCGTGTACATGTGGGCGATGGTCTTCGAGGTCCGTGATCCGGCCAAGGGCGCCACGATCGCCTCCTATCTGTTGATCGCGGTGGCGTTGTTCGTCGTCCCCTATCTGGTGTGGAGTGTGCGCAAGGAACGGAGCGAGGGCCGATGAGCACGCGAGCGACCGCGGTCGGCGAGAGGACGGGCCGGGCGCGGAGCGGGCGTATGGTCCGGTTCGTCCTGTTGTTCGCCCTGGCGGTGTTGTTCATGCTGCCGATGTACGTGCTGTTGGTGACGGGGTTCAAGCCCTTCGACGAGGCCACCGCGGCCCGGGCCTGGCTGCCGCCGCAGACCTGGAGCGTGGAGGGGTGGGCGGCCGCCTGGCAGGCCCTGGCCCCGGGGTTGCGCAACAGTGTGATGGTGGCGGTGCCCAGCGCGGTGCTCTCCGCGGTGTTGGGGTCGATGAACGGGTACGTGATGGCGCGTTGGCGCTTTCCGGGCGCGGACACGGTGTTCACGCTGTTCCTGTTCGGGATGTTCATCCCCTACCAGGCGGTGATGATCCCGCTCCAGCAGATGTTGGTGGGCGCGAACCTGATGGGCGGGTTGTTCCCGTTGATCCTGGCGCACACCGTGTACGGGATCCCGATCTGCACGTTGATCTTCCGGAACTACTACGCGAGTATTCCGCCGGCGTTGGTGGAGGCGGCCCGGGTGGACGGCGCGGGCATGCTGCGCACCTACGCCTCGGTGGTGTTGCCGGTGTCGGCGCCGGCGTTCGCGGTCACGTTGATCTGGCAGTTCACCTCGGCCTGGAACGATTTCCTGTTCGCGGTGTTCCTGACCGGGCCGAACAGTTGGCCGGTGACGGTGCAGTTGAACAACGTGGCCGGGTCGATGGTGGTGCCCTACAACCAGCAGATGGCGGCGGCGGTGTTGGCGTCGTTGCCGACGTTGGTCGTCTATCTGGTGTTGGGGCGGTTCTTCATGAGGGGGTTGATGGCGGGCGCGCTCAAGGGGTGACGGGGGCGGTCGCGGGCGGGTTCTCGCGGCCGGCCGTGTAGACGCTCAGGTGGGTGTGGGCCAGGGAGAGCAGGGGTGTGGGCACTCCGAGTTCCCGGCCTCGGGCGACCAGGTCGCCGACGATGTGGTCGCCCTCCACCGGGTTGTCGTGGGTCAGGTCCCAGTACATGGAGGTGGAGGTCTCGCGTTCGGTGTCGCCGATGATCCGGTCGGCGAGGGCGCGGATGCGTTCGCCCGGGGGGTATCCGGCGGCGGTGGCCACGGCCATGGCCTCGGCGAACATCGCCGCGCTGAACTCGGAGCCGCCGGGGGCCCGGTTGACGCGGCCGATGGGGGCGCGCATCAGGCAGGTGGCGGCTCCCAGGCTCGCGAGGAAGACCCACTTGTCCCACATCTCCTGGCGGATGTCCTCGGCGGTGCGGGCGGTGAAGGCGGCGCCGTGCAGAGCCTTGTGCACTTGTTCGGGTGCGAGGACCGGGGTGCGGCTCAAGGGTCCGTAGACGAGTTCGCCCATCTTGCCGACCTCGATGATCTCTCCGGAGTCGCCGAGGCGGGTCATCACCATGCTCACGCCGCCGTAGACGCGGTCGAGGCCGAAGCGGTCGACGAGTACGTCCAGGTGGCGCATGCCGTTGAGGAAGGGGACGACCACGGTGTTCGGGCCCATGGCGGGGGTCAGGTCGGCGACGGCGCCCTCCAGTCCGTAGGACTTCACGGCGAGGACGACGAGGTCGTATTCGGGGCGCAGGAGGTCGGCGGTGACGGGGCGTACGGGGATCCGTTCGGTCGCGCCGTCGACGGTGCGCAGGTTCAGGCCTCGTTCGCGCAGGAGTTCGGCGCGTGGGGGGCGGACCAGGAAGTCGACGTCACGTCCGGCCTGGACGAGTCGGGCGCCGAAGTATCCGCCGACCGCTCCGGCTCCCACGACAAGGATTCTCATGCTGCTCCCACCCGATGGTTCGTGATCACCGCAAAACGTACGGCTCCGGGAGGGAGGTCGGCAAGGCCCGGTGGTGTTCGGGGGCCGGTCGTCGGGGTGTGATCGGGTCGGGGAGCGGATGGGGCGGGTGGGGACGACTCGCCCTTAGCGGTCGCGTGTGTTCGGTGGCCGAAGAATGAGATGTCGGATTATTGGTGTTATGTTCCTGCGGTTTTATGGGTCCGGAAATCGAGGTCCGAAAAGGTTTTCCGGGATATCGGGGTTGCGCTCCCCCTCGGGTTCGGAGAGGATCCTTCCGGAACCCTCCGTGTTATCGGTTAAAAAGAGGGTTGTTTTCATGAAACGTACATGAGATGAGAAAGGATGGTGGAATGAAGGCGTTGTCCACCGTGGCCGCCCTTGTCCTCGGCGGTGTGCTTTTGGGGGCCTCCCCGGCGCACGCGGCGACCGGCGAGGTCGTGGTCTTCAAGACCGAGCTCGAAGACCTGGAGCGCTACACCGATCCGGCCTCGGGAAGCTGCCACCGGCTCCCCGCGACCGCGCACGTGCTGTTCAACATGACCGACACGGAGGTGCGCATCCACCCGGGCACCACCTGCTTCGCCCCCGGCGTCCCGGTCGCCCCCGACCGCGGATGGCACGCTCCGCCCAGCGGTCTCTTCAGCTTCTCGGTGGCCTGACCCCTCCGGAGTGCAAAAGGGATGAACTCCGCTAATCGTTGATCTCTCCCTTTCTTGCCTCTTTCTTCCTGATTGAGGAATGCCCTCCGTCGGGTTTTGGGGTGTGAGAACCGGTTCTATTCTTTGACTCCGTTCCGCGGTCGCAAGAGGATGAGTGCCCGTTCATGGCTCCGCGTGTCCGACAGGAACGCCGAGCGGTACGGGTACCAGAGAACCGGAAAGGTGTCGGCCCTTCATGCTGCACACCCTCATCGTCGGCTTGGGCAGATCCGGACAAGGGCTGCACGCGCCGTCGCTCGCCAAGGCGCGGGCGGCGGCACCCGACCTCTTCGCCCCGGGGCCGATCCTGGGCTACGATCCGCTGCACGAGAGGGCCGACGGGATACACGTGGTCGACTCTCCGGAGGAGGCGGCGCGGCTGTGCCCGCCGGAGCGGACCGTCGTCCACCTGTGCACCCCGCCGCGGCTGCGCGTGGAGATGCTGGGACACCTGGCCGATCTGGGCTACCGCCGGATCATCGTGGAGAAGCCCCTGGCCCTGGACCTGGTGGAGCTCGCCGGCATAGCGCGTCTGCGCCGCTCCCGGGGGCTGGACCTGAACGTGGCGACGCCGTGGTCGGCCAGCTCCCTGACCCGGCGGCTGGTCGCGGTCCGACGTTCCGGGGTCTTCGGCGGGCTGCGCGCCATCACGGTGGTCCAGAACAAACCCCGGTTCACCCGGAGCCTGGAGTCCACCTCCCACCCCACGGCCTTCGACGTCGAGGTCCCGCACGCCCTGGCCGCGGCCGTCTCCCTGGCGGGCGACGCCGACGTGGTCTCGGCCGATCTGTCGGACATGACCGTCGAGGGGCTGCGGATGCCCGGTCTGGGCGGGGCCCGGGTGGAGCTGGCGCACCGGAGCGGAACCCTCACCCGGATCGAGTCCGACCTGACCTGTCCGACCCGGGAACGCCGGATCGTGCTGGAGTTCGACACGGCCGTCCTGACCGGCCACTACCCGTGCAGCGAGGCGGACCACACCGCGCAGCTCTCGGTGACCGTCGCGGGGCGCGAGCCCGCCCGTTCGGTCTTTCCCGACGACGCCCTGACCGCGCTCCTGCGCTCCTGTTACGGCCGCTACTCCCGCCCTTGGGGCGGTGGCGGCGACCTTCCCGCGCAGATCGAGGCGGTCCGTCTGCTGGCCGAGGCCAAGCGTCTGTGCGCGCCCACGATCGTGGAGAGGGAGGTCGACAGTGCCGTCGGTGCCTGAGTCCTCACCTCTGGCCGGGATCGGTGACGAGGCCGCCCCCGACCTGGCGGGCCAACTCGACGCGGTGCGCGAGCTGGGCTGGAACCTTCTGGAGCTGCGCACCCTGGACGGGGTGCCCGTCGCCGAGCTGGGGGAGGAGGAGTTCGCGCGGGCGGCGGACCGGATCGGGGAGGCCGGGGTCGAGGTGGTCGCCGTGGCCGCCAAGATCGGTGACTGGTCCCGCCCGGTGACCGGGGACTTCGCCGTCGATCTGGCCGAACTCGACGTTCTGGCCCGACGGTGCGCCCGTCTGGGGACGCGCATGGTGCGGATCATGTCCTTCCCCTCCGGGGGGACGACCGAGCCGGAGTGGGGACGGATCGCGCGGGCCCGGGTGCGCGAACTGGCGCGCAGGGCCGAGGACGCCGGTCTGCTGTTGGTCCACGAGAACTGCGCCGGTTGGGCCGGGGACGACGCCGACCGGGCGCTGGCGTTGGTGGCCGAGGCCGACAGTCCGGCGCTGCGGCTGCTGTTCGACACCGGTAACGGGATCGCCCACGGCTACGACGCTCCGGCGCTGCTCGCGCCCTTGGTGGAGTACGTGGCCCACGTCCACGTCAAGGACGCGGTCGCCGTACCCGGGGGCGAGACGGCCTACGTGTCGCCGGGCGAGGGCGAGGCCGGCGTCGAGGAGTGTCTGCGGATCCTGGAGGACCACGGCTATCGGGGGGCGCTGTCCATCGAACCCCACCTGCACCTGCGCCCCCACCTGCGGGCGTCCGGGACCGACCCGGGCCGGGGGGACCGGGCCGCGTTCGTCGAGTACGGGCGGACCACGGAGGCGCTCGTCCGTCGGGTCCGGAACGAGGGGGCGTTTCGATGAGGGCCGCCCTGAACCCCTCCGACCAGGCCCTGCTGCTCCGGTCGATGGAGATCCCCACCGCCGGCCCCCTGGAGGTCGGCACGGACGGGCCCGCGCCCCGGCTGTGGGAGGCCCAACGGGAGTACGCGAAGGCCGCCGGGGAGCTCGGCTTCCGGGTGGTGCGCCACGCCCCGGCCGACCCGGCCGACCTGGACCGTCCCGGGGTCCCCGAGACGGTGCGCGCGGCGGCGGCAGACCCCCGGTTCCTGGCGGAACAGCCGAGCCTGGTCCTGCGTCTGGGACCGGACGAGGTGCCGCGCGAGCGCACCGTGATGTTCAACGTGCACCTGGACACCGTGGCCGGGAACCCTCCGGTCTCCTTCGACGGGAAGGTCTTTCGCGGACGCGGCGCCATCGACGCCAAGGGGCCCGCGGTGGCCCTGCTGGCCGGGGTGCGCGCCGCCCTGGAGCGGTCCGAGCGGGTCGGTCGCGACAGCGCGGTGATCGTCCAGGCCGTGGCGGGCGAGGAGGGCGGCGCCATGGGCGTCCTGGGCACCCGGCCCCTGGTGGAGCGCGGGTACGTGGGGCGTCTCAACGTGTTCTGCGAACCCACCTCCGGACGCTTCTCGCCCCGGAGCACGGCGTCGATGACCGCCCGGGTGTCGGTGTGCGGCGACGACGCGATCGACGACCGTCCCCACACCGGCCACAACGCCTCCGTCCTGTCGGGGTTCCTGGCCCAACGGATGGGTCGGCTCCTGGACTCCTACGCCGGAAGCGGAGCGGTGTGCGTGGCCGGGCTGTGGACCGGCACCCTGCACAACCGGGTCTACGGCGGCGGAGATCTGCTGTTCAACCTCTCCTACGGCGACGCGGAGACCGGCCGTGTCCTGGAGGCGGCGGTGACCGAGGCCTTCGAGACCGCTTTGACGGAGTTCGTCGCCGAGTTCTCCGACACGACCCTGTTCGCCCGTACCGCGCGGGACGCACGCCGGATCACCCGACTGGACTGGCCCAAGCGCGGACTGCCGGTGCTGGACGATCGCGATGCCCGGGGCCACGACCTGCTGCGGCGGGCCGGGGTGCCCGAGTGGCCCGCGGACGAGCCGGCCTTCACCTGCGACGCCATCTGGGCGGCGGGGATCCCCGACACGTGCTCGGTCGTCCTGGGCCCCGGCGACCTGGCCGCCGACGGGGCGCACGGCGACGACGAGTCCGCCCGCCTGTCCGACCTCGACGGGTTCGCCGAGACGGTGGCCCGTCTACTGACCGCCTTCACCCAAGAGACGAACGGAGGATCGTGACCACCCTCTCCTCGGAGTCACCGAGAACCGCCCCGTCGGGGTCGACCGTCCTGGTCGACCCCGACGAACTGAACCTCTTCGTCACGGAGATGTTCGTCCACCGCGGAATGCCCCGGGACCGTGCCGTCGAGTCGGCGCGCGCCCTGTGCCACGGCGACCTGACCGGGATGGACTCGCACGGCGTGGCCAACCTGGCGGGCCTGTACCTGCCCCTGCTCGACGAGGGCCGGGCCGACCCCCGGGCCGAGCCGTCGATCGTGACCGACCTGGGCGCCGCCCTGCTGGTCGACGCGCGGCGCTCCCTGGGATTGTGGTCGGCCTCCTGGGCGATGGATCTGGCCGTGGAGCGGGCCGAACGGCACGGGGTGGGGATGGTGTCGGTCCGTGACGCCACCCACCTGGGCTGCGCCGGGTTCCACGCGCTGCGCGCGGCCGAGCGGGGCATGATCGGCGTGGTCTCCAGCAACTGCGGCGGGCAGCGGATCGCCCGCCCGCCGGGCGGCGCGGTGGCGATGTTGGGGACCAACCCGCTGGCCGTCTCGGCCCCGGCGGGAGGGCATCCGCCCTTCCTGTTGGACATGAGCACCACCGCGGCCCCGACCGGGAGGGTCCGGCAGGCGGCCCGGGAGGGGCGCGTGCTGCCGGAGGGGTTGCTGTGCGACGACCGGGGTGCTCCGGTCACCGATCCGGCCGCCTTCGACGCCGGGGACGCGCATCTGATGTGGCTGGGCGGTCATGTGGGCCGGTTCAAGGGCTTCGGGCTGGGGCTGGTGGTCGAGGTGCTCTCGGCTCTGGTCTCGGGTTCGGGGCGCGGTCCGCACGAGGACGCGTTGGAGGGGGACGGCGGTCCGAGCGGGCGCGACGACGACATCGGTCTGCTGTTGCTGGCCATCGCCCCCGATGCCCTGAGGCAGGGGGCGGAGGCCGACGCCGAGGGCCTGTTCGGCGCGCTGCTGGACTGTCCGCCCACCGACCCGGATCTGCCGGTGCGCTACCCCGGATGGCACGAACACCACTACGCCCGTGAGCGGGCCGAGCACGGAGTGCCGCTGCCCGCCGCCCTGTACGCGGTTCTGGTGGAGCAGGGAGAACGGGCCGGGGTCCGGGCGCCCGAGGTACGAGGAGGGGCACGATGACCGAGGGACCGTTGCGCGTGGGGGTCGTGGGGCTGGGCTTCATCTCCCGCTTCTACCTGGCGGCGTTGGAGGCCTCCCCGGCCTGGCGGACGGTGGCGGTGTGCGACCTGGACCCCGCCAAGGTCGCCGACCCGCCCGAGGGGGCGGTGGGCCACACCGACCACACCACGATGTTGGACGAGGTGGAGCTGGACGCGGTCGTGGTCACCGCGCCCAACGACGCCCACGCCCGGATCTGCGCGGACGCCCTCGAACGGGGGGTCG
Source organism: Nocardiopsis sp. LDBS1602 (assembly GCF_035818715.1). Taxonomy (NCBI): domain Bacteria; kingdom Bacillati; phylum Actinomycetota; class Actinomycetes; order Streptosporangiales; family Nocardiopsidaceae; genus Nocardiopsis; species Nocardiopsis sp. LDBS1602. The sequence continues at coordinate 1,020,385 of NZ_JAYLVW010000001.1, read as the reverse complement.
CGGTCTGCGTGGAGAAGCCCCTGGCCCTGACCCCGGCCGAGGGAGAGCCCCTGGCCGCTCTGGCCCGGGAGCGCGGGGCGGCGCTGTTCACCGCCTTCCACCGCAGGTACAACTCCGAGTTCCTGGCCCTGCGGGAACGGTTGGAGGGGAGCGTTCCGGCGGAGGTGACCGTGCGCTACCTGGAACGGATCGAGGAGCACACGGGGGACGACACCTGGTACCTGGACCCGGCACGGTGCGGCGGCGGATGCGTGGCCGACAACGGACCCAACGCCTTCGATCTGGTGGAGGCGCTGGTGGGGCGGGTCGAGGTGGACACCGCGAGGGTGGACTACGACTCCTCGGGTGTGGACCGTCGAGCGGACATCGGCCTGGTCGCCACGGGGGCCCGGGCCAGGGTCCTGCTCGATTGGTCCCACCCGGGGGAACGCAAGGACGTCGAGGTGCGCACGGTCGACGGTCGGGTCCTGAGCGCCGACATGTTGGCCGGCCGCCCGGCGTTCAAGGAGTCGCTGTGGCACGAGTACGAGGGCATCGTGGCCGACTTCGAACGTCGGGTGCGCGAGGGCGCGCAGGACGGCGCGGGGACGTCGGCGCTGCGCCTGGTCGAGGACGTCTACCGCGAGGCGCGGGAGAACGAGGGGGAGAGGGTGGGTTCGTGAACCCGTGTGAGGACGGGCCCAAGCGGAACGTCACCGGGAGCCTGGTCAAGGTGCTGGTGCACCGCAGGACCGAGCGCGGGATGCGGTTGGAGCCGTTCGCGAGCCGGTGCGTGCGCGCGGGCGAGGTCCATGAGCTGGTCGCCACCGATCACACCGAGACCGAGGAGGGCGCCCGGATCGACCGGGTGGGCTTCCTCGGCTTCGCCGAGATCACCTCGGCGGGGGTCGTGGACCGGGGCGATCGGGTGTGGATCGGGGGGCGCCTGGTGGGCGTGGTCCTGGGCTTCGACGCCTGCCACACGCCCAACCACTACAACGTGTTGATCCACGCCGCCCCCATCCCCACCGGAGCCTCTCTGGGGCTGGCTCCCGAGGAGGGTCTGGTCTTCGAACAGGGGAGCGCGGACACGCCCGGGGACGACCCTTTCGCGAGGGTCGAAGAAAATGTCGAAGAATGTCCGATATAAAAGTCGCATTCATCTCTCCGTTTTTCTCTGTTCTGGTTTTAGCGGGTGTCTTGAGGCTGTAATCTTTTCGTGGGTTGAGGGAGATCGACCGATCACCCGAGCGACTCATTCTATTTATTGTATTCGCTTTTTCCATACGGTGATCCGAGGGAGAAACATATGACGACCGCTACCAAGGCCGAGAACCGTCTCGAAGAGCGTTTCCGTCTGTGGGACCACGACGGCAACGGCACCATCGAGCGCTCGGACTTCGTGGCCGAGGCCGAGGGCATCCTGGAGCGTCTGGGCGCCGCGGGCACGCCCAAGGGCGACGCCCTGCGCGACAGCTACCTGGCCATGTTCGACCTCCTCGCGGAGGCCGCCGGCACCGACCGGATGAGCCAGGACAAGTTCGTCGAGGTCGCCGAGCAGGAGATCGTCAGCAAGGGCGACGCCGGCTTCAAGCGGGTCGTCGAGCCGACCATCCAGGCCATCGTCGACGTGCTCGACACCGACGGTGACGGCGAGGTCAGCCCGTCCGAGATGGAGAAGTGGTTCGCCGCCATCGGTCTCAGCGGCGCGCAGGCCGACGACGCCTTCAGGCAGATCGACGTCGACGGCAGTGGCGACCTGTCCACCGCCGAGCTGGTCGCCGCCGTGCGCGACTACCACCTCGGCAAGAACGACATCCCCCTCCTGGGCGCCTGACGACTTCTCGACGTCCCCCTTCCGGCCCGGCCGCGGCTCCCCCCGCGGCCGGGCCCCGCCCCCTTTTCCTCGGGAAACGGAACACGTGAATCCAGTACTCTCCTCCTCTGCTCGAGAAAAGCAGAGTGAAAATAATTCCGAAATACCTTTCTTCGATCAGTCGGAGACTTTTCGAAGACTGTGGCCGGAGATCAGAGAGAACTGTGGCCGCGTCCTGGACGACGGTAAGTTCTCTCATGGCTCCATGGTCGAAGAATTCGAACGCGAACTCGAACGTTGGACCGGCGCCCGGCACGTGGTCGGCGTCAATTCCGGAACCGACGCGCTCGTTCTCCTGCTCCGCGCCGCCGGTCTGCGCCCCGGCGACGAGGTGATCGTCCCCGCCTACACCTTCGTGGCCACCGCGACCGCCGTCGTACACGCCGGCGGGGTCCCGGTCTTCGCCGACATCGAGCCGCACGGTCACGGCATCGACCCGCGTTCGGTGGAGCGGGCGATCACCGAACGCACCCGCGCGGTCATGCCCGTCCACCTCTTCGACCGGCTCGCCGACATGGAGGGCGTGGGGGAGGTCGCCCGCGCCCACGGGCTCACGGTCCTGGAGGACAGCGCCGAGGCGATCGGCATGCGATCGGACGGCAGGCACGCGGGCCTGCTCGGAGCGGGCGGTGTGCTCTCCTTCTTCCCCGCCAAGACCCTGGGCGCCGTCGGTGACGCCGGAGCGCTGCTCACCGACGACGACGCCATCGCCGAGACCGCGCGGATGATCCGCCACCACGGCAGGTCGGGCCGCACCCTGGCCGACTTCCCCGGCATCTCCAACCCGACGGTGGTCACCGGCTGCAACAGCAAGATGGACGACCTCCAGGCCGCCGTCCTGCTCGCCAAGCTCGCCCACCTGGACGCCGACATCGAACGCCGCGCCGAACTGTCGCGACGTTACGACGAGCGTCTGCGCGGCCTTCCCGGTGTCCGCGCCGTCCCCGGGGACGCCCCGCGGGTCCCGCGCCAGGAACGGGTGATCTACGTCCACCTCATCGAGGTCGACGGCCGCGACGCCCTCGCCGCGCACCTGGCCGCCGCCGGGATCGGGACCGAGGTCTACTACCCGCGTCCCCTGCACCTTCAGCCCTGCTTCTCCCACCTGGGTCACCGGCCCGGCGACCTCCCCCGCGCGGAGGAGGTCTGCCGTTCGGCGCTCGCGCTGCCCCTGCACGCCGACCTCACCGACGCCCAGGTCGATCGCGTCTGCGACGAGATCGAACGCTTCCTCACCGGGGGGATCCGATGACCGTGACCGTCGAGCACGCCGTCCCGTTCTTCGCGCCCGATCTGTTCGAGGCCGACAGGGACGTCCTCCTGGACCTGCTGTACGAGGTCGGCACCTGTCCCGAGCAGAGGTTCATCCTCGGCCGCCGCACCGCCCGCTTCGAAGAGGCCCTGCGCGCCGAGACCAACGCCGCCGAGGCCGTGGCCTGCTCCAGCGGAACCTCCGCGCTCACCCTGATCCTGGCCGCCATGGGCATCGGGCCCGGCGACGAGGTGATCGTGCCCGCCTTCGGTTGCGCGCCCCTGGCGAGCACCGTCCTGTCGAGCGGGGCCCGACCGGTCTTCGCCGACATCGACCCCGTGACGCTGACGATGGACCCCGGCCACGCCGAGGCGCTGATCACCGACCGGACGCGGGCCCTGATGCCGGCGCACATGTTCTCGGTGATGGCGGACATGCCGCGCCTGCGGGACCTGGCCGACGAGCGGGGTCTGCGGCTGATCGAGGACTCCGCGCTGGCCCAGGGCGGGTCCCTGGAAGGTCGCCCGGCCGGTCTGTGGGGAGACGCCGGGGTCCACTCCTTCGTGCAGGTCAAGATCTTCGGCATGCCCGGCGAGGGCGGCGTGGTGCTCACCGACGACACGGCCCTGGGCGAGAGGGTGCGCATGCTGCGCAACCACGGCCAGGACGGACGCAACCGGTTCCTGCACCACCACATCGGCCACAACAGCCGTTTCGACGAGGTGATGGCCGCCTTCCAGCTCCACCGGATGGAGGGTCTGGCCGCGCGGACGGCCCGCCGTACCGAGATCTGCTCGTACTACTCCGCGCGCCTGTCCGACCTGGGCGAGGCCGGGATCACCACGCCCCCGGTCGGCGGTGACGGCCGCTTCCCCTACGTCTACACGCTGCTGTGCGAGGACCGCGACGGCCTGCGCGCGCACCTGGCGAAGGCGGGGATCGACGCTCACGTGTACTACCCCCGGATCCTGCCCGAGCAGCCGGCCTTCGCACCGCACGCCCGTCCCGACGGTCACTGGCCCCGGGCACGGGAGGCGGCGCGCCTCAACATCTCCCTGCCCCTGTATCCGCACCTGACCGACGCTCAGGTGGAACGTGTGGTCGACGACGTACGCGCGTTCGCGCTCCGGAGGACCCGATGACCGATCAGATGACCGCGCCCGTCGCGGCGCCCGCGCCGGGCCCCCGTACCCGGCGCGCCACCCTGGCGGCCTACGCCCGCCTGGCCAAGCTCGACATCGTCGACTACTACATCGGCCTGCCGCTGGTGTTCGTCATGACGCTGCCCCTGTTGGGCTGGCGCGCGGACACCCTCGGCCTGCTCCTGCTGATCCTGGTGGCGGAGATCGCCGTGGTGGCCGCCATGGTCGCCTTCGACGACGTCACCGGCTACCGGGACGGCAGCGACGCCGCCAACTACGGTTCGGACGCGGCCCGACGACGACTGGCCCGCAAACCGCTCGTGGCAGGGACCCTGACCGAACCCCAGGCGCTGTCCTTCGGTCGGGCGGCGACCGTGGCGAGCGTCGCCCTGTGGACCCTGGTCATCGCGCTGGCCCCGCACCGTCCGATGTGGGCGATCGTGGGCGCGGCCCTGTGCCTGGTCGCCTCCGTCCAGTACTCCTGGGGGCTGAAGATCAGCTACCGGGGTTTCCAGGAGCTCTTCCTCGTCGGTCTCGGCGTGGGCTGGGTCCTGGTGCCCTATGGTCTGCTCACCGGCGGGATCGACGGGTTCGTCATCGTCCAGGCGCTGGTGTTCGGCGGCGGTCCGATGCTGTTCGGGCTCTACTCCAACACCAACGACGCCGACGGCGATCGGGCCGCGGGGCGGATCACCGTCGCGGCCAAGGTCTCTCCGAGGACCAACGCCGGCTTCATCATCGTGCTCACCGCCGCGGAGACCCTGCTGGTCACCGGCTCCTATCTGGCCGGGATCTCGCCGTGGTGGTTCCCCGTGGCGCTCCTGCCGGTGGCGCTCATGCGCCTGGCCCAGCTCTTCATCGGTTTCGTGCGCGGCGACATCCTGCGTGCGCGTCGTCTGGCGATCCACACCCACCGCGTCACGGTGGTCCTGTTGATCGGCGCCAACCTGGTCGCCGCCCTGCTCTGGGGGAGCGCGGCGTGACCGGACCGATCGACGTGGCGGTGGTGGGGGCGGGCCCGGCCGGACTGGCGACGGCGCACGCCCTGACCGCCGCCGGACGTTCGGTGCGGGTCCTGGAGGCGGCCGAGGCCGTGGGCGGGCGGATGCGCACGCTGCGCGTCGACGGCCACCTGGTGGACACCGGGGCGGAGATGATCCCGTCCGCGAACGCCTACCCGGCGACCTGGCGGCTGATCCGAGAGCTCGGACTGGACGCCGACCCCTCGGCGATCCCCCGGGTACGCGGCGCTCTGTCGGTGTGGTGGGCGGGGCGCGCGCGTCGGAACGCGGGGCGCCCTCTGGGCCTGCTCACCGGTATGGGGCTCGCTCCGGCGGCCCGACTGGACCTGGCGCGACTGCTGGGCAGGTTGGGCGGAGCCGACCTGGACCCCGAACATCCGGAGCGGGGCGATCTGACGGACGTGAGCGTCGCCGACCTGCTGGAGTCGGCGCACCCCCAGGTACGCGAACGCCTTCTGGGGCCGCTGGCCTCGGGCTTCTTCGGGTGGCCGCTGGAGCGGGCGGCGGCCGCGCCCTTCGCGGCCCATCTGGTCGCCTCGGGCAGCACCGCCCACTGGCGCACCTATCGGGACGGGATGGACACCCTGCCCCGTGCCCTGGCCGACCGGCTCGACGTGCGCACCGACCATCCGGTGACCCGGGTGGTCGAGGAGGCGGACGGCGTGCGTCTGGAGTCGCCCCGAGGCGATCTCACCGCTGGGGCGGTGGTCCTGGCGGTGCCGGCACCCATCGCGATGGAGCTGTACCCCGGGATCGGGGGCGTGGAGCGGTCCTACCTGGAGGCCTGCGAGTACGCGCCGATGCTCCGACTGTCCCTGTTCCTGGACACGCCGATGGCCCCGCGCGGCAGGGGGCGCGGGTTCGCCGTCCTGGTCTCCGACGACCCCCTGCTGAGCGTGGTCACCGTCGACCACGACAAACATCCCGGCCGGGCGCCCCGAGGGCGTGGGCTGCTCTCCCTGGTCGCCTCTCCCCGAGGGGCCCGGGAGCTGGCCGAGGCCCCCGACCACGAGGTGGCGCGTCGGCTGACCGAGAGCGCCGAACGTCTCCTGCCCGGCCTGGGCGGGCACGTCCGTGGAGCGGTCGCGCACCGCTTCCGGCACGGACTGCCCCTGCCCGGCCCGAAGGCGTTGGCGGCGCGCTCCGCCTTCGTCGCCCGCCCGCCCGCCGCCGTCGACTACGCCGGCGACTGGATCTCGCTGCGCCCGTGCAGCGAAGGCGCGGTGGCGTCGGCGACCACGGCCACCGAACGGGTCACGGCCTTCCTGGCCGCCGCCCGTGAACCGATCCGCATCGAGGAGACATGAAGCCACTGAGTCGTCCCCTGGACCTGGGGACCCTCTTCGACGACATGGCCGCACGCGGTACCAGTACCGTCGTTCACCTGAGCAGGCCTTTGGACGTCGCCCCCGAGGCGGGGTGGGAACTGGAGATCCCGGAGGCGGCCGCCCTGGTCCGCGGGCTCTCGGGCCGGATGGCCCGGGCCGGCGTGGGGCCGGGCGACCGGGTCGCGATCGCCAAGCGCAACCACTGGGACTACGTCCTGCTGTCCTGCGCGGCGGCGCGTCTGGGCGCCGTTCCGGCCTCCCTGTCCGCCCACCTGGAGCCGCGGGTCCTGGAGGAGCTCCTCAAACGGCTGGAACCGGCCCTGCTGGTCACCGACACCGCGCTGTTGGCCGCGGCCGCCGAGGAGGCCTGCGACCCCCGGGTCCACGCCCGTCGGACCCTGGTGGTCGACGGTCGGGCCGAGGGCGCCCTGACCATGGACGACCTCGCCGGGGCCGAGGTGCCGCCGCCCTGCCGTCCCCATCTGGACGCGCCCCTGGCGATCATGCACACCTCCGGGACCACCGGGACGCCGAAGCTGGTCGTGCACTCCACCCGCACCATCATGCGCCGTCTGGCCGGTTTCGAGGCCCACCGGTGGCCGGTCCTGGGCAGCCGACCGGACGACACGGTCGTCTCCTCCTACTCCTACGCGCACGGCCGCGCCCTGGCCTGGACGGCGAGCGTCCTGCGTCTGGCCCCGAAGACGATGTCGGTGATCACCTCCCCGGACTGGGCGGAGGCCGGGCCCGCGCTGGAGGCCCACCGACCCACGATCCTGGAGGCCCAGCCCTCCACGCTGGGCCGATGGCAGCGGCACACCGAAGGGGAGGACACCCCCTTCGACCGGGTGCGGCTGTTCGTCAGCACCTTCGACGCGATGCACCCGTCCACGGTCCGCTCCTTCCTGAACGCCACCGCGCACCGGCGACCGGTGTGGATGCAGGGCTGGGGGCAGAGTGAGACCGGGCCGCTGACCTTCCGCTTCTTCACCCGCCGCTCCCTGGAACGTGACCAGGGGACCACGCCCACCACCCGTGATCTGGGTCGACCGATCCCCGGCCGGACCCGGCTGCGCGCGGTGGACCCCGAGACCCTGCGGCCCGTGCCCACGGGGACGCCGGGGCTCCTGTTCTGCCGCACCGACGCCCTGTGCCTGGGATACGTGGGGGAGGAGGGCCGGTGGCGCTCCAAGTTGGTGGGCCAGTGGTGGAGCACCGGCGACATCGGCTCCATCGGGCGCACCGGCTCGGTCCGTCTGGTGGACCGGGAGGTGGACGCCCTCGCCGAGGGCGGCTGTCTGGAGATCGAGGACGTCGTCGACGAGCGGCTGCCCGAGGTCCTGGAGTGCGTCGTGCTCGGTGTCCCCGACGGGGACCCGGTGCCGGTCGTGGCGACCGGGTCCGGGGAGTTGGACCACCAGGGGTGGCGGGCCGCGGTCGCCGACCTGCCCGCGATGGCCGACCCCGTGGTGCTCACCTGGGACGAGCTTCCGCGTACGGGCACCGGCAAGGTCCGCCGCGGGGAACTGCGCGACCTGCTGGGCCTGCACCCCGGGACCCGGGGCACGGGGCGGTGGACGTGATCATGGACGGAACCCCGATGGCCCCCTTGGCGGGGGTCGTCGTACGCGCGATCGGCGACACGACACCGGTGCGGGTCGCCCTCGATCGGCTGAGGGCGGCCGGATGCGACGTCGTCCGCGGCGAGGGTCCTCCCCCCGTCGCGGCGCCGGCCGGTCGGATCGAACTGCTCGCCACACCCGAGGGGGGACCCGCCGAGGGCGGCTGCGACCTGACGTGGGCCCCGCCGGGGAGCACGGTGGCGCCGGAGGACGAACAGGACGTCCAGGCCCTGTGCGGCCTGGCCCACCTGCACGGCCGCTCTCTGGGCGGGGCGCGTCCGCTCCCGATCGACTACGCGTCGGTGTGCGCGGGGGTGCTGGCCTCCCAGGCGGTGATGGCCGCGGTGTCGGCGGGTCCGGCGGGGACACGGTCGACGGTCTCGGTGGCCGGCGCCGCGCTATCGGCGGCCGCGCCCTACATCGCCGAGGCCGCCGCCTCGGAGGGAGGCCCGTCGACGGTCGTCGACGGGACCCGTCCGCCCTTCCGCTCCCTCGACGGGGTCGTCTTCGAGATCGAGACCCTGGACCCCGAGGCGTGGCTGCGGTTCTGGACCGCCCTGGGGGCGCCCACGGCCGCGATCGCCTCGGGGTGGCCGCTCTTCCAGCGGCGTTTCGCCACGGCGGTGTGCCCGCTGCCGGACGAACTCTCCGGGATCCTCGCCTCGACACGGTTCGACCGCACGCGCGCGGTGGGTCTGGACACCGGGGTGGGGGTCGTGGCGCTGCGTCCGCCGGAGTCGGTCCCCGACGCCCGGCCGGTCTCGCCGTGGCGGCTGCGAGGGGTCGGCGGCCCCGCCGACCTCCGGTCACGATGGGCCCCTCGGGAGGGGGCGCCCCTGGCCGGGCTGCGGGTCGTGGAGGCCACCAACCGGATCCAGGGGCCGCTCGCCGGGCTGCTGCTGTCGTTCCTGGGGGCCGACGTGGTGCGGATGGAGCCGCCCGGCGGGGACCCCATGCGCGGTGTACCGCCCCTGGCCGGCGGTGTCTCGGCCCGCTTCACCGCCCTGAACCGGGGCAAGGACGCGGTGGAGATCGACCTGGCCTCGTGGGAGGGGCGAGAGAGCGCGACCGCGCTGGTGGCCGAGGCCGACGTCCTGCTCTACAACTGGCCTCCGGGGCGCGCCGAACGTTTCGGCCTGGGCATGGAGGATCTGGCCGAGAGGGCCCCCGGCCTGGTGCACGCGCACGTCGACGGGTGGGTGGACGAGGGTCCCGAGGACCCGGTGCCGGCCACCGACTTCCCCGTCCAGGCCCATGGAGGGATCGCCCACCTGCTCGCGGAGGGCGGGCGACCCGCCCCGTCCCTGCTCACCCTCACCGACGTCCTCGGCGGGATCATCGCGGCCGAGGCGGTGACGGCGGCCCTGGCGCTGCGCCCCCGCCTGGGCACCGGGGTCGGCGCCCGGACCGGTCTGGTCGACGCGGCCCGGCTCCTGCGCGAGGTCGGCCGCGCCACCGGCCGCGAGGAGTCCTCCGTGCTCGTCCCGGTCGAGGATCCGCGCTGCGTGGTCGACCTCTTCCCGGACTCCTTCACGACGATCGACGGGGTGCCCCACCCCCGATCGCCCTGGACGTCCACCCCGATGGAGGTGGGGCGACGATGACCTCCTGGACCTCCGCGGCGGGGCTCGTCCTGACCGACCTCGTACCGGCCGCCCTGCGCGCCCGGTGGGTGGAGCGGGGATGGTGCCCCGACCAGGACCTGTACACGCTCTTCCTGGAGAGGGTCCGCTCCCATCCCTCGCGGGACGCGGTCGTCGACGACCAGGGCACCCTCGACTACGCCGCCCTGGACGAGCGGGCGCGCCGGACCGCCGCGCTCCTGGCCGGACACGGTGTGCGCGAACGCGACGTGGTCGCGGTCCTGCTCCCCGACGGGCGGGACACCGTCGCCCTCGACCTGGCCATCGCCGCTCTGGGCGCCGTCGCGCTGCCCGTCCCGCCCGGCCGCTCCGACGCCGACGTGCTCGGCCTGGTGGAGCGGGCGCGTGCCGCGCTCCTGGTCACCGAGGCCTCCCGTGTCGAGAGGATCGAAAGGTCGGGGGCGCCCGCGCCGGTCCTGGCGATCGACGGTCCGGGCGCCCGGCGGCCGAGGCCGTACGTACCCGAGCGGCGTCGACCCGATCCGGAGTCGCCGGCCCGTGTCCTCCTCTCCTCGGGGTCGGAGGGGGAGCCGACCATGGTCGCCTACTCCCACAACGCGATGGCCGGAGGCCGCGGCAACTACGTGGGCGCCCTGCACGAGGGCGGGGGACCCCCGCGCGTGCTGCTCCTGGTCTCCTCGGCCTCCTCCTTCGGATCCCTGGGCATCGTCGCCCTGATCCGGCACGGGGCCACCCTGGTGACCACGCGCCGCTTCGACCCGGGCGCGGCGTTGGAGGCGATCGAACGGCACCGTCCCACCCTGCTGGTGGGGGTGCCCACCATGCTGCGGCGGATGGCGTTGCACGACCGCGAGGTCGACACCTCGTCGCTGACGACCGTCGTCGCCAGCGGGGCGCCGCTGCACCGTGAGGTGTACGACCTGTGCGTCCGTCGTTTCCGGCGGCCGGTCGTCAACGTCTACGGCTCCACCGACGGGGTCAACTGCCACACCGCGCGGGACACCGGGGAGTGGGGGCCCGGCCGCGCCGGCCGCCCCGACCCGGCGGTGGCCGAGATCAGCGTGCGCGACCCCGAGGGGCGGCCCCTGCCCCCGGGCGAGACCGGCGAGATCTGGGCACTGGGCCCGATGACACCGCTGTGTCACGTGGCCGCGCCCGAACTGGATCGGGAACGCCGACCGGCGGGCGGCTGGGTGCGCACCGGAGACCTCGGACGCCTGGGCGGCGACGGCGTCCTGTGGGTGATCGACCGGCTGCGTCGGACGGTGATCCGGGGCGGGGTCACCCTCTACCCCGCGCGGGTCGAGCACGCCCTGTCCGCGCATCCGGGCGTGGACGAGGTGCACTGCGTCCCGGTGCCCGACCCCGACCTGGGAGAACGCATGTGCGCCTGTGTCCGGCCCACGCCGGGGAGGACCACCCCCTCGGGGGAGGAACTGCTCACCCACCTGCGCGATCGGCACGGCATGGACACCCGGGCCCTGCCCGAACACGTCCTGTTCCTCCCCTCCCTGCCGCTCGGCCCGACCGGGAAGGTGTGCGCCGGCACCCTGACCCGGATGGCGACCGAAGCGGTCCGAGCCCGAACGACCGTCCTGTCAGGAGATCCACGATGACCGACACCGCCACCGAACCCGGCTACCTCTTCGACAACCACAGCGAGCACGCCCACGACCAGCACAGCTTCCTGGCCGCGGCCTACGACCCGCTGACCACCCGCAGGTTGGAGGAGACCGGCGTCGGCCCGGGGTGGAACTGCCTGGAGGTGGGGGCCGGGGGCGGCTCCGTGGCCCACTGGCTGGCGCGGCGGGTGGCGCCCGGCGGGCGGGTGCTCGCCACCGACATCAAGCCCGAGCGGATCGACCCCGTCGAAGGGCTGGAGGTGATCCGGCACGACGTCACCCGCGACCCGCTGCCGGAGGCCTCCTTCGACCTGATCCACTCCCGGCTGGTCCTGCTGCACCTGCCCGAACGCGAGCGGGTACTGGAGCGTCTGGTGCGCGCCCTCAAGCCGGGCGGGGTGCTCCAGTTGGACGAGTTCGACATCACCTACGGGCCGTCCCTGCTCATGCCGGACGCCGAGGCTCGCGAGGTGTACGAGGGGTTCCTGGACGCCAAGATCAGGATGATGGAACGGGCCGGCGCGGATCCGGCCTGGGGGAGTCGTGCGCCCGAGGCGATGCGCCGGGCCGGTCTGGTGGACATCGACCCGCGACCGCACGTGGAGCGGTGGAGTTCGGAGTCTCCGGGCGTCCACCTGATCTCCCACCACACGCGCCACCTGCGGGAGGCGTTCCTGCGTGAGGGGATGACGGACGAGGGCCTGGCGCGGGTGCGCGAGCTGCTCGCCGACCCCTCGTTCCGGTCCTGCTCCTGCCTGATCTACTCGATCCAGGGCCGTCGACCCGAGTGAGGGCCGTGAGGGATCGTGGTCGCGCCCCGGGGTCCGCTCGGGGCGCGGCCGTCGCCGTTCAGCGCAGGGGCGGGGTCATGCCGGTGGCGATCCCGAGCCGGTTGTAGAGGTTGATCAGCCCGATGGCGGTGATGAGGGCGACCACCTCCCGGTCGGGGAAGTGGGCGGCCACCGCGGCGTAGACGTGGTCGGGGACCCCGCGTTCACCGATCGCGGTCACGGTGTCCACCAGCTCCAGGACGGCGCGCTCGGCCTCGGTGAAGTGGTCGCCGGCCTCGCGCCAGGTCGCCACGAGGGCGAGCCGTCGCGTGTCGACCCCGGCGGCGAGGGCCTCGTGCGAGTGCATGTCGAGGCAGAAGGCACAGCCGTTCAGGACCGAGGCGCGGAGCTTGACCAGCAGGTGGGTCCTCGCGTCGAGGACCCCGTCCAGGATCCCGCTCAGGTCGGCCAGTTCGGCGTAGGCCTCGGGAAGGTGTTCTCCCACCTGTGCGCGAGCGCTGCCCATGGGTCGGTCCTCTCTCGACTCGTCCTTGAGGGTCCGTCGACGGTGTGACGGCCTCCGAGAGCACGAAAGCTACCAGGGGTGAGTCGCCCATAACGTTGAGTTTTCGGTTTTCCTGCTTTTGCGCCTGGATCGCCTTATATAGGCCGAATGCCTTGTCAGTGGAGGGCGGTCACAGCAGGATGGGCGTGTTCGACGCCCCGTGGTCGGGGCGTACCGGCGAGTAGGGGGAGCGACCTTTGAGTCCCATCACGTCCAGCACCGTCGACGGCGTCCTGCACCGCAGCGCGACGCGCACTCCGGAGCGCACCGCGCTGATCTTCGAGGGGCGCTCCTGGACCTACGCCGAACTGGACGACGCGGTCACCCGGGCCGCCGCACGCCTGCTCTCCCTGGGCGCGACCAAGGGCGACCGGATCGCCGCCTACGGCCGCAACTCCGACGCCTACCTCATCGGCTACCTGGCCTGCGCCCGCGCCGGACTGGTGCACGTGCCCGTCAACTTCGCCCTCCAGGGCGAGGAACTGGCCTACCTGCTCGAACAGTCCGGAAGCACCATGGTGCTGGTCGACCCCGCCCTGAGGTCGGCGGTCGACGCCCTGCGCTCGCGCACCGGCGTGGAGCAGGTGCTGGAACTGCGCGAGGGCCCCGGGTCGCTCCTGGCCCAGGTGCTGGAGGGGCCCGTCCCCGAACTGGACGTGGAGGTCGCCGACACCGACCTGGTCCAGTTGCTCTACACCTCCGGGACCACCTCCCGGCCCAAGGGCGCCATGATGACGCACCGCGCCCTGGTCCACGAGTATCTGTCGTGCCTGGCCGCCCTGGACCTGAAGGCCGACGACCACCCGCTCCACGCGATGCCGCTCTACCACTCGGCCCAGATGCACGTCTTCCTCATGCCGTGGCTGGCGGTGGGCGCCACCAACACCCTGGTGGAGACCCCCGACCCCGCCGACGTACTGCGCCGGATCGAGGCCGACCGGCACGGGGCGTTCTTCGCCGCCCCCACCCTGTGGGTCGCCATGGCCGGCCGACCCGAGTTCGACGACCGCGACCTGACCAGCCTGCGCAAGGCCTACTACGGGGCCTCGATCATGCCCGGCCCGGTCCTGGAGCGCCTCCGGACCGCCCTGCCCGAACTGGGGTTCTACAACTGCTTCGGCCAGAGCGAGATCGGACCGCTGGCCACCGTGCTGCGCCCCGAGGAGCACGCCGACCGGCCCTCCTCGGCCGGACGCTCCGTCCTGTTCGTGGAGATGCGCGTGGTGGACGACCAGGGACGCGAGGTCGCCCCCGGCGAGTCGGGCGAGGTGGTCTACCGCTCCCCGCAGCTGTGCGAGGGCTACTGGGACAAGCCCGAGGAGACCGCCGAGGCCTTCAGGGACGGCTGGTTCCACTCCGGTGACCTGGTGCGCGCCGACGCCGAGGGCTACATCGAGGTGGTCGACCGGATCAAGGACGCCATCAACACCGGCGGCGTGCTGGTGGCCTCCCGCGAGATCGAGGACGTGCTCTTCGCCCACCCCGACGTGGCCGAGGCCGCCGTGGTCGGGATGCCCGACGCCAAGTGGATCGAGGCGGTGACGGCGTTCGTGATCCCCACCGCCGAGGCCGACGCCGACACGCTCCCCGACCGGCTGGTCGCGCACGTCAAGGAGCGTCTGGCCCCGTTCAAGGTGCCCAAGGAGGTGCGCCTGGTGACGGAGCTGCCCCGCAACGCCTCGGGCAAGATCCTCAAGCGCGAACTCCGCGAACGGGACGCCTGAGCCGCTCCGCCGGTGCCCTCCCGCGAGGGCGCCGGCCGTCCCGCCGTCGATAGCACCCCGACACGGTGGCGGGGTGCTTGCGCGGGCGCGGGGCGCCCCGCAACCTGGGGCGATGAGCAGCGAGGACAGTACGAAGGCCGTGGTCATGGCGTTGGCGGCCAACCTCGGGATCGCCGTGACCAAGTTCGTCGCCTACCTCCTGACCGCCTCGTCGGCCATGCTCGCCGAGGCGGTGCACTCGGTGGCCGACTCCGGCAACCAGCTCCTGCTCCTGTTCGGTGGGCGCCGGTCGCGACGCACGGCCACCCCGGAGCACCCCTTCGGCTACGGCCACGAACGCTACTTCTACGCCTTCCTGGTGGCGATCGTGCTGTTCACCCTCGGCGGACTGTTCGCCCTGTACGAGGCGTGGGAGAAGATCCGCGACCCCCACCCGATCACCTCCTGGCAGTGGGTCCCCGTCGCGGTGCTGCTGGTGGCCGTCGTCATGGAGGCGACGGCGCTGCGCACCGCGCTGCGCCAGTCCAGGACGGCGCGCTCCCGCGTGGGCTGGTTCGGGTTCATCCGTCGGAGCAAGGCCCCGGAACTGCCGGTGATCCTGCTGGAGGACACCGGCGCCCTCATCGGCCTGGCCTTCGCCCTGATCGGCGTGAGCATGACCCTGATCACCGGAAACGGCGTCTGGGACGGCCTGGGCTCGGGGGCCATCGGCCTGCTGCTCGTGGTGTTCGCGGTGGTCCTGGCCGTGGAGATGAAGAGCCTGCTCATCGGGGAGTCGGCCACCGAGGAGAACATCCGTCTCATCCGCGCGGCCATCCTGGACTGCGCGGACATCGACGCGATCATCCACATGCGCACGATGCACCTGGGCCCCGACGAGCTGCTGGTCGCGGTCAAGGTGGCCGTGGACGCCGAGGACGACGCCCGCCGGGTCACCGCCGCCATCGACGAGGCGGAACGACGTATCCGCGCGGCGGTGCCCATCGCCGAGGTCATCTACATCGAGCCCGACCTGCTCCGCCCCCGGCCCGCGAACTGAGTCGTTCACGATTCGCCCCGAACGCCCATCGTGACCGTGTTACAACGGAGGGTGCGCGGGGCGCGCGTCCGCGTGCGGGCCCCGAGAACATGAAGGAGGACGATGGTGGACGTGATCGGGGCGGGTTTCCCGCGTACGGGGACGACGTCGATGAAGGCGGCGCTGGAACGGCTCGGCCTCGGCCCCTGCCACCACATGTCCGAGGTGCTCGAATCCTCCTCCCTCGCCGACCGCTGGGCCGCGATCGCGGGTACGCCCGCCGGCGAGGTGGACTGGGTCCGTCTGATGGAGGGATGGCGCTCGGGGGTGGACTGGCCCCTGTCGTTCTTCTGGCGGGAGCTGGCCGACGCCTTCCCCGACGCGAGGATCCTGCTCACCGTCCGTGATCCGTACCGGTGGTACGCGAGCATGCACGCGACCATCTTCGAGGCGATCCGGGAGAGCGTGCGCGCCCCCGACGATCAGCTGCTCCCCGAGGAACTGACCACGATCCTGCCCCTGCTGGACCGCATGTGGAACGCGCACTTCGGGGTGGGCCCCGGCGAGGTGCCGGACGAGGCGACCGCGGTGGCGGCCTTCGAACGGCACACGGCCCGGGTGAGGGCCGAGGTTCCCGCCGACCGGCTGCTGGTGTACCGGGTGGGGCAGGGGTGGGAGCCCCTGTGCGCGTTCCTGGGCGTGGACGTCCCGGACGAGCCCTTCCCCCGCCTCAACGACACCGAGGCGATGCTCGCCAAGCAGGAGGAGTGGCGGCGCGACGCCTCCATCGGCCGACCGTAGCCGCCCGACGAACGCGGAACGGCCCAGGACCCCCAGGACCGTGTACCCACGGTCCTCCCGCCGAACGCGCCTCCGGTCCTCCACTGGACGCCTGTCCTGCGGGGCCTTCGTCGGCGGGTGGGCGCATGTGGGCCGGGCCCACGGGTAGTCGTGATGAAGAGGGACGATCCTGGACGGAGCCCGAAGGGCGGGGCCCGTTCTCCGTCGGAAGGGGGCCGACGTGGACGAAGAGGAGGAACGCGGGTCGCGGGCGCCTCCCGTGGTCGCGCCTCCGCTGCCCGGCCCCGCTCTGGTGCGGCAAGGGTGGTCGGGGGTGGTGTTCCTGCACTGGCCGGTCGAGCCCGAGCGGGTGGCGCACCTGTTCCCCGCGGGGACTCGCCCCGACCTGTTCGACGGCACGACCTACGTGGGGCTCGTGGCCTTCCACATCCCCTTCACCCGAGTCCTGGGGCCGAGCCCGATCGGCGCGTTCGACGAGGTGAACGTGCGCCTGTACTCCGTCGACGGGCGGGGACGTCGCGGCGTGGTCTTCCTGAGCATGGACGCCGACTCCCTCCCCGCCGTACTGGCCACCAGAGCCGTGCCGGGGTCGCCCTATATGTGGTCCGACATCGCCCTGCGACAACGCGGCTTCGGGCGGTGCGCGGGGACCGTCGTGCGTCGTCGGCCTCAACGGGGGGCGTGGGGGCGCTGGAGTCTGCGGGTGGAGGAGCCTCGGGCCGATCCGACCCCGCTGGAGCACTTCCTCACCGCGCGCTGGGGACTGCACACTCCGTGGGCGGGGGCCACCCGGTGGGTCCGTGTCTCCCACGAGCCCTGGGGGCTCCACCGCGCGACGGACGTCTCCTATGAGGGCGACCTTCTGACCAGGGCCGGGGTCGTAGCGCAGCCCGGGGCTCCGATCTCGGTGCTGTGGTCGCCCGGCGTGGTGGCGGAGGTGACACCGACGCTTCCGCCCGCGTAGCGGAACGGGACGGTGATGGGCCGGTCAAGGACGGGCCAGGTTCCCGGCGTGAGCGCCGTCGGGACGACTGCCGCGCGCGGTTCGGGGGTAGCCGAGCAGACATGAGACTCGGTGAACGGATCCGCGCGATCGAAGACGACGAAAGGCTCGACCCGGCGGTCTCCCGACTGAAGGCGATCGCCGAACGGCTCCCCGAGGGCCCGGTGCGGGACTTCCTGTACGGGGTCTGGACGGGGCATCCGTTGCACCCGATCATGGTGCACCTGCCCTTGGGCTCGTGGGTCGGCGCGGTCGTGCTCGACACCCTGCCCGGAGACCATCGGCGCAGCGCCGCGGCGCTGGTCGACCTCGGACTGCTCGGTGTCCTGCCCACGGCGGTCAGCGGCCTGGCGGACTGGTCCCGTCAGCACGAACGACAGCAGCGGGTCGGGGTGGTGCACGCGTCGATCAACGGGGTGGGCACCGTGCTGTTCGGCGCCTCCTGCGCGGCCAGACGAACGGGACGTCACGGCTGGGGGAGGGCCTTCGCCCTGGCGGGGCTGGGCGCGGTCGGTCTGGGCGGCGCGCTCGGCGGTCACATCGCCTACTACCGGGCGGGCGGGGCCAACAGCGCCGACGCGCTGATCGACCTGACGCCCGACGGGTGGCACGACCTCGGCGCTCTGGAGGACTTCCCCGAGGAGGGGCTCGGTCAGGGCGACATCGAAGGGGTGCCCGTCGTGGTGACGCGTACGGGCGGCTCGGTGTTCGCGGCGTTGGGCGCCTGCCCGCACATGGGCGCCCCCCTGGCCGAGGGGGAGCTGGTGGACGGGTGCGTGCGCTGTCCCTGGCACGGGAGCGAGTTCCGCGTGGACGGCGGGACCGTCGTCCACGGTCCGGCGACCGCCGCCCTGGAGACGTTCGAGACCTCCGTCGTGGACGGACGGTTGATGGTGCGTCTGCTCCGCCCGGGAGGCTGACCCGGTACCGGCGGCCGGCCCGGGGCGCGCCCCGGGCCGGCCGATCGCGTCCTTCACTCGTGGTCGGCCGGGGCGCGCATGGCCTCGGAGATCCACTCGTAGGGCATCGTGTCCTCCTCCGGCCCGGTCCCGTTGATGATCGCGACCAGGGACAGGTACCGGCCGTGGGTGTCGTCGTGGACGGGGTCCTCGGAGGCGGCGTCCTCCTCGGCCATCTCGCGTTCGAGTTCGGGGATCAGCCGGTATCCCTCGGACATCCGGTCGCGGAGTTCGTCGGTGAGCGGGGTGTCGGACAGGCCCACGGCCGCCTCCATGAAGCGGACCACGACCTCCTGCGCGCGAGGGGACCGCGGAGACTCACCGGCGCGGTGCACCGCGAGGAGCTCCTTGATGAGCGCGGTGCCGCTCCCGTAGATGAACTCCTGGAACGGCGCGCTCGCGATGCTCCGACCCGGATCCGTCGAGTAGGTGTCGCGCAGGTAGACCCGGACCGCGTCGCGAAAGGCCGGATCCCGCACCAGGTCGGCCAGTTCGATCCACGCCTCCAGCTGGGCGGCGGTGGGGTCGGCGGGAAGGACCGGGCGCATCTCGCGCAGCCGGTCGACGAAGCCGTCGGGAACGTCGAGATCCGCGCCGACGTCGTTCCAGAACTCGTCGACGACCCGTTCGCGTTCCTCGTCGGTCATCGACACGAGTCGGTGCATCAGGGCGACCCGCTCGGCCGTGGCGCCCTGCCTGATCAGGGTCCGCAGCACCGCCCTCCGGGCCCGAAGGGTGCGCTCCCGGCGTTCCACGACCTCCAGGTGGGTGGTGAGCAGGTCGTGCAGGGTCGTACCGCCTTCCAGCAGGCGGCGGATCTCGCCCAGGTCGGTGTCCAGTTCGCGCAGGGTGCGGACCAGTTCCAGGCGGGCGATGGCGTCGATGTCGTACAGGCGGTGGCCGGCCTCGGACAGACACGTGGGCTCGACGATTCCGGCGTCGGCGTAGAAGCGGACGGCGCTGACGCTCAGTCCGCTGCGGCGCGCGGCGTCTCCGATGGGGTAGGGCTCGTGGTGATCCATGGGGACACTGTGGCGCCTCAAGCCACTTGAGACGCAAGCCCTCCGTGTCCTTCCCGCCGTCCCCGTCTTCGAGACCCGCTCAGGTCCGGTCGGGAGGGGGATCGTGGAGCGGCAGGGTACGGGACGAACCCGGGGGGACCTCGATCTCGCTCCCCTGGATCCGGACCCGGAGCGCGGCCCCCTCCGCGTGCGGCAGGGTGACGCGCACGTGGTCGTGCGTCACCTCCACGCACACCTTCCAGTGGCCGGGAAGACGCAGGTCGTAGGAGAAGGCGCTCTGCTCCTCCGGTACCACCGGGTCCAGGTTCAGGACGTCGTCGTAGGTGGACAGGCCGCCGTAGCACCGGGTGAGGAGGTCGAGGGCGCCCGCCATGGCGCCCAGGTGGATCCCCTCGGCGGTGGTACCGCCCTGGACGTCCTCGGCGTCCGCCTTCAGGGCCTCGCGGAAGAACTCCCACGACGCCTTCCGGTCGATCCGCGCCAGGACCCGGGCGTGCACCACCGCGCTGAGGGTGGACCCGTGCGCGGTGCGCGCCAGATAGTACTCCACGGTGCGGGGGACGAGATCGGGATCGACGGTGAGGCCGAGCCTTCGGAGGACGTCGGCGACCTCTTCGGGCGAGAGGAGGAAGAACAGCATGAGGACGTCGGCCTGCTTGGCGGCCTTGTACCGGTTGACGCTGTCGCCCTCGGCCTGGAGGATCCGGTCCAGACGGCGGGCCCCGCGGCGGGTCTCCCAGTCGAGTTCCGCGAGTCTCTCGTAGCCGGCGAACTGGGAGATCACCCCCTCGTGGAAGGGGACGCGCAGCTTACGGGAGACGGTCTCGAACCGTTCGATCTCGTCCGAGCCCAGTCCGATGGCCTCCTGGAGCCC
Organism: Nocardiopsis sp. LDBS1602; assembly: GCF_035818715.1. Lineage (NCBI taxonomy): Bacteria > Bacillati > Actinomycetota > Actinomycetes > Streptosporangiales > Nocardiopsidaceae > Nocardiopsis > Nocardiopsis sp. LDBS1602. Next base: position 1,000,202 of record NZ_JAYLVW010000001.1, on the reverse strand, counting down.
TCTACGCCGTGGTCCGGGCAGCGCGCGCAGGACGTCCAGGGCGCGCGCGAGCACCCACGCGGTCATGACGTTGGTGTAGGCGTTGTCGTCCAGCCCGGGGGAGTCCTCTCCCGGGTAGGCGTCGTGGTACTCGTCGGGCCCCATGACGCCGTGGATCCCGTAGCGGTCCGAGGCCCGGTCGTGCACGGCCATGTCGGAGAAGGCCCGGGCGATCTCGAGGAGGAGCTCGGCCCCGAAATCGCACAGGAACGCGAGGTCACGGGTGGTCCGATAGTGCCGCCAGACGTTGTGGGCGATCGCCAGACCCACGTGACGTTGGAGGTGGGAGTGGTCGGGGAGCCACTCCCCGGATCGAGGGTTCAGGTGTGTGCTCTGGGACTCCTCACGGCCGTCGCTCGCGCTCTGCCAGGGGAAGAGCGCGCCTCGGAGCCCGGCGGCGCGAGCGGCCGAACGGGCCCGGGGCAGCCGCCGCCACCGGTAGCGCAGGAGGCCGCGGGAGACCTCGGGCAGACGGGCGTCGAGGAACGGCAGGACGAACAACTCGTCCCAGAACACGTGCCCTCGGTAGGCCTCACCGTGCAGTCCCCGGGCGGGGACCCCCACGTCGAGGTCGGCGGTGTGCGGGGACAACGTCTGTAGGAGATGGAAGAGGCACAGGTCGAGGAGGCGCTGCTCCTCCTCGTCCGCCACCCTCACGGCGCAGGCGTCCCACAGACGACGCCAGGCCCGGGTGTGCCGGGACAGGAGTTCGTCGAGACCACCGCAGGCGTCCAGGGCGTCGCGGGCGGCCCCGAGGGCGTCGCCGATGGCCCGGTCGCGTGAGGTGTACAGGGCCACGGTCTTCTCCACGACGCTCCGCTCACCGCGCCCCAGCTCCAGGGTGAGGTCGGTGGCCACGTGGTCCTCCCCCATGGGGGACCTGACCGACGAGGGTCCGGGGCCCGAGGCGACCCGGGTCCGGGAGGCCAGGACGATCTCGACGCCCGAGGTGAGGGTACGAGAGCGCAGCCAGGTGACACCGGAGATGTCGGCGCCGACCCCGGCCGGGCGCAGGTGACGTCCGTTCAGATCGCGGTAGCGGGGCACACCGGCGTTGGCGACCCCGCCGTCCAGCGCCGAGCGGACGATCACGGTCCCGCTCCAGTTCTCGGGGGTCAGGGCGGTCTCCAGGACGGCCAGATGGGGGTCGTCCATCGACACCAGGCGACGTTGGGTCACCCGGGTCCTCCTGCCCTCGTCCACCACGTGGAAGGTCCGGGTCAGCACGCCGTCGCCCATGTCCAGCTCCACGCGCTCGGGTGGATCGGGGGCGGGGGCCTCGAACCAGTGCCCGTCCTCGTGGCGGAAGGTCAAGGGCGTCCAGTCGGGGACGTTGACCAGGTCCTCGTTCTCCACCCGGTGTCCCTCCACCAGGGAGGCGAGGCGGTCGTAGCAGCCGGCGACGTAGGTCCCCGGATAGTGGATCCCGTCGGCGCGGGCCTCGGGAGGGGCGCCGCGGGTGGCGAAGTAGCCGTTGCCCAGGGTGCACAGGGTCTCGCGAACGCCGATGGGGGTCGGGTCCGTCGTCTCGTACACCAGCGTCCGGCGACTCATACGATCGCCTCTCCGAGCACCGGAGCTCCGTCTCCCATGGAAGCCTCCACCAGACCCTTCCGTCCTCCTCCGGGCCTGCCCGGGACGGGTCCGTTCCGTACCGGGACTCCGGGCCCTCCGGCGGGGACCTTCGGTCCGGGCGCGCGGTCCGGGACGGCCCTCGGATGGAGCGTGCCGCTCCCCGACGACACCGCCTGAGGGAACCGGGACGCCGTGTCCCTCAGACGTCGGGGTGGTGGACCACCATGACGGGGATGTCGGAGTGGTACAGGACCCCGCGGGCCACCCCGCCCAAGGGCAAGGGGGAGAACCCCTGCGCGCCTCGTGCCCCGACCACGATCAGACGGACACGGGGCACCCCCGTGAGCAGGGCGCGCGCCGGCGGATCGCGGACGACCTCGTGGACGATGTCGGCGTTCGGGTGCCGCTTCAGTACCGGCCTCAGCGCCTTGTCCAGATCCGCCCGCCGCCACCTTCGCAGCTGCTCCTCCTCCGGGGAGCCGATCGGCACCATCGCCTCCGGAGCGGACCAGGCCCAGAGGGCGTGGACACGACCGCCGCTCGCCGCGGTGAACTCCAGGGCCGCCTCCACCGAGACCTCGGCCCCGGGCGAGCCGTCCACGCCCACCACGACGTCGCGCGCGTCCGTCTCCGTCGGCACGTTCGGCACCACGACCACCGGGACCCGGGAGTGGGCCGCCACCTGGTCGGCCACGGTGCCCAACCGGGTCCCGTGGAGGAGACCGGTACCGTACGAACCGATCACGACCAACGTCGCGGACTCGGAGCGGAGTATCAGCTCCCGCGCGGGCGAGGGCCCCTCGACCACCTCTCCGACGGCGTCGACCACCGGCGCGACCTCCGCCATGCGCGCGATCGTGGTGGTCACGGCCCGCTCCGCCTCGCGTTCGGCGAGGTCCTTGGGACGCACCAGCCGGCGGTGGAACGCGTTCGCGTCGTAGACGCCGACGACGGTGACCCCGACACCCCGATCCTCCGCTTCCAGAGCGGCCCACTCGGCCGCGGTCAAGGCCACCTTCGACCCGTCGGTCCCGACGAGGATGTGCTCGCTCATGGGAACCCCCTCGATCCACGCTCCCTTCACCTTCGAGTGTCGTCCCGAGGGAGGCGAGGCCGCCACGGCCCAACGTCCGGGAGGGGCGGGGACAAGGCCCCGACCGGCCGGGACGGTGGGGCCCTGGGAGGAGGACGCCCGAGGTGGTGGGATCGGTGTATGGAACCGACGATGGACGCCTGGGCGGTCACCCGCCCCGGGCCGATCGAGACCGGACCCCTGGAGCGGGTGGTCCGGCCGGTTCCCCGGCCGCGGGGACACGAAGTGGAGATCGAGGTCCTGGCCTGCGCGGTGTGCCGCACCGACCTGCACCTGGCCGAGGGGGACCTGGCGCCCCGCAGTCCGGGCACCGTGCCCGGCCATGAGGTGGTGGGCCGGGTCGTCTCCCAAGGCCCGGACGCGGAGCTGTACGCGCCGGGGGACCGGGTGGGCGTGGCCTGGCTCGCCTCCACCTGCGGGGTCTGCGCCTACTGTCGGCGCGGCGACGAGAACCTGTGCTCGTACTCCACCTACACCGGCTGGGACCGCGACGGCGGGTTCGCCCGCCGGCTGACCGCCGACGAACGCTACGTGCACCCGCTCCCCGAGACCCTGCCGGTGACGACGACGGCGCCGCTGCTGTGCGCCGGCGTCATCGGATACCGGGCCCTCCAACGCGCCGAACCACCGGAGCGGGGCGTGCTCGGCCTCTACAGGTTCGGCGCCTCGGCCCACCTGACCGCCCAGGTCGCACTCGCCCGAGGCGCGACCGTCCACGTGATGACACGTTCCCGCGAGGCGCGGGAACCGGCCCTGGAACTGGGCTGCCACTCGGCGACCGGGGCCTACGATCCGCCACCGGAGCCGCTCTCCTCCGCCATCCTCTTCGCGCCCGTCGGGGATCTGGTCCCCACGGCGCTCAGGGCCCTGGACCGCGGCGGGACGCTCGCGGTGGCGGGCATCCACCTGACCGACATCCCCTCCCTGGACTACCGGAGGGACCTCTTCCAGGAACGTTCTCTGCGCGGCGTGACGGCCAATACCCGAAAGAACGCGCGCGCGTTCCTCGACTTCGTCGCCGAACACCCGTTGACCGTGACGGTGACCCCGTATCCGTTCGACGCCGCGGACCGCGCCCTGGCCGATCTGGCGGCCGACAGGGTACGGGGCGCGGCCGTCCTGCTCCCCTGACCGATGGCGTCCGAGACGACCGGGGGAGTGGCCCGCGACCGGGTACGGGCGGCGGTCCTCGACACCGACGGGGTCGTCACCGACACGGCCTCCGTGCACGCGGCCGCCTGGAAGTACGCGTTCGACGACCTTTCGCGCCGGCTCTCCCGCACCGAGGGCGCCCGTTTCCGCCCCTTCGACCCGCGTGAGGACTACCTGCGCCATGTGGACGGACGGCCGCGTGAGGACGGCGTACGCGCGTTCCTCGCCTCACGAGGGATCCGCCTGCCGGAGGGACCGGTGCCGGGAGATCCGGAGGCGATGACGGTGGCGTGGATCGCCGACCGCAAGGACCGCCGTTTCCTGGACCTCGTGCGCCGAGACGGGGTGCGGGCCTTTCCCGGAACCGTGTCGTTCGTGCGCGCGCTGCGTTCGGCCGGGGCGCCGGTGGCCGTGGTCTCGGCGAGCCGGCACTGCGCCATGGTGCTGCGCGCCGCCGGTGTGGACGACCTCTTCGACGTCCGGGTGGACGGTCGGGACGCGGCCCGTCTCGGACTCCCCGGGAAACCCGACCCGGCGCTGTTCCTGGAGGCGGCCCGGCGCCTGGACAAGAACCCGACCGAGACCGCCGTGGTCGAGGACGCCCTGGTCGGGGTGGAGGCGGGAGGACGCGGAGGCTTCGGTCTGGTGATCGGGGTGGACCGCGTCGGTACCGGCGCGCGGATGCGCGAACGCGGGGCCCACGTCGTGGTGTCCGACCTGTCAGAACTCCTCCCCTGGCCGGGGGCGGCGGGCGCGGTCCCCTGACGTGGGCCCCGCGCCTCAACGTCGCTCGGCGCGTACCACCGCGACCGGACGAGGGGAGTGGGACAGGACGCTTCGGCTCACCGAGCCCAGCAGGGTACCGACCAGGCCCCCTCTGCCGCGGGAGCCCACCACCGTCAGATCGCACCCTTCGGCCAGGGAGCGCAGCACCCCGGCCGCGTCCCCCACCTCGACGATCTCCTCGACCCGTACGTCCGGCCGGAGCTCGCGTTCACCCGCGATCGACTCCGACAGCAGGCGGTGCGATTCGGCCACCGAGGCCGCCACCAGAGCGTCGTCGCCGGGAAGCTCGAACCCCTCGGAGACGGGGACGTCCCCCTCCGGCGTACCGAGGTCCTCTCGTGGGACCCCTCCGCTCGCCGACACCACGAGCAGATCGGCTCCCCGGGCCTCGGCCTCGGCGAACGCCCACTCGGCGGCGCTCCGGGCGCTCTCCGACCCGTCGACCCCGACCATGACGCGGCCGGTGCGAGGGGCCGGCCCGGCCTCGGGGACCACCACGACGGGGCAGGACGAGGAGGCCGTCAACGCCAGGGTGGTGGCCCCCGGCGCCATCTCGCCCGTCGCCGACATGCGACGTGCCCCCAGGACCAGCGCGCGGGCCGAACGACTCTCCCGAGAGAGGACCGGTTCGCGGTCCCCGGTGAGGCTCACCGCCTCCACCGGGAGATCCGGGGCGCGCTCCGACGCCCGACGACGGGCCTCCTCCACGACGCGGGGCCCGACCCCGTCCGGGGCCGGCCGGTGGGTCGGTGGGCCCGAGGCGTGGACGAGGCGCAGGTCGAGGCCTCGGCGCCGTGCCTCGTCGGCGGCCCAATCGAGGGCCCGATCGCTCGCGGGTGATCCGTCGACCGCGGCCACGACGGGTCCGCGGGTGTTTCCGATCATGGTCTCCCCCTCCCCGGGAGCGTGTCCGTCGTCCCTCCTTCGAGAGGCCGCCTCAGTCGGACCCTCCCCGTTCGGAACGGGCTCTGAGCCGGGCGGCGTGCGCCGCCGCCTGGGAGCGGCGCCGCATACCCAGCTTGGACAACACGCTGGAGACGTGGTTCTTCACCGTTTTCTCCGCGAGGAAGATCCGCTCGCCGATCTGCCGGTTGGTCAGCCCCTCTCCGATCAGCTCGAAGACGAGCCGCTCCTTGTCGGAGAACCCCGGCAGCGGGTCCTCGGTCTCGGAACCCTCGCGCAGCCGCCGCAGGATGCGCGCGGTGCTGTGCGGATCCAGTAACGACTCCCCGGACGCCACCGTGCGGATCGCGCCGACCAGGTCGGAGCCGTGGATCTGTTTGAGCACGTAGCCCGCCGCGCCCGCCATGACCGAGGCGTAGAGGGCCTCGTCGTCGGAGTAGGACGTCAACATCAGACAGACGGGTGCGTCGGGGTGGCTCTGTAACTCCCTACAGACCTCCACCCCGTTACCATCGGGGAGGCGGACGTCGAGCACCGCCACGTCGGGGCGTGCGGCCGGTATACGGCCGAGGGCCTCGGACGCGGTGGCCGCCTCGCCGACCACCTCGATGTCCTCCTCGTCCTGGAGCAGGGCCATGATCCCCTGTCGCACCACGTCGTGGTCGTCGAGCAGGAAGACACGGGTCGCCCCGTTCTCCTTCGACATCGGCCGTCATCCCCTCCCAGGACGAGAGCGCTCCGCGACGACCTCCGCCCCCGGAACGTCGCACGGTGTTCATACCCGGCGGGGCGCCGTCGGTATCCGTCACCGTTCGGGCGGACCGACCTCGCGCGCGTGGGGTACACGGCCGCTCACCTCACGGCCGCCGATCTCCTCGGGAACGACACGGACGAAGAGGTCGCGCTCCCCTCCGGCCCAGGGCCGGACCGGGGCATGGGCGCGGAGCTCCTCCTCCAGGGCCCGGTCGGTGACGGCCTCGGCCCTGCCCCGGACCAGGACGCTCCACCCCTGGCTCATCGCGTCATCGACCCGGTCGACCTCGAAGGCGATGTCCTGGGGGAGCCGCTCGCCGATCACCCCGTCATCCTTGGTCCGGAACACGATGGCCCCCTCGTGGAAGAGGTAGTTCACCGGAAGGATGACGGGCGCGGACTCCCCGGTCACCAGGCCGACCCGTCCCACACCACCCGGTTCGATCAGTTCCAGGCACCTGCGGGACGAGAGCACCGTCGTTCGGGGGAGGGGGACCTCCGTGGCCATCGCGCCCGGAGGCAGATCGGTGTCCGTCCCCAGCAGGTGGTCCTGGGTGGTGTTCAGCGCCTCGGCCAGACGGTACAGCGCCGGTCTGGTCATCCTGGGGGTGTGCTCCTCCAGGTAGGCCACGTAGCCGGGGTCCATGTCGGCCCGCTCCGCGACCTGCTCCCTCGTCAGGCCGAGTTCCCTTCGACGAGCGGCGGCCCGGTGCCCGAGGTCGCCCCCATCGGGGATCGCGGCTCCTTGATGTCCCATCGAGCGGCTCCTCGGTGACGGCGAGTGCTCACGGAATCCCTCCACCCTCACCCTTGCCGCTCCCCGTGACCGAGGATCGGACCTTCGGTCCCGGGTACAGGACCGAAGGTCCCGGCGCTCAGGCCTTCTCGCGGCGGCGGACGATCTCGGAGATCCAGATCGGCGCGAACGGGGAGGTGCAGTTCGGGGGTGTCGGATAGTCCTTGAGCACCTCCAGCCGCTCGCCGATCTCCATCGCCCGGGCGCGGTGCTCGGGGTGGTGGATCCCGATCCGGGCCAGGCAGTGGTTCATCTCCCACTGGAGACGGTCCGGAGCGTCCTTCATCCGCGCCTCGATCACGTCCAACAGCCCCGGAAGGTCGAGGCCCTCGGGCGAACGGTCCACCCGTTCGGCGGTCAACGCCCATCCGGCGCTCGCCACCACCGGGTCAGGGTCGGCGAGCCAGGCCCGGCGCAGCTCCTCGGCGTGCGGTCCCTTCGCGACCACGTAGCCGACGAGCCAGGCGTGCGTCTTGGGCGCCCGCGCCTCGCGCAGCATGGCGTCCAGTTCCGCGGCCTCGAACCCCCGGGGGCGACAGATCAGGAGCGACAGGAGCCGCGCCGCCGTATCGCCGCCGGCCCAGAGTTCGCGCGCCAGGTCCTGCCGTTTCCCGACCCTCTTGGCGATCTCCCGCAGCCGGGACAGCTTCACCCCGTGGTCGTCGCCGTGCCTCTCGTTCACCCGACGCGTCTTCGGGTCCTCCAGCGCGGCCAGTTCGGCCCTGAGCCCCTCGACCGTCTCGGTCATCTCCGCCCCCGTGCCTCGTCCACCGATCCGGCCGCTCACTGTACGCGTGACCTCCGACGATTCACGTCACCGTCCGGGGCCGTGACGGCTCTCGGTCCTCAGTGGTCGGGGGAGGGGTCCGGCGTCGATCCGTTCGGCTCTCCCCGGCCGTTCCGGGCGAGGGTGGCCAGGCTGCCGCCCCAGAGCAGGAAGAGGGCGACCATGCCCCAGCGGGAGGCGGGCGGGTTCTCGGTGATGGTGTAGGTCTCGCCCCGGGATTCGATCACCCAGACGCAGGTGCGGCCGGGCGGACTCCAGTTCCAGGTGCCGGTGCCCTGGACGGAGGAGTCACCGGTCAGGGGACAGCCCGAGGCGTCGCTCGCGTACCACTCGACCGCGAGAAGGGCGCTCCACAGGAGAACGGAGAGTATCCAGATCCCGGCCCAGACGTGGAGCGGGGAGACCCTCTTCGAAGCGTTCGTCATACACGCTTCCTACCTGCGAGGACATCGATCGAAACGGGGTCGTGGGCCGGTGTGGGAGGGATGCTCGGCTTGACTTCTCCGGTTTGTGAGTGTGTACTCACAAACATGAGTAGGGAAGAGAGCACGCGGTCCACCGCCGAAGCCCGTCGCGCCGTCATCCTGAACGAGGCGCTGCACGTCTTCGCCCGTTCCGGCTACCACGCGACCCCCGTGACGGAGGTCGCCGAGGCGGCGGGCATCTCGCAGGCCTACGTCCTGCGCCTGTTCGGCACCAAGCTGGGCCTGTTCACGGCGACCCTGGAGCGGTGCTTCGAACGCGTGGAGGAGGCCCTTCGCGAGGGTGCGCTCGGTGCGGACGGGGCCCCGGCGCCCCAGGTGCTGGAGGCGATGGGCGACGCCTACGCCGAACTCATCGCCGACCGCGACCTGCTCATGATCCAGGTCCACGCCCAGAGCGCCTCCGCCGTCCCCGAGGTCCGCGAGACCCTGCGGCGCGGCTACGCCGACGTGGTCACCCTCGCCCACGCGCTCTCGGGGGGCGATCGCGACCAGGTTCAGCGCTTCATGGCGATGGGGCTGCTCTGCCACCTGGTCACCGCGTTGGACCTGGAGGAGGTCGACGCCCCCTGGACGCGCACGCTCACCAAGGGGATGACCCACGCCCCTCGGGGGTAGTCGATCCCGGAGTTCGACCCGCGCCGTTCGCGGCGCTTTTCTCGGCCCATTTTTGTAAGTGACCACTCACAAACATAGGAGTCTCGACATGACCGAGCGGCACACCCTGGAGATCGTCCTGCCCGACGAGGTGGAACCGGAGGGCCTGCTGACCCGTCGCCGCCCCATCGGCCCGCCCGGCCCGGGGGAGGTCCTGGTCCGGACCGAGGCCACGGGCGTCTCCTTCGCCGAACAGCAGATGCGTCGGGGCAAGTACTTCGACCAGCCGCCCTTCCCCTTCGTACCGGGATACGACCTGGTGGGAACGGTGGAGGAGGTCGGCCCCGACACGGACGCGGCACTGATTGGGCGGCGCGTGGCCGCGATCACCAAGATCGGGGCCTGGGCCGAGCGGGTCGTCCTGCCGGCGGCCGACCTGGTCCCGGTGCCCGCCGGGCTCGACCCGGCCGAGGCGGAGGCCGTCGTGGTCAACGGGGTCACCGCCCTGCGCATGCTGCGCGGTGCGGGCCCGGTCGGCGCGGGGGACACGGTCCTGGTACTGGGCGCCAACGGCGGCGTCGGTACCCTGCTCGTCCAGATGGCACGACGGGCCGGGGCCGAGGTCGTCGGCACCGCGTCGGCCCGCCACCTGGAGGCCGTCCGTGAGATGGGCGCGATCCCCGTCGACCGCCGTTCCCCCGATCTACGCGCCGCGATCCGCGCGGCGGCCCCGAACGGGGTTCGCGCGGCCTTCGATCACGTGGGCGGGCCGGGCATCGTCGACACCTTCTCCCACGTGGTGCGCGGGGGCGCCCTGGTCTCCTACGGCACGGCGGCCACGCGCGACGTTCCGGGGAACCCGATGCTCCCCGTGCTGCTCCTGTTCGCCCGACTGGGCTGGTGGAACGCCCTGCCCGACGGGCGGCGCGCGTACTTCTTCAACCTCTGGAAGGGGCACCGGAACCGGGAACGTCACCGGCGCGAACTCGCCCGCGACCTGGGCGAGGTGTTCGATCTGCTGGGCCACGGGGACATCAGCCCCACGATCGCGGCCCGGATGCCCCTGGGCGAGGCCGGGGCGGCGATGGCCCTGGCCGAGTCGGGGACCGTCGTCGGCAAGGTCGTGCTCGTACCCGAAGGGTGAGCGTCCAGAGACCGTGGGGGCGGCACGGGTGCGGTCGTGAACCGCACCCGGGCGACGGTCAGAACTCGCGCTGGTCCTTGCGCAGCGGATGGTCGGCGGGGACCTCCACCAGGACGATGCGCACCCCGTCCGGATCGGCGATCCAGGCCTCCACCAGGCCCCAGAACTCCTTCTGCGGCGGCCGGATACCGCGTCCACCCAGCGCGGTGACGCGGGCGTATTCGGCGCGGGCGTCGCGCACCTGCAACCACAGGGCGGTCGAGGGCGTCCCGGAGGGCTCCTCGGAGTGGCCGGAGACCTCCAAAAGCCCGTTGCCGAGGAAGAACACGGTGCCGGGGGCGTCCGGCGGACCGAACTCACGGTGGACGGCGAGCCCGAGGACGTCACGGTAGAAGGAACGGCTGCGCACCGGATCGCGCGGGTGTATCAGGACACGGCTACTGAGAACATCCATGTCCGACATCCTGCACTCTCTCGGGCCCGACGGCACACTCGGCGCCCCGTTCGACCCTTCCCCGGAAGACGCCGACTACGCTCTCGGGGACCGAAGGGATCCTACGTGAACCGAGCGCTGTTCGACCTCGACGACACCCTGATCGACCACGACTCGTTCACGAGATTCACGTTCTCCCTGCTCAAGCGCTCGCCTCTGCGCATGATCGGCGCCGTCCTGACCGTGCCGGCGCTCCTCGTCCTGCTCTCCCGGGGCTCGTGGCGGGTCCACGCCGGCTCGATCCTGCTGTGGCTGGGAACGGTCGGTGTGGCCGACTCCGGCCTGGATCGGCTCGTCCGAGAGCACGTGGCCGCCCTTCGAGTGGGGGAGCGGATCAGACCGGACGCGGGGCGGGCCGTGGCCGCGCATCTGGACGCGGGCGAGGAGGTCGTGGTCGTGACCGGCTGCGCCGAACGCCTGGCCGTCCCCCTCTGCCGGGAGATCGACCCCCGGATCCGCGTGATCGGCTCCACCCTTCGGCGTCGAGCCGGAGGGTGGGTCGCCCTGCGGCACTGTCGTGGGCGGGGCAAGGTCGAGATGCTCGTCGAGGTCGGACTCGCCGAGGACGTCGTGGCGACCTACGGGGACGGTCTCTCCGACGTTCCCATGCTGGACCTGGCCCGTACCGCCGTCCTGGTCGGTCTTTCCGAGAGCGTCGAGAGGAAGGCGCGGGCACGGCTCGTGGGCCCCGAACGGGTGCTGTCGGTCCGTTGGCCCGCTCGCGGGGAACCGTCGCGGGGCCGAGGCGACCCCGTCTGAGCGGGCCCTTCGAGCGACGGAAGAAGGGTGTGTCGCGCGGCCGTCTTGTCCGAATCGGCCCGGGAGGGTAGGAACGACGGAGACCACAGGAGGAGACCCCCGTGCCACCATCCCCCGCCTCCGGGCCGGCCGCCGGTCGCGCCCGCCGCTCCATCGCCCTGGTCGGAACCCTCACGGCGCTGGTCATGGCCGGGGCGACGGCCCTGCCCTCGCCCGCCCTCGCCGAGCCGAGGGAGGAGGCCAACGGCCCCGAACGCAACGAGACGGCGGCCGGACCCGAGGCCCTGTCCATGACGGCCGCCACGGCCGCGGCCTCCGCGACGGGCGTCGATCCGTCCGCCGCCTACCCGCGCCGGACCGAGCTGCCGGTTCCCCCCGAGAACCCCGACGACCGTTCGATCAGGCTGGGTCTGACCGCCTACCACGACATCGCGCCCGCCCTCAACGATCTTCAGGAGACCTCCGACCGGGTCAGTGTGGAGATCGTCGGCGAGTCCGTCGAGGGACGCGACCTCTACCTGGTCACCCTCACCGAGCCGGAGACGCGCGCCGAGGCCGGACACCAGAGGCGCATGCGCGAGCTCATCGAGGAGGACCCCGAACGGGCCGCGCGGGACAGCACGCTGCCCGAGCGCTACAAGACCCCCGTGCACGTCAACGCCAACATCCACGGCGACGAGTGGGAGGGCACTGACGCCTCGCTGCGGATCATCGAGGAGCTGGCGACCGCCGAGGACGAGTGGACCGAGGAACTGCTGGGCTCCTCGCGGCTGTACTTCACCGTGACCGCCAACCCCGACGGGCGGGTGGCGGGCACCCGGGTCAACAGCGCCGGGTTCGACCTCAACCGCGACTTCGTCACGGTCTCCCAGCCGGAGACGGCGGCGATCCGTCAGGTCATGATCGATACCCAGCCGCTGGTCATGGTCGACCAGCACGGCTACGTCAACGGCACCCTGATCGAGCCGACCACGCCCCCGCACGGCCAGAACTACGAGTACGACCTGTTCATCGCCAACACCTACGCCAACGGGCTCGCGATGGAACAGGCCGTCCTCGACCTGGGGTACACGGCCGAGGACGACGGGGTTCTGCCCCCGCAGATCCCCTTCCGCGACTGGCAGGACGGCTGGGACGACTGGCCGCCGATCTTCACCCCGATGTACGCCCCCTACCAGGGCGCGGTCGCCTCGGCCACCGTCGAGTTCCCGCTGCGGGTGAACCGGGCCGACTACGACCTGCCCGTGGAGGAGCTGCACCGCCGCACCGCCATCAACACCGACATCTCCGCCGCCACCATCGAGGCCACCCTGGAGTTCGCCTCGGAGCATCGGGAGAAGCTCATCGGCGACCAGATCGAGGTGTTCCGGCGCGGCTCGGCCGGTGAGGAACAGGTCGTGCCCCCGGAGGGGTGGGTGCCCGGCTTCGGTCCCGAGGACGTGTACACGACCGACTTCCCCCGCGCCTACGTGATCCCCGCCGGAGAGGAACAGAGGTCGGCCCCGGCCGCCGCGCGCCTGGTGGACACGCTGGTCGCCCACGACGTGCGGGTGAACAGAGCGGAGGAGGCCTTCGAACTCGACGGCACCTCCTACCCCGCGGGCTCCTACCTGGTCGACATGCACCAGTCCAAACGCGGTATGGCCAACGTCCTGTTGGAGGACGGACGGGACATCAGCGACGACGTCGAGGCCATGTACGACATCTCCGGGTGGAGCCACGGACGCCTGTGGGGCGCCACCGTGACGGCCACCGAGTCCACGCCCCCGGACGGAGCGCCGGTCGACATCGCCGCCCCCACCGGTGCGGTCGAGGGGGAGGGGGACTGGGTCCTGCGCCTGGACGACGCCGCCGACGTGGCGGCGCTCCACGACCTCATCGAGGCCGGGGCCGAACCCGCGTGGGCGGACCGGGGCTCGGTGCTGATCTCCGCCGACCACGCCGACGCGGTCGCCGAGGCGGCCGACCGGCGCGGAGCGGTCTTCACCACCGTCGACCGCGAGGCCGAGGGCCCGGTCGTGGGCGGGGTCCGGCTGGCCGCGGCCGCCGCCGCGGACGAGGTCCTCACCCTGGGCGAACTCGGATTCGACGTGGAGACGGTCTCCACCGCGGTACTCGACGACGGCTTCGACTGGTCCGGGATCGAGGTGCTGTACGTGTCCAGCGGCCTGGTCTACGACGACCTGGGAGAACGGGCGCGTGCGGACCTGGACGCCTTCCTCGAACGGGGCGGGGTCGTGGCGCGTGGGTCGGCCGGGGCCCGGTTCAACGCCCAGGCCGGTCTGTTGGACGCCACCCGCCGCGAGGGGCGGTCCGACGCCAACGGCGTGGTCCGGGTCGAGGACGGCGACGGCGCGCTCGCCGGGACCGGCGGGTACGGGTTCGTGTACTCGCCCGGCTGGTTCACCGACCTGGGACCGGAGGTGACCGTGGAACAGACCTACGCCGACGGGGATCCGCTGGTGGCCGGGCACTGGCGCCCCGACGCCGATGGCGCCGGCGGCCGGGACGAGGCCGCCGGACGGCCCTCCGTGGTCGGCGGGGTCTCCGAACGCGGAGCCGCGGTGGTGCTCTTCGGCACCGAACCGCTCTTCCGCAACCACCCCAAGGGGTCGTTCGGCCAGGTGGCCCAGGCCGTCCACTGGAGCGCGATCTCCGGCGGGAACGCCTGACCCGTCGTCTCCGCGTGTGACCGCCCCGGACCCTTCGGGGCGGTCACACGCGGGCGCCCGAAAAACGCCTGGCCATCGCCGAAGACGGCGGTCTAGGCTCTGCCGGATGAACCATCCCTCTCTCCACGCCGTGGAGATCTCCCCCGACAACATCGACGCCGCCCTCAAGGTGAAGGTCCGCGAGGACCAGAACACCTTCGTCGCCCCCGTCGACCGCTCGCTCGCCGAGGCCTACGCCTCCCGGAACACCGCCTGGCCCCGCCTGATCATGGACGGCGACCGACCGGTCGGCTTCGTGATGGCCTCCTTCGACCCCGATGAGAAGGACGTCGACTTCCGCTGCGCGATCTGGCGCCTCAACGTCGCCGAGGGGGAGCAGGGCAAGGGGTACGGCCGCTTCGCCGTCGAGACGGTCCTGGCCGAGGCCCGCCGTCGGGGCGACAAGCGGATCACGGTCTCCTGGGTCCCCGGCGAGGGCTCCCCCGAGGGCTTCTACCTGGGGCTGGGCTTTCGCACGACGGGCCGTGTGGACGACGGCGAGATCATCGCCGAACTGTTCCTGGACCAGGAGGCGGCCGAGGCCTGAGCGACCCCGCGACAGCCCGGGACGCTCGGGAGGTATGACTCCGGCCGGGCGGGGAAGGGGGATCGCGGAACGATCGTGGCCCCTCCTCCTCCCCCGAAAGGAGCCACATCCACATGACGAGAAGACGTCGGCACTTCACCGGCATCGTCCTGGGCATCGTGATCCTCGGAACCCTCATGTCGGGGATCTCCCTCATCCCGGACCCCTCGGGGATCTGGCCCTACGTGATCGCCGGGGCGGCGTTCCTCGTCGCCCTGCTGACCCAACCCCTGAGCGGCCTGTTCCAAGGGTGGGTGGAACGCCGGCGCAAGGCGATCGAGGTCGAACGTAAATCCGAACGGGCCCCCGAACGCGACCGTGTCCGCGACTGGACGGACGGCCGGGAACTCGGGGTGCGCAAGGCGAAACGGTCCGAGGACGGAGAGGACGCGCCGATCCCCGTCTACGTTCCGCGTGCCTTCGACGACGCGCTCGACCGCGCGATCCTGGCGGGCGGACTGGTCGTCCTCGAAGGCGAGTCCGTGTCGGGGAAGACGAGGTCGGCCTATGAGGCGATCCGGCGGACCGTCCCCGGCCGCCGGTTGATCGTCCCCAGCGACGAACGGTCTTTGACGGCCATAGCGGACCTTCCCACCACCCCGAGGAACGCGGTGGTGTGGCTCGACGGGATCGACCGGTACCTCGCCGCCGGGACCCTGAACGAGGGCGTCCTGGACCGACTGTGCCCACCCGACCGCACGGACGTCTGTCTCATCGGGACCCTGGACTCCCGAGTACGGGGCGACCTGCCGAAACAGTCGGAGCCCACCGTCAGCAGGATCCTGGAGGATCGGGCGGAGCACTTCTTCGTCGAGCGCCGCCTGAAGGAGACGGAACTGAGGACGGCGCTCGAACTCGAGGACGATTGGCGGATCTCCCAGGCTCTGGCCGACCGGAACAAGGGCGGATTCGCCGCGGACATCGCGGACTCCCACACGACCCTGCGACGCTGGCGTTCCGCGGTCCACGGGCACAACCCCCGAGCGGGGGCGATCATCTCGGCGGCGGTGGACGCGCGCAGGCTCGGTTACCGTGCCCCTCTGCCTCGGGGGCTGCTGGAGGATCTGCATCGGCACTACCTCGGACCGAGCGTCCACCACGACCCGGGGGCGTCGACCTTCGACGAGGCGCTCCGTTGGGCCACCGACCCGGCACGCGGGGCCAGCGGCTGTCTGTCCCCGGTGGGGAAGGAGACCTATGAGCCCTTCCACCACCTGGTCTCCCACGCGCTCCAAGAGGAGGAAGGGTCCGAGGTCCCCGACGCGGTGTGGAACCTGATCTCGCATCGGATCCCGGTGGAGTACCTGCCGACCTTCGGCTTCGCCGCCTACGAGACCGACCGATTCACCGTCGCGGGTCACGCCTGGACCCGCTTCCTCGAACGTTTCCCGGAGCACCCGGGGGCCAACCTGGGTACGGCGCTCCTCCTTCTGCGGGCCGAGGACCGCTCGGGGGCCCTGCCCTTCCTCCGGCGCGCGGTCGAGGACGAGGACCCCCGCGCCATGGAACGCCTGGGATCGGTGCTGGCCCTGTCCGCGTTGACGGGGGAGGACCCGTCCGGGGCGGACGAGGCCGGCCGCTGGCTCCGTAGGGCCTACGACGGTGGTGAGAGGGGAGGGGCCCACCTCGCCGGGCTCCTGCGCTACCGGGCGGGGGACGAGGACGGCGCGCTGTTCTGGCTCTCCGTGGCGGCCGACGACGGCGATGAGGCGGCGATGTTCCTGCACGCCTGCCTGGAGACCTGGGGGATCGGTGAGGCCCGGCTCCGGCGTCTGTTCGACGAGGTGGCGGTTCCGGAGAAGGAGGTCGACCCGGAGAGGGTCTCCCGGGCCGTCGAGGACCTGCCCCACTACAGGGCCGACCGGACACGGGGACGCCCCGCCTTCAGGGAGAGCCTGTGGGGCCGGAAGGCCGCCGCCGGGGAGAACGTGCACGCCAAGTATCTGCTGGGGCGCTCCCTGGAGGCCGGAGGCCGATGGCGGGACGCGCTCACCCAGCACCAGGAGGCGACGGCACGGGGCTCCCTGGCCTCGGCCGGGCGCGTGCCCTCCGTCTACAGGGCGCTGAACCAACGTCGGCGCGCCCATGCCTGGAAACAGGCCGTCGGGCGTATCTCCACCACGAGCGCGGCGATCGCCGGTGTGGGGGCGATGGCCGAGCGTCTCCTCCGTGAGCAGCAGAAGGACGAATCCAAGGACGAAGGGAAGGGGAACGAGGCCGCCGGCACGACGAGGACGGCCTCGGAGGAACGGTCGTCCGAGACCACGAGCCGTGAAAGCGGGTTCCCGCCGGAGCGGACCTCCTGGACCCCGAAGAGTTCCTCGTACTCCGATGATCGGCCCGGCCGACACAGGGCGTCCTCGTACGGATCCTCATCGTCCTCCGGTGGTTCCTCCTCCGGCTCCTCCTCGTACAGTTCGTCCTACTCCTCCTACTCCTCGTCCTCCGACGACGATGACGACTCCTCCTCGTACGGTTCTTCCTCCTACGGAGGCTCTTCGTCCTCCTCGTCCTCCTACGGAGGCTCTTCGTCCTACGACGACGATGACGATCGCTGACACGAAGGTGCCCCGCGCCGACCTCGACGCGGGGCACCTCCACGACCGACCTCAGTGGCCCCGGTCGATCCACTCCTGGAGATGGGGCGCCTCGGCGCCGATCGTGGTGGGATCTCCGTGCCCGGTGCGAACCACGGTGTCCCCGGGAAGGGTGAGCAACCGGTCCCTGATGGAGGCGATGATGGTCGGGAAGTCCGAGTAGGACCTTCCGGTCGCCCCCGGACCGCCCTGGAACAGGGTGTCCCCGCTGAACAGGGCGCCGAGTTCGGGCGAGTACAGGCACACCGCCCCGGGCGCGTGGCCCGGGGTGTGGATCACCCGCAGTTCGATCCCGGCCACCGTGATGACCTGCCCGTCGGCCAGCGCGCCGTCGGGCACCCGCTCGGGATTGGTCATGTTCCACAGCACCCGGTCGTCGGGGTGGAGCAGGACCGGACCGTGGACCGCGTCGGACACCTCCAAGGCCGCGTTGACGTGGTCGTTGTGCCCGTGGGTGCACACGATCGCCACGACCCGTCGACCGTTCACCGCGTCGATGATCGCCTGCGCCTCATGAGGGGCGTCGATGACGACGACCTCCTCGTCGTCGCCCACCAGCCAGACGTTGTTGTCCACCTTCCAGGAACCTCCGTCCAGGGAGAAGACCCCGGAGGTGGTCAGGTGTTCCACACGCGCGTTACTCACAGCAGCACCACCGATCGCAGAACCTCGCCTCGTTCCATCCGGCCGAAGGCCTCCTCGACGTCGCCGATCCCGATCGTCTCGGTGACGAACCCGTCCAGGTCCAGCCGGCCCTGGGTGTACAGGTCGATGAGCATCGGGAAGTCGCGTGAGGGCAGACAGTCGCCGTACCAAGAGGATTTCAGGGCGCCGCCCCGGCCGAACACGTCCAGTAGGGGCAGCTCCAGCCGCATCTCCGGGGTGGGAACCCCCACCAGCACCACGGTGCCCGCCAGATCACGGGCGTAGAACGCCTGCTCATAGGTCTTCGGTAGGCCGACGGCGTCGATGACCACGTCCGCGCCGAAGCCGTCGGTCAGGTCGCGGATCGCCTCGACCGGGTCGGAGACGCGGGCGTCGACGGTGTGGGTGGCGCCGAAGCCGCGCGCCCACTCCAGCTTGCGCTCCTCCAGGTCCACGGCGATGATCCGGTTCGCCCCGGCCAGGCGGGCCCCGGCCACCGCCGCGTTGCCCACGCCGCCACAGCCGATGACGGCCACCGAGTCGCCGCGGGTGACCCCTCCGGTGTTGATGGCGGCGCCGATCCCGGCCATGATCCCGCAGCCGAGCAGGCCCGCCGCCGCGGGCGAGGCGGTCGGGTCGACCTTGGTGCACTGTCCGGCGGCCACGAGGGTCTTCTCGGCGAAGGCGCCGATGCCCAGGGCCGGGGTCAGTTCGGTGCCGTCCTCCAGGGTCATGCTCTGTTCGGCGTTGTGGGTGTCGAAACAGTACTGGGGGCGGCCGCGCCTACAGGCCCGACAGTGGCCGCACACCGCACGCCAGTTGAGGACGACGTGGTCGCCGGGGACGATCTCGGTGACGTTCGGGCCCACGGATTCGACGATGCCCGCCGCCTCGTGGCCGAGCAGGAACGGGTACTCGTCGTTGATGCCGCCCTCGCGATAGTGCAGGTCGGTGTGGCAGACCCCGCACGCCAGGACCCGGACCACCGCCTCGCCCGGGCCGGGGTCGGGGACGACGATGGTGGTGAGTTCGACCGGCGCGCCCTTGGCGCGTGAGATCACACCCTGGACCTGTTGGGACATGCGAAGTCCTCCCTGACGATCGTGGACGCCGTTCGAGGAGGAACATGCCCCACCCGCCCCCTCCGTACCCCGAACTCTCCCCCCGAGCCCGTCCCGCCCATCACGCCCCGATGTCGGATCCCCGAAGACCGCCCCGGTCCCCTCGCCGGTGCCCGAGAGTCGTTCGAAGGACACACCCGACCCACGAAGGGGGATGAACGTCTCGATGGCACCGATCGAGGTCGAACGCAAGCGTGCGCTGGAGGATCGCGCGGCCTTGGAGCGGCGGCTCGAAACGGCGGGTCTCGTCGCCGCGGGGTCGATCGTGGAGGTCGACACCTACTACAGCAGGCCCGACGTCGATTTCATGGAGACGGTCGAGTGCCTGCGGGTCCGTGAGCGGGAGGGCGGGTGCGAGATCACCTACAAGCCCGCCTCCGACGCCACTACCCGCAGCGCGGCGGGGGTCATCGCCAAGAAGGAGACCGACGTGGCGCTGGCGGACGCCGACCAGGCCGCGCGCCCATGATCTTCTGGAGGCGCTGGGCATGGTCCGTCTGGCCAGGGTGGAGAAGAGGCGCGTCTGCTATCGCGATTCCGGCCGACCGGGGTTGTCGGTGGTGGTGGACACGGTCGTGGGCGCGGGCTCGTTCATCGAGACCGAGATCCTCTCCGAGGGTCCCTCCCAGGAGGCCGTGCGACGGTTGGAGGAGGCCGAGCGACTCTTGGGGGTGGACACCCTCCCCGTGGTGACCTCGCCCTACCGGGATCTGGTGATGGGGGGCGGGGCCTCCGTTCCTCTCGACGCCTCGGGGTGAGGGATTTCCCGAAAAGGCTCCGGGCTGTTGTCGAGAGAGCGCTCATCCGGTTTCGATAACGGTATTCCGTGAATTCTCTGCTATGTCTTTCATGTCCACCATGGTGAGAATGTCCTTGTGGTGGTGAAGGGTTCCCACTTCCTCGTGGGCGCTCTCCTCTGGCCGGTCACGGTCGTCCCTTTCCCTGGAAAGGGACGGGGAAGGCCACTACGGTGGATCGGGGTTCGCCCGGTCCCGGTACCGATGGCGACCCGGTCCCCCTTCCCCGATGTGAATATGAGCGCGGTGTCCTCCACTTCCTCACCCCCGTCCGACTTCGGGCGGCGGGCCGCCCCTCTGGGCCGTGACTTCTCCCTGCTGTGGGGTGCCTCGGCGAGCGCGAACCTGGCGGACGGGCTGGCCCGGGTGGCGCTCCCGCTGGTGGCGGTCGAGCTGACCCGGTCCCCGATCCTGGTCTCGGGGGTCGCGGTCACCGGCACCCTGGCCTGGCTCCTGGTGGGGCTGCCCGCCGGAGCGCTCGGAGATCGTCTGAACCGGCGCGTGCTCGCTCTGGGCGCGGCCCTGACACGAACGGTCCTCCTGGGAGGTGTCGGCCTTCTCCTGCTCACCGACCACCTCACCGTGGGAGCGCTGTTCGCCGCGGCCTTCCTCCTCGGGGTCGGCGAGGCCTTCTTCGACACCTCCACCCCGGCCATGGTCCCCGGGCTGGTGCCTCGGCGAGAGCTCTCCCGGGCGCACGGCCGTCGGCACGCCGCCTCGATGGCGGGAGACGATCTGGTGGGGCCTGCGGCGGGCGGAACCCTGTTCGCGTTCTCCAAGGCCGCGCCGTTGCTGGTATCGACCGTCTGCCACGCGTTGTCGGCGATCCTGCTCTGGCGTGTGCGCTACGAACCGGGACCGGCCCCCTCGGAGGCGGCGGAGCGGCGTGCCTCGCTGTGGGGTGAGATCCTGCGGGGCCCGGCCCTGCTGTTCCGCGAGCGCCGTATCGCCGTCCTCGCCCTCTGGGGCGCGGGGGCGAACTTCGCCGGGAGCCTCACCTTCTCCGTCCTGGCCCTGTATCTGGTCGCCCCCGGACCGGTGGGGCTGGACACCTGGGGGTTCGGTCTCCTCATGGCCTCGTTGGGCGTCGGCGGTATCGTCGGGGCCTCGTACGCGGGCCGACTCGCCGCGAGGATGGGGGAGTTGCGGCTCCTCACGCTCTCGTGCCTGCTCATGTCGGTGGACAGCGTCGTCCTGGCCCTGACCACCCGGGTCTGGGCGATCTCCGCCGGTCTGGTGGTGGGCGCGGCCGCCGCCGCGGTCTTCGGGGTCATGACGATCACCGCCCTGCAACGCCGCACACCGGACGGTCACCTGTCCAGGGTCTCGGCGGGCAATCGGTTGATCATGATGGGCGGTACCGCGCTGGGCGGTCTGACGGCGGGTGTCCTGGGCGAGTCCACCGGCGATCTGCGGGTCGGGTTCGCGGTGGCGGCGGTGCTCTTCGTGTCGTTGTGCGCGATGCGTCTGGCGGTGCCCGATGCGGATGACGAGGTCGGGCCACCACCTTCGGAGCGAACTCCGTAGGGGGAGGCGGTGTCCCTTTCGGTGAAAGGGGCACCGCCTCGATGGTCACCGGTAGGAGGACGATGAGCGGGGAACCGTCCTCAACGGGTCAGCGGCTGAAATCGTCGGGGCCGCGCGCCGGGCCGTGCAGGAACTCGCCCTCGGGCTCGTTCTCGGGGACCTCGGGGTAGGTGGGCCGGTCCTCGGCCGACACCGTGCGCGTGCCGATCTCCATCCCCTGGGCGAGCATCAGGGAGCTCACCGCGTTACGCAGATCCGGCAGCATCGCGTACAGCACGTCGCCCGGGCAGGCGGTGGCGTTGAAGTCGCGGTGCCCCAGGATGGCGGTCTGGGGGTCGAGTCCGTAGGAGCCGCACAGCCAGGCGAGGGTCTCGACCAGGCGGTCGACCAACTCCTGGGTGGGCCCCTCCTCCATGTAGGTGCCCTCGTTCTCGATGCCCACGCACGTGTTGTTGTTGTTCGCCACGTGCGTGCCGACGCAGTGGACACCCTCGCGTACGGCGGGAACGGCGCGGTCGCGGCCCTCGACGAGGTGACCGCCCCGGCTGATGGTGAACTGCTGGCCGACGTCGATCCACCCGTTGGTGTCCATGTGGAAGTTCTGGATGGAGCGTGACAGCGCCAGCGCGTGGTCGAGCGAGTGGTCGGTGCTGTTGGCGGTCGCGGTGTGGTGGACCACGACGTGGGTCGGCGGGGTCTGAAGGATCTGGACGGGGCTCGACGGGGGTCGGGCGTTCCAGTCGGCGCGGAAGGACATCGGGGGTTCGGCGGCCGAGGTCGTGGGGGAGGCGCCGGCGGGGGAGGCGGCGGAGGCGCCGATCACGGCCGCGCCGGAGGCGACGGCCGCTCCTCTCAGGAGGGTGCGACGGTCGGGGCCCTGGTTCTGCTCCATGTGGGGTGTCCCTTTCGGGTTGTTCGGGCGGTTTACGGTTCCCCACTGAACATGGCTCGGTCCGCGTACGCAAAGGGTCGAGCGAAAGTTTTCTTTGTTCGTTACCGGTCAGGACGAAAACGATTTACCCCCCTTTCAGGGCGCCCTCGAATCAGGTACTCTCCGCCCTTTTCGTTGCCCTTGGGATTCATGTGGCGGATGGGTTCTCGGGCATAAGGAAACGGGTCGCACAAAGGAGTGCGACCCGTTCGAAAGAGAGTTTCCGAAGGTACTCAGGACACCGGTTCGGGGCTGCGGTCCCGGTCGTTCTTCGTGTTCGCTCCGGGGGAGAGACGGCCGGTCCGGTGCAGCCACCAGTCGGCCGGAAGGGTGCCCAGGGGCGGGATCGACGCGGCCAGGGCGACCAGGGTCGGCCACACGCCCCAGCGCAGGCGGACGGCGGCGAACAGGGTGACCGCGACGTAGACCATGAACGCGCCGCCGTGCAGCGGGCCGAAGATCTGCACGCCCAGTTCGCTGCCGTTGCCGAGGTACTTGAAGTACATGCCGACCAGGAGTCCGGCCCAGGTGAAGGCCTCGAAGACGGCCACCACACGGAAGGCCGGGGCGGTCAGGGAGTTCAGGCTCAACGCGGTTCCTCGGGTCGTCGCTGCAAGGGGTGCCCTCGAAAGATCCTCTCGGGGCTCCAACAGGTTAGGTCACCCTTTCGGTCGTCCCTTTTCGGGGTGGGCGCGATCGACGTTCCGGGCGTGAAGGTGACCGGACGTGACAACCGCCTCACCTTTGGTGGGTTTGGAAAGTGCGCCTCGGTGGCGGAGGCCTGTTCCGGTGGGGCCTCCGGGGCTCCTCGTGTGCCCGCTTCGACCTGCGCGAACGCGGTCGTTTCGCGGCTTTCGGCCGGGTCGCTCCCCGGGGGTGCGGGTGAAATCGAGTGACCCAGGTCTCACTCGCTCTCCGGTTGACACGGTGTCGGCTTCCGGCCGAGACTTGCCGCGAACTTCTTAGGTAAGGATTACCTAATTGAGGCTAGCTTTACCTAACTTCTTGCAGGTCAGCGGGTCCGGAAGGGGACAACGAACGTGAACGGGATCGACGGTGCCGTCGCCATGGTCACCGGAGCGGCCGGTGGTGTGGGCCGGGCCGTGGCCCTCGACCTCGCCGGGCACGGGGCCCGGGTCGCGGCCGTCGACGTCGACGCCGACGGGCTCGACCGGACCCTGCGCCTCCTGCGGGAACGGGGACACCGGGCGGACGCGTTCATCGCCGACGTCACCGACACGACCCGCGTCGAGGGACTCTTCGATGAGATCGAGGCCGACCTCGGCCCGGTGACCCTCGCCGTCAACGCCGCCGGAACCCTGGTCACCGGCCCCGTCGCCGACTGCGACGAACGCGACTGGCACCGCGTCATGGCGGTCAACGCCACCGGGGTCTTCGCCGTCGGCCGGGCCGTCGCCCGACGCATGGGGCCGCGCGGACACGGCGCCCTGGTCACCGTCGCCTCCAACGCGGCCGGGATCCCCCGCTCCGGCATGGCCGCCTACGCCGCCTCCAAGGCCGCCGCCGTGGCCCTGACCAAATCCCTCGGCCTGGAACTGGCACCGCTGGGCGTGCGCTGCAACGTCGTCTCGCCCGGATCGACCGATACCCCCATGCTCCGGGCCATGACCCCCGACCCCGCCGCCCTGGTCCACGGCGACCCCGGACGGTTCAAGGTCGGCATCCCCCTGGGCCGGATCGGCGACCCCGAGGACGTGGCCGAGGCGGTGCGCTTCCTGCTCTCCGACGCCGCGCGCCACATCACCATACACGAGCTCTACGTGGACGGCGGCGCCACGCTCCGCTGAACCCCGCCCCTCCCTCGCACGGCCCCACCCCGGCCGTTCCGCGCGCCTGATCACGAGAAAGGCCACATCCATGCCCGAACAGCGCACCGCCGCCCCCGCGGCCTCGGCGGGCGAGCTCCTGACGGCCTACCGGCCGGGGGACGCGTTCTTCTCCACCGGCTCCCACGCCCTGCACGGGACCGGGACCTTGACCACCCTGGACCGGGCCGAGGACCTGACCTCGGTCCTGGCCGAGGCGGGCGAGGGCGCCGTCGCCATAGGTGCGATCCCCTTCGACGTCGCCCGCCCCGCCCATCTGGTGGTCCCCGAGACCGTGCGCTGGGCGCCGCCGGCCGCGAACACCGCCCCGGCCGAGCGGCGCTGGAGCCCTCTGGCCGGGGAGTGGCGGATCACCCCGGTCCCGGCACCGGAGGCGCACGTGGCCGCGGTCGAACGCGCCGTCAAGCTCATGGCCGAGGACGCCGGCCTGCTCAAGGTGGTCCTGGCCCGCACCCTGCGCGTCCACGGCGATCGGGAGGTCGACGTCGCCACCGTTCTGGCCAACCTGTTGTGGCGCGACCCTTCCGCCTTCGTGTTCGCCACCGACCTGCCCGCACGCGGCCCCGGCCCCCGGACCCTGATCGGGGCCAGCCCCGAGCTCCTGGTCTCCAAGCGCGGACGCCGGGTCCTGTCCAACCCGCTGGCCGGGTCCGCCCCGCGCAGCGCCGACCCCACCAAGGACCAAAAGCGCGCGGTCGACCTGCTCACCTCGACCAAGGACCGGCACGAGCACGCCGTGGTGGTGGAGGCGGTCGCCGAGGGCCTGCGCCCCTACTGCCGTAAGCTCACCGTCCCGGCCGAGCCGGAGTTGGTCAAGACCGCCACCATGTGGCATCTGTCCACCCGGGTGACCGGCGAGGCCATCGACCCCGACCTGCCCGCCCACGTGCCGGCGATGGCCCTGCACCCCACCCCCGCGGTCTGTGGCACCCCTCGGGGCCGGGCGTTCGACACCATCGTCGACCTGGAGCCCTTCGACCGCGGTTTCTACACCGGCGCGGTCGGCCACACCGATGCCTCCGGCGACGGCGAGTGGGTGGTCACCATCCGCTGCGCCGACGTGGAGGGCGACACCCTCGACCTGTACGCGGGCGGCGGCGTCATGCCCGAGTCCGATCCCGACGCGGAGCTGGCCGAGACCTCGGCCAAGCTGCGCACCCTCCTGCTGGCCCTCGGTGTGGACGGAGCCGCCTGAACCATGAACGACCGCCCCGGTCCCCGCGCCGTCGACCCCGCCGACTGGACCCCCTGGCCCCGCGAGTACGCCGACGCCTATCGGGCCGCCGGTCTCTGGACCGGCGAGACCTTCCCCGCCTTCCTGAGGGACCGCGCCGCCCGTTTCGGCGAGCGGACCGCCGTCGTGGACGGCGACCTGCGCTGGACCTACGCCGAACTGGACCGGCGCGCCGACGCCCTGGCCGCCGGTCTGTTCCGCCTGGGCGTGCGCGCGGGGGAGCGGGTCGTGGTGCACCTGCCCAACGTCGCGTCCCTGTTCGAGGTGGTGTTCGCGCTGTTCAGGCTGGGCGCGCTGCCCGTCTACGCGCTGCCCGCCCATCGCCGCAGCGAACTGCTGCACCTGGCGGGCACCGCCGAGGCCGTCGCCCTGATCACCACCGACCTCCAGGGCGCCTTCGACTGCCGGCCCATGGCGGCGCGGGTCCGCGCGGAGGTCCCCTCGCTGGAACACGTCGTCGTGGCGGGCGAGGCCGGTGACGAGGAGGGGTTCACCGCCCTGGAGGCGCTGCGAGCCGAACCCGACACCGCGATCCTCGCCGAACCCGACCCCGGATCGGTCGCCTTCTTCCAGCTCTCCGGCGGTACCACCGGGCTGCCCAAGCTCATCCCCCGGACCCACGACGACTACCTGTACTCGGTACGGGCCAGCGCCGATATCTGCGGCCTGGACACCGACACCGTCTACCTGACCGCGTTGCCGGCCGTCCACAACTTCCCGATGAGCTCACCCGGGTTCCTCGGCGTGCTGCACGCGGGCGGCACCGTGGTCACCGCGCCCGACCCCTCCCCGGCGACCTGTCTGCCCCTGATCGAACGCGAGCACGTCACGCACACGGCGGTCGTCCCGCCCGTGGCCATGCTGTGGATGGACGCGGTCGAACACGGCTCCCAGGGCGAACGCGACCTGTCCGACCTGCGCGTCCTCCAGGTCGGCGGCGCCACCTTCCCACCGGAGGCGGCCCGCCGGGTCGCCCCGGTGCTGGGCTGCGCCCTCCAACAGGTCTTCGGGATGGCCGAGGGGCTGGTCAACTACACCAGGGACGGCGACCCCGACGAGGTCGTCACCGGTACCCAGGGCCGCCCGATCAGCGACCACGACGAGATCCTCATCGTCGACGACCGGGACCACCCGGTCCCCGACGGCGAACCCGGCCACCTGCTGACCCGGGGGCCCTACACGATCCGGGGCTACTACCGGGCGCCCGAGCACAACGCCGTCGCCTTCACCGACGACGGCTTCTACCGCACCGGCGACATCGTGCGCCGCCACCCTTCCGGCGCCCTCGTCGTCGCCGGACGCGCCAAGGACCAGATCAACCGGGGCGGGGAGAAGATCGGCGCCGAGGAGATCGAGAACCACCTCCTGGCCCACCCGGCGGTCCACGACGCCTCCCTCGTCGCCCTCCCCGACCCCTACCTGGGCGAACGCACCCACGCCTACGTCATCGCCCGGGGCGAGGCGCCCACACGGAGCGAACTGCTCGCCTTCCTGCGCGAGCGGGGCCTGGCCGCCTACAAGATCCCCGACCGCGTCAGCTTCGTGGACGCATTCCCGGCCACGGCCGTCGGCAAGACCTCCAAGCGCGACCTGCGCGCGGCACGCACCACCTCCGGAACGGACCACTGATCGATGTCCCTGCCCACGATCGCCCCCTACCCACTGCCCACCTCCGAGGAGCTGCCCGAGAACCGGGCGCACTGGCCCCTGGAACCGGAACGCGCGCTCCTGCTCGTCCACGACATGCAGCGCTACTTCGTCCGCCCCTACGCCGAGGGCAGCCAGCCCATCGCCGGGGCCGTGGCCAATATCGCGGCCCTGCGTTCGGCCTGCCGGGCCGCCGGGGTCCCGGTCGTCTACACGGCCAAGCCCGGCGACATGACCTCCGAACAGCGGGGTCTGGAACGCGACTTCTGGGGCGCGGGCATGAAGGCCGTCGCCGAGCACACCGACATCGTCCCCGAACTGGCCCCCGACGGTGAGGACCTCCTGCTCACCAAATGGCGTTACAGCGCCTTCGCCCAGACCGACCTGGCCGAACGCATGGCCGCCCAGGGACGCGACCAGATCGTGGTGACCGGCGTCTACGCCCACATCGGCTGCCAGCTCACCGCCGCCGACGCGTTCATGCGCGACATCCGCCCGTTCCTGATCGCCGACGCCCTGGCCGACTTCAGCGCCGACCACCACCGCTCCGCCCTGAGCTACGCCGCCGGACGCTGCGCGACCGTGCTGTCCACCCGGGACGCCCTGGACTTCCTGGACCAGGGCGCGGACTCGACCGGAGCCCGCCCGTGACCGACCTCCACGAAGGGACCACCGTGGCACCCGACGCAGACCCGACCACCGTCCACGACCTGGTCGGGGTGGGTTTCGGCCCCTCCAACCTGGGCCTGGCCATCGCCTTGGCCGAACGCCGTGATCAGGGCGTCGAGCCCGCCCTGAGCGGGGTGTTCCTGGAACGCCAGGAGTCCTTCGGCTGGCATCGCGGCATGCTCATCGACGGCGCCACCATGCAGGTGTCCTTCCTCAAGGACCTGGTCACCACCCGCAACCCCGCCAGCGACTTCGGCTTCCTGTCGTTCCTGCACCAGGCGGGCCGGCTGCACGACTTCATCAACCACAAGACGCTCTTCCCCCTGCGGCGGGAGTTCCACGACTACCTGTCCTGGTGCGCCGACCGTGTCGCCGACCAGGTCCGTTACGGCCACGAGGTCACCGAGGTCCGCCCCGTGTACTCGGGTGAGCGCGTCACCCACCTGGACGTGGTCGCCCGCGATCAGGACGGCGCCACCACCGTGCTTCGCGCCCGCAACGTCGTCTTCGGTCCCGGTCTGCGTCCGCGTATGCCCGAGGGGGTGGAGGAGTCCGCCCGCGTGTGGCACAACGAGTACCTGCTCACCCGGTTGGAGGCGCTGGGTCCGCAGGCCGACCCGCGGTCCTTCGTGGTCGTGGGGGCCGGTCAGAGCGCCGCCGAGGTCACCGACCACCTCCACCGGCGGTTCCCCGAGGCGCGGATCCACGCGGTCCTGTCCCGCTACGGCTACAGCCCCTCCGACGACAGCCCCTTCGCCAACCGGATCTTCGACCCCGAGGCCGTGGACGCCTTCCACGCGGCCCCCGCCGACGTCAAACGTCGCCTCACCGGCTATCACGGCAACACCAACTACTCGGTGGTCGACCCGGACCTGATCGGCGAGCTCTACCGCCGTCACTACGAGGAGAAGGTGCACGGAGAAGAGCGCCTGCACCTGCACAACACCTCGCGCGTCGCCGGGCTGACCGAGAGCCCGCGGGGCGTCGCGGTGGTCGTCGAGGACCTGGTCACCGGTAAGCAGACCCCGGTCCCGGCCCACTACGTCGTCTTCGCCACCGGCTACCACCCGGCCGACCCGCGACCGCTGCTGGGCGACCTGGTCGACTCCGTGCTCACCGACTCCGAGGGGCTGCCCGTGGTGGAACGCGACTACCGCGTGGCCACCGACGACACCCTCACCTGCGGCCTCTACCTCCAGGGCGGCACCGAGCACACCCACGGGGTGTCGGCGTCGCTGCTGTCCAACATCGCGACCCGGGTCGCGGAGATCATCGACTCCGTCGCCGCGCGCGCCGGAGCCCCCACCGAAGAGAGGGCACGACCCATGTCCCACGACACCGATCCCGTATTCACCGTCGAACGGGTCCGCGCCGACGCCGCCCGTGCCCTCGCCGAGCCCGTCGAGAGCGTCGACCCGGCCGAGAACCTGTTCGACCGGGGCATGGACTCGGTCCGCGTGATGAGCCTGATGGAGCGGTGGCGCGTGGACGGGGCCGAGGTCGACTTCGCGGACCTGTCGGAGAACCCCACCGTCCACGCCTGGGTCGACCTGCTCAACGGCTGACCCGGCCGCCCCCTCTCACCCCGCCCCACCGGCCCCGACCCCCGTACCCTTCCGAGGAGCCCGACCCATGGCCGACCTTCACGATGCCCCCGTGGGCCTGACCGGCGCCCAAGCCGGTGTCTGGTACGCACAGCGGACGGCACCGGACAGCCCGGTGTTCAACGTCGGCCAGTACACCGACATCCCCACCGACCTGGACGTGGACCGCTTCGTCGAGGCGCTGCGGACGCTGGTCGAGGAGAGCGACGCCCTGCGCGCGCGGGTGGTGGTCGATGGGGACCGGCCCGCGCAGGTGATCGGGTCCGGGCCCCCTCGTGACCCGGACGTCCTCGACCTGCGCGAGGACGACGGGGAGGAGGCGGCGCGCGAGCGGGCCCTGGAGTGGATGCGCGCCGACCGGGAACGGCCGGTCGACCCCGAGGTCGGGCCGCTCCACCGGTTCGCGCTGCTGCGAGTGGGGGACGCGCGCTGGTTCTGGGTCCAGCGCTACCACCACCTGGCGGTGGACGCCTACGCCATCACGATGATGGCCCGACGCGTCGCCGACCTCTACACCCGGCTGGGGCGGGGGGAGGAGGTCCCGGCCTCCCGTTTCGGAAGGCTCGCCGACCTCGTGGCCGACGAGGAGCGGTACGAGGCCTCCGAGCGTCACGAGCGGGACCGGGCCCACTGGGTCGATCTGATGGCCGACCGGCCCGAACCGGCCCTGTGGTCCTCGGCTCCGCCCGCGCCGCACGCCTCGTTCCTGAGGGCGCGCCTCTCCGTGGGAGCCGACGTCGCCGAGGCGCTGGACTCGCTGTCCGCCGCCCACGGCGCGACCTGGGCCGACGCCCTCGTGGGGGCCTTCGCCGCCTACACCCATCGTCTCACCGGGGCCGACGACCTACTGCTCGGCTCCCCGACGATGGGTCGGGTGGGAACGGTGGGGCTGCGCACCCCCGCCATGGTCGTCAACGTGCTGCCGCTGCGCCTGCGCGTGGACTCGACGCTCACCGTCGCCGAGGTCGTCGAGCGCACCGCCGCCGCCCAGCGCGACCTGCGCGCCCACGGGCGCTACCGGTCCGAACGGCTCCGCCGCGACCTGGCCGCCGTCGGCGACCGCTTCGGCCTGTACGGACCCGAGATCAACGTCAAGCTCTTCGACTACACGCTCACCTTCGACGGGGCGGCCGCCGCCACCACCAACCTGTCCGAGGGGCCGGTCGACGACATCGCCGTGTCCGTCTACCGTCCGGCCGCGGGCGGTCTGGTCCTGGAGGCCAACGCCAACGACGCCCGCTACGACGAGGCCGGGGCCCGCGCCCTCCTGGCCGGGTTCGCCGACTTCCTCGCGGGGTTCGCCGGCGCGAACGGCGCCACCCTCCTGGCCGCGCTGGACACCGTCGCCCCGACCGACCTCCTTCCGGCCACGCCGCCGGCCCCGGGCGAGCGGGCCCCGGTCACCGAGACCCTGTTCCGCTCCGCCGACCTCGCCCCCGACGCCACCGCCCTGGTCCATGGGGATCTCCGACTCACCCGGGCCGACCTCGTCGACCGGATCGACCGCCTGGCCCACCTGCTGCGCGACTCCGGGATCGGCCCCGGCGACACCGTCGCCCTGGCGCTGCCCCGCTCCGTCGACCTGGTGATCGCCCTCTTCGCGGTTCTGCGCGCCGGAGCCGCCTACGCACCCGTGGACCCCGACCACCCCGTCGACCGGATCGCCCGGGTACTGGACAGTGCCCGGCCCGCCCTGGTCCTGGCGGACTCCACCACCTCGCACCGGCTCCCCGAGGACGCCGAGGCGCGGCTCCTCGAACTCGACACCGACGAGGTCCGCGAGGCGCTCGCCGAACAGCGCACCGGCCGGCTTCCGGCGCCCGACCCCCGATCGGCCGCCTACGTCATCCACACCTCGGGCTCCACCGGGCTGCCCAAGGGCGTGGTGGTCGAACACCGCTCCCTGTCAGCCCTGGCCGATACCCAGCGGGACCACCTGTACCGTCATCTGCCCGAGGGCGCGAGGGTCGGCCACACCGGCTCCTTCACCTTCGACGCCTCCTGGGACAGCCTCCTCGGCCTGGTCCACGGCCACGAACTCCACCTGATCGACACCGAGGTCCTTCTGGACCACGCCCGGCTCGGCGCCTACGTCGACGAACACCGGATCGAGCACCTGGACCTGACCCCGAGCTACCTGCGGGGGCTGCTGGACTCCGGCGAACTCCACCGGGCCCCCGCCCTGCTCACCTTCGGCGGCGAGGCCTGCCCGCAGGGACTGTGGGACCGGCTGCGCGCCCTGCCCGGTACGCGGGCCCTCAACTTCTACGGCCCCACCGAGAACACCGTCGACGCCCTGGTCTGCGACGTCGCCGACACCCCCGACACCGCGATCGGCCGACCGGTCGCCGGGGTACGCGCCCACCTGCTGGACGCGGCCCTGCGGCCCGTACCGCGCGGGGTCCCCGGAGACCTGTACCTGGCGGGCGAGCTGCTCGCCCGCGGCTACGTCGGCCGTCCCGACCTGACCGCCGAACGCTTCCTCGCCGACCCCTACGGCCCTCCCGGCACCCGCATGTACCGCACCGGCGACCGCGCCCTCGTCCGCGAGGACGGCACCGTCGCCTACCTGGGGCGGGTCGACGGCCAGGTCCAGGTGCGCGGATACCGGGTCGAACCCGCCGAGGTGGACGCGGTCGCCGCCGCCCACCCCTGGGTCGCGCAGTGCGCCACGGTGGTCCGCGAGAGCGCGAACGGCACCGCGCGTCTGATCGCCTACGTGGTGGCGACCGAGGGGGAGCGAACCGGCCGCGACCTCGAAGAGGAACTACTCGCCCACCTGGCCGAACGCCTGCCCGACCACATGGTCCCCTCCCGGGCGATGGCCCTGGACCGGCTGCCCCTCAACTCCAGTGGCAAGGTCGACCGCACCGCCCTGCCCGAACCCTCCGCCCCGACCGGCGACCCCGCCGAACCCGCCACCCCCGCCGAACACACCCTGCTCGGCGTGCTGCGCGAGACCCTGGGCACCGACACCGGCCCCCACGACGACTTCTTCCGCCTGGGCGGCGACAGCATCCTCGCCATCCAGGTCGTCAACCGCGCCCGCGCGGCCGGACTGGGCCTGACCGTGCGCGACGTGTTCGAGGCGCCGACCGCCGCGGGCCTGGCCGCCCGCGCCACGACCTCGCCCCTCGCGCCTCGGATCGCCGACGACCCGGTCGGTCCGGTGGAGCCCACCGCCGTGACCATCGAACATCTCGCCCAGTGCGGCCCCGGCACCCGCTTCACCCAGTCCCAGGTGCTGTGGACCCCGGCCGGGCTGACCGAGGAGATCCTCGCCGAGGCCTTGCGCGCCGTCATCGCCCATCACGGCGCCCTGCGCCTGAGGGTCCGCGACGAGGCGATGGAGGTCCTGCCCGCCAAGGACACCCGCGAGCACCGTCCGCTCACCCGGGTGGACGTCGCCGACCGGTCCGAGGACCAGGTGACCGAGGAGATCGTCACCCAGGCCGCCGAGGCCCACACCCGGATCGACCTCTCCGAGGGGCACCCGTTGACCGCCGTCTGGTTCGACGCCGGACCCGACCGGATGGGACGACTGCTCGTCCAGGTCCACCACCTGGCCGTCGACGGGGTGTCCTGGCGGGTGATCGGCCCCGACCTGGCCGAGGCCGTCGCCGCTCTCAGCGCCGGCCGTCCCGTCCGGCTCGCCGGGGCGGGCACCTCGCTGCGCCGTTGGACCCGACTGCTCCACGAGGAGGCCCGCCGGCCCGAACGGCTCGCCGAACTCGACCACTGGCTCGACCAGACCGACCCCGCCCGGCACCGCCGACTGGGGGCCCGCGACCTGGACCCCGACGTCGACCGGGTCGCCACCCGGCGCTCCCTCGACGTGGAACTCGACCCCGACCTCACCCATCGGGTGCTCACCGGCATCGGCCCGGTCTATCGGGTCGGGCCCGAGGAGGTCCTGCTCGCCGGTCTGACCCTCGCGGTCGGCCGCCGACTGCTGGTCGAACTGGAAGGGCATGGACGGCGCGACCTGCTCACCGCGCCCACCGACCTGTCCCGCACCGTCGGCTGGCTCACCACCTCCCACCCGGTGGCCCTGACCCCCGACGGCGATCCGGCCGGCACCCTCAAGAGGGTCAAGGAGACCCTGCGCGCCACCCCGGGGCACGGCCTCGGCCACGGCCTGCTGCGGCACCTGAACCCCGAGACCGCGCCCCGCCTGGCCGACCGGGCCCGACCCGACGTCCTCTTCAACTACCTGGGCCGCTTCGGTGCCCCCGCCGCACAGCCCTGGGAGTCCGCTCCCGTCTCCACCCGGGTCATGCTCGGCGAGGACCCCGACCGTCCGCTCACCCACGGCCTGGAGATCGGCGCCGTCGCCCAGGAGGGTCCCGAGGGCGCCCGCCTGCACCTGACCCTGCGCTGGGCGCCCGGAGTCCACACCTTCGAGGACGTACGCGGCCTCGCCGACGACCTCACCGCCGCCCTGACCGCCCTCGCCGAGGCCGCAGCCGACCCCGGGCCGCACACGCTCACCCCCTCCGACGTGCCGCTCCTATCGATCGACCGGACCCGCATCGAACAGGTCGAACGCGCCTGGGTCGACACCCACGGCGATCCCCGGGCACGGCTGTCCGACCTGTGGCCCGCCACCGAACTCCAGGCCGGTCTGGTCTTCCACAGCCTCCACGGTCAGGGACACGACGCCTACACGGCGCAGTCCACCACCCGTATCGACGGCGACCTGGAGCCCGGACGCCTGCGCCGCGCCGCCGCCCTGCTCATGGAACGGCACCCGAACCTGCGCGCCGGCTTCCACCTCCAGGACGGCGAACTCGTCCAGTTCGTCCCGGCCGAACTCGACCCCCTCTGGCGGGAGGTCGACCTGACCGAGGCCACCGACCCCGAGAGCGCGCTGGAACGGCTGCGCTCCGAGGAGCTCGCCACCCCCTTCGATCCGTCCCGGCCGCCGCTGATGCGCTTCACCCTGGTCAAGGCGGGTTCCGACCGGCACCACCTGGTGGTCACCGACCACCACACCCTCCTCGACGGCTGGTCGACCCCGCTGTTCCTGCGGGAGCTGTTCGCCCACTACGCCGACCCGGAGACCCCGGCGCCCCGCGTCGGCTTCCGCGACCACCTCGCCCACCTGGCCGAACGCGACTACGAGGCCGCCGACCGCGCCTGGGCCGAGGAGCTCGCCGACCTGGACGGACCCACCCTCGTCGCCCCCGACGCCTCGGCCCACGGCGGTGAGGAACAGCGGGTCCTGTACGCCTCGCTCACCCCGGCCGAGACCGAACGGCTCACCGGCCTGACCCGCGCGCTGGGCGTCACCGCCAACACCGTCGTCCAGGCCGCCTGGGCGCTGGTCCTGGGCTCGGAGACCGGCCGCGACGACGTCGTCTTCGGCACCACCGTCTCCGGTCGCCCGACCGACCTGCCCGGAGCCGAGAACGCCCTGGGCCTGTTCATCAACACGATCCCCGTCCGGGTACGCCCGCGCGCCGACCTGTCCCTGACCGACCTGCTCACCGGACTCCAGAGCCGGCAGGCGGCCCTGGCCGAACACCACCACACCGGACTGACCCGGACCCAGGAGCTGTCCGGTCATCGGACGCTCTTCGACACGCTCCTGGTCTTCGAGAACTTCCCCGATCGCGACGCGCTGGCCGACCGCGACTACGCGGGCGTCCGCCTCACCGACGTTCGCGTCGAGGACGCCACCCACTATCCGATCTCGATCAACGTCCTGCCCGGCCGCACCCTCGACCTCAGGCTGTGCCACCGCCCCGACGCCGTGGACGCCCGCCGGGCCGGCGCTCTCCTGGAACGGCTGCGCACCGTCCTCGGCCGGATCGTCGAGCGGCCCGGCCTCGGTGTCGCCGAGGTCGACACCCTCACCCCGGCCGAACGCGCCCGGGTGCTGGACGGCTTCAACCGGACCTCGACCGCGATCACCGCGCCGCGCCCCTGTGACGCGGTGGCCGACCAGGCGGGCTGGACCCCCGACGCGATCGCCGTGATCGACGCCGAGGGCGAGCACGACTACGCCGAACTCGACTCCTGGACCTCCGACCTCGCCGCTCTCTTGTACGCCCGCGGTGTGCGCGCCGGACAGGTGGTGGCGGTGGCGTTGCCGAGGTCGGTGGATCTGGTGGCCGCCCTGCTCGCGGTGCAGCGGGTGGGCGCCGTCTACCTGCCGTTGGATCCGGGGTTCCCGGCCGACCGGATCGTCTACATGCTGGACGACTCCGAGGCGGTGCTGTTGCTCACCGGTGGGGGAGTGGAGGCCCCCGCCGGTGTCACCACCCCGGTCCTGGACCTGGACGAGATCGCCTCCCAGGGCGGGACGTTCGAGGGCGCCTACGTCCCTGCCGAGACTCCGCGCCCCGACGCGCCCGCCTACGTGCTGTACACGTCGGGGTCGACCGGGCGGCCCAAGGGGGTGCTGATCGACCATCGCAACCTGGCCAACTTCCTCACCGACATGGGACGGCGCTTCCCCTTGGAGACCGGCGACCGTTGGCTCGCCGTGACCACGGTCGGCTTCGACATCTCCGCTCTGGAGCTGTACCTGCCGCTGCTGTCCGGGGCCACGGTGGTCCTGGCCGACCGGGACACCGTCCGCGACCCCCGGCCGCTCGCCGAACTGATCACCCGCTCGGGATCCACGATCATGCAGGCCACCCCGTCGCTGTGGCGCTCCCTGATCGAGCACGACCCGTCCGCTCTCACCGGGCTGCGGGTCCTGGTCGGCGGCGAGGCGGTCCCCGAATCCCTGGCCGCCCGGCTCGCCGAACTCTCGATCGAAGCCCACAACGTCTACGGGCCCACCGAGACCACCATCTGGTCCACCACCACACCTTTGGACACCGACGGCCCCGTCACCATCGGCCGACCCATGGCCAACACCCGGGTGTACGTGCTCGACGCCGCGCTGCGCCCCGCCCCCGTGGGCGTGGTCGGCGACCTGTACATCGCCGGCTCCGGTGTGGGCCTGGGCTACCTCGGACGCTTCGACCTGACGGCGGAGCGGTTCGTGGCCGATCCCTTCTCGGGCGGGCCCGGGTCGCGGATGTACCGCACCGGCGACCTGGCCCGGTGGCGTACGGACGGCACGTTGGACTTCCTGGGCCGGGCCGACTTCCAGGTGAAGGTACGCGGTTTCCGGATCGAGCCCGGAGAGATCGAGAACGCCCTGGAGGCGTCACCCGACGTCGCCCGAGCGGTGGTCACCGCACACGAGGACGCCTCCGGCTCCTCCCACCTGGTCGCCCACGTCGTCCCCACGGGCCCGGCCGGGCCCACCGACCCGAGCCTCGACACGGTGGCCCTGCGCGCCCACCTCGCCGAACGCCTGCCCGATTACATGGTCCCCGGCGCGATCGTCGTCCTCTCCTCCCTCCCGCTCACCGCCAACGGCAAGGTCGATCGCAAGGCCCTGCCCGACCCCGCCGCCTCCGGCCACGTCTTCGATCGCGGACGCGCACCGGCCGGCGCCGCCGAGGAGATCCTCTGCGGGGTCCTCGCCGAGGTGCTCGGCCGCGACCGGGTCGGCCCCGACGAGGACTTCTTCGCCCTGGGCGGGCACTCCCTCCTGGCCGCCCGAGTGGTCGCCCGCGTCCGCTCGCTGCTCGGCGCCGACGTGGGGGTGCGCGACCTGTTCGAGGCGCCCACCGCCGCGGCCCTGGCCCGAAGGGTCACCGACACGGCCTCCGGGGCCGGGACCCCGATCGTCCGACTTCCGGAGGGCGAGCCCCGACGCCTGTCCCACGCCCAGCACCGGCTCTGGCTCATCGACCGCGTCCACGAGTCCGGCGGCGCCTACAACGTGCCCCTGGCGGTGCGCGTCGACGACCCGCTGGACCTCGACACGCTGCGCGCGGCCGTCGTCGACCTGGCCGATCGTCACGAGGTCCTGCGCACGGTGATCGACGTCGATCCGGAGGATCCCGGCACGCCCGTGCCGCGCCTCCTGCCCGCCGACACCGTCGGCGTGGCCGCCGAGCACGTCGACCGCCCCTTCGAGGAGGAGCTGGCCCGGATCACCGCCCTCCCCTTCGACCTGGCCGCACGACCCCCTCTGCGGGTCCGGCTGCTCACCGGCCCCGGGGTGGGAGAGGGCTGTGTCCTGCTGCTCGTCCTGCACCACATCGCCGCCGACGAATGGTCCTTCGGTCCGCTGCTGTCCGACCTGGACCTGGCCTACCGGGCCAGGGCACGAGGGGTCGCGCCCGATCAGGCACCCCTCCCCTTCCGTTACACCGACTACGCGGCGGCCCGGGCCGAACGCCTGGGCGACGCCGCCGACCCCGACAGCCGGCTCTCCCGCGCCCTCGACCACTGGCGGCGGCACCTGGAGGGGATCCCGGACGAACTCGCCCTGCCCACCGATCGGCCCCGGCCGGCGACCCCCTCGCACAGCGGCGGACTCTCTCAGGTGGAGGTCGCCCCCGAACTGCACGAGTCCCTGCGCGCGCTCGCCACCGAGCACGGCGTCACGGTCTTCATGGTCGTCCAGGCGGCCGTGGCCACCCTGCTGCACCGGATGGGCGCGGGGGAGGACATCCCGTTGGGCAGCCCGGTCGCCGATCGCGCGGACGAGGGGCTCCAGGACGCGGTCGGCTTCTTCCTCGACACCCTGGTGCTGCGGCTGGACCTGTCCGGCCGGCCCACCTTCGCCGAACTCCTCGCCCGGACGCGTGAGGTGGACCTGGCCGGCTTCGCCCACGCCGACGCCCCCTTCGACACGGTGGTCGAGGCGCTGCGTCCGGAACGCTCGGTCAGCCGACACCCGCTGTTCCAGACGATGGTGTCCTACCAGCGCAGGCCCGAGGGCGCCGACGCCCTGTTCGGTTCGACCACCCACCTGGTCGAGACACCGCTGGACACCGCCCGCTTCGACCTGGAGTTCGCCTACATCGAGGATCCGAGGCGCGGGACGCGGGTGGCGCTCAACCACTCCGCCGACCTGTTCGAGACGGCCACGGCCGATCGGTTGGCGGCCCGACTCGTCGCCCTGTTGGAGCAGGTCGCGGCCGATCCGCACCGAGCCCTGGGGGCCTTCGACGTGCTCGGCGCCGAGGAGCGCGCCCGGGTGCTGGACGGCTTCAACCGGACCTCGACCGCGATCACCGCGCCGCGCCCCTGCGACGCGGTGGCCGATCGGGCCGCCGCCGAGCCCGACGCGGTGGCGGTCGAGGACGGCGAGGGCGCCCACACCTACGCGGACCTCCACGCGCGGGTCGATCGGATCGCCGCTCTGTTGTACGCCCGTGGGGTGCGCGCCGGGCATGTGGTGGCGGTGGCGTTGCCGAGGTCGGTGGATCTGGTCGCGGCCCTGCTCGCGGTGCAGCGGGTGGGCGGTGTGTACCTGCCGTTGGATCCGGAGTTCCCGGCCGACCGGATCGTCTACATGCTGGACGACTCCGGAGCGGTCCTTCTGCTCACCGGTGGGGGAGTGGAGGCCCCCGCCGGTGTCACCACCCCCGTCCTCGACCTGGACGCCGCCCCGGCCGAGACGGCGGCCGTACCCCACGACGGCGCGGACGACACCGGGACGGCCGTCCACCCGGCGGCCCCGGCCTACGTGCTGTACACGTCGGGGTCGACCGGACGGCCCAAGGGGGTGCTGATCGACCACCGCAACCTGGCCAACTTCCTCACCGACATGGCCCACCGGGTGCCCCTCGCGTCGGGAGACCGTTGGCTCGCGGTGACCACGGTCGGTTTCGACATCTCCGCTCTGGAGCTGTACCTGCCGTTGCTGTCCGGGGCCACGGTGGTCCTGGCCGACCGGGACACCGTCCGCGACGGGGCGGCCCTGGCCGAACTCCTCCGGAACGGCCGGATCGACGTCATGCAGGCCACCCCCACCCTGTGGCGGATGCTGACGGAGACCGACCCCGAAGCCCTGACCGGCCTGCGGGTCCTGGTCGGTGGCGAGGCCCTGCCGCCGGCGCTCGCCGACGCCCTGACCGAGGCGGCCCGGGAGGTCGTCAACGTCTACGGGCCCACCGAGACCACCATCTGGTCCACCGCCGCCCCGGTCCACGCGGACCGTCCGGTCACCATCGGCCGTCCGATGGCCAACACCCGGGTGTACGTGCTCGACGCCGACCTCGGCCCGGTCCCGCCCGGGGTCCCCGGCGACCTGTACATCGCCGGCGCCGGTGTGGGCCTGGGCTACCTCGGCCGCTTCGACCTGACGGCGGAGCGGTTCGTGGCCGATCCGTTCGCCGCCGAACCCGGAGCGCGGATGTACCGCACCGGAGACCTGGCCCGATGGAACCATGACGGAACCCTGGACTTCCTGGGCCGGGCCGACTTCCAGGTGAAGGTACGCGGTTTCCGGATCGAGCTCGGCGAGATCGAGACCGCGCTCGTCGCCGTCGACGGGGTCGGCCAGGCCGTGGTCACCGCCCGCGAGGACGCCGACGGTCACTCACGCCTGGTCGCCCACCTGACCGCCGGCGGAGAGGCGGACGTCTCCTCGCTCCGGGCCGAGCTCTCGACCCGTCTGCCCGGCTACATGGTGCCGAGCGCCTTCGTGATCATGGACGCCCTGCCGCTCACCGCCAACGGCAAGATCGACCGCAACGCCCTGCCCGACCCGGCCACCGTCGAGACCGCCACGGTCCGCGACACCGGACGCGACCCCGCCACCGAAGCCGAACGCGCGCTCTGCGAGGTCTACGCCGAGGTCCTGGGCCTGGACAAGGTCGGCGCCGACGAGGACTTCTTCGCCCTGGGCGGTGACAGCGTTCTCACCCTGCGCCTGGTCGGCGGCGCCCGCCGGGCCGGCTGGGTGGTCACCGGACGGCAGGTCTTCCGCAACCCGGTGGTCGCCGATCTGGCCGCCGTCGCCGACCCCGTGGCACCCGCCGCGCCCACGCCCCTCTCCGAGACGGCCGAGGAACCGCTGATCTCCCTCGCCCCCGGACAGCTCGACCAGATCGAATCGATGTGGAGGAAGCGGCGA
Organism: Nocardiopsis sp. LDBS1602; assembly: GCF_035818715.1. NCBI lineage: Bacteria > Bacillati > Actinomycetota > Actinomycetes > Streptosporangiales > Nocardiopsidaceae > Nocardiopsis > Nocardiopsis sp. LDBS1602. The sequence goes on along the minus strand of NZ_JAYLVW010000001.1, from coordinate 959,988 downwards.
TGACCCGCCCCACCGACCCCGACACCACCACGCCCTCCCCGGGGGCGATCGCCGACGTCCTGCCGCTCGGCCCCCTCCAAGAGGGGCTGCTGTTCCACCACGCCCTGAGCGGGGGAGCGGGGGACGCCTACGGGATCCAGCTCAGGATGGAACTCCTGGGCCGGGTCGACCCGGAACGGCTGCGCACGGCGGCGTCCGCGCTCCTGACCCGTCACCCCAACCTGCGGGCCGGGTTCCTGTACGAGGAACTCGACCGGCCGGTCCAGTTCGTCCCGGCCGTCACCGAACTCGACTGGACGCACACCGACCTGAGCACGGAGGAGGCCCCCGCACGGGCCGAGGACGGGGTGGCGGAGGAGGAGTTCGGGCGCGGTTTCGACCTGGCCGCCCCGCCACTGGTGCGCTTCCACGCCCTCACCACCGGCCCGGGACGCCTCGTGCTGGTGATCACCGCCCACCACGTCCTGCTCGACGGCTGGTCGTTGCCGATCCTGGCCCGCGACCTGCTCGGACTGTACGCGGCCGACGGCGACGGTAACGCTCTTCCATCAGCACCCCGTTACCGGGACCATCTGGCCTGGATCGGCTCACGCGACCACGAGGCCGGACGTCGGGCCTGGTCCACCGCCCTGGAGGGGCTGACCGAACCCACGCTGATCGCCCCCGCCCACGGCCGCCCGGCCGAGGAACCGGGATCTGCCGCCGTCCCCCCGCGCCCGACCCGGATCCGGGCACCGTTGGGGGCGGACCTCGATCGGGGGCTGCGCTCCCTGGCCGCCGAGAAGGGCGTCACCGTCAACACCGTCCTCCAGACGGTGTGGGCGCTGGCCCTGTCCACCCACACCGGCCGTCACGACGTCGTCTTCGGCCAACCGGTCTCCGGCCGCGGCTCCGAACTCCCCGGAGCCCAGGACACCGTCGGCCTGTTCACCAACACCCTCCCGGTCCGGATCGCCCTCGACCCGGCCGAGTCGCTCTCCGACCTGCTCACCCGGGTCCACCTCGACCGGGCCGACCTGCTCGACCACCAGTGGACCGGCCTGGCCGAGATCCAACGCGCCACCGGACACGGCACCCTCTTCGACACCCTCCTGGTCGTCGAGAACTACCCATTGGACGAGGCCGTCACCGGACGCGACCACGCGGGTGTGCGCGCCGGACGGATCCGGGTCCGCGACGCCACCCACTATCCGGTCACGCTCACGGTGACGCCGGGAGAGGAGGGGGGAGACGACGCCCTCCTGTACCTGGACCACCGGGACGAGGCGGTGCCGACCACGATCGCCCGCGGACTCCTCGACCTCGTCCTCCACCTGCTCGATCAGGTCCTCGCCGACCCGGACCGCCCCGTACGCGCCCTCGACCTGATCGCCCCGAGCGCCCGGGCCGCGCTCCCCGGCCCCGACACCTCCCGGCACACCACCGAGCACACCGACGCCCTCGCCCCGCTCACCGAGGCCGAACGCGCCCACCCCGACCGGACGGCGGTCGTCTCCGCCGAACGCTCGCTCACCTACCGAGAACTGCACACCGAGGCGGCACGACTGGCCCGACTGCTCACCGAACACGGCGCCGGCGCCGAGACGGTGGTCGCCGTCGCGCTGCCCCGAGGCGCCGACCTGATCGTCGCCATCGTGGCGGCGCTGCGCTGCGGCGGCACCTATCTGCCGCTGGACCTGGACCATCCGCCCGCCCGCCTGGCCGACATGGCCGAGCGCGCCGGGGCGACCCTGGTCCTGACCACCTCCGAACGGCGTGGGGCGCTCGCCGACCTGCCCGACACCGTGGTCCGGATCGAACTGGACGACCCCGACACCCGGGCCCGCGCGGCCGCGCTCGACCCTCTGCCCTGGGCCGCCCCCCACCCCGAACACCTGGCCTACGTCCTGTTCACCTCCGGTTCCACCGGCCGCCCCAAGGGGGTCGGGGTCTCGCACCGGGCCATCGCCAACCGGATCGAGTGGACCCAGGGCGCCTACCGGCTCACCCCCGAGGACCGGATCGCCCACAAGACCCCGGTCGGCTTCGACGTGTCGGTCTGGGAGTTCCTGTGGCCGCTGAGCACCGGGTCGTCGATCGTCGTCGCCCGCCCCGACGACCACCGCGACCCCGCCCGACTGATCGACCTGTTCGCCCGCGAACGGGTGACGGTCTGCCACTTCGTACCGGCCGTGCTGCGCCTGTTCGTCGACGAACTCGCCACCGCGCCGACCGGTCTGCCCGATCTACGGCTGCTCATCGCCAGTGGGGAGGCCCTCACCCTGGATCTGGCGCGGGACCTCGGCGCGGCCCTGCCCTCCGTTCGCCTGGAGAACCTCTACGGCCCCACCGAGGCCGCCATCGACGTCACCGCCCACGGCGCCACCGGTCCGGGCGCGCCGGACCTCGACCTCGGCGACCCGTCGGGGACGGTGCCCATCGGCCGGCCGGTCTGGAACACCACCGCGCACGTCCTGGACGACTCCCTGCGCCCGGTGCCCCCCGAAGCGCCGGGGGAGCTCTACCTCGGCGGCGTCCAGGTGGCGCGCGGCTACGTCGGACGTCCCGACCTGACCGCCTCCCGCTTCGTCGCCGACCCCTACGGCCCGCCCGGCTCCCGGCTCTATCGCACCGGCGACCTGGTGCGACGGCTGGACGACGGCTCCCTCGTCCACCTCGGCCGCTCGGACGACCAGGTCAAGATCAACGGGGTACGGATCGAACCGGCCGAGACCGAGGCGGTACTGCGGGCCCTGACCGGGGTGGCCGAGGCCGCCGTCACCGTCCGTACCGACGCCGCCGGCGCGGCGACGCTCGCCGGCTACCTGGTCCCGGTCCCGGGAACGCGCCCGGACACCGACGACCTGAGGGGCCGACTCGCCTCGGCGCTCCCGCCGGCCGCCGTGCCCGCCACCCTCACCGTCCTGGACCGGATGCCGTTGAGCGTCAACGGCAAGGTCGACCGCGGGGCCCTCCCCGAACCCGAACCCCTCCCGGTCGGGGGCAGAGGCGCGGCCACCGACGCCGAACGTCTCCTGTGCGCGGCCATCGCCGACCTGCTGGGAAGGGAACCCGAGAGCGTCGGAGCCGACGCCGACTTCTTCGCCCTGGGCGGCGACAGCGTCACCTCCATCCGGCTCGTCGGCCGGGCCAGGGCCGGCGGTCTGGAGTTCACCGTCCGCGACGTGTTCACCCATCGCACCGCCGAACGGCTCGCCGCGCACGCCGCCGGCACCGTCTCCGAACCGGCCGAGCCCGAACCGGGCCCCGAACCCGGCGACGAGTTCGTCGGGCTCTTGGACGCCGGGGAGATGGACGACCTCCAGCGGCTCTGGGAGCAGGGATGACCCCGCCCCAGGGGCGTCCGACCCACCACCCACCACCGTCATCGACCGAGGAGAACCCCATGAACACCGGCGCCGAGGGTCCGGGGCGGATCCAGGACGTGCTCCCGCTGGCCACCCTCCAGGAGGGGCTGCTGTTCCACTCCGTCAAGGACGAGGTGGACCTGGACGTCTACACCGTCCAGAACGTCTTCGAGTTCACCCGCCGTGTCGACGCCACCGCCCTGCGGGCCGCCGCCGACGCCCTCCTGCGACGCCACCCGGCCCTGCGCGCCGGGTTCATGCACGAGGGGGTCGAACGTCCGGTCCAGTTCGTCCCCGAGCGGGTTCCGGCGGCCTGGAACGAGACCGATCTGTCCGACCTGCCCGTGGTCGAGGCGCGCCGCCGTCTGGACCACCTACGGGTCGCCCAGCGCGAACGCCGCTTCGACCTGGCACGCCCGCCTCTGATCCGGCACGTGCTGGTCCACCTGCCCGAGGGGCGGGACGTCCTCCTGCTGACCTTCCACCACATCGTCATGGACGGCTGGTCGGGCGAGCTCTACAACGCCGAGCTGATGGACCTGTACCTGCGCGGCGGGGACGACGGCGGTCTGCCCGAACCCCGCCCCTACCGCGACTACCTGGTGTGGCTCTCCCGTCAGGACCGCCGGAGCTCGGTGGAGGCCTGGCGCTCCGCCCTCGACGGAGTGGACGAGGGCACCCTGATCTCGGCGGGGGAGGGCGGCGACACCACGATCATGCCGCGCACCGTCGACGGGATCGTCGATCCCGCCCTGGCCGACCGGCTCACCACTCTGGCCCGGGAACTCGGCGTCACCCCCAACACCCTCTTCCTCACGGCCTGGGGGCTGGCCCTGCGCTCCCACACCGGCGGCGACGACATCGTCTTCGGCAGCACCGTCTCGGGACGCCCGCCCGAGATCGACGGGGTCGACTCCATCGTCGGCGTCTTCTTCAACACCGTGCCGGTCCGGGTCCGGGTCCGACCCGCCGAGACCGTCCGCGACCTGTTGGTCCGGATCCAGGGGGAACAGGCCGACCTGCTGGCCCACCACCACGTGGGGCTGGCCGACATCCAGGGCGCCGTCGGCGGCCGGCGTCTCTTCGACACCCTCTACGTCCAGCGCAACATCCCGCGCGACGACGAACGCTACCGGGACGTGCGCGAACGCACCGGACTGGAGTCGGTCACCGGCAACGACGCCACCCACTATCCGCTGACCTTCGTCGTCCAGCCCGGCGACGAGCTCCGGCTCAGCCTCGCCCACCGCACCGACGTGGTCTCCGCCGAGACCGCCCGCGAACTGTACGACCGGGTGACGCGGCTGCTCGAAGGGATCGCCGACCGCCCCGACGCCCCGGTCTCCGCCCTCGACCCGCTCGACGTCCGGACCCGAGAGGCCTGCCTCGCCCTGGGCGAGGGGCGACGGCTCGCCCTGCCCGACACCACCCCGGCCGCGCTCTTCGAGGCCTCCGCGGCCCGCGCACCCGAACGCGTCGCCCTGGTGACCAGGGAGGAGCGCCTCACCTTCGCGGAACTGGACGAGCGTGCCGAACGCCTGGCCCGCCTGCTCGCCGACCTGGGCGTGGGGCCCGAGGCGCGGGTCGCGATCGCCCTGCACCGCTCCGCCGACTGGGTGGTGACGCTGTTCGCCGTCCTCAAGCTCGGCGCCGCCTACGTCCCCCTGGACCTGGAGCACCCGGCCGCGCGGCTCGGCCACATGATCGCCGACTCCGCGCCCCTGGTCACCGTCACCACCGCCCGCGCCGCCGAACACCTGCCCGACGAGGCCGAGGGCGACGGCCGACGGTTGTACCTGGACGACCCGGCCACCCGCGCGGATCTGAGGTGGGTGGATCTCACGGTGCCCCGCCCGCCCGTCGAGCACCGGCCCGACCACCTGGCCTACGTCATCTTCACCTCCGGCTCCACCGGCCGCCCCAAGGGGGTGGAGACCCCCTACCAGGGGCTGGTGAACATGCTGGTCAACCACCGCGCCGAGATCTTCGACCCGGTGGTGGCCGAACAGGGCGGCCGCGTCATGCGGGTCGCGCACACCGTCTCGTTCTCCTTCGACATGTCGTGGGAGGAGCTCCTGTGGCTGATCGACGGCCACGAGGTGCACCTGATGGACGAGGAACTGCGTCGCGACTCCGCCGCCCTGGTCTCCTACTGCGCCGAGCACGACATCGACGTCGTCAACGTGACCCCCTCCTACTGCGGTCAGCTCCTCGACGACGGTCTGCTCGGCGACACGACCGGGCGGGAGGAACGGCACCGCCCGCCACTCGTCCTGTTGGGCGGCGAGGCGGTCACCCCCACCGTCTGGGATCGGCTCCGCGACACCGACGGCGTGCTCGGATACAACCTGTACGGGCCCACCGAGTACACGATCAACACCCTCGGCGGCGGCACCGGCGACAGCGCGACCCCCACGGTGGGACGCCCCATCGCCAACACCGACGTGCGTGTCCTCGACACCTCTCTGCGGCCGGTCGCCCCGGGCGTCCCCGGAGAGCTGTACGTGACCGGGGTCGGCCTGGCCCGCGGCTACACCGCGCGCCCCGACCTGACCGCCGAGCGGTTCGTCGCCGACCCCTACGGAGCGCCCGGTGCCCGGATGTACCGCACCGGCGACCTGGTGCGGTGGGACGAGGACGGGCTCATCGACTACCTGGGCCGGATCGACGACCAGGTGAAGATCCGCGGGGTGCGCATCGAACCCGGCGAGGTCGTCTCCGCCTTGGAGGAGCACCCCGACGTCGTTCAGGCGGCCGTGACCGTGCGGGAGGACACCCCCGGCCTCAAGCGGCTGATCGGCTACCTGGTCCCCGGAACCGGGAAGGGGATCGACACCGACGCCCTGCGCCGGGAGCTGCGCGACTCCCTGCCCGACGCCATGGTCCCCGCCGTCCTGGTCACCCTGGACCGGCTGCCCCTGACCGTCAACGGCAAACTCGACCACGCCGCCCTGCCCGCGCCCGCCCACCAGGGGGCGGCGGGACGTCCGCCCCGGGACGACGTCGACCGCGCCCTGGCCGACGACTTCGCCGCCGTCCTCGGCCTGCCGGAGGGGGCGGACAACCCCGTCACCCTCGACGACGACTTCTTCGACCTGGGCGGCCACTCCCTCCTGGCGATGCGCCTGGTGGGGAGGGTCCGCAAGCGCACCGGGCAGCGGCTGCGCGCGGGCGACCTCATCGCGGCGCCCACGGTGGCCCGCCTGCGCGACTACCTGGAGTCCCCGCGTCGTGAGGACCTACTCGCGCCGATCCTGCGCCTGCGCGAGGGCGGACGCCGCCGGCCCCTGTTCTGCCTCCACCCGGCGGCCGGACTGAGCTGGTCCTACGCGGGACTGGCCCCCTACGTCGACAGGGAACGCCCCCTGGTCGGCGTGCAGTTCCCGGGCCTGCGCGAGGACGATCTTCCGCCCACCATGGACGCGCTGGTGGAGCGGTACGCGCGGCTGATCCGCACCGTCCAGCCGAGCGGCCCCTACCACCTGGTGGGCTGGTCCTTCGGCGGTCAGATCGCGCACGGCCTGGCCACCCTCCTCCAGTCCGAGGGGGAGCGGGTCGACTTCCTGGGGATGCTCGACACCTACCCCACCGACTCCGAACCGGTCCGCCGGGCGGGCGGGGCCATGACCGACGACGAGGCCGAACAGGAGGCGCTCGACTTCCTGCTCTCCGGCGCCCGACGCGACCTCCCCTCGTGGCTCACACCGCCCTACCGGCGCGCGGACGTCGTGGAGTTCCTGCGCGACGGCGACGGGGTGTGGTCGGACTTCGACGCCGAGACCATCGAACGCGTGGTGCGCGCCCGCGTGTACACCAACGAGGTCATGTACCGGGCCGACTACCGCGTCTTCCGCGGTGACCTGCACTTCTTCTCCGCCGTCGCGCGACGGGACCCGGGCTCGGGGATCACCGCCGAGCTGTGGAAGGAGTACGTCGACGGGCGGGTGATCGACACCCCGGTCGACCACCACCACGACGACCTCACCGGCCCCGCGGCGCTGGCCGTCATCGGTCCGGTCCTGGACCGCGCGCTGCGAGGAGAGCACGGCTGACCCTCTCCTCGGGACGGGGGCGCCCCACCGACCTTCAGGTGTTAAGGTTAGGCTTACCTAATGGAAGTCGGGGGGATTCGGCGGGCCATCGGCCTCCCCCGTCCCACACCGCCCCCTGCCCCGGGCGGCCCACCCCCACCCCACGCACCCCTCCCCGACGACCCCGAAAGCGAACCCGTGACAGTGTCGACCACCCGCCCCCGAAGCACCGGCATGGCCGCCGGCGCCCTGGCCCTGACCCTCGCCCTCACCTCCTGCGGCGCCGACGACCCCTCCGACGCCGCCGACGCCTCCACCGAGACCACCACCGTCGAGACCGACTACGGACCCGTCGAGATCCCCACCGACCCCCAGAGGATCGTCGCCCTCGAATTCGGCAACGAGATCCTCGTCGAGGCCGGCATCGACCCCGTCGGCGTCATCGACCCCAACCCCGGCCTCTACACCCCCGAGGAACTGGAGATCCTCCAAGGGGCCGACGTGGTCCAGGAGTCCAGCCTGGAGATCAACATCGAGGCCGTCGCCGCCGCCGAACCCGACCTCATCATCGGCGGCGTCCGCGAGGTCAGCCACGACGACTACGAGGAGCACTTCGAGAACCTGTCGCGGATCGCGCCCACCGTCCTGTTCGACTTCGACGGCGCCGGGCCCGAACTGCGCGACATGAGTCTCGACCTCGCCGAGGTCGTCGGCGACGCCGAACGCGCCGAGGCCGAACGCGAACGCTACGAGGAACGCGTCACCGAGCTCCGCGACACCTACGCCGAACAGCTCCAGGACCACACCTTCGCCGTGGTCTTCGGCGTCGACGACCAGTTCGCCGTCGTCAACACCAACGCCTGGGGCGCCTACATCCTCGACGAACTCGGCGCCGAGACCACCTCCGTCATCGAGGAGGCCGGCGGCGACTTCGCCACCTTCCAGTCGTACGAGAACATCGACAAACTCGACGACGCCGACGTCGTCCTCTACGAGACCGACGTCTCCCTCGAACCGGACGCCTTCACCGCCGACCTCCTCGACCAGAACCTCTGGGCGAGCCTGCCCGCCGCGGAGAACGACCGCGTCCACCCCCTGCGCTACAGCTTCTCGCGCACCTGGGGCCAGGCCAACGACGTCCTGGACCAGCTGGAGGAAGTCCTCCAGGACCTGTAGGACCCGCACCCGACGGAAGGAGTCACCATGACCAACCCCTTCGACGACGCCGAGGGCACCTTCCTCGTCCTGGTCAACGAGGAGGAGCAGCACTCGCTCTGGCCCGTCTTCGCCCACGTCCCCGACGGCTGGACCCCCGTCCACGGGCCCTCCTCCCGGGACGAGGCCCTGGACTACGTCAACACCCACTGGACCGACCTGCGCCCGCGCGGCCTGCGCGAGTCCCTCGCCTGACCCCACCGGAACGGCTCGGTGGAGCCCCTCGTGCGGCTCCACCGACCGTGCCCCCGGGCCCGACACCCACGCGCCCGTACCAGTCTTCGTGAAGGACCCCGTGAAACTCTCCACGCTGATGGTCGACATCGGCCCCCTGCGCACGAGCCGCGAGTTCAGGATCGTCTTCGTCGCCCGACTCGTGTCCATCTTCGGGCTGGGCTTCGCCGCCGTGGCGCTGCCGATGCAGGTCTACCAGCTCACCGGGTCCTCCCTCGCCGTGGCGACCGTGCACACCACCTCCGCCGTCAGCGTCCTCACCGGCACCATCGTCGCCGGCATGCTCGCCGACCGGGGTGACCGCCGCCGCCTCATCGTCATCGGCCGCGCCTCCGCCGTCATCGGTTTCGGAGCGCTGGCCGTCAACACCCTCACCCCCGGCGAACCCTGGCTGTGGGTGATCTACGCGGCCGCCGCCTTCAACGGCTTCTTCGGCTCCTTCAGCGCCGTCGCCCTCCAGGCCGCCGCCCCCGGCTTCGTCCCCCGCGACAAACTCCCCGCCGCCGGCGCCCTGCTCGCCCTCAACGGCGAACTCGGCTCCGTACTGGCCCCCGCCCTGGGCGGCGGCATCATCGCACTGTGGGGGATGGGCACCAACTTCGTCATCACCGCCCTGCTCTCCCTGTTCACCACCCTCCTGGTGTGGCGTCTGCCCCGACTCGACGCCCCCGAGGACGGCCGACGGCAGTCGATCGCCACCGCCCTGCGCGAAGGCGGACGCTTCGCCGTCGGCCACCGCGTCGTCGGACCGCTCCTGCTGCTGGGCCTGGTCCAGATGCTCTTCGCCGCGCCCCAGGTGCTCATCAACGAGTTCACCGACAAGGTCCTCGGCGGCGGCCCCGGCCTGGTCGGACTGCTCTACACCGCCCCCGCCGTCGGCGCGCTCCTCGGCTCGCTCACCAGCGGCTGGGCCGGACGCGCCCACCGGACCGGAGCGCTCCTGCTCACCGCCGTCGCCCTGTGCGGCCTGGCCGTCCTCGGACTGGGCGCGAGCACCTGGGCACCGTTCGCCTTCGTGTTCCTGGCCTTCCTCGGCTTCGGTCAGGTCGTGGAGGAGATCCTGCGCTACGCCCTCCTCCAGTCGCACACCCCCGACCGGCTCCGCGGCCGCGTCAACGCGGTGTGGACCGCCCAGTCCACCGTGGGCGGCTCGGCCGGCGCCCTCACCCTCGGCGGTCTGGCCCCCCTCATCGGCGCGGCCGGAGCCCTCATGGCCGGCGGCGCCCTCACCATCGTGAGCGTCGGTGCCCTGGCCGTCGCCTTCGCCGGCCTGCGCACCGCACGGGTCCTCCGGGACCCCGAGACCCTCGCGTCCGACGGCCCGACCGTCGCCGGCGCGAACCGTACGACCCGAACCGACAAGGAGAAGAAGTGACCCACGAACGCCTCCTCGAGATGTACCCGCTCAAGCGACGGGTCCTGGAGGTCGCCGAGGTCGAGCGCGTCACCCCGAGGATGATCCGCGTCCACCTGGAGGGCCCCGACCTCGAAGGCCTGCGCAGCGACCACTTCGCCGACCACGTCAAGCTCTGGTTCCCCAACGAGGACGGCGACCACGTCCTGCCCATCGTCGAGGACGACCGCTGCCTCAACTTCCGCGCCGAGGGCGTGGTCTTTCGCGACTACACCGTCCGCGCCCTGGACACCGAGGCCGGGCGGTTGAGCATCGACTTCGTCGCCCACGACCACGGGCCCGCCGGCCGCTGGGCGATCGACGCCGAGCCCGGACAGCGGCTCGGGGTGCTCGGCCCGCGCGGCACCGCCTGGATCACCGGCGAGTTCGACCACCACGTGCTCCTGGTCGACGAGACCGCCCTGCCGGCCGCCGCCCGCTACATCGAGGAGCTTCCCGAGGACGCCGAGGTCCACGCGTTCTTCGAGGTCGCCGACGCCGCCGAGGAACAGGAGCTCAAGGCCCCGAAGAACGCCCGGATCACCTGGCTGCACCGGAACGGGGCCGAGCCCGGCTCCACCGACCTGCTGTTGGAGGCCTTCCGTTCCCTGGAGCTTCCCGAAGGCGACGGCTTCGTGTACGCGGCGGGGGAGGCCGGCACCCTCAAGCCCATCCGCCGCCTGCTCAAGGAACGCGGCTTCGTGCGCAACGAGACCTGCGAGGTCGACGGCTACTGGCGCCGCGGCACCAGCAACCTCGACCACCACGAGGAGGACGAGGACTAGTCTCCTCGATCCTCCCGGAGAACGGGCCCCGCGATCGAAGTCCGATCGCGGGGCCCGCCGTCGTCCGCGCGACCGGTAAGCGAACCGTGAACCCCGCGAGTGGCGCCTTGACCGGGCCGGATCCGCCACCGATGATGCTGCGCCATGAACCAAGGTGCCCACCACGCCCAAGATCCGCCCACACCCGCCGTCACCGTCCGCGACCTGCGGGTACGACGCGGCGGCACCACGGTCTTCGACGGTATCGACCTGGAGATCGCCCGAGGCGGGATCACCGGCCTGATGGGGCCCTCCGGCTGCGGTAAGACCACCCTGATGCGCGCCATCGTCGGGGCCCAACGGATCCGTTCGGGCACCGTCACCGTGCTCGACCGGGAGGCCGGAAGCGCGACACTGCGCCGCCGTGTCGCCTACGACACCCAGGCCGCGTCGGTCTACACCGACCTCACCGTCGAACAGAACCTGCGCTACTTCGCCCGCCTGATCGGCGCCTCCCGACACGACATCGAACGCGTCCTCGACCAGGTGAACCTGCGCGACCAGGCCGGGCGCCGGGTCGACACGCTCAGCGGGGGCCAGGCCAGCCGGGTCTCGCTCGCCGTCGCCATCCTCGGCCGCCCCGAACTCATCGTCCTCGACGAACCCACCGTCGGCCTCGACCCCCTGCTGCGCGAGGAACTGTGGGAGGTCTTCCACACCCTGGTCGCCGAAGGGGCGACCCTCATCGTCTCCAGCCACGTCATGGACGAGGCCCTGCGCTGCGACCGGCTGCTCCTGATGCGCGACGGCCGCGTCATCGCCGACACCACACCCGCGCGGCTGCTCTCCGAGACCGGCGCCGCCGACCCCGACCGCGCCTTCCTGACCCTGATCGAGAGGAAGGCCGGATGAACGTCACCCGCACCTTCGCCACCAGCGGCCGCGTCCTGCGCCAACTCGGCCACGACCCCAGGTCGATCGTCCTGCTGCTCGTTGCGCCGAGCCTGCTCGTCGGCCTCTTCGCCTGGCTCTTCACCGACACCGACGTGTTCGACGGCATCGGCCCGGCGATCCTCGCCCTCTTCCCGTTCGTGGTGATGTTCCTGATCACCAGCGTCACCACCCTGCGCGAACGCCGCTCCGGAACCCTCGAACGCCTGCTGTCCACCCCGATCGGTAGATTCGACCTGATCTTCGGCTACGCGTTCGCCTTCGGTCTCGCCGCCGTCGTCCAGGCCTTCGTCACCGTGCTCTTCGCCGTATACGTGTGCGGCCTCGACGTCCAGGGCCCGCTCTGGCAGCTGGGCGTGGTCGCGGTCGTCGACGCCCTGCTGGGCACCGCGCTCGGGCTGCTGGCCAGCGCGTTCGCGCGCACCGAGTTCCAGGCGGTGCAGTTCATGCCGGTGCTGGTGTTCCCGCAGATCATCCTCGGCGGCCTCTTCATGCCCCGCGACCGGATGCCCGACGTGCTCTACGCGATCTCGGACTGGCTGCCCCTGAGCCACGCCATCGACGCGGTCAACGCCGTCGCCGCCGGCGACGAGGCCTGGGAGGTGTACCGCCCCCTGCTGATCGTCGCCGCCTTCACCGTGGGCGCCGTCCTTCTCGCCTCCCTCACCCTCCGCCGCCGCACCCCGTGACCTAGAGGTTCTCGGAGCGGGTTCCCGCGCTACGCCAGGCCTGCCAGGCGAGGTAGGAGAACGGCAGGACCAGAAGCAGGTCGGCGAGGTAGGCGACCCAATCCACGCGTAGGACCCTGCCCGCGGGGAAGGCGATGGCCGCGACGCAGATGAAGACGGCCGCCCAGCGGGGCGAGGTCCGGGTCCATCCGATCATCAGACCGAAAACGAACAGGGCGAGAGGGAAGATCGGCCCGGGAAGCCAGAGCACGAGGAGGCTCTGAGGGGGGTATTCGGAGAAGCTGGACAATGCTATTCGATTCACCACCCCCAAGGCCTCCTCGAAGAATCCCTGGAGGCCGAAGGAGATGGTTCCGAACATTCCTGCGAGAAGAACGATCAGCCAGATTCCCGAAATATTGGGGATATGAACACGAAGTCGATCGTATTCCCCGAGAAAACCGTAGACCCAGGGCACCATGGACAGTGCGATCAGCATTCCTCCGGTCACTCCGTAGTGTCCATCGTTCCAGAAGAACGGGGAGGCGGCGAAGGTGACCGGGCCGAGAAAAAGTGCCACGGCCTGTAGTCTCTTGATGAGCATGGCAGTACCCTACGGTCCCTGGTCGGTTCTTCGAAGAGGTGACCGGAAATTCCGGAGCGTCGTGTTCGTTCGTGTCGGGAAAAGGAGGATACCCTTCTCTTCGGCATTTCAGATGTTTTTTCCTGAGGTCTCCCCGGGTCTTCCGGAGAAGGAGCATGCAGGCCGAGGCCTGCTGAATCTTCGGAGCGAGAACCAGAGGAGTTCGTACCGAACCGATCGTCGGTGGCCCGATCGGAACTCCGCGGACGCCGCCGGTCGGCCGCGGTCCTGGTCGGTGTCGGTCGAACACCGACCAGGACCCCTCACCCGCTGATGATTCGGGCGGTGCCGCGTGGATCGTTCCTCTCACCGGCGTCCGCGCGACCGTTGAGGGGACGGGTGACGGTACGGGAGGAAGGCCCGAAGAACGGTGCCTAGTCCGGCAGGGGGAGAAGACCACGCCGGTAGGCGCGCACGAGGTTGCGGGGGACGCGGTACTCACGACCTCGGATGTGGACGGTGATCAGTTCCGGTGTCGCGGCCTTCCACTGGGAACGGCGCGTACGCGTGTTGGATCGGGACATCTTGCGTTTGGGTACTGCCATGCCGGTGATTCCTTTCGATTCGGGGTGGTCTCGTGGACGCCTTCTCCGGTGTCGGCGGGGTCGGGCGCCGCGGTCATCCGCGTCGGTATCGGCGCTGGAAGCGCTCCACCCGGCCGGCGGTGTCCACCACACGGGAGGTGCCCGTGTAGAAGGGGTGGCTCGCGCTGGAGATCTCGACGTCGATCACCGGGTAGGTGCGGCCGTCCTCCCACTCGATGGTCTTGTCACTGCTTCGGGTGGAGCGGGTGAGGAAAGCGAAGTCGGCCGCCTTGTCACGGAAGACGACGTGCTCGTACCTGGGGTGGATGTTCTTCTGCATGGTGTTCTCCGTGGGGTGTGGGCGCGTTCGCTCAGCGTTCCTCGCGGAACTCGACGTGGCGGCGGATCTTGGGGTCGTACTTGCGCAGGACCAGGCGATCAGGGGTGTTGCGACGGTTCTTCCGGGTCACGTAGGTGGTGCCGGTGCCCGCAGTGGAGCGGAGTTTGATGATGGGGCGAACGTCGTTGCGAGCCATGGGGTCCCTCCTCGTGGTGGAGCTTGTCAGAAAATGATAACCGTTTTCAATAGTAGGGTGTTCGTGACCCGGAGAGCGCCACCCGTCGAGGCCACCGGGCCGTGTACGTACGCCGGTACGCGCGTGGTCCCCGCCGGAGTGGCTTGAGGACACCCGGCGGCGGGTTCCGGACGCCGGTCGATCCGACCGATTCAGGTGACGGATCGGCGTCTCGGGAACCCGAGTGCCCCAAGAGGCCGTACAGACGTCTTGGGGCGCCGGCGGCTCGGGCCTTCCACCGTGGAGGTCCGAGTGGCCGTGGTCCGGACGTGAGCCCGATGGTGAAGACCCGTTCCACGTGCTCGGAGGGTCGAGGAGTTCCCCGTCCGTTCGATCGGCCGGTACAAGGGTCGATGCGCGCGGACCTCTTCGGGTCCTCGGGTCGCGAGGGGAGCCCTTATGTTCTCTCTACTCGCCATCGCCCTCGGCGTCTAAGGGTTTCTCTATTGATCTCTTTCTCGAATTGGATTTCACATGACCTGATCGACCCAGTGGAGATCGGCGGGTTCAGGTCTCTGAGGCGCGGTCCCGGACGGAGGCTTCTGAACAGGGGTGGAGCAGGAGGCGTATGCGTCCGGTGGACCCCGAGAAGATTCTCCCTTTGAAATGGGTGTTGCTCTGAGTCTGGAGCGCTGTGTTATGGGTGGGGATTTTCCTGTATGCTCTTTTTCTTCCTCGGCGCTGTAGGAGGGTTGAGAACGGAGCCCGGGGAAGGCCGATGTCAGGTTCGATCGCATCCTCACCGAGGTGCCTGGATATTTTTGTTGGGACCGCTTTGAAGTTCGGAATATGCCTGATTGCTCCCGTCCTGCTTGTATCCGGATGTTCGTTCGTGGGATTCGGGGATTCGATCCCACCGCCTATATATGATCTGGGCGTTCCGGCTTCGGTGGGTGAAGTGACATGGGAATGGGAAACCGATGCGGAGTCATTGAACGTACTGCCGGTGGTCGGTGGTGTCGCGGTCTTCGACGGTTCCGGCGTGACGGTCCTTTCTGGTGACACGGGACAGGTGAGGTGGGAGTACCACCAGGGGAAGGGGAGGGTGATCGGAGCGGTGACCTCGAATGGTGAGCATGTGGTGGTCCAGGAGCCTGTTCCCGGAGCCCCCCAGGATTTTCGGATGCATGTGCTGGATGTGGCCACTGGAGAGAGCCTCCGTGAGGAAGCCCTTGATGTGACGGAAAGGAAGGTGGGGGATGGGGGAAGATTTCATGCGTGGATCGCTCCGTCATTGGCCGATGTGAGCGTTGATCATGAACTCTGGTTCTCCCGTGAGGGCTCTGAGGTCATTGCCCGCAGGTTCGATGATGGAGGTCGGGCCTGGGCGACATCAGAGGTCCGGGCCTGCGAAGGTGTCGGAGACGTAGGGCCGATCGCTCTGGTGGACGAGGTGCTATTGGGCTCGGTCACGTGTTATGCGTTCGACGAAGACGATCCGGACGATGATGCGCTGCATGATTCCAATGCCGATTTCACTTCCGAGGTGGTGGCCTGGAACGCGGCGGACGGCCGAGAGCTGTGGCGGCTGGAGACCCCCGAAGTCACCAGCCCCTACCACTCGAGAAATAGAAGCCTGACCGATCACTCCGGGGGAATCGTTTCCGCGGACGCCTCTCCGACGCTCATGAGTCATTGGGTCGACCCGACCACAGAGGAATACGGGTGGGTCGAAGACGCGAATGTCGTGGGTTCCTTCGAGGGAGGAGAACGGCTCGGTGTTTGGAGGATCGGTGAGTACCGGGTCGAGGATCGTTCAGGTGAGGTGCTCTACAGGGTGAGCGAGCCCTCGGAGCAAGGTCGGGTCGCTCCGTTGGCCTTGGCCGACGGGATGGTCCGTGTGCTCGAGAGCTCGGAGGGCGGCTCGGAGGGTGTCGTGTTCGCCCGCTTCCGCGGCGCGGACCGGGAAGTCGATCTTTCTCTGGAGGTCGAGAGTGGAGTGAATCTCGAATTCGGCGTCGGTGCGGTGGTTCCCGGAGCGGTCGTGGTCCCTTTCACGGACAACGAGGGGAGAAGCGGTGTCGTGGGAATGAGCTGATGCGCTTTTTCCTGCGGGTGCGCTTCACGCCCCTGTGTCGCTCTCCCCGCCCCACGGGGTCGGACCCCACCGCCCCTTCCCACCTGGAACGATGTCGGGCGCATCCACCATAAGTACGTCCTCCACCCCCTCTTTCGATCTCCCGAATTTCCCAGGGGGAGTTCCATTGGTCGAGGGTCGTCTGGTCCTCGCGGCCGATGTCCCGTGCCGCTCCGATCCCTAGTTTCGAAGGCGTAGGAGAAAGAAGGAACATTCCACCAGGGAAGAGGAGCGCATGTTCGAAGGCGGCGGGAAGAGGGCCGGGTCGTCCCGGAGTCGTGGACCGGCCTTCGCGGTGGTGGTGGGGGCGGGCGCCCTCTTGGGGGCGATCGTGGCGGCCGCCCCGGCGAGCGCGATCATCGGTGGTGTCGACGCCACCGAGGAGTACGAGTTCATGGCGGCCCTGTTCGACGACAAGGGCGCCCACATGTGCGGGGGCGCTCTGGTCGACGAGGAGTGGGTGCTCACCGCGGGGCATTGCACCTTCCCCGAGGAGATCACCGTGCGTGTGGGCAGCACCGACCACACCCAGGGGGGAAGCGAGCGCGAGGTCGTGGAGGTGGTCGAGCATCCCGACTACGAGGTGGAGGACGTGAGCGACGATCCCGACTACGAGCTCTCGGAGTATCTGCTGTGGAACGATCTCGCGCTGGTGAGGCTGGACTCCCCGGTCGAGCAGACCCCGATCGACCTCGGTGAGGTGTCGTCCGTCCCCGACTCGGCGGTGCGCGTCCTCGGTTGGGGGATGGTCGACGAGTTCGGTGAGAAGGACAAGCCGGACATGCTCCAGCAGTTGGACACCGAGGTCGTCGACCCGGAACGGTGCGCGGAGATGGATCCCGAGAGCGATCTGTGTTCGGAGCACCCGACCGACGAGGCCCAGGCCTGCATCACCGACTCCGGCGGTCCTCTGATCCGTGGTGAGGAGGGCGATCGGGAGCTGGTCGGCGTGGTCAGCCGTGACGGCGACTTCGATGAGAGTCCGCTCTGCGTGGGGCCGATGGTCTTCACTGACCCCGTGGCGCACGCGGACTGGATCACCTCCACCATCGGTGACGAGACCTCGGCGAAGACCCCCGAGCCGGTGCCGGCGAAGGGGGTCGGTCACGTCCGCGGCGCCGACGACCACCGGCCCTCCGACTTCGAACGGGGTTGATCTCCGGGGCGCCGGTACGGCCGGCGGCGTGAACCCCGAACGGACGGCCCCCGGTGACGCATCCCTGCGCCACCGGGGGCCGTCCTCGTGCCCGGTCACAGCGGGCCCGCCGCCCCGGGCCTTCCGAACCTCCACGGGCCTCGGTCCATCAGGGGACCGGGGTCGCCCGGGCGACGGAGGCGGCGCGTCTCTCCATGGCGCGCAGGAGGGCCGAGTTCGAGGAGATGACGTTCAGTCTCCGTGACCGGCGCAACCGTTCGGCGGCGGTGAGGCTGGCGAAACCACCACCGGGAACGAGCAGGGTGTCGATGCCCGGTTCCAGCCTCTGGAGGATCTGGCGTTCGAGTTCGTCCTGGTCCACGGCGAAGCGCGCCCCCCGGTCGAAGAGGTCGGGGCGTTCGATGCCGTCCCACTCCACAGGCAGCTCGTATCGGATGATCTGGCGTACCCGCACCGGCAGGTAGGAGCGGATGGCCTCCAACGTGCCGTCGCTGAACCAGGGCGGGGCCACCACGGCGATCCCGTCGGCCCGGTTCCGGGCCAGTTCCTCCCGGATCGCCTGGCCGGCGGTGACGGTCGGAACACCACCGGACAGCCGCTCGACGTGTGCGCCGAAGGCGGTGTCGAACGCCGTCCCGCCGAACACGCTGCTGCTGGCGAAGCAGTAGCCCAGCGCGTGGACGTCGAGGTCGCCCAGTTGGCGTACGGCGACGTCCATGCCGGTGCCGGAGAGGAGCTCCTCCACGTCCAGGCCGGTGAATTCGGTTCCGAAGGGACGCGGGGTCCAAAAGCGCGCGGTGTGCACGCTCGTGTCGGGCCCGACCGAACGCCAGATCTCCATCTCGGGGACGGGGTCGTTGTGGATGACCAGGAGGCCGAGTCTCGTCCTCATACCCGGACCTCCTCCACGGGCCTCTTCTCCGGACGGCGCAGGATCAGCGGGGAGATGAGCATGCCCGCGGCGGCGAAGGCGGCCGTGAGCCCGAACGCCCAGCGGAACTCCACGCCCGTCGGGTCGGTGCCCAGGATGATGGTCAGCAGGGCGACCGTGACCGCCGCCGACAGGTACTGGGAGGTGGTCATGAGCGCTCCGGCCGTGCCCTGGTGCCGGTCCGGTACGTCCCTGGTGCCGATGACGAACATGGAGGTGTAGATGACCCCGTGTCCGAAGCCGCTCAGCAGCAGGCCGGGCAGCAGGTGGGTGGTGTAGGTGCCCGACCCGAGCATGGCGGCGAGCAACGCCAGGCCGACGACGCTGATCAGGAAGCCCACGGTCATGGTCGTTCCCGCGCCGATGCGTTCCACCGCGCGGCCCGCGGCCATGTTCCCGAAGGTCACCATGACGGCCAGGGGGAGGAAGCCCAGTCCCGCCTGGAGCGGTGTGAAGCCCTCCAGTTTCTGGAGCAGGAGTGTGACCAGGTAGAACTCCGAGCCCACGCTGGCCATGTACAGGTAGGTGGCCACCACGCCGGCTCCGAGAGAGCGGGTGCGCCGCAGGGACCGGTCCACCATCACGTTGTCGGACCACGCCTCGTTGGTGAGGAAGGCCAGACCCAGGACCACGGCGACCAGGCAGGCGACTCCGGCGTACATGCCCGGGGTACCCGGGTCCGCCACCAGGGTCAGACCGATGACCAGGGCGAGGAGCGCGCCGGTGCCCATCATCGCGGCGGGCAGGGGCACGCGTCCCGCCCGGTCCTGCCGGGAGGCGGCGGTCAGCCACAGCAGACCGCCCAGGGCGGCCAGCAGGGTCAGCGGGATGTTGATGAGGAAGGTCCATCGCCAGGAGAACTCGGTGAGGACGCCACCGAGGATGGCGCCCACGGCGAGACCGGAGGCGCCGATGGCGCCCCAGATGGACAGGGCGCGTGAGCGGGCCGGACCGGCCGCGAAGGTCGCGCTGATGAGGCCGATGGTCGCCGGCTGGAGGAAGGCCGCCGACAGCCCCTGCGCGCCTCGGCTGATCAGGAGCGCCATGCCCTCTTGGGCGAAGCCTCCCAGGGCGCTGGCCGCGCCGAAGGCGATGACCGAGACGAGGAAGACCCGCTTGGCGCCGACACGGTCGCAGACGCGTCCTCCCACCAGCAGGAGGCCGGCGAACAGGAGGGCGTAGGCGCTGACGATCCATTGGAGGACGGAGGAGGAGAGACCGAGGTCGTGCCCGACGCTGGGCATGGCGACGTAGATGATGGAGTAGTCCAGCGCGATGAGGAACTGCGCCAGACAGAGAACGGTGAGGGCACCGATCGCCTGGGGACTTGCCGTGGATCTGAGGACCGTGTTCATCGAGTCGCTTTCGTGGCGGTTTGCAGGGCCGGATCGTGCAGATGACCGGCGAGTTCGAGGACGGAGCCGGCGACGAGGAGGGCGCCCGCCGAGAACAGGGCCTCGGCGTCGGCGACACCCCAGTCGACCCCGATCGCCGTCATGCCGGCGTCGACGGCCATGGTGACGTCGTCGGGGGAGTCGCCCACGACCACGCACTCCTCGGGGCGGAGCCCGAGGGAGTCCGCGGCCAGGAGGGCCGGGTCCGGGGCGGGTTTTCCCCGGGCGGCCAGGTCGTGTCCGATGACCAGGTCGGGGTGGCGGTCCAGCCCCGTGGACTCCAGGAGTTCGTGGGCGCTGCGCGTGATCTTGCTGGTGACCACCGCGATCCGGGCGCCCTCCTCGGACAGGTCCGTCAACAGCTCCCGGACACCGGGGAAGACCAGGGTCGAGGCGGCGGCCCGGCTGCGGCGGGCGAAGGACTCGCGGAAGAGCGCCTTGGCCGCCTCCCACACCGTCTCGTCGCCTCGGGGGATGAGGAGGGGCAGGATCGTGTCGAGGGGCTTGCCGATGAGGCCTCGGGCGTCGGCCGGCAGCGGTACCGCGCCGTAAGGGGCGCAGGCGTCGTGGAAGGCGGCCAGGATCACCGAGGGCGAGTCCACCAGCGTGCCGTCCAGGTCGAAGAGGACACCGCGTGCGCGCTTCACGACCCCACCGTCGCCTTCGTGGACGCTTCGGCGCGGACGGCGGTCTCCGCGACCGCGAGCCGGGCGGCCAGCCGGGTCGTGGACTCCAGGACCGCGCGGTTGACCCGCGCGCTGCGCCCGTCCGTGGCCTTGGCGATGGCCGACAGGACGAACGGGGTGAGCGCGGCCCCGGTCGCCCCGGCCTCGTGCGCCTCCCGCAGCGCCTCCTCCACCAGCGTGTCGAGCAGGTCGGCGTCGATGCTCCATTCCTCCTCGATGGGGTGGGTGACCACCACGGAGGAGGGGGAGACCGCCGCCCAGTGCCGGTGCGCGACCCCCGCCAGCTCCGCCAGGTCGTCGAGGCGATGGGGGACGGGCCGTCCCGTGCTGCGCGTGTAGTAGCCGGGGAAGTCGTCGGACCGGTATCCGATGACGGGCACGCCCACGGTCTCCAGGTACTCCAGGGTCAGGGCGGGGTCGAGCATGGACTTGGCACCGGCGCAGACCACCGCCACGGGCGAGCGGGTGAACTCGGTGAGGTCCGTGGAGACGTCGAAGGAGACCTCGGCCCCTCGGTGCACGCCCCCGATGCCCGCGACCGCGAACACCCTGATCCCCGCGGCGACCGTGCCGATGAGAGCGGAGGAGACCGTGGTTCCGCCGGTGCGTCCGCCGTGCAGGGCCATCGCCAGGTCCCGGGTACTGATCTTCTGGTCGTCGGAGGCCTTGGCCAGCCGTTCCAGTTCCTCGTCCGAGACCCCGACACGCAGGGCGCCGTCGATCACCGCGACCCGGGCGGGGACCGCCCCCTCCTCCCGAGCGCATCGGTCGACCGCCAGCGCGGTCTCCAGGTTGTTCGGGTAGGTGCCTCCGGCGACCACGGAGGTCTCCATGGCGACGACGGCCTCGCGGTTCTCCACGGCGGCACGGACCTCGTCGGAGACGATGACGGCCGACCGGTCGGGACTGCTCATGTCCACTCCTCTCACTCTCCACGCTCACGGCGGGCGTCATCGGCCAGCGACCCTTGGGCGGTCACCAGTTCCGGGCCGACGAGTTTCGGATGGTTGGCGGCGATACCGCCGACCACGGTGTCGTAGGGGAAGTCGTCGTACTCGCCGCGCCACCGGACGAACTCCATGTGGCGACGCCCCTGTTCGTCGAAGGGGTGGTAGTAGCTGTCGTCGCGACCGTCGAACTCCAACGGCCGGATCCCGTAGAGACGGCACAGCAGGGTGTTGAAGACGGGGGTCGCGCGGATCCAGGCGCCGTCGATCCGCACCGACACCAGGGCGTGGAAGGTGAAGAGGTCGCCGCCCATGAGCTCGAGGAGACGCTCGGAGGCCAGGTGGTTGCGCACGTCCCCGTAGACCAGCCGGGTGGGGATGCCCACCGAGCGGGCGGCCGCGGCGTAGACGATGGACTTGTGGACGCAGAACCCCTGCCCGCGCTTGAGGACGCCGGAGGCGCGGACGCCCTCACGGGTGAGATCGGCGTCGTAGACCTCGTAGCGGATACCGTCGCGCACGGCGTCGTGCAGCCGTACGGCCATCTCACGGGGCGAGGCGTTCCGATCCGGGAGGGCCCGGTCGACGAACTCCCGCACTTCGGGGCTCTGGTGGTCGAGGAAGTAGGTCGGTTCCGTCGGTGTTCGGGTCTCGGTCACGTCTGTCCTTCGGTCACAGGCCCAGAGCCTTGGCGATCTTCTGCCGTTGCACGGCGTTGGATCCGGAATAGATGGGGCCGCCGAGGGCGTCACGGACCCCGATCTCCATGCCGGTGTCGGTGAGCACGCCCTCGCCGCCGAACAGCTCGACGGCGGCCTGAGCGGTACGGATATTGGCCTCGCTCGTGAGGATCTTGGCCATCGCCGTCTCCGCGGTGGCCCTGTGCCCGGCGGCGACCGCCTCCCCGGCGGCGTGCAGGGCCCGCCGGGCGTTCTGGGTCGCCATGTGCATCTCCACGACGGTGTCGCGCACGCTCTGGAACTCGGCGAGCGGTCGGCCGAACTGGCGCCGGGTCTCGACCCGCTTCACGACCCGGTCCAGACGATGGCGCATCTCGCCCACGTTGATGACGAAGGCGATCAGGATCTCCCAGGTCATCACTCGGTCGAGGATCAGGAATCCGGTCCCCGCCGCGCCGATGACGTTGGCCCGGGGGACACGGCATCCCGTCAGACGCAGCCGCCCGAAGGGGGAGGTGCGCAGGGTCGACTTGTCCAGCGCCGGACCGAAGTCCGCGCCGGGCGTGCCTCGGGGGACGAGTACCGCGCTCAGACCGAGCGGGCCGGGGGTGTCGGAGGTGCGAACGTAGACGACCGCCAGGTCCGCGACCGGGCCGTTGGTGACGTAGGTCTTCAGCCCGTTCAGTTCGATGTGGTCGCCGTCCGTCCGGCCGGTGGTCGCCATGGCCAGCACGTCCGACCCCGCTTCGGGCTCGGTGATGGCGTGGCAGCCGATGGCCGCTCCGGTGGCGATCGTCGGCAGGTGGCGACGGCGGAGTTCGGAGCTCGCGAACCCGTTGAGCGCGAACCCGGTACTGGCCAGGTGCGTGGCGGCGCTGAAGTTCAGCCCCGCGTCACGGACCGTGTAGCCGAGGTGCTCGACCACGTGCATGAGGTCGGTCAGGGAACAGGCCTGACCTCCGACCTCCTCGGGGAGGAAGGAACCGAACAGGCCCGTGCCCGCAAGCTCCTCCCAGACCTCTCGGGAGAAGACCGCCCGCCGGTCCCGTTCGAGATGACCTCGGTTGATGGTGGGGGCGACCCGTTCGATGCGCTCGCGTAGGCGGGTGAGAGCGATGCCCTCGTCTCGCGGCGGTGCCGCTGTGGTGATCACCATGTCGGGCACGTCCGGTCAGTAGGAGGAGAAGTCGGGTGACGTGAGGTCGTGCCGCTCGTCGCCGCGGAGCGGCGGGTTGAACACGCTGACGAGCTCCAGATCCTCGTGGGCGCCGGCGATCAGCAGGTGCGGGTCGTGCTGATCCAGGGCGTAGAGGACGCCGGGGGAGAGGTCGATGCGGGTACCGCCGTCCTTGCTCTCGACGAACCCGCTCCCCCCGATGCAGTAACACGCTTCCAGGTGGTTCGCGTACCGGAGTCGGGAGACGGTCCCCGCGCGCACCACGGTGTGGGCGACGGTGAACCCCAG
The DNA here is from genome assembly GCF_035818715.1 of Nocardiopsis sp. LDBS1602. Lineage (NCBI taxonomy): Bacteria > Bacillati > Actinomycetota > Actinomycetes > Streptosporangiales > Nocardiopsidaceae > Nocardiopsis > Nocardiopsis sp. LDBS1602. The sequence goes on along the minus strand of NZ_JAYLVW010000001.1, from coordinate 936,307 downwards.
GCCGTCCTCCTCCACCAACAGCCGTTCGCTGGTGCCGTTGCCCCAGTCGATGGTCTCGGTCTTCTCTCTGGAACGCTTGAACATGTCTTCTTCTCTTTCTCGATCTGTCGAACTGAATTCTCGGGACGGGTCAGATCCGCTGTCCGGTATTGGTTTCGATGAAATCCGCGATCGCGTCGATGGTGCGGAAATTCGAGGGGGAGATCTCCACGTCGGTGACGGGCACGTCGAAGGAGGACTGGATCCACTCCACGAGTGCCAGAAGGGAGAGGCTGTCGATGACGCCGCTGGTGAGAAGGTCGTAGTCGCGAGGGATGTTCTCCCCGGCCAGGTCCGGCGCGTGGACGGTCACGATGCGTTCCCGAATACGGTCTCGGATATCGTCGGTCATGGCGTTCGCCTTTCGAGGAATCTGTTGATGGTGCCGTTCCGGTCGGTCTTTCCCGTCCCGGTCACCGGAAAGGGTTCCGTGGTCAGGAAGGTCCGTCCGGGTACGGCCGTGGGGGTCAGGGCCGAGGAGACGGCCGAACGCAGGGCGAGGTTGGACACGGAGGCGCCCGGGTCGACGAGCACGGCCGCGATGAGCTCCCGGTCGCCGGACCCCTTGGCGTGGGCCGTCACCACGGCGTCGACCACGCCGTCCTGTCGACGCAGCACCGTTTCGATCGCGTCGAGGGACAGGCGGACACCGCGTACCTTGACCTGACGGTCGCTCCGTCCGGTCAGGCGCAGAGTGCCGTCGGTGTCGACGGTGACCAGGTCGCCCGTACGGAACTCGCGTCGACCTTCGAAGGTCCGCCACACGTCGTTCGGAGCGTTGACGTATCCCAACGCCTGGAAGGGGGTGGACACGAGCAGTTCGCCGCCATCGGAACCGTCGACGCGGTGGCGGACCCCGTCGATGGGGCGGCCCAGTTCTCCGGGCGTGGCCCGACGCAGGTCGAGGAGGAAACCGTCGTTGATCTCGGTGCTGCCGTAGACGCTCCACAGCGCGGCCCGGGGAAAGGTCGAGTCCAGGGCGGGCAGCGTCTCCAGGGGATAGAAGTCGCCGGTGGAGATCACGTGGCGGACTCGGGGCACGGGGGCGCCCGCACGGGCGATGAGGGTGAGGACGACCGGTACGGCCTGAAGGAGGCCGACGTCGTACGTGCGGGCCATCGCGGCCAGAGCCGGACCGTTGGTGAGGTCCTCCTGAGGGGCGAAGACGACCTGGCCGCCGGCGGCCAGGACCGCCCACACGTCCAGGGTGGCGATGTCGAAGTTGATCGGGGAGAGGCTCAGGGAGACCGTGTCGGGTCCCAGGTCGAAGTGATCGCGGGCCCAACGGACGAAGCGGTCGACGCCCTCGGGATCGTGGGCGACGATCTTGGGGCTGCCGGTCGAACCGGAGGTGGTGGTCCACAGGCCGTACACGTTCCGCCACGCGCCGGGGGCGTCGGCGAAGGCGGCCAGGTCCCGGTCGATCCGGGAGACGTATTCGGCGCCCGCGTCGTGCGGAACGAGGAGGGCGGGACGGCGGAACCTCTGAGCGATGAGGGTCTCGATCACGGCCCGTCCGTCACGGCCGGCCCGTACGACCTGGACGCCGTGGGGAGGGACCTCGGGGGCGGCGGTGTTCACCGCCGTGACCAGTCGCCGGTAGGTCATCTCTCCTTCGGCGAACCTCAGCGCCACTGCCTCCGGTCGTCGGCGGGCATGTTCTCGAATCGATTCCCAAAGGGTGGGAGTGGCCATGGTCATCGCCTCCTCGGTCATGAGAACGGTGGATGTTCCTGTATGGGCTCATACGTCGAACGGGAGGTTTTCCAGGCCGATGCGGGAGAGATGTCTCCCCCTGGGCGGAGCGGAGATGCCGAAGAACGTTCGACTGCCAGAGCAGAACATAGGTAACGTCGTCACGGCTTGGCAATACCGTTTCTGAAAATTCCCTCGGTGTGGAACGGGAAAAAGGGGAGGTGCGAACCTCGGACAAGGGGATTCTCGTTTTCCAAGGTCGTTCTTCGACCGATTCTGGACGAGGGCTCCAGTGATTCTCGAGCGCGGCGCGGGCGGGGTCGGCGTGTGCCCGCGTGGGCCCGGGCGCCGCCGTCCCCGGGGTGTCGGAGGGGATCTCCATCACCGAGGAGACGGATGGTGAGAGAGGGGAGAAAGTGGATCCTCAGGGGGAGAGGACCCTTCTGAACTGGGAGGACGTGGACGGTGTCCCTCTCCGTCCCCGGTGTCCCGAAGGTGTTCGCCCGGGTGTCCCCTGGAGCGGGGCGGCCTCCTCCGAGACGGGCCCTCTCGTGCCCTCGGGCCTTCGGGCAGGTGGGGCATGGTCCTCACATGGCAGCTTGGTGCCATTGCAGGAGTAGGCCAGTCGATCGTGCTGACAGTCGACTCGTGAACGTCGATGATGGAAATCAGATCGGCGGTTCGGAGAGCGCCCTCACCGACTCCGAAGCCGCGCGATGAACCCCAGAAGTCGCAGAATCATCTTCGATGCCGTGGACTCCTCGGCTCACGAAAAAGGGAAGAGACCTTCATGGGCAAGATCACGAACTTCTTCTGTGTCGTCGGTATCACCGCCGCCTGTGTTCTCGTGGACGGTGGACCGATCGTCGAGCGGAATTCCACCGGGGTCCTGGCCGGAGAGGGTTATTCCTGCGAGGAGTGCGGCGCCGGTTGGCAGTGACCTGAAAGGGTCGATGGAGAGGGGAGGGCGTCCCTATGGGGCTCCCGTCCCCTTTTTTCCCGGAGCGTTCGTCCGAAAGAGAGAAGAGTCGGTGAACTTTACGATTCTGGGCGCGTTGGAGATTCTGAAGGACGATCGGGAGTGCACCCCCAAGGCTCCGAAGGTCCTCCAGGTCCTGGCCCTGTTGCTTCTGAGAGCCAACCATCCCTTACCCATGAGTGTCCTGGTCAGGGAGCTCTGGGGGGATCACCCGCCGAAGAGCGCGGTGACGACCGTGCAGACCTACGTGTGTCAGCTGCGCAAGGCCATCGAAGAGGTGGACACGGCCACGGAGGAACCCGAGTACCTGCTCACCCGCTCCTCCGGATATCTGCTGCGGGTCTCTCCCGAACAGGTGGACGCGCTGGTCTTCCAACGGCTGCTCGGCGAGGGGAGACGCCTCCTCGAGGAGGGGCGCACCGACGCGGCCTCGAAGCGCCTCGGTGAGGCGCTGGATCTGTGGTCCGGCCCCTGCCTGGCCCACGTCTCCCGCGGACCGCTGATCGAACCCCACGCCGTCCGTCTGGAGGAACAACGGCTGCACGCGCAGGAACTGCGCATCCGCGCCGAGCTCCTCCTGGGGCGTGAACGGGAGTCGATCGGAGAGCTGCGCTCTCTGGCGATGGAGTATCCGCTGAACGAGTGGTTCCATGGCCGGCTCATCCACGCGTTGCATCGGGCCGGGCGCCGGGACGAGGCGTCGACGGCCTACCGGCGGCTGCGACTGGCCCTCTCGGAGGAACTCGGCCTGGAGCCTTCGCTTGAACTACAGACCCTTCATCAGGAGGTGCTCGGCGCGAGCCCGGCGCCCCCCGAGCCTCGACGGCGGCCGCGAGGTCGACCGGAGGGTTCCGTCCCCCTGGTGACGGGATGACCTCCACGGCCGGGCCGGTCGGCGTTCATCGCACCTTCCGCCCTTCCGTGACCCCGCCGAGGGAACGTGTGTCGATCCACCCCAGCGCGGTCGCGAGGACGCCGGCCTGGAAGCGGCTTCGAGCGCCCAGACGGCGGCTGAGGTCCGCGGTGATCCGACGCGCGGTGCGCACGGACACCCCGAGTTTGCGGGCGATGGTCTCGTCGGTGTTGCCCTCCGCCAGCAGGTTCACCACCGCCTGCTCCTGCGTACTGAGGCCATGAGGGTCACGTGGAGTGACCGAGGAGCCCAGGGGTCGGGCCTCCTCCCACACGTACTCGTACAGGGCCATCAGGGCGGTGACGGCGCCGGAACCGCGCAGGACCAGGGCGCTCGCGGAGGTGTCGTCGGGATCGGTGGGGATCAGCGCGATGGCGCGGTCGAAGAGGACCATCCTGGTCGGCAGGGTCGGCACGGTGCGGATCCGGGCTCCGAGCTCGGTCAGCCGGGAGATGTACTGGACCGTCTTGGGGTCGTTCATCACGCTGTCGAGGTAGACGTCCCGCAGTTCGACGCCTCGTTCGAGCAACAGCCGGTCCAGCGGGAGGCTCGCCTCGAGGTTGTCCTGGGTCTGGGCGCCTCCGTCCGCGAAGGTCCAGAGCGAGTGACGACAGTCGTGCACGAGCTCCTCGATCCGCAGGCGGATGGCGTCGATGCCGTGGAGCTGTTCGATGTCCATCACCGCGCGGGTGCCGGGGCTCTCCTCGAACTCGGAGATCAGTTGGGTGATGGCCGTGCGCGCGGTGGCCAGCTCTCGCTGCCGTTCCAACAACTCGGCCTCCTGCTGCCACAGCAGCGTCTGGAGGCCGAACTCGGGTCTCACCAGGACCAGCTTCTCGGACTGCTCCCACGAACGTCGGATCAACGACAGTCGGGCCAGTTCGTCGAGCGCCGACCGTACCCGTTCCGTCGGCCAGTCCAGGATGCGTCCGAGGTCGCTCACACCGGCATGGGGCTCGGCGAACATCGCTCGATAAACGCTCACCGCGTCTTGACCGATTCCGATCGATCCGAACACGACTCTCCTCCGGTCGCCTCTTCCGCATCGACCCACCGCGCCGCGTGGTACGGCGAGCCTGTCGACTTATGGGTACGGCGACACGATCTCTGTGAAACTTGCGTGCCAATTGTGGAGTCTTCGGGGGGTGCTCGCAAGAGTGGTTCGTGGCCTCTTCAGGACAGAAATCGCTTGCTCGTATCTTTCCGTCGGGTTAACGATGTCCTGGCGAACGGGCGGAGAATAGCATGAGAATCGTACGCTTGAGGTTGTCCGTTCGCGGTCCGTTTCCCTGTGGGGAGATCAAGGAGGAGGTCTACGCACGCTCCGACCCCGAGGACATGCTGGAACACCTTTATGTCGAAACGTGTGCGGGGCGGGCGGAACTCGTTTTCTTCCTCCACGAGGACATCAGGGGGAGCGCGGAGGTGACCGTCCTGCGGCTGTGGAGAAGAGTGACGAGTCGTGACCCTTCGTGGCGTACGTGGTCCGTTCTGGAAGTCGGTTCCATTCGAGACATCGACCCCGGGAAGGCCTGAGCCGCTTTTTTCGGGGGAGCTTTTATTCGCTCTGGAATTCCATCCTCGGAGAACACCGTCCCCCGAGACGAGAACGGCCCGCGGTGAAGATCTCGACGGATCCACCCCGTTCCACCCGCGCCGGGGGAGCGGCGGGGCCGGGAGGAGACCCGGCCCCGCGAGACGCGCCCTCAGCCCTCGAACAGGGTCTGTCCGACGAAACCGCCCTCGGAGCAACCCGGCGGAAGGGCGAAGACCGCCGAACCGATGTGGGTGATCCACTCGTTGAGCAGGTCGAGCTCGTCCAGGCGGCGTTGGATCGGGACGAACTGGCGGTCCGGATCCCGCTGGTAGCAGGCGAACAGCAGTCCGGCGTCCTCTCCGGTGGCCGATTCGTAGTTGTAGGCCCGGCGAAGGATCCGTTCGTCCGGATCCTCCGAGCGGGCGCGGCGGATGTGCGCGTACTCGGCGATCACCGGGAACCCGAGCGGCGTCGTCGCCTCCAGATCGGGTTCGTCGTGCTCGCTCCCCCCGGTGAGGGGCGCGCCATCGTCCAGCCGACGCCCCACCGAGTCCTCCCGGCCGGGCCGGTCGAGCCGGTCCCACTCGTCCAGGTCCATGGAGATCCGCCGCAGGACCAGGGCGGTCCCACCTCGCAGCCATCCGGGGGACTCGGCTCCGCACCAGACGAGGGGGTCGAAATCCTCGTCCTCCGGCCCGGGGTTGACCGTGCCGTCGACCTGGCCGAAGAGGTTGCGCATGGTGGTCCCGTCGGGCTCGGCTCCGTACGCGCGGCGAAAGCCCTCTTGAGACCACCGGACCTCACCGAAGGCACGGGTGTCCTTCAAAAGCATGCGCACGGCGTGCGAGAGCGTCAACGGGTCGTCGGAGCACACCTGGAGGAGGAGGTCGCCATGGGACCAGCGTTCCTCCAGACGGTCGGTCTCGAACTCCGGCAACGGGCCGAGCCAGTCCGGGACCGCCTTCGGGTCGACGCGTTCCACCAGCCCCGGCCCGAAACCGAAGGTCACGGTCAGCCCGGACGGGGCCGTCGCCAGTTCGGGTTCGGTGTCGGCCAACGCGGACTCGCCCCGGGTGAGCCGGGAGGCGTCGTCGGAGAGCAGGGTGAGCAGGCGCCGCACCCCGTCGGCGTCCACGTTCTTCTTCAGGTCGACCCCGATGAATCGGGCGTGGGCCTGGGGCGGGGTCGCCACCCCCGCCTGGTGGGCGCCGTGGAAGGGGTACGTGCGTCCGCCGTGCACCCGCTCCGCGTTCGCGACCGTCTCCGCCGGCGCGCGCAGCGAGCGGATCAGGGCGTCACCACCGCCGAGGGTCATCGCGCCCACCCCGGCGGCGGCCGCGCCGCCCAGCAGGACCCTTCTGCGCGAGGGCCGGGGGCCGTTCTCGGCCGGACGTTCCATCAGTGACCCCCGTGGTCCTCATCGGAGTCCCCGTGCCCCTCGTGGTCGCCGTCGTAGTTCTCATTGGCGCCCTCGAAGTCCTTGACCGGGGCGGTGAACTCCTGAGTGGAACCGTCCTCGAATTCGAGCGTGACGGCGACCTCGGCCCCGGGCTCCAGGTCCCGGGTCAGGTCCATGATCATGATGTGGTCGGCGCCGGGGGAGAGTTCGTGCTCGGATCCGGCGGACACGGAGAAACCGCCGTCCTTCTCCCGCATGAGCGTGTTGCCGTCGTCCCCGTCGACGACCTCGTGGAGTTCGACCATGGCGGAGATCTCCTCGGCGGTGGCGGCGACGATGACGGCGTCCTCCTCGCCCTCGTTGATCAGGACACCGAAGGCCGCGGTCATGCCGTCGTCGGCGGAGGCCGCCTTGATCCACGGGTCGGTGATCGAGACCGATTCGGCCTGGAGGGCGGAACCCTCCTGAACGGCGGCCTCCTCTTCGGTCGGGGCGGGAGAGGCGCAGGCGCCCAGGAGCAGGGCCGCGCTCAGGGCGGTCGGCGCCAGGAGGGAACGCGTGGTGAGGGCGGTCATGGTCATCGGGTCTCCGTTTCGTTCGGGGTGATCTGGCCGGCCGGTCGAGGGACACGACCGGCGGCGTTGCGAAAGCGCAGGTAGGCGGTGTAGAAGAGGAGCCCGATCAGGGCTCCGACCAGGGACAGGACGGCCTCGCGGGGGAGCCCGGCGGTGGCGGGGGCCGCGGCGGCGTCGGTGTCGTCCTCGCCGTCGGGTTCCGCGGGCGGAGCGGCCTCCAGATCGGGAGGCGGAGGCCCGCCCTCACCCACCTGGAAGGTGAAGGAGCCGCTGATCGGGTGTCCGTCGCTGGAGACCACACGCCAGCGGACCGCGTACCCTCCATCGGCCATCTCGGGGGGAAGTTCGACGCTGACGTCGTGCTCCTCGACGAGCGGCTCCGTCGTGGCCACGGCCTCGGACTCGGAGTCCAGGACCAGCACGGCGGTGGAGACGTCCATCGGACGGCCGCTGAAGGTGAGCCGGACCTCCTCCGGAGCGGAGTCGAGCGTCTGCTCGTCCTCCGGGGACGAGGCGATCAGAGCGTCATGGGCCAGCGCCGGCGCCGGTGAGAGCAACAGGGTGGTGATGGTGGCGCAGAGCACGGTCGCGGGGACCCGCATGAATCCTCCTCGTCGGGGCGACAACTCGGTCGGCACAAGGAGAGTCGTCCACCACCCGTCCCCGGTTCCCGCGGTATTCGAGGATTTCCCGAAGCGGGCCCCGAGGCCCCGGTCGAAGGGGCCGTCTTCACCCGCTTCTTCAGGGAGCGCTACGACGACGGAACATCGGAGACGACCCTCTTCTGCGCCCTCCAGCCCCTGTACACCGAGGCACCGGTCGACCCGGAGACGAGGCCTGGACGCTGGAGCGTCGGATCATGTTCGACCCCGACACCGGTACGCCCCTGGTGGTCACGGTCGAGACGGAGTCGGGAGAGGTGGAGGGCGGGGAACTCCCCATGACGAACCACTACGCGGTGATCTCGGAGACCGCCTGGGTCGCGGAGACCGAGGAACCGCCCTGAGTCGTGAGACCGGCGGGCCCTCCACAGAGGTGCGTGGCCCGCCCGGTGCGGTATCGAGAGCGCCCACCCGGTGGGTTCGAGCGGCTCGGGAAGGATGTTCACCGGGCTCGTGTCCAGGGTGACGCTTCCGTGGGACTTGCACAGGGGGATCGACTGTCGCTAATGTCCGTTTTTATTCGTGGGAATCTTCTTCTCGCGGATACTCACATCCCCCTCATATCGAACGGCACCCTCATGCGTCGTTTCTCGAACCGCGCGACGGCGGCTTCGGCCGTCGCGTTCCCGGATCGCGCCGGCCCCCGGAGCGCGGTCGGGCCCTCGCCGGATCCACGGTCGAACGGCGACAGCGTCTTCGCCTCCCTTCCGATGGCGGCCCCGTGATGAGGGACAAGAAGAGATGGCTGCTGATCGCCTGTCTTCAGGCCGCCGTCCTGGGGTTTCTGTGGTGTATAGCGAAGTTCGAGGCCTGGAGCGAGGGCGAGGTCTCCATCTTCACGAAGTACGCCGCCGTGGTATGGGTGATCGCCATGGTCTGTCATGGGATTTCGTTCTTTCTCGAACCCGACACCGAAGATGACCGAGATAGCGCTCCGTAGTTTTCTTTTCGGTGTGTTCTTTACAGGGGGCTCATGCTGCGGTCCGCGCTCGCTTCAAGTATTGTCGGAATCATCCTCTATGGAATAGGTCTCCTGGTGGATGTGCTGCTCTTCGGTAATGACGGATCCTATTTCAAATTCTTATTATCCGCCTGGTCCGTCGTGGGTGTGATCTCTTTCGTCTGGCTGACGATCCGATCCAAGAACGAGCGTTCCGATGCACGGGACCCCGAGGACGAGTGATGGCGCGTGATCACGATGAGGGCGGTGTGAGGGGTTCGGTGCGTAACGGCCGGCAGGCGGTCCTGGCGGCGGTGGCCGGAGCACTCACCGTGACCGAGGCATGGGGTCCGTCTTCGGAAGGCCCCTGAACCGACCGGTGTCCCTCAGCCCCGACCCCGTCCACCGGAGGAGGCGGCGACGGTATTGGCCGTGACGATCACCGCGATCGCCCCCCACGCCCAGGCGTCGAGGTGCTGGCCCAGCACCACCATGCCGATCAGCGCCGCGAACACCGGATTCACGCTCATGAACACCCCGAAGAAGTGCGCGGGCACCCGACGCAGCACCAGCAGGTCGGACAGGAACGGCAGCACCGAGCACAGCACCCCCGCCACCATCGCGCACGCCACCGCGAGGACGGTGGGGGAGTGGTGCCAGAACACCCACAGCCCCACCGGAAGGTAGAGCGCGCCGGAGACCATCGCCGCGGCGGCCGAGCCCTGGACGCCGGGCACGCGTTTTCCGACCGACCGGTTGAGCAGGATGTAGCTGCCCCAGAACACCGCCGCGAGCAGGGCCAGACCGATGCCCACGTAGTCGGTCGAGGGCGTGGGGCGCATCAGGACCGCCACGGCCCCGGCGGCCGCCGCCGCGCACAGCCAGTCGACGCGACGTCGGGATCCGGCCAGTGCCACCACCAGCGGACCCAGGAACTCCAACGTGACCGCGAGGCCGAGTCCGAGCCGGTCGACCGCCGCGTACAGGGACAGGTTGATCCCCGCGAACACCACCGCCAGCCCCAGCACCGACCGCCACTGCGCCGCGGTGAAGCTCCGGAACCGGGGCCGTCCCACCGCGCCCAGGACGATGGCGGCCACCCACTGGCGCACCGCCACCACCCCGGCCGGGCCCAGGACCGGGAACGCCAGGGCGGCGATCGACGCCCCGGTCTGGTTGGACAGGCCACTGCCCAACAACATCGCCACCCCGATCCGGCGGTCGCGCGCAGAGGAGGCGGGGGTGGAGGTCTGTGGTTCGAAGGCGTCGACGGCGGGGGCCGGGCCGGTGGAGGAGTCGGGCATGCCCTCACGATGGGGCCGACCTCGGGATTCGCAAAATGCATTCGATGGGGGATCCATACGATGGGCGTATGGATGAGATCCGCGACGACTCACCGACCGTGAAGGCCCTGGAGCTCAAGCAGCTGCGCTACCTGGTCGCCATCGTCGACACCGGGAGCTTCACCGAGGCCGCCCACCGGCTCGGCACCTCACAGGCGGCCGTCTCCCGCACCCTCTCCGCGCTCGAACGGCTCCTCGGCGTGCGGCTGCTGCACCGCACCAGCCGCAGCGTCGCCCCCACCACGGCGGGCGTGCGGGTCCTGACACGGGCGCGGATCCTGTTGGCCGGGGCCGACGAACTGGTACGGGAGGCGACCAGCGGCCACGTCCGTCTGCACATCGGCCACGCCTGGTCGGCCTTCGGGCGCCGGACCACCGAGTTCCAGCGACGGTGGCACGCCGAGCACCCCGAGACCGAGCTGCGTCTCATCCGCCACGATTCCCCCACGGGAGGGCTCGCCGAAGGACTGTGCGACATCGCCGTGGTCCGCTCGCCCAAGGAGCTCGCTCCCTGGTCGCACGCGTTGATCGGGCACGAACGCCGCTACGTCGCCGTCGCCTCCGACGACCCCTGGGCCCGCAGGCGTCACGTCCGTCTCGGTGAGATCCCCGCGCGCACCCTGCTCATCTACCGCCGCACCGGCACGACCGGGCCGGACCTGTGGCCCGAACACGAGCGGCCCGCCGTGGAGTACACCCACGACATCGACGACTGGCTCGCCGACATCGCCACGGGACGCTTCGTCGGCATCACGCCCGAGGCGACCGTCTCCCAGTACCGGCGCCCCGGCGTCGCCTACCGTCCGGTGCGCGACGCCGACCCGGTGTCCGTGCACCTCATCTGGCGCCCCCACGACCCGCACCCCGCCACCCACACGGTGATCGCGCTGGCCGCCGCCCTCTACCGGGAGGGCGGCGACGAGACGAAGGGGCGTCCCTGAGAGGACGGATCGGGTGCGCGGCCGCCGCCGGGTTCCAGGTGTGAACGCTCAGCCGAAGACGACCGTGCCGTCGTCCTCCACCCGCCATCCGGGGTTGTGGGCGATCTCCCAGATGACGCCGTTGGGGTCCTGGACCAGACCGTGGAAGACCCCGCCGAAATCACCCTGCCGCGGAGCCTTGAGGATCCGGGCGCCGGCCTCGGCCATCTCCCCGACGGTGCGCTCCACCTCGGAGGGGCTGTCGACGTTGTGCGCGAGGGTCAGCCCGGAGACCCCACCGACCTCGATGGTGCCGCCCAGGTCCTGGGAGAACTTCTCGGTGTCGAACAGCCCCAGCATCTGGCCCGGGGCGATCTGGAAGAAGAGGATCTCTCCGGGGACGTCCATGAGCGGTTCCCAACCGAGCCCGTCCCGATAGAACGCCCTGGCGGCGTCGAGGTCGTCGGTGGCCAGGGTGATGAAGTGGACCCGCTGTTCCATGTCGCCTCCGTCCTCGGTGCCCCCGTGCGTCGAGAGCGTTCGTGGTGCCCGTGTTACACGAGTGCCCTGACAGAACGGTGAAGGAACACACGAAGTGGCGCGGCCGAGCTCCGTTCACCTCCCACCGCGGGGATGTCCGACCCTGTGACTAGGCTGCCCGCATGCCCGAACCCGAACGCGTGACCCGGTCCATGTTCTTCGACCTCCACCCGATATCCATGCCTCGAACACTGCCGCGCGTGCCCGAACGCCTCTGGTCGGAGGACGACTGGGAGCGCATCCGCCTCGGATGCAGGTCGGCGAACATGGACGAGAAGTGGAACGTCTTCACGGAGGAGGAGACCGTCTTCCTGCACCGAAGCTGGACCGGTATCGGAGTCTTCGCCGCCACCTTCGCCCCGGTGGAGGGCGGTGGGCGGCGGATCGTTCACGCCGTGGCCGAACGCGACCCCGAGTGGTACGGGGGCACGGACGACGATCACGACAGCCTCATGATCGAAACGGTGCTCCGCTTCGTCGTACTCGGTGAACCGGTCGACGATCTCCGCTCGAAGCTGGTGGACTCGAAGCATCGACAGGTGGGTTCCGACGACGCTCCCGCCGGGCTCCTCTTGCACAGCGCTCTGGGACTACGTTCGGACGCGGGTCGCGGCAAGAGAACCGAAGAGACCGGCTGACCCCCGCGCACGTGGGGGCGACGCACTCGCCGGCCTCACCCACCGGGGCGTGCCCGTCGATCCGGAGCGTCGGGGCGGCGATCGGCCCAGGACGGGACCCACGTCTCGCCCTCCGGGCGCGGTCGGGAGGCACGCAGGTGGTCGCGCAGCGCGGCCAGTACGGGATGCCGATCTCCGGCCCGGGACAACAGCAGGTGCGGGTAGACCGGGGTCGGATCGCGCAGCGGGATACGGCGCAGGTCGTGGCTCTGGGGCCACAGGTAACGGTCGCCTGCGGTGATGAGGGTGGCCAGTGCGGAGGACGCCGCCAGCGAGTCCATCAGCGCCTCATCACCGAAGTGGGGGCCGAGCGCGTCGATGCTCAGCCCGAACGTCTCGGACAGCGCCCGATAGAACGCCTCCCACTCCGTGCCCGGCCGGATCCCTGGGATCCAGACGCGGTGCCCGGCCAGATCCGCGGGCCTGACCCGGGGTGCGTCCGCCAGCGGATGGCCGGGACCGACCAGCAGCTCCAACGGCGCGTCCAGGAGCCGTTCGGCGTCGAGCCCGGCCGGTATCCGATCGGCGGGCAGGGCGCGGAAGGAGGCGTCGACGGTTCCGTTCAGCACCTCCTGGGCGACCTGGTCGGCGTTCCTGTCGTCGAGGGTGACCGTGTCCAGGGCCGTCTCGGGATGGGCGCGGTAGAACCCGTAGACGGCCTGGGCCGGCGCGATGCGCTGGTTGAGGACGTCCACGCGCAACGGACGGTGGCCCGGACGCATGGCCTGCTCCGCCTGCTCGACGGCGGCCAGGACCTTCCGGGCGTGGGGCAGGAAGAACCGTCCGTTCAGGCTCAACCGTGAACCTCGCGGGGCGCGCACCAGGAGGGAGACCCCCAGGTGCTTCTCCAGGCTCGCGATCCGCTTGGACACCGCCTGCTGGCTGATCCCGAGGTCGCCCGCGGCCGCCTGGAAATGGCCCGTCTCGGCCACGGCCACGAAAGTGCGCAGCGCTTCGATCATCACACCGGCATCCTATGGACACAACGAACGGTTGTGCGTCGATGGTCTCCGAGTGGTTTGAGCGCACCCTCGTCGGGGTGCTGGAATCAGCGCATGTCCACTCGAACGAAGCAGATCATGTACGTCCGAAGCCCCGATTTCGAGCAGCACGCGGAGCGGATCATGGAGGTGACCGACGCGACCTCCCGTCTGAACGTGCTGCCGTTCAGCGATACTGAAGGCCGTGCCGAACTACTTTCGGTTGTGTTCGGCGGCCCGTTGCCGGAATCGGTGACGATCTACCCGCCCTTCTACACCGAGCACGGCCTGAACACCACGTTCGGCGAGAACGTCTTCGTCAACCAGGGATGCACGTTCATGGACAAGGGCGGTATCGACATCGGCGACGGCGTCATGATCGCCCCGAAGGTCAACCTCATCACCGGAGGTCACCCCCTCCCCCTCGCCGAGCGCCGCGAACACCTCTCCTTCGCCCCGATCGTCATCGAGGACCACGTCTGGATCGGGACGGCCGCCGTGATCACCCAGGGCGTGACCGTCGGCACCGGCGCGGTCGTCGCCGCGGGCGCGGTGGTCACCCATGACGTTCCGCCCCACACCATGGTCGCCGGGGTCCCCGCCCGGGTGATCAAGAAGATCGACTGACCCGGATCCGTTCGGAGGGGTGTACGCGAAGGTGTCCGAGGTGCTCCGGTATCACCTGAGGGCCAGGGGGCTCAAGGGAACCCTCATGGGGGGGTGTCCATCGGCGTGTGGACCTCTAGCATCGAGCCATGGACGCCCCCACCATTCGCCCTCCGGAAAAGGACGAGCTTCCCGCTCTGGCGGAGCTTCGATGGCGGTGGGTCCTCGACCAAGGGGGCACCCCCGCCGTCGAACGGGAGAGGTTCGTCCGCGACTTCGTGGATTGGGCTTCGCGTAACGAGTCGACGCATCGACCGGTGATCATGCTGCACGGAGGGAAGCCCACCGGTATGCCGGTGGTGCGGGAGGAGACGGGCTCGGTCGACGTCGGAGGGCTCTGAACAGGCCGAAGGGCGCCGTCCGCTCGTCTGTTCCTCCAGCTCGCGAGAGGCGGGGCCTCCCGCTTCCCGTGACTCGGGCTGATGCGAGGCGCCCCCTTCTGAACGGAGGTTCGACGCGTCTAGGAGACCTCGGTGTCGTCCGTCGCGCGGCGGTAGGTGGTGATCAGCACCCCGGACGGGGTCGCCCGTGTGGAGGCCAGGGTCAGGTGACGAGGGACCGTGCCCTCGGCGAAGAGCCGCTTGCCGCCGCCGAGGAGGAGCGGAAGGACCAGGATCCGGTACTCGTCGACCAGGTCGTGCTCGATGAGTGTCCACAGGAGATCGCCGCTGCCCGGCACCACGATCTCCCCCTCCACCTTGGTCTTGATCCGATCGACCTCCGTCGCCAGGTCGGCGCCGAGGAGGACGGATCCGGCCCACCGGAGCTCCCGGAGAGTACGAGAGGCCACGTATTTGGGCATCGTGTTCATCGCGGCGATCGCGGGGTCGTCCATGTCGCCGTACGGCCAGGTGCTCGCGAAGATCTCGTACGTCTTGCGGCCGAGGAGAAGAGCTCCGGCGCCGGCCGTGGTCTCGCTCATGAACCGTCCCACGACATCGTCGACGTAGGGCGGGACCCAGCCGCCCTCGTCGAACCCGCCCTCTCGATCCTCGTCCGCGGACAGGACCGACTGCACGACCCCGTCCAATGACATGAAGTCGACCGCTACCAGACGTCCCATGACCCGATCCCTTCGATGTGTCCTTTTCTGTGGATATGGACGGTGTGTCGGGAGGGGAATCATCGGTGTTCGGAGAAAGGTATCGACAGACCCTCGCCCGGAAGAGGGGGACCAGAGCCCCGGTGGTGCGCTCCGGCCGGCCTGTTCACCGCTCCGACCAGGATCTTTCCCTCTCGGCCACGGCTCAGACATCGTGTTCGCGCACCAGCCCGATGAGCCGGCGACCGAAGAACAGCACCACCACCAGACTCACGGCGCTCACCAGTACGTAGGGGACGCGGAGGGCGTTGGCCTGCCCCAGCACGGGGGTCAGTGATGAGACCAGGACCCCACCGAGCGCCATACCGACGGCGCTCATGCCCCAGCCGACGGTGCGCATGGCGGCGTTCACCCTGCCCAACAGATGGTTCGGGGTGACGCGCTGCCGGATCGAGGTCATCGCGACCGCGTAGCCGAGCACCAGGCCGCCGGAGAGGAGGTACACCCCGGCCACCACCGGGGTGATCGGGAACAGTGACACCAGCAGGTACAGCAGGCCGCTTCCGGCCAGGCAGAACGTCGGTAGGGTCCCGTGCGGCAGGACGGAACGCGTCCAGGAGACCATCTGGCCGCCGACGATCCCACCGATGGCGGCGAAGGCCATGAGCAGGCCGAACCCCGTCGAGCCCAACCCCAGGGTGTCGCGGACGAACAGGACCTGGGTGGAGAGCAGGGTCGCGTAGGTGGTGTTGACGAAGATCGCGATGATCGCCACGCCGCGCAGCAGAGGCTGATTCCACACGGCACGGACACCCTCGACCACGTCCTCGCCCACACCGCGGAGCCCGCGTGGCGCTTTCGATGAAGAGCCGAGGGCGGGCTCGGATCCACCGTCCCCGGCCGGTGCGGTCGCCCGGACGCGTACGAGGGCCGCCACCGATACCAGTAGAGCGGCGATGTTGAACAGGAACGGTACGAACAGGCCCAGCGTCAGGACGAAACCGCCCAACGGTCGTCCGGTGAACTCCTGCGCCACGATCGCTCCGGAACGGAGGTGTCCGTTGGCGCGTTCCAGTTCGCCTCCGGGGACCAGCGAGGTCACCGTCGTCTCGGCGGCGGTGTCGTAACAGACCTCCAGGACACCGAAACAGAACGCGAAGGCCGCGAGCAGCGGGATCGACGCCTGGCCGGAGAACACCGCCAGCGCCAGCGACGCCCACAGGAGTACCCGCAGGGAATCGGCGGAGATCATCAACGTGAAACGGGGGACCCGATCCACCAGTACCCCGACCGGCAGCGCCAGAAGAAGCCAGGGCAGCCGCCCCGCGGTGGCCACGGCGGCCACCAGGGCGGCGTCGTCGGGAGCCAGCGAGGAGGCCAGCCAGGGCATGGCGATCATCGCCACGCCGTCACTCAGATTCGAGGCCAGTGACGCCGACCAGAGCGCCCAGAACCGTCCGCCGAGTGGCGTTCTCGACGCTCGGATCGTGGGGTCGGACATGGGGCACCGACCTTTCGCGCACCGGTGCTCCGGGAGGTTCCCGAGCGGGGGGCCGGGACACGGCGTCAGGTTAACAAGGCGGGAAGGACCCGGGACACACCTGCGAACGAGACGAACTCGAGTATGTCCGTGCTCGGCGTGAAGGCGTTCGTCTCTGAACCGAATCGATGGTTTCGACCTGCGGGAACGGGTTTGAGCGTTGTCGTTCGACCGTGCTCTCGAGGGCGAGACGCTCCCACTATGGAGCCTCCACCCCGGAGATCAGGTAGCGGCTCACCTCGGCGTCGAGAATCCGGGGCATCCGTTCCGGCTCCGGTCCCGAGCCCCGGAAGCGCAGAAGGTCCTCGACGGTCTCCCAACGCTCGTACACGTTGATCCGGCCCGGTTCGACGAGGTCGGCCGTGAGGGAGAAGTCGAGGCAGCCCTCGGCGGTTCGGGCCTGTTCCACGACGCTCACGCACCCGGCCAGGTACGCGTCACGCGTGGCGGCGTCCACCAACAGTTTCCCGGCGATGATGATCATGCTTCTCCTCGTGCTTCGCTCGTTCATCCGATGTCGAGGTGGGGGACCATCGACTCGTGTACCGAGGAGGTAGACCGGTCGGGGCCACGAAACTCATCGCCGTCGTGGTCCGCTCATCCTCTGGTCTTCGGGGCGGCGGCGACCAGGGCCGCGGCGTACTGTCGGTCGGTCACGGGCTCCGACCAGGTGGTGCCGTCTCCGTGCCCGTCACCGACCACCATCGCGAGGTGGGACATGAACCGCTCGTCGGTGGCGCCGTGCCAGTGCTCCTCGCCGGGCGGGCACTTGATGGTCTGACCGGCGGTGGCGCGCACGACGCTCCCGTCCCGGGTGCCGACCAGAGCGACACCGTCGACGACGTGCAGGACCTGGCCCAGGGCATGGGAATGCCAGTTGGTGCGGGCGCCGGGAGCGAAGCGCACCAACGCCACCGCCAGACGCGCCGGCTCGGCGGGGGTCTCGATCATGTCGAGGTGGACCTCCCCGGTGAAACGTTCGGCCGGGCCCTCGAGGGTCACGGTCCCGGTGATGAGCTCCATGGCGATCCTCCCGCGCGGTGATACGGCTCCGTGATGGTCGGTTCCATGATCGTCACCGCGTCGCCGGCGAACCGTCGTTCGACGGCGGGTCGGTCGCCTTTTGCCGCGTTTTTGTCCCGGAGCCGGACGGACCCCGGGGAACATCGGCCGACCGGAGGAAAGCCGCTTCGGCGCTGTGGGAATGCGTGACGCCTACGAGTTCCTTGTCGCCTCGGGTTTCGACGGTCGTCTGATCAGCGGCTGAGCGGTAGGGGCGTGGAGGTCGCCCCGAAGGGGCGACACCGCCCACCGTGTGCACGGTTCACCCCACCGAGGAACCCTTCGTGGACGTACGGATCTCATCGGCGCGGGTCGTGGCCGGCGTCGGAACGCAGCCTCGTCGCGATGTACTCGGCGTCCGGAGGGAATCCGGCCACGGTTCCCGAAGCGCAGGTCCGGAGCCCGTCGAAGCCCAGCCAGTAGAAACCGTCGACGTCCGTTTCACAGCCGTTCGGGGTGCCGTGGGCGCCCAGGGGGCGGCGGATCTCGTCGACGCGCAGCCAGCTCAGATCCGTACGCCAACCCGTCGCCCAGAGGACGGCGCGAATGCCGTGCTCCCGGAACGACAGGTCGAGGGGCGGCTTCGATGATGCCAGCGGCGGGTGGGGGATCCACTCCGGTTCGACCGTCGGCGACGGATAACGTGATCGCTCCGCGGGGTCCAGGTCCTCGATCCAGGCCTCGATCCTGTCGATCAGCCTCTCGTACCCCCGTTGGGCGAAGGCGATGTTGGCGTGGAGGTCGTCTCGGAACGTCGCGACCGCCCCGTCCTCGGAGATGCCGTCCAACCTTCCCAGCAGGCGTACCCCCATACGGGCCAGGGAGTGATGGGAGATCGGATGGTCGTGACCGACGATGGGCATGGGGTCGGCGTGCTCCCGGGGGTGGCCGCACTCCTCCCTCGGGGCCGTCAGGGATCCGAGCCGGTCGAGCCAGAACATGATGTCCTCGCCACGGTGGTCGCGTGGACTGCCGGCCACTCTCGACGTCGCCAGATGGACCTCTCGGCCCGCGCGCGCCAACTCCTCGCCGAGTTGCATGCCGGTCTGTCCTCCGCCGACGACCAGGACCGCGCCGTCCCTCACACTCGACGGATCGGTGTAGGTACCGACACGGAGCTGCTGGATCTCGGGTCCGAGGCGGGCCGCGAACCCGGGGATCCGCGGCGACTGGTGCTCGCCCGGGGCGGCCACGACGTTGAGCGCGTCGTAACGGCGTGGGCCGTCGCCTCCCCGGACGGTGACGATGAAGCGTCCCCCCTCGGTCCGTTCCACCGACCGGACCCGTGTCCGTTCCCGCAGGGGGAAGCCTCTCCGTGCGATATGCGCGTCCCACATGCGGAGCATCTCTTCCAGCGGGACGCTCCGCGTGCCGTCGGGGACACCATCGCTCTGTCCCATCATTCGCGAGTACGCGATGGGCGAATTGATCCTGAACGAATTCCAGCGCGCGGAGCGCCACTGCTCGAGGGCGCGGGCCTTTTCCAGAACCACGTGCTCCCGGCCCTCGCGTTGCAGAACGTGGCTCATGCAAAGGCCCGCGTGGCCACCACCGATCACCACCGTGTCGATGCGCTCCGTGGGTTCCGTGGTGGTCATTCCGATATCCCTTGTCTAGAGGATCAGCATGCTGTCGCCGAACATGTCGAACTCGTATTCGCCGTCGTCGACGATCTCGCTATAGGATCGCATGACGAGGTCCTTTCCACCGAACGCGGCGGTGAGGACGATATGGCTGGATCGTGGGCGGTGGAGATTGGTCAGTAGGACGTCGATGATCTTGAATCGGTACCCCGGGTGGATATAGAGGTCCGTCCAGTCCTTTCGTGGTTCGATCGTTCCCCCGGACTCCTTGTCGATCGGGAGCGATTCGAGAGCGCGCATGACCGTCGTGCCGACCGCGACGACGCGTCTTCCCTCGGATACGGCACGGGTGAGTCGCGTGGCGGCCTCCGAACCGATCTCGAAGTATTCGGGGCGCACTTCGTGGTCCTCGACGTTCTCCGCGCTGATGTGGCGGACCGCGAGGATCTCGGTGGCTCCGACGTGCAGCGTGATGTACGCCAATTCGACGCCCTTGTCGACGACGCGGTCCAGCAGTTCCTTCGAGAAGTGCAGACCGGCCGACGGGATCTCCAGTGATCCGGGGGTCTTCGCGTAGACCGAACGGTAGGCGTCCGGCCGCTCCCGCCACGAGGTCGGATCGAGGTGGATGTTCTCGTCCACGCGCCGTCCGTGCCGGTCGAGGGTCTCGATCAGCAGCTCGGCGGGTTCGAACGCGACCTTCCACAGGTCGTCGGGTTGTGATTCGAGGAGCGTACACGTGAGCCGTTCGTCGTCGACGGACGTGAGGGCCTCTCCCCGGCGCAGCCGCTCTCCGGAGGAGATCTTCACGATGTTCGTGCCACCGGGCTCATGGCCGTAGACGTTCAGATCCAGTGTCCGATCGCCGTGCCGGAAGGTCAGCGTGTTCGACAGCATGTAGCTGTCGTTCAACACCAGAAGGTCGCCCGGTCGGAGATGGTCCACGATGTCGGAGAACACCGTGTGCTCGACCGTGTCCGCGGAGCGGTCCAGGACGACCATCCTGCCGTTCTCCCGCTTCTTGCCGCGCAGTTCGACGGGGTCTGCGGGCATGACGCGCTTCTCGGTGTCGAAGTCGAATTCCTCGGTGCGCATGATCCGTGTTCTCCTGTTTCTGGCAGCACGATAGATCACGACCACGGGTTATTCGGTGGCCGCTTCTTTGTGGCTCTTCTCGGGGCAGGGGAGAGGATTCGCTGTGGTATGCGGAGGTGGTCGGAGAGCGGTGCCCGGGGGGCTCCGTCACTTCCCTCGTGAAGGCGACGACATCATCGTCATGCAGGCAGGAGGGGGTCCGGGAAGAAGCCCGGAGTGAAGTGATCGACGCTCGGAGGGGTGGAAAGATATTCCTCGGTCGATATCTCCGTCGGATCGATCGTATGTTTCCCCGCGGACCCGATGAAGACCGTTGTCACCGAGGATGCCTCCGAATCGATTCGTGTCCGGCCACCGACGCACGGCTTAACATTCCCACTTGTGTTACGTTCACACAACCCTCCTGTGGAAGGGATATACCCACTGGTCTTCCTCCTGTTCGATTCGGCTTGTCCGACCAGGAATGTTTCATGGTCTTCGAATATTCGTCACGGTGGTCGAGGAGGGGACCCGTTCGCCCCGACCCCGCGTGGGGCGAGAACGAGACCCGATCACCTGAGTCGGCGCTCCCGCCGACGGTCCCCCCTCGTCACCACCCTTGAACCCACGGAGGCGCCCCATGCCCGGAACCACTTTCTCGATCCCCTGACCGGCCCGGTCCGTCGGATGTCCAGTGACCGTCCGGCCGGCTGTCCAGAGACCTGTCCAGAACCGGCTCGCACTCTCGGGGTGGCCGCTCACGACCGGTGGGCGACACTCAGGGAGGTACGAAGTGCGGGAATGGATGCACACCCCGATCGGGGTGGAACCGGAACGCTGGACGACCTGGTCGGATTGTCGGAGGGTGCTGGCCGTCGCCCACACCGTCGCGGACGCGCAGCGGCTCATGGACCCTCTCGCGGTCCTGGCCGCCGACCACAGGGTGCAGGTGGTGTTCACCATCGCCCCGCACTCCGTGTTCGGTGCCGGGGTGGAGGAGTGGCTCAACTCCATGGGGGCGGTGGTGGCGCCTTGGGAACAGGCCGTCCGCTCACGATTCGATCTGGCGTTGGCCACCAGCGTCAGTCGAGAACTGGATCGGGTGCTCGCCCCCGTCGTGCTGTTCGCGCACGGGGTGGGGTTCAACAAGCTCGTCCCGGCCCCAGGCCCCGGACAGGACGGGCCGGAACGACAGCCCTACGGGTTGGCCCGCGACGGCCTGGTCCGCGATGGGCGGCTGATCGCGACCCGTCTGGTGCTGGCCCATACGCGTGAGAGGACGCGCCTGGAACGGGTGTGCCCCGAAGCGGTGCCCGGCGCGCGGGTGGTCGGAGACGCCGCCGTCGATCGGATCCTGGAGTCCCTGAACCGGCGTGAGGAGCACCGGCGTCGACTCGGTGTCGGTTCCGAGGAGAGGCTCGTGGTCGCGACCTCCACCTGGGGCACCTCCTCCCTTCTGGGGGCCGGACGTGAACACCTGGACCGGCTCGTGCGGGAGGCCCGCACGCGGCGATGCCGCGTGGCGCTGCTGATCCACCCCAACGTGTGGGCCGCGCACGGCACCTGGCAGGTCCTCTCCTGGCTGCGCCCCTGGAGTGAGGCCGGTCTGATCGTGGTGCCCGTGACCGCCGAGTGGACCGGTGTTCTGGCCGCCGCGGACGCGGTGCTCGGGGACCACGGATCGACCTCCCTGTACGCGACCCTCCTGGGGCGTCCCATGCTCCTGGCCCCGCACGGGGAGGGCGACATCGACCCCGCCTCGCCCATGGGACGCGCCCTCCGGACCCTTCCCAGGGCCACCACGGACGGTTCCATCCTCGACCGGCTTCTGCGCGAGCTCTCGCTGTGGGAACGGTCCACGCTGAGGTCTCTCGCGACCGAGGTCTGCTCTCACCCCGGCCGCTTCGCCTCGCGGATCAGGGCGGTGCTCTACGAACTGCTGGACATGCCCGAACCCCAGGGGCCCGCGGCCGCACGGCCTTCGTCTTCGCTCTCCTTCGACCTCCCCGGGAGGAACCCGTGAACACCGAACGTCGCGTCGTCGTGGCCGGGGTCGCCAACCTGTGCACGGCCACCGAAGTGGACTCCATCGACCTGACCGAACCGCGCCGCCGCGCCGAGACCCACAGGATGGTCACCGGCGTCAGCGGGGTCGGCGCCAACCTCGCCGTCACCCTGCGCCGCCTGGGCACGCACGTGGACCTGTGCACGCTCGTGGGCCGGGACGTCCCCGGCCAGGCGGTCCGGGCCGGTCTGGAACGGGAGGGCCTCTACGGGCCCGGATGCGTGGACACGCCCTCCTCGCCCCTGTCCGTCTGCCTGATCGACGAGGAGGGACACCAGCTCACCTCGACCTACCTGGACCGACTCAACGACGCCCTCTACCCGACCGAGGTGTTCCGGGAGATGGTCCAGGGCGCGGACCTGGCGGTGCTGACCAACGTCGGTTTCTCCCGGCCGCTCATCGCCCACGCTCGGAGCGCGGGTGTGCCGATCGCGGTCGACGTGCATCGCATCGCCGACATCCACCAGCCGGGGCAGCGGGCCTGGTTGAACAGCGCCGACGTCCTCTTCTGTTCCCATGAACGGCTGCCGTGCCCGCCTCGGCGATGGATCGAGGAGGTGTTCGAGGCCTACCCCGGCTGCCTGATCGCCGGGGTCGGGCTCGGTGCCGAAGGCGCCATGGTGGGGACCCGCGACGGGATGTTGGTCAGCGCCCGGACCCGCCCTCCCCGACCGCCGGCCAACACCGTCGGCGCGGGGGACACCCTCTTCGCCTCCTTCCTGCACGGGTGGTTGGCGGCCGGCAACCCGGCACAGGCCCTGCACGACGCGGTGCTCCACGCCTCCTGGTTCGTCGGGGAACTCTTCCCCAACACCGGCAGGCTGGACACCGGAGAGCTGGGAGAGTTGGCGCGCACGCACCCGGTCCACCTCGTCGTGGACCGCTGGTGACTCAGCCCGACCCGTCCAGTCGTTCCTGAACCCTGCGCCGGGCCGGATCCTTCTCGTCCAACGACTCCAGGGCGTTCTCGTAGGCGGTCCTCGCCGCGCCGAGATCGCCCTGGTGCTCGTGGATCTCGCCCAGCGTCTCCCAGGCCTCGCTCTGTCCGGGTCCCGATCCGTGCTCGACCATCTCACGCAGAGCGGCTTCGACCTCGCGGCGGGCTTCCTCGGGCCGGGACAGGGCCAAGAGGGTGGAGCCGAGGGCGATGCGCGCCCGGGCCCGGTTGTAGAGGCTGTTCTCCAGGGGCGGCAGGGCCCGTTCGAGGAACCCCAGCGCCTTCTCGGGGGAACCCGTGGCCAGATGGGCGCGCCCGAGCAGGAACAGGGTGACGGCCCGGTGGTGTTCGGCGCCGGTGTGCTCGTCGGCGGCCAAGGCGTCCTCCAGGAAACCTACGGCCTCTTGGAGATCGCCGTGGTCCAAGGCGAGGGTGCCCCGTCGCTGTCGGGTCTGCGCCACCCTCTTCCACTCCTCTCTACGGGACCAGATCTCCTCCGCGGCGGCCAGATCCGCCATCGCCTCCTCGACCCGCCCCAGATGGCTGTGGACCAGGGCACGCTTGTTGAGCAACCGTCCCAGCGTTCGTTCGTCCTCCGATCGACGTGCCGCGAGAACGGCCGCCTCCCCGGCCCGCAGCCACAGGTGGGCCTGGCCGTGGTGGAGGAAGAGCGACCAGAGCCCCTCGGTCAACCACAGGGTCTCCTGGAAGAGATCGTGCCTCCCGGCCAGGTCGATCAGATCGACCAGGTTCCCCTTCTCCGCGTCCAGCCACCGGGCCGCCTGAGCGGCATCGGCGAACGCGGGGTCGACCTTCACGATCCTGGAGGTGACGTAGGGACGCAGCGCGATGTCGGCGGCGATGGAGAGTTCGGCGAAGGTCCGGGCGAGCCTGGCGATGCCCTCTTCCTTCGCCTCGTCGTTCTCGTATTCGGCGGCCTTCTCCTCGGCGTGGAGGCGGAGAAGGTCGTGGAAGCGGTAGCGACCCGGGGTCTGCTCGATCAACAGATGCTGCCGTGCCAGATCTCGTAGTGCCTTCTCGCTCTTCGGGGGAGCGTCACCGGTGAGGCGAGAGGCGATCAGCGGCGTGATCTCGACGCCGGGATGCCAGGCGAGCCGACGATAGGTACGAGCCTGTTCAGGGGCCAGGGATTCGTAGGACAGGTCGAACGCTCCTCGAAGTGACACCTCTACACCGATCCGTTCTCCGATCGAGTTCAACCGGGCAAGACGTTCCTGGGCCGTGCGCAGCTCATCTTCGAGCCGGACCCAGGAACCCCCCTTTTCGTCGCTCTCGGCGAGGGCGACGGTGCACAGAGCGACGGGAAAGCCGCCGCATAGACTCGCGATCTTTCGCATCGCGTCCCGTTCCATGCCGTCCGTGGTCTCTTCCCCACTCGACCTGCGTAAGAGCTCGACCGCCTCCTCGGTCTCCAAGGGAGGGACCTGGACGATCACGGCTCCGTCCAGGCGTAGAGCGGTCAGGCGCACTCTGGAGGTCACCACGATGGTGTGGCCGGCGCCGCCCGGAAGGAGGACACGGACCTGGGCGGCCGAGAGGGCGTCGTCCAAGAGGAGGGCGACGCGCAACCTCGTCGTCGCCGACCTCCACCAGGCCGCCCGTTCCTGGAGCTCGGTCGGCACGAACTTCGGTTCCGTGCCCAGGGAATGGAGCAGACCCTCCAGCGCCCGGTGAGGGTCGGTCGGAGGACCGGGGGTGAACCCCTGGAGGTCGACGAAGAAGTGTCCGCCGCCGGCGAGGCGGGGGTGGTCATGGAGGAAACGTGCGGCCAGCGCGGATTTGCCCACCCCGGCCGGTCCGGTGATCACGACCAGAGCGTTGCGGCCTTCGAGGTGCGCCCGCTCCACCGCGGTCTCGATCCGCCTCTCCAAGGAGGAGCGGCGGACATAGAACGGCGAGGGGGGCGGTAGCTGACGCGGTTCCGCCGGAGAGGTCGAGGCGGTCACGTGGATGCCTCCATGGATCGCTCCGGCCACTATCGCGGTTCCGTCGATATCGCCATGGATCCGATTGCTCACGTGAGGTGGGGGGTCGGTGTGAGGGGAGGGTTCCACGTTGCTCCGTTGGCAGGTGGGCTGGTTCTGCTCTCAGGGTTCCGTTCTCCTTATGAACGAGTGTCCTTCCGATGAGAATACGGAGCAACGTTCGGTGGGTCACAGTGTTGTTTCATGGGAAATTGAGCATAGGAAAATGCACGTGCAAGTGCAAGTGATCTCTGGCTGTGACCTGCGCATTCTTGTATATGGAGAGAAAAAAGCCCACTGCATGGAGCAGTGGGCCTTGTAGAGAAATCTCCTGTCTTCGCCTCTGGTGTTAGGTGACGATCCCTCTCGTGAGCTCGGAAAGCTCCCACGCATAAGCCCAACTGAAGGTGGCCAGCATGAGGATCTGTACAATAAGAGACTTCATTGTTTTCCTTGCGGGGCCCTGTGCGTCTTGGTGGTTGCCCGGGCCCTGTCGGCGGGTACAATGAGAAGCGGGATGCCATGAGATTTCATGGCATCCCGTATTCCGCAGATGTTGGGAAAATTCAGACATCTCCGCAATAGGCAGAAATTACCACTCTCAAGGGGAAATGGCCGGAATTTGCCATCCCTGAGAGGTATCGTACAGCCTGCCGAGGGTGGTGTGTGCGCTCCGGTTATGGCTCAGTGCCGAGTTATGGATCAGCGTCGCGGCAGAGTGTCCAAAAGAGCCCGCACGATGGCGGCCTCGGAAGGGGCCGGAAGAAGTTCATAGAGCAAGGCGGCCTCTTCGAGCCGAGTCCGTGCTTCTTCCTTATCGCCGAGCGCCAGGTACCGCCGTCCGAACTCGTGCAGGGCTTGAGCTCGTTCTTTGCGTAGTCCGTGCTCAGTGGCGGTCTCGAGTGCCCGTTCGAGGTGTTCGATGCCTCTTCGGGGGTGGTCTTGGTCCTGCTCGATGTCGGCCAGGCCCATATGTACATCGAACATCACGTTAGGGGGCGCGAAGTCCCGCATCTGTAGACATCGCTGGAAGTACTCCCGAGCTTTGTTCGATTTGTCCTGCATTGCGTGGGCCGAGCCCAAAGTGGAGAGAACGGCCGGTTTGGTCCATGGGTCATGAAATCGATCCAGGCAGACGAGAGCCTGCCTGGCGCAGGCGATGGCCTGTTCCGGATCATTTCGAAGCAGGGACAGATCTCCCATATTCGCCCAGGCGAGGGCTTCCCTGCGTCCATCTCCACTGTTCTGAGCGATATAAAGTACAGATTCGCACAGAGACCATGCCTCACGGTGGAACTCCAACTGCTTCAGGGCTCCGGCGAGATTGATCCGGGCGTTGGCCAGCATGTGCGGATCGCCTGTCCCTTCGAGAAGGCGTGCGACGTCGCTGAAGTCCGCCACCGCTTGGTGGGAGGCTCCGGTGTAAACGTGGCACAGACCCCGGTTGTGGAGAGAGAAGACGATGCCGGGCCGATGCGTAAGGGTCTCGAACCTCTCCAAGGCCTGTTCCAGGAGCTCCAGGCTCAGGTCGTAGCGCCCTTGCCGCCAGCGGATCTGCCCTCGGTGCGCGATGGCCCAGGCCTCGCCCAGGCCGTCTCCGGCCTTTCTCCATTGTTCCCGGGCGATCCGATTGCAGTGCAGTGCTCGCTTGAAATCACCCGTGCGCAAGAGGGCACGGGCCAGGTCGAAATGCCCGCGCGCCGACCTCCTGGCCGGATCGCTCTCCCTGTGTTCACGGCAGGCCCGCTCGTGTAGAGAGGGGGCGATGTGCCAGGGGCCGTGAACGTCCAGGTACTCGGCGATGGCGTGCGCCAGGTCGGCCATCACGGCACCGTGGTCGCTCACCTGAGCAACACCGATCAGGGTGACCAGGTTGGGCAGCTCGCCCCGGAACCAGGCCTCGGCGCGCGCTCGGTCCCAACGAGGGACCTGGTGTTCGAGCTCCACCTCGTCCCGTCCCGGGCGGTGGGGGTGCAAGGCCCGGTCGGCGGCCAGGGAACGATTCAGGTAGACCTCGTACATGCGCCCACGCGAGGCGCTGATCCCGTCGTAGGGGAGTTCTCGCGCGGCGATGTCGGAGGCGTGGTCCTTCAGGAGCGTGTGCAGCCGGAATCGGTCCGGTCGATGCTCCTCGATGAGGCAGGCGCTCACGAGCTCGGCCAGCGCGTCCCGAGCGGCCGATTCGTCGGAGGAGATGAGCGCGGCGGCGATGGGGCCGCTCATGATGCGCGTGGGGTGCAGCCCCAGGTAGAGGAAGGCTTGACGGGCCTCGTCGCTCACCGATCGCAGGGCGAGGTCGAACACACGGGCGAGGTCCGTTTCACCGCTGCGGAACGCGTCCAGACCTCCTCTTCCCACGGACAGGCGGTCCAGAAGTGATCGAAGGCTCCATGAGGGGCTGCTGAGTCGGAGGATTGTCGCCACCAGGCGCATCGCGAGCGGCAGACGCCCACACCGGGTGATGACCTCTTCGAGGAGCGGATCCGCCTCCATCTGTCGCTGGGGTCGGCCGCTCGCCGCGATGAATATCTCGGTCGACTCGTCCGGAGAAGGGAGGCCGAGGGGGAGGTGGTCGACCTCGTTGATCTCGGTGAGCTGGAAGCGGCTGGTGATCAGAACCGCGCTCTCCGCCCCGACCGGCAACAGCGGGGCGACCTGGGCCGAACTCGCGGCGTCGTCCAGGACGAGGAGAAGGCGCATCGATCGAGTGTGCGCTCGCCAGAGGGCTACCTGTTCGGACAGGGAGTCGGGGATGTGGGTCGCGGGGATGCGCAGGAGCCGGAGGAGTTCGGTCATCGCCTCCGTAGGGGTGAGCGGAGCCAGACGCCCGTGGCTCCCACGGAGGTCCAGGGTCAGCCGGGCATGCGGGAAGTCGCTCTTGACCTGATGGGCCGCGCGCATGGCCAGGGAACTCTTCCCGACCCCGGCCATGCCGCTGATGGCCCAGACACGTGGCGAGGAGGAGGGTCGATCGCGCAACCGTGAGGTGAGAAGGAGCAGCTCGGACTCGCGGCCGCGGAAGAGTTTCTGCTCCCTGTCCAGGTTGTCCAGGGTGTGGACCGTGGTGGGTCCCCGCTCTTCCTCCGGTCTTCGGGGCCCAGAGTTCGACTTCGTCGTCTGAAGGATCTCTTCGAACTCTCGCCGGGTCTCCCTCGACGGGTCGACCCCCAGGTCCTCGGCGAGCCGATTCTTGAGCCGCTGGTACACCACCAGGGCGTCCGCGGAACGACCCACCGATCTGAGCGTGCGCAGGACGAGTCGGTGCAGGACCTCGTTGGTCGGGTAGAGCATGAGCGCCTTGTCGAGGACGTCCAACACCTCGGAGGTCTCACCGGAGGCGAGCGCCAGCTCCGCCCACTCGGACAGGACGTCCTGATAGACCTGCTCCATCGTGTGGCGCATCCGCGCCGCCCATTGTCCCGAGAGACCGGCCAGCGGGGTGTCCTTGCGCAGCCGGAGCGCCTCCCGCAGCAGGGTGCGAGCGGTGGCGTGCTGATCGACCCGTCGTAGGGCGTGCGCGTGTTCCCGGAGTCTTTCCAACCGGGACCAGTCGATGTCCTCCGGTTCGAGCCCGAGCCGGTAGCCGCTGTCCTCGTGGGACAACAACGTCCGTTCGATGCCCGCGGTCTCCAGCCGTCGTCGCAGCCGGGTGACGTAGGTGTGCAGGGTGCTTCGATAGGTCGAGGGAGGCGAGGCCCAGAGTCGGTTCGCCAACTCCGCCGCCGGTAGCGGGGTGCGGCCCGCGAGCGCCAGGTAGGTCAGAAGCTCTCTTTCGCGGCCGGAACCCAGGTCGACCGGCTTGTCGTCGAAGTACAGACGGACGCTGCCCAGAACGTGTAGCTGCACCGCTGAGTCCTCACCACGAGAAAACACCTCCCTTAGAGTCGCATATTCGGGTGGCCCGGAAAAGGATCTGATAGATTTCTTACATATGCATGGATCTCTGGAGATGATTGGCCGGTGCGATGCATGTGCATGTTCCCGGTCGAATTCTCGTGAATGTGCACTGCCGGTATTTTATTTTCTCACCTTTTTGTTTTTCGGTGTCTCCGAGTGTATCCGGTGCTGAAGCGGGATCCCGAGGTCACGGAGGGGCTGGGGGGAGGAGGCATGTGAGGTCATGGTCCGAGTTCAGGGGAGAGTGATCCGCTGTTATTCGGGTGGTTCCGGACTCTTGCATGGATGACAGTGATGCGTTCGACTGAATGTCCTCGTGAAGCCGAACGTGGCCCTTGAGGTCCGATGGTCGGGTTTGAGGACGATCCGTGTAAGGCCGCCTATTCGACCGCTTCCTCCGACCCTCGATACTCCATCCGAACGACCGATCCACCTCGAGGGGTGGGGCGACGGCGGGCACCGGGGCCATGCCCTCGCCCCATCACCACGGCCGTCCCTCAGGGGCGCGCGACCTCGGGGAAACCGGTCCACCGGTGTTCGGGCCGCAGGTGGCTCATGTCGTTGTACATGGTGATGGCGGGCGGCAGCCCGGGTCGATACTCGATGACGGTCAGCGCGGCGTTGGCGGCGTTGAGGCCGATCCACCGCATGGGCGGCGCTCCGAGGGCGTCGCGGATGAGCCAAGCGAGGGGGTAGGCGTGCGTGATCAGTACTTCGTGCAGGTCGTCGTCGCCTTCGGGCGCGGTGGCGAAACGGTCGGTGAGGTTCTGGGCGATCCGACGCCCCTCCTCGGCGTCCTTGGGGGCGAAGCCGTCGAAGAACGGTACCCAGGCCCGCGGGGTCTCCTCGACCGGTGGAACGTAGGGCACGTGGTCGATGAGCTCCGGGGCCTCGCCCACCGGCGCGTTCCCGTTGAGGAACGTGTCCAGCTCCCGGGCGCTCTCGGCGGCGCGGGGCAGCGGTGAGTACCAGAGGGCGGTGATGGGCAGGTGCGCCAGACGCTCGCCGAGGAGCCGGGCCTGTTCGCGTCCGGTCTCGGTGAGCGCGCCGAACGCGTCGGCGGCGCCGTGCCGGGCGATGTAGAGGTATCTGGTGGCCATAGGGGGTGTCGGAAGGTCACCGCGGGGGCGTCTCCCGGTCTCCTTTCTCTCGGTGGGCCTGGTCGGGTCGTCAGTGCGGGGTGAGAGTTCCGGCGGCGCCGTCGAGGGTGACGGTCGCTCCGTCGCGAACGAGGGTCGTGGCGTGTGGGACGCCGATCACGGCGGGGAGGTTGTACTCCCGGGCGACGATCGCCGCGTGGGAGAGCACCCCACCGGTCTCGGTGACCATGCCGCCGGCCACGGTGAACAGGGGTGTCCACGCCGGGTCGGTGTACGGGCAGACGAGGATGTCGCCGGCCCGGACCCTCCCGAAGTCGGAGGGGCCTCGGACGACGCGTGCGTTCCCGGTGACGGCCCCGGGGGATCCGGGCGTTCCGCTCATCGAGGAGCTGTCGGGGGCCGGTCCCGAGATCGGAGCCTCCGGGAGTGGGGCGGTGATCGGCCTGGCCTGGAGCAGCCACGTCGTTCCGTCGGCGATCGCCCACTCGATATCCTGCGGGCCGCCGAGGAGCCCGGCCACCCGGTGGCCGAGAGCGGCGAGCCGCGCCGCGGTGTCCTCGTCCAGGGTGGGAGCAGAACGCTGACGCTCGGGCACCGGGCGGGTGACGACACCGCCGCGGTTCTCGTCCCGGTCCAGCCGGGTCTCCTTGCGGCCGAGGGCGCTCCGGACGGTTCCGTCCGCCGCGACCTCATAGGTGTCGGGGGAGACGATCCCGCCCACCACCGTGAGCCCAAGGCCCGGGCTCGCCTCGATCCGAGTGGGGCCGTCGGGGCGGGTGGGGGTGAACATCACCCCTGAGACGTCGGCGTCGACGAGGCGCTGTACGAGCACCCCCATCTCCGGTCCGGTCCGGGAGCGGTCCTCCTCGGTGCGGCTCCGGTAGGCCGTGACCCGGGCGGAGGAGGCGGATCCCCAGCAGTCGCGGATCGCGTCGACGACGGCCGCCACGCCCTGGACGGCGAGGAGGCTCTCGTACTGGCCGGCCGCGGAGGCCCCGGTTCCGTCCTCGTTCGAGGCAGAGGAGCGCACGGCGACCGGAGGATCGCCCAGGAGGGTGAGTGCTTCGGCCACCTCGTGTTCGAGTTCGGCCGGTGCTCGAAGACCGGGATCGACACGGGCGGCCCGGTGGGCGGAGAACGGCACCACGAATCCTTCGGGCACCGGCAGCCCCTCTCGCAGGAGTCGGCCGAGTGTCGCGGCCTTGCCCCCACAGGTGTCGAGGGTCGCGTTCGGAAGCGGCGTCACACTGGTCTCGTTCATCAATTTTATGTTGACAACGTTTTGTTGATTGCGCAAGATGGGTGCCATGGAACGCGAGCACGAGCCCCACCGCACCGGCGGCGACGATCACGCGCAGGCGCGGCGCGAACGAGAGGCCCAGGATCGACTCCTCGACCTCGGCGCCGACCGGCTGGAGGAACGTCCCTGGCGACCGGCCCCCGCCCCGCCCACGGCGATCGACCTGGCGCAGTTCGCGCTCTGGCGCTCCGCCGACCTCGACTCCGACGACCTGCTGGCCGCGCTCTCGCTGATGCCCGCGGCGCGGGCCGAGGTCGAGGGCGTCGAGATCGGTCTGCTGTTCACGGCGCGGAACGCGGGGCTGACCTGGGCCCAGATCGCCGAGGCGACCGGCTTCCGCTCGCCCCAGGCCTGCCAGCAGCACTACATGCGGATGAGCGCCCGTCAGGAGGACCGGTCATGACCCGTCGATCGCCCTCCGACCTGAGGATCCTTCACGCCGTCCGGCTGCTCGGCTACGCGGACGACACCGCGATCGCCGATCGCGCCACGGTGGCGGAAGAGGAGGCCGCCTCCTGGCTTCGTGACGCCGAACTCCGAGGCTGGACACAGCACACCGCCTTCGCCGACCTGGGCGGTTGGTCGCTCACCGAGGAGGGGCGGGCCGAGAACGAACGCCGGTTGGCGGAGGAGCGCGCCGAGGCCGACCCCGAGCGGAGGATCGAGGCGGCCCACCGCGACTTCCTGCCGCTCAACGCCCGACTGTTGAAGGCCTGCACCGACTGGCAGATGAAGCCCACCGCGCAGGACCGGTTCGCCTTCAACGACCACACCGACGACGAGTGGGACGAGCGCGTCCTGACGGAGCTCACAGCCCTCGGCGAGGAGCTCGGGCCCCTGATCGGGCGCCTCACCGAGGTACTGACGCGGTTCGACGGCTACGACACCCGCTTCGAGACGGCACTTCGAAGAGCCCGGCTCGGTCAGCACGACTGGGTCGACAAGACGCACGTCGACTCCTGCCACCGGGTCTGGTTCCAGCTCCACGAGGACCTCATCGCCACCCTCGGCATCGACCGGGGCGCCGAGAACCCCACCGGTTCCGGCTGAGGAGAGAAGGTGGAGCCCGCCCGGGTGCTCTTGTCGGGCTTCGCAGGGCGGGTCGTGCTCGGCTACGGTTCTTCGATGACCCGATCTACCCCCTGGATCTCCGCGCTCCCCCTGACGACGCCCCGCCTCCACCTCGAACCCCTTCGCGTCGAACACGCGACCGAGGCGGTCGAGACCTTCGGTGACGCCCGGCTGCACACCTGGATCGGTGGGGCGCCCAAGACCCTCACGGAGCTCGAGGTCCAGTACGGTCGCCAGGTCGAGGGGCGCTCACCCGACGGCGCCCAAGGGTGGCTGAACTGGATGTCGCGCCGGACCTCGGACGGACGGCTGGTCGGCACGGTGCAGGCCACACTGGAACGTCCCACGGACGACCACATCGAGGCATCGCTCGCGTGGGTGGTCGGGGTCGAGTACCAGGGCCGGGGCTATGGGCGTGAGGGGGCGCTCACCATGGCGCGTTGGCTGCGCGAGCAGGGGGTGGACGAGCTGACCGCCTACATCCACCCCGGCCACGAGGCGTCCATCGGCATCGCGCGGGCTCTGGGGCTGTCCGCCACCTCCGTCCTGGTGGACGGTGAGGTCCGCTGGACCGACGCGAACACGCCTCCGGGCACACCGTTCGGAGCAGGGGCCGCCTGAAGCCCGGGCCCCGCGCGCGCGGGGATGGACCGACCGGCGGGGAACTCGACGTTCGCGGGGTCTACTCGAGCCTCAGGTAGGTGGGATGGGCCGAGGTCCGCCGCGCGCCGTCCGTCGGTACGGGTCGCCGAGCCCCGCGCACGCGAGGATGGATCCCGGACCCGCTCCGATGAACGAGCGGGTCGCGCGGGACCCGCTCGTTCATCGGGACGTCGCCTCCCACAGGTTCAGTCGGTGTACGTCTCGGCCGGAGCGCCGACCGGCAGTCCCCACCGCTCGACGGCGGTCATGGCGGCGCACTTCACCTGCCCGTCCACCGAAGGCCCCCACCCCAGCAGCTCCACCGCCTCCGGGAACGGGCAGAGGCGACGCACGTGGATCCGCCCGCTGTCGGGGTCGGGCTCGCGTTCCCCCAGCACGTTCAGCCGGGCCGCCATCCGGAGCTGGGCGTAGGGCTCCCGGTCCGGGCGGTGCACCGCCTGATAGCCGAGGTGGACCGGGTCGGTGATCGTCACCTGCACTTCCTCCCACACCTCACGCACCAGCGTGGCCACACGATCACCCCCGTCCTCGGGTTCGGGTGTGCCGCCGGGCAGGTTCCAGACCCCGTTGTCGCGCAGGACGATCACCCGGCCCCGGGCGTCG
Organism: Nocardiopsis sp. LDBS1602; assembly: GCF_035818715.1. NCBI lineage: Bacteria > Bacillati > Actinomycetota > Actinomycetes > Streptosporangiales > Nocardiopsidaceae > Nocardiopsis > Nocardiopsis sp. LDBS1602. Next base: position 902,520 of record NZ_JAYLVW010000001.1, on the reverse strand, counting down.
AAGACGTAGGCGTAGACCTGCCTGATCGGCCGGCTCTCGGGAGGGTGGGACGCTTCGTGCCACACGTAGGACACCCGGTTCGTCTCGCTCATGGCAGCAGACGCTGGTGGAGGGCACCGGCCGAAGACGCGCGAACGCGTCAAAGAGCGGTCGCTTCCTGAACACCGCGCTCCGAACTTCGGTTTGCCTCTCCCCTTGGGGGAGGGCCCACAGTGGAACCATGCTTCCCATCAGTTCCTTCAGCGAACTCACCGGCCTCTCCCGCAAGGCGCTGCACCACTACCACTCGCTCGGCCTCCTGGTCCCGGACCACGTGGACGAGGACACCCAGTTCCGCTGGTACACCGTCGACCAACTCGAACGCGCCGGAAGGATCGTCACCCTGCGCCGCGCGGGGATGACCCTGGAGACCGTCCGTCAGGTGGTGGACGCCCCCGACCTGGCTCAGGAGGCGCTTCGGGATCACGCCGAGCGGTTGCGGCGCGAGCGCGAGGAACAGGACCGGGCGCTGGCGGAGGCCTCGGCGGCTCTGGCGTGGGAGCCGCGCGTGGAGGTGCGGACCCGGCCGGCGTGCGCCGTTCTCACCGGGCTGACCGGGGGGCGAGGGGAGGACTTCGACCTGGAGGAGTCCAGGGAGGAGGTACGGGCCTTGGTCGAGCGGCTCACCGGTCTGGCCCGGGAGCTCGGGTGGGCCGTCGGTGATCGTTGGTGGAAGTCGCTGGAATCGGGGACGGGCGAGGTGGCGGCCTATCGGGTGTGCGTACCGGTCGAGGCGGTGGAGGCCTCACCGACGCTGCCGACGGATGTGGAGCTCGTGGAGCACGAAGAGGGGGCCGAGGTCCGGTTGGTGATGCCCGGGCCCGAGACCCTGGGAGGGATCACGACGGCACTGACCCACCTGTTCGGGCACGAGGTGGAGGGCATGTTCGCCGACGTGGGCGGTCTCCGGCAGTCGGAGTACGACGGGATGGTGGAGCTCGCCATGAGGCTGCGCCCCCTGGCGGAGGCGCCGGAGTAGGGGAGCGATGTCCCGGCGCCCTCGGCATGGCACGGGTACATCCGTGCGCGGCCTACCAGGGAGGAGACGACCTTGCTCACGGGGCTCTTTTCTCCGGTGGTCTCTTCAGAGACATGGCCGTCCTGGTCGTCTCCCTGTTCCGCCTGGTGCTCACACCAGGGTGAATCCTTTCCGGAGTCCAGATCTCGATCCCGGCCGAGGTGGCGCCGGAACTCCGACAGGGTCGAGAGTGGGCCCACGCATCGAGGCACCACCACTGTGGGAACAGCGGGACATGTACCCTTCCTCCCGGTGCGTCGGCCCCCTGGCCCAGGGCGGGCGTACGAGCCATGTGTCACCCGCGCGGGGAGAGGTGGCCGGGCCTCCTTTCCCCTCACCCCGAAAGATGAGCATGACCGAGGAAACCCGCTCCGAGAAAAGCGCCGGCCTGCCCTATCTCCATATGGTGCTGGTCGGTGTCCTGTTCCTGCTTCTCATGCTGATCAAGTTCGAGGACCCCCTACCCGAGTGGCGGACGCCTCTGACGATCGTCCTCAGCGTCGCGCTGGTCGTGAGCGCCCTTCTTCTGGGTGGTAGGAGCTTGAAGAAGGACTGACCGTCGCGGGCCGAGCCCCGCACACGTGGGGATGGGTCGGATACGCGGAAGGGCCCGGGACATGGACCCCGGGCCCTTCGTTCGCGGCTAGTCCTCCCACGGCCAACGGGCGTCCCGGCCCCTTTCGAGGAGCGGGATCATCCGGAACGCCGCGTCGCCGAGCCCTCCGAAGGTGTATCGACCGCCCGCTCCGGACGGCCCGTGTCCGTACCGGTAGCCGGCCAGGTTCCACGTGTACACGGAGACCGACGCGGGCACCTGCTCGGTCGGACCGCCGCCTCGCGAGTGGTGGGCCTGCTCGTCGGTGACGATCACGACCCGGTCGTGCCCGCGGAAGTGCTCGCGTACCGCCCGCGCGGTGTTCGTTCCACCCATCCACTGGAACCGCTCGATGACCCGCAGCAGCGAGTCCCCTCGCTCCAGAGCCACCGGGGCCGAACCGGTGCCGAACTCCACCAGATCCGTGTCCTCGCAGCGCATCGCCAACGCCGACCCGAAGATCGCCGCCGCGTCCGCGCGGTTCAGGTCCGAGCGAGCCGACAGCGGGGCCTGCATCGACCCCGAGCGGTCCACCAGCACCAGCGTTCGCCCACCGAGTTCGGGCACGTTGCCCAGTGACGCCTTGAGCGCCTTCTCCAACGCGTGCCCCCAGCGCAGGGACGGTGCCGCCCGGTAGGCGGACAGGAACCGCATCGGCAGCTGTCGCGACCTCGCCACCTGCTCGGGGTCGGACAACCGGGCCGCCACCCGCTCGGCGACCTCGTCGGACACTCCGGCCTGGTCGAAGTTCCTGAGGTTGCGCACCAGGGCCATGTACCCCATCGAGGGGATCAAGGCCTCCCACAGGCGTGCCTTGTCCACCCGGCCGCCGGCCAGGGACAGCGCCGACTCCCAGGTGAGACCCGCGGCCTTCAACTCATCGGGGGCGAGGAGAAGGCTCGGGTCGGTCTCCACACGTTCGGCGAACACCGTGTTGCGGGCCAGCGTGGGCAGCATGTCCGGGTCGGGGCTCGTGCCGCGGTTATGACGACGCTCGTGCGCGTAGGAGAACAGAGTTCCCTGCCACGGCTTGTCCGCGGCGGGGGAGGCGTGCACGAGGTTGAGCACGTCGGAGAACCGGAAGCCCTTGGTCGCGGTGTCGTACTTGAGCATCGACCGCTCGTCGTACAGCCGTGCCGCGGCGTCGGCGATACCGCGCTTGACCGGCTTGGGGAGACGCCGCCCGTAGCGGGAGGTCCAGTAGGCCAGGGCCTCGCCGGGCTCGTCCGCGCGTCGCAACGCGGCGTCCACCATCTGCCGGGAGTGGCCGTGGGCCTTGGCGTCCACACGGGCCTTCGCGCCTTCCAAGGCCGCGACGACCGAGGCGGTGCGCATGTTCGCCTCGTTCCGCAGCCACCCGATCATGCCGGTCAGCCACACGGGGTCGGTGACGGCGACCTGGTGCACGAGGTTCCGGAAACGGTCATCGCGCTCACCCGCGGACTCGTAGAAGGTGTTCTCCCCGACCATGTTCGCGACGGCGAGGAGGAACAGTTCGCCCTTGGTGTCACGCGCGAATCCGGGGGCGCCCTCGTGGGTCCGCCCGGAGGGGGTGCGCTCACCGGTGATGGGGCTCTGTCCAGAGGGCCGGGTGTCGGCCCGGTTGAACTTGGCGCACATGGAAAAGGCTCCTTCCGCACCGGGAGGAGCCACCCTTCGGAAGGCGCGCCCGAGATCGAAGCGGTGAGGGTGACATTAGGTGCTCTACCGACTGAGCTACACCGGCCGTGGCCGATGACGGGACTCGAACCCGCGACATCCTCATTAACAGTGAAGTAACCCTGACCTGTGCACCGGGCGCGCCTTCCGAAGTTCGTGACCTCCCGAGATCGAGTTCGGCTCCGGTGAGGTTCTTTGAGAGAGAAGTAACCGGGGCCTTCGCACCGGGAGGTGCTGCCGCAAAACTAGCATTCCGCCCGAAAGACGGTCATGTTCTTTTTTCAGAGATGCGTTCTCCCGGTTGAGAGCGCTTTCACGGATCGCCTTTCCTGCTCCCCGCGCCTGTGGGGATGGGCCGGCCCCTTCGATGCGCGGCCGCAGGCCTACCGGCTGCTCCCCGCGCCCACGGGGACGCCCCCACCCCAGCCGGTCCACGAGGTGCCCCCGCCCACCTCACCGACGGGCGGCGAGCACCGCCGCGAGGCCTTCCCGCAGGTCCTCGACGAAGTACTCGGGAACCTCCAGCGACGGGAAGTGCCCTCCCCGCTCGGGCTCCCTCCAACGGACGATCTGCCGGTATCGCTCCCGCGCCCAGGGCCTCGGGTACCTCTCGGTGTCGCGGGGGTACATGGTGATCGCCGAGGGGACGTCGACGCGGAGTTCGGGGTCGAGCGAGTCGTGGCTCTCGTAGTAGATGCGCGCCGCCGACGCCCCGGTCCGCGTCAGCCAGTACAGGGTGACGTCGTCGAGGATCCTGTCGCGGGAGATCGTCTCGAAAGGGCTGTCCTCGGTGTCCGACCATTCGGCGTACTTGTCGAGGATCCAGGCGAGAAGTCCGACCGGTGAGTCGACGAGCGAGTAGCCGATGGTCTGCGGTCGGGTCGCCTGCTGTTTCGCGTACGCCGCGCGGTGGCGCCAGAAGTGGTGTGTCCCCTCCGCCCATTCGCGTTCGACCGTGGTCAGCCCGTCCATCGTGGTTCCGGGCGGTCCCTGCGCGAACGTCGTGTGGATGCCGAGAACGTGCTCGGGGAACCTGCCGCCGAGGATCGTGGTGATGTTCCCTCCCCAGTCTCCGCCGTGGGCCAGGAACCCGTCGTAGCCGAGCCTTCCCATCAGTTCGACCCACGCGGCCGCGATCTTCTCGGTGCCCCATCCGGTGGTGGTCGGCTTGTCGCTGTAGCCGAAGCCCGGCAGTGAGGGGATCACGACGTGGAACGCCGGAGCGTTCGGATCTTCGGGCTCCGTCAGCTCGTCCACCACGTCGATGAACTCGGCGATGCTGCCCGGCCATCCGTGTGTGAGGACCAGGGGAGCGGCGTCCGCGCGGGTGGACCTGCGGTGCAGGAAGTGGATCCCCAGACCGTCGATGGTCGTGCGGAACTGGCCGATCCGGTCGAGGTGCTCTTCGAACGCCCGCCAGTCGTATCCGGTGCGCCAGTGGTCCACGAGTTCGATGAGATCGGCGAGAGGGACGCCCTGTTCCCAACGGTGAGGACCGGGGCCCGCGTTAGCGACCGTCTCGGCCTCCGGGAAGCGTGCCGAGGCGAGTCGTGCGCGCAGGTCTTCGAGATCGGATTCGGACGTGTGGGCTTCGAACACTTCCACGTCGTCGGTCGGACGGGACATGAGACCTCCTGGCCGTCGTGGAGCCGGTCATGGTCTTGGTGAACCGGCTAAGCCGGTTCTAACACGCCTCCGTGGCGGTACACAACCGGCTAAGGTGGTTCCATGCCTGTCGGATTCCCTGACTTTCGCCTCGGTAGCGTGCTGGCGACCAGCTTCACGGCGACGCTGACGGAGCGCCGTGGTGACGCCGTAGAGCGCATCCCCACGCCGCGAAGACTCCTCGACTGGCTGGAGGTGAGCGGCCTCGCCGTGGACTCCTGCACCGCCGAACAGCTCGAGCTCGCGCGGGAACTGAGAGAGGCGATCCACGCCGCCGCCACGGCGACCGCGCTTCAGGAGGCTCTGCCGGAGGCCGCCGTCGAGGTCATCAACGAGCGCAGCGTCCAGGGTCGGGTCGCGGCCGTTCTGACACCCGAGGGCGAACGGCGATGGCGGCTGGGAGTGGACTCCCGGGTGGAGGACGCGCTCAGTGTGATCGCCGCCGACGCGATCGACATCATCTCCGGCGAGCGCGATGGAAAGATGGCCCTGTGCGCGTCACCGACCTGCCAGGCAGCCTTCTTCGATGCCAGCCAGAGCCGCACCCGAAAATGGTGCGATATGAACACGTGCGGGAACCGTCAGAAGAAGGCGCGTTTCAACGCCGCCCGGAGCAGGAGATCCGGATCGTCCGAGTGAATCCGCGTGGGTGCGGCAGGGGCGTTCGGTGAGCGGGGCGCGCTTCGTGACTCAGGTCGCGAAGAGGGATGCTTGCTTTCGCGCAGGTCGTCTTCCTGAGGTTCACACGTGCGGGGGTGGACCGTTCGGGGGAGGAATGGCGCTCGATACGAGCCGGGCCCCGCGATCGCGGGGCCCGCGGGCCACCTCGAAACGATCTCTTTATCGCCTACATCGGTGAATCCCTCACCTGTGGTCGCGCTACTTGGACCGCTGGTAGGCCTTCCATTCCCGGTGGAGGGCACGTCGACGGTCGTATTCCCTCTTCGCGCGGACCTGCGGGTCGGTGTCGATGGTCTGAGACGCAGGTCCCATGACGTGCAGGAGCACGTAAGTGATACGGAACCCCGCCCTGTACAGCAATGAGAACGAGTCTTTCCCCTGCGGCTTGTCCATGGCCGCCCACCTCACTAGTCGCCGGGATCTCGGGCGCGGGCCGCGAGAGCGCAATCGAGCAGAGAATCCATCGCCGTGAAATCCGCGGCCTTCCCTGACCAGCAGCAGCGTACCGGCCCGTTCTCCGCCCTCTCGTTCGGCCCGCCCTCTACGAGCACGAACCCGAACGGGGACGCCTCCGGCAGGGTCCCGCGCACACGGAGACGGGCCACCGAAGGCCCGCTCCCTCGACCTGCCCACGAGCCTTCCCGCCCTGCCCGGTATGGCCCCGACGCTCGTGCGGAAGGCAGAATCGTCGCATGCGACGAACACAGGCGTGGACCCTCACCGTCTCTTCGGCGATCTCGAGGGGAGAGCCGCCGGTGTCCCCGGCAAGGCCCGGCCACGCCGTGCCCCTTCGCCCCCGGGGTCGGTGACCGCGATGGTCGACAACCGTATGCGCGACAACCACGGGGTCTCGATCCAGGCCCGTGACATCCACGGATCGGTCACCGTGTACTCCGATCCCGACGCTTCGGCGCCGGGGTGGGTGGACACGGCGCTGCCCGTCCACCGATCCGACGTCCGTGAGTTGGGCACGCACAACGCTCTCCCCGGGCCTGGCGGCGAGGGTCTCCCGCCCTACGTGGCCCGCGACGTGGACGGCGAACTCGACCGGCGCCTGGTCGCGGTCGCGGAGGCGCCGCGTGGCGGGCTGGTGTTGGTGACCGGTCCCTCGGCCGCCGGTAAGACCCGGGCCCTGGCCCAGGCGTTGCGTCGCACCATGCCCGACCGGATGCTGGTGGCCCCGCCCGAGGAGGCCGACCTGAGATCCCTGCCCACCTGGTTGCGGGAAAGGGCCGAGCGCGCCCCTCAGGGGTGGGTGGTGTGGTTGGACGACCTGGAGCGCCACCTGAGCGCCTCGGGTCCGACTCCGGCCCTGATCGCCGAACTCGGCCGGGTGGGCGCGGTGGTGGCGGCCACCATCCGATGGAACCGGCTGGAGGCCCTGCGCCCGACCAGCGTCGATCACACCTCCGCGGCGGAGGGTGTGGGGTACGCGGTGCTCAAGACCCCACCGATCGTCGTCGAACGTCGATGGAACCCCCAAGAGCGCGAGCGGGCACGGGCCGGCGGCGATGAGCGCCTGGTCCGGGCCGCCGACGATGAGCGGTTCGGGGTGGCCGAACAATTGGCGGTGGCCCCTCTGCTGAAGATGACCTGGCTCGGCGGCCCCGACAACGGCCACCCCCGTGGTCACGCGCTGGTGGCCGCCGCCGTGGGTCTGGCCGAGGCCGGTGTGACGGGCTCACTGACCCGAGAGCAGATCCAGGACCTCCACACCGTCTATCTGTCAGACCCTCCTCCTCTGCCGGAGGAGATCGACCGGGCCTGGGAGTGGGCCACCCGCCCGCGCGGTGGTCTGGCCGGATTGCTGGTGCCCGCGGATCACCACGGTCGGTGGCGGGCCTTCGACTACCTCGCCACCGAGGACGCCTTGCCCGAGGCAGTGTGGCGCGCGGCCCTGAAGGTGGCCACCGAACAGGACCTCTTCACGGTCGGCCTCACCGCCTATAGGGCCGGGCTGGACGACATCGCCGAAGCGGCCTGGACATCTCCGGCCGAACAGGGCGACACCGATTCCATGTTCCACCTCGCGTTCCTGCTGAAGGAGACAGGACGGGCACGGAAGGCGAAGAGTTGGTATCGAAAGGCCGCGGACCTCGGCCATATCGACGCGATGCTCGCCCTCGGGCTGTTGCTGAAGAGGGAGGGCCGGGTGCGGAAGGCCGAAGCCTGGTACCGGCGAGCCGCGGCGCAGGACGATGCTCGGGCGATGGCCCTCTTCGGGATGCTCTTGGGAGAGACGGGGCGGGCAGAGGAGTCCGAGGTCTGGTTCCGGCGTGCCGCCGACCGGGGCGACACCGGATCGATGGTCGTCCTCGGGATCCTGGCTTCGAAGAGAGGGAGGAAGGGCGACGCCGAGGGTTGGTTCCGGCGGGCCGTGGACCAGGGCGACCCCGCCGGGATGTTCGACCTCGGGAACCTGTTGAAGGAGACGGGCCGGACGAGGGAGGGCGAGGCCTGGCTGCGGCGGGCCGCCGAGCTGGGGAACGAGGAAGCGATGTACGAGGCCGGGTTTTCCTCGGAACGGGCGGGACGAGGGAGGCCGACGTCTGGAGCCGGCGGGTCTTCGACGAGAACGCCGGGCGAGTGAGATCCATGCTGGAGGAGAGGAGGGCGGAAGGGGAGGGCGAAGGCCGGCACCGACGGTGGTGAGGTCGTCGGGGACGCCCTCGTCCAACGGCTCACCTGCGCGGGCTCCCGATGGATCGAGCCCACCCGGTCTCACATCCGGGCCTTCAACACGTCGACCTCGCAGCCCGGGGCGAAGGGGTCGAAGCCGTGCTCGGCCAGCCAGCGGGTCACCAGCAGGCTTCGTACCGACCACCACGCGCGGATCACGTCGCGGTCGACATCGGTGCCGTATCCGGCGAGGAGGTCGTCGAGGCGGTCCTCGTGTCCGAGGGTGAAGGTGGCGAGGTCGTACAGGGCGTCGCCCCGGCCGGCCTCGGACCAGTCGATGACGCCGGTGACCTCGTCGTCTTCGAGGAAGATGTGCGCGATCTGTAGGTCGCCGTGCGTGAAGGCCGGGTTCCAGGGCCGGAACGCGGCCTCGGCGACCTCGCGGTTGCGGTCTACCAGATCGGCGGGCAGGAGCCCGTTGGACACGAGCAGCTCGCACTCGTGGTCGAGCTCCGCCTTCAGCGCGACGATGTCCTGGCCGGCCCGGCCCTGTCGGGACGGCAGGGGCGCTTCATGCAGCTCGCGGATGGTGGCTCCGGTCGCGGCCCACGCCGCAGGCGACCCGGTCGTGGGCCCGCCCAGGCGTCCGAGTGTCGCTCCTGGAAGCGCGGCGATCGCGAGCGCGGGCGGCTCGCGCCACAGGATCTCCGGGGTCGGGACCGGCGCCAGGGACATCACCTCGACCTCGGCGTCCATGCGCGCCCGATCGGCGTCCACCTTCAGGAACACGTCGCCGACGCGCAGGGTCGCGCGCTCGGAATGGGCGACGACGACTTCGACCTCATCCATGGAGGCAGTATCCCGGGGGAGATCGTCGATGTCGCGGGGTTTTCTCCCGGGGCGACGTGGAAGATCGGTCGGCTTGGCCGGGCGCTGTTCGGCTCGGGCCTGGGAGAGGAATACGCGGCATGGCCCTGCTCTGGCAAGGCCACGCGGCCTGGGCGAGGGTCAGAGGGCCGGGACCTCGGGGGCGTGCAGGAGCACCTGGGGGAGGTAGTCCGAGTCGACGTTCGGTTCCCATTCGTGTACCTGGACGGCCAGGGCGGCCAAGGCGATCACCCCGATGGGCAACAGGCTCGCGGGGATGGCCCGAACGGAGCCTCGAGGGGCAGGGGTTTCGTGGCCTGCCCTATGCCCCTCGCTCCGTTCCCGAGGTCACCTGTTCTCGGCCGGCCCGGGAACTCCCAGCAGGTCCCCGACACGCGAGGCCAACCCCGGCCGGCCATCGGCCAGCACCGTGGTCATGCCCAACGCCTGTGCCGGGAGGAGATTGTCCGGGTTGTCGTCGACGAAGACGCACTTCTCTCCTGGTAGCCCCAGGCGCTTCAGCGTGCGCAGGTAGATCTCCGTATCCGGCTTGGCGACCCCCTCGATCTCGGAGAGCACCGTGACCTCGCACAGCTCTCGTACCCCCAGCGTCCTGTAGGGGTCGTAGGGATCCAGCCCGAAGCTGTTGGACAACAACGCGGTCTTCAGGCCGGCCCGTCGTGCGGCGAGTGCGAGCTCGACCATGTCCTGGGCGGGACGGACCTCGGCCCAGGCACGTCCCATCAGGTTCTCGTGCTCCTCCACCCCCAAAAGTGAGGCCGTGGACTCGTTCCACTCCTGTTGCGTCAGCCGTCCGGCCTCCAGCTCCAGGTAGAGGCGGCGTCCCTCGGGGTGATGGTTCAAGGTGGTGCCCCAGGCCCGGTGATGGAGCCCCTGCTTCACGCACCATCCTTGGAGGGACTCACGGACACCTTCGGTGAGGACACCGACGAAGTCGAGGATGAGGGCCTGATAGCCGTTGGGGAGGGAGGGGAGAGTCATCGGAGTCCTCTTCGACAGGGGGTGGGGCTCACCATCGTTTTCTTCCAATGTCTGCGTGTCTTCAATCAGGCCGACCTCGCCCGGTGCCCTTACCTGGCGCGGGACCGATTCCCCACCTCTGAAAGCCCGGAAGGCCCCCGCACTCGACCGGTACGGGGGCTCCCCTTTCACTCGTTCTCACCCACGTGGGGAGGAACGGACGGTCCTTCTACCGCTTGGGCTTCTTGACGATGAACAGCGCGGCGCTGCCCATCGACCACACCGTCACGTCGTCGAAGTGCTGCCTCAGCTGCGGCTCCAGGTCGGCGAGACGGTCGCCGGCGTTCTGGAAGAACTTCCGGTCGGGCTTGTTGTAGGCCCGGATCAGGGTGCGGGCCAGGAAGTTGTGCTCGACGTCGGGGTCCTCCAGACCGAGCACGGTGTAGCCCCACGCGACGCCGTCGTCGGTGAGGGCGTCGGCGATGCCCGCGAAGGCACCGTCCTTACCGGGGAAACCGTTGCCGGGCAGGCAGTGCAGGACGTTGCCCATCGCGATGGAGTCGAACGCGCGGGACAGGTTCGGCCACGGGGCGACGAGGACGTCGTGCTGCACGGCCTCCACGATCGCCCGGTCGTTCAGTACCTCCTTGGCGAAGACGAGCGGGTTGTGGTTGATGTCCATGAGGTGGACGCGCCACTCGTCGGGGGAGGCGGGGGGAGTGGTGTTCGACAGCATCTCGGCGTTGGCGGGGCCCACCTCGAGGTGCCGGCTCGACACGTTCTCGTTGTAGAGGGCCTTGAGCTTCTCGTTGTCCAGAAGCCAGGCCTTGCGGTGGGAGAGGTTGCCGATCAGCTGTGAGTAGCGGCCCATGTTCTTGAGGCTGTACAGCTTCGAGTCTGTGGAGGACACCCACTGCGTCTTGTCGGTGTGGGGGATGGTGTTCTCAGACATGAGAGTGCCTTACTTCGGATTCGTCGTCTTTGTTCTGGATGGGGATGGCTTGTGTCAGTTCATGGGGAGCATCTGGGCGAGGGCGGCCGGGTCGTCGAAGCCGCGGACCCAGGTGTTGGCGAAGGCCGGATCGGCGGCGGCCTGGTCCATCGCCTGGAGGAGCTCCGGAGGCGTGTTGTCGCTGTGGACGGCGTTGATGAGCTGTGAGAAGGCCGCCGTGGGGCGGATCCGGCTCTCCCACAGGTCGGAGAACATGCCGCTGAAGAACGCCTCGTCGAACGCTCCGCCGTTCTTGTGGTGGACGACCATGCGGTCCGCCGTCTCGAAGCCGAGCTTGGTGGACAGCGACCAGCCCTGCCCGGTGCGGGGTTCGGTGGTGACCACGGTGTCGCCGGCTCCGACGACGATGCCTCCGCCCAGGTGGGCGACGGGCGTGCGCACGACGGGGGAGACCGTGGTGATCAGGGCGTCGCGAGGGTCGGCCATCTCGGCGTCGCGGAACCGTTCGCCCAGTTCGGGCAGTAGGTGGGGCAGGCGCGTGGAGAGCAGTCCGTGGACGTCGCGGGCGCGTTCACCGCTCAGGTCCAGGGGGTTCTCTCGGCCGGGGCGGGCGGCGACCATCACCGAGTGCGCGATCCCGTAGGAGGTCAGGATCGGCACCACGTAGATCTCGGCGCCCTCGATCGAGTACACCTCGACGTCCGCGCCGCTCTCGGGGACGGGGAGGTGGTGGAGGTAGACCTGGGAGACCACCTGCTGTTCGGCCGCCAACGGCCGTGAGGGGTCGGTGTGGAAGAGCTGGCCGAGTTCGCCGGCGCCGACGGTGACGATCGTGGCGTCGAACATGCGGGTGAAGTAGCTCAGGTCGCTCACGGTGATGCCGTGGATGCTGACCTTGCCGCCCCGGTCCTCGAAGTACTCCAGCAGGTCGGGGAGCTTCACCCGGGGCTCGACCGCGGCTCCGGCGGCGCCGAGGTTCCCGGTGAACCCGAAGCTCTGCCCGGCGCGGGTCACGTTCATGGACACGGTCTGGAACAGGTGGGGTTCCTGCTCCCACATGTCCAGCTTGAGGGTGCGCTCCATGCCCAGCGCGGTGGGCAGCGTCAGTTGTGTCATCTGAGCGGAGCCCCGACGTAGCTCATCGGAGGTTCGAGCCGTGGCGACAGTGACGTCCGCTCCCTGTGAGAGCAGGCGGTGGGCGAGTACGAGCCCGGTCAGGCCGGCGCCGACGATCAGAACCTTCATGCTGTTTCTCCGGTTTCGGGGTAGATGGGGTGAGCGTCATACACGGTGAGCGTCCTTTGGTCGATCACGTCGCCCAGGGCGGCTCGTGTGGCGGGTCTGGAGCGCACGTCGCATAGGACCGTCCGCTCTTCGGCGAGCCCCAGTCGGGTTCTGACGGCCTCGAGGTCGGGGGTCTCGTGGTCGTGGTGCAGAACCAGCAGGGCCGGTACGCGGTGCTTCGCCAGGAACCCCAAGGCGACCGCGGCCTCTTCGAGGTCGTCGGCGTGGGTGACGACCAGGGCGGCGCAGGCGTCGCGGACCAGGGTGGACCACAGGGTGGAGAACACGTCGACGGCGACATCGACCCCGCCGAGCAGGTGCAGGGACATGCCCTTCAGCGGGATCCGGCCCATCGACACCCGGGTCGTGACCGGCGGGGAGTAGGCGTCCGGAGAGCTGCTGGGGATCCCCACGTTCCTGACGTAGATGACCTCACCGTGGCTGATGGGGCCGACCTCCGAGCAGGAACCGATGAACGTGCGGCTCAGTTCCGGGTCGCCCATGACCAGGACCTTGGCCGAGCGCAGTTCGGGGTCGCAGTGGGAGAGGTCGCTCCAGGCGTCGCGCACCTCGGTGCGGGGGTCCGACGGGGTGGAGATCTGGCGGCTGACGCGGACGAGGTTCCGGCGTAGTAGTTCGGCGACCACCAGGATCACCACTCCGCGGCTGAGCCCCATGCGAACGGCGATGTCCAGGATGGTCATCGGCGTCCGGCCCTCCTGTTCCAGGTCGTGGAGGAGTAGCCGGATCGAGCGGCAGAGCTCGTCGATCCCGTCCTGGGCACTGAACCCGTCGGTGCCGTGGGGCCGCACGAGGGTGTGTTCGCCGATGGGCGGCAGGAGCACGTTCTTCGGCGCGTACGGGGCAAGGGGGGTGGGAGAGAGCATGAGAGGCTCCCTTTCAATGCAGGTGAGGGCTGGATGCTCCACGCTGAACAGCGGGCGGGGCGTATTCCGGACGAATCATGTATCGATGACATGACCTCTTATGGGGAGGTCATGGCGTCTTCGACGACGGGCTCCCGGAGAAGTCGCTGCTCGGAACCCATACGGTCGTCGGTGTGCCCGGTGTACATATCGGGGGATGGCTCACGTCCATGAGCTCATAATGGACGTTCTGTGCGCGGAAGGCATAATCGGGAACGAAGCTTCTCACGTATCGCGGAAACACGATCTGCGGGCCGAATGCGGTTCGGCTGATCGGATTTCTCTGGACCCGCTGCTTTGACCTTGGATAATGCCGACGAATGGTCCGACGTCGGTTCCGGTGGGTGCCTCTGGTCGGTTGTCGGTGGGGCTCATGAGGAGGATGTGGTGTCCCCCACAGGGGGAGTGGGATGGCGTGCATCCTTTGTGTGGTAGGGCTTGTCGTCTCCGAAGGGGTGCCGGAGGGGGCTCTGTCGCCGGGGGTGGAGGAGGGGCGGACTTCTGTCTTTAGCGAGGGGAAGAAGGCCGCTGAGCTCTGCTTTTATCGGCCTGCGGTGTCGGGTTTCGGTGTTCGCTCTCCGGATTTTTCGGGGGCCGGTTAGCGACGAATGGTGATGGGGTCGAGGGGTCCTCGGGTCCGGTTTTTCTGTGGCGCGTGGCCCCCACCAGTACGGATGCCCTCTTTTTCTCATCCTCGGGATGGTCGGGTAACTCGACATCGACCTTGGGGGGGAACCCCGGTGGTTTTGTTCACTGAGAGAGGAAAGTCGAGGAGTTCGCGCCGGGGGTCGACCTGGCGAGCATGGAGTGTCTGATTTGCCGGTTTTCTGAGAAGTTGGGGAAAGGGCTGTTCAACGCCGGTGGTTCGTTCGGTCGGAGAGGTCGCGGAACCCGTGTGCGGAGGTGGTCCCCTCACCGACGTCCGCGGTCATGTCCGGTGCGGACTGCTCCCTGTGCGCGGGCGCGGTGAAGACGAGGGCGGTCCGTCGGTGTTCCAGGAGAGGGGAGCCGGGGCCGGTGAGGTGCTCTCTCGGAGCGGCCCAAGGCGGGCGTGGTGGGTGTTGAGGGAGAGCGTGTGACGCTTCGTGGCGGAGGTCGTGGGGAGATCGCGGCTTCTGTTCCCGTAGGTCGTTCTCTCCGAACCCCACGCGGGTGGGGATGACCGATCGCGCGGGCAACGGCGCGGGCGTGGTCGACCCGAACCCCACGCACGTAGGAGTGGCGTCCCCTGAACCCGCACTACTGAAGGACGATGGCGGGGAGCACCCCCAGGGGAGCGGGAGCGGTAGCAGTAGCAGGGGGCCGTTCCTCCTGCCTGAATGGATAAAGCTCCGGGTATCTGTCCCTAGGGGTATGACCAGGGCGGAAAGCGATTCGCGGGGATCACTTCATGGGCAGGGGAACGGTTCTGGAAACCATGTGAAGGCGAGCGCTTCGTGGACGCTCGAATTCCGCGTTCGGCCTTCGAATCCGAAAACGCGGCACGGGGTGCTCCGGCCGGACCCCGGCCGGCCTCGAGCGGGGGAGGGGAACCGTCGAACCTCAGCGGCGGGCGCGGGCGATGGGCCCGAAGTGCGCGGCGACCGCGCCGAGCATGAAGTGCCGTACCTGCTTCTCGTTCATGGGTACGACCCCGGCGGGCACCTGGATCCGGAACGGGAAGTCGTCCCCGGCACGGACCTGGAAGTCGTCGATGATCCCCTGCGAGAGCAGGAAGATCAGCCCCTCGCGGATTTTCCCGTCGGTGTCGGTGGATGACCACATGAAAAGAGGGTAACCGGCCCTCGGACTCGGAGAAAACGCCTCCGCCCTTACACAAGGGAAGGTGGGGGATCGGTGGCGCTGTGACCGGTGATTTCTCCGCATAGGTATCGTCCTGGTCGGTTTTCTTCTTTGAGAGAAGGCCCGCGGTCGGTGAGATGTTCTCTCCGGGACGGTCCGAGGCCGTGGTGGTGGGGACGCGGGATGCGCGTTCTCTCCCTGCCACGGCTTCATCCGGTGGCGGATCACCTCGAACGACTCCGCCCGCCCCGGGCATGGGGAGAACCCCTGGCGGAGATCGTCCGCCAGGGGTCCTGTGGCTGTGCCGCCGTCCTGCCCGTTCCGGATGGACGGGGCGGACGCGGAGCTAGGAGACGTGCTCGCGCTTCTTGCGTGTGACGGCGGTCCAGACGGGCTTGAGGAAGCCCGCGAACAGAACGATCGCCACCAGGGCCCAGATGGTGATCGAGATGCCGGAGGCGCCGACCATCGCCCAGAGGTCGCCGCGGTAGGTGACCATCCCCTGGACGAAGTAGCGCTCGATCATCGAACCGAGGACCAGACCCACCAGGAGTGAGGCCGGGGAGAAGTCGAGCAGCCGCAGGAAGTATCCGAAGACCCCCGCGATCAGCACGATGTGCAGGTCGATGAAGTTGCTGTTGATGCTGTAGGCGCCGATCGAGGCGATGATGACGATGAACGGGACCATGTAGCGCATCGGGGTCATGATGAGCTTGATCCACACCCCGATCAGGGGCAGGTTCAGCAGCAACAACATGACGTTGGCGATCAGGATGGACGCGATGACCGACCAGAACAGGTCGGGTCGCTGGGTCGCCAGCAGGGGGCCGGGCTGGACTCCCTGAACCGTCATGGCCGAGATCATCAGGGCCAGGGTGGCGGAGAACGGGATGCCCAGCATCAGCACCGGGACGATACTGCCGATGGTGGCCGAGGAGTTGGCCGCCTCCGGGCCGGCCACACCCTCCACCGCTCCGGTGCCCAGTTTCTTCCGATGCTTGGAGACCGACTGTTCGACCTTGTACGAACCGAAGGTGGACAGCGCGGCCGCCGGCCCCGGAATCAGCCCGAACCCGAACCCGATCAGTGAACCGCGCCCCCACGGGGTGATCGAGCGGCCGAGTTCCTCCTTGGTCGGGATGAGCTCGCGTATCCGGAAGCGTTTGGGCTTGGGCCGCTTGGCGTCCCCGGTGAGCATGAACATCAGCTCGGAGAGCCCGTAGAGGCCGACCGCGACACTCGCCAGGGCGACCCCCAGGGTCAGATCCACCTGACCGAACGTGAAGCGGTTCGTCGAGGTGTTGACGTCCAGACCGACCGTCGCCAGCGCCACACCGATGATCATCGGCAACAGCCCCGACCCCAGTGAGCCCCCGGAGATCCGGGCGAGGACGAGCAGGCCGCCGGCGGTCAGCGCGAAGAACTCCGCGGGACCGAACCGCATGGCCACGCCGGTGACGGCCGGCAGGACCAGTAGCACGATGCCCAGCCCGATCAGTCCGGAGATGAACGACCCGAGGGTCATGATGGTCAGGGCGGCTCCACCGCGACCGTTCTTCATCATCGGATGACCGTCGAAGGTGGCGACGACGGACTGGGCGTCACCGGGCATGTTCAGCAGGATCGACGTCATCGACCCCGCGAACTGGGTGCCGATGTAGATACCGGCGATCATGATCATGCCGACCGCGGGCTCGTAGGCGAAGGTCAGCGGCAGCAGCAGCGCGGCGCCGGCCACCGGCCCGAGACCGGGCAGGATGCCGATCAGCGTGCCGGCCAGCGCTCCGACGAACGCCGCCAAGAGCAGTTCGGGTGAAACCGCGAGTTCGAGGCCGTAGAGAAAGCCTTCAATTGTTCCCATGGTTTATGCCTCTTACGGAAGGATCATGCCGCTGGGCAAACGAATTCCCAGGGCCTCAGCGAAGAAGAGGGTCAAGACGATTCCCATGACAACACCGATGATGATGGATTTCACCCATGAAGCACGGCCGACCACGCGGATGAACGCTACGGCGAAGAGCGCCGACGCGATGTACTGCCCCAGGGTCGGGATCAGCACGGCGTAGTAGACGATCACCATGGACGTGAATATGAGAACGTCTTTCAGATCGCGTCCGCGGGGGAAGTCGATCCGACCGGACTCTGAGCGTCCCAGGAGCGATTCGACGATCACCAGCAGGGAGATGGTCGCTCCGGCGATACCGATCCATCCGGGGATCATCCCCGGGCCCGGCTGCGCCAGTGTTCCCTTGTCGAGATCCATTCCCGCTATGTAGTACCCGACGAAGATGGCCAGGAAGAGGGCTCCGAAGAGGATGCGCCCCAAGCGTTTGGGGTCGTTCTTCAGCCCCTGTGTCGAGCTTTCCGATACGTGGCCTGTGTTCTCGGACATCAGTTCTCGCGGTCGTTTCCGAGCTCGATGCCGTGCTCGATGCCGGCCTGGATGTCCTCGAGGTAGGTGTCCAGTTCCTCACCGGTGGCCACGTGGGGAAGGGTGCCCTGGCCGCGGGCCCACTCCTCCCACTCCTCGCTGGTGACGATGGCGTCGGAGGCCTCGCGCAGGGCGGAGGCGACGTCCTCGTCCAGACCGGCCGGGGCCATGGTCATGTAGTCCGAGGTGAAGGGGATCTCGTACCCGGCCTCGTCGAATCGGACGGCGTCGGGGAGGAAGTCGCTGTAGTCCTCCGGGCCGCTGTACGCCAGGGCCCGCAGGTCGCCCGACTCGACCAGTCCCAGCTGTCCCGACGCGTTTCCGACCACCGCGTCCAGGCGGCCGCTCATGACCTCCAGGGCCGCCTCCCCGGTGCCGCCGGCCGTGGTGACCAGCGATACCTCGATGTCGGCCTGCTCTTCGAGGAAGTAGATCACGAAGGCCGGGTTGCCCATGCGGGCGGGCGTGCTGATCTGGATGTCCCCCGGGTTCTGTTTCGCCGCCTCGATCAGGTCGTCCAGGGTCTCGTACTCGGAGTCCGGGGAGACGAACAGGCCGTAGGGGGTGCCGGACATCTTGGCCAGGGGCGTGAAGTCCGTGGGGGTCTCGTACTGGGCCTCGCCGGTGACCAGGGGCTGGGCCACGAAGCCTCCGGAGGTGCCCAGGCCCAGGGTGTAGCCGTCGGCGTCGGCGTTGGCCAGCTGGGTGATGCCGACCGCCTCGTCGCCGCCGGGCACGTTGATGACGTTTCCGTTGGCGTCCAGTTCCGTTTCCAGCATCTGGACGAATTGGCGTCCGACGGGGTCGGCGCCGCCGCCCGGGTTGTAGGGGACGATGTATTCGATGGAGTCCGAGGGATATTCGCCGTCATTGGCTCCGCAGCCGGCCAGAATAAGGGGGGCGACCGCCATGGAGGCCATGAGTGCACGTCGGTTCCGCTTGCCGGTTCGGCTGTCGGCGGGGCGCGATGTGGGGGAGTGCATGGGGGCTCTCTTTCGGTATTTCCGGTTATGTGGGAACGGTGATGGACGAGGGTGGGGTGGTCGGTGGCTCACGGTATTACAGGTTAAATCAACGTGAGATTTGCGTTACAGTACCACGTTTTGCCCGGATTCAAAGCCGCTCGCCTGGTAAAATTAATCCGTCCGGGCTGTGTCCTGTGTGGATTTTATGATCGGCATTCCTCAGGGCCCCCGGGCGGATGCCGGTGGCTCTACCGATATTTCTTCCCGGTCGGAAGCGGATGTGTTATCGAGGTTCGTTTCAGGTGAACCGGTGCCCGGGTCGGCTCAGCCGATCGAAGAGGCGTCGTCGCGTCTTTCTCTGACGTGAGAACGGAATTCGGCTGAACCTCCCGGGCGCGCGCATCGGCCGCTGAGGCATTCTCAAGCCGGTGGCTCGCCCGACGCGGATCGTGTCGGGCGGGGGCGAGCGGCTCGAAGGCCTCCGAGGGCCTTCAGCGAGGGGCGATGGCCGACACGATCACCTCTGCCTGTACGCGGATTCGATGTGGTGGCGCATGGCCTCGGCGGCCTCATCGGCCCGGTGGGCCCTGATGTGGTCGACCATCCGCGTGTGCTCCTCCAGCGAATCGCTCCAGCGCTGGTCCGTACGCAGCGTGGTGGGGGAGATGGACATCGACTGCACGCCGTGCTTCTGGTTCGCTTCGATGAGGAACGGGTTGCCGCTGGCACGCCAGATGATCAGGTGGAACCGGTAGTTCAGTTCCCGGCGCACGGCGGCGGAGGGGTCCTCGAGTCTGGACTGCTCGGCCAGGGAGGCCTCGAGTTGGACCACCTCGTTCTCGCTTCTGCGCATCGCCGCGAACCGGCAGGCCTCCGATTCCAGGATCTTGCGCATCTCGTAGAGCTGGCCGGTCTTCTCGCCGTCCCACACGGTCACCCGGGTCCTGCGGCCCTGACGTTCGGCCAGCCCGTCCACGAGCAGCCGGGCCACGGCCTCGCGGACCGGAGTCCGGGAGGTGCCGACCAGGTCGGCCACCGCGCGTTCGTTGAGGTCGTATCCCTGCTCGAGGGACCCGTCGAGGATGCGGGTGCGCAGCTGCTGATAGACGCTTTCGACCTGTGTGCCGCCCGTCATGACGCCGCAGACCGTCCGGCGATCCGGCCGAAGACGATGCCCGCCGCCAGACCGGAGCCTCCGGGGTAGTTGCCGCTGAACAGACCGCCCAGCGCCTCGCCGCACGCGTAGAGTCCCGGGATGACCGCACCGTCCCGGTCGAGCACCCGGGCCTGGGAGTCGCCCTTGAGCCCACCGAAGGTGAACGTGATGCCGCAGGTGACCGGGTAGGCGTAGAAGGGGCCCTCGGCGATGGGGTTGGCCCAGTTGGACTTGGGCGGGACGGTGTCGGCCGAACGGCCGTCCTTGACGTTGGGATCGAACTCCACCGAGGTGCGGATGGAGTCGTTGAAGGACCGGACGGTCTCGAGGAGCCCGTCCACGTCGATCCCCGCGTCCCGGGCGAGTTCCTCCAACGAGTCGGCGACGTGTTCGCCGACGCCGGGGACCTCGTACTCCTGAGGGCGGAGCATGGGCCGTAGCGGGGCGTCGAAGATCTGCCAGGCGACGGCGCCCGGCTGCATCAGGACCTCCTTGCCGTACTTGGCGTAGGTGAGGTTGCGGAAGTCGGCGCCCTCGTCCAGGAAACGCCGGCCGTCGCGGTTGACGATGATGCCCAGCGGGTAGCTCTGGCGGGTCAACCGGTTGGTGACCTCGTAGTTGGACTCGTTGTCCGCGAACCCCGCGTCCCACTGCGTGGCGTGGCAGGAGGTCCAGTCCCCACCCTTGGCTGCGCCGATCCTCAGCGCCTCGTTGAGCATGGTTCCGGTGTTGAACGGGGTTCCGCGGGTGACGGCGTGGTGCCACTGCGGGCCCATGTGTTCGGCCCGCATCTCCTTGCTCGCCTCGAAGCCGCCGCTTCCCAGGATCGTGGCCTCGGCCCGGACGGTGTGCTCCTCGCCGTCGCGTTCGTAGACCACCCCGGTGACCACGCCGTCGGCCTGGACCAGGCGCAGGGCGCGGGCGCCGAACAGGATCTCGATGCCCGACTCCTCGGCCGCGCGGTAGTGGTCGCGGACCAGCCCTTCGCCGCCGTCGACGTTTCCTACGTGCAGCCCGCCCCAGAACAGGTAACCGCCGTCGGGGCGCCGGTAGGCCTGGCGCTCGTACATCAGGCGGTACCGCAGACCCTTGGACTTCAGCCACCGCATGTCGTCGGCGATGTTGGAGATCAGGATCGAGGTCATCTCCGGGTCGTTGCGCCCGTCGGTCACCCGCTTCAGGTCCGCGGCGTACTCCTCCTTGGAGTAGGGCGGCACCTCCGTGGTGCCGTGGCGCTCATCGGCCTCGATGAGGTCCGCCAGGCTCTCCAGGCCGTCGTGGGTGATGCGGGTCGCGCCCGCGGTGAAGTAGCTGTTGCCACCGGCCCGGTCCTTGGGGGCGGCTTCCAGGACCAGGACCCGCTTGCCCTGTTCCCGGGCCGCGTGAGCGGCGCACATGGCGGCGTTGCCGGCGCCCACGACGAGAACATCAGTCGTATTGGTGGACATTCACTCCCCTTTGGTATACCAAGTGAAGGAAAGGTATTCCAATGGTCAAACGCCTGTCAAGGGGCTTCGTGCCTGGTCCGCCGATGTCCCGCAACGACGAACGATTGAGGTCACGTGACGGCGCGAGCGGATAGATCCGGCTGGGGCCGGGCCCTGGACGTCCTGCGACTGCTGGCCGGCGCGGCGGTGGTGGGGTCGCTCCTCGAACTGCTGGGGGTCCCGGCGGGCATGCTCTTGGGCAGTGCCATCGGCGCCGCCCTCGCCAATCAGAAGTGGACGCCGCGGCTTCGACCCACCGCCTTCCCCCGGCCTCTGCGGTACGTCGGGCTGCTCTTGGTCGGCCTGGTCAGCGGTGTGCTGTTGACCATGGAATCCCTGGGGAGCACGGCATCGGTCGCCCTCCCCGTCATCGCCGCCTACCTCGGGCTCGCCATGGTGAACCTGCTGGTCATCGCCCTGCTGATGGCCCGCTACGACGTGGACCCGGCCACCGCCGTGCTGGCCGTCACCCCCGGCGGACTGGCCGAGGTCACCTCATTGGCCATCGACAAAGGAGCCCGCATGGGTGTGGTGATGACCGTGCACTCGGTCCGGCTGCTGACCATCGTGTTCGTCTTCCTGCCGATCGTGCTGGCGGTGGTGGGCTCATGAACCCGCTGCCCCTGCTCGCGGTGATGGCGGGCGCCCTGGGCGCCGCACTCGTCTTCCGATGGGTCCGCGTGCCGCTGTGGCCCCTCACCGGCGGCCTCGTCGGAGCCGCCGCGGTGAACCTCGGCTTCGGCCTCGCCGCCGAGGTGCCCACCGCGATCGCGCTGACCGGACAGCTGCTGATCGGCACTGCCATCGGTGCCACCATCGGCTCCGAGGTCTTTCGGCAGTTCCTGCGCATCATCGGCCCCGGAACGCTCGCGGTGACGGTCGTGCTGGGCGCCGGACTGCTCTTCGGATGGCTGTTCGCCACCGCGGGGCTCATGGACCCGGCCGAGGCGATGCTGTCGCTGGTGCCCGGCGGGGTGGGGGAGATGGTGGCCGCCGCCATCGCCCTCGATCTCGACAGCGCCCAGGTGGTGGGTGTGCAGGTGGTGCGGATCCTGACCGTGCTGCTGAGCCTGCCGCTGGTCTTCCGGGTGAGCGAGTGGATCCACCGCCGCTGGATCGCGGGCCCGGGCGACACCCCCGGCACCTGAGCCCGGTACCCTCCCGGACCGCCTCCCCGCACGCGGGGATGGATCCGGGATCGGGCGCTGGTAGAGGAAAGGGCTCGAATCGGAGAACAATGGTCGAGCTCTGGACGCCTCTCGACGTTCATGATGGGGCGTTGGTGCACACGGTGGCCTGTGCCGGTCATGTGGTCCGACGGTGCTCGAACCCGTGCCACGATGGCGCCAGATCCCCACATCCCTCCCAGGAAGAGGCTCCCTCATGGCCGACGTCCAGCTTCGTCCCGACATCCAGGCCGCGCGTGACCGTATGTCACACCGGCTCGGGTCGAACCGGGAGATTCGCAAGCTCGTCGAGTACCTGCGGGAGGGCGAGACCGTCACCCATCTCCTGGGAGGCGTCTACGGGCCCGGCACGGGCCTGGTGGTGCTCACCGACCGTCGGTTGATGTTCCTCAAGGACGGATGGACCAGTCAGGTCACCGAGGACTTCCCGTTCGAGAAGATCTCGTCGGTCCAGTGGTCGGCGGGGATGCTGCTCGGGAAGATCACGATCTTCGCCAGTGGCAACAAGGCCGTGATCGACCAGGTCCAGAAGCCCGATGGCAAGGCGATGGTCGACGCGATCAACGGCATCATCTCGCGGGGACCGGCACACGCTCCGGCTCCGGCCGCGCCGGTACGACAGGTCCCGGAGCCCGCGCCCATGTCGTCCTTCGAGATGGTGAAAGAGCTGCGGAACAGAGGCGTTCTCACTCCGGAGGAGTTCGGCGTGATCGTGAACCGCCTGTAGCGTTCCATCCCGGGTTCGACCGTCCCTCGTCCCTGTGGGAGCAGGAGTCCCGGGCGGGGATGTGGGGGCGTCCGGCTTCGGGCAGCGGAGTACGCCCGGCAGGGCGGGGCCGAACACGACGAAGGCCCGGGAGCCATGCTCGCCGGGCCCTGGTGAGCGAGGTCCGCAGAGGTGGGCGCCGCGGCCCTGCGCGACCGCGACCGGTCAGCGCTTGTGGCAGGTCTTCAAGTAGCCGAGGAACGACGCTTGCAGACCGGTGACGTGCGTTTCTCGCAACAAGGCCTTCGAAACGTGCTCCGCCCATCCCTTGGCGTGCAGTCGTTCCACCGCCGTAAGAACGTTGCGGGACATGCCGCGGTAGAACGGAACGTCTCCGAGCAGCTCGGCCTCGTTCAGCGTGATGTGCAGCCGTGAGCCGGCCGAGCCCTCGCCGGGTTCCGGTAGGGCGTCGATGAGGGTGAAGATCCGGCTGTCCGCACCGGCGACGCCGGGGCTGCCCGCGCCGAAGCTCGCGAAGGGCGCCGCCTCGCGCAGCCACGCGTAGAGGGCGAAGAGTCCCCCGTAGGAGTAGCCGAAGAGGCCGTGCCCGGACTCGCCGACCCGCAGCCTCGACCGCAGGTGCGGGTGGAGTTCGTCGGTCAGGAAGTCGAGGAAGACGTCGGCCCGGGTCTCGGCCGGCTCCGCGAGGTAGGCGTCCACCTGCTCCTGGGTCATCCTCCCCGTCTCGCGAGCCGCCGTGAGGGTCGCCATCATCTCCTCACCGATGGGTTCTCCCGGCGGAACGAGGTCGCGATTGCGGAGCGACGACCAGGAGGCGGCCTCCTCACCGGCGTACCCGACGCTGACCTGGATGTACGGGGCGATCGTCAGATACGGGTCCGCCTGGGTGACGATGAGGGGCGCTGTGAGTCCGACGGACCAGTTGCCGTCCAGCACGTAGATCAGCGGCAGGGGATCCGTGGAGTCCGCGTAACCGGGGGGTGTGGTCACCCAGACGCCGTAGCGGCGCCCCGATCGCGCGGTCACCTCCAGGTACTCCGTGTCCGGCAGACAGCCGTGCAGTATCTCGCTCATCGCGTTTCTCTCTTCATGAAGCGGCCCCTTGACAATGGGGACGGCCGTGCCCGGATCGGCGGACATCTTCGGGTCGGGGAGTGGATCTCGACGCCAGCTGACCAGGGGTTTCGCGCCCTGAGGCGGTCCGCCCCGACGGCGTCCTCAACAGTGGTGAATTGGATGTGCGGTAACGTACTCAACAGTGGTGAAACTGTCAACGGAGGCAACGTGAGATCGCCCGTGGGGGAAGGGAAGAAGCGTCTCCTGGAGGCGCTGTTCGATGAGTTCGGCGAGAACGGCCCCGGCCCGAACCTGTCGATGCGCCAGGTTGCGGAACGGCTCGGTGTGCACCACACGTTGCTGACGTACCACTTCGGATCGCGGCCGGGGCTGCTGCGCGCGGTGCTGTTGGAGGCGCGCCGCCGCGACAACGTCGTCATCGCCGCGACCGGCGACGAACTCGGCTTCGTCGCTCTGTGCAGAGCCATCTGGGACTTCTACTCGGACCCCACGCACGAAGACCGCGTCCACGCCTTCTTCCACCTGGTCGGGCTCGCGGTCTATGAACGCGACGCGTTCCAGGAGCTCGTCGTCGACATCGACGACCTGGCGCGTCTTCTCGAAGCCGCGGCCCTTCGCGATGGGGCCACGGAGGCCGACGCCCGGGAGCGGAGCATCATCGCGACCGCGGGTCTGCGAGGACTCCTTCTACAAAGGATGCTGACCCCGACCGCCGAGGTCGATGCGGCGGCGGAGCGCTTCATCGCCTCGTTGGCGGCGTTCGAGGGCGAAGGCCGCGCTGTGTAGACCACCGTGGCCTATGGGCCGGACGGTCGACTCTTCGGTACGAGGGCGGGCGCTCGTGCCGGACCGCTACGGTGAGGACATGACGCCACCCGGCAGCAGATCAGCGCAGAGCGAGACGGCGGGAGCGATCACCTATCGCGTGGCCGAGAGCGAGAGCGACAGGTCCGCCGTCATCAGGGGCGAGTTCACCTCGGACACCGTCTTCGAAGTGGTCGTCTCCGAGGACGGGTTCGGTATTCGCCCCACTCGGCTGGACGCGACGATTCACAAGGTCTTCCCCGACGACGAGCCCGAGGACGATGAGACGTCGGAGAACGGACGTCGGTTCGTCGCCCTGGACGGCGATGACGTGTGCGGCTACGTCGACACCGAGTACGAGCCCTGGAACCGGCGGCTGGTCATCGCCGATATCGAGGTGGCCGGGGCGTACCAGGGGCGAGGGATCGGCCGCGCGTTGATGGACCACGCGATCGATCGGGCTCGGGAACGCGGTGCCGGACACGTCTGGCTGGAGGTGACTAACGTCAACGCTCCGGCCATCCGTGCCTACCAGCGCATGGGGTTCACCTTCTGCGGCCTCGACACCTCCCTGTACAGCGGGACCGAGTCCGAGGGGGAGACGGCACTGTACATGAGCCTTTTCCTCGACCCGGCCGGCGAATAGCGGTTTCGGTTTCCAGGTCGTCTTCCCTGGCCCCGCGCTCAAAGTGCGTTCGAAGAAGCCCCTCCCCGGCCGTGACGAGGTCACCCCACAGGGGGCCGGGCTCGAAGTGGGGACGGGGCCATGCCTTCAGCAATCCGCCCGGGTGAACCGGGCTTATTCTCGGCGGGCGCCGTCGGGCCATACGACCTCGACCGGAACGCCCCGGCCGCGTGCTGCCTCGACCGCGTCGCCGGTGCCGCCCTTGCCGCCGGAGGGTCGTCCGTCCCAGACGGCGACCAGCCGGTCGATCCCGCCCAGGACGGCTTCGTTGGCGTCCTCGTAGGCTTGGCGCCCGGCGGTCCTGTGCGGCATGTAGCGGACCAGGGTGGAGCGCATCAGGAGGTCGTCGAACTGTTCGAGGTTGTAGGGCTTGACCTTGGCCTCGCGGTAGTCGACCGAGGGGAGCACGACCTCGAGCCTCCCGTCGGCTTCCAGGACGACCTCGGCGAAGATCTGGTCGGCTCCACGGGCCAGGCACGAGACCCCGACCAGATCACCGTCCTTGTACGGAGCGAGCACCTCGGCCAAGGCCCGGCGCACGAGAGGGACGCTGTCGGCCGTCAGGTTGGAGTGACCGGTGATCCCGATCCGGGTCATGCTTGCTCCTTGGAGGTCGAGGGTTCCGCCGGCAGGGTGTTCGACAGTCTCTCGCGGATCTCGGCCACCGTGGGCTCATCGAACTCGGGGGCTCGGTGAAGGTCCAGAGGTGATCGGATCTCTGCTTTCCGGGCTCACCGGCGCCATCGGAGCCCTAGGGTCGCAACGACACCGAGAGACCGCCCAATGGGGGACCCTTGCCGGAGCGCTACCGCAGCATCATCGACGTCCACGTGATCCTGCCGAGGGGAGACGAGATCCTCCTGCTGGAACGCCGGAACACCGGCTACTGCGACGGGATGCTGCCCCTGCCCTCCGGCCACCTCGACGAGGGCGAGCCGATCCCGCACGGTGCGGCCAGGGAAGCCCGGGAAGAGGTCGGTGTGGACATCGACCCGGCCGACCTGACCCTGGTCGCCGTCGTGCACCACCGGCAACGCGAGGACCTCGCCCGCGTCGGCATGTTCTTCCTCGCCGAGAAGTGGGCCGGTGAACCGGTCGTCGCCGAGCCGGACAAGGCCGGAGGGCTCGCCTGGGCCGACCCGCGCGCGCTGCCGTCGAACACGATCCCCTACCCGGCCGAGGGCATCCGGGCATGGGTCTCCGGAGCCCGGTTCGCGCTGCATGGATGGCCGGCCGCCTGAAACCGCCGGCGTTCGTGACCACGCCGTATGCGCGCTTTGCAGGTCCCTCGCTCCGACCGAAGACGAAGGTGCGACCGCACGATCCGATCCGGGTGTTGTTGCTGCTCAGAGCACTGGCCCGAAGTTAATCTCTGCATTACTAGTCAGATTCGTAGAGTGAGGAACAACGGATGTTCGCTCGGATCGCCGTAGTCACCACGGCCGCCACCGCCGCCCTGCTCGCGGGCGTGGGGGCCGCCTCCGCCGACGAGGGGTGGACGCCCCAGTCGCAGATCACCTTCAGCCAGGACGACGGCGCCACGTTCGACTACACCGCAGGAGACCACAGCGGTGGTGGGTCGTGGGGTCCCGGAGGAGTCGACATCTCCCACAACTGGGGGGTCGTCAACAGCTAGGACGGGCTCGCGCGGATGCTTCCGCCGGTGGCGGTGTCGCCATCGAGGCGAGCGGTGGTCAGACCATCCCTCGCAAGCCCTGGAGGGATGGTCGGCCGAGTTCCAGCGGCGAGGAGAGAGGTGACCCGGCGCCGCGATCGCGGAATGACCCGAGGAACACGCCCTCGCGCCGGGGCGGTGTACCCCGACTCGACGGTGTTCGGCGCGGTCGCCATGAAGTTTCCTCGGAGCCAGGGCGGCTCTGAAATCGGATGCGGATCGTCCGCTCGTCTGTGATGCTCCTGCCGTGAACACCGGTGATGTCCTCCTCCGTCGGGCGGAGCGAAGCGATGCCCTCGCCGCGGCCGACGTGTGGCTGCGCTCCTTCGCGGAGACTCTTCCCTCGGTACGTCGGGCGCACGATGACGTCGAGGTGCGCTCCTGGTTCTCGCATGTGGTCGTGCCGAGGTACGAGACCTGGGTGGCGACCTCCGGGGGCTCGGTGGTCGGGCTCCTGGCGCTCGACGGTGAGGAGCTGGACCAGCTCTACCTCGACCCGGAGTGGCGAGGGCGAGGGATCGGTGACCGGTTCATCGCCCTGGCGAAACGGCGACGTCCGGACGGGCTGGTCCTGTGGACCTTCCAGGTCAACGAGCCGGCGCGGCGTTTCTACGAGCGGCACGGCTTCGTCGCGGTCGAACGGACGGACGGGTCGCGGAACGAGGAACGAGAGCCCGACATCCGTTACCTCTGGAGGCCCTGAGCGTCTTCTGTGCCTCGTGTCCGTGGTGAGGAGTGAGGGTGGTGCTTATCGGTGGGGGAGGGGGTGGTGGAGCCTGAGCCCCACGCATGTGGGGATGGACCGGTAGCCCTGACCTTGGTCTGTTCCTTGGTGGCCTGAGCTCCACGCATGTGGGGATGGCTCCTGGGACCGCTACGCCCCACACGGCCCCCGACCAACGACACGCGGTCCGGGAACGCGCCGCTTTACCGTGGCTATACCTGCCCAAGTTGTACGGTCCGTGAAAGATGGTGCACGGACTATCCCGCCTTCGGGTGGAGTGAGAGCGCCGGGCATCGCGTTTTCGAGCAGCTCCATACCCCCGAGCCGACGAGAAGGAAATGATCACCTGGGATCTCCCGGTGGGCTTCACCATCGCCCGCACCACCCACCGACACCCGTCCGACGCGTCCGTTCAGATCGTGATTCAGGCACCGGCCGTCGCCCAGGCCGCGCGGCGACGCGCGGTGCACCCAGGAGCCGTCGGTGTCCGGTAGAGCCGGGACGTCGGTGACGTCGTGGCCGTTGTAGAACCGCGCCCCACCGGCGCGAAGGTCGGCTTTGAGGAGCTACCGAAGATGGTCCAGGGGCGGGCCCGGGATGTCCCCATGGTGAACGACGCGATGGCGCGCGGGGCGGTCTACCCTCGGCGGTCTCTGGTTCTGGTCACCGGGGTGCCCGGGGCCGGGAAGAGCACTCTGCTGAAGCGGCTGTTCGGCCTGCGCGGTGACGAGGATCGGACCGTGCTCACCGCGGACGGCGTGCGGGTGATCGATTCTCTCCAGTCGCGGTATCGGCTGAGATCGATGCTCGCCCGGGTCCCCTATCTGCTGTGGCGGTGGGTGGTGCACGTGCTGCACCTGGTCCGGGTGGTCGCGGCGTTGCGCGGTGGCCCGGTTGTGGTGCACGAGTGCGGGACCCGGCGCTCGGTTCGCGTGCTCCTGGCCCTGCTGTGTCGTCTTCGCCGGTACGAGCTGCACGTGTTGATGATCGACGCCACCCCGCAGGAGGCCTGGAGGGGGCAGAACTCCCGGGGGCGGCGGGTGACCGAGCGCAGCCACCGGACGCATTCGCGGCGCTGGCGGCGGCTGCGCGCGGCCGCCCTGCACGGGCCGGCGGCGTTCGCGCGGGGAGCGCGCAGCCTGCTGGCGCTCGATCGGCGTCGGGCACGGGAGCTGGCCTGGATCCGCTTCGGTCCCGACGCGGACGCCCGTGGTCCTCTGCGCACCGTCATGGAGTCGCCCTCTCCGTAACGAGAGCCCCACCGCTCCCTGTCCGGTGCGGGAGGGTCCGCCCGCCTCAGGAACGTTCGGCCGCGGTCGCGGGCTCCTCGACGGAAGCGGTGGCTTCGTCCTCGACCTCCGGAACGGGGTCGGCGATGGCCGAGGACGGCAGCCCGAAGATCTTGTCGAAGGCCCAGTTGTAGCCGAACGTGTAGAACGGGATGTAGACGATGAACACCAGGTCCAGCAGGAACGCCTGGAGCAGGCTCATGTCCAGCCACCAGGCGATGAGCGGGATCAGGTAGCACACCAGCGTCAGCTGGAACGCGACCGCGTGCAGGATCCTGCGCTTCACCGTGCGCTCGCGGCTGACCTGTCGGCGCTCCCACGCCTCGAACAGATAGTTGAAGGCCATGTTCCACAGCGCCGCCACGGTGGCGATCATGATCGCGAGCGGGGCGGTCGTCCCGGGGCCGCTTCCCGTCAGGGCCGTCATCACGGCGGTGCCCACGACGAAGCCGATGACCTCGTAGCCGCCCACGTACACCAGCTTGCGCTTCAGACCTTGCACTTCGCACTCTCTTCGGGTTCCTGCGGATGTGACAGGGGCCGACGTTAGCGTCAGCTAGCCTGATGAAAAAAGTCAGCTTCTTTCAGATCTGGTGACAGGACTTGGGTCTCTCCAGCGACAACATCGATCTCTTCCTCGCCGTGGTCGACCACGGCTCCTTCTCCGCCGCCGCACGCGCGCTGAACCGGGTTCCCTCGGCGGTGAGCATGGGCATCGCCAACATCGAGGCCGAACTCGGTTACCCGCTGTTCGACCGCTCCCGGCGCGAACCCGTCCCCACGGCGCGGGCGCAGGCCCTCGTGCCGCACGCACGGCTGGTCGCGAGCAGGTTGCGCCTGCTCCAGGCCCACGCGGTCGAGCTCTCCGACGACCTGGAGAGCACGCTCACGATCGGGGTGTCGGCGGGGGTCGACCACCGGCCCCTGCTGGACGCGGTGGCGGAGATCGCGGCGCGCCACCCCCTGCTCTCCGTCGAGATCGCCGACGCCCCACAGGACGACGTCCGGGAGCAACTGCACTCGGGGGCCGTGGACCTGGCTCTGATGTTCGCCCGCACCCGCAACGACCGGGAGGAGGTGTTCCTCAACGTGGCGGAGGAGACGTTCTTGGCGGTGGCGTCCGCCTCCGTGGCGACCTTCGGGATCCCAGCCGACCTGCGCCGTCTGGAGGATCTCGCCGGAGCCCGCCAGATCGTGGTGTCCAGCCTGGAACGACAGTTGACGGAGCGGCGGCTCGTCGTCTCGGACGCCTACTGGCGGGTGAACTCGGCGGAGACCGCGCTCGGCCTGGTGGAGCGCGGGATCGGTTGGGCCAACCTGCCCTTGCCGCTCGTGCGGAGAAGGGTCGCGGCCGGGGCGGTGCGCGTGATGGAGTTCGAGAACCTCGAGAACGGCCTGGCTATGCCGGTGCAGCTCGTGTGGTTGCGAGGTAGCCCGCTCCGGAAGGCGGCGGGGGAGTTGGTCGACCGGATGGGCCGGGACCGGCGCCGGGGATGATCCTGGATGGGTTTCTGGTGAGGCTGTTCCGTGTGGGGCGTGGCCCGGTTCGTCTTGAGCGGTCTCGTTGATCTTTGGGAGAGCCGGAGCGGGCTTCTGTGGCGGTAGACCTACGCGACACAGGCCTGAGGGGAAGGTGTATTTCTGTGCCCTATGCGCAGGGTGAGCCCATTCCCAGGCTCACGCACGAGCAGCTCGGCTGCCCCTCGCGGGAGTGGAGCATCTACGCTGAACGGTGAGGGGCGCTCGAAAAAAGGTCGAGAGATGACGGTTTTGTCTGTTTCTCGACAACGCGTAGAAATGACGGGTCGGTCGGGATAGCGTCGCAGGTCAGGAAGACTGCTCCCCGCGCACATGGGGATGGGCCGACGCGAAGGTGGGACGTCGATCTACCAAGGTGGATGTGCCCGAAAGCTTCGGTGCAGACCGACGAGGAGAGCTTTGTAGAGATTCTGGGCGCCCTCGGCTTATCCACGGTCAACGGCGCCAGAAGCGCCACCACGGGCGTCGTCGAGTCCGGGCCAAGAGTTGTTCTACCGCAATGAGTGAATGGGGATCCCCGGCCTGGCGAAATCCCTGTGAAGCGCGCTCCCAGGCATGGCGGGCCTCCTCTGGCCGTCGTGCCCTGGATAGGGCCGCGCCGAGGTTGTTCCATGCCGTCGCCTCGCCGTGGGTGTTCCCCGTCTGTTGGCAGTAGGCCAGGTCATATTGGTGGGCGTTGATGGCTTCGTCGAATCGCCGTACCTGGCGTAGTGCGATGCCGAGGTTGTTCCACGTGTCCGCTTCGCTCTGGTTGTCTCCTGCTTGTTGGTGGAGGTCGCGGGCGTGGGTCAGGGCGTCGATGGCTTCGTCGAATCGCCGCGCCTTGCCTAGGGCCAGGCCGAGGTTGTTCCACACTGCTGCCTCGCCATGGGTGTCCCCCAGTTCTTGGTGGAGGTCGCGGGCGTGGGTCAGGGCGTCGATGGCTTCGTCGAATCGCCGCACCTCGGCCAGGGATAAACCGAGGTTGTTCCACGCCGTCGCTTCACTGGGGACATTCCTCTGTTGGTGGGCGGTGTCACGGGCAAGGGTGTGTACCACAATGGCTTCGTCGAACCGCCTCTGGCGTCCCAGATACCGGCACAGGGCTGCCGGTAGCTCGATGGCGATACGGGGGTGGCCGTGCTGGTGCGCGGCCTGCACAGCAGCGATGAGGTTGTCGTGCTCGGCCTCCAACCACGTCAACGCTTCCTGGCGACCATTGAACAGCTTCGGTGGGGTGTCGCCTGGCAACGCTCTCAAATGGTCGTCGGCTATGTCGGCGATGACGGTGTAAAAGTCCAACAACCGTTCCAAGGCCTGCTCTCGAGCTTCGTACTGGTCGCCTTGTTCGGTAGCGGGAAGGGGGAGGCGACGGGCGTGGTCGGCCAGTAGGTCGTGCATGCTCCACCGGTCGTTGGGGTGGGCGGTGAGCAGGTGCGCGGTGGCCAACTCCTCCAACACCACCTCCACCTTCTCCGGGGGCAGATCTGTCAGTGAGGAGACGGCCGCGGTGGAGATGTCGGGACCCGGGGAGGAGCCCAGCAACGCGAACACCCGCACCCGGTCGGCGTCCAAGTGCTCCAGGGAAGCGGTGAACACCGCGGTCAGGTCGTCGCGACCGTCGGTGAACCGCTCCGGGTCGGCCAGCCGCCGAGCGAGCCGGCCCGGGGCCAGGTGAGGGGTACGGGCCAACAACGCGGCGGCGATCTTCAGCGCCAACGGCAGATACCCGCACCGCCGGGCCAATACGGCCAGCCCTTCGGTGTCGGACCTGCGGGAGTCGGTGTCGCCCAGGCGGGTCGTGATCAGCTCGATGGCCTCCTCACTCGGGAGGGTGTCCAGAGCCAGGGGCTGGTGACCGCCGACGGTCAGGCGGGCGCGGGAGGTGACCAGTAGACGGTGCCCGCCTGGCCCGGGGATGAGCGGTTCGACCTGGTCCAGGCTGTGGGCGTTGTCGGCCACCACCAACACCGGACGGTGATGTTCGTCGGACCGGGATATGTGCTGCAGGGCGGCTCGGTAGAACCCGGCACGCTCATCCAACTCGGAAGGAATGTTGTCGGGGTCCATCCCGGCCTGGCGCAGGAGCGCCTCCAGGGCGGTCGCGGCTTGCGCCGGTGGGGTGTGGGGGGTGTAGCCGTGCAGGTCCACGAACAGGTACGCGTGGAACCATCCCTGCCGCATGGCTACCTGCGCGGCTTTCAGTGCCAGGGCGGTCTTGCCGATTCCTCCCATCCCGGACAAGGCCGAGACCACCACGGTCCCCGACCCTTGTTCACCGGTGGTGGGGTCGAGTCGCGCCAGTAGCTCATGGAGTTGAGGGCCGCGTCCGGTGAACCCGTCAGGTGGGCTCGGGACGGCGTGCAACGCCATCGGTGTCACGGGGCCTTCGTGGACGATGGTGGTGTTGCCGACTCCGCCCTGGACGGTGTGCGCCTGCACGGTGAGGCCCGAGGGGCTGCCGATCAGGGTGTTGTCCGCACCCTCGGACGGGGGCTGTGGGGTGGGGGAGGGGTGGTTCATGGGTGTTCGTTCTCGGAGGCGGTCTCTTGGTCGGGGCGGGTGCGCTTCCCGGAGCGGGGGGTGGTGTTACCGATTCCTCCGTGGATGGTGTGCGCCTGCACGATGGTCCCCGAGGCGTCGCCGATGATCGTGTTCGTTACACCCCCGCGCGGGGAGGGGCTCTGGTCGGCGGGGGAGGAACGGGTCGGCAACAGGCTCACCACGAGGGTCGCCACGGCGACGGCCAAAGAAGCGATGCCGGCGATCTGGTTGAGCTCGTTGAGCCCCCATCCCAGATCGGGGAACAGCCGGGGAGCCGTCCAGAAGCCGAACAGCACCAGCGCGATCATTCCCAGGGTCCAGGCCCAGGTCTTCTTCCGTCCCATGCAGACGATTGTCCCCGTCCCATATGCGCGGGGACAGGGGTTCGCCGGAAACGTTCAGGCGCCGAGATTCTGTGAGGTCCGGTTCTTCCGAAGCTCCGTTGAGGGGGGAGCGATCCGCCAGGAACCCATCCGGTGTCCACCGCGGTCGCCGGGCTCCTGGGGTGAACTTCACCGGTGTGGGGGGACCCGCCGCAGAACGTCCAGGTTCTGCCTTCATTGCCTGCTCCCCGGTCAAGCGGGGTGTCCTCCAAGCTCTGCCTGGAATTCCTCGTCCATCGTCCAACGGCTCTTTCCCACAATCGAACTCTCAGGAAGGAAGAGCCCGGATGGTGATGGACGAGAGATAGCAGGGGACGGGCAACGGTTCCTCACGCGTGGGTTTCCTCGAACAAGGTCGAACCCCATGCCGAGCCCGGGCGTCCCAACAGTGACCTGTGCCTCCTTGAAAGTAGGCCCTATGCAGCCGCTACGTTCCGACGGTCCTGAGAGCATCGGCCCGTACCGACTGCGAGGCGGCCTTGGAACAGGCGGCATCGGTACCGTCTACCCGGCTCTGTCCTCGGGAGGAAGAGTGCTCGCGGTGAAGATGATACGGCCGGAATTCGCTTCCGCTCTCGAGTTCCGACGTCGCTTCACCGGAGAGATCGAGGCCGTCCGGCGCGGGAGAGGTTTCTTCGCCGCGCACGTCGTCGACGCCGACGCGGAGACGGAGTGCCCTTGGCTCGCCTCCTCCTACGTTGAAGGTCGGAGGCATCGCAGGCACCCTCACCCACACCGGCTCGGAACAGTGAACTCCAGTGGGAGGGACAGCAGGAGACAACACACCCTGAGTTCTCGAGGAGTCGTCTCCAGTTTCGGGTCCTCAGTGGAGAAGAATCATTAATCGGCGCCGTATTTCACGAGTAAGATCTATGGTGTGAGCATGAAACTGCGCATACATTTCACTTCGGATGATCTGATGCGAATAAGGGTGGCAGAGCCCCCGGACCATCTATGGGAGTTGGTGAACAGTGTTCACTTGCTTCAGAACAGTGAAGGGCAACTGCTCTTCAGGAATCTTAGGGAAAGCGCCCTCGGGTGCACGCGTGGTGATCGTGAGTCATCACGCCTCCTTCGCGTACTCATGACCCTGTCGCCATATTCCGATTACTTCCCGGATTTCCTCACCCCCACCGCCGGTCACAAGGATCTGGAATCGGGGATCGACGCGGTGTTGTCGACCCCCACCCCACGGTTGCGGGAGGAGTTGGCCCTGCTGGGAAGTGGACGCCGAATGCCCTCGTGGGTCGATGCGATGGCGCGGGGGGACACCGAGGTACTTCGGCTGCTCGGCACCGCGATGCGCTGGTACCACGACGATATGCTCGGCCCACTCTGGCCGACGATCCGTGCCGCGCTGCGCGCGGATCGGGAGCACCGGACACGGACCTTGTTACGGGGCGGGGGCGAGGCCCTGCTCACGACCTTGGGAGCGGGTACACGGTGGAGGTCTCCGGTTCTGGAGGCGGATTATCCGGTGGAGCACGACGTGCACCTCGAAGGGCGTGGTGTCGTCCTGGTCCCCTCGTTCTTCTGTTGGAAGTCACCGGTGACGCTCGCCGACCCCGCCATGACGCCCGTCATCGTTCATCCGATCGATCGCGATCTACTGTGGTCATCCACCCTTGGCGTTCGTTCTGGTGATGCCTCCGGTCTGGTCTCGCTCATGGGAGCCACACGGGCTCGTGTCCTGGAGACCGTCGTGGAACTCGAGATGGCGACCACGGGGACCGTAGCCACCACAGCCGGGCTGTCGGCGCCTACGGCCAGCAAACATCTCACCGTCCTGCGCGACGCCGGACTGATCCAGAGCCGTCCCGAGGGGCGCCGGGTACTCCACTGGCCGACGCGCCTCGGGGTGGACCTTCTGCGGAAGGGAGGTTGAGACCTCATGGCCGGGTGTACCCCGCCCCAAAACCGGTGTCCGGTCACAGCTCTTCGAGAGAGCCGGCGCATTCGCCTTGAGGAGGGTCAGCTCTTCGGCTTGCGTTCACTGCCCGGCTCTCGCGGCTTGGGCGCCGGTTCGGGTGGAGTCTCCAATGGCTCCACGGGATGTCCCACCCCGGTCGACGGGCCGCCTCCCTTGGACTTGTGCATGGTCGTCTCCTTCCTGCGGGCATCCTTTACACCCGCCCCCGGTGGAAGCCACCCGCGGCGTGCGCGGGTCGACTCACCATCCAGATCATCTTCGATCACCTCGACAAGGTCGCTATCGAGGACGGACACACCGCGGCCACGAACCGCCATCAAGGACAGGTGGCCGCTCGCCGGCCATGAGAAGTGATCGACCTCGGTTTCCCCGTGGCCGAAGCGCTTCAAGAATGCTCAGGCCAGATTGCAGGCCGTTCGAGCGTGTTCGCTGGAGACCTTTACGGACATCAGTTGCGATCGGCACCGTTCCTTGTGGTCCGCGCCGACTCCGCCGCCGATGGCGCTACCGGTGAGGCAGGCCCCGCGAACGACGGGGCCGATCGTATAGCCGGCCGCGTCGAGGAAACGAACACAGTCTTGAGCAGCGGCGGACGCGGGCGAGGAAGTGATCACCCCTGACAGAATGAGCAGTAAAACAGCGAGGGAGGATACGGTGATCCGATTCAGTGATCGCACGAAATGGACTTCCTCTTGGGTTTCATGTGGAATTCTGGAAATGAATTCCCTGTATTCGTTTTGATTTGACGCTTTCGGGTGTGCTCTCGAATGTGGGAGAAGGGGGTGTTGTGGAGGTGGAGTTGGGCGGGGTCTTAGTCCTGGGGCTTCTTCTTTTCCTCCTTGGGATCGTCCGCCTTCGGGGTGGGCGTCGATGTCGGGTCGATGGGATCCCAGCCACCGCGACGCACGCCACCTGATGGGCCTCCTTTGGATCTGATCATGGATCTTTCTCCTGTTCTTCGGGTGCATGTTGGATCAATCCGACTTGCTTCGATCCATGGCATCGTCCAGAAGGGCAGAGTTGCCCTTTCCTGGCACCTGGCCGAGCCTTGGACATGAACGAGTCAAGCATGAGCGTCAGGCGATCACCCATGTTTTCCGTAGATGGAAATGGTGGAAAGAAAGGGAGGGGATCTTGAGCTTGCTCGAGTGCTTCCGGATCCCCCCGTACTAGAGCTCGTGTTGCTGGAACTCGAGAGTTGCCCCTGCGAGTGCCGTCCTCAGCGTCGTGCCACGAGTGCGTAGTGATCGCGCGTGTCCCTGTCTCTGCTGCCTCTGGAACGCACATGCTGTCCGCAAGTGGACAACCATGTCGTCCAGGGGAAAATGTCGCTTTCCGCAGGGCGGCAACGGCCACGATACGTATCGTAGGACGGTTTCGAAATTGGTGAATGTGTATTTTTCTGCCATGGAAGGAAAGGGGTCGTTCGAGTTTGGCCTATTGTTGTTGAGTGACTGTAGGGGCTGTGTGTTCGGAAGCCCTGATTCGATTCTTCATGGCATGAAGGGAATATCGACCTGAGCTGTTGGATGGGCGTGGCCTGTTCTGTTCTGGTTGGAATTGAACGTGGGTCCTTGAGTTTTCTGTAGTTGATGTATTCGGCTGGGTAATGTTCCTCAAAATTCCCGAAGTGATCTATGGAAAGTAGAGTAGGATGATTCGAAAATTTCGGAGCATGGCGCCGGTGGCTTTGGCGATGGTGTTCCTGTGGCTCGTGCCGTTCTCCGGGGCTGCCATGGCTGAGGAGGAGTCCCTCTCGAGGGAGGCCCCCACCGAGAAGGTGCCTCCCGCTGAAGCCGCCCCTGAGGGATATGTGCCTTTTGTTGAGGTGGACTTCACAGAAGACACGCAGACCATGGGAAACTGCACCGCAGGTATCATCTGCGGAAAGATCAGTAACGAGTCCAGTCGTTCGGTGCGGATCGGAAACAACTGGTGCGGTGATGAAAGTGTTTCCGTTGGGGGACCCAGTTGCGGTGGGAGTGGAACCGGGAGCGGATACAAGTGGCTCAAGGCCGGTGAGACGTCTTCCAAGTATTTCAAGGACACCGACACCTTTGGAGTGATCAAGGGGTGCACGATCACCGGATATTGGGACTCCTGGGTGCCTGGCTCGGCCTTCGCCTACACCGTGGACAAGACCACGTGGTTCAGGGTGCGTGATCCCCAGCACGTGATCATCACCGGTTACGCCTGTCCCTAGCCTCGTCGATGCGCCTGCGGAGCCATCGGCCTTGAGGAAGGCTGATCGTGACCGTGGGCGCATTGCGTTGTTGGTCGTTGCCAAGGGCAATCGGCGGCCCTGGGGCTGTCCGCAGGGCCGATGGCGGGTCTGCCTCAGAGGGGACGGAGGGGCGACCGCATACCAACAGGCGGCCCGGGTTTCTAGCGTCGAACCATGAACTTCCCCTCCGTTGACACCGGTCCCGTGCGTGGCCGGACTCCGATCCGTGAGCTCTCGGTCTTCGTGCTGGTCGTCTACGTGCTGGCCTGGCTCGTTTTCACCCCGGTGCTCTTGAACGGTGCTTCACCGAGCGACCCGGCGTTCGCTCTCGCATCCCAGCTCTTCATGTTCACTCCGGCGGTCGCGGCGCTGGTGGTGACCTTCTTCCTGTGGCGTCCGGGGAACGTCCGGCGGGCCCTGGGCCTGACTCCGTTGCGCCCGGTCCGTCGGGTCGGCGGGTACACGCTGCTCGCCTTCGCCGTGTTCGTTCTTCTCCCTGCGGCGAGCCTGCTGACCGCGGTCGTGTTCGGTGTCGTCCGGCTCGACCTGGAGGACTTCTCCGGGCTCCGTGAGGAGCTGACGGCGCTGGCTCCGGAGGTCGCGGCGACCATGCCGCGGGACGGGTTCCCTCTGGAGGCCTATCTCGTGGTCCTGGGCATGGTCGCGGTCTCGTTCGTGCCGACGCTGCTGATGTGCTTCGGAGAGGAGCTCGGTTGGCGGGGGTATCTCCTCCCACGGCTGATGCCGTTGGGGGTGTGGCCGGCGTTGTTGGTGAGCGGGGTGGTCCATGGCCTGTGGCATGGTCCCCAGCTGCTGATCCACGGTCTTTCCGGAAGCTTCGGTCTCGGGGACGTCCTGACCTTCCTCGCTTCCGTTGTTCTCCTAGGGGTCGTCCTCGGCCGGCTGCGGTTGGCCTCCCGTTCGGTGTGGCCCGCTGTCATCGGTCACGCGGCCAACAATGCTTTTTTGATGGTCATCCCCATCACCCTGATGCACGCGGACGGTTCGAGCGACCCCGGACTCTACCCCGGTGGCAACGGCGGCCTGATCGGTCTGGCGGTCACGGCCCTGGCAGCCCTCGTCATCACGCTGCTTCTGCGCAAGCGCATTTCCGGAGCCACTTAAAGCGGGTGTGGTAGGGATGTGTGGTGAGCGGAGGCCGCTTCGCGGCGGAGGTTGCGGGAAGATAACGGCATCTGTTTATGCAGGTCATTTTCCCTGAGCCCCACGCACGTGGGGATGGACCGGCTCCGGAAGGGCGGAGATCCCCACCCAGTCCCTGAGCCCCACGCACGTGGGGATGGACCGGCACCCGCCAGATGAGCGCTGGCGGGTGCCTTCTGAGCCCCACGCACGTGGGGATGGACCTATGCATTCCTCGCATTCGTCGATGGTGGCGCTCTGAGCCCCACGCACGTGGGGATGGACCGCAGTACACCGGAACCCGAAAGGTCGGGTTCCGCTGAGCCCCACGCACGTGGGGATGGACCGACCGCCTCCGCGAGATCACGCTGGACACGGCCCTGAGCCCCACGCACGTGGGGATGGACCGGTCGCTGGCCGTGAGGAGGAGTTGGCGCGGGTCTGAGCCCCACGCACGTGGGGATGGACCGGCGGGGGTTCGGAGAGAGCCGGGACACGAAGAAACCCGGCTCCTCATGGGCTCCGGGCCACATATGGATACACGCTCTCTACGGCGTTTCGGGTGTGACGCGCGGGACGCTCAAGAGGCAGGCACTTGCCGTGTCGGACGACGTTCGTGGTGGCTCTGAGTCGGTGTTCCGAGAGCTCGGGAGCCTTCCTGTGTCGCTATCGAACGTGGTAGCGGAGGTGGACGACGCCGCTGCCGAACCGGTGTTCCTCGATGAGTTCGAGGTCGGCGCGTGTGTCCGTCGGCAGTGCGGGATTGCGTCCGCCGAGGATGATCGGCCAGACGAACAGGGCCAGTTCGTCGACCAGCCCGGCGGCGAGAGCCTGTGCGGCGAGGTTCGGGCCACCGACCAGGAGATCCTTGTCGGCGGTGGCCTTCAGATCGTGCACCGTGGCGGGGTCGAAGTGGCGTTCGAGCCGAGTGTTCACGGTGGTCGGCGAGGTCAGGGTCGAGGAGTAGACGACCTTGTCCGCCGCCTGCCATGCGCCGGCATAGTCGGCCGTGAGGTCGGACTGTGCAGCCAGGGAGGGGTCGGTCTCCCACACGGCCAGGGTCTCGTACATGCGCCGCCCGTAGAGATACGTGCCCGCGGACCGCATGAGCTCGGTGATGAAGGTGAAGACGTCATCGTCCGGTGGAGCCCAGTCGAAGGCACCGTGCTCATCCTCGGTGTAGCCGTCGAGCGACATGTTCGACGCGTAGATCAGCTTCGGCATAACCACCCCTGCGTCGACCGTCTCGACGTTCTCGCTGCCGACCCTAGTGGTGGGGGCGGTCCCGTTCAACGATCGTCTCCGACGTGCTGATCGGGGACAGGGCGAGCATCGCGCACGGCGCCGGCGACCCGGTGTCGGGGCCATCAGTACGGCCGCTACGAAGAAGCTCTCTCAGTAAGCAGGCGGCATGACCTACACCTACCCGCACGGGGCGAGGGTGATCGGGACTTGTGTTCGGTGGCCGAGGGAGCGCTCGTCGAATTG
The DNA here is from genome assembly GCF_035818715.1 of Nocardiopsis sp. LDBS1602. Taxonomy (NCBI): domain Bacteria; kingdom Bacillati; phylum Actinomycetota; class Actinomycetes; order Streptosporangiales; family Nocardiopsidaceae; genus Nocardiopsis; species Nocardiopsis sp. LDBS1602. The sequence goes on along the minus strand of NZ_JAYLVW010000001.1, from coordinate 862,015 downwards.
CACGATGGCCGGGCGGTTGGTGAAACGTGATGAGCGGGTGAGGCCTGAGCCCTGCTCGTGCGGGTGTGGTCTGTTCGGATGTAGACGATCCGCTCGGGGTGAGAACTGAGTCCTTCGGAGACTGGGGGAGGTGCGAAGCCGGTGGGGTGTTCGTTCTCGGTCTGGTACGGGGCGGGTGTGGTAGGGATGTGTGGTGAGCGGAGGCCGCTTCGCGGCGGAGGTTGCGGGAAGATAACGGCCTCTGTTTTCGCAGGTCATTTTCCCTGAGACCCACGCACGTGGGGATGGACCGTGCAGGTCGCTGTTCTCCACCGTCCTGGGCGACTGAGCCCCACGCACGTGGGGATGGACCGGGCCGCAAGTTGGACTGGATCGCGACCTGGCGCTGAGACCCACGCACATGGGGATGGACCGACGTGAGTACGCACGATGTCGACGACATTCCCCTGAGACCCACGCATGTGGGGATGGACCGTCCCGGGGCGGGCCCCATTCGTCCGGCCCCGGCTGAGACCCACGCACGTGGGGATGGACCGGCTCGGTCCGTGGCCAGAACGGTCCAGCCGTTCTGAGACCCACGCACGTGGGGATGGACCTCGCACCGGCTGCCGCGCCTGCTCACCCCAGTACTGAGCCCCACGTACGTGGGGATGGGTTGTAGCTCGCCCCTTGGTCCGGGCTGCGGGCCTTGGGGCACACGGTGTGGTGCCGGATCTGAGCGTAAAGGTCGGACCGGACGCCCCTGATCGTCGCCCCACCCCACCCGGTCCTACGGCTCGTCGGCGACTACACCTGCGCGGTGGCGCAGCAGGCGGACGCCTCTCCGGTGGCTCCGGCGTTGACCTCCTTGGGTGCCGCCCCTCTCTGGTCGCTGTCGCCCTTGACCACGTAGACCTCCCAGGGCTCCTTGCCGGGGCCGTGGACCCACACCTTGTCCTGCACGGCGTAGCAGCACGAGGTGTCGTTCTCCTCGAACGTGGCCAGGCCGGAGTCCTTGAAGCGCTCGGTGGCGGCGTTCACCTGTTCGGTCTCCTCGACCTCCACGCCGAGGTGGTCCAGGCGGGTCTCCTGGCCGGGCTCGCCTTCGATGAGGACGAGCTTGAGCGGGGGCTCGGAGATGGCGAAGTTGGCGTAGCCGGGGCGGCGTTTGGCGGGTTCGACGCCGAAGAGGGTCGAGTAGAAGACCACGGACGCTTCGAGGTCGGCGACGTTGAGGGCGAGCTGGACACGGGACATGAGGTCCTCCGGAAGCTGTATCGAAGTTCATCTATGCAGCGTTGCGTCTCCAGTTTTGCCATCTGTTTCGAACTTTGTCAATATAGACGCATGTCGAATCAAGAGGTGGGTGCCACCGATCTCCAAGGTGCGGTCACCGACTGCTGCCCCAGACTCCTGAAGGAGCCACTGGAGGACGGCGAGTCGGTCGAACTCGCCCGGGTCTTCAAGGCCTTGGGCGATCCGGTGCGGCTGCGGCTGTTGTCCATGATCGCCACGTGCGACGGCGACGAGGTGTGCGTGTGCGACCTGACGCCCGCCTTCGACCTGTCCCAGCCCACCATCTCCCACCACCTGAAACTGTTGAGGGAGGCCGGGCTCATCTCCTCCGTGCGGCGCGGCACGTGGGTGTACTACCGGCTGATCCCGGAGACGACGGACCGCCTGGCCGCGATCCTGACCCGCTCGTTGAAGCCCGAGGAGGCCGGTTCATGAGCGCCCCCGCACCCACCGATCCCAATGCCGGGGTGGTCGGACGCCTGTCGGCTCTGGATCGGTTCCTGACCGTGTGGATCCTGGCGGCGATGGTCGCGGGTCTGGCCCTGGGCCGTCTGGTCCCCGGACTGGGCGAGGCGCTGTCCGGGGTCGGCGTGGCCGGGGTGTCCCTGCCGATCGCGGTGGGGCTGCTGGTGATGATGTTCCCGCCCCTGGCCAAGGTCCGCTACGACCGCCTCGGCACCGTCACCGGCGACCGCCGGATGCTGGTCACCTCGTTGGCGGTCAACTGGCTGGCCGGCCCGGCGCTGATGTTCGCGCTGGCGTGGGCGTTCCTTCCCGACCTGCCCGAGTACCGGACCGGGCTGATCATCGTCGGCCTCGCGCGGTGCATCGCGATGGTGATCATCTGGAACGACCTCGCCTGCGGTGATCGCGAGGCCGCCGCCGTGCTGGTGGCCCTCAACTCCCTGTTCCAGGTGGTGGCGTTCGGCGCCCTGGGATGGTTCTATCTGTCGGCACTGCCCGGGTGGCTGGGCCTGGAGCAGGCGGCCTTGGATGTCTCTTTCGTCGACATCTCGGTGTCAGTGGTGATCTTCCTCGGGGTGCCCCTGCTCGCCGGATACCTGACCCGCCGCCTGGGCGAGCGGGCCCGGGGCCGCGAATGGTACGAGACCCGCCTGCTGCCCAAGCTGGGGCCGTGGGGCCTGTACGGACTGCTGTTCACCATCGTCATGCTGTTCGCGCTCCAGGGCGAGGCGATCACATCGCAGCCGTGGGACGTGGCCCGGATCGCGCTGCCCCTGCTGCTCTACTTCGTGATCATGTGGGCCGGGACGCTGGCGCTGGGGCGGGCCCTCGGGATGGGCTACCCCCGATCGGTGACGCTGGCCTTCACCGCGGCGGGCAACAACTTCGAGCTGGCGATCGCCGTCGCCATCGCCTCCTTCGGTGCCGCCTCCGGACAGGCGCTCGCCGGTGTGGTGGGGCCGCTGATCGAGGTGCCGGTGTTGATCGCGCTGGTGTACGTGGCGCTGGCGGCACGGCGATGGTTCCCCGGTGAAGGGGGCGTAGAGGTGGGCTCTTCCACGACGAAGGAGACGACCGGTGACTGACCGTTCGGAGGCCGTGGTCCCGCGGGTGCTGTTCGTGTGCGTGCACAACGCCGGACGCTCCCAGATGGCCGCCGCCTTCCTGGAATACCTGGGTGGCGAACGGGTCGAGGTGCGCTCGGCCGGCTCTGCCCCGGCCGACGAGGTCAACCCGGCGGTGGTGGAGGCGATGGGTGAGGTCGGGATCGACATCACGGCCAGTGTCCCGAAGATCCTCACCCCGGACGCGGTCCGCGCCTCGGACGTGGTCGTCACGATGGGCTGTGGCGACGCGTGCCCGTTCTTTCCCGGAAAGCGTTACCTCGACTGGGAGCTACCCGATCCAGCTGGGCAGGGTGTCGAGGCGGTTCGGCCCATCCGTGACCGGATCAAGCGGCACGTCGAGGACCTCTTGCGGGAGCTTGTTCCGTAGGTGGTCGGCGTCGCCTCGGGCCACCGCTGAGTCCCATGCACATGGGGTGGCTGAAGTCGTGGGGTGTTCGTGGGTTCCGGTGAGCCCTGTGGGGGTGTGGTAGGGATGTGTGAGGAGCGGAGGCTGCTTCGTGGTGGAGGTTGCGGGAAGATAACGGCCTCTGTTTTCGCAGGTCATTTTCCCTGAGCCCCACGCACGTGGGGATGGACCGCCGCTCCCGAGCTGGGAGGAGATCGCGGAGGTCTGAGCCCCACGCACGTGGGGATGGACCGTTCAACATCTTCGCCGGGTTCCTGGCGCCCACCTGAGCCCCACGCACGTGGGGATGGACCGGGCGGGGTCGAACGCGGCGTATGCGTTCAACTCTGAGCCCCACGCACGTGGGGATGGACCCGCGACCAGGTGGGTTTCCTCCAGCGGCTCGAACTGCTCCCTGCGCACGCGGGGGCTTGGATGCACCAGTCCTACTACGACGTTCAACGTAGTGCCTGAGCCTTTGGGTGGCCGACTCCGGACATTCTCTGCCATCGGATCAACACGTTAGGTAATCTCCCCTCGACCCCCAGGGATGACGAGGAGCCTTGCCGTGTGCCCCTTTTGCCAACGCCGTGTACGCAAGCGCAAAGACAATCCCGACCTGCGTCTTCTTCACTACGTCAACGTCTCTCACGTCTTCAGCTTCAAGTTGAAAAAGTGCCAGGGATGCGATCCGAACGGCTGCAACCCTGGATGGTCGACCATCCAGGACGGAAAGAAAAGCGGGATCCGCTGCCAGGCCTGTGGGAAACGTGTGAAGGAGACTAAGACCTTCCTGCCGGTCAAGCACACGGACCAGCGCGGTGCTGTCTGCCCTGGGTGGCGCGACAACCAGCGATGAGCACCCGCGCGAGACAGAAGACCTCTCTCATGTTCCCCGCGAACGCGGGGATGGACCGGCCGGACTGCCCACCACCAACAGGATCGACGGCTGCTCCCCACGCACGCGGGGATGGACCCTACCAGGAGACGGTGATGATGCTCATCCGCATCTGCTCCCCGCGTAGCGGGGATGGGGGTTGGGAACAGGGAGACCCCGGGAGCTTTGGCTTCCGGGGCCTCGTCGGTTCTGGGGGTTACCGGGTGAGAATGCTGAGCAGGGCGTTCCATTCGTGGGCGGGCAGGTTCAGCTCGGCCTGGGCGCGGTGTTGGGTGTCGCGGATGTGGGTGGTGGGGCCTTCGGCCACCTCCACGCAGCTTCCACTGCCACCGCTGTAGCTGGACTTGTGCCAGGGGCACTGTTCGTTGGGCATGCGCTGCCCTTCCCTTCAGGGATGGGGGAGTTCCGGTTCGGGGTCAGCGGGTGCGGAGCGCGTGGAGCAGGGCGGACCATTCCGCGTTCGGGAGGCTGAGCTCGGCGAGGCCGCGGTTCTGGGTGTCGCGGACGGCGGCGCCTTGGGTGGTGGCGCGGGCCTCGACGCAGTTCCCACCGGTGCCGTTGCTGTAGGTGGACTTCTTCCAGTGCTCGTTCATCATGTCGCGCTGCCTCGATCTCTCAGATGGGGGTGGAGGAGTGCTCATCGGCGAAGGTCCCGCCAGGGAGGGTTCCGCCGCTCCGCGGTGGGTCTGCCGGGAGTCAGTTCGTGCGGAGGGTGCTGAGCAGAGCGGTCCATTCGAAGCCGGGAACGTTGAGCTGAGCCAGGGCGCGATTCTGGGTGTCGCAGATGTGGGTGGTGGGGCCTTCAGCCACCTCCACGCAGTTGGTTCCACCGTTGCTGTAGGACGACTTGTGCCACGTGATTTCGCTGGTCATGAGCTGTCCGTTCTCTTCGGAGGTCGGAGGCTGACTGCTGCGGAGCGGGACTTCTTCAAGGGATTGAGAGAGGTTGTGCGCTCGGGGAACGGGGGTGTTCTCAGGTCATGACTTCGGCTGAGATGATGCGGAGGTACGAAACTTCTTCTTCCCCGCCGAGCTGGGGAGTAGTCCTCGTTTCTTCTCGAACAGATATATCTCCCCTTGCGTCGTTACGTAGGGGAGTTACCCTGGTGATGCACGAACACGACCGACCCCCGCCAACGAGCCTGGCGGGGGTCGGTCTATGAGCAGCCTCGGTTACTTAGATGATGTCGCCCGAAGGAGCGCGCTCCACTCCACTGCGGGGAAGGAAAGATGGCCGCTCTCCCGGTTCTTGGTGTCGCGGACGTGAGTCTCACATCCCTCCGCGACCTCCACGCAGTCACCACCGCGACCGTCACTGTGGGATGACGTGTGCCAGGCCCACTGTTCGTTCATTTCAAGCCCTTCATGATGTCCTGGATTAGCTCAACGGAACGGATGGGGGACAGGGCCTCTGCTTGCAGTGCCCCGAACAACTCCGCCATCTCCTCAATCTCACCATCCTTGTCGAAGGCAGTGCCTCCCAGGGTGTGTTCCATACGGACGATCTTGCGGTTGTCGTTCATCGTCATCAGGCGAAACGGTCCGCAGAGACCACAGTGCCTTCGCACTTCGCCCGGGATCACCTGGAACCGGATCTTATCGTCCTTGGCCAGCTTGACGATGTGGTGAAGCTGCTTGTACATGATCTCCTCATCGCCGACGATCCTGTCAACGACGATTTGGTCCACTACGAACCACAGCAGGGGGCGCTGGGTAAGGTTCGGCAGCCTGTTCACACGGAGTTCAACAACCTCCTCGATCTCCTCCTGAGTCTTCCGCACCTGCCGAGCTGTGACGAGTACACGGGTGTACTCGGGGGTCTGGAGTAGCCCTGGGATCAGGATGGGGTGGTACTCGCAGATCTTCCTGGAGCGGAGTTCGGATTCCAGCGCATCCTTGAACCATGGCAGGACGTCTTTCCCCTCAACGACATCCAGCCATTGTTGTAACAGCTCGCCATCGGTAGCGAACATCTCGTCCAGTTTGCGAACATGAGCCTTGATTGGGGCCCTTGTCGCCCTCTCTAGATGGCCAACCATCCCACCGCTCAGGGACAGTCCTTTGCCGACCTCGGCAAGTGAAAAACCAGCTCTCTTGCGGTGTCGCCGAAGTAGTTCACCAAACCCACGCCATTCGGGTAGCACCTTGTCGCCCATGGAACTAGCTAACTACGGATGGTTACTTTTTACAACCCCTATGCAACATTGAATCCCTGATTGGTTGTATCACTAGCCCTCTGACCTGCGGCTTGGCATAGTAATCATCAGGTGCCTGCGGCACCCCCTTGGGTTCAAGAGAAACCAAGGGGAGGTTTCAGGTCGGATGTTCCCTTGCTAAGGGATTTGAGAGCTTCTGGGGCAAAGGTTCTCGTGAGCACCATGGATCACGGGGCGACCTCCCTGGCTCTCTCACCCTTGGCTAGGGAGGACGATATTGGTTCGTTTCGAACAGAAGGTGCGAATCGAACTCTGAACAACAAGAACCCCGGGGGCCGAAGTAGAAGGCGGCCGCCCGGGGTTGTGACCCACCCCGATAGCTCCGAGGTGAGACGAATGAAGTGTACTGCTCTGAGGCCGCGTGGGGACAGGCCTTTGTCCTCTGCCTACCAAGTGCTCCACTACCCCGATCCCGACAGGGTCGGCTTGCGTGTCCGCCACACGGTCGCGGCCCGTGCCGCTGCGCAGAACTGGGTACGTCGCCACGCTGCTCGGGGGATCTCCAACCCGGTGGCGGCTGCGGAGATCGCGAACCGGGCCTCGTTGATCGCGTGGGAGTTGATGGACAACGCCCACCGTCATTCTCACTCGGGTGCTCCGGATCAGACGCTCACGCTGATGCTGGAACGTTCGCGTTACCTGTTGTCGATCATGGTCACCGACGCCGGCCCCACCCCCGGCTGCAAGAAGCTCTCCTTTCCCGAGCAGAAGAGCCACGGCGGAGGGCTCGGCAGGGTGGCTTCGCTCTCCTTCTATTGGGACTGGGACGGATGCGCCGGCCTACCGGTCACGGTCAAGGCCCGAATCGAACTTCCCTGACCAGCGCCAAGGAGCACACCGTGAGCATGATCCCGACACAGGTCCGACGCACCCTCCCAACCACCACCAGGCTCACCCCACCGGTACAGCAGGCCACGTACGCCTCGCCGGTACAGCGGGGCAGGCACGCATCGCCGGCTCGGACGGGAACCCTCACCCGCCCCAAGGCCACCGACACCACCGCCCCCGCTACCTCGGTCATCCCGAAGGTTCGGAAACGCTGGTTCGGTCTTCGGCGCCGGTTCGCCCACTGGGCCGGGCTCTTCTCGACCTCCGGCGAGCCTGAGCGTCCCGTTCCGCCGAAGCCTCCGGTACCGCTGCCCCGTCGCACCCCGCGTCCCCCGTCCAGTCCTCCGGCCCCTGCTTCAGGGGTGACGGAGCAGAACGCGGCCGCGGAGTTGAGCGCGTTGCGGTTGTTGGGCCGCTTGAGCGTGCAGCAGAGGTTGGCTCGGGTCGATCACCGGTTGAGTCTGGCCCGGCTGTTGGTCGACGGGATCTTGGATGAACGTTCCCGGGTGGAACGGCAGTTGCGCGAAGCGGAGCAGGCCGAGCAGGACGCCGGTACCCAAGAGCTCGGCGTGGCCATACGCCGCTACCTCGACCAGGGCGGACGGACGTGGACGACCTCATGAGCACGCCCGGTACCGGAAAGACCATGACGTGGGGTGCGGCCCGTAGCGGCACTTTGTTGGATCGTGAGGAATGGGCGTTGACCAACGCAGCCCGGACGTTCGACTACCTGGACTACGGCAAGGATTCCTGGAGTCAGGATCGCCATGTCGCGGTCAAGATGGCCGAGGCCTCGCCGGGGTTGGCGGGGCAGATGTTGGTGCACCGCAAGGCCCGCGAAGGTGTGGTGGACGCGGTCTGTCGCTCCTTCTCCCAGGTGATCGATCTGGGTTGTGGGTTGCCGGCGATGCGCCGGGCTCCGCATGAACGTGGCCGGGTGTTGTGGGGGTCTCAGGCGAGGACGGTCTATGTCGACCACGACCTGGCCGCTCTGGCAGCGGTGCGGGCGTGGTGGGAGCACCCGGCTCAGGTCCGGGGGTACAACGTGCGGGTCTTGGATCTGGATCTGCGGTTCCCGGAAACCCTTGTCAATGCGTTGGGTGAGCATCTGGATCTGTCGGTTCCGGTGGGGGTGATCTCCACCCTGACCCTGGACCACCTCCAAGACGAAGAGGTCACAGGCCTGGTCGAGGCGCTCGCCGCGAGGCTGGCACCGGGGAGCGGCTGGGGGATCACCCACCTGTCCGAGATGACCGGCGCCGTCGACGTCTACACCGGCCAGGCCCAGGAGCAGGGCGCGGACACTCGGCTGGTGGCACGTGAGCCGGAGGGGCTGCGGAAGGTGTTCGAGGCCGCCGGTTGGGGGCGTTGGCGGGGCTTGTCGCCGCGCGATCCGGGCGGGGGAGAGCCGCCGATCGCCGCCCTGACCACCCTGGACGCCTCCACACACCCCGACCATCCTGCCCGAGTCGCTCGGTCCGAGCGCTCCGACCTCTCCGCTTCTCCCGTGCGGCCTGCCCGCTCTACCGAGGTCGACTGATCGGGTCGTGAAAAGACTCGGTGCCCTCACCCGAGAGATGAGGGCACCGTAGAGCCCGTGAGGGCTCGTCCCCGCGGGGCGGTGGCCGCCGCCCCCGGGGTTTCAACCGCAAGAACAAGCAGGTAGAGGATATTTCATGAAGATCGTGGAGACCCAGGGTCGTAGGTCCTTGACCGCTGGTGTTTGGCACAAGGCCGAGGCCTCGCAGGGTGCCTCCAACTGCGCCGCCGCCAAGCTCGTGGATGGCGGGAACGTGTTGATGGGCGACACCCAGAACCCCGACCAGGTCCGACTGACCCTGCCGGGCAGCGCCTGGGACGCGCTGGTGCGCACCCTCGCCTAGCCGATCCCCCCAAGACGACGGGGCACTTGCGGCCTGGCAGCAGCAACGCGTGGCCCGTCCGGTGTCCCAGGAGGCGCGCTCTCACCGGCGCCCTCCTGGGGCCCCACCCCTGAACCAAGGCACTTCCGGAAGAACAGAGATGACGTACCCCGATCCGGATTCGCTCTTGACCTCGGAGAGGTGCCGAGTCCGTAGAGCGGACAGAGAAGCTCGTGCCTTCCTCGTCCACTGGGCCGGGTCGACCGTTCCCGGAGCGCGCTTGATCGGCCCTGAACAGTCCGAACACCGTATGAACGATGACCGGCCCGTGTCGGCCAAGACCCAGGAGGCCCAGGTGGATCAGGACGCGGATTCTCTGTGCTCCGAGTCCAAGAAGGCGCTCGGTGTCCACTTGAAGCGGCTGCGCAAGGTGGCCGGGTTGAGCGGATATCGGCTCTCGGGTGTGGACCAGTCGACGGTCTCGCGGATCGAGACCGGACGCATCCGCCCCTCCCACGAGCTCCTGACCAGGCTTCTCGATGCTTACGAGGCCGACCAGGAAGGGCGGGAGCAGGCCTACCTGCTCTGGGACCAGGCCCAGCTTCCGCTTCAAACCCGGCGTCGGCAGGTCGAGGGCACCCGCGCCGCGTGGGACCAGGCCGCCCGCCCGGCCTGCGGCCCGACCCTGTTGGCCGGGGCGAGTGCGGCCGAGGACGCGGCCCGCTACCTCACCCGAGCCCAATGGGCCGGCAACAGCCCCGCCCGACGTAACGCCCTGTTGGACGATGCCGAAGGACGACTGGTCCAGGTACTGGCCGCGCTGCATGCCGCCCGGACACGGACATCGGCGCGATGAACCTCCCCCTGTTACGACTTCCATGCCTCTGATACGGGCCCGGCGCACACGAACGAACCCCTGAACTTCCTTGACCTTTAATAACGACCCCCTTTGAGAGAAGAACATGACGCAGCCGGATGTGGACCCCATGGACCTGTTGACACCCCAGGAGGTGGCGCAGGCGTTTCGGGTGGATCCCAAGACCGTGCGCCTGTGGGCTCAGGAAGGAAGATTGCGCTGGGTCCGCACGCTGGGCGGCCATCGCAGGTACTTCAAGTCCGATGTCCAACGCCTGCTCACCGAGCCCGGACGGTGACCACGTGGGCCCGAATGGAGGCGACACCGATGTCTGCTCTCTCTGAGACGGGGGAGTAGACCGTCCCGGCCGTGATCGGGACACGAAGACCTTCCGCCTCCACGCGCCGGTGACGTGCGAGGGGGAGTGAAAGCCGGCGTGGCGGTGCGGTCGATCTCGGACAGCGCGGATCAGCTCTCCGCGGGGTCAGGGTCCCGTATCGCCGCGCTCACCAAGCCCCGCCGCCTTCGGGTGGCGAAGGCCTCGCCCGGATCTGGATCCGGGCGGGGGCGTGGGGGAGTGGGCCGGGGGTGTCACCACCACCTCCGGCCCCTCCACACCACACATCACCGCACGTCGACGCGAAGAAGAGCGCTCCGCACCCGGTGAGCCGGAGCAGCCATAGAACGTGAGGGCCGGCTGGATGTCGGAGCCCAGGGACTGGAGACCCGACGGGCACCGATCGGGACCCTCCGCGGGGGTCGCACCCGAAGCGCACTTCGGGCGCGGCCCCCGACCATCGAGTATCCCGTCATGGCCCGGGACGGTCTTCGATTCCTTCACCGAGAGGCCCTGGTCGATGAACCGGGTGGTGCGGAGGCGTCGAGCCGGCGGTTCGCGGTGACACCGATCGACCCGCCTGGGTGCGCGCCGGCCCGTTTCCAAAGGTCGAGCTCGCGCGCACCATGACACGGCGAGGCCGGCAGAGCCTCGACCACGTGCGGAGTGAGGCGACCGCTTCGCCGATTCCGTGTGCCAGAGCCGCCAGAGCCTCTGCGCGAAGCGGGGCTATCCGGCCGAACGCAACCGCCCGATCATGCCGTCCAGGTCGGCGCGCACCAACTCCGGCCGGACGAAGTGACCGCCACCGACCTCGTGCGACTCGTGGGGGATACCGGCGCCGTCCAACAGGGCGCGGAACTCACGCTGCCCGGCCAGGACCTGCTCCTCGTTCATCCGGTCGAACAGATCGAACGGGTCGGGGCTGTCCCCGGCGACCATGAACACGCGCTTACCGCGATAGCGTTCGACGTTCTCCACCGGGTTGTCCGCGCTCACCCGGCCCTCGTCCCAGGGCACCCCGTAGACCGTGCCGCCACCGAGCTCGAAGGCCCCCGAGGTGAAGTTCGCCCAGTGGGTGACCAGCCCGAAGTCACGGCGCGTGCTCGCCGGACCCGAGTAGGAACTGACCGAAGCGAAGTGACCGTAGTACTTGGCCGCGTACTTGAGCGCGCCGAAGCCGCCCATCGAGAAGCCCGCCACGGCCCGACCATCGAACTCGGCGAACGTGCGGAAGTTCGCGTCTACCCAGGGCAGGACCTGGCTCATGTGGAACGTCTCCCAGTTGCGGGGGCCGACGTTGGTGGTGACGGGGTTGCTGTACCACCCGCAGGGCCCGCCGTCGGGCATCACGATGATGATCTGCTTGTCCTCGGACAGCTCACGGATGCCGGTCTTGTCCCAGCTGATGAAGTCCTGGCCCGGCCCGCCACCGTGCAGCAGGTACAGGACGGGGTAGGTGCGCCCGTCATCGCGGTAGCCGCGGGGCACCAGGACGTTGATGGCGGGATCCCACGCGACCTCGTCCGTCTCGAAGCGGTAGTACCACATGCGGGGGTCGTCCTCGTTGTGCGCGACGAGGCGCAGACCGGCGTGGTCGGGGGAGGGGAGAGGCCGTGCGGCTGTCTCGGCGCGGGCGGGGGACGTCGCCGCCAGAAGGCCGCCGGAGGCCACGGCCATGCCGAGCGAGAGACCGCCGACGTTCTTGAGGAGGGTTCGGCGGTTCGGGGGGTTCGGGCTCAAGTCGACTCCAGAGGGGTACGGGGGAGACCCGCGCGGGCCGCCGCCGACCGGTCGAGAGGGTATGGACGGTCGGGCCGCGGCCTGCGTGGGGCGGCCACCTCGTCGTGACCGCCACCCCAGTGGAACAGGGAGCCACGGTGGGCGCACGGGGGGTTGCGATAACAGGTTCGTTAACCTTCTTCGCCTGTGGGTGATATGCGCGTTCGTTTCCTACATCGTGGCTCCAAGCCCGAGCAAAGGAAGCGCCCCGTTGAGCCCTCAGGCCCTGCCTGGAGGTGATCACGACGGTGACCGGCGAGGCCTGGCGACCCGTATGGAGTCATCTCACCGCAACCGCTTCCCCGCCTCCCAATCATCAGAAGTGGTCAGAACAGGCCCGGAGACAGACCTGGCGCCAGTGGCATAGAGCATCCACCAAAGCTCCTCGAACGGCACCACCGGCTCTCCGCGGGTATCTACGAACACACTCACGCCACCCCCGTCCGAGCCGACGACGTCCCACCAGGACCATCGTCTGTCCTCGGGGTCGAAGAGCGATATCCATTCATGCACCCCCCAGATATCACCCTGGCGATGCCGGTAGTAATTCTCGCAACCTTGCAGCACGAGATCATCGGCCGATCCCTCAACGGGTTCAGTGTCGCAAAAGGAGGCGAGAAACCATCCGGGAAGCGATGAGTGGTCAAAGTGCTCACGCTCAAAACCTTGAAGGGAGCCGATGGCGATCACCGAGGTCAGAACCCTCCTGAGTCGGCAAGCGTACTCACCCGCGTCCGACAGGGGGTTCACATCCATGCGGACCATCACGGAAGGAGCCTCTCCTTTCGGGCCGAAGCGAACCCGATCCAGCTCATCCATGAAGGTCCTTTCGGCGTTGCAAGATTCTCTCGCTGTCAAGGGTAATGCTCGCCATGAAATCGCTGGTCATTCTTGGCGGAAAACCAAGTCAGCGCCGCCGGATCGGCATCGTCGTCCTCGAGTGTCCGCACCGCTTACACGCCAAATCTCATCGAATCATATTTCATGGCCGGGCGATCAGGAAAAATCACCGGATAGCCAGGAAGAAATCTCCCTTCCATCGCTTTCGGCATCCCTCAAGTGAGAACCAATGTCACCGCCCTCCTTCAGGGAAGAGCGAACCCTATCGACCAACCTGGACACTTGATACCTGTTCCAGGCGACCCTGGGGTCGCTTTCAGCGTCTACCGCATCCGCAATTTCATCCAACTCCCCTTCCGCCCACCAGAAAACCCAATCGTTAGAGCCGGCGGCGATCGCCTCCAGGGAGCCGGCGCCTCGAGGCATCTCGACAACTTCATCGACCAGGATCAGCATGTCGGCCAGGGCCTGCTCCATATAATGGGCATCATCGCTGTCAAACCGCGACATGAAGGAATCGAAAATGCTTTTAAAGCATTCTTGATCGACCTCTCGCGGTTCGCCACGACCGGCGATTTCGACACACAACCTGCCGATGTATCCACTGGAGTAGTCGTCCTCCGGTGTCAATTCTCCTAGAAGGCGCTCAATGGGATCGGCGAACCTCAAGGCGATCACTGCGGAGATCCGCTTTTCTGTATTCATATCACCAGCCAGGGAAGGATCATTCGATTTTTTCACCGATCATCACCTGAAGTAAGCGGAGATCGCTCTGCTTGCGATGCTCCAGGTCTACTATCTCTTGTCAGCATGGAGAATAAAAGGAGTGAGATTTTGCTAGGGGAGTCTGAGAGCCCGTGTGGCAACTCGAAGCACCGAGTGCCACAACCTCTTTATGAACATTCCTGGGTCCAGTTCCTTCCCTCAAGCCAGAAGCGGTAGATTTCTGTGGCACCTTCATATGATCCGTACCGCCTGCGGAATGAACGCCGTGGACAGAGTCACCCTCATTCTCCCCTGGATCCGGCAGCTGCCCTTCTGCTTCGGGGTAGGCTCTGGGTTCTATCTGGTGGCTGGAGGCCATGGCTCAAGTCCAGGGTCCGAATGGAGGCACTTCAACGGACGGTTCGCAAAAATCGCCAACTCCAGCGAATCGGCCAGGTTCTCTCCCAGCCCCCAGATCCAGCCCATCCCGGTGGAGACGATCTTCCCGTCTTCGCTGATAAATGTATTCGCATAACTCAGCCATTCGCCTATCGGATAGAAGGATCCGCCCAGCACGTTCTCCAGCTCAGTGGCCATGTGGCGGTGTCCGGACCCGCAGGCCATGGGATCGATGGTGAGTGGCTCGCCGTTCTTGAAGTTCGGACCCTCTCTGTTGAGGGGGGAGAGGGAAAGGCCCCCGAAGGACTCCAGAAAAACTCTCGCGGTGGGATTGATGTGGTAGCCTTCGAGCTTAAGGTATTCTACCCAGCGAGTCACATCGACTTCTCGGCCTGGGCTCCACCCCTCGTTTCGCAGAGCCATAACCATCTCACCGCTGAAATTTTCCATGGATTCATAGATGTCCAATTAACGTCCGACTCTCCAAGGATTGATAGCGATTAGAGTGCGGATGCGCATAATTTCTGTGTTTTGAGGGTCGGGGTCCGGTGTCGAGTTGCTTGTGGAAGCCATTGCGCTTATGGGTATGCCTCTGGCCGCGATCACTCCCTCTGTGCATCGCGAGCAATGATCTTTTCGGCCTCCGTCTTGATGATCTCCATCATTTCATCGTCCACTGTGAGCGGCGCCGCAATCGTTTCCACATGTTGACGCATCTCGTCCACGCCCAACTCGCGCCAACGCGGATGTGATGAAGCTCTTCGCGCGACACCCTCCCAGAGCTGCTCGAACCGAGATAGCCGATACAGTTCGACATACCCCTGGGTCCTGCCCGGTGTCGAGCTGGAACGCAGGCCCGAGATCAAGGACTCACGAACATGATTCAACGCCGAAGCGTAGACCGGACTCTCGTGGAATATCTCCGCGTCGCCGGATATACCAAATTTGAACTCCATGCTCGCGCGCAGTAGGACCTCCATCTGGAGAAGGTCATCGAAGTTCACGGACTCTGGCATCGGAAAGTTCCCTTCTGTGGTGTAGCGCATCCCTACTGGGATATTTGGAGAAGCCCAGTTTCCTTGATTCGTTTCAACTGGCGACCCCCACTTCATGGTGCCGGTCGTATGGAGAACATAGGGCTCCCCATGTTCGGTTTCTTATCGATCCTGCGTGCGTGGCGTAGGTTCTGTTCGAGAGTGGGTGTCTGTTGGGAGAGTAGGCCGGTGGTCTGGGGCACGTAGCGCCAGGCGGTCGTGGTGCTGTCCCGTGCTCGGCGCGAGATGCGCGAACAGACCGCCCCTGGCGTGGCGGGTTTTCGTGGCTCCCAACCCACCTATCAGGGGCTTCTTTCTGTTCAGAAGAGGCACGGGGGGCCGGTGCGGGGCTGTGACCTGCACCTTCAGAATGAAAAGTGGTCATTGAAAGTATCCACTTTCTGAAACAATCATGGATTCAAAATGCACCCCTTCGCCATCAAACGCCTCCCATGGCACAACAGATCGATCGAAGGCGATGCCCAGGCCAGGGAAAACATAGCGAATGCCCTCGTCTTCAACTACTGGATTCTCGCTGGATGACAGTGCCCTGATCGTCGACTCTGCGGATTCCTCGAAGACCGGAATCCCCTTGCACAGAACACGAATATCAGCCTCCGGGCGATATATCTCGATCGCCTGAACCTTCTCCTCATTTGACTCGATAAGTTGCACAGAAAGTTCCGAAGGTTCGTAGTGGAAAAACCCCCGGTTTCTCCTTTCGTCGACCCTTGGGGCCTTCCAGCCAGGGAACCCCTCCAGTGCTGACTCGGCAACAGAGAAATCCATGCCGATCTCTACTCCCAGGGTGGGGATGCCCAGCCCGGGAAGGACTGTCAGGTCGACCACTGATGACTCCAAAATAGGTACCACAGAGGATACCATTTATCATTGTTTCATCGATTCTCCCAGGAGGAACCGGCTCCCCTAGGGGTGATCAATTTGTGGAGCTCTCGCTGCTGTCGAATGACTCCAGATGAAATCTGAGAAACTATCCCACCGAGATAGAACATGCGACTCTCCCTCCTGGTGCATTAGAACTGTCGGGTCAAATTCATTTCTGGAGTTCATCCAGTAGACTTGATACCCTTGATGTGAAGCGAATGCAACAGACTCATCTGCGATGTACTCTTCCACGCCCTCCTCGATCAGAAAATCCTTCATGCCCTGCTGAAAATCAATTACTTGCGGGAAAAATATGTCCGTCCCAACGAAAAGATTCCCTGCTCCTCTGCCCAGGTGCCTCATGAAATTTTCATAAGCCCCCGGCAAGGGGGATCCCAGCTTCGCACGAAGCTCAGTGAGCTCGCTTTCGGAAATGCCACAGACCAACCCCTTCTCCAGGCGAAGCGATGCGCCAAGGTTAGCAAAGGTCAATATCTCAACCCCATGAATTATTAACTCGCGCGTCGGGAAATTTCTCCGAAAAATGGGGGATCAACCCTTGGTAGGAATCACAAGTGGGTTGCTCTGGATGAAGATTGATCGTGCCAGTCGAGTCATGGCGCCCTGCTTTCTCGCTAACAGTAATCGAGGGTCGGTCGGCGCAGGCCTCCCCATCCGTGGCGTCGGGAGTCCATACCCCGGTCATGCGTCGCATGTGGTCGTAGGTGAAGCACTGCACGTCCGCCTGGAGGTGTTCGGCGGTGGGTTCGTCTCGCAGGTTGAGGACGTTGCCCGCGTCGTCGTAGGTGTAGTACTGGTGCACCAACGACCCGGTGAGTCCGCGTTCGGGCACCAGCGTGGTTTCGCTGGTCTACCCGATGGCCGGTGGATCACAGGCACGTATCCGGCAAGCGGGGAGTTCTTTCGGGGAACGAGGGCTCCGGGGTCCTCCAGCCGCCCTCTTCGATGCCAAAATATTCCGAGAATGAAGTGATGAAAAGTCGGGCTTGATCGGCGACCAAGGGGGGTTCTTTTTTGACCATCTCAAAATACTCGCCCAACGTCATGAGGGCTGCTTCCTCCCTTCCGGTCAAGGCCTGTCCAACGGCTAGCTGCCTCAACTGGAACTGGTCGCACCGAGTGCGCTCCAGATATTCAACAACATCATTGATTCCTCGAAATTTGTTGAAGAAATTCTCTTCAGCGAAGAGTACGTCAGAAGACAACACCCGAACGGCTTCCTGGGTATTGTCGCTCCTGAGGATCGACCACTCGTTCTCAAAATTTACGAAACCGAGCTCTGTACGCTTGAGGTCGGAAAGAGAGACTCCCACCGAAGCCAATCCCGAGTATGAATTCCCCGAGTGGGGAAGTCCGATAAACCTGGATACAAGATCTCCAATCGTCGGACAGCGCACCCCCAGGGAAGGATTCAACCGTATCCCGTAGCCCTTCTCTATGAGATCCAGTCTTAGCTGATAAATGACCGAGGGGGAGTCAAATTTAACAAATCCTCCTCCCTCAAAATCACACCGCCCCCAACCTCGCAAGGACAAGCATCGATCAATTTTCTCTAAAGCCTCACTCGTTAGCAATCTGGACACATCCAAGCATCGACCTTCGTGGTCAACGTCAAAGACGGCGACACGCTCAAGCTCCTATTTCGAGACATTCCGGCAGTGCACTCGCGGCGAGACCCTCGGTGACCGGCGAAGCTCCACGGTGTCAAGGCTTTCCACTCCCATGACCGACACCGTTGACTGCGCAAATGCAGCATCAGGGTGCGCTGGTGTCGGCTCGAGATGGAATTCCCCCAACTCCTAGGTCGACACAGGTACAAAATCGAGCACTCGATCGCCTCACTGGAATCGGAATCGCCTGCATGCTCCTCTGCTACAAGCATCTGGCTGGGCACAGTAACTTCTGAGGTGAGTTCAAAAGAAAGCGATCACACCAAAACAAGACCAACTGGTAGATTTTGTGGTAATCCTAGATATACTCATCCAGCCACCCCCACTCTCCGGGAGAAGACTTCAGCTTGCCGAGAACAAAAAGCATGCAGTCTTCCAAGCTCGATGAATCCGTTCTAATGAATTCACCCCCAGTCACGCCGGGTCCCGAAAGAACTGCCGTCCACGGGCGCCCCCCAGGAATGGATCTCTCATGATCAACCTTCAGAATAACCGTAACGCCCAATTCCCCAAGGCGAGCCATAATGCTAGAAATGTCCATAAGTAATACTAACACCCACTCAACGTAGACGCGATGCTGTCCACATTCATCGCATGACCAGGCTTCCTCGAGTCGCTTATGTGCGAGGGAAACCTCCCTCCCTCATCTGGTGGGTGAACACCAATCCCGAATCCACCTACTCCGGACCGTTTTCAGGCGGTCCTGATTTTCGGCGCGAAACAGTTGTTGGCGTAGGCGTGCATCTTCTGGTGGTCGGTCACATCCAGGATCGGGTCGACCGAGATGAACCGACTCGGCGCCGAGGCGTAGGTGTGTGCTCCGATCTGGGGCAGTCAACGGGTCAGGATCTGGAGCAGGGGCCGGTGGATCACAGGCACGCATCCGGCAGGCGGGGAGTCCTTTCGGGGAACGAGATCTCCGGGGCCATCCATACGCTATGACAGGGCAGGTGCTCGCCTTCGTCGAGACCGACCTTAGAGATCAGCAGGTCTTACCGATTTGGACTCCCATGCCAATATTCACTCAAGGCGTATCACATATAGATCATCTCTATCGCCGAAGTGCATAAAAATTGAATTTTCGAAAGAAATCACTTCTCTGGGGGTTCCGGGGATGTTGGGGTCGCGAATCTTTAGAGGCTGGACATCCTTGAGGTCAACAGAATTTCCATTTATCTCGAAAATAAAAACCTCGCGATCTCGATACCCCCTTCTTTTGCCCAGTTCGTATCTCCCAAGGAATGCAAATTCATCCCCTTGTGCAGCAATGCCCAGTGGTGCGAGGACTGGAGTTTCAATGTTGCTAATATCGCCGTTCATGTCGATCAAAATCATTGAGTTGCCTTGATCGGCCAGGGCAATAATTTGATCTTTATGGAAGCCCATTGCGTGACAATGGAGAAACTTATCCGAATAGATGCCAAAGTCTTTCATTCTCCACGACACCACGCCGGACTCTTGCCAGCAAGCCACCCCCGGAAAATCATAGCCAATGTCCGAAGATTCAAATCCAGACAAAGGGCTTCCGAGTTCCGGGATCGCTAGCGATCCACTGTCGGAATATCCGACCCAGATCCTTGAATGTGGATCCACGAGGATCTTTGAACACGGCCCACTTATTTCTATCCGGCCGTCTACCCGCCCTGAATCGTCAACGATGTAGACCGGGGTCGCTTTCCAGGTGGACGCAAGGGACCTTTTCGACAGGAAGAACCTCCCTTGGGAACGAGAGATGTAATTTACGCCATCAAAGGCCCCTTCAAGCCTTATAAGGTCCCCTGAAAAGTAGATGTAGTAGGTGCTGTCGCCGACCAGCAGGCGAACAACTTCGCCATCGGATGTCAAGCCGTACGCTTGCGTACGGAGGCCACTGATGCCATGCCGCCCCACTTCAGTGAGGGACACTCTCGATTTTCCCAAATTCCAGACCCAGATGAGTTTTTCTATACAGTCAAATAAATCCGAGAACAAACCGAACTCAGTGAGCCGCCTGGCTTCAAAGAGAAACAAAGATCGGCGACTTGGTCGGGGTCGCATGTGCTCTCACACGATTCGAGTGCAGGCGGCCGGTATCGAACTCGCTGAGGTCACCTTCGTGGAGCATACGAAGTCAGGACTGGCGTATCCCAATGATAAGCACATCAGCACTGCCGACAACGATAATTTCGAAATGCTCTTCAACTTCACATGCCCCAATATAATAATCTCCTGGACCACTTGTACGCCTAGGAAGTCCGGGGTGGGGCAGGCAGTGGATCACCAAGCGCGCCCAGTCACTTCATTCGACAATTTTTAATTCAAATATCAGAACACAAATTAAAGATCAGATGCCCCTGTTGGCCAAGTGAAAAATTTGGGCGGACCAACTACTACAGCCTCAATTTTCTCAACTCGACCATCAGTGAGAATCATCATTCTCCATTCGGTGGATCCGATGGAAAAAAGTCCACACTCGTCATTTTTTTCAAGAGCTCCGAAGAGCCCGATCCACCCAAACTTCTCACGGGCAAGCTCAGGATAACTTGAATACCTGGACCTATGGATATCCAAGAGTTTGGAGCTGGGTGACACAAACACCCTGAAGGACGCGCCAGGATCCCAACATGCGTTGTCCAAGACTTCCCTCGGTACAACCTCCAGGGATCGGCAGGGGCTTTCCTTTAGCATGCAGATCACTCTGTTGCGAGAAATGCTAAAAATATAAAACCTCCACCAAGAATGGGTGCTGGCACCTGGCGGCTAGCGAAAATTGATATCTCCCGGGGACATGCCAGACCAGGCTGGACCGACTTCGCCGAACATCGGCCCCTTGATCATAATCTCGCGCTCTCCAGGATACTCCACCCATGATTGATCATTTGAATGAACGTGATCTCTTCCTGTGGGAATTCTCGACCTGAGGACGGCGCCGGAACCGCCATCCTTAGTGGCAGCAGTCAAAGCAACCATCGGGCTGGTCGTCCAGCTTGTGTATTCACTATCAGTGTGACCCAGATGATGCGCCTGGGGGTCTGAGTGTCCGCCCCTAGGATTCGCAACTCCGTTGACGGCGTCTTCAAAAGCCGGATTTGCGCCGCCTGTTTGTCCGCTTATTTCCGAAACTCCACGATATACAGTTGTCCCGCCACCGCAGTTGTGGTTGAGGACATCCAGGTCCCCGGCCGCCACGTGGTAGGTGTGGACGCCCTGGACGGTCAGGTTATGGACCGTGGCCGTCTGGGTCCAGGCCTGAACCGCGGAGACCTGCACCCAGGTGCCGGACGAGGTCTGCAGCCACATACCCGGGGCCAGGTCGATCGCGTCCACCCACAGGCCCGGGTCCGGGACCCAGAACGGGTGACCGTCGGTCGCCACGATCACATCGCCCGCGGCCACCGGCCCCGGAACACCCGCGGATTCCTCATCCGCACCGGCCTCGTCCCCTGCGGGGGCATCGCGTTCGGTGGTCGGGTCGATGGTGATCTGCACCAGGGCCTTACCACCCGAGCCCACGATCGTTGCCATGACCGTCCGAGCCGATTGCTCTCCTGTCTCGGGATCGGTCGCCAGAACCTTCTCGCCGACATCGACGTCCTCGATGGGTTTGGTGGACCCATCGGCCATCACCACACCCGTCCCCGGAGTGAAGCTGTTCCCGATCGGACAGCTCACGTTCTGCATCTTCTTGTTGGCCCGGTTCAGGCCCTTGATCCCATCGATCAGCTCACCGCCCAGGGCGGAGATCCGTCGACCCAACTCGGCTGCCTTACCCCACCGAAGCCCGTACTTCGCGGCGAGCTTGGCGGGCAGCCCGCCTACGAACATCAAAGCCACGTTCAGCGCGGTCTCGCCGCACGCGCCCAGGTCGCCGGAAGTGAAGCACTCCAGGCCTGCGGTGATACCGAGCTCATCGGCCACCAGTTGGGCCAGGCCGGTCGCCGCGGAGATCAGCTTCTGCCTGGCCTCGATCCGCTCCATCCTGGCTTCGCGCTGCTGCCGCAACGCCGCCTGCTGGGCCTGGTGATCGCGCATGTACTGCCGCTGCTTGGCCGTGGTCCGCATCGGCGTCACGTTGTACCACTGCTGCACCACCGCACCGCTCGCGGTGGCACGCATCGCCTTGCCGTCGGAGTGGGAGTACAGCCAGTTCTTGCCGTTGCGTTGCACCGGGGAGTAGATCAGCGGGCGCCCCGTCTTGGAGTTCACCCCGTCCACGATGATGTAGTACAGCCCATCGGGGTCTGAGTAGGTGACCGGGCTGTTGTTGGCGTAGGCGTAGCCGTGCATCTGCTGGTGGTCGGTCACGTCCAGGATCGGATCGACCGAGATGAAACGACCCAGTGTGGAGTCGTAGGCGCGTGCCCCGATCTGGGTCAGCCCCGTGGAGGCGTCGATGGTGCCGTTGGCGAACCCGCGTTCCGCCGGCCAGGCGTCGCCCGCACCGCGCTCGGTACCGAACGCGGTCATGTACCGGTGGGTCGCCTCACCGGTGCGGGCGTTGACCGCGACCTGCCCGGTCCCGTGCAGGTCGGCGTACATCCACGACAAGGTGCCGTCGTTCTGACGGACCGCGACCGTCTGCCCGGCGTGGGAGTAGAAGCGGGTGGCCTCTTTGATCAGGTCCTGTTTGTCCAGACGCAGCTCCATACCCGGCAGATACAGGGTGGTGGAGGTCGGGTCATCGCGGAGCAGACGCTGACCGTCGGCGTCGTAGGTGTAGGAGGTTCGGGATCCGTCCTCTTCGGTGACCTGGACCAGATTGCCTTCGGCGTCCCACTCCAGTTCTTGATCACGCGAAGCGGTGGTGCGACCGGTCATGTTCCCGGTCTCGTCGTAGGAGTACTCCTCAAGACGCTCACCCGCGGGACCGGACTCCTCCACGCTGGTCAGAGCCTGGGGCGCTACACCGGTGGCTCCACCGTGGGTGTAGGTGCGGGTGATGTCACCGCCGGGAAGTCCGCGCTGGACCTCGGTCTCGCGGTTGCCGAGTTTGTCGTAGGTGTATTCGTGCCAGTAGGGGGCGGCTCCTCCCAGGGCGTCCGCCGAGGGTCGGTCGGCGCAGGCCTCCTCACCCGTGGCGTCGGGGGTCCATACCCCGGTCATGCGACGCATGTGGTCGTAGGTGAAGCACTGCACGTCCGTCTGGAGGTGCTCGGCGGTGGGTTCGTCTCGCAGGTTGAGGACGTTGCCCGCGTCGTCGTAGGTGTAGTACTGGTGCACCAACGACCCGGTGAGCCCGCGTTCGGGCACCAGCGTGGTTTCGCTCGTCCGTCCGGTGGCCGGGTCGTAGTCGCGGGTCATCCACGTGGTGTGGGTGTTCGAAACTCCGAGGTCCAGGGCGAGCTGACGCAGTTCACCGGTCTTGCTGTAGACGGTGCCGGTGACGTAGTCGGTGAACCCCGACATCTGGGTGGGCATGCCCAGCTCGTTATAGCCGTAGGCCACCGTTTCCTGGCCCAGGCCGCCGGCGGCGGGCAGGGTCAGCGCTCGGACCGAACCGTCGAGGTTGTACTGGGTGGAGAACCGGTAACGTCCTCCCAACATCGGTTCACTGCCGGTGGGAATACGGATCTCGGTGGTGGTGGGCCGGTAGAACTGGTCGTAGCGCACCACCCGGGTGGTGTAGGGCTCTCCGTCGGTGTAGCGGGTGGACGAGGTCAGGTGTCCCTTGGCCAGGGTGTCGTAGACCCATTCGGCCCGCTTCTCGCCCTCAAGTGAGTCCTCGTACAGCCCGGTCTGACGGCCGACCTCGTCATAGGCATAGGCCAGGGTCTTGCCGCGGGCGTCGGTGGCGGACACCAATTGGTCGAGGTCGTTGTAGCTCATCGTGGACACACCGCTGAGCGGGTCGTCGCTGCTTACCAGGCGTCCACGCAGGTCGTAGGTGTGTTCCCAGACGTTGCCCTCGGGGTCGGTGACCGTGGCCAGGGCGTCGTTCTTCGCGTAGGTGTAGGTGATGGCGTCGTAGTCGCCCTCGGGTACCCCACCGTGGTGGGTGCGCACTTCGCTCAGACGGCCCCGGGCGTCGACGATGGAGGTCGTGGCCACCGCGCCTTCAGGCGGGGTGACCAGGGTTCGGTCACCGTGGTGTTCGGTGCTGGTGCGCCAGCGTTCCTCGCCGAAGGCGACGTGGAGGTTGTCCGTGACCCGTCCGGCCCCGTCGTAAAGGGTGACGGCTTGGCGGGGGATGTCGGCGTCGTTGTCGACGACGAACAGGGTGTCGGTCGGATCCTCTTCGTTGAAGTAGGCGGCCCTGGACTTGACCTCGCGCCCGTGGGTGTCGTGGAAGGTGTCGGTGACCAGGCGACCGCCGCCGGGTGCGGGTCCCTGGGTCTGGCGTGGGCGCAGGAAGGCGTCGAAGATCTCGTGGGCGGTCGTGTACTCGGTCTGGGTCTGCAGCGTGTGTGTGGTGATCGAGGTGGGTGCGTCCTGGCGGACGTGGTACTCGAACTTCGCGGTGGGAGTGTCCGTGGCCTGGTCACGGTCGGGCAGCCATACCGAGGTGACACGGCCGAGGGGGTCGTAGGCCATGGTCATGGTGCGACCGTTGGCGTCGGTCTCCGAAATCGGAAGACCACGGGCGGGGTCCACGGTCGTGGTGGTGGTGTGGCCCAGAGGGTTGGTCTCGGTGACCGACTCGGGCAGTCCGGAGGCGGTGAAGGTGTACTCGGTGGTGGTCACCCCGCCGGAGGCGTCGGTCTCTTTGACCGTGTTGCCGAAGGAGTCGAACTCGGTCCGCTCGACCGTCTGGTAGACGGGCTCTCCATCCGAGTAGGAGTCGAGCTTGCGGGTGCTGGTGGGAAGGCCCTGGGTCGGAGCGTCGCCGTGGTCGCCGCCGTCATAGAGGACGAGTTCGTCGGTGATGACGTCGTCGGGGCGGTTCGGGGTCTGCTCACAGTCGATGGCGAGGGTCTCGGCTCGGGATACCAGGTTGAGGATTCGGGCGCCGGTATTGCTGACGTAGGTGGTGTTGACGCACGTCTCGTCACCCTCGACCTCCACGTCACCGTGGTCGCGGACCCGGGTGATGACGCCGTCGTCGTTGACCGTGTTGTCGACCCTGGTCCGGCGCCAGGATCCGTCGGCGAGACGGGTGAAGCCGATGACCTGTTCGGTCTGGGTCCTGGTGGCGGTCTGCTCACCCCAGTCGTGGGTGACCTTGGCGGTCTCCTTCCACCAGGGGGTACTGATCTCCCGAGAGATGTCCTGTCCGCCTTCGCCGTCGCGGACGATCACCTCACGGACCATGCCGTGGAGTTCCTTGTGGTCGGTGTGCTTCTCTCCTCGCGAGTCGGTGATGGAGACCGAGCGCTTGCCCGAGGGGAGCTTGTCCTCGTGCATGCCCTGGAAGTACAGATATTCGGTCTCGGTGCGCTCGTCCCCCTCATGGCCTGTGCGCACGATGACCCGCTCGTAGCCGCGCCAGTCGGCCCAGGTGCGGTACTTGTCCTTGACCATGCCGTCGGCCTCGGTGTACCGCCAGGCCGGGGACCCCACGTAGTCGTAGCTTGTGGTCATCGTGGGCTGGTCCGAGACCAGGTCCACCTCGTTGACCTCGGTGACCACGTACTTGTGGAACCAGTCGGTCAGCTCCACCCCGCCCTCGGGGGTCCACAACACCGGGTAGCAGCGTCGGGTGTTCTCGTGCGGCTCGGGTGTCTTGCCGGGTTCGCACTCGGGCTGGGAGTAGGTGATGTCGAACTGGCCGCCGGACTCGGTGTAGATCGAGGTGATGCGCCAGCGCAGCATGGGGGCGATGTCGTCGGTGGGCGAGTCGACCCGGTTGGGCATCTGGGTGCCCGCGAAGCTGATCTTGGGCATCGCTTCGGTGCCGCCGACCTTGCCGACGTGTTCGATCGAGTCCAGCCACAGGGTCGGGCCGGTGCCGTCGCCGGCCTCGGGGAAGGAATGCTCCAGCTTCCAGGTGTCCACGTCGGTGTAGGAGCCACCGACACGGATCTGGGTGGTGATGGCGTCGAGCTTCTTGGTGGACCAGAAGGTCGGCGAGTGGCGACCGGCACAGGACTGCCCCGATTTGCAGTCCTGGTCGAGGGGGACGTCGGGCCAGTGCTTGGCGTTACCCGATGTGCGCTTGTCGGCGGCGCAGTCGAAGGAGGAGGTGACTAGGCACCGCTCGGAGGAGGAGAAGACCACCCGGGCCGGGGCGGTGGCGTAGACGTCGTCGCTGCGCAGCCCGTACTCGATGCGGGCGATGTTGGCGGCGCGCACGTAGGGGGTGGCGGTGTTGGTGAGGTTGCGGCCGTAATGGTTGGTCTCGGCGTCGTAGTAGAACGTCATGACGTTGCCGTGTACGTCCACGACGTAGTCGAGGTTCCACTTGTTGGCCTGCTGACACCAGGACTGGGAGAAAGTGGCGTTGTAGCAGGGCTGGCCGGACTTGGTGGCGTAGATCGGAAGGGTCTGCGCCGAGTTGGTCTCGGGGTCGCCACTGGACCAGCCGGGCAGGCGGTTGCGGCCGAAGAAGTACCGGGTGCCGTCGGGGGTGGTGACCTTCCAGTACTCGCCGTCGTGGGCGCCGTTGTCGGCTCCGGTGAGGCGTTCGACCTTGGTGCCGTCGTCGTTGGACAGGCGGTAGGTGCCGTCGTCGTCCTTGATCAGGGCACCGGAGTGGCCGGTCATCGACAGGGTGACGTTGTCGGTGTTCCAGCACAGGTCACCGGTCTTGTGCCCGGAGTCCACACACGCGGCGTAGCGGCGTTCGATCGCGCCGGGGGCGTAGGCGAACCCGTCACCGATCCAGGAGGTCTGGTTGTTGGAGGTGGCGATGCGCCCGTCCACGCCTCCGGAGGAGTAGCCCAACCCGATGGCGGGGTTGAGGCTGCTGGGGGCCGGTGGGGTGGGGAAGGAGTAGGACCAGGAGAAGTCACCGGACTGGTTATTGACGTTCCAGCTGGAGGCCGCCGAGAGCTGGGTGGCACCGTAGTCGCCGTTACCTCCCCCCGGGGCGGCGGCCAGCGCTATCAGCGCGCCCTGAGGGGCCGCGCCGACCCTGGCGGTGAGATGGTGATCGTGGGCATCGTTGGCCAGTAGCTCGGCCGAGTCATAGCTGACGGTGTTCTCGGCCGCGCAAGAGTCGTCCAGGACGCACTCGTCCAGCTCGACCACGCTCAGCCGGGAGGCGTAGTCACCACCGAAGGCCTCGGCGAAGTCGGAGTAGTCGATGCCGAGTTCGACCGGCGCGACGCCGGGTGAGCCGTCGGTACGGGTCACACGCAGCAACAGACCGTTGACCCCGATCTGTTCGGCCTCTCCTTGACCCAGGACCTCGATCCGGGCCGAGGTGACCGGTTCCGGTTCGGGGACCTCGATTGACGCGACCTGCTCGGGAGCCGTGAGGGTCTGTGCTTCTTCGTCGGGGGCGGTCTCCTCGGCTCCGGAGGACTCGGAGCCCTGTTCACCCTCGGCCGGCCCGTTCTCGCCGTCAGCGGCCTCTTCGCCCGCCTCCGCGGTGTCGGGTCCTTCTTCGAGGGTGGCTTCCCCCGTCGTTTCGTCGCCCGTCTCGTCGATTTTCTCGGCCCGGCGCTCGGCCGCCCGCTCCTCCAGCTCCCTGGCGGCCTCCTCTTCGAGCAGCTCCTGCCAGCGCTCGGGCACCTCCCAGTCCTCGAACTCCTCACCGGTCACGGCCTCCACCGTGACCAGTGCGTTCTCCGGTTCGTTGAGCGTGCGAGCCGTGCTCTGATCCAGGTCGACATCGATGCTGGTGGCCTCGGGCCAGGTCACCGTCGCCGGAGCGGTCACCGCGGCCTCGGCGACCGCGTTGTCCTCGGCCAGGGCCGAGGCGACCGCGTCACGGCCTTGGACGGAAGCCTGTTCGTCCACCTCGGGGCGAGGGTTATAGGCGGTGGCCGAGGCCGGGAGCGTGTTCAGCAGCCCGGCGACCATCATCGTGGCCACCACGTAGGTGATGCCACGGCGGAACGGGCCGGGCCCGGTCGAAGCGGCAGAGGTGGGAGCAGGGGAAGGGGTGTCACTGCGCGGGGTCACAGCAAGCCTCCTGTCACCCCGCCTTCATGGGCGGGGTGACGATCACAAGGGGAATGTGGGGTTAGGGGTGGAGCTCGGGATCAGAGCCGCGGAACGGGGATCTGTCCCGCGTAGACCTGGGAGAGCTCGCGTTCGTTGAGCACCCCTTGGTAGGTGTGGGCGTCGTCGAGGTCGCCGGTCCAGAAGTAGGTGTTGTTCCCGCGGTGCTGTCCGCTGCCGATCCGCACCGGGCCGTCGGCGTGCCAGGCGTGGTCGACGCGCACGCGGGATTCCTCGAACCCGTTCACGTAAAGGACCAGTTCACCGTTGGTGTGGTCGTAGACTCCGGCCAGGTGTACCCATTCCCCCAACCTGGCGGGGGTGGTGGAGTAGGCGTAGGTCCATCCGGCCGAGCCGTCGGTGGGGGCGTCGTCGTGCGGGGCCATCTTGAAGGTCCAGTTGCCGTTGGAGCCCTGGTAGCCGAGGTGGAATCCGCTCTGGAATCGACCGGACTGGCTCAGAGCCGAGGTGTTGATGCTCTGACCGGTCTCGTCCAGGCGTACCCAGGCGGCGGTGGTGAAGCTGCGGTCGGTGCGGATCGCGGGCCCGGTGGCCTGGATGTACTCGTCGTCGCCGTTGAGCCGGACCCCGGGGGAGAAGGTGATGTCGTTCTCGGCCTGGTCCCAGGCGGTTTCGGGGTCGGCGTGCAGGGTGGCGGTCAGACCGTGGTCGGTGGAGTCGGCCACCGTGGTGCCCTGGTATTCGTCCAGGGACCAGTGCCCCTCGGGAGCCAGGGGGCGGTTGGCCAGCCTCCAGATCTCGGAGTGCTGTTCGGTGTCGGTGACGGTCTGGTCCAGGACGAGGCGGTCCCAGACCTTGACGTCGTCGACGGCTCCGGGCCAGTAGTAGTTCCCGATCCCCTGGAAGAGGGCGCGTCCCACGGTCAGGGGGCCGGTGGCCTCCCAAGGGCCGGTGTGGGTGGCGCTGCCTTGGCGGACGCCGTCCACGTACAGGACGAGCTCTCCGGTCTGGGAGTCGTGTGTGCCCACCAGGTGTGTCCACACCTCTGTTTCAGCGGGGGCGGAGGAGGTGACGACGGCCCATTCGCGTGAGCCGTCCCAGTACTGGTCCTCTGGGGACATCTTGAACACCCACTCGCCGGTGTTGCCCTGGTAGCCCAGGTGGAAGGCGCTCTGTTCCTCGCCTTCCTGCGCCACGGCGGTGTGGTGGGCGTGGGCGCGGTCCAGCTTGACCCAGGCCGAGACCGAGAAGGTGCCGCTGGTGTCCACGGCCGGGTAGTCGGCGTTGATCTGGTCGTAGGGACCCGGGTCGCCGTCGGTGTAGCCGCTGGTGTGGACGGCGGTGCCGTTCAAGCGGGGGGTGGGGTCGGTGTCGGGGTTGTCGACGGTGCCCACTCGGCCGCGGACCCAGTCGACTCCCTCGGAGAGGGTGGCTCCGCGTTCGGGGTCGATGGCGTCGGCGGCGCGATCGCCCTGACCCTCGTCGAAGGCCAGGTGGGCGACGGGGTCGCTGGGGGGTGCGACCAGGAAGGTGTAGGCCAGGACGCAGTCGGAGGAGTTACCGAAGGCGTCCACGGTGCGGGCGTAGATGCGGTTGGGGCCTTCTTGACGGGGGGTGAGGGTGATGGTGACCGAGCCGCCGGGGCTGCTCGGTTCGATGTCGTGGACGCAGGAATCGTCGTTGAGGGCGTACTTGTAGCCGGTGGCGTCCTCGACCCCGTTGTTGGAGAAGGTGAATTCGCCCGGCAGCCCCGGGGAGCCGTGGAAGACGTCGCCGGCCGGGTAATCGGTGGAGGTGACCTCGGGCCCCTGTTCGGGGCGGTCGGTGCTGACCATCAGGTAGCAGCGGGTGGACCACCCCGACCAGGAGATGCCGTCGTTGGCGTTGGCCCGGTAGGTGATCAACACGTTCTCCGGCAGGGTGCCCGAGCGCACCGATTGGAAGGACCCGGAGGACCACACGGCGACGTCGGTCATCGCGGTGTCCACGTCTCCCACGCGTTCGCCATCGACCCACCAGGCGAAACGGGT
The DNA here is from genome assembly GCF_035818715.1 of Nocardiopsis sp. LDBS1602. NCBI lineage: Bacteria > Bacillati > Actinomycetota > Actinomycetes > Streptosporangiales > Nocardiopsidaceae > Nocardiopsis > Nocardiopsis sp. LDBS1602. The sequence goes on along the minus strand of NZ_JAYLVW010000001.1, from coordinate 832,416 downwards.
CTTGACCTTCTGTCGACCGGCGGAGGTGGAGTCGCGGTCGCGCACGTAAGCGGTGAAGGTGGGGCGGGTCTGGTTGATCAGCCTCGGGGCGTCGGGGTCGGTGGCGCATTCGCCGCCGTGGGAGTCCGAGAGTCGAGTGGGGGTCTCGGGCGGGTTGTTGTAGTCCACCTGCAGGGTGGGGTTGGAGGCGAAGCGACGCCAGTCCCAGTTACTGCTCGAGCGGGTCTCGTTGCCGCGCAAACCCAGAGTGGTGGTGGCGTTGCCCGCGTCCCGACTCCACACGTATCCGGCGGTGGCGTTGAACTCCACCGTCGGTGAGGCCCCGCCGGGGCAGTTGGAACGTCCGGCGTTGATGGTGCGGGTGTCCAACCTCGTACGCCATGCCGAAGTCTGGGAGTTCCAAGTGGTGGAGGAGGTGATGGCGTCGGTGCGCCACAGTTGCACCTGGGCGTTGGAGCATCCGTAGGCGTGGGTGACCTTGGCCCGGAAGGTGGCACGGGTGATGTCGGCGTTGCGAGTACGCGAGTCGATACTGAACCGCCAGAACGCCCGCTTGGTGTTGCCTTGGGCCGGTTCGTAACCCACCCCCGGGGCGTGGGAGGTGGCGTAGTTCCAGTACGACTGAGTGGGATAGTTGCGGTTGACGTAGGCGCGGCCCACCCGGCTCACCGCCACCGACGGATCGATGTAGACCGGGTACAGGGTGGCCTCATCAGTGAGCATCGCCGTGTCCGGGACCAGGCGGATCCTGTCCGGAGCCAGATCCACGTCCAGTAGTGCGGTGCGGGCACCGGTCGGCGCCATCATGGTGGCGTCCTCGGCCATCTCCTCCTCACCCGAGGAGTCCCACATGGCGGGAGCCACGGCGCTGAACACGCTCTCCTGGCCCTTGTCGCCGATGGCGTCCAGGTTGCCGTGCTCACCCAGACGCATGGTCACGCCCTCGGTGGACAGCCCCAACTCCAGGTCGTTCAGCAGCTTGTGCCGGGCGGCTTCGGGGGTGTGCACCACCAGCACCTGTCCGAACCCGTCGACCCCGGCGGTCAACACCAGGTCCACATCCGGAAGGACATCGGGGTAGGTGGCCTGATCACCTTCGAGTACCGGTTCGGGGAGATCCTCATGCCAACTCAGCTCGACCGAATTGGAGCCCAGGCCGATCTTCGCCAGCACAGAGTCCCCGCCACCGGAGAAGAGGATGTCGGCCACCACGGCCTTGGGGCGCACCCGGCCACGGGAGTCGACCACCAGGTCGGTGTCGACGGGGGTCCACCCGTCGTCCTCACGCACGCGCACAGGGTGCGCGTTCTGCTCCATGGTGAAGCTGCCGTCAGGGTTGGCCAGATGACGAGTGGTCTCGGTGGTGGCGCCGGCGATCTCTACCGGCTCCCCGCTCTCCCTGGCCCGGATGATGGCCGCCTGCTCCGACGGGTCGGCGGTAGCGGCCGCGTTCTCCGCCGCGGGTGGAACAGGGGTTTCGTCCGAGTGCGCGGTCGAGTGCAGGAAGGGCGTGAGCAAGGTCGCGGCCAGGAGGGCAGCGGTCGATGCGCGCACGGCGCGGGGCATGGCGAAGTGCTCTCTAGACCCAGGTATGGGGGATGACCGAGCTGCGGGATGTGTCCCGGTCGACGGGACTCACTCGGGCGGACCCTGGGAACGCGATGGAAGTTATCAGGGCAAAACGAACAAAGTTATAGTGACGTATGTCACTCTCCGGTTCAGAAGGCCCAGAACCGCGCAACACAAGCATGGATCGGCCCCAGGGCACACCAGAGTCCGCATCCGGCCAAAGGTTTGAGGTTTAGAACGTTTTCGAGGCAAAGCTCCTGAACAGAGCCCGTCACGGAACGCCTGACTCCCGGTTCCCGACACGCCTCCGGTCCCGGTCTACGGCCACCGTGTTTCGGTGCCCTTTCCTTGATCTACGCTTCGGTCCGTGAGGACGACGACATGGAGCCGGGTTCGTGAGCGGGTCCAGGCCCTGGCTTCCACGGGTCGGGAGCACGACGCGTTCGAAGCGCGGAATCGGTACGGAGCCAAGGGGCACAGCCTGCCACTCGCCGCCCCGCTCTCAGCGGCGGAGATCGCCGAGGTGGAGACACAGTGGGGCGTCTCGCTACCCGAGGACTACCGCGGGTTCCTCCTAGAGGTCGGTGCCGGCGGAGCGGGCCCCGGGGCTCAACGTACTGGGCAGAACAGCGACCGGATGGGCATGGGACGGGGGCGAGGGTCGGCCCCGGCACGCCATCTTGTCGGCCTCCTTCGTCACGGCCCGGGAACGAGTACGACTCCTGGCCGAGCATGAGGACCAAGAACCGGAACGGGCCGATTTCGCGACGCGGGAGGCGTTCGACGCCGCGTACAACGAGTGGCGCGACGCCGACGACCGCCTTTTCGACAGGTTCGCGGACGGGGCCGTGTGCCTGAGTCACGAGGGATGCGGCCACTTCCACTGGCTCGTCGTGACAGGCCCCGAGCGCGGCAGCATGTGGGTCGACGGCTTCCCGGCCGAAGGGGGTTTCCGCCCCCTCGGTACTTCAGGCGAGAGGGGCGGGTTCGCCGACTGGTACCTCGGCTGGGTCGCCACCTCTGAGGCCCTCCAGTGATCACGACCAGAGGAAGACCTGGGAACGGCGACTGCGAGGGCGGCCGATCCGCATGGGCGGGCCGGAGCGGCGTGGAACATGAAGGTCGGCTGGAACGGGGCCTCAGCCCTCCCGCTCCTCCGCCAAGAGACGGTGGACCTCCCGTAACGCCGCGAGCTGCGCGGGGTTGTAGAGGTCGACCAGGGCCTGGGCCACGGTGATCATGGCGTCGCGCTTCCTGCCGCGAACGAAGAGCCCCGGGTTCTCCACGGAGGGGTACTCCTCGCGGATGGAACGGACAGAAGGGGCCATGCGCTCCGCCAGATCGCGGACCGTCTCCTCGTCGGCGTCCGCGGGGAGAGCGTTGAACTCGGCGTCGACCTTCTCGTGGGTGGCCGACATATCCCGGATGTCCTGGATGAACTCTTCGGTGAAGAGTCGCGCGGAGACCATGATCATCGCCCGATCCGCGTCCGACAGATGCGAGGCCACCTCCTCGAACCCCGCCGGGACGTCCGCCGACGTGCGATGCCGCAACAGCGGCGCGAGCTCGGCGCGGATCGCCTGTTGCCGCTCGATCGAGGCGGCCAGCTCATCGTCCAGGGCCCGCACCGTATCGACGAAGCCCTCCTCCGGCCCGTCCAACAGAGCGATCTGCGACAACGACATCCCCAGATCGCGCAACCGCCTGATCTGCAACAACCGCACCAGATGGTTCGTGTCGTAGCGCTTGTAGCCGTTCAGAGCCCGCTCCGGCTCCTCCATCAGCCCGATGGAGTGATAGTGCCGGATGGTCTTGATGGTCGTGCCCGCCAACGCGGCGAGCTCACGGGTGCTCCAGGCCATCAGAGGAAGACATGCGTGCTCGACATGCACCCATTCTCCGGGTTTCGCCGACGGAACGGAACCACCGCCGAACCACCGGGAACACCACGCCCACCGAGGGATCCGGCCGACACCGGAACGGCCGGATCCGAGAAGCGGGATTTGACCATGCCCCTAGGGCATCGTTTGTGATGTGGGTGTCCGGGACGAACCCGGATGCGCCGACCCCGTCGAGGCATCCGCCGTCCCCTCCGACGACCGACCCGAAAGGGCACAGCCATGAGCAGCGCGGACCACGGAACCCGACCCCGACGCATCGAGATCGAAGAACTCTTCGCCGACCCCTCCTTCGCCAACCCGAAGATCTCGCCCGACGGGACCCGGATGGCCTACCTCGCACCCGAACACGGACGACGCAACGTCTGGGTGCGAGGCATCGACCAGGACCACGACCAGGCCCGCTGCGTCACCCACGACGACCGACGGGGCATCACCACCTACCTGTGGTCCGACGACCCCCGCTGGCTCCTCTACCTCCAGGACACCGACGGCAACGAGGACTGGCACCTGTACCGGGTCGACCTCGACGACCCGGACACGCCCGCCGTCGACCTCACCCCGCTTCCCGAAGGATCCCGGGTCTTCGGAGCCGAAGAGCTCCCCTCCCACCCCGGTCATGTGCTCGTGACCATGAACCGGCGGCCGATGTCCCTCGACCTGTTCCGCGTCGAGGTCGCCACTGGCGAGATCACGCTCCACCACGAACAGGCCGGCCCCACGGAGAACGTGCTCCTGGACCACGACGGCCGCCCCGCGTTCACCTCCCACCTCGAAGAGGACGGCACGCTGGAGTTCTCCGCCATCGATCCCGACACGGGAGACCACAAGAGCCTCATCCGCATGGGAGGCGCCGAATATCCGCTGGGAGTCCACCCGCAGCTGGTGACCCCAGACGGCACCGGCCTCGTCATCGGTGCCTACCACGAATCGGACCACCTCAGCCTCGTCCGCGTCGACCGCGAGACCGGCGAGATCACCGTCCTGGCCGCCCTCGAAGACCAGAGCCTCGACATCATGGGCACCATGCTCCCCGGCGTCCTGCCGCCCACCGTTTACACCCACCGCCGTACCGGAGAGATCCTCGCCGCCCGCTTCGTCGGACCGCGCCCCCACATCGAGGTGCTCGACGACGACTTCGCCGAGGTCTACGCCAAGCTCTCCACCCTCTCCGACGGCGTCCTCGGCACCCTGTCCTCCGACGACACCGGACGCCACTGGATCGCCACCTTCGTCCACGACCGTGACCCCGCCGTCGCCTGGTACTACGACCACGAGACCGGGCAGAGCCGCCGACTCTTCCGGCCCTACCCGCACCTGGACCCGGCCGACCTCGCGCCCATGGAGGCGGTCGAGTTCCCCGCACGCGACGGACTGCCGCTGCACGGCCTGCTCACCCTCCCCATCGGAGTCGCCCCCGAGAGGCTGCCGCTCGTACTGCTCGTGCACGGCGGACCCTGGATGCACGACACCTGGGGCTACAACCCCCAAGCGCAGCTCCTCGCCAACCGAGGCCACGCCGTACTCCAGGTCAACTTCCGCGGCTCCACCGGCTACGGCCGCCGCCACACCACCGCCGCCATCGGCCAATTCGCCGGAGCCATGCACGACGACCTGCTCGACGCCGTCGACTGGGCCGTCGACCAGGGCTACGCCGACCCCGAGCGGATCGGCATCATGGGCGGCTCCTACGGCGGCTACGCGGCCCTCGTCGGAGTCACCTTCACCCCCGACCGCTTCGCCGCAGCCGTCGACATCGTCGGCATCGCCGACCTGGCCAGCTTCATGCGCAATCTGCCGCCGTTCAGCCGCCCCTACCTGATGACCAGCTGGTACGCCTACGTCGGTGACCCTGACATTCCCGAGCAGGAGGTCGACATGCTCGAACGGTCGCCGATCAGCCGCGTCGACAAGATCACCACACCGTTGTTGGTGGCCCACGGGGCCAACGACGTACGGGTCATGCAGGGGGAGTCGGACAAGATCGTCGCCTCGCTGGAGGAACGAGGGGTGCCGGTGGAGTACCTGCTGGCGGAGGACGAGGGGCACGGGTTCGCCAATCCGGAGAACGAGATCCGGTTGCAGGAGGCGATCTTGAGGCACTTCGAGGAGCACCTGGGGGAGTAGGGGTGTAGGGGGTTTCGAGGGTTCGGGTTGTGAGGGCGGGGAGCGGGGTGTGGGGGTTGTGGGAGGGGTGCGGGGCGACTGTGGTTGTGAGGGGCTCGGGTGTTCGTGAGAGCATGCCAGGGGAGTGGAGACGGCGCTGGGCGTTGCCGGTGAAGGATGGTCGAGGTCGGCTGTTTCTTAACCGGCGAGTAGGTCTCGCGAAGATAACGCCTCGCGTTGTTGCAGGTCATTAAGCGTGAGCCCCACGCACGTGGGGATGGACCGACGAATGGCCCATGTACGCGCTACGCGCGGAGGTGAGCCCCACGCACGTGGGGATGGACCGCCACCACGCGCCCTTGGTGCTCGACGCGCAGCGTGAGCCCCACGCACGTGGGGATGGACCGGAGGCGACGCGGCCTCAGCCCCTCACCGTGGGGTGAGCCCCACGCACGTGGGGATGGACCGATGACATACGCATATCCGAGCCTCCTTACCTTCTGAGCCCCACGCACGTGGGGATGGACCGGCCAACTCTCCCTGGTTACGGTTCTGGGTGTCGTGAGCCCCACGCACGTGGGGATGGACCGATGCGGGAGAAGCAGGCCCGTGAGCGGCGTCGGTGAGCCCCACGCACGTGGGGATGGACCTACTGAGCTAGATCTCTGAGGTTGTCAACTCCCGTGAGCCCCACGCACGTGGGGATGGACCAGCAGCACCATTGGCCGGACAGGTGGCGGGAACGTGAGCCCCATGCACGTGGGGCTGGGCCGACCAAGAAGGGCCTGATGGTTCCAAGATTCGGAACCATCAGGCCCACCATGCTCGACGACCGGTCAGGCTGTAGTCTTCGCCACCGCTTCCGCGACCTCTTCCCACGATGGCAGGCTCTTCTCCTCGCTCCTGAGCACCGACACCGAGGGCATGGCCTCAAGCTCCTGGAGACTTCGCCTGAACGCGGGGTGCCCCGCGAGCGCGTCACCAGCCTTCGGCACGATGATCGTCGGGACACCGCGACCGATCATCTCGCAGGCCAAGGCGACGGCGAACGTGTCGGTCAACCCGAGGGCGGTCTTGTTCGTGCTGTTGAACGACCAGGGGCAGGCCACTACCGCTGCACCGGGAGGCATGCTGCGTCCCGTTCCCGGAAGCCGGAACTCGGTCCTCACGGGTTCCCCGGTGAGGTCGGCGAGGGCGTCCAAGTCGTGGAAGCGCGCTCCCATGGGAGTGGACAGGACCGTGACGTGCCGGCCCTGGTTCTGGAGGAGTTCCACGAGGCCGTTCACCGGTTCGTGGCCGCTGGTGGGCGCTCCGGACAGGAGCAGGTACAGGGGGCGCTGATCAGTCATGGGACCAGTTTCGGGGGTCCCGGTCGCATCCTCGACATCAGCCCCCGCAACGGTTCAGGGCCCGACTGTAGGAGGCGATCTTGAAGCACTTCGAGGAGCACCTGGGGGTGGGTGGGTCTTGGGGCTCGGTTCGTAAGGAGAGGAACGGGAGTGTAGGCGGGGCGGTCGTGGCTGCGAGGGGTGCAGGTATTCGTGAGACCATGTCGGGAAGTGGAAGCGGTGCTGGGCGCTGCCGGTGAAGAATGGTCGAGGTCTGCTGGTTCTTAGCCGGCGAGTAGGTCTCGTAAAGGTAACGCTCCACGTTGTTGTAGGTCATTAAGCGTGAGCCCCACGCACGTGGGGATGGACCGTAGGGGTCACCGCCTCTGCCCAGAACCGGTGAGTGAGCCCCACGCACGTGGGGATGGACCTTCAGCGCAATTCATGGCGAGAATTAACCGTTCGTGAGCCCCACGCACGTGGGGATGGACCGGGCCCCCTTTTTTGTCCGGCCGATTGACGACCGTGAGCCCCACGCACGTGGGGATGGACCGGCACGCGACAAGGGGATGCTGCCCCCCGCCAACTGAGCCCCACGTACGTGGGGATGCCGGGGCTGTCCTCAACAGGAGGTCCCCCGGTCAGCGGGCGCTCTCTTCATGGGCGTCGAGAAGGTCGGCCACGAGTCGGCGGGCGTACGCGGTCTCGAGACCGGCGGGGCGAAAGAGGATGCGGTACATGATGGGGGCGACGATGCCGTCCATGGTCTCTTCGACGGCGGGGGTGTTCTCCCCACGGCCGCTCGCGCGGATGAGGATGGTGTCGATCTGTTCGGCCGCGTAGGCGGAGCACCGCCCGGCGTTACCGCCGTCCGGGTCGCCGAGTAGAGCGTCCCGAATGTAGGCCCGGCCCGAACCGGATCCCATCTCATCGAGGAACTGTTCGGCCCAGGCGGTGAGGTCGGCTCGCAGGTCGCCGTGGTCTTCCGGTTCACCCTCGGGGCGCAGACGTTCCACCGCGACGTCCGACAACAGCTCGGTCAGGTCACCCCAACGACGGTAGATCGTCGACGGGGTGACCTCGGCGCGTTGGGCGACCATGGGCACGGTGAGGGCGTCGCGCCCCACCTCGGCCAGGAGTTCACGTACTGCGGAGTGCACCGAGGCCTGGACCCGGGCGCTACGCCCTCCGGGGCGCACCATCTGCTTGCGACTCATGGAGTCAGTCTAAAGCTCGCCCTTTGCGTTTAGCGGTTCTCTGAAGCGGAACGGAGACCGCCCGACGGTGGGTATCGACGGTCCTCGTGGCCTCGAGACGGACAGTCGGTCCGCGGGCCGGGTTCAGCCGACCGGAGAGAGTGCTCGAGCGGGCCGCGCCCGTTCGTAGGCGTGCCCCGCTCGCAGAAGCGTTCGCTCATCGAGGGGCCGGCCGATCAGCTGCATGCCGATGGGCATGCCCGCCGTGTCGTGGCCGACCGGGACGGACAGGGCCGGCAGCCCGGTGATGTTCGCCGGGGCGGAGAGTCGGACGTAGGCGTCGGAGACGCTCTCGGTCGTACCGTCCGGCCAGGTGACGCTCTCCTGCGTGGCCGGAACCGCGGTCATCGGAACGGTGGGGGCGGCGACCATGTCGACCTCCTCCAGAAGGCGGTTCCACGCATCGCGCATCAGCGTGCGGGCGCGTTGGGCCCTCAGGTGGTCGCCCGCGCTCATCAGTTCGCCGGCCTCCAGGAGGATCCGCACGTCCGCCTGGTACAGCTCGGGCACGGTGCGCAGGGTGCGTTCGTGGTAGGCGGTGGCCTCCGGCACCATCAGACCCCACTGAGTGGCCTGGACGTAACGGGTCATGGGGATCTCGACTTCGACGAGTCGGGCACCGAGCTCCTCCATTCCGGCGATGGCGTGGTGGACGGCGGCGGCCACCTCCGGATCGACGTGCTCGAAGTAGTAGTGGCTCGGCACTCCGACGCGCACACCGCTCAAGTCCGGGTCCGTCTCCGGCCGGTGGTCGACGGGGAGGGTGTCCAGTGAGGCCGGGTCGCGTGGATCGTGCCCGGTGAGGGCGTTCAGAACCAGGGCCGCGTCCTCGGCGGTGCGGGTGATCGGCCCGACGTGGTCTAGGGACCAGGACAGCGCGGTGATCCCGTGGCGGGGGACCAGCCCGTAGGTGGGCTTGAGGCCGACCACTCCGTTCAGGGCGGAAGGCACTCGGATCGAGCCTCCGGTGTCGGTGCCGAGGGAGAACGTCGCTTCCCCGGCGGCCACCGCGACGGCGGATCCGCCGCTGGAGCCTCCGGCGACCCGGTCCCGGTCCCAGGCATTGCCGGTCTGTGGGGTGGTCAGGCCATAGGCGAACTCGTGGGTGTGGGTCTTGCCGACCAGGACGGCGCCGGCGGACCGTAGTCGGGCGGCGACCGTACTGTCGGCGGTCGCGCGATGGTCGGTCCGGACCCGGGAACTGGCGGTGGTGGGCATGCCGGCGACGTCGATCAGGTCCTTGAGGCCGACCGGGACACCGTGCAATGGCCCCCGGTATTCACCTTGGGAGATCTCCCGCTCGGCCTCGCGCGCCGCGTGGCGGGCCTGTTCGGCGGCGACCATGACGTAGGCCTCGAGGTGCGGCTCGATTCGTTCGATGCGTTCGAGGACGGAGTCGACCAGTTCGACGGGGGACAGTCGCCGTTCCCGGATCAGGGACGCGGTGGCGGCGAGGGGCAGTTCATACGGTCGCATCGGGCTTCTCCTGTCCTACGCGATAGGTGCTCGCGGGCGGGGTGTCTCCGAAGTCCAGCTCGCGCAGAACCGAGGCGACGGTGTGGATGTGGTCGGCGGTGGCCGCGACCGCCGCGTGCCGGTCATGGGGGAGCGGCAGTCCGGCCCGGGCGGCCCAACGGGCGGCCTCGGGCGGGGTGAGCTCGGTGGAGGACATGGTTCTCCCATCCGGTCGGGGCGGGGTGCCGGAGCACCTCACGCCAAAAGCTAACTGTTTGCTTTAGGTGACGGTAGGTCCTATCGTCGCTTAAGGCAAATGTGTTGCTTTTGTGGGAAGAAGGGCATGGTCAGCGGACGCGCGCCCTTCGTTCTCGACGCGTCGTGCCCCATGACCGCCTCCACCGGCCCTGTCCGCGGGAGCGGCTAGGGCGGCCCTCGCCGTGTCACGGCGCGCGGCGGCCGACCCCTGTCAGGCCATCGATCGCCTCCAACGAAGAAGAAAGGAAACGAGAGACCATGCGGACCCCTTCCACCACCCCCTCCTGGTCCGTGGGCGACGTCATCGTCCACCGCGTCGACGAGGTCCCGCTGCCACCGGCGACCGGACCGTGGTTGCTACCCGACGCCACCCCCGATCTGGTGCTGGGCCAGGACTGGCTGCGCCCCCACTTCGCCGACCACGATGGCGTCCTCCACATCGACAGCCACAGCTTCGCGTTCGTCGTGGACGGATCGCGCGTGCTCGTCGACACCGGCATCGGTAACGGCAAGCAGCGGGCCAACCCCGCCTGGCACGACCTGCGCACCGACTACCTGGAGCGGCTCACCGAGGCCGGCTTCCCGCCGGAGACCATCGACCTGGTGATCCTCACGCACCTGCACGCCGACCACGTCGGCTGGAACACCCGACAAGTGGACGGCGCGTGGGTGCCCACCTTCCCCAACGCCCGCTACCTCACCAGCCGAACCGAACGAGAGTTCTGGGCCGGCCAGGACATGGACGAGACGCGCCGCCAGATGTTCCGCGACTCGGTGATCCCGATCGAAGAGACCGGCCTGCTCGATCTGGTCGACGTCCCGGCCGAAGGCGCGCGGATCTCACCCGGTCTACGCCTGATCCCGACCCCCGGCCACACCCCAGGCCATGTCGCCGTCGAACTGGCCGTCCAGGGAGAAACGGCACTGATCACCGGCGACTGCGTCCACCACCCGATCCAGCTCGCCCATCCCGGCATCGGGGCCTGCGTCGACATCGATCCTCGGCGCTCCGAGGCCACCCGCCGTGCGCTGCTCACATCTCTGGCCGCTACCGACACCCTGTTGCTCGGAACCCACTTCGCCCCGCCCACCGCCGGTCGGGTCATCACTGACGGGGACGCCTACCGGTTGCTACCGGTGTCAGCAGACTGAACGGGGGCTTCAGGACTCTGGAAGAGTGGGGAGAGGGGGCTTGGTGTGGCCTGAAAGCTCGGAAGGGCCGTTGTTCCGGGTCGGTCCGGCTTTCGTGAGAGCATGCGGTGAGATGGAAGCGGCGCCGGGGTGTCGGTGGGTAGGACGGTCGAGGTCGGCTGTTCCTTAACCGGCCAGTAGGTCTCATAGAGATAACGCCTCGCGTTGTCGCAGGTCATTAAGCGTGAGCCCCACGCACGTGGGGATGGACCGCCCAGTAAGAAGCTCGCGGAGGCCCTGGAGGGGTGAGCCCCACGCACGTGGGGATGGACCAAACCCGCACCGATCGCGTCCGACCCGGGGCCCTTACCCGGCGTCGCGTGCCGAATCGGTGAGGTGGCGCCAGGTCCGTACGAGCTGGCTGAACTCCTTGACCTGCACGAGAACGTGGTCGCGGGCGGCGTTCTCCGCGGCCTCGGCGTCCCCGGCGACGATGGCGTCGGCGATCGCGCGGTGCTCGGCCAGGGAGCGTCGCATGCGGTCCGGCACCCGGAGCTGGAGCCTCCGGTACGGCTGGAGTGCCCGTTTGAGGGCGTGGGCCTGCTGTCGCAGGTATTCGTTGCCGCACGCCTCGGAGACAACACCGTGGAAATCGGCGTTGGCGTAGTAGTACCCGTCGGCGTCGCCCGCCGTGGCGTACCGCTCGCACGCGCGCAGGGTGTCCTCGAGCCGCTCTATCGACTCCCGCTCGATGCGGCGTGCGCAGAGCCGTGCCGCCATTCCCTCGAGCTCGGCCATGACCTCGAAGCGTTCGGCCAGCTCTGAGACGCCGAGCTCGGTGACGTACGTGCCCTGCTTGGGGCGGATCTGCACCAGCCCGGAGCGTTCCAGGGCCTGGAGCGCCTCCCGGATCGGTGTGCGCGAGCATCCGAACTCGAGCTCGAGTCGCGCCGGATCCAGGCGTTCACCCGGCCGGTACCGGCCCTCGACAACGGCGTTCTCCAGCGCGTCCCGGACGCGTTGGGATTCCGGAACCCGAGCCATCGACACCTCCGTGCCCAGATTAGCCGACCGACTGAGGGGGTTGCGCTCCACTGTTCCATACCTTACGTTCTCTGTTATATATATCACCCCAAGTGATGTATGTTACTTAAGGAGCGGAGATGCGGCCCGACGGAGCGCGCGAGACCGGTCCGGTCCGACCGGCGAAAGAGGGGCACGACGGTGGCCCCCAGGCGGCCGATACGTCGGGGCCGTCCGCCCTGGACCGCCTGCTCACCGACTGCGAGATCCTCATGGGCGACGTGGGCGAGGCCTCCGTCCGCGCGGTCGCGGCGCGGGCCCTGACCGCCTACGGCGAGCTCGACGACCCCGGCAGAACGGCCTTCTTCACCCACGTCATCAAGGACCACGGCGTCGACCCCGACCGGGTCCGCGCCGCCTTCCACCGCTGGGACGAGGCCGGGAACAGCGGATCCGGAGGCGAGGAGGAGCTGGTCGAGCTCTTCGACGCGGTCGAGCCGGCACGCCAGCGACTGCTCCGCCGGATGAACCACGCGCCCGACGCCACGCTCGCCCTGGTCGGGATGCGCGCGGACCTGCGCCGGCTGATGCGTCGCCACCCGGAACTACGCCCCCTGGACCACGACCTCCACCACCTGCTCGCCTCCTGGTTCAACCGCGGATTCCTCCGCCTGGCGGAGGTCACCCCGGACTCGCCCCGGCGGCTGCACGACCACCTGCTGCGCTACGAGAAGGTCCACCCGATGGCGGACCGCGCCGAACTCCGCCGCCGCCTGGAGCCCGCGGACCGCCGCATCTACGCCTTCTTCCACCCGGCCACCGGCGACGTGCCGCTGATCTTCGTGGAGGTCGCCCTGGTGCGGGGGACCCCGGGCGACATCGCCCCCCTGCTGGAGCCCGGCCCCGCCCTGGACCCCCGGGATGCCGACACGGCGGCGCTCTACTCGATCAACAACGCGCTGGACGGCCTGACCGGGATCTCCTTCGGCAACCTCCTCATCAAGCAGGTCATCGAGCAGGTGCGCGACCGGCTGCCGCATCTGGAGCACTTCGTCACGCTCTCACCGATCCCGGGGTTCCGGCGCTGGCTCGACGAGCGGGCCGAGAACGAGACCGAACTGCGAGAACTCGTCCGGGACCTGGACGCCGCGGACGGCCCGGCCGACCTCGACCCCACGGAGACCGCGCGGATCCGCCCCGGGCTCCTGCCCGTCCTGGCCCGGTACATCGCGGCCGAGAAACGCGACGACGGACGGCCCCTCGACCCGGTCGCCCGCTTCCACCTGGGCAACGGGGCCGCCGCGTGGAGGCTCGACTGGCCCGCGAACACCTCGGAGCAGGCCTGGCGGCAGTCCTACGGCGCGATGGTCAACTACCGCTACGAGCCGGACAAGCTCGAACGCCGCCACGAGGACTTCGTCCGCCGCCGCACCGTGGCGCTCGACGGCCCCCTGCGGGACGCGCTGCCGGACGCCCCGGGCTCCGACACGTGAGCCACCTCCACCGCATAGAACGAGAAAGAGGAACACCACCGATGGCGCCATTCACGGCCATTCACCGATCCTTCGCCGAGCAGGCGCGACGGCGACCGGACCGGACCCTGTTCGAGCTGCCCGGCGGCGAGAGCATCACCTACGGGCAGACCGAGGAGACCGTGCGACGGATCGCCGCCCGCCTCCTCGCCGACGGCGTCACCCCCGGCGACCGGGTCGCGATGCAGGTGGAGAAGTCCCCCGAGGCCGTCGCGCTGTACCTGGCGACCCTGCGCGTGGGCGGGGTCTTCCTCCCGCTCAACACCGCCTATACCGACGCGGAGATGACGTACTTCCTCGGCGACGCCCGGCCCCGCGTACTCGTCTGCTCACCCGACCGCCGGGCCGAGCACACCGGTCGCGAAGCCGAAGGCCTTGTCGTCGAGACCCTGGGAACCTCCGGCGACGGCACCCTCCTGGAAGGGGACGGTCGCCACGACGGGGACCACGACGCCTCGGCCGAGGACCCGGCGGCCATCCTGTACACCTCCGGCACCACCGGGCGGTCCAAGGGCGCCGTGCTCACCCACGGCAACCTCGCCTCCAACTGCGAGGCGCTGCTCCAGGCCTGGCGGTACACCTCCGAGGACCGGCTGATTCACGCCCTGCCGATCTTCCACGTCCACGGGCTCTTCGTCGCGGTCAACATGACGCTGGCGGCGGGCGCCTCCATGCACTACCTGTCCGGGTTCGACACCGACGCGGTCATCGACCTGCTGCCCCGCGCCACCGTGCTCATGGGCGTCCCCACCTTCTACACCCGCCTGCTGAAGAGCGACCGGCTGACCTCGGAGTCCTGCGCCTCGATGCGGCTGTTCGTCTCCGGCTCGGCCCCGCTGCTCGCGAGTGACGCCGAGGCCTTCCAAGACCGCACCGGCCACGCCATCCTCGAGCGCTACGGGATGACCGAGACCGGGATGAACACCACCAACCCCTACGAGGGGCCGCGCAAGCCCGGCACGGTCGGCCGGCCACTCCCCGGCGTCGAGATCCGGGTGGCGGACCGGGAGACGGGAGGGAAGCTCCCCGACGGAGAGGTCGGCATCGTCGAGGTCCGCGGATCCAACGTCTTCTCCGGCTACTGGCGGATGCCGGAGAAGACCGCCGCCGAGTTCCGCGAGGACGGCTTCTTCATCACCGGCGACCTGGGCCGCGTCGACGAGGACGGCCACCTGTGCATCGTCGGCCGGGACAAGGACCTCGTGATCTCCGGGGGCTACAACGTCTACCCCAAGGAGGTCGAGGAGCTCCTCGACGCGCATCCGGGGGTGCTGGAGTCCGCCGTGATCGGCGTCCCCCACCCGGACCTGGGCGAGGCCGTGGCGGCCGTCGTCGTCCCCCGGCCGGGGCGGGAACTCCAGACCGAGGAGCTGCTGGAGTCCATCTCCGGAGACCTCGCCCGATTCAAGCGGCCGCGCGCGGTGCGCGTCGTCGAGGCACTGCCCCGCAACGTCATGGGGAAGGTGCAGAAGGCCGAACTGCGCGAACGCTACACGGACCTGTTCACCGGCGCGGACGCCTGACCGCCGCTCGCTCCCACCCCCCGACGGCCGTCCCCCGGCGTCTCGCCGGTCACCCCCGGCGCTCCCGCAGGCCACCCCCCGAAGCAAGGAGAAAACGATGGTCCTCTACGGAGTGGCAGCCCTGGCGGTGTGCCTGCTCTCGGGCGCGCTCGTGGGCGAACTCCTCGGTGCCGCGGTCGGCGTCGACGCCAACGTCGGCGGCGTCGGCTTCGCCATGATCATGCTGGTGGTCGTCTCCGACCGCCTGCGCAGGAACGGGAAACTCCCCGAGGCCACCGAGCAGGGCGTGCTCTTCTGGAGCGCGATGTACATCCCCGTCGTCATCGCCATGGCCTCCACACAGAACGTGGTCAAGGCGATCGCGGGCGGCCCGATGGCGATCACCGCGGGCCTGGCGGCGCTCGCGGTGGGGGCCGCCCTGGTGCCCGTCCTGTCGCGGATCGGCGAACCGGCGGAACCGCTGCCGCCGCTGGTCGAGGAAGAGCGGGAGGCCTGAGATGGACCGGATCATCGGCGTCTTCGAGAGCAACGACCTGCTCGTGGCCTTCGTGGTGGTCGGCGGGCTGATGGCGATCTCCGTATGGCTGTCCAAGAAGCTCACCCGCGGCTGGCTGCACGGCTCGGCCATCGCCATCATCCTCGGCCTGGCGCTGGCGTACTGGGGCGGATGGGTCACCGGCGGTGAGCACGGGCTGGCCGACATCGCGGTCTTCTCCGGCCTGGGCCTCCTGGGCGGCGCGATGCTGAGGGACTTCGCGATCGTCTCCACCGCCTACGGCGTGGACCTGCGCGAGATCAAACGCGCCGGACTGGTCGGAGTGCTGTCGCTCGTGCTGGGCGTACTGGTCTCGTTCGCCGTCGGGGCGGCGATCGCCGCCGCCTTCGGCTACACGGACGCCGCGTCGATGGCGACCATCGGCGCCGGCGCGGCCACCTACATTGTCGGTCCGGTGACCGGGACCGCGGTGGGAGCGAGCTCGGAGGTGATCGCGCTGTCCGTGGCAGCCGGGCTCGTCAAGTCCGTGGTGGTGATGGTGGGAACGCCGCTGATCGCCCCGCTGATCGGACTGAACAACCCCAAGTCCGCGATGGTCTACGGCGGCCTGATGGGCACCACCTCCGGTGTGGCGGGCGGGCTGGCGGCCACCGACAAGCGCCTGGTGCCCTACGGTGCCATGACCGCCACCTTCTACACGGGCGTGGGATGCCTGCTCGGACCGTCGCTGCTGTACGTGGTGCTCAGGGCCCTCGTCGGGGGGTGAGGTGGGGCGGGTGCGCGGCCCCGGGAAGGCCGGATCGGCCGCGCATCCGCTTCAGCGTGCGTGAGAGTATGCCGGGGAGCGGAAGTGGCGCTGGGCGCTGCCGGTGAAGGATGGTCGAGGTCGGCTGTTTCTTGACCGGCGAGTAGGTCTCGCGAAGATAACACGCTGCGTTGTCGCAGGTCATTAAGCGTGAGCCCCACGCACGTGGGGATGGACCGGCGCTTCAGGGCCTGTGGATAACTGAAGAACAGTGAGCCCCACGCACGTGGGGATGGACCGACACCGACCTACACCGACATGCCTGTCCTGCCGTGAGCCCCACGGACGTGGGGATGGACCGAGCGAGAACGCTACGCCCCGGATGGCCTCGCAGGTGCGGCACATCCGGCTCACCGACAGGATCGACGGCCGACCACGGAGTGGCCGAGCGGGTCGTGCTCTCACCACCGGATCAGCGCCCGAGCGACCGTGGGAGGATGCTCGCATGATGCCAGAGCCCAGCGCGACCTCCCATCCGCTCGACCAGCATCGCGACCCCTCCGAGGCCGCCTTCGTCCGGGGCCTGGCCGCCGAGGTGGCGGCCCGCTACGGCGGTGAACTCACGCGGATGCGGCGAGCGAACGGGTACTCGAACGCGACGTGGGTCGGCGACGGCATCGCCGTGCGGATCGCGCATACACCCGTCGGCATGGCTCGCGAGGCCGCGCTCGTGCGTGCCCTGCCACGAGAGGTCGCACATCCGGAGATCCTCGGGGAGGGCGTTACCGAGGGCCACGGCTGGATCGTGACCGCGGAGGTGCACGGCCGGAACCTGTACGAGGCATGGCCGACGCTGACACCTGTGGAGCAACGACAGGCGATCCATCAGCTATGGGCTCGGGCTCAGATCGTGCATGACGCGAGCCCGTCCCTCAAGACACATGTCGCGACGCACGGGGGTTTCGTACCGGCGACACTCGGCGACGCCACGGCATCGGCCGGACGAGCCGGAGCCGTGCTCGGACTGTCCAGCGCCCAGCGGTCACGGTTCCACGAGATCATCGAGGGCTACTTTCGGGCCGCGCCCATGGTCGAGCAGGTCGTCGACCACGGCGACCTGGCCCTGATGAACGCACTTTGGGATGGTGAGGTCGTCGCCCTGCTGGACTTCGAGTTCGCCGTGCTCGGTCCGGTCGAGATCGACCTCTGCCGACTGGTGTACGAGGCCTGCGTGTCCGAGGAAGGCACGTACGTCGATTCGGAGGCGGGCGCCGCCGCGGTGGAGATCGCCGCTCGTCATATGGATCCGGTGCATGGCCCGGTACTCATCCGTGGCGCCGCGGTTCTCGACCAGCTCCGCGACTTTGACATCTGGCTCGCCCAAGGCGGAGGCGAGGACTGGAATCCAGGGCGGCTGCTCACCGCCCTGATCGACGACGATGGCGGTTATCTCGCTCCCCTGCTCAGGTGACCGGTTCCTGCGCGATGCGAGGGCGCGATCGTGTCTTATCGACGGGCGCCCGACACCGACCGCTTCATCACCTCCTTTCCCGAAGACAGGTGCGCATTCCGCAGATACGTATCAGATGAGCCCCACGCACGTGGGGTGGATCGCGTGTGCTTCGCCGCCTTCGACGACCACACCGAACACCTCGAGGTACTGGGGCGGGGGAGTGGTCGGAAAACCCGTGGATAAGCCTGCGGTTTCCTGACACTGTGAGGCGCCATGACGACTTCGGAGTTTCTGACCGCCGCCGACGTGGAACTCATGCAGGGCCTGGCCCAGCGCATCACCGCCACTCACCCGGAGTTGGTGAACAGCGACGCCTCGTTCGGCGAGCTGGCCTGGAACTGGGGTCGTGCGCACGCCGCTCAGGGCTCCTCATGGCGCCGCCGCCTCTGGTTCTCCGGTGGGGAACTCGTGGCGTGGGGCTGGGTCAAGCTGCCGTGCAGCGTCCGCCTCAGCGATGGGTCGGTCGCGAACGCCACCGGCGCCTATCTGGCCTATCAGGTCCATCCCGACCACGCCGAGCTGGTCGATGAGGTGATCGACTGGTACGAGGCCACCGCTGCGGGCCTGGAACGGACCGTGCTTCCGGGCGACCCCGACAGGTTCGCCCTGGAACGGTGGGCGGCGCACGGGTACGTGCCCGACCCGGACGGGCTCGGGGACACCGGCTCCTGGACCCAGCTCAACCAGCGCGACCTCACCGACGTGGAATCTCCGAAGCTCCCGGACGGGTACCGGTTCCGCACCGCCGACGAGGCCGGGGGAGAGGCCGCGGTCCGGGCCCACCTGAACGCCTGGGGTCCCCGGGCGTACACGGTCGAGGCCTACCGGGACCTTCGGGAGACGACGGGGTACCGCGGCGACCTGCACGTGCTGGTGGAGGCGCCGGACGGGGAGATGGCGGCCTCGACCATCATGTGGCTGGACGAGGTGAACCGGACCGTCGAGTTCGAGCCGATGGGGACCCATCCCGACCACCGGCGCCTGGGCCTGGCGCGGGCGCTGCTCCTGCACGGGATGCTGCTGGCGCGGGAGGCGGGGGCCGTGCACGCGACGGTGGCCTGCCTGGGGGCACCAGGCCGCCCGGCGGCCCGCGAGCTGTACTACGGCGCCGGGTTCCGCGAGCTGTGCCGGGACGTTCCCCTCATCAAGGACGCCTCGGCCGGCTGACGGAAGGAACCGAGGGCACGGGCGGGGGAGGCTGCCGGGCATTGGCCCCGGGCTGCCGGGCCCATCCTCGACAAGGTCGGTACGGGCCCGGAGAGATGGTGCAGGTCCGGGGGCCCAGCGTCTGCGCTCCAGCGGGCGAGCACAGGGGGCTGGGTCCGCCCGACAGTCGTGACCAGGGGGAACCGACTGGTCGCACACTGTTCATGAGAGCGTCCCGTCGCCTTCGTCGGCCGCCCCGTACCATCTCGGCGTCCAACTCCCCCTACCGAGGAGTACCGTGAACGCCTCCGTCCCGACCACACTGGCCGCCCTCCTCGTGGCGACCGGCTCCTTCGCCCAGCCCCCGGTACCCGTCACCGCGAGCGTCGAGACACCTCCGGTGTACGACGACGAGGCGGGAGGCAACGCCGACGCCGACGACCCGGCCGTCTGGATCGACCCCGACGACCCCGAGCGCAGCATCGTCATCGGAACCCTGAAGAAGGCCGGACTCGACGTCTACGGGCTCGACGGCGAGCGCATCCAGCACATCCCGGCGCCCGAGGCCCCCGACGAGGAGGCGGCCCCCGGCCGGTTCAACAACGTCGACGTCCTCTACGGGTTCGAGCTGGACGGCGAGAAGACGGATCTGGCGATCGTCAGCGACCGAGGGCGCGACCGGATCCGCGCCTTCGCCATCGACCCCGACGCCGTCGCGGAGGGCAGACCGCCGCTCAGTGACGTGACCGCGCCCGACGTCCGGCCGGTCTTCGCCGCGGACGAGGCCGAGGTGGACGACCAGCGAACCTCCTACGGGCTGACCACCTACAAGCACGACGACGATGCCTTCGTGGTGGTGTCCCAGCGCGAAGAGACCCGACTGCGGCTCCTAGAGCTGAAGGACGAGGGCGGGCTGGTCGGATACAAGACCGAGGACACGCTCGAACTCCCCGACACCTTCACCCTGCCCGACGGCACCGAGTGGACGCCATGCGCCGACCCCGGCGAGCGTCCCCAGGTCGAGGGCATGGCCGTCGACGAGGAGGAGCACGTCCTCTACGCCGGTCAGGAGACCGTGGGGCTGTGGCGCATCGAGCTCGACAAGGACGAGTTCGCCGACGCGGAGCTGATCGACCGTGTTCGTGAATACGGCACGCCGTGGACGTACGACGAGACCGCTGACGAGGAGTGCGTCCTCGACACGGAGAACGACCCCGGGTTCGGCGGTGAGAACATCTCCGCCGACGCCGAGGGCGTGACCCTCTACCACGCAGGTGATGGCGCCGGATACGTGCTCGTCTCCAGCCAGGGAGACGACACCTTCGCCGTGTACGAGCGCGGCGGTGACAACGACTACGTCGGCTCCTTCGCCATCGTCGACGGCCCCGCCACTGATGGGACCCAGCACTCCGACGGCGCCACCGTGGTCAACGTCCCCTTGGGCGACGCCTTCCCCCAGGGACTGCTGGTCACCCACGACGGTGAGGAGACGCCGGCGGATGGGGAGCGGGAGAGCACCAACTTCAAGCTGACGCGATGGGACGCGGTGGCCAACGCGTTCCCCGAGCCCTTGGTGATCGACACCGAGTTCTTCGACCCGCGTGGCGTGAACTGATTTCGTAGGGGTGCGGAACGGTGCGAGGGGAGGTCGCGGTCGGCCGGTGGTGGTTGGTGAACGGGTCTTGCGAGGGCGAGACCTGGCGCTGTCGCATGCTGTTGGACCGCGGTCTCTCCTCGGCCGGTGCCGTGTTCGGGATGGTGTTGGAGTGGGCGCGGGTTCTCATGGCCGGTTGTCAGTGGTGAGGTCGGAGGGGCGGGGGGCTGTGGTTCTAGAGGGCTTCGGTGTTCGTGAGAACATGCTGGGGAGTGGAACGGCGCTGGGTGTTGTCGAAGAGGGATGGTCGAGGCCGGCTGTTCCTTAACCGGCGAGTAGGTCTCGCGAAGATAACGCCTCGCGTTGTCGCAGGTCATTAAGCGTGAGCCCCACACACGTGGGGATGGACCGGTCATCGAAAAGGGCAGCCTGGTCCCGGTGGGTGAGCCCCACACACGTGGGGATGGACCGCGGGACGCGATCCGGTCTCCCAGAAGTTCGGGGTGAGCCCCACGTACGTGGGATGGACCGGCGCCGCCCCACGGGGAGGCTGAGGTCATGGAGTGAGCCCCACGCATGTGGGGACGGGTGGCTCAGCGGTTCGTGCTCATGCGCTGTCCGGCGGATTCAACCGCGCCAGGGGTTGTCGAGACGCTGCAAGAGCCGTACGCGGGCGTGCTGGGCGGCGAACCTGGCGGCGCGGTTACGCCGCTGTTTCCACAGAACGGCGAGCCAGCGCAGGGCGCAGGTGCGTTGTGCGGCGAGGAACCGGTGCCTGCCGGCAGCGGTGACGCCGAGGTCGGGCAGGAGCGCGATCCAGGTGCTGTCGGGGATCTCGCGAGCGCTGATGTGCTCGATCAGGTCGGCGGCGTCGAATGAGACACCGCTGTGCCCGCTGTACTCGAAGTCGACGCACGGACTTCTGTCGCCGTCGCGGAGCCAGTTGAGCAGGTTGGAGTCTCCCCGGGAGAACACGGCGGGGTCCGCCTTCTCCCCCACGAGTTCGGCGTCGCCGCTGTCGTACCAGGTCATGAGCAGGGCGCGCATGTCGCGGGTCAGAGGGTCGTTCTCGTGTTCCGCCAGGAGTCTGGGCCAACCTTCCGTGAGACGCAGCAGGTAGTGGGAGCCGGAGTCGACGCGCTCGACGTCGGCGAGCAGACCGGACAAGGGCACGTTCTGCATGCGTCGCGTGGCGTGGGCCAAGCCTCTGAGGGCGGCTTCGCGGTCGGCGCTCTCCAGGAGCGGCGTTCCCGCGACCAGGCTCATGCCGATCGCGGGGAGGTCGCCGGCATCGTCGAGCCACAGCGGGCGGGGGACGTCGCCGACCCCGTGTTCGGCGAGCAGGGTCAGGGCCGCCCATTCGCGCTCGACGCGTCGACGATGATTCCCCTTGGTGTAGAGCTTGATGCAGACGGGCTCGCCATCGGGACCCTCCCAGGCGTAGACGCTGTTCTGGAGACCTCCGGTCAGCGTGCGTAGGCCATGGTTCTCCAGCACGTCCTTGAGCCGGGTTTCGCCGCCGGTGCGGGCATCGCGCAGCTCGTTGAGGAGTTCGGTGGGCGGGGCGAGGCGGGTGTGTCGCACGCGGGGCACTCCGTGAATTCCGATGGTCGGGAGCAGACGTGGACGGGGCCACGTCGACCGCCGAGTCCGACAGAATAGGGGGTGAGCCTCACGCACGTGGGGATGGGCTACGTTCTCAAGAACCCGGGGGAGGGGCGGACGCGGAGACTCCCTGCCCTTCACCACAGCATCCCCTGCTCCTGAACGGAGAAGCCCGTGCACGACGACCGCTCCGAAGCCACCCTCACCGGCGGACCCGGCGAGCAGTCTTCTCCCTCGCCCTACGCGGAGCAGATACGTGAACTGGACGACGCGGCGCTGCACGAGATCTGGTTGAACGGCCCCGACGAGCCCCTCGACGAAGAGGACGAGTTCATGGAGGCGGCCTTCCAGGAGATCGAGCGTCGCGACCACCTCGACGAGTGGGCGTCCTACGGCATCGAGAACGGCCTGAGCGACACCGAGGCCGACAGGTTCGCGGAGTTCGTGGAAGCCTGGGATGGCGCGGACCTCGCCGTCGCCCTGACCGAGTTCCGGTCCCAGGCCTGAGCGGCCGGCCACCCGAACACGCCCGAACCCTGCTGCCTCCGCCTCTCGCCCTTGGTCCCGGCGGCCCCACACTTCCACCGGCCTCCGACCCCGGAATCGGCGGGAACCCGGGCCCGGGTCAGGGCGCTTCGGAATCCTTCCGAGTCCCCTCTTCCGCCGTCGACGCGCCCCAACTGGCGAGGAGCTTGAGCCGTTCCTCGTGCGGGGTCCCCGGCTCGGCGGTGTAGAGCGACAGGTCGTGCACGGCCCGCGGTGCGGTCGGCAGGTCCAGGGAACGAAAGGTCAACTCCAGATCGCCCACCTGCGGATGGTGCATGCGCTTGACGCCGCTGTGGTCGATCCGCACGTCGTGCGAGGCCCACAGGGCGCGGAAGTCCTCGCTGAGGGTGGACAACTCCCCGATGAGCTCCCGCAACGCCTGGTCGTAGGGTTCGCGTCCGGCCTCGGCTCGCAGCAGCGCCACGGTCATCGCGGCCCCGTCCTCCCAGTCCACGAAGAAGTCCCGGGATGCCGGGTCGAGGAAGTGGTAGCGGGCGAAGTTGGCCCGACCGTGGGCGGACGTCGTCGGGCCGGCGAACATCGGCGCGTGCAGGGTTCGGGCCAGGGCGTTGGTGGCGACCACGTCCAGGCGGCCGTTGCGCACGAACGCCGCCGACATCGTGATGGAGTCCAGCATCCACTGCACGGGCGGGGCGAGGGCCACCTCGCGCCGTCGGGTCGCCTTGCGGTGGGCCGGACGCGCGGCGCGGGCCAGGTCGAACAGGTGGGTGCGCTCCTCGTCGTCCAGGCGGAGCGCCCGGGCGACCGCGTCGAGTACCTCTTCGGACACGCCCGCGATGTGGCCCTTCTCCAGCCGGGTGTACCACTCGATGCTCACACCGGCCAGGACCGCGACCTCCTCGCGGCGCAGACCGGGGACCCGGCGGCGGGTGCCGGGCGGAAGCCCGACCTGTTCCGGTGACAACTTGGCACGCCGGCTGGCGAGAAAGCCCTTGATGTCCGCGCGATTGTCCATGTCGTCCACGATAGGCACAGGTGGGCGCCTTAAGGGGGTCGAGATCGTACCCCCCATTAACTCGGCCTTCTCCGTGACGGCCGTGGCCGGTGGAGTGGAGGTGACAGCGAAGGCATCACCACGACACGAGGTCCACCATGCACGACGAAGCCACTCGGGTTCCCCTGAAGGGCCGCTCGTCCCGACTCCCCTTCGTCATCTACGTCCTGGCACTGGGGACGTTCCTGATGCTCACGACGGAGTTCGTCGTGGCCGGGATCCTGCCCGACATCGCCGCCGATCTCCAGGTGAGCGTCGCCCGTGCGGGAACGCTCATCACGGTCTTCGCGATCGGCATGATCGTGGGCGCGCCGCTCATGGCGATGCTGACCCTGCGCGTGCCCCGGCGGGTGACGCTCATGCTCGCCCTGGGCGTGTTCGCGGTCGGACACGTGATCGTCGCAGTCGGCTCCGACTTCGGGGTGCTGCTCGCCGCGCGTTTCCTCACCGCTCTGGCCACCGGCGCGTTCTGGGCCGTGGCCGCGGTGGTCGCCACCCGCGTCGCGGGTCCCGGGATGGCCTCGCGCGCCGTCGGCGTCGTCAACGCCGGTGGGATGCTCGCGACCGTCCTGGGCGTTCCTCTCGGCGCGCTCCTCGGCCAGTTCGTCGGCTGGCGCGGCACCTTCTGGGCGCTGGCGATCCTCGCGGTCGTCGCGATCCCCATGATCGCCCGGCACGTTCCCCGCGGTGGCGCCGACCACGGGTCGGTGTCGATCCGCTCGGAACTGGCCGCCCTGAACTCCGGCAGGCTGTGGCTGGCCTTGGCGACCTGCGCCGCCACCACCGGCGGTGTCCTGGCCGCCTACTCCTACATCACCCCGCTGCTCACCGAGCGCACGGGTATCCCCGCGAACCTCGTTCCCTTGGTGCTCGCCGGCTTCGGCGTCGGCTCATTGGTCGGCTCCCTTCTGGGCGGCCGTATCGGTGACAGTCGCCCGCACACGGCCACGATCGTCGCTCCACTGGCGACCGCCCTGATCCTGACGGCGCTCGCCCTTGTCGCCGGCGTGTCGATCCCGACGACGATCCTCCTCGTCCTGCTCGGCCTGTTCGGTCTGGGCGCGAACCCGGTGCTGATCTCGCTGGCGGTCCGCTACGCCTCGCATGCGCCCACGCTCGGCTCCTCGCTCAGCGTCGCCGCCTTCAACCTCGGCACCGCGATCGCCTCCTGGATCGGCGGCATCGCCCTCGGAACCGGGTTGGGCACCACGGGCCCCGTCCTCGTCGGGGCGGTCATCGCCGCCCTGACGCTGATCCCCGCGACCGCGCTGGCCCTGATCCAACGCAGCCGTGCCGCGGAGATGAGCCCCGAGTCGGTCAACGCCCTGAGCTGACCCGACACACGTCCGCCGGAGACGGCGGTCCACGACGACGAACGACCCCGAAAGAGAAAGTCACCATGCGCGCAACACTCATGTACCGAGCCGGAGACGTCCGCGTCGAGAACGTTCCCGACTCTCGGATCGAGAACCCCACCGACGCCCTGGTCCGCATCACCGCGTCCTGTATCTGCGGGAGCGACCTGCACCCCTACCACTCCATGACCGCCGACGAAGGCCCCGCCCGGATGGGGCACGAACTGATCGGCGTCGTCGAGGAGGTCGGAACGGAGGTGGCCACGCTCAAGAGAGGCGACCTGGTCGTCTCGCCGTTCGCCATCTCCGACAACGCGTGCGAATACTGCCGAGAGAACCTCCAGACCTCCTGCTCTCACCACGAGGCCGGTTTCTGGGACGGTCTTCAGAACGAGGGCGGCCAGGCCGAGGCGGTTCGAGTGCCGCTGGCCGACGGCACCCTGGTCAAGCTGCCGGTCGCGCCCGACTCGGCGCTCATCCCCTCGTTGCTGACGTTGGCCGACGTGCTGGGCACCGGCTACCACGCGGCCAAGGCCGCGGGCGTGCTCCCCGGCCAGGACGTCACCGTGATCGGGGACGGGGCGGTGGGCCTGATGGCCGTGCTCTCGGCCAAGCGACTGGGGGCCGAACGGATCGTCCTCATGGGCCGGCACACCGACCGGACCGATCTGGGACGCGAGTTCGGAGCGACCGACGTCGTCGCCGAACGCGGCGAGGAGGGCATCGCCCGCGTCCGCGAACTCACCGGAGGGCAGGGGACGTACGCCGTCCTCGAAGCCGTCGGACACATGCCCGCCTACGAGCAGGCCGTGGGCGTCGTCCGCCCCGGCGGTGTGATCAGCCGGGTGGGTGTTCCGCAGTACGAGGAGGCCCCGATCGGCTTCGCGAGCCTGTTCCGGCACAACATCCGCCTGGCGGGTGGGCCCGCTCCAGTGCGCGCCTACATCGAGGAGCTCCTGCCCGACATCCTCGACGGGACCATCGAGCCGGGGAGGGTCTTCGACGCTACCACCGACCTGGACGGAGTGCCCGCCGGTTACCGGGACATGGACGAGCGCAAGAGCCTGAAGGTCCTCATCAAGCCCTGAGGTGTGTTCGCCCGGTCTGCTCGCCGTGCCGGTGGGTGGGCCGGGTGGGGAGCGGCCCTTGCGCCGCCGGTGTGCTCGGATTCTCCTGTGTGCTCTGGCGTTCGTGAGAACATGGAGAGAGGTGGAATCGGCGCCACGCAGGGTTCCGCGATGGGTCGCGGAGACCGGTGTTTTCTTAACCGGCCGGTAGGTCTCGTGGAGATAACGCCCTGCGTTGTCACAGGTCATTAAGCGTGAGCCCCACGCACGTGGGGATGGACCGACGTGGCTGCCCGAGGTGGAGGTAACACTCCCGTGAGCCCCACGCACGTGGGGATGGACCGCCGAGGAGGAGGGCTATTACGGGGATCGTTTCGTGAGCCCCACGCACGTGGGGATGGACCGGCGCCGACCGGGGACGGCGCTCGAGGAACCCTGTGAGTCCCACGCACGTGGGGATGGACCGGCACGGCAGGAACACCTCGCCGGGCCTTTTCAGTGAGCCCCACGCACGTGGGGATGGACCGCGCCGTCGACCCAAGGTCTATGGTGCTACCAAGTGATCCCCACGTACGTGGGGATGGACCGCACCACCCACCCCTGTTTCCGGAGCCGGTTCAGTGATCCCCACGCACGTGGGGATGGACCGGTCAGGGTGATCGCGATGGGAGCCGTCCGGCTGTGAGCCCCACGTACGTGGGGATGGACCTCCATTAACGATTGTGTTTTTTATGGTGCCCCAGGTGAGCCCCGCGCACGTGGGGGTGGGCCGCCGTCGGGAATGACGCAGTGCGCTTCGACCCAGTGAACCCCACGTACGTGGGGATGGACCGACCGGCGCCGACCAGACCTGGCTGGCCGCCCGGTGGGCCCCACGTACGTGGGGATGGGGCGGGTCTAAGAGCGGGCTCGGGGCGTGGTTCTCGGACCATTCCTTCACCCGTCACAGCCCTCAACGGTCGCGTTGAGGCGCGTGGTGTTCTGCGCGGTGCCGGACCGCCTCGAACCACGTCGGTGGCTCGAGGCTAGGCGTCCGCTTCGCGATCGACATGCACCCTCAGGCCCGATTCGCCGGGGTCCACGTGCGGAGCGAGCTCCCATTCCTCGGTGTAGTCACCGGTGAACTGCGGTCGATACGGGATCGGTTCATCGATGAACAGTCGGTCGAGGCGCTCCCGCAGGCCGTCTCGCGCCTGTTCGTAGTCGGAGAGGCGGTCGGCGCTCGGTAGTGCCCACGGCGGTAGAACGCTCATCCCCGTGTAGGCGAACGTGCCGTGGAGCAGTCCGAAGAGCAGTTCTCGCAGTTCACCGGATTTTCCACGGGGACCGATCGAACGCGGACGATCGCCGAGGGTGGTGACGACCAGAGCGCGCTTTCCGACGAACGGACCCTGTTCGAAGCGGAGTCGGCGTCGGCTCACCGAATCGATGCCGAAGGCGAAACCGTTGACGAATACACGATCGAACCATCCTTTGAGAATCGCGGGCATGCCGTACCACCACAGTGGGAATTGGACGACGACCGCGTCGGCCCTGCGGATCTTCTCCTGTTCTCTCGCGACCTCGGGAGGCTGGGCATTGGCGAGATAGGCATTCCGGGTGTCCGCGCTCACGCGGAACATAGGCGCTGTCTCCTCAGGGGAGTGCCCGCCGTCCGGGGCCCGGAGAACGGGGTCCCAATCCATGGCGTACAGGTCGGATTCGAGGACCGTATGCCCCGATTCGCGCAGATACGCGATGGCGTCGCGTCGCAGGCCGCCGTTCAAGGAGAGGGGCTCGGGGTGGGCGCTGACCCAGAGGATCGTCGCGGGCTTCGTCGTGGTCTGCCTCATGGGGCCATGGTCTCGATTCAGGGTACATTTTTCCAGTACGGACATTTATGTCCCCTAGGAGGCGCGATGCGATTGCCGGTGGAACGAGCCATGGAGGTGTGCCCTGTCGAGGTCGCCGTTTCGGTGCTCGGAGGGACGTGGAAACTGACCCTGGTCAAGCATCTCCTCGCGGGTACCCGGCGGTTCAACGAGCTCGGGCGTCTGGTGCCTCTGGCGAACACCAAGACCCTGACCCGTCAGTTGCGTGAACTCGAAGAGGACGGGATCGTTCGACGCACGTCCTACCCCGAGGTGCCACCACGGGTCGAGTACTCCCTTACCGAATCGGGTCGGAGCCTCGAACCGATCGTGAAGGTCATGGATTCCTGGGGCGCGGAATTCGCCGAACGTTACAAGGGCTAGATCATCGATGGGAGCTCTCCGAACCCGCTGCGAGCACGGCGAAGGGCGTCGAGGAACAGTGTGCGGCGACTGCCCTTGACCCCTTTCCATCGCTCTCGCCATGGAACCGAGAAGGTGGGGACTTTCGCTCTGGGAACGACGCCCCCACGAGGGTTCCTGATATTCCGCTTATGGCACGTCCCTCTATACCGAAACCCCTCTGGCGTTCCAGGTGGAATTTCACCGCCGCGGTGACCGGCTCACCATGAGTGGCGATGGGGGTATGAAGGGTCTCCTCGATATTCAGGGCTCGAGCTTCTTCGACGACCGACCACCGTCGACCAGGGACACGGCGTCCGACAGGCCCCGAGCACCTCACCGGTCACGCTGGCAGTCGAAGACCCCGTCATCCCCATGAGGCTCACCGGCGGGGTCGTCCGCCTTCGGAGAGTGACTCTCGGAACCCCGCGTACCCGGGACGCCACCGATTTCTCCGTGAATATCACCGAACGTGATCGGGCGACAAACTCCACTCGCGTCGCGTGTACTCCTCATGCCAGACTGACGGCACTCTCGAACTCGAGAAATGTGAGGATATGTTGTGGCGAAGAAAATCGCGACATTGCTCGCCGTATGTTTTCTCTCCATGGGGCTCACGGCCACTCCGGCCTCCGCGTCCGAGCATTCCCTCGAAACCGAGGCCATGGATACCGGCCGCTGCATGCTCTATCTCGAAAACCTGGGCAGGTACGTCATCGGCACGAAGGTCCGGCAGGCCTGCCGACTCAGCGCCACGAACCCCGGGCAATGCGCCTCGAGCCTCCAGGCCATCGGGGTGCAGCGCGCTCACGCGCGCAGGGCCTGCGGCCTGCTCTGAACCGGTCATCGATCCCCGTGTACCGACACCACGCGCGGGGCCGGGGAGGTTCTCGTGCCGTTCCTCTACCCGAGGGCCTTCACCAGGTCGGGCAGCCGGTCCGCCCAGGCGAGCAGACGTTCGTGCCACGCCCGCAGACGGGCCCGCGCGGGTCCGGGCAGATCCGGGGTCTCGTCCCATTCCCGCCAGTCGTCACTGGACAACCAGCCCAGACAGCCGACGACGCGGTACGCGAGCAGCAGGTCCGCGGGCACGGCACGGCCATAGCCCTCGAAGAAGGCGTGGGGGAGACCCTCCAAGCCATGGAGGTAGGCGTGTTCGTCGAAGGCGGCGAGCTCGGCCAGGGGGTACCGCACCGTCGGGAAGTCCCAGTCGATCAACCGCACCGCTTCGTCGTCGGTGACGACGATGTTGAGCAGGTTGATGTCCCCATGGGTGACCGTGGGCCGTTCGGCCCGGATCTCGGCCGCGTGCTCGGCGACGAAGCTCTCCACCCGACGCAGAGCCTCCAACAGGTGGGGGCGTTTTCGCTCGACCCACACGGCGCTCTCGTGAAGGGACGTGTGCAGCTCCTCGACCGGATCGACCGGTCGTAAGGTCAGGGCGTCCACATTGATGGGCCCTTGGAGGGGAGCCGGGAAGACGACGCCGTGGACCTCGGCCAAGGCCTCGCCGGTGCGGCGCCAGACCGCGTCGGTGGCGGTGCCCGTCTCGACCGCCTCCGCCAGGGTGCGTCCCGGCACGAACTCCCAGAGCGAGGCGCCCTCGCCGTCGGCCGCGTACAGCTCGGGCGTGGTGACGCCGTTGGCCCGTAGGAACCCGATTCGGCTCTCGGGGGAGGCGGACTCGACGCGGCTCCGGCGCAGCACGACCGCGCGGCCGTCCGTCAGCTCCGCTTTGACGAGGTGGTTGTCCAGCCCGTCCCCGTCGCCGTTGATCGGCCGGACCGAGGTCACGGAGGGCAGGCCCGCGGCCGCGACCAGACGGTTCAGTGCTTCCCGGGATCGCCGGGGCGGATCGTCGTTCATCGGCGAAGAATCTATCGGTGATCCCGGTGAGAGAGGAGAGGTTTTTCTGTCCGAGGGCCGTCTCGATGTCGGGTGGACCGACGGGGTCAGCGGACCAGGCCCACCAGATAGGAGACCCCGGTGAGGAGGATGAGCCCGCCCAACAGGAACCGGAGCGGTTGCTCTCCCAGGCGCCGGCTCAGACCGATCCCCACCAGGGACCCCGCCATGCCGCCCACCCCCAACGCCAGTCCCACACCCCAGTCCGGGGCGGCCGGGGCGGCGCCGAAGCCGACCAGGTCGAAGACCGCGTAGGCGGTCAGGCCCACCACCGAGGTGGTCAGGGTGGTGGACAGCGCCACCACCGCGGCCCGTGAGGTGAGCCATCCGCCCACCCCGACCAGCAGCGGGGCCAGGAGGGATCCGCCGCCGATGCCCACGGCGGCGCCGAAGAGAGCGGCGCCGCCGGCGGCCAGGGCGAGCACTCCACGTCCACGGGCCGGGGCGTTCGGTGCGGGTTCGGGTCGTTTTCGGGAGCGCACGATGAGCAGGCGCAGCCCCATCCCGAACATGAGCACCGCCAGTAGGGCGCGGAACAGGTCGGGGTCGGACAGCCACGTCACCCGCACGGCCGCGCCGACGATCGAACACGGCACGGCGGCCGCCACCGCCACCGCCATCTCGGCGCCGTGCCCACGGGCCGAGCGGACCAGGCGGCGCAGCCCCAACGGGGTGGCGACCACGTTGTAGAGCAGATTGGTGGCGCTGACCGCGGGGCCGTGCATGCCCAGCGCGCTCAACTGCACGGGCAGGAGCAGCACGGCCCCGGAGATCCCGACCGGGGTGGTGACCGCGGCGACGGTGAAGCCGGCCAGGACGGCGAGGAGAAGGTCCACCCGGTAAAACCTATCGGGAAAGTAAGGTTTTTTCGGGCGGAAGGACACGGGAAACGGGCGGGGGCGATGTGGTTCTCAGAGCACACCGCCCGGCGATCCCGGCCCTACCTCGCGCGGGCCCCGTTGAGGAACAGGTCGACGGTCGCCCCCGCGTTCTCCAGGCTCGCGCCGCGCGCCAGGTGCAGGAACGCGTTGGTGAGGAAGTGCGGATCCCCCTCGATGTGCCCGTCCTCCACCGCCTCGGTGAAGAGGGTGACCACCGGGTCGAGGACCTGGCCGACATAGAGCCCGGAGACCCGCTCCCTGGTCTCGTCGCTCACCAGGTCGAGGGCGTCGTAGACGCGCTGCTCGAACGAGACCGTCGCCCCCGTGTGCTCCACACTGACCCGCACCAGCGCCTTCAGCCGATCCTCGAAGGTCTCGCCCTCGGCCAGCGCCTCGGTGATCCGCTCGTGCGTCGTCTCGATGAACCGGATCGCCACGGCCGCGTAGAGATCCTCCTTGCCCCCGGGGAAGTGGTGGTAGATCGAGGGCTTGCGGATGCCGACCGTGCGCGCCACGCCCAGCAGGGAGATGCCCGGGTAGCCGGTGGCGGAGAACTGCTCGCCGAAGGCGTCCATGATCTGCGCGCGGGTGTCGGTATCGGTGCTCATCGGTTCCTCCGTGCGTGGGCCAGCGCCAGGACACAGGAGATGAACCCGGCGACGATAAGCGTAATCAGCAGCGCGGCCGCCAGGGGACCGGAGGTGAGGTCGCCTCCGCTCTCCACCTGTCGGGCGGTGTCGATGATGGAGGTCAGCGGGTTGACGGTGGCGATCGCCCGCATCCATCCGGAGAGCTCCTCCACCGGGGCGAAGACACCGGTGAAGAACGAGAGCCCGAAGAAGGTCAGCGTGACCAGACCGGTGCTCGACGACGACCCGGTGCGGATCGCCAGGGCGACGCTGAACAGGGCGACCGCGACACCGAGGACCAGCATGATCGCGACCATCCCGAGGGTCGCGCCCCAGTCGGCGGGCCGATAGCCGACGAGCATCGCCCCACCGGTCGTGAACAGGGCCTGCACGGCGACGGCGGCCAGGACGGCGATCACCGTTCCGGTGAGGAAGGGAGTGACCGTCCCGTGGGCCATGCGGAGCCGGTCCAGGTAGCCGCTGGTGATGTCGGCCAGGACCAGGGTTCCGGCGGCACCGGCCCCGGTGGCGACGCCGGTGAGCAGGATCAGTGGGAGCAGGAACGCGATGAAGGTCTGGCCACCGAGGTAGGCGCTTCCGACGTTGCTCAGCTGCCCGGAGTAGACCAGCAGGAAGAAGAGCGACTGGGCGAGCGGGCTGATCAGCAGGGCGGGGGAGCGGAAGACGGCGCGCAGGGAGCGGCGGGTGGCCGCCGCGGTCACGGAGAACGCGGCGCCGCGGCGTACGGCTCCGATGGTCGGGGCGGGGTCGATGGTCAGGGTCATGACGGATCCTTTCGGAAGGAGGGCGTTCGCGGTCAGCCGGTGGCCAGGGCCGCGAACACGTCGTCGAGCGAGGGGTCGGCCAGTCGGATCCCCTCGACCGAGGCGGCGACGGCGCCGATGTCGTCGAGGGCCGCGCGGAGCACGGCGGGGTCGCGGGGCAGGGCCAGGCGCACCGTGGTCGGGTGCTCGGCCTCGGTCCGGAACCCGGCGCGGCCGGTCGCGACCAGACCTTCGGTCGTCTCCGGGGAGTCCAGGGTCAGCGTCAGGGTGCGTTCGCCCACGAGGTTCTTGAGCGCGTCGGGCGTATCGTGCGCGACCACCGTCCCCTCGCGCAGGACGACGATGTCGCTCGCCAGCACCTCCGCCTCGTGCAGGTCCTGGGTGGAGATCAGCAGCGTGCCGACCTCGCCTTCGGAGGTCAGCCGTTCGAGCTCCCTCCATAGGTCCATGCGGGCGAGCGGGTCGAGGCCGGTCGTGGGCTCGTCGAGCACGACCAGCGAGGGCGAGTCCACCAGGGCGACGGCGAGGTCGACCTTGCGGCGTGTGCCGCCGGACAGCTTCGAGATCCGGCTGTCCCGGTGTTCCCCGAGTCCGAAGAGTTCCAGCAACTCGTGTGAGCGGCGCCTGGTGGTCCGGGTACCCAGGCCCAGGACCGTTCCCTGGAAGTCGAGTACCTCCCGAGGCGTGGCCAACGGGTCCAGGGCGTTGGCCTGGGGCACCAGACCGATCAGACGCCGGGCCTCGCGAGTGTGCGCCACGACGTCGTGGCCCTCCACCACGACCGTTCCCGAGGTCGGTGCGCGCAGCGTCGAGACGATCTCCAGCAGGGTGGACTTGCCGGCGCCATTGGGTCCGAGGACGACGGTGCGGCTCCCGCGTCGGACCTGGAGGGAGAGGCCGTCGAGGACCGTGCGCTTTCCGTAGGACTTGCGGAGGTCGGTCACGGAGACCGAGGTGTGTTCAGGCATGGACGTTAACCTACCTACCGATAGGTAGGCAGGCAAATCGATGGAGGTGAGGGGTGGGGGTGATGGGCGCGAGTGAGGGGTTCTGGTTGAAGGGCGGAAGTGGTGGGAAGGTGGGGCGAGGCGTTCGGTCCGAGTTCGCCGGTCCGATATGGGCGTTTATGATCTACATTGTCAAGGTTCGGACTCTGGTTGACGCACCTTCGCGCGAGGGAAACCCTTCGAAAGACGATCGGGTCCCGCCTGAGGAGACCCGATCAGGACCCCGCGCCGTGGAGCGGTGACGGCACTGGGCACGATGGGGGGGCGAACGTCGGGGAGCGCCCGAGGTCGGCTGGTCCCGGTGGCGTAACCGGCACCACCCGGCTCGGGTTCGCCTCCACCGGCGTACGGGTCGGTCGACGGTCCGTCTCGATGAGACGCGCAAGGACGGGTGGGGTCAGCCCTGCGCGCCGTCCGCTCCGTTCTCCGGTGGCCTTCCGGCCGACATGATCTTGTCGCCGATGCGGATCAGGTCGGTGAGGTCGTCGGTATCGAGCGGGTCGGCGAAGTGTCGTCGTACGGATTCCAGGTGGACGGGGGTGGCCGAGCGCAAGGTGTCCCGGCCGAGCTCGGTGAGGATCAGGAGGCAGCCGCGTCCGTCGGCGGGGTCCGGTGCTCGACGGATCAGCCCTCGCGTCTCCATGCGGCCGGCGTGGCGGGACAGTCGGCTTCGGGACCAGCCCATCTTCGTGGCCTGTTCGTGAAGCGTGCTCGTGACCTCGGGGCATTCGGCCAGGGTGCTGAGGACCTCGTAGTCCGGTTCGGAGAGGTCTGTCTCGGCGAGGTCGCGAACGGTGGCGGTCCGTACGGCGATCATCATCCGGCGGAAGGCGCGCCACGCCCTTTCCTCGTGCTCGTCGAGCCATGGTGCGGCGGAACCGGGCTTTTTCGTTGACATGTAAACATTCTATCCCCTAGGTTCGTTTACATGTTTACGACTTCGCCGACCCGGGTCATGGTCCTCACCTGCAGTACCCGCCCCGGCTCGCTCGGTCCCGCGATCGCCGACTGGTTCACCACCACCGTTTCGCCGTTGGCGGCGCGGCTCGGAGCGCGGTTGCAGCCGCTCTCCCTGGCCGAACTCGCTCTGCCGTTCCTCGATGAGGAGGAGCACCCCTCCAGCGGGATCTACCGCCGGCCGCATACGAAACGCTGGAGTGAACTGGTCGACGCGGTCGACGGCTTCATCGTCGTGACACCCGAGTACAACTACGGGATGCCCGCCCCCTTGAAGAACGCCCTCGACTATCTCGGTAAGGAGTGGGCCTGGAAGCCGATGGGATTCATCAGTTACGGCAACACCTCGGCGGGAACCCGGTCGGTGCAGCACACCAAGGAGGTCGCGACCACCCTGCGCCTCGTTCCGCTCGGTGCGACGGTCGCCCTTCGTATCCACGACGCGATCGTGGACGGGCGGGTCCGGCGGAGCCCGCGCCACGACGCGGCGGCCGAGGGGGTGCTCCGTGAGGCCGTCCGCGTCTCGCGGGCGCTGCGCCCCCTGCGTGAGGCGTTGGGGCAGGACGACGCCGAAGGTCCGGTGCCCGGAAGTCACACCCGTGTCATGACCCCGGACGACGCGGGCGAGGTGACCGTGCTGCAACGTTGCTGCTGGGTGGATGAGGCCCTAGACAACGACTCGCTCGCCCTCGCGCCGCTGCGAGAGAGCGTGGACGATGTCGCTCGCTGGCTGTCACAGTGGAGGACCACGGGGCTGTGGCGGGACGGGCGCCTGATCGCCATGGTCCGTGTCCGTCATGAGGGCCGAACCGGGCGGATCGGTCGCCTCGCCGTGGCCCCGGACATGCGCGGAGTCGGTATCGGACGCCGACTCCTGCGCCGCGCGGAGGCGGATCTGGCCGCCGAATGCGACCGGGTCGAGTTGAGCACGGGCGCCAAGAGCACCCGCAACATCGCCCTCTATCGGAGTGAAGGGTTCGTGATCGACGCCGAGGAGGACGGGGTGGTCCACCTCGGCAAGGCGCTCACCCGCGACCTTCCCACGGAACCGGCTCCGCCGGTCGGGTGACGTATGTGGATCCGGGACACCTCACCGGTCGGCGTGGTGAGCACATCCGGATGTCGCGGCACCGTAGTCGTCGTGGAGCCTCATCCATTCATAGGGCCGGTCCTGCGGCCAACCGGCCGGTGAGTTCTCCCAGGTCTCCTGCCGTCCGTACGGGGTCAGATCCAGGAGGCCGAAGACCTGCATGAACGGTTCTTCCCCACGCGCGAACGTCGACCAGGTGTGGAGGACGCGGTCCCCTCGGCGCAGGAACACGCTGATGGCCTGGCGTTCCTCGCCGTCGACCGTCGCTTCGAAGTCCTCGTTGAACGTCGTTCCGGCGCTGGAGACCCAGGGCAGGTCCCACCCCATTCGAGATCGGAACGCCATCAGCCGCTCGATCGGTGCGCGGGACACCAGGGCGAAGGAGGTGCGGCGCGCGTTCAGGTGCGACAACGGGCCGATGGAGTCGGCCATCATGGAGCATCCGTCGCATCCGGCGTCCCGGTCGGGGGAGAACATGAAGTGCTGGACGATCAGTTGGGGTCGACCGTCGAACAGATCTCGTAGGGTCACCGTTGCGTCGGGTCCGGTGAATTCGTAGTCGCCGGGGACCTCGACGGCGGGCATGCGTCGGCGTTGTGCCGCGATGGCGTCGCTCATCCGTGTCAGGGCCTTCTCCTGGTCCAACAGCGTCCGCCGGGCGTCCTCCCATTCCGCGCGGTCGACGATTCGAGGAATCGGGAACTCTCCGTCGCCATGCCCGACCGTGTTCTCCATCAGACCTCCTCGTGGGTGGACGGGAAAGGTTAGTCGGGGCCGGTGACAGAACGTGGAGTCCACGTGCGCCGAGATCGTGGTCGCCCCGCTCGATGGGACCTCGGGTTCACCCTGGTTCGGACACTGTTAGCGTCCGATCACGTGAACGATGGTGTTTATGTGGGGAACGCGGGCAAGGACGCCGCGCTGGACCGGGGCTGGATCCTCGGCCATTTCAAGGATGCCGACGACCCCCGGCACAGCGAGGACGTCGAGATCAAGTGGGGTGTCCATCCTGCCGGTGACACGAGAGCGCAGTGGGTGAGGGGCGAGCGGCGGACCGCTCTTCTGGTGCTCATCAGCGGACGCTTTCGTGTGGAGCTGCCCGGCCGTAGCGTCCTGCTGGAAGAGCAGGGTGACTATGTCGTGTGGGGTCGGGGTGTCGACCATTCCTGGGTCGCCGAGGAAGAGTCGGTGGTGTTGACGGTGCGGTGGCCCTCCGTTCCGGGGTACGCGGTGCCGTGGGCGGGGGAGTGAGTCGTGGCCGGGGCGTAGGGGCCCGGGGTGTCAGTGGGTCGATGTGGTGGGGGCGGCGATGGGGTCCGGTGCGTGGGTGAAGCAGCGGCGGCCCCTCTGGTAGAGCCGGCTGGGTGTGGAGCCGCAGGGTTCGGCCGGTTCTCCCAGGTGGTGGCGGCAGGGTTCCGGGGTGGCCGATTCCGACCACAGCAGTTCCTTCTGCTCCGGGGTGAGCAGGTGGGGGTGGAGCGATCTCAGTTCGGCGAGGGGGTCGTCGGTGTGCCGCTCGGTGGTGTGGTCGAGGGTGAGGCCCGGGGTTTCGTTCAGGGGTCGGTCGTCGACTCGGGGGTGTGAGGGGGGCTCCGTCGTGTATTCCGGGGTGGTTCTTGGGAGGGGTTCCGGGTGTTCTCCGGGGGCTTCTGATAAGGCGTGGTCGACTTCGTGGGGAATGTCGAGGTCGTCCTGGTCCGGGGTGGAGGCGGTGTTCTTCTCGGTCCAGCGAATGAGAGCGATTTCGGGTGGCACGGATTCTCCCGTGGCTCGAAAGGGAGGGAATGGCTCGTCGCTTCGTGGAGGGTCGGTGGAGGGCATTCCCCGGGTGGGGTGGGATCAGACGTGGTGGGGGTCTTCGGCCGTATGTGGTCATGGGAACGGGGGATGTTTCCCCCGCTTGTAGCAACCTGGGTTGACATGAAGGTGGTGCGCAACCTAGGTTGACGGCATGGATGCTGTTCAACTCGCGGCGGCCGCGTCGGACACCTCGACGCCCATGGACGGCCTGCGCGCCGTGGCCTCGCTGCGCGCGTTGGTCGACGCTCTGGAGTTGCGCCAGGTGGAGGAGGCGCTGCGTTCGGGTGAGTCCTGGTCCTCCATCGCCGCCGCGCTCGGGGTGACCCGGCAGGCCGTCCACAAGAAGTACGCGAAACGACTGAGTCACATCGCCCCTACTGGAAGAGGTCAGTGATGACGAACGTGTCCGCCGAGCCCGCCGCCCGTGGCAGGGGATACGACCGCACGGTGATCGAGGGGGCGGGAGGCAACGAGGCCGTGCGCACGGGCCATCCCGATGTCGGCTTCGAGCATCTGTTCCTGGGGTTGCTGGTCAACGGTGGTCCGGCGGCCCGGCTGCTCATGGACGCCGGTGTGGGGCTGGTCGAGGCGCGTGCGGCGATCGCCGGGCTTCTGGGAGAGGATCTGGCGCTGTTGGGGGTCGAGGTGCCTTCGGCCGCGGCGGAGGGGAGGCCGGAGGTGATCACGGCGGGGCTGTTGCCGTTGGCGCCGCGGCTGCGTGAGCTGGTGGACGAGTGCCCGGTGGCCGGTGGTGATCAGGCGTTGCTCGCCGCGTTGATCGACGATGAGGGCGGGCGGATCCGGCGGCTGTTGGACCGCCTGGGCGTGGACACCGATCGGGTTCGTGGGGCGCTGGATGAGCCGATCGCCGATCGGGAGGGCTCGCTTTCGCCTTGGGGCGAGGGTGACCTCGCGGCGGGGTCGCGGGGTAAGGGGTGGAAGTACGACGTCTATGAGTCGGAGGTGCCGGTGTCGGCCGAGCGGCTCTGGGCGCTGGTGGGGTCGGTGGAGCGTCGGGGCGAGTGGGATCGGGGCGCGGTGTCCTCGCGGCTTCTCGGCGATGGTTCGGTGGAGTTGACCCGTGATGACGGCAGGAGGGAGCGGGAGTGGATCACGCACTCCGTTCCGGGGCGTGCGGTCACCTGGAGTCATGCCTTTGAGGGGAACGAGGATCCTCACCGCGTGTTCGAGATCGTGATCGAGCCGGTCGGGGGTCACGCGAGGCTGTATCTGCGCAAGGGTGTCCACAGTGCCTGGCGGGGTCGTATCGCCGATCGTTTCGTGCGGTGGATCGTCCGTAACGATCTGCGGATCCAGGCTCAGCTCATCGCCCAGGTGGCCGCGGGCTAGGGGTTTTCCGGGGCGGGCCGCGGGTGCCCGCCCTCTGTCGCCCTCTAGTGGTGGGCCATGGCCTCGACGTCGGTCCAGCGGCCCATGGGCGGTAGCGGGTCGTCGGTGGGTGGGAGTTCGGTGAAGCCGGCGGCGTGGAAGAACGCCAGTCGTCCGGCGGTCCCTTCGCCTCCTTCGGGGATCAGGTAGACCCAGCGGACGTCGGCCTCGCGGGCCTCGGCGACGAACAGGTCCAGTAGGGCGCGTCCGATGCCTCGTCTGCGTGATTCGGGGTCGACGACGACCGCGAGGATGTATCCGTGGGGTGGGGGAGTGGGTGCTCCGGGTTCGGTGTAGTCCCAGTCGAGCACGCCTTCGAGCCAGCCGACCACGCGTCCGTTCTCCATCGCGACGAGGACGGTCATTCCGGGTGGTAGTAGCTGGTCCGGGTAGCACTTGGTGTCGAAGTGCGGGGCCGCGCGGACCATGAGATCGCTGATGGCGGGTCCGTCGAGGCCGGTGGCGTTCCGGACGATCATCCACTCAGGGTAACGGACGGGGCCGGAACGGCGCTTGATCTTTGTTGCGCTGAATGTCCTTTTCCGCTTCTGGGCTCGGCTTTCAGGCCGGTCTCGGTCGTCGGGGTGTCGGGTTGCTCCGTGTACTGCGGGGCCTGGATCATCACTTTCAGTGATGTCCATGGAAAGGTCACCCCGCATGAGCCGACGTTCGGCCGCCCTCGCCGTTCTCCCGTTCGCCGCCGCACTTCTGTCGGCCCCGTCCCCCGCCTATGCCGCGCCCGTCCCTCTGGCCGACGCGATCGAGGCCTTGGAGGTGGCCGAGGAGTCCCGTGATGGCTATGACCGAAGCCTCTTCCCGCACTGGATCGACGCCGATCGCAACGGCTGCAACACCCGGGCGGAGGTGCTTTTGGAGGAGGCGGTCGTGGCCCCCGAGCAGGGTGAGCGTTGCCGTCTGACCGGCGGTGAGTGGTACTCCTACTACGACGATCGCACCTTCGACAATGCTCGCGGGTTGGACATCGACCACATGGTCCCGTTGGCCGAGGCCTGGGATTCGGGTGCTTCGGAGTGGAGCACGCAGCGTCGTCAGGCCTATGCCAACGATCTGGACGAGCCGGTCGCGTTGGTGGCGGTCAGTGCCGCCTCCAATCGGTCCAAGGCCGACAAGGATCCGTCGGAGTGGATGCCGCCTTCGGCCGACGCGCACTGCCGCTATGTGACCGAGTGGACCACGGTGAAGACCCGTTGGGGTCTGTCGGTGGACGAGGTCGAGCGTGAGGCGCTCAACGCGGTGGCGGCGGAGTGTCCGGATGAGGTCGTGGAGACCACGCCGGCTCCCTGACGTTCTCGTCTTCGAGGCGGGCTCCGGTCTTCGGGTCGGGGCCCGCTTCGTGTGTCCGGGGTGTTCCGGTCGTTCGTGCGGGCGCGTTCGTGTTCTCTGTCGGGGGAAGTCCTGAGGGTGGAGTTCTCTGTTCCGGAAATGGTCGGATGGTGGTGGGTAAGGGGGTTGTTCGGGTGATTCGTTCTTGATAATGGAGAAGGGGGCTTCGATGTCGGGAGGGTGGTTCCTCGCAGGTGGTCCGGTGTTTCCCGGGGTACCGTGTTCGCCTGCGCGGTCGGGGATCTCGTCCGATTATCGGCGGGAAGGCGAAGGAGAAAAGAAAAGTGGGCGTCTTTCGTGATCGTGGTCGTTCATGTGGGTATCGAGCCTGCGTAGTTCTCGCACCCCCGTTTCCGCGAGGAAAGGACCCCCTATGAAGATCCCCCGTTCCGGAGGCCTGTTCAGGCGTCTGGGCATCCTCCTGGCCGCGGCCCTGTTCACGGCCGTGCTGGTCCCGGTGAACGCCGTGGCGAGCGAGCAGGCGGTCGCCGCGATCAACCTGCGTACACCCTTCGACTGTGGTCAGACCTGGAACGCCAACACCCGTACCAACCACAACCCGCAGTTGTCGGTGGACTTCCAGCGCTCCAACGCGTTGAACCAGAACGTGCGCTCCAGTGCGGCCGGTACCGTGACCACGGTCGCCGATCGGGGTAACACCAGCTATGGCAAGTACATCATCGTCGACCACGGCAGTGGCGTCACCACCCTCTACGCGCACCTGAACTCGCAGTCGGTGTCGGTGGGCACCCGGGTGAGCACCGGGACCGTGATCGGCAAGGTGGGCAGCACCGGTGGTTCGACCGGTCCGCACCTGCACTACGAGCAGCGTGTCAACGGCACCGTGGTCCGCGCGGTGCTCAACGGGGTGGCGATCCGTTACTACGGCAACACCACCATCACCAGCAGCACCGGCTGCTGATCCCTCCCGGTTCACGTGCGGCGCGGGTCCCCGGTGGGGCCCGCGCCGTGCGTTCTTCGGGGTCTCAGGCGGCCACGGCCTCGACGACGCTCACTCCGCTACAGGGCACGATCCGGTTCAGGCGCAGGCCGGAGCGGTCGAGGAGTGCGGTGAACTCGGCGCGGGTGCGCTGCCTGCCGTCGCAGTGGACGAGCATGCTCAGGTCCATGAACTTGGCGGTCCGGGCCGCTGCGGGTTCCTCGGGCATGAGGACCTCGGCGAGCAGGACGCGGCCTTGGGGGGCCATGGCGTGGCGGCAGTGGGTGAGGATCCGGGTGGAGTCCTCGTCGTTCCAGTTGTGGATGACGCTGGCGAGCAGGTAGGTGTCGCCTCCGGTGGGGACGGAGGTGAGGAAGTCACCGCCCTCGACGTGGCAGCGCTCGGCGAGTGCGCCGGTGGTGAGGGCGGGGTCGACGTCGTCGACGACCTCGGGGCGGTCGTAGAGCACGCCGTGCAGGTGGGGGTGGTTCTGAAGGATGAGGGAGATGAGGCGGCCCTTGCCGCCGCCGATGTCGATGAGGAGTCGGCTGTCGCCGAAGTCGTACTCCTCGGCCAGGGAACGGGTGATCTGGGAGGAGATGTCGGTCATGCCCTGGTCGAAGAGGGCGGCGCTCTCGGGGTGTGCGCGCATATAGGTCCAGGCGGGGACGCCGTGGACGGCTTCGAAGACGGGTCCGCCGGTGCGGACGGCCTCGGCGAGGTGGCCCATGGTGGAGCGTTCGGCGGGGGAGTTCAGCCAGCGGGCGTAGCCGCGCATGGAGTGGGGGGAATCGGTGCGCAGGGCGGCGCCGAGTTCGGTGAGGGTGAAGACGCCGGTGGAGGTCTCGGCGACCAGGTCCAGGTCGGCGCAGGCGCGTAGGAGGCGGTCCAGGGCGTCGGTGTCGGCGCCGACGCGTTTGGCGATCTGGTCCACGGGGGTGGGGGTCTCGGACATGGCGTCGGCGATGCCGAGTTCGGCGGCGGCGCCGACGGCGGCCGAGACCCAGCTGGTGGTGATGAGTTCGAAGAGACGCAGCGCGGAATCGTTGACGGGCGTGGGGGAGAGAGGGCTCGACACGGGTGTTGACGACCTTTCGGTGAAGTCCTTCATCCGATGGCCACCGGAAGCTGTGAATGTCGGTCCGGTGGTACGCCGTCCACGCTATATTGCACTCGGTATTTTACTCGACACGGAGAGTGGGTGTCGCTGTGGAGGTCGCGGAACCGGGACACCGGGACGACGGCCCGAACCCGCACATGTTGCGGGTCTTGACCTCGAGAAGGGTCGTACGGTCCTTCAGCGACAGACCGGTGGACGACGAGACCCTGGAGCATCTGGCGGATGCGATGGTGGCGGCCCCCTCGGCCTCCAATAAGCAGGCGTGGGGTTTCGTGATGGTCCGTCGGACGCGGACGTTGCGGATGGTGCACGCCTTCTCTCCGGGCATCATCGAACGTCCTCCCCTGGTGGTGGCGGCCTGTTTCGACCGTTCTCGCGCGGTGGGCGGTGGCGGGGCCTGGGACGAGGGCATGTTGTGCGTGGCGATGGCGGTGGAGAACCTGCTGCTCGCGGCGCACGCCCTGGGGTTGGGGGGCTGTCCCTCGGCCAGTTTCCGTAAGGCGCCGGTGCGCAGGTTCCTGGGGTTGCCCGAACATCTGGAGCCGCTGCTGTTGGTGTCGATCGGCCATCCGGCCCGTCCGCTCGAAGCCGCTCCCCGACGTGATCGTAACGAGGTGATCAGCCATGAGTGCTGGGGCAACTGACGACCGCCACATGCGCGAGGAGCTCTTGTTGCTCGCCGCCTACCTGCTCAGTAGTGGCCGCGGGCTGCTTCAGGAGCCGCCCTCGTACGGTCCGTTGCGCTGTCTGGACGCGGCGCGTCGGGTACTGGCCTTGCGGGACGGGCTCGGGGGCGAGGAGAGTCCGGCGTTGGCCGATCTGCGGGCGAGCATGGACGACGTCATGTGCGGTGCGATGACCGATCGGGAGCTCGATGTCCTGTTGGACGATCTGTGCGATCGTCTGGCGGCCGTTGTGGAGGAGCCCGGTGCCATCTCAGCCTGATTTCGAGGTCGGCGGGGAGGGCGCGGTGTTCGAGGCGCGGCCCTTCACCACCAACTGTGAGCGTCTGGTGGAGAAGGGCGAGCACGCCCTGGTCGGGGTGAGCGTCGGTAACGGCTACTTCAGCCAGTATCGGATCGCTCAACTGTTGGACTGGACGGGGCGGCGTTTCGCCTCGGTGGACGTCCTCTACGCCGATCTGCACGTGGAGTCGGCGTTCCGCGCCTCGGGGATGGATGCCGAGCACGCGGCCCGGCGGACCCATCGTGCGTTGCGGGACGTGCGGCGTCGTATCCGTCGGGCGGTGGAGTCGGCCGGGGACGTGCCGGCCCGGGTCCGTACGGTGGCGTTGTCGGAGATCGCCGAGTTGCCCGGCTACCGTACGGCCTCGCGGCGGATCGATCGGGAGATCGAGGAGAATCCGCTGTTGCGGGCCGCCTGTGAGGATCACGTCCGGCATGTGCTGGGTCCGGTCGAGGATCCGGAGGGGGCCCGGTTCCGGGCGGGGATGGACTATCTGCGCGCCGAGCTGCCCTTTCTGCTCAGTAGCCCGGAGGTGTTGGACGTGGCCTCCTCGGTCTGCTGCTATCACGTGCTGATGCCGGTGCTGCCTCGGCTGCGCGGGGAGGCGTCCTGTTTCCATCCGCGTCAGGGGCATCTGGTCCTGAGGCCGTTGCGGCCGGACGGGACCTATGAGGACGCCGAGGTGTCCTGACCGAGTGGGGCGCCGGCCGGGTCGGCGCCCCACTTCGTCGTCTCACGGGGGTCAGGGCGCGCGGCGTACGTCCATGATCGATTCCCCTTCGGGGACGCGGTGTACGGCTCGCAGGGCGAGGCCGGCCCGGTGAAAGAGTTCCTCGTAGCGTTCGGAGGTGCGCAGGGGCGCCCCGTACAGGACGAACATGCTCAGGCTCATGGCCTCCAGGTAGCGGCTGGGGCGTTCGCGTTCGGGGAGGTGGCCGGTGATGAGCAGCCGTGAGGTGTCGTGCATGGCCTCGCGGACGTTGCGCAGGATCCGGAGCGCGTCGGCGTCGGACCAGTTCTGCATCACGCGGGTCATGAGGTAGACGTCCGCGCCCGGGGGGACCCGGTCGAAGAAGCTGCCGCCCACGATGGTGCAGCGTCGGTCGACGCCTTCGGTGCGCAGGAGTGGGGCGGCGCCCTCCACGACCTCGGGCAGGTCGAAGAGGATCCCTTCGAGGTGGGGGCGTGCGCGCAGGATGGTGGCCAGGGCGGCGCCCTCGCCGCCGCCGAGGTCGGCCACGGTCCCTTGGCGGGGCAGGTCGGCGCGTTCCAGGAGGGCGGGGACGGGGGCGGAGGCGTTCATGGCCCGGTGGAAGATGGTCGCCTCCTCGCGGTTGTCGCCGAGGTAGCCGAAGAGTT
This sequence comes from Nocardiopsis sp. LDBS1602, assembly GCF_035818715.1. Lineage (NCBI taxonomy): Bacteria > Bacillati > Actinomycetota > Actinomycetes > Streptosporangiales > Nocardiopsidaceae > Nocardiopsis > Nocardiopsis sp. LDBS1602. The sequence continues at coordinate 787,831 of NZ_JAYLVW010000001.1, read as the reverse complement.
CTCGGCCGGTGTGGAGTTCGAAGGCGGTGCGGCCGGTGCGTATCGCCTCTTCCAGGTGGGTCCAGGCCTGGAGGAAGTCGCCGTAGGTGCACATGTGGAACAGGTCGCGCAGCCCGGAGGGGTCGTCGGCGCGCAACCGTTCTCCCGAGGGGCTCAGGGTGAACAGATCGGGTCCGTTCTCGCGGAGTAGTCCGGCGACGGTGGCGGGGCGCACGACGATGAGCAGACGGTCCTCCTCCACTTGGAGTCGGCGGGCCAGGTCGGTGAGGGTGAGGGGGCCGTCGGCGAGGGCGTCGATCACGCCCAGGCCGACCAGCGCCGAGACCGCGTGCATGAGCATCGCCGAGGAGACGATGCCGGTCAGCGCGGTGTCGTCCTCTTCCGGTGGGACCTCGGTCCCTCGCAACTCCACCACCACGTCGCCTCTTTCCAGGTCGGTTCCCGGTCCCGTTCGGGGTCGGGGGTCGGTCGGTGGCGCGGACCGTCCGCGCGTGGACACCTTCGGTCCGGTGTCGGTCACCTGGGGTAACAGTGCCAGGTCCGGGCGGGCCGTGTGGGGGTTTCGGGAGGGGATTCGGGGGCGGTCTCCTCAGGTGGGCGAAAGAGCGCGAAGAAAAATCGGATGGGCCCGGAATAGCCCCGGGGGGAGGGTCGTTACACGGTGCGGGTCGGCGCGGTAGAAAGTGTCCCCCGGGCTCTACACAAAGCCTTCAGGGAATACCGCACCGCAAGGTGGCAGGAGCCCTGTTGTGCCATCCGCCGTGAGGCGACCGCCGTGCCGGCCCGCTCAAAGCGTGAGAAGGCCCGCCGAGCATCGCTCGGCGGGCCTTCGTCGTGTTCGGGCTACTTGTCGCCGTGGTCCTCGATGGCCTGGATGATGCGCGGACGCATCTGGGCGGCTTCGATGACCGCGTCCACCGAGCCGACCTCGACGGCGCGGCGGATGCTGTGGACGGCGTCGAACTCGGCGGCGACCTCGCCCAGCTTCTCGGCGCGCACCGAGGAGCGTACGTCGTCGAGTTCGGCCGAGGCGGCGGCGCGTTCGGCGCCCGAGGCGGCCGAGACGCGGCCCTCGAGTTCCTTGACGCGCGGGTCGGCGGCGGTGCGGGCGTTCACCTCGCCGGAGAAGACCACCGCGGCGGCCGGGGCGCCGCCCAGCACGGAGGCGAAGGAGCCCTCCAGGGCCAGGACGGTCATGTTCGGGTTCAGGGCCTTGGAGAAGACCACGAACGCGCCGCCGTGGTAGCGCGAGATCACGCAGAACACGATCGGGCCCTGGAAGTTGACGATCGCGCGGCCGATCTCGGCGCCGTACTCCAGCTGGAGCTTGCGCAGGGATTCGGGTGATCCGTCGAAGCCGGACAGGTTGGCCAGGACCACGAGCGGGCGGTTGCCGCTGGCGGTGTTGATGGCGCGGGCGACCTTCTTCGACGACTGCGGGAACAGGGTTCCGGCGGTGTAGGTGTCGGGGCCGTCGGCCGGCGGGAAGCCGCGCCGGGGCACCGAACGCGATTCGATACCGACCAGGCAGACGGGGATGCCGCCCAGGTGCACGTCCTGGACCGCGGCGGTGTCGGCGTCGGCCATGCCGGCCCAGCGTTCCAGGGCCGGGTGGTCCTGGTCGGCCAGGGCCTTCATCACGGTGCGGATGTCGAAGGGCTTCTTGCGGTCGGGGTTGGCCTCGACGGAGAAGATCTCGCCGACGGTGGTGAAGTCGCTGCCCTCGACCACGTGCGGGTGGTCGGAGATGTCGCGGTCGATCGGGTCGGAGGTGGCGGCCCGTCGGGGCGCGCTCTCGCCCGGGGCGATGTAGGTGTGGTCGTAGTGCGACATGAGGATGTCGCGGGCGGTGAGCAGGTCGGGGGCCCAGTACTGGGCCTGGCCGTTGGGGCCCATGACCCGGTCGTGGCCGCCGATGCCGTGGTTGTCCTCGGCCGAGACGCCGCCGGAGAAGTCCAGGGACTGCTTGCCGGTGAGCACCATCGCCGAGTCGGGGGTCATCACCAGGATGCCCTTGGTGTGCATGAGCATCGTCGCCTCGGCGTTCCAGTACGGCTGGGCGCCGACGTTGATACCGGCGACGACGATGTTGATCTCGCCGCCGTCCTGGGTGAACTCCACGATGCGCTTGAGGGCGGCGGCCACCCAGTCCATGTTCTCGGTGCCCGATTCCATGGAGATGCGGGCGCCGGCGGACAGGGCGTACCACTCCAGTGGCACCTCCATCCGTTCGGCCAGGTCCAGGGCGGCGATGACGCGGCGGCATTCGCCTTCGGAGAGCGCGCCCAGCGACTTGGTGGGGTCGCCCAGCAGCACCACGCGGGACAGGCCCTCGGGGTGGAGTTCGGTGGTGGTGGTGACCACGCCGGCGACGATGGCGGCGCCGTTGCGGCCCTTGGGGCGGCGGACCGGGACCAGGGCGTGGTTCTCGTCCAGGTCGTATTCGGCGAAGTCGCCGAGCAGGTCGACGAGCTCGTAGGGGTAGACGGTGTTGCGGGCACTGGCGCGCAGCACCTTCTGCCGGTAGTCGTCGATGGGCTCGACCGGCTCGGTGGAGGGGGCCTCGATGGTCAGGCCCGGGGCGCCGGTGGCGTCGAAGGTGACGCGTACGGCGGTCTTGGTCAGCTCGCCCGTCTCAGCGTCGCGCTGTCGGCCGATGAAGAGGAGCTCCTCCAGGCCGGTGCCGGCGACGGTGGGCAGGACGCGTCGCCCGATCGCCTTGAGTTCCTCGCGGGTGATGTCGATGGGCGGCCAGACGTAGAGCACGATCCGGTTGGTGTTGAAGCGCTTGCGCGCGGGCCGTCCGGACAGGGCTCGACGGATGGAGTCCAGGCAGGTGGCGATGGTGTTCTCGGCGGTGGGCAGGGAGATGAGCCTGCCCTCCTGGTCGCGCAGTTCGGTGAGGTCGCGGATCTGGGCGAAGGCCACCAGACGGTCGTCGGAGGGGTTGTCCTGGGCCACGGCCCGGAACAGGTTGACCTCTTCGTCCAGGGACGGCAGGCGGGTCAGGTCGAAGCGGTTCCACCGCTGCATCTGCATGCGCTCGGCGATGTAGGGGTGCAGGCCGCGGATGAGACGGTCCTCGACCATCCCCTCGGCGGTGGGGTGGAAGGTGAAGTGGTGGTGCATGACCGCGCCATCGCGGCCGGCGACGGTGGTGGTCAGGCGGCGGACCCGTTCGGGGGTGGGCAGCAGGGCGAGCGCCTGGTGCAGCGCGTCGGCCATGGCGTCGAAGTCCTCGGGCTGCTTCTCCCAGGACAGGTAGATGTCGGCGTCGACGTCGGCGGAGCCCTCGGTCAGGTCGGCCAGGCCGCGCAGGGCCTCGCCCAGGCGTTCGAAGGCCACGGCGGTGGAGATCAGGCGCGAGCCGCGACGTTCGGCGACCACGTAGGAGCAGCCGGCGGAGTCGACGGTGCGTACGTCGGTCAGGCCCTTGTTGCCGTAGTAGCGGCGGGTCAGGACCTCGAGCATCACCGAGTTGTCCAGGTCGGAGCGGACCAGGCGCTGGCCCAGGACGCGGACGAGCGGTTCGGTGGTGCGCACCATCGAGGCGATGCGCTCGGCGCGGTCGGGTGCGTCGGGGTGCTCGTCCAGGTGGCGCAGGTGGCGGCGTACCTCGGCGTAGACGCGGGCGCGGTTGCGGCGCAGCAGGGGCTGGCCGAACCAGGCGAAGACCACGCCGCGTGCCAGGTCGGCGACGGCGGGGAAGCGGACCTGGGTGGCGGCCACGAGGCGTTCCAGGGCCAGGCCGGCGGGTTCGCGCAGTTCGGCGGAGGGCGGGGCCTCCTCCAGCCAGGAGCGCAGCAGGGTGGTGACGATGGTGACGTCGGTGGCGGCGCGCTGCTGGGCCAGGAAGATGCGGAAGAGCGCGGACTCCAGGGCGGGGGTGCGCTCCAGGTCGGTGACGCCGTAGTGGGCCAGGGCCTGGGAGAGCTTGTTCTGGAAGGAGGCGGGCAGTCCGGCGCGCTCCACGTCCAGGCTCTGGAGGTAGGTGTGCAGGTATTCGCGGGGGCTGTGCACGGTGCCGTCGACGTCGTCGGCTCCGGCGGGCCGGTTGCGGCTGAGTTCGGCCAGGTCGGCGAAGACCTCGATGAGCGGGAGCTCGTGGGCCAGTGGGCTGTGGCCGGACCGGATGACGTCGGCGCGGGCGGCCAGGTGGTCCTGGAGGAGGCGGCGTTCGTCGTTCGGGTCGGTGTCGAAGCCCAGCAGGAGGCTGCGCAGGTCCTCGCCGCCGCGTTCGACGCGGGTGGGCAGGGGTACGTCGGAAGGCTGTTCGGGCAGGTCGAGTTCGACCGGCTCGGTGCTCTGGGCGGTCTCCTCGTCGCCGTCGGCGATGGGCTCCAGGCGCAGCAGGGGGGCGCCGGTCTCGACCTGGGCTCCCACGGTGACGGCGCATTCCTTCAGGCGTGCCTTGAAGGGTGCGCGCAGCACCGTCTCCATTTTCATGCTCTCCAGCACCAGGACGGGGGCTCCGGCCTCGACCTCGGCGCCGACCTCCAGCGGGGTGGCCACGACCAGGGCGGGCGTGGGCGAGCGCAGTACGCCGCCCTCGTCCAGGCTGACCCGGTGGGCGACGCCGTCGATCTCGACCAGGTGGACGGGGCCGTGGGTGCCGATGAGCAGGTGGTAGCGGGTGCCGTTGACGGTGATCCGGCCGCTGTGGTCGTCGAAGCGTTCGAGTTCGACGTCGGCGGTGCGGGTGGTCTCTCCGGCTTCGAGGCCGACGCGGAAGCGGTGGGCGCCCACGCGGGCCACGCGTACGCGGTAGCCGACGCCGCGGAGTTTGAGGTCCAGGGGGCGGCCGCTCTCGTGCTGGACCTGGGGGCGGCCGCCGAAGGCGGTGGAGAGGAGACGGTCGAGTTCGACGCGTTCCTCCTCTTCGTAGGCCTCGATGGCGGCGGCGGTCAGGGCCACGGCGGAGTGGCGGTGGGAGACCAGGCCGCCTTCGGCGCGGACCCGGTCGATCCAGCCGGTGTCGGCGGTGGCGTCGATGACCTCGGGCCGGTCCAGCAGGTCCAGGACGAAGCTCTTGTTGGTGGCGCCGCCCTCGATGATGACGGTGGTCTCGCGCATGGCGCGGCGCAGGCGGGCCATGGCCTGGTCGCGGTCGCGGCCGTAGGCGATGATCTTGGCGATCATCGAGTCGAAGTCGGCGGGGATGGTGTCGCCTTCGGCGACGCCGGTGTCGACGCGGATGCCGGGGCCGGCGGGCAGGTCCAGGCGGGCGATGCGGCCGGGGGAGGGGGCGAAGTCGCGGTCGGGGTCCTCGGCGTTGAGGCGGGCCTCGACGGCGTGTCCGCGTTCGGCGGGGGGTTCGCCCTCCAGGCGGCCGCCGGCGGCCACGTGCAGTTGGGCGCGGACCAGGTCGAATCCGGTGGTGGATTCGGTGATGGGGTGTTCGACCTGGAGTCGGGTGTTGACCTCCAGGAAGGCGAAGAGTCGCTCGCCGGGGTGGTAGAGGAATTCGACGGTGGCGGCGCCGCGGTAGCCCACGGCGATGGCCAGGCGTTCGGCGGAGGTCTTGAGCTCGTCGGTCTGTTCGGCGTCCAGGAGGGGGGAGGCGGACTCCTCGATGACCTTCTGGTTGCGTCGTTGGACCGAGCAGTCGCGTACGCCCAGGGCCCAGGCGGTGCCCTGGCCGTCGGCGATGACCTGGACCTCGACGTGGCGGGCGCCGGTGACCAGGCGCTCGAGGAAGACGACGCCGCTGCCGAAGGCGCGCTGGGCCTCCTGGCTGGTGCGTTCGTAGGCGTCGGCGAGTTCTTCGCCGTTGTTGATGACGCGGATGCCGCGTCCGCCGCCGCCGGCGGTGGCCTTGAGCATCAGCGGGTAGCCGATCTTCTCACCGGCCTCGAGGGCGGCGTCCAGGTTCTCGACGGCGCCGCGGCTCCAGGGGGCGACGGGGACGCCGACCTCCTCGGCGATGAGTTTGGCGCCGATCTTGTCGCCGAGTTTGCGCATGGCCTCGCCGCTGGGGCCGACGAAGGTGACCCCGATGCGTTCGCACATGTCGGCGAAGGCGGGGTCCTCGGCGACGAAGCCCCAACCGACCCAGGCGGCGTCGGCCCCGGTCTCGACCAGGGCGCGCTCGAGCGTCTCCAGGTTCAGGTAGGGGCGGGCGGAGGCGGGACCGAGATCGTAGGCCAGGTCGGCCTCGCGCACGAACGCGGCCGTGCGGTCGACGTCGGTGTGCAGTGCGACGGTCTCGATCGGTGTTCCGCTCTCGGCGGCGATGTCCCGGACTGCGTGGATGAGCCGCATGGCGGCCTCACCACGGTTCACGATGGCGACACGACTGAACACCCGAATGAGCCCTTCTCGTAAGACCAATGATGTGCACGCGGCGACACGACGGCCCCGGCAGTATCCACCTTCTCGCCTGTGGACCCCGTGCGCCATGCCGCACCCAACGCATCTTGAGGGGGTTGGCTTGTGGGAAATGACCAAAAAGGGTCCCGCCTCGGACGCGGTGGAGCGCTCGGACCCCGATGGAGACGGTTCCGTTCGGGCCTGGAGGTCGGGGTGGTCTGTGGTGTTCCCACAACCCGCCCTTCCGGGGCCTTGGAGGAGGGGCCGTTCTCGTGGTGCGGGGCGGCGGTGCCTCCCCGTCGGGGTCCTGGGACACACTACCCGCCCAGGTGGAAGCGGTCGGGGTGTCTCGGGGGAGGGGTCGGTGACGTTCGGGTGAGAGGGGGAGCACGATCGTTGTGATCGGGTGCACTCAGTGCGTCGTTGCACTCAGTGCACCAACCTCTCTAGTCTGGACATATGGCATCTCGGTACCGTTCCTCCGCGCCCGATCGGCGTGAGGCCCTCAAGGCACGGCATCGGCGCGCCATCATCGACGCGGCCTGGGAGCTGATCCTGGAGATCGGCGGCACCGACTTCACCGTGGACCGTCTCGCCGAACGCGCCGACGTCTCCCGTCGGACGGTGTTCAACCACTTCAAGACGGTCGACGACATCATCGTCGAGGTGTTCGGGCGCATGCTCGGAGTGGTCCTGGACAACGTCGACGCCAACCTGGCCGCCTCGGCCGGCGAAGGGGACACCGAGACCGCGATGTTCGACCGGGTGGCGGCCGCTCTGCGCGCCACCGACCTGGTCACCCCGATCCGAGAGCTCACGAGGCTCTTCGACTCGGGCGGGGGAAGGACCGACCCGCGTCGGGCGGTGCTGTTGGAACGCACCATCACCGACCTGGGCACCCGGATCGCGATCACCACCCTGCGCCACCATCCCCGGGCCGACCCCTTGGAGGTCGACCTGATGTGCGGCGCGCTGGTGGGCGGGGCCCTGGCCGTGGTCCGTCATTGGGAGGAGGCCACCGGCGGTGTGGACACCGCCGAGTCGCGCCTTCTCTGGGATCGGCTGTTGAGCCGCATGATCCACACCTACCGTGACGGGTTCGGCGCCCTGGCCGTCGGCTCCGACACCCCTTGAGTCACCCGAATCCTCGACCTGCCCACCTCCTCTTCCTCTGCGGGAAACCATGGCTGAACTCCTCTACAGACTCGGGCGTGCCTCGGCACGCCGCGCCGGAACCGTCATCGCGCTCTGGTTGGCGCTCATGTTGGCCGCCGGCGCCGCCTTCGCCCTCTTCTCGGGAGAGTTGGAGGACAGCTTCTCCATCCCCGGGACCCCCACCGACCAGGTGAACCAACGTCTCAAGGACGAGTTCTCCGGTATGGGCGGCGGTATGGGCACCGTCGTCTACCAGAGCGAGGACGGAGAGGCCCTCACCCAGACCCAGCGTGAGGAGATCGCCGACCGCGTCGAACGCGCCGCCGAGGTCGAGGGCGTCCAGGACGTCGTCGACCCCTTCGCGACCGAGGAGGAACGCGACGAACAGCGTGAACTCCTCGCCGACGGGCGCGCGCAATTCGAGGAGGGCAAGGCCGAGGCCGAGGCCGCCGGGGTACTCGACCAGGTGGCCGAGACCCTCGACTCCGAGGAGGAGCGTCTCGAACGCGGTGAGGCCCTGTTGGAGATGTCCTCGGGCATCGTCATGGTCTCCGAGGACGAGTCCACCGCCCTGGTGACCGTCGCCTTCACCGACAGCCAGGAGGAGGTCTCCCAGCAGACCCGCGACGCCGTCATCTCGGTGTTCGCCGACGACCCGGTCCCCGGCACCAGCGTCGACTTCGCCGACGACATCTCCATGGAGCTGCCCGGCCTGGTCAGCAAGGCCGAGGTGATCGGTGTGGTCGTCGCCGGGATCGTGCTGGTGGTCATGCTCGGCACCCTCATCGGCGCCGGGCTGCCCATCCTGACCGCGCTGATCGGTGTCGGTATCGCCACCCTGATCGCGATGTCGCTGTCGGGGGTCCTGGAGATCGCCACCGTCACCCCGATCCTGGGTCTGATGCTGGGCCTGGCGGTCGGTATCGACTACGCGCTGTTCATCATCAACCGGCACCGTCGCCAGCTCAAGGAGGGCGTCGACCCGGCCGAGTCCATCGGGCTGGCCAACGGTACGGCCGGTAACGCCGTGGTCTTCGCCGGCGCCACCGTCCTCATCGCCCTGCTGGGACTGAACCTGACCGGGATCGGTTTCCTGGGGCTGATGGGCAGCATCGGCGCGATCGCCATCACCGTGGCCGTGCTGATCGCGGTCACCCTGGTGCCCGCGCTGCTCTCCCTGGTGGGGGTCAAGATCCTGTCGCGGCGCGAGCGCGGCCGCCTGTCGGGCGAGAACGGCGACGGTAAGGCCGCCGCCGGAGCCAGGCACGGTGGCGGGGCCGCGCCGATGTCGAACCTCGGCGCGCTGGGTCGGGCGGCCGTGGCGATCGTCCTGTTGGGCGTCATCGCCCTGCCCGCCCTGGACCTGCGCACGGGGATGCCCGACGGTTCCTCGCAGCCGGTCGACTCCACCCAGTACCGGGCCTATGCCGCCATCGCCGAGAACTTCGGCGACGGACAGAACGGGCCCCTGCTGGTCACCGCCGATCTGCCGGGCGGCCCGGACGAGGAGTCGGCCGAGGCCAACGCCGAGCGTTACCAGTACGAGGTGGCGCACGCGATCTCGATCCTGGGCGACGTGGCCGCGGTGGCGCCGATCGGGGTGTCGGAGAACGGGACGCTGGCCATCTTCCAGGTGATCCCGGTCGATGGGCCCTCCAGCGAGTCCACCGAGGAGCTGGTGCACACCCTGCGCGGCATGGAGCCGATCCACGGCACCGCGCCCTTGGGCGTGGCGGGTATGGCCAGCGGCAACATCGACATCTCCGAGACGCTCTCGGACGCGCTGCCGACCTATCTGTCGGTGGTGGTGGGCCTGTCCCTGGTGATCCTGCTGCTGGTGTTCCGGTCGATCTTCGTGCCGGTGGTGGCCACGCTCGGGTTCATCCTGTCCTACTTCGCCGCGTTGGGCGGTGTGGTCGCCGTCTACCAGTGGGGTTGGCTCGGCGGGCTCATCGGTCTGGAGAACCCGGGGCCGGTGCTGAACTTCCTGCCCACGCTGTTGGTGGGCATCCTGTTCGGTCTGGCCATGGACTACATGCTCTTCATCGGTACGGGTATGCGCGAGGCCTACGTGCACGGCACCCCGGCCCGGCTCGCGGTGGTGCGGGGCTTCCGTGCCGGTCGCGCGGTGGTCACCGCCGCCGCGATCATCATGATCTCGGTGTTCGGCGGGTTCGTCTTCTCCGAGATGATGATGATCAGCTCGGTGGGCTTCGCGCTGGCCTTCGGTGTCCTCATCGACGCGTTCGTGGTGCGGATGCTGCTGATCCCGGCCGTGATGCACCTGGCCGGGGACGCCGCCTGGTGGCTGCCCCGATGGCTGGAGCGGATCCTGCCCGACATCGACGTCGAGGGGTCGGCGCTGGAGCGCGGCCACGCCTCGGTCTCGGAGCCCGAGGCCGAGGTGGGCGGCTCCTGGGTGGAGGTTCCCGAGGAGGGCGCCGAGGCGGCCTCCGGAGGACGCGGCTGACCCCGCCGTAGTGGTCGAGGGCCCGATCGTGGCCGGTCATGGACCGGCCCGGTCGGGCCCTTCGCCGTGGTGGGGGAGGGGTTCAGGTGAGGGGCGGGGCGCCGGCCAGGGCGTGCGCCAGCCGGGCCAGGCCCGCGCGTTCGGCCTCGCCCAGTCCGGCCAGGACGTGCTCCTGGGCTCGGGTGACCTCGGGGGAGAGTTCGGCGTGCAGGGCGCGTCCGCGTTCGGCGGCGCGCAGGACCACGCGGCGCCGGTCGTCGGGGTCGACGTCGCGGTAGGCGAGGGCGTCGCCCACCAGGCGGTCCGCGACCCGGGTGGCGGTGGCGCCGGCCAGGCTCAGTTCCTCGGACAGGCGGGCCATGGACATCGGCCCGGCCAGGACCAGGACCTCCAGCATCCGCCAGCGGTCGGCGGTCAGGTCGTGCGCGCCGACCAGGTCGGCGGCGGCGGTGTCCAGCGCGGCGACGACCTTGCGCAGCAGGAGGGGGTGCAGGGCGTTCCCGACGTTCGTTTCGCTCATCGATCCCACATCTCGGGTCCGGTCGAGAGCGCCACTCCGGGGCTCGCGCCGAGCCTTGCCCAGAACATGTTCGTTCGAGAACATTCTTACTCGGTGGTGAATCTAGCACGCCCGAAACCGGTGGTGACGCTCGGTGACGTGGACCGGTGGCGTGAGCCGAGGGGGCGCCATGCCGTGTCATTGTCCCGAACACGACCCGAGACCCCGCGGTGAGGACTTTCCGGTGGGGGTCGTGATCCCGTTGCGGGGTTCGGCGGGGATCTTCGGGCCCTCTTGTGAGGCGGTCACCGAGACCGCGCTGGCCCGGATCAACGCCGAGGGGGGTCTGTTGGGGCGTCGGGTGCGGCCGGTGGTGATCGACGGGGGCCGTCCGGAGTCGGAGGTGGCCGCCGACGTGGGGGCGTTGGTCGGGGCCGGGCGGATCCACGCGGTGACCGGTTGGCACATCTCGCGGGTGCGACAGCATCTGGTGCCGGTGGTGGGCGGGCACGTGCCCTACGTCTACACCTCGCTCTACGAGGGAGGGGAGAGCGCGACGGGGGTGTTCTGTTCGGGGGAGACTCCGCCCGATCAGGTCGCTCCGGCCATGCGTTGGATGCGTGATGAGCAGGGGGCGCGGGATCTGTTCGTGGTCGGTGACGACTACGTGTGGCCGCGCAGTACGGCCCGTTCCTGTCGTGGCTACGCCCACGATTTGGGGATGCGGGTGGTGGGGGAGGCCTTCGTCGAGCTGGGCACGGAGGACTTCGACGGGGTGTTGGAGCGCGTGCGCGCCAGTGGCGCCGACACCGTCCTGATGCTGTTGGTGGGTCAGGACGCGGTGGCCTTCAATCGGGCCTTCGCCGAGGCAGACCTGCAGTCCCGGGTCCGGCGGCTGACCCCGTTGATGGAGGAGAACATGCTGTTGGGCAGCGGGGCGGACAGTACCGAGGATCTGTTCGTGGCCGCCGCCTACTTCCGGTCGTTGCCGACCGAGTCGGCGTTGGAGCTGTCGGGCGCCTACGCCGCCATGCACGGCCCGGAGGCGCCTCCGCTGAACAACATGGCCGAGTCCTGTTACGAGGGGCTGATGGCGTTGGAGGCGCTGGTGCGGCGCGCGGGCACGGCCCGGCCCGAGCGGTTGTCGAGGGTGGCCGATTCGGTGGGCTACGACGGTCCGCGCGGGCCGATGCGGTTGAGGTCGGGCCATATCCATCAGCGTGTGTACATGGCCAGGGCCGACGGGTTGGGTTTCGAGATCCTCGCCCGGCTGTGACGGTGTTCGGTCACATCCGTCTCCGGTGTCGCCGGGGGTGACCCTTGCCACTTACTTCCAACTGGCTTATTTTCATTTGGAAGGAGTGATCATGGTCACCTACCTCTACCGCTGTCCGGACCGCCACGAGACCGACCTGGACGCCCCCATGGGGCGAGCGCCGCGAGAGACGGACTGCTCCTGCGGCCGGAGCGCCCGCCGCGCCTTCACCGCACCGATGGTGCGCGCCGTCCCCGCGGCCCGAGGCCGGGTGATGGAGGCCGCCGAACAGAGCACGGACCGGCCCGCCGTCGTCACCCGCCCGGCGCCCGATCCCGCCCCCACGTCCTTCACCGACCCCCGTCACGCCCTACTGCCCCGGGCATGAGCTCGACGTTCATCACCGGCCACGCTCGAACGGACACCACCAGGAGCCACACCATGCCCGAGGTCATCTTCAGCCACGATCCGTCCAAGACCATGGCCCAGCAGGCGGTCCCCGGACACAACCGCTTCCACCCCGAGGTCCCGGCGGCGGCCACCGTACGCCCGGGACAGGAGTTCCGCGTCGAGAGCCGCGAATGGACCGACGGCCAGATCGGCGACAACGACTCCGCCGACGACGTCCGCGACGTCGACCTGGACCGCTGCCACATGCTCAGCGGCCCCTTCCGCGTCGAAGGGGCCGAGCCCGGCGACCTGCTGATCGTCGACATCCTCGACCTGGGCCCCATCCCCGGAGAACGCGGACCCGTCTGCGGCCAGGGCTGGGGCTACAGCGGCATCTTCGCCAAGGTCAACGGCGGCGGCTTCCTGACCGACTACTACCCCGACGCCTACAAGGCCATCTGGGACTTCCACGGCCAGGCCGCCACCTCCCGCCACGTACCCGGGGTCGAGTACACCGGCATCACCCACCCCGGCCTGATGGGCGTGGCGCCCTCGCACGAGTTGCTCGACAGCTGGAACCGGCGCGAGCGGGCCCTCATCGCCACCGACCCCGAACGGGTGCCGCCGCTGGCCCTACCGCCCCTGGCCCGGGGCGCCCTGGCCGGCAACGCCGACGGCGACCTGCTGGCGCGCATCGCCGAATCCGGGGCCCGCACCGTCCCGCCCCGGGAGAACGGCGGCAACCACGACATCAAGAACTTCACCCGGGGCTCCCGGATCTTCTACCCCGTGCACGTCCCCGGAGCGCTGCTGTCCGTGGGCGACCTGCACTTCAGTCAGGGCGACGGCGAGATCAACTTCTGCGGCGCCATCGAGATGGGCGGCTTCATCGACCTGCGCGTCGACCTCATCAAGGGCGGGATGGACACCTACGGTGTCCATCGCAACCCCGTCTTCCAGCCGGGCCGGGTCGCCCCGCTGTACTCGGAGTTCCTCACCTTCATCGGCATCTCGGTGGACCACCGCGACGACACCAACCTGTACCTGGACGCCACCGAGGCCTACCGCAACGCCTGCCTCAACGCCATCTCCTACCTCAAGAAGTGGGGGTACACCGACGAGCAGGCCTACCTGATCCTGGGCACCTCGCCGGTCGAGGGGCGGATCGGCGGCGTGGTCGACGTGCCCAACGCCTGCTGCGCCCTGTACCTGCCCACCGAGATCTTCCACGACGACATCCGCCCCGGAGGCGCGGGGCCGGTCGCCACCGACCGGGGCCAGGTCGCCGTCACCTCCTGACCCGAGGGCGGGTCCTCACTCTCGGACGAGCCGCATCGACACGTAGGCGTTGATACCGCTCCACCGGGTGTGCCGGACCCGCCTTCGGTGGTACTCGTGAAAACCCACCCGCTCGTAGAGGCCCAGAGCGGACTCGTTGACGTCGGAGATGTCCTCCAACCGGAACTCGCGATAGCCGGGCAGGGTCAGGATGTGCTCCAGCACGGCCTTGGCCGCGCCGCGTCCCCGGAAGCGTCGGGCCGAGGCCACGAAGGCGATCTCGCCGATGCCCGGCCCGGCGTCGGGCATCACCTTCTGGAACTGGGAGCGGAACACCAGGTCGGCGATGGTGCCCTTGTACCACCCCAGATGGCGGCGCAGCTCGGCGGCGTCGTGCTCGAAGCAGAGTCGCTCCCCCTGGACCAGGAAGGCCAGGGCCGCCGGTTCACCGTCGATCAGCGCCACGTGGGCGTGGCGCGCCACCAGGGCGTGCTCGAGGGCGGCCGTCAACCGTTCGGGGTCCTTGGAGAAGAAGGCCAGGTCGTCGCCGAAGCCCTCCACGTACAGGCGGGCGATCCACGCGCTCCCCTCCTCGCCCAGTTCGTCGCCGCGTACGACCCGGATCCTCGTCGTCTCGCTCATACCGTCGTCTCCTCGACCAGCAGGGTCCCCGTCACGGTGGCGACGGAAGGGGCGACGAAGGCCTCGCCCAGGGCCGAGCGGGTCATGGCCAGCCCGCCGAGGACGGCGAAGAAGCAGGTGGCCAGCTCCGCGGCGGGCGCGGGTCGGGTCAGACCCCGGCCCCGGCCGCGTTCGATCAACGTCACGACCGCACCGGTCACCTCGCGGTGGGCCCGCAGCAGATCCTCCACGGCCGCGCCCCGCTCAGGCCCGGCCTCGACGCCGGAGGCGAAGACCTGGTTCATCAGCAGGTAGAACTCCACGGCTCCGGTGTCCCGGGACAGGTCGGCCAGGAACACCTCGACGAACCCGCGCAGGGGTTCCACGACCAGGTCGGTGTCGGTGAAGCTCCGGGCCAGGGCCCGCAGGCCGGTGGCGGCCTCGGCGACCAGGTCGTCGTAGAGCTCGTCCTTGGTGGCGAAGTGGCGGTAGATCGAGCCGGTGCTGATCCCGGCCTCGGCGGCGATGGCGCGCATGTCCACCCCGGCGTATCCGCGGCGGCAGAAGAGTCGGATCGCGGCCGTGCGCACCCGCTCCCGGGTGGCGGCCCTCATGGCCCGATGCTGTTCGGGGGTTCTCGGCATCCGTCCTCCTATGAATGAACGTTTGTTCATTCTATGGGGGCGGCGAAGGAGAGGGAACCGTCGTCGGGACCGGGAGAGGGCGCGAGGGCTAGGATCGTCGGTGGCCGTGACCACGAGGCGCGCTCGCGAGAACACCCAGGAGGCCAACGGTGTCGGACCCCCAACACCACAACCGGATGCGGGACAACCAGGGCAACGCGATCCAGGCCCGCGACATCGCACACCTCCACCTCGCCCCGCCCGAACCGCCACCGCCCCCGCGCCGGGTCCCCGAGGCCGACCTCAAACACGTCAACCGGTTCGAGGAACTCACCTTCGTGGAGACCCTCGCCGGACAGGTCCTCCAACACCGCAAGGGCGCCCTGGCCCTGCTCAGCGGACGCGAGGGCATCGGCAAGAGCGCCACCCTGGCCGAGGCCGCCCACCGTGTCCTGGACCGGTTCGAAGAGGGCAGCCTCTACGTCGACCTGCGTCGATGGCGCGACCAGGAGGGCATCCTCGACCTGGCCGGGGTGCTGCGCTCCCTCCTACGGGACCTGCACGTCCACGACCTGCGGGAGGAGACCGACGTGGCGCTCCTGCGCGACCGGCTGCGCGGCGTCACCGGCAGCAAACGCCTCCTTCTGCTCCTGGACGGGGTCGCCGACGACAGCGAACTCGACGCCCTCACGCTCGGGGCCGGCCCGCACCTGGTCGTGGCCGCCTGCGAGCCCGGACTCGACTCCCTGGGCGCGTGGGTGAGCCGGGGCGCCGAACACCTGCCCCTGGACGTCTTCCACCCCCGGGACTCCCTCGCGCTCCTGCGCTCCTTCCGCCGGGTGGGACGGCGGATGACCGACCCCGACGAGTACGCCGCCGCCGAACGCCTCGTGGAACTGTGCGGCCACCTGCCCGGGGTCGTGCGGATGGCCGCCGCGCAACTGGAGGTCCAGGAGGTCGGCGTCGCCGAACTGGTCGAGGCCATCGACGAACGCCGCCGCGCCGCCGTCCGTCCGCTCTCGGGCGCGGAGATCGTCGTCGACATCGTCCTGTCCGGAGTGGGACCCGACGAACGCCGTCTGCTGGAGCTGCTCTCGACCCACCCGGGACGGGACTTCTCCGAGGAACTGGCCCGGACCCTACTGGGAGAACAGGCCCCCCGGACACTCGAGCGGCTGTCCGACGCCAGCCTGCTGCACACCGGGACCCGGGGCGACCGCAGGCTCGTGGAACTGGTCCGGGAACGGGTCCGCGACGGCGACAACGAGCACCGGAGTCTGGACGCGGCCGCGATCCTGCGCTTCTACACCGTCACCCACCACCTGGCCGACCGCGCCATGCTCGGAGAGCGCTACCGGCTCGCCGGGGAACTCGCCACGGCCGAACTCACCCTTCCCCAGCGGGACTATCGGGCGCCCTTCTCCACCCGCGGCGAGGCCATGGAGTGGCAGGACGCCCAGCTCTTCCACGTTCCGGACCTGATGACCATGGCCCTGGAACTGGGCGAGCCCACGGCGGTGCCGCTCCTGGCCGACGCGGTCTGGCCCACCTGCTACGGACGGCGCCGCCTGACCCTGGGGCTGTGGATCTACCACCGAGCCCTGGAGGTGTCCCGCCACCTGCGTCACGACGGCGCGATCGTGCGCTGCGCCAACTACCTGGCCCGGATGTACGTCGCACACGGGATGGCAGAGCGGGCCCTGCCCCTGGTGGCCGAGGCCGAACGGGCGGCCGAACGCTCCGACGACGAACGCCACCGGGCGGTCCTGCTGGAGACCCTGGGCCTGCTCAAGGGGCGCTTCCCCCACCTGGAGGGCCTGCCCGAGGAGGAGTCGACGGAACTGTTCGCCCGAGCCCGCGACATCCACCGCGACGCCGGACTGCCCCGAGGCGAGGCCGTGCAGACCTACCAGCTCGGCGACCAGGCCCGCCGGAGCGGCGACCTGACGAAGGCCTCCCGAGAACTGGGCCGGGCCGAGCGGATCGCCGACCGCCGTCTGGGGGAGCTGGAGAGCGCCGAACCCACGCGTGAGAGCCGCTGGATCGCCGAGGACTGGAGGCTCCTGCGCGCCCGGATCAGGCTGTCCCTGGCCCGGGTCCTGGCGCGGAGCGGACAGGGCGAGGAGGCCGAGGTCAAGGCCGAGAGCGCCCTGGAGGTCTTCATCGTCATGGCCGAACCGGTCAAACAGGTGGAGACCGCACGCTTCCTCGCCGAACTGGAACACGAGCGCGGCGCGGTCGGCCGGGCCCTGGAGCGGCTGCGCTGGGCCGGCACCGTCGCCGGACACCACCACCTGGAGGAGGAGGCGGGGCGGATCGAGCGCGACTTCGCCCGCTACACGACCTAGGGCTCTTCGAGAAGGTCGAACTCGGGGGAGGGGCGCGAGCCCCTCAACCGGAGGACGCGGTCGCCCACATGGACCGTGACCCCTCGGTGCCAGGCCCGCCACGTCTCCTCCCGGCGCGCCCAGACCACCGCGGCGGCGGCCACCAACGAGGCGTCCAAGGGACGTTCGTCCTCTTGGGCCCGCTCGTCGTGGACGCGCATCGCCGCTCCGCGACGGTGCACCAGCAGGGCCGAACGCGGACCGGTCGAGGCGACGGCCACACGGGCGCGCGGGTGGGCGTTCACCCGCTCCTTGGCCCAGGCGCCGGCGTCGCGTTCGGTGCGCGCCCGCCGTCGGGACCAGGCGTCGGCCGCGTCCCAGCGGGGCACCACCGTGTCCTCGGCGTCCACGACCAGAGGGCGGGTGGCCGCCCGTGCGGGCGCGCGCCCGGGGGCCGCCGAGGGGTGGCGGCGCAGGTGGAGTTCGGCCTCGGGGCCGACGGTCGTGATCTCGGCGGCCACACGCCAGGCGGTGACGTCGTCGGGGCACGGTTCGAGGTCGGGCAGGGGCGGATAGTAGGCCGCGCGTCCGGGTTCGGGCAGAGAGAGCAGGGAGTACAGCACCGATCGGAGCCGGGCGGCCGAACCCCCGTGGTGTTCGATGAGCAGATCCGCCACCGGGGCGATGGGGGAGCGCACCACCCGGTCCACCTGGTCGGCGACCCCGCCCGATGTCAGTCGGGGCAGCGCCGCCCCGAACTCCAGCAGTGGGGAGCCCGGGTCGATGTCGTCGGTGTCGAAGGCGGCGAGCAGCACCGGACGCCCCAGGGCGGCGGCGTAGTAGGTCACCGAGCCCACGTCGCCCACGACCACGTCCGAGGCGGTCAACGCCGCGCGCCACCCCTCGGACGGAGGGATCAGCACCAGCCCCGCCTCGATCTCCTCCGAGAGCCACAGCTCCAGTTGGGAGCGGCCCCGGGACTGCCAGACGTTGGGGTGGGCCACCAGCGCCACCCGGTACTCGTCGTAGGGGAGTTCGGCCAACAGGTCGCGGATCAGATCGCGGCGGGCGCCCAACAGCGAGCCCCGGTTCCAGGTGGAGGAGACCACCACCAGCCGACGTCCGCCCACGTCGAGCGCCTCCCGGTAACGGTCGCGGCGACCCGCGGCGGCGAGCATGCGGTCGAAGGCGGGGTCGCCCACCACCACCCCGCGTCCGTGCGCGGCGGGAAAGGAGCGATGGAGGCGTTCGAGCTGTTCCCGGTGGGAGAACAGGAAGCGCGCGGCGATGGGCTCGCCCTCGTGGGAGAGTTCGGCCGGGTCCAGCCCCGAGGCGGCCTCCAGCGAGCCGGGTCTTTCGCCCACCCGCCGGTTGTGGCCGGCCCCGTGCGGCATGAGCACCAGCGGAGTGTCGAGACGGTGCAGGTCGCCCTTGCCGCTGGCGGCCAGGGCCAGGTGACGGGGCTCCTCGACCGCCTCCTCCCAGGGGACGATGTCCTCGACCCCGGCGGCGCGCAGCAGGGGCTCGACACCGGACTCGGAGGCCGAACCCGGGGTGACGGTGAAGGTGACGCCGATCCGATCGTCGGCCAGCAGGGAGGTCACGTCCAGCAGTCGGCCGGCGGCGGGGACACTGCGCACGACGGCGAGGACCTCCCGATCAGGGAAGATGGTCGCCCACTCGGGTCCTCGACGCTTCACGGTGCGATTCTCGGAACTCTCTGTATCTCGCTTCGTCCGGAGTATCCCGGTTCAGCAAGATCACACTACGGGAAGCGGGGGCGGGGCCCACAACCGTCGGCCGGCCCTCATCGGACAGGGCCGGCCGAAGAGCGGGAGGTCTTCGAGGTCAGAGACGTCCGCGTCGCAGAGAACCGCCCTGGAGGACCGCGCGGACACCGCGCTCGGGCTCGGCCAGCAGGGACAGGTCGGCGATCGGGTCGCCGTCGACGATGAGCAGGTCGGCGCGGGCCCCGGCGCGCAGCGTTCCGATCTCCCCCTCCAGGCCGAGCAGCGCCGCGGCCTCGGTGGTGGCCGAGCGGATCACGTCCGCGGCGGGCTGGACCTGACCGCGGATGGCGAACTCGCCGCTCTGGTGTTCCTGCATACCGCCCAGAAGGTCGGTTCCGAAGGCCAGGCGCACACCCCCCTCATGGGCCATGCGCAGCGCCTCCAGACCCCGGTGCAGCACCGTGTCGACCTTGGCCTGGCTCTCGGCGGGCAGCCCGTTCTCCGCCCCCTGTCGGGACAGTTCGCGGTAGGTGACCAGGGTCGGGACCAGGAACGCCCCGTGCTCCACGAACAGCTCGACGCTGCTCTGGTCGATGAGGTTGCCGTGCTCGATGCAGCGGACCCCCAGACGCAGGCCCCGGTTGACGGCGCGTGCGGTGTAGGCGTGGCCGGTGACGTAGCGGTTGGCGGCCTCGGCCTCCTCCACGACGGCGCGGAGCTCGTCCTCGGAGGACTGGGTGGAGTCGATCCGGTCGGTGGGCGAGGCCACCCCGCCCGACAGCATCACCTTGACGTGGTGGGCGCCGGTCCGCAGCTGTTCGCGCGCGGCGCGGCGGAACTCGATCGGGCCGTCGCAGACCAGGCCGGCCCCGGGGCAGCAGCCGTCCCCGTCCTTGCCGTGGCGTCCACGCGGTCGGAAGTCGCCGTGGCCGCCGGTCTGGGACAGGGCCTTGCCGCCGAAGATCAGTCGGGGGCCCTCCAGGAGCCCTTCCTCCACGGCCAGGGCCAGGCCCCAGTCGGCGCCGCCGACGTCGCGCACGGTGGTGAAGCCGCGTCCGAGCATGGCCGACAGGGAACCGGCCGCGTAGGCGGCGACGTAGAAGGGCGAGTGGTCGGAGACCGAGCCCAGGTCGGCACTGAGGGCGGTGACGTGCACGTGGGCGTCGATGAGTCCGGGCATGAGGGTGGCGCCGGCCAGGTCGACGGTCTCGGCCCGGTCGGTGATCCCGGCGGGGACGTCGCCGGTGTCGCGGGCGGCGATGACGCCGTCCTCGATCAGGAGCCAGGAGCCGGGGGCGAGGGCGCCGTCCTCGGGGTCGAGCAGGGTGGTGTTGGTGAGGACGGTGGGCCGGGGGTGGTCGGACACGGGGAGCCTCCTGGTTCGGACGAGCGTGCGGTGTCGGGGGACGGGGAACAACAGGATGCAATATACGTTGCATCGGCTTCGTGTTCTCGCACGGGGGTGGTATCGCTGAGAACGGCGTGGCCCGGAGGAACCGGACCGCCGGAACGGGAGGATCGGGGATCGATGGCGGACTGGATCGAGGAGACGTCGGCGCGAGGGCGGCCGGGTAGGGCCACCGAGCGGGTGTTGGGCGTCCTGCGCGACGAGCCGCGCTTCGCCTCCTACGCGACCGCCGCCGAGGTGGCCGAACGCGCCGAGGTCAACGTCGCGACCGTGGTGCGCGCCGCCCAGCACCTGGGCTTCTCCGGTTGGCCGGCGCTCCGGGTGGAGCTGCGCTCGCGCTACCTGTCCTCGCTCAGCGCGGGGGAGGTGCTGGCCGAGCATTCGGAGTCCGGGGCCGATCCGGTGCGGGCCGCCGTGCGCGCGGACCGGGAGAACCTCAGGTTGTTGGAGAGGACGCTCGAACCCGAACGGATCGAGGCGATCGCGGCGGCGATCCACCGGTCCCGGCGCACGCTGGTCCTGGGGTCGGGGACCTTCGCCGCTCCGGGCGTGCAGCTCTCCCACGCCGCCGTGATCATGGGCTATGACGTGCGTATCCACGATTCGGCCGGGACCGTGTTGACCAACGCCCTGGCCCGGATGGGCGAGGGCGACCTCGTCGTGGTCTGCGATCTGTGGATGCTCCCGTTGGCGCTGCGCAGGGCGGTGGAGATCGCGGCCGAACGTTCGGTGCGCGTCGCCCTGATCACCGACCGGCGCGAGTCGCCGTTGGTGTCCTCGGCCGACGAGGTGGTGGTCGTGCCCAGCGAGGGCGCCGGGATGTTCCCGTCGCTGACGGCGGCGATGACGGTCGTCCACGCGATCCTGGCGGAGTTGGCCCGGGTCGGGGGCGAGAACGCCCTGGAATCGGTGCGTACGGCGGAACGGCTCTGGCGGGACGCCGAACTCTTCTGAGTGATTCAAGTCACACAAGATGCAATAAGTATTGCATCACAGTCGTCGTTGCTGGTTACATCTGGCCTCACCCGCTGTTCACCCCTTCGTGCGCGTATCTCCCGAGGCAGCCCATGCAAACGACCCACCTGGTCATCCTCGCCCTCTACCTCCTGGTGATGGTCGGGATCGGCCTGTACTTCTCCCGACCCTCCAAGGTCCGCGGCGGCGAGGACTTCCTCTTCGCCGGCCGGAGCCTGTCCACCCCCGTGATGATCGCGACCCTCCTGGTCACCTGGGTCGGATCGGGCACCATCATCGGTGGCGCCAACTTCGCGTACACCCACGGGCCCATCGCCGGGATGGTCTTCTTCGCGGGCACCCCGCTGGGGATCCTCGTCCTGCTGTTCGCCGCCCGCCGGATCCGCCGGGCGGCCCGCCACACCATCCCCGAACTGCTCGAAGCCCGCTTCGGCACCGGCGTGCGCACGGTCGCCGCGATCGTCACCACCGTCGCCTACATCGGTCTGGTCGCCTCGCAGTTCGTCGGCGGCGGCTACGTGATCGCGCTCATCACACCGCTCACCCCGACCCAGGGCGCCCTGCTCACCGCCCTCGTCGTCACCGTCCTGACCGTCACCGGCGGACTGTTCTCCGTCGCCTACACCGACTTCGTCTCGGCCATCCTCGTCCTGGGCGCGCTGGTGGCGTCGGTGCCCCTGGTCCTGATGGTGATCGGCGGCCCGGCCGCCTACTGGGAGGGGCTGCCCGAGGTCGCCACCACCCCGAGCGGAGGCCTGAGCCCGCTCCAGCTCCTCGGCTACTTCCTGCCCCTGTTCCTGCTCCTGCTCGCCGACCAGAACCTCTACCAGCGCCTGGCCGCCGCCAAGGACGAGCGCTCCGCGCGCACCTCCACCCTGGGCATGCTCGGCGCGAGCTTCTTCGTCTTCATCCCCGTGATCCTGCTGGCCACCTCGGCCGCCGTGCTCATGCCCGGGATCAACGGCGACGAGTCCGTGCTGCGCCTGGCCTCCGAAGGCCACGTGCCCACTCTGATCGGCGGACTGCTGCTGGCCGGCGCGGTCGCCTTCGTCATCACGACCGGCTCCTCGTTCATGCTCTCGGCCGCCTCCAACGTCGCCTTCGACCTGTTCGCCAGGTTCGGCGGGGACAAGGTGGGCGACCGGGGCACCCTGGTCGTGCAGCGCCTGTCCATCGTGGCCATCGCCCTCATCGCGATCGCCCTGGGCCTGTACTTCCCGACCGTCCTGGACCTACAGATGTACTCGTACACGGTCTACGGAGCGGCGATCACCCCCGCGGTGCTGGCCGTCCTGTTCTGGAAGCGGGCCACGACCGCCGGGGCGGTGGCCGCCCTGATCGTCGGATCGGCGGTCACCATCGGCTGGGAGCTGGTCGGGGCGCCCGGCGGCTTCAACGGGGTGATCGTGGCGCTGCCCGCCGCCGTGATCGCGCTGGTGGCCGCCAGCCTCCTCACCAAGGCTCCGGACCCGCGCACCCTGGAGGCGGCCGGGGTGGACTGACCCGGACCGTTCCTCCTCGGGCGGGCGTCCTCTTCCATATGAGGGGACGCCCGCCCTCGCGCGTTCCGGTTCACGCGGCCGAGACCGGAACCGGCCACCGCCCCCGCTCCACGAGGGCCCGCGGGTACGAGGACGAGGAAGGGGCGACAGGGCACCGCCGGCGGTGCCGCTTCCCCGAACACGACCCCGTTCACGATGACGAGGAGGCGGCGTGGAAGCCGAGGACAGGGCCCGCAAGGCGGTCGAGTGGACCGTCATCACCAACGTCATGTTCCTTCTCGCCACGGCGAGCGCGACGTTGATCATCGGCCTCACCCCCCTCATCTGGGCGCTGTGGGTCGCCTGGGCGGCCCTGTGCGGCGTCGCCGTGTGGTCCCTGGTCCGGTTCGCCCGCTTCGACAGGAGTCCCTGAGGCCCCGAGCGGAAGGGGCTCAGCCCACGGGGACGGTGGGGACCGCCAGGAACGCCACCACCGGGGTCCCCGCCAGGGAGACCCATCGGATCGCCACCTCCACCGGGCTCTTGCCGGTGTGGAAGGCCACCGGAGAGCGGAACATCCACCACCGCTTGCCCCGGTGCACGAACGGCCAGGCCAGGGGGACGCCGCTCCGGGTCAACCAGTCCCCGAGCACGTGCGTGAGCGCGCCCACCGCCACGGTCAGACCGATCATCCACGCCGCGCCTCCGGGGGCGAACGCCGCCACCACGGCCAGGACGATCGCCACGACCAGGGCCGCCCGCCGCCGTGTGCGCAGCGGCCCCCACCCCTTCAACGAACGGGCGACCGTACCGGCCCCCAACGCCGCCATGGCCAGCACCACCAGCGCCGTCCCGACCGGCTGGAAGAGCGCCACCAGCCAGCCCAGGGCCCCGAACACCAGCACGGCGGGAAGGGTGTGCGTCAGATGCCGATGCCCGCCGTCGCCTCTGCCCTCCCGTTCGGTCGAGGTCGCCGCGTACACCCGCCGGGACAGGGCCCGCAGACCCTCGGAGGTCTTCTCCGAGACGAAGCCGAGGCTGCGCCCGACGGTCGACCCGGGCTCGTCCAGATCGGGGAGGAGAGCGGCGCCCGCGCCGACGGCGGCGCACACCAGGACGTCGGTCCATTCCGTTCCGGCCAGCGCGCCGACGACCGCTCCGGTGAGCAGACCGGTGGCGGCGTGCGAGCTTCCCATCATCGTGGCCTCCGTAGGGGGAAGGGGGACGGTCCGGACCATCATCCGACGCGCCGGGAGGCCCTGTGAACACGGGGGTGCGGGCTCTGGGCGGTAGGAGTGTCCTTTCCGACGGAAGCGTCATGGAGAGGACGGAGGGTCCTCCCCGGTCCGAGGCCGGAAGCCGGGCAGGGAGATCCGGCCGGTGGCCAGGTGAAAGGGGGTGGGCATGGGAAGACCGCGCCGAAGCGACAGTCGATGGAGGGCGGCCTTCCACCATGGAGTCCGTGCTCGTGTGCCGGTGAAGAAGACGTACATCGTGTTCCGGTCCGCGTCGGTGTCGCCGTAGTGGAACGAGGGGCCGCAGCCGCCGTCGCCGAACCACGGGGAGGGGTCGACGTCGGTGTCCAACAGCCGTACCGGTGTCCTCGTCCACTCCTCCCGAGAGCCCGAGGGGCGGGGTGAGCGCAGCCACCACAGCCCTTGGGCGGGGAAGTCGGGGGTGCCATGGAGGTTCGTGCCCCGGGCCACGACCATCTCGTAGTGGTCGTCCACCTTGAGGACGGCGTTGTCGAAGTATCCGTCCTCGGTGGAGAACAGCACACGTGGGGTGCTCCACGTGACGCCGTCCGTCCCCTCCACGTACTCCAGTCGGTAGTCGGGCATCTCACCGCGACCGACCTCGTGAGGGGTGGACAGGTACCACATGCGCCAGAGGCCGTCGTCGTAACGGACCAAGGGTTCCATCACGCTGGGACGCTCGTGCGTGCCCACGTGCACCGGCGCCCCGTGCCGTCTCCAACCGTCGGGTGTCCTGGTCAGGAAACCGATGGAGTATCTGCTCTTCCTTCCGGTGACCGAGCGGGAGGACTGTCCCGCGTAGTAGATCCGCTCCTCCTCCGGCCCGCCCTGGACACGGCCGCGCACGTAGGAGGGGGTGTGCATCCCCCGTGAGTCCCACAGACCCTTGGGCGGTGCGGGGGCCACGGGGGCCGCTCGGCGTGGGTTCCCGGGAACGGTGACCAGTGACCACTCGTCGCAGGAGAGCGGGGCTCCCGCGGGGAGGGCCGCGGTGAACAACAGGACCCGAAGACGGGGGGTGACCCCGCCCAGGAACATCGTCCAGCGGCCGTCGATCCAGTGCACGTCCGGGTCGCTGAGACCCCAGACGTTCCGTATCGGGTGGAGGCCGTCGAACATGTCGAACAGGACGGTCTCTCCCGCCGATCCGGTGGAGCGCCACCGATCCGGCGCGTGGTCTCTCACCATCAGACTCTCTCCAAAACGAGATGTCTCCGATTCGGAGATAATATGATGGGTGTATGGAACGACACAACCCCGGACGGCGGCGGACGGCCGACCACCTCTACGCCTCGGCGCTCTCCCTGGCCAGGACGGGCGAGACCTTCGACCGCCTACGTGGACTCCAAGGCGTGGAGGGGGAGGCGCTCCTCCTGGTCTTGGAGGCGTCCAGGGCCGACGGGCGGAGCGGGGTCACGGAACCGGAACCGATCACCCCGGGACGGCTGGGACGGGAGCTGCGGCTGCCCTCGGCCTCGGTGACGGCCGTCGTCGACCGGCTGGAGCGGGGCGGTCACCTCCGTCGGGTGCGGGACACCGGAGACCGTAGAAAGGTGCTCCTGCTCCCGACCGAGGAGGCCGAACACGCTCATACGACCTACTGGGGCGGCCTCGACGAGCGGATCGTCGAGGTCATGGAGCGGTTCTCCCCGGAGGAGTTGTCCATCGTCGACCGTTTCCTGCGAGGGGCGACCGCCGTGACGGAGGGGTACCGGGCCGAGCGCGAGGGACACCCTTGAGGAAGAGGTCTTCCGGGTAGGGTCCGGGGTGGTGGAGCACACGTGAGGGGTGCGGAAAAACCCCTTGGGCGGGATGACGGTCCCGCGTTAACCTGTGGGCATGCATTTCCAGCTCTATCTGTAACGGCACCGCCGGCCCACCGCGCTCGTCGAGTCATCCGAGCCCGGTGACGGCCCAGGCGAGCCCGCCCCATCGAGGGCGCCGTTACCGGCACGCCCACCACCCCGCCACGCGGGTGTCCTCGGCGTGCCCTCAGAGAGGGAACACATGCCCACCGCTCTTCCCGCGCGTTCGCGCGCCCAACTCGTCCTGTCCGGAGTCTCCGTCACCCGGGGCTCCCGACGGGTCCTCTTCGACACCGACCTGACCGTCACCCCCACCTCCCGTATCGCGATCGTGGGGGAGAACGGTCGGGGCAAGTCCACGCTCCTGCACGTCATGGCCGGAACGCTCGTGCCCGACGAGGGCACCGTCACCCTGGTCGGCACGCTCGGCCTGGCCGAACAGGAGATGTCCACCGAGGACGAGCGCACCGTCGGCCGGGTCGTCGCGGACGCCGTCGCCGACTCCCTGGCGGCGCTCGCCGAACTCGACGCCGCCGGCCTCGCCCTGGGAGCGGGCGAACCCGGGGCCGACGAACGCTACGCCCGCGCACTGGAACGGGCCGAGGCCCTGGAGGCCTGGGACGCCGAACGCAGGGTCCAGGTCGCCCTGGAGGCGCTCGGGGCCGAACCCGACCACTCGCGACGGCTGACGGAACTGTCCGTCGGGCAGCGCTACCGGGTCGGGCTGGCCTGCCTGCTGGGGTCGGAGGACGACTTCCTGCTGTTGGACGAGCCCACCAACCACCTGGACCGCGCGGGTCTGGACTTCCTCACCGAACGGCTGCGCGGACGCTCCGGAGGGGTGGTCGTGGTCAGCCACGACCGCGCCCTGCTCTCGGACGTGGCCCGCACCGTGGTGGACCTGGACCCGACCGACGACGACCGTCCCCGGGTCCACGGCGGCGGTTACGCCGGCTACCGTCGGGGCCACCGGGCCGAAAGGGAACGCTGGGAACAGGAGTACCTGCGTCAAGAGGCCGAACGGGCCCGGCTCCAAGACCTGCTCAGCGCCGCCCAGAACCGTCTGGTCTCCGGGTGGCGTCCGGAGAAGGGGACGAGCAAGCATCAGCGCGCCACCCGTGCCGGGGGAGTGGTGGCCAACGTCCACCGCCGCCGGGCCGACCTGGAGGCCCACGCCGTCACGATGCCCGAACCACCGCGGCCGTTCCGCTTCCCGGACCTGCCCACCCGGTCGGGCACCACGCTGCTGGTCGCCGAGGAGGTGACCGTGGCCGGTCGTCTGGACGCACCGACCTCGCTCACCCTGCGCGGCGGATCGAGGCTGGTGGTCACCGGACCCAACGGCGCGGGCAAGTCGACGCTGCTGTCGGTGCTCGCGGGCGACCTGCAACCCTCGAGCGGCAGGGTGTACGGATCGTCCGAGGCCCGGGTCGTGGCGCTGCGTCAGGAATCGGCGCCCTCGTCCGAACAGCGGGCCGGAGACCTCTATCGGGCCCACGTGGACCGGCTCGTGTCCCGGGGGAGGCTGCGCCCGGACGAGGTCGTGGGCCTGGCCTCGCTGGGGCTGCTGCGTCCCCGGGAGATCGGCAAGAGGGTCGAGGAGCTCTCCACCGGACAGCGGCGCCGCCTGGACCTGGCGCTGGTGCTGGCCTCGCGCCCGCACGTGCTGCTGTTGGACGAGCCCACCAACCACCTGTCGATCGCGCTGGTCGACGAGATGACCGAGGCCCTGGAGGCGACCGAGGCGGCGGTCGTGGTCTCCACCCACGATCGGGGGCTGTTGCGGGACGTCGAGTCCTGGTCGTGCCTGTCCCTGGAGGCCGCGCGGAAGGTCACGGTGTGAGGGCGGGGCGCCCCGTCGTTCGAGGTCGACGGGGCGCCCCGGCACGATCGGTCCACGGACGGATCCGGTCTGTCGTCGCCCCCTGCCAGACTCTGTCGCGAACACGGAGACGACGCGATGGGGAGAGGGCCCGGTGACCCTGCGGATCGAACGGCACGAGGTCGACGACAAGGCGATCGCGAAGGCCACGGAGGACTTCACGGATCGGATCGGCGGTGACGTCCGTGCGCAACAGCACAGCGGCCGGGACGGGTTCGGCTGGGAGATGATCTCCCGCGACCTGCGGGACTACGCGGCGGCGCGTTCGGTCCGGGCTCCTTCCGCCACGGCCGACATCCGGGCCGCCCTGTACTCGGCGGCCGAGGCGCGCGCGGGCTCGATCACCCTGGACGGGGCGCCCGGCTCGGCGGAGTTCTCGGTGGACCTGACCTACACCCGCACCGGTGTCTTCTACCAGGACTTCGACGGGGACCATGGCTCCGAGCCCCGAGGAGCGCGGCCGGTCCGGGCCGGCGACTGGACCGAGGCGCTCTACCTGTGCGTCCTCGCCGGCCTGCACGAGGACTACGAGAACCCCTTCGTCGGCTTCGCCTCGGACTTCGGAGAGGACGAGGTCCTACAGCGGGCGCTGACCTTCTACCTCTACCCGCACCTGGGCGCCGAGCGGGATCAGTTGGAGAAGTACGTGTGGTCCGCACTGGGACCGCTCCTGGACTCCCTCTCCCTGGACTCCGACGACGACCGTGTCGAGCCGGGGTCGATCGACCATGACCTGCTCTACCTGCGGGCCCTGCTCGCCCGTGACGAACTCGCGTTCTGGTCGACCATGTCCGTGCGTCTGACCTGGCTGCGTGACCACTCCGACGAACGGGACCTCAGGGGGCTGCTCCCGCTGACCGAACTCGCCTTCGCCGCCCTGGCGGTGCGGGTCGAGGGCTGGGACATGCCGTTCGAATCCGACTACCTGCCCCGCCACCTGGTCGAAGGGTTCGGGAGCCGGCGTCGTCGGGTGGGCCCCTACGGAAAGGACAAGGACCCCGAGGCCCTGGACGCGCTCTCCCGGGGGACTCTGACGGTCGAGCGTCCCATGGAGGGGTTCTCGGAGGGACGGTCTCCCGAGGAGACGTTCAAGTACCAGGGGCAGGATCAATGGAGGGTCTGGGACACATCCACCGGCCGGGGGTGGATCTCCGACACGTTGGGGCGGGCGGCCTGGTTCGAGATCCTCGGGTTCCGCGATTCCTCGGTCGCGGCGCCCGAGGCAGGGCATCCGCTACAGCTCGCCGCTCTCGAGTACGCCGCCCAGTACATGGTCGCGCTGTTCGAGTGCGCCGCGGCGGAGGGGGACACCGTCGAGGTGACCATCGGGGAGAAGACCGCGCCGATGCGCACCTTCGAGCCGAACTCCGACGTCTCGGAGGCGAAACTGCAGGAGGCCCTCCAGTACGCCCTGATGGCCGGTTCCCGAGAGCTCGTGGAGAAGCTGCTCGTCCACGCCGGGGCCGGATACCTGCGCGGGGACGGACGCTCCTCCATCTACTCCCATTACAGGACGGCGTTCCTGGCCTACCTGGGATTTGAGATGGAGCGGCTCCGTCGACCCGAGGAGAACGTGCCCGAGGATCCGAGGGTGGAGGAGGCTCTGGGTCGGGCCATCGAAGCGCTCGCCGGTCACAGCGCCCCCGACTCCGCCCCGCCCCCGGTCCTACCGCTCTCCCGGTTGGTGGCGCAGGACCGGGACGGGTTCGACCTGGCCCTGGCCGACATCCTGGAGGAGCACCGGGACTCGTACGGTTTCGGAGAGCGGATCGGCGACTCCGACGGCCTGATCGACCTCGACACCCTGGCCCTGGCCTGTCTGGCCCGGGCCAAGGGGTGGCCGGTACGGGTGCGGAGCGACTACCTGCCCCAGGGGGTCCTCGACCGGGCCGCGACCATGTTCGCCTGAGGCCCTAAGCGGCCCGCCGCAGCTCGACGTCGAGCCGGTACATCAGCGCGCTCATCCATCCCCGGCCCTCGGCCCGGGCGGGGAAGCGCCGCAGCACTCGTCGGACGGTCGGTGAGGCGTGCGCGGTCGCCCAGTGGATCTCCTCGTCGGCGACCGCGTCCGTCCCACCGGTGGTCAGGAGGGATCGGGCGCGGATCCGGTAGGCGGTCGGCGCCAGCAGGTGCTTGGACTGGTGCGGGGTGGCCAGGGCGTGCACGAAGGGGGTGCCCGCCGCCACCCCGATCGAGCGTGCCGCGGCCTCGGCCACCGGATCGTCGGTCTCCTTGGCGCAGGACAGGGCCGCCCAGATGGCCGAACGCAGGCGGGCGGTCCTGGGGCCCCCGGCGTTGTAGGCGCGCAGTTCCTCGAAGGCCTTCCGAGGCCGGGCCTCGTCCGGTGCCCGGGACTCGAAGAGTGCCAGTGCCCGCGTGGCCCCCTCGGCCGCCCAGCGGCCGAGCTCGCGACGTTCGTCGTCGCCCAAGGCGAACTCTCGGGGGTCGTGGTCGTTCATGGGTCCTCCTCCCATAGGGGGAGGACACCCTGTCGTTCCTCCCCTGGTCGAAGGCCGATCGCGCGCCCGGCCCCGTAGACCTCAACGTTATCGTTGAACCACTCGTAGACACTTTTCTCGACCGCTCCTCGATATCTGCTGGAAAAGTCTCAAATCGGGGTCAGGGTGGGGGCTCTCCGAACGCGAAGAGGGGGCGGCGGCCGCGTGTGCGGCCACCGCCCCCTCGGGGTCGGATCCGGGTCAGTGCACGGCCGGGGCCGCCGGGGTGCCCTCCTCGGCGGGCGCGGTCGACCTGCGGACCAGGAAGGTCGCGAAGAAGGCCAGGGTCGTGATCACCGCGCCCAGGATGAAGGCGACGTGGATGCCTCCGGCCTCGGCGACGACGGTGTCGGCGCCCTCGGCCGCCCGGCTCGCGGCCACGGCGGACATGACCGCGATGAAGGTCGCGGTGCCCGCGGCGCCCGCCACCTGCTGGACGGTGCCCACCACGGCGCTGCCGTAGGAGTAGAGCCGCTGGGGCAGGGAGCCGAGCGCTCCGGTGAGCAGCGGTGTGAACATCAGGCCCAGGCCCACGCTCAGGACCATGTGCGCGGCGACGATGGCCCCGATCGGGGTCTCGGTGCCGAACTGCGTCATGCTCCACATCACCAGGGTCACCAGGGCGGCGCCCGGGGTGACGAGGGGACGCGGGCCGAACCGGTCGTAGAGGCGGCCGACGAACGGTGCCAGCAGACCCATGACCAGACCGCCGGGCAGCAGGGCGAGCCCGGTCGCGAGCGTGTCGTGGCCCAGGACGTTCTGCATGTAGATCGGCAGCAGGATGATCGTGCCGAACAGCGCCATGAAGCTGACCAGCACCAGGCTGATCGAGATCGAGAACTGGCGGGAGCGGAACACCCGCAGGTCCAGCAGGGCCCGGTCCTCGCGCTGGAGCAGGATCTGACGCCACACGAACAGCACCAGGGCCACGACGCCCACGACGATCGCGACCCACGGCGGGATCGGCGCGCTGGAGTCGGCCGCCTTGCCCAGGCTGGAGAAGCCGTAGACCAGGCCGCCGAAGGCGAAGGCGGACAGGATCACCGAGAGCACGTCGATGCGCACCGAGCGCGGCTCGGTGATGTTGCGGATGAAGGCGGCGCCCAGTGCCAGGCCCAGCAGGGCGATCGGCAGGATCAGGCCGAAGAGCCAGCGCCAGTCCAGCATGCTCAGGATGAGCCCGGACAGGGTCGGACCGACGGCGGGCGCCACCGCCATGACGATGGAGATGTTGCCCATGGTCCGGCCGCGGCGGTCGGCGGGGATCAGGTTCAGCACGGTGGTCATGAGCAACGGCATCATGATCGCCGTACCGGAGGCCTGCACGATCCGGCCCATCAGCAGAACGGTGAAGTTCGGTGCGAGGAAACAGATCAGGGTTCCGAGGCTGAACAGGGTCATCGCGGTGATGAACACCTGTCTGAGGTGGAACCTCTGGAGCAGGAAACCGGTCACGGGGA
This sequence comes from Nocardiopsis sp. LDBS1602, assembly GCF_035818715.1. Taxonomy (NCBI): domain Bacteria; kingdom Bacillati; phylum Actinomycetota; class Actinomycetes; order Streptosporangiales; family Nocardiopsidaceae; genus Nocardiopsis; species Nocardiopsis sp. LDBS1602. The sequence continues at coordinate 756,409 of NZ_JAYLVW010000001.1, read as the reverse complement.
TGACCACGGCCATCACGAGCATGAAGGCGGAGGTCAGCCACTGTCCGGTGGAGACCGAGATGCCCAGGTCGCGGTTGAGGGCGGGCAGGGCCACACCCATGATCGTCTCGTTCAGGATAACGACGAACGCCGAGACCAGGAGAAGCGGAATGACGAGCCGAGTGGCGCGCGCGTCGGCGCCCTCGTCAGTGGTGTTCGGGGTGTTGTTCCTGGTCACGTACTTCCTTGTGCGCTCGTGGGTGGATGAGGATCGACGGATCGGGGGGTGTGCGGCGGCGGGGCCGGCTCGTACCCGACAGGAGAGCCAACTGCGCCGGTCAGAGCAGTATTCCGAGGTCGGTGTGGGAAAGAAAAGTGGTTTTTCCTAGGGAAGAAGGGGAAGTCTCGCACGGTGAGAGGACATGGCGGGGTTTCCTAGGCCGCCATGTCCGTCCGATATGGCCGGGTTGTCCGTCGGGAAGCGGTCTCTACCTGGGGTCCCGTACCGTTCCGGCGAGGGAAGGGGCCTCTCACCCTCCGGTCGGGGAAGACTCACGGCTCGCGTCGGTCCGATGGAGAGGGTGGTGCTCATCTCTCCAGTCGGTGACGCAGTTCGGGCACCCCCGAACCGCTCACCCGGTCCAGGTGGGCGGGGCGTCCGGCCATGAGCATGACGAGCGCGAGCAGCGGCCCCTCCACGGTGGGCAGGTCGGGGTCGTTCGTGGTGAAGCCGGCGTCGGTGGCCCGCAGGAACAGCCCCTTCACCTGGGAGCGGCTGTTCACCGCGAAGTCGCGGGAGGCGAAGAAGCGCGCCACCTCGGCCAGTGCCTCGGGCGCGGGTTCGTACTCCAGCCCCAGGGGGCGCCGGATGTCCTCGCCGTGCACGATGAGCTCCCCGAGCCAGGCGGCGGAGTCCCCCGAGGGCAGGCGCACGGGGTCGCCCCCTTCGGTGCCCAGGGCGGCGAACCGCTCCAGGGTCTCGGTCGGGGTCGAGCGGGCGAAGCGCGCGATCTGTCGGCGATTGTGCACGTCGGGCCGCAGGCCCGCGCGCAGGATGGACACGATCCACCCCAACGCGCCGATGGTCAGGCCCGCGCCCAGGTGGGCGGTCACGTCGTGCACGGTCCAGCCCTCGCAGAGCGATTCCCGTGTCCACTGCTCGTCGGTCAGGTCCCGCAGGTCGGCGACGAGGGCCGCGTGCTCGACGGCGATGGCCCGTCGCGGGTCGGAGGTCTCCATGCGCGCACTCTACGGACCGGTTCGGACAGTTCCGGGAAGGCTCCACGGTCGTCCGCGCCCGGAGCCTCGGATGCGGCGCTCCGAGGGAGGGGGATGTGTTGCCCCTCACTCTCCCGGCCTTTAAAATGAATGACAATCATTAACTCGGTGGTCAGGAGCCCTCATGAGCAGTCGCCTCCAGAACTTCGTCGACGGCGCCTTCGTCGACGCCCACGGGCAGGGGACGATCGACATCGTCGACCCCACGAACGGAACCACCGTCGCGGTGTCGCCGATCTCCGACGACGTCGACGTCGACGCCGCCTTCACCGCCGCGCGGGCCGCCTTCGCCTCCTGGCGCGACGTCACCCCGGGGGAGCGCCAGCGTCTGCTTCTCAAGATCGCGGACGCGGTGGAGGCCCACACCGACGAGATCGTCGAGGCGCAGCACCGCGACACCGGCCAGCCCCGATGGATGATCTCCCAGGAGGAGGTCGGCATGGGCGTGGATCACCTGCGCTTCTTCGCCGGCGCCGCCCGCACCCTGGAGGGGCGCGCCGCCGCCGAGTACATGGAGGGCCACACCTCCTACGTTCGTCGCGAGCCCGTCGGGGTCGTCGCCCAGGTCACGCCGTGGAACTATCCGCTGCTCATGGCCGTGTGGAAGATCGGACCGGCGCTGGCGGCGGGCAACTGCATCGTGCTCAAGCCCTCGGACACCACCCCCGAGTCCACCCTGGTCCTGGCCCGCCTGATCGGCGAGATCCTGCCGGCGGGCGTCTTCAACGTCGTCCTGGGCGACGCCGAGACCGGCCGGCTCATGGTGGAGCACCCCGAACCCGCCATGGTCGCCATCACCGGCTCGGTCCGGGCCGGCCGACAGGTCGCGGCCTCGGCCGCCCAGGGGCTCAAGCGCGGCCACCTGGAACTGGGCGGCAAGGCCCCCGCGGTGGTCTTCGCCGACGCCGACCTGGCCGCCACGGCCAAGGCCCTGGTGGAGTTCGGCACGTTCAACGCGGGCCAGGACTGCACCGCCGTCACCCGGGTGCTCGTCGAGGAGAGCGCCCACGACCGGCTGGTGGAGCTGCTGGCCGAGGCGGCGCGCGGCACCCGCACCGGGGACGCCGACGAATCCCGCAACGACTACGGTCCGCTGAACAACGCCCGGCACTTCGCCTCGGTCACCGACAAGCTGAACCGTCTCCCCGAGCACGCCACCGTGGTCACCGGCGGCAAGGCGGTCGAGGGCGACGGCTTCTTCGTGGAGCCCACCGTCATCACCGGCGTCCGCCAGGACGACGAGCTGGTCCAGGAGGAGACCTTCGGGCCGATCCTGACCGTGCAGACCTTCACCTCCGAGAAGGAGGCGGTGGAGCTGGCCAACGGTGTGGACTACGCCTTGGCCGCCAGTGTCTGGACCTCGGATCACGGCGCCGCGATGCGCCTGACCCGCGACCTGGACTTCGGCTGCGTCTGGGTGAACACGCACGTGCTGCTCACGGCCGAGATGCCGCACGGCGGCTTCAAGCACTCGGGCTACGGCAAGGACCTGTCGCTGTACTCGGTGGAGGAGTACACCCGGGTCAAGCACGTCATGCACGCGCTGGAGATCTGACCCGAGGGACGAGGCTCAGGCGGCGTACTTCCGGCGCAGGCCGTCGATCAGGGCGTCGAGCGCGAGCTCGAAGGCCCGGTCGGCGGCGGCCCGGGGGTCGGCCGACCTTTGGGCCGCGAAGCGGGTGAAGGTGGGGGCCAGGTCCTCCAGGTCGCCCGGATCGAAGATGCCGGCCGGGGCGGAGGCGTCGTAGGCGGCACCGAAGACCAGCGCCTCGACGCCGACGATGATGTCCACCGCGTCCGCGCCGACGATCCCGGCGTCGTTCAGCGCGCGGGTGACGCGTTCGTACATGCGCAGGGTGCGGGGGGAGTCGGCGACCGGCAGGACCGCCATCACCGGGATGAGCGCCGTGTGCTCCATGAAGCACCGCCGGTAGGAATGCGCCCACTGTCGCAGCGCCCGGTCCCAGGGTTCGGTGCCGAACGCGGAGTCGTCGATCCGCTCGTTGACGCGTTCCTGCAACAGGATGAGCACGTCGCGCTTGGAGGAGACGTGGTTGTACAGCGCCGAGGCGGCGACCCCGAGCTCGCGCGCCAGCGCGGCCATGGTCAGGTGTCGGTAGCCCTGTTCGGTCACGATCCTGATCGCGGCCAGGGTGACGCGTTCGCGTGACAGGACCGGCGAGGAGGGTCTGCCCCGGCCTCGTCCGCTGTGCGTTCCCTGGCTCACTGACGCCTGCTTCCTGTGGGGGTGTCGACACGGTTCCCCGACCAGTCTAGAAGCGGCGCGTGCGGGATCGACGACCCGCGCGGCCGACCGACCCGTTCTCGACGTTCGTACTTGACAGGGGCGACGTCGTACCTATTAATGAATGTTGTTCATTTAATTTGTCGAAGGAGCGCACCCATGAGCGGCACACACGTCATCGGCAGCGACGAGGTCCTCGAACGCGATGTCGTGATCGTGGGCGCCGGCCCCGCCGGGCTGATGGCCGCACGCACCCTCCAGGCCGCCGGCCGGACCGTCGCCGTCCTGGAGGCCCGCGACCGGGTGGGCGGACGGACCTGGTCCCGCGAGGTCGACGGGGCCTTCCTGGAACTGGGCGGACAGTGGGTCTCGCCCGACCAGACCGCACTGCTCGGCCTGTTGGACGAGCTCGGGATGAGCACCTATCCGCGCCACCGCGAGGGCGCCAACGTCTACCTGGCCCCCGACGGCTCCCGCCACGAGTACACCGGCGACATGTTCCCGGCGGGGGAGCGGACCGAGAAGGAGATGGCCCGGATCATCGCGACCCTGGACGGCCTGGTCGAGGAGATCGGCGCCGAACGCCCCTGGGACCACCCGCTCGCCCGCGAACTGGACACCGTCACCTTCACCGAGTGGCTGCGCCGCCAGACCGACGACGAGGCCGCTCGGGAGAACATCGGCATCTTCATGGCCGGCGGCATGCTCACCAAACCCGCCCACGCCTTCTCCGCGCTCCAGGCCGTGCTCATGGCCGCCTCGGCCGGATCCTTCTCCCACCTCGTGGACGAGGACTTCATCCTGGACCGCCGTGTGGTCGGAGGCATGCAGTCGGTCTCCCAGACCATGGCGGGCGCCCTGGAGGAGGGCACCGTCCACCTGGAGACCCCGGTCCGGACCATCCGGTGGGGTGGGGAGGACGTCTCGTCCGGGGAACGCGTCACGGTCGTCTCCGAACGCGTCACCGTTCGGGCCCGCCGGGTGATCGTGGCCGTGCCGCCCACCCTCTACTCGCGGATCTCCTTCGAACCCGCGCTGCCCTGGTTCCAGCAGCAGATGCACCAGCACACCTCGATGGGCCTGGTCATCAAGGTCCACGCGGTCTACGAGCGCCCCTTCTGGCGCGACAAGGGCCTGTCCGGCACCGGTTTCGGCGCCGAGGAGCCCTGCCAGGAGGTCTACGACAACACCAACCACGGGGACACGCGCGGCACCCTGGTCGCCTTCGTCTCCGATGAGGTCGCCGACGACCTGCTGCGTCGTCCCGCCGAGGAACGTCGGGACACGATCCTGCGCTCCCTCGCGAACTACCTGGGGGAGGAGGCGCTGGAGCCCGACGTCTACTTCGAGTCGGACTTCGCCTCCGAGGAATGGACCCGGGGCGCCTACGCCGCCAGCTACGACCTCGGCGGCCTGCACCGCTACGGGGCCGAGCAGCGCTCGCCCGTGGGCCCCATCGGCTGGGCCTGCTCCGACCTGGCGGCCGAGGGCTACCAGCACGTGGACGGCGCGCTGCGTCAGGGCCGTCGGGCGGCCGAGGAGGCCTTGACGGCCCTCACCGACTGACCCGCGCCCTCATGGACCCGGACCGGCCCCGCCCGCACGCGGGGCCGGTCCGTCACGCCTGTGCGGTCGCGGCGAACTCGGCGCGCAGACGCACCACCTCGGCCGGGTCCCAGCCCGGCCCCGGCACGCTGGAGGCCAGCATGCGCGTGTAGGGGTGCTCCGGCTCGCGCAGGACCCGCCGGGTCGGACCGTGCTCGACCGCCCGCCCCCGGTACATGACCAGGACCTCGTCGGTGACCTGCCCGACCACGGCCAGGTCGTGCGAGACGAAGACCAGGGACACCCCGGACTCCTCACGGATCCGGGCCAGCAGGCGCAGGATCTGCGCCTGTACCGACACGTCCAGCGCGGAGACCGCCTCGTCCAGGACGAGCACGGAGGGGCCCGCCGCCAACGCGCGGGCGATCGCCAACCGCTGACGTTGACCGCCGCTGAGCCGGTGCGGCCGTGCCTCCGCCTCCCGGGCGCCCAACCCCACCTGTTCGAGGAGCTCCAGGGCGCGCCGGTCGGCCTCGGCACGCTCCGCCCCGTGCAGCCGCAACACGTGGTGCAGGCACTGGGCCGCGGTGAGCCGTCGGTCCAGGGATTCCAGGGGGTTCTGGAAGACCAGCTGGATCTCCCGGGCCCGCCGCAGGCGCGCGGCGCGGCCGCGTTCACGGACCCCTCGGGTCCGACCCGCCACCCGGATCTCCCCGGAGTCGGGCCGTTCCAGGCCCACCAGCATCCGGGCCACGGTGCTCTTGCCGGAGCCGGACTCGCCGACCACGCCCAGGGAGCCGCCGGGCGCGAGTTCGAACGAGACGTCGTCCACCGCCACCAGGTCCGGCACGCCTCGGCCCATGGGGAAGGCCCTGCGCAGTCCGCTCACCGACAGAGCCGCTTCGTTCGGGATCATCGTGTCTCCTCGTCCCGGCGGAGGGTGTCCGCCCCTTCGGTTCCGGCGTCGACGGTCTCGGTCCCGCCGTCCTCCCTCTCCGCCCGCAGACAGGCCACACCGCCGTCGGGCAGCGCGTGCGTGCGCGGTCGCCAGGTCGTACAGGCGTCGATCGCCTCGGGGCAGCGCGGGGCGAACGGACAGCCGTCGAAGGCGGTGGACAACGAGGGCGGCGAGCCGGGGATCGGCTCGGGGGCCAGGTCGGAGTCCAGACCCGGGTTGCAGGCGATCAACCCTCGCGTATAGGGGTGGCGCGGGTCGGCGAACAGCGCCGACGCCTCACGGGACTCCACCACCCGGCCCGCGTACATCACGTGCACACGGTGACAGTAGGCGGCGGCCAGATGCAGGTCGTGGGTGATGAACAGGACGCCCATGCCCCGGCTCTCGCGCAGATCGCGCAGGACCGAGAGCACCTCGGCCTGGGTGGTGGCGTCCAGGGCGCTGGTGGCCTCGTCGGCGAGCAGGAGCTCGGGTTCGGTGGCCAGGGCCGCGGCGAGCACGACCCGTTGCAGCATGCCCCCCGACATCTCGTGCGGGTACTGACGGAAACGTTCCTCGGGCCGGTTCAGCCCCACCTCCGTCATGAGGTCCAACGCCTTGGCGCGGGCCTCGGCCTTGGGCGTGCCCAGGGCCAGGATCAGGCGTTCGGTGAGGAAGTCGCCCACGCGCCGGACCGGGTTGAGCACCGAACGCGGGTCCTGGAAGACCATGGACACCCGACGGGAGCGGAGTTCGGTCAGTTCGGCGGGGGAGGCGGCGAGCACGTCGGTCCCGCCGACGCTCGCGCGTCCCCGGACCGAGGCGCCCTCGGGCAGGAGCCGCAGGACGGCGCGGGCCGTCGTGGACTTCCCCGAACCGGACTCCCCGACCAGGCCGACGACCTCCCCGGGTTCCACGGTCAGAGCGACCTCGTCCAGGACGGGCCGGCGCGTCTCGGCGCCGGGCAACGCGACGGTGAGGTTCTCGATATCGAGCAGCACGCGTCTACCTCCGTGAGTTCAGTCGGTCGGCGACACGCACCCCGACGATGTTGAACGCGACCACGACCAGGGCGATGGCCGCGCCGGGGACCAGGGCGGGCCACAGGACCCCCTGGATGAGCGCGGACTGCCCCTCCTGGACCATCAGGCCCCACTCGGAGCTGGGCGGCTGCGCGCCGAAGCCGAGGAAGCTGAGCGTGGCCAGGCTCATCAGCCCCTCGCCGAAGAGCACGACCAGATATCCGAGCAACGCGGGGGCCATGTTCGGGATGAGGTAGCGCAGGCAGATGACGAGGCCGCTCACCCCCTGCACCCGGTAGGCGTCGATATAGGGCTTGGAGCATTCGGCCAGCGCGACGCTGCGGGTGAACTTGGCGATGATCGGGGTGAACGCCAGGCCCAGGGCGACGACCGCGGTGGTCATGCCGCTGCCGAACACCGCGATCACGAGCACCACGAACAGGAGCCCGGGGAAGGCGTACATGACGTCGGTGACCCGGGCCAGGAGGACGTCCACCCAGCCGCGCCGCCAGGCGGCCAGGGTCCCCATCGCCACGCCCAGGACGGAGGCGAGCACGAGCAGGGCCAACGGGCCCAGCAGGCTCTCGCGCGCTCCATGGACGACCCGCGAGAGCAGGTCGCGCCCCATCTGGTCGGTGCCCAGCCAGTGGTCGGCGCCGGGCGGCGCCCAGATGTTCCCGAAGTCGATGGCGTTGGGATCGGCCGGGGCGACCACCGGGGCGAACAGGGCGGCCAGGACCACGGCGACGAGGAAGCCCGAGCTCACCCAGAGCGCGCCGCGCCCTCCGTTCCTTCGGACGTCGCGGATCCCGGCGCCCATGGTGACGGCGCCGGTGGGAGACTGCGCGGTCATACCCTGTTCCTTTCGAGACGGACCCGCGGGTCCAGCAACGGGTGCACGAGGTCGATCAGGGTCGTGACCCCCATGTAGGCGACCACCATGCACAGCAGGACGGCCTGCACCACGGGGAAGTCGAGGTTGTTGATGGCGTCGACGAGCAGGGCCCCGATACCGCTGAGACCGAACGCCGACTCGATGACCACGGTCCCGCTGAGCATGCTCGCGGTGACCAGGCCGCACATGGTCACCACGGGGCCCAGGGCGTTGCGCAGGACGTGCCGGCGGACCACGTGCCTCTCGGCGACCCCCGAGGCCCGCGACGCCGAGACGTGCTCCAGGTCGAACTGCTCCACCATCGTCTGTCGGGTGACCCGGGAGACGATGGCCAGGGCGCCGGTGGCCAGGGCGATCGCGGGCAGGGTGAGGTGGTGGATCCGGCCGATGAACCCCTCGCCGAGCCCGGTCACCGGGAACCAGCCCAGCCGGACGCCGAACAGGGAGATCAACGCGATGGCCATGACGAACGACGGGATCGACGCGGCCAGCGTGGTGCCCGCGGTGACGGCGGAGTCGGTACGACGGCCCCGTCGTACCGCCGACAGGGCGCCCAACGCGATACCCAGGACGGTGAAGAGCACCGCCGCGTAGGCGACCAGGGACACCGTGGTGGGAAGGCGGGTGAGGATGAGGTCGCCCACCGCCGCGTTGTACTGGAACGAGGTCCCCAGGTCGCCGGTGACGGCTCCGGTCAGCCACAGCCAGTACTGCACGAGCAACGGCTGGTCGAGGTTGTACTCGGCGCGGACCGCGGCGATCCGTTCCGGGGTGACGTTCTCGGGGTCTCCCACCAGGAACGACACCGGGTCGCCGGGGGCGGCGTACATGGCGCCGAAGATCAGCGCCGAGGCCACCGCCAGGGTCAGGAGCATGCCGCCGAGGCGGCGCAGTACGTGCGCGATCATCGTCCTTCGTCCTCTCGGGCGCCCAGGTCGGCGGCCCACGGATAGAAGAGGAACGCGGAGGAGGCGGGCGCGCCCGTGACCTCGGGTCCCATGGCCAGGGTCGTGGGCACCTGGACGACGGGGATCCACGGCATGGCCTCGGTCCAGCGTTCCTGGAGCTCCACGGCCAGTTCGGCCCTCTCGGCGTCGTCGGTGGCGGCCTGGGCCTCCTTGACGAGGCGGTCGTAGTCCTCGTCGGCGAAACCGGAGTAGTTCACCCCGGCGTCGGAGGCGCCGTTCTTGTAGAAGCCCACGGGGTCGTTCTTGGAGATCCAGTACTCGTCGGAGAACAGGTCCACCTGGGCGCGCAGCTCGGGGTCGACGTAGTAGCTGCCGAACTGCTGTCGGGGCACGGTGAGGATCCGCATCTCCAACCCGATCTTGGCCGCCGCGTCGACGGTGGCGTTGGCGATGATGGTGCGCGCCGGTTCGCCGTCGTTGGCGATGACGAGCGGCTCCTCGGGGGCGCCGGCCTCCTCGACCAGGGCGCGGGCCTCCTCCAGTTCACGTTCGCCGGGGTCGGAGGGGGCCGCGTCGAGGGCCTCGTAGGCCTCCTCGAAACGTTCCCGCTCGTAGCCCCAGCCGCCGGGGCCCAGGGGAGTGGACCACGGTTCGGCCAGCCCTCCGAAGGCTGAGCGCGAGATGCCGTCGCGCTCCAGGGCCAGGGACAGGGCGCGGCGCAGACGCGGGTCGGCCAGGCCGCCGCGTTCGGTGGTGATCAGGGACCACACATTGGTGGAGGGCCCCTGGTACACCTGGACGGTCTCGTCGCGCAGCAGCGGGACGGCCGCCGAGGCGGTGTCGAGGTAGGCGCCGTCGGACTCCCCGGTGTTCAGGGTGTTGACGACGGCGTTCTCGACGGCCCAGCGGAACTCGACCCGGGCCACGTTCGCGGCCTTCTCGGGGTTCCAGTAGGCGTCGTCCCGTTCCAGTACGACCCGGCTGCCCGAGCTCCACTCGGCGAGCCGGTAGGGGCCGGTACAGGCGTCCGAGCCCTGGGGCGTGCCGTAGGCGTCGCCGTCGGCCTCCAGGGCGCGACGGTCGTAGACGATGCCGCCGTTCCCGGCCATGGCGGGCACGAACACGGCGTCGCGCTGGGTCATGGTCACGGTGACCTCGCGCTCCCCGGTCGCCTCGATCCGTTCGACGTTGGTGTACTCGTCGGACTCCTCCGCGCCCTCCGCGGAGTGGCGCTCCATGCTCCACACCACGTCGTCCGCGGTGATCGGGGCGCCGTCGCGGAAGGCGGCGTCGGGGTTCAGCCGGAAGACGACGGTGTCGTCGTCCTCCCATTCGGCGTACTCGGCCAGGCCGGGGCCGATCGAGAGGTCGGGCGCCACCCGCATGAGCCGCTCGCAGACGTTGGCGAGGACGGTGTTCTGCGCGGTGCCGCCGTTGGCGTCCAGGTCCAGTGACGTGGGCTCGGAGGGGAGCATCCAGGTCACCGAGTCCAGTTCTCCGGCGGGCGCGGCGGTGGTGGTGGTCAGGTCGATCTCCGTGCCCGCGGGCGGGGCCGTACAGGCGGTCACGGCGAGCGCGAGGACGGCGGCGGGGATCACCGCTCGGGAGCGGCGTGGTGCTCTGTCCTTCACAACGGTCTTCTCCAGGGAAAGGGGGATACGAATGATGGGGTCAGCTCCGTGGGCCCGGGCCGTCGTAGAGGTTCCAGGGCATGAGCTCGTAGGCGTTCTCGCAGGGGTTTCCGGCGGTGACGCGGTATTCGCCGCTGGTGAGGTCGACGAGGCTGGAGAGCAGGGTGGACCAGCGGCGTACCTCGGGGGCGGCGGGGTCGGGGTGGGTGCACAGGGACTCGGGGTGGCCGAGGTGGTCGGACATGGCCGCGTGGACGGCGGCCCGCACCTGTTCGGGGCTTCGGGCGTCGCGGACGGCGTCCAGCCCGCGTCGGGCCCGGGGCACACGGATGAGCGAGTCGGTGGCCAGCGGGCGGTAGGCCTCGGCGAGCTGGGGCGGGATACCGGCCTGGTAGTGGTTGCCGTGCACGAGCAGACCCTCGCCGTCGGGGTACATCCACTGGCAGGGGCCAGGGGTGGTCTCGACGTCGATCGCGAAACCGGATTCGTGGGTCAGCAGCGCGTTGCTGGCGATGTGGGCGCGCGTCTTGACCAGCACGTTCAGGGCGTCGGAGAGTCGGGCGGAGTCCAGGACACGGCGGCGGATGAGGGTCTGGGGCACGCCGACGGCCGAGCCGAAGCGTCCCCCGAGGCCGTTGGCGTTGAGCGCGATACCGGCGGAGTTGGCCCCGTGCCGGCCGACCTGTCCGGCCTCGACCTGCATGATGAGCGTGGGCTTGGGCGGCTGGACCACGCGGAGCATCAGGATGGTGTCGGTGGTGCCGTGCCGCCAGTCCCAGTTCTGTCCGGCGTAGACGTGGCCGTCGCCCGAGGCGCCCTCGGCCAGGGCGAACGAGGTGCAGCCGTCCGAGGCGTCCCGGTCGTCGGTCTCGGTGGCCGCGGGCATGGTGCGGAAGGAGGAGTCGTAGATGATCTCTCCGCGCACGTTGAGCGCCATGATGTCGAGGAGGTCGACCCCGGCGCCCTCGGCGATGCCCTCCATCTCGGTGACCATGTCGGCGTCGAAGGCGCGGCAGGGGTCGAGCCAGCCGCGGGCGCGGTCGAGGACGCCGCCCCAGCTCAGCCCGGTCTGCTGGGTGAAGGCGCGCTCGTAGAAGCCCATGGCGGCGACGATCTGCTCCCGCGCGGCCTCTCCGTAGGCGATGCCGCGTTCGCGCGGACCGCCGGAGATCTCGACGAGCGGCAGGCCCGATGCCGTTCGCGGCGTGGGTTCGGTCATGGTGGTGCTCCCCCGAACACGTCCTGTAACATTCATTACGAGGACATGAATAGTTGAAACGAACGTTTCTTCAGGAGTGTAATGAGTGATACGCCACAGTCAAGAGCTGTAATGAATAGTTCTTCGAACCCGGGCCTGGAACGGCTCCACACCCTGGTGCGCACCCACTGGGACGACCTCTCCCCGGCCGAACGATCCGTGTGTCGCCTGCTCACGGCCTCGCCGGTCGAACAGATCCTCTACTCCAACGCCCAAGAGCTCGGTTCCGCCAGCGGCACCAGCAACGCCAGCGTCATCCGGACCCTGCGCCGACTCGGGTACACCGGACTGCCCGCCCTCAAACAGGAGATCGCCGCCCCCTTCACCTCCGAGGTCGCCCCGGAGGTACGGCTGCGCGAACGGATCGACCGCATGGGCCGGGACTTCACCTCCCTGTGGGGGCGGGTCGTCGACGAGGCGCGCGACCGCGTCGAACACGTCCGCACGGCCACCTCCTCCGAAGAACTCACCCGGGCCGTGGAGGTCCTGGCCGAGGCCGAACAGACCCTCGCCTACGGAGTCGGCTCCTCCAACATCGCCGCCGAACACCTGGCCCTCAAACTCAACCGGATCGGCGCCCGCGCCCGCCCCATCGACACGGACGGCTTCCGCCTGGCCGACGACCTGCTGGGCGTCCACAGGGGCGACGCCGTCGTCGTCTTCGCGCCCGGACGCGTCCTGCCCGAGGTCGAGGTGCTCTTCGAACGGGCCCGCGCGGTGGGCGCCCGATCGATCCTGGTGACCGACGAACTCGCCGATGAGCTCCGGGACGGAGTCGACATCGTCCTGTCCGCCCCGCACACCCCCACCGGCATGACCGCCGAGGCGCTGACCGGCATCATCGTCGCCGACGCCCTCGTCCAGGCGGTGACCACCGTCCACCCGGACCGGGCCGTGCGCACCTCCCACGAACTCACCGCCTGGCGCGGGCGCCTGGGCCACTGACGACGCGGACCCCCACCGCCGGTCGGCGAGGGGGTCGCGCTCGTACGGATTCCTCGTTCAGTGGGCGGGGACCGACACGCAGGCGAGCTCGGTGTCCTCCTCCGCGCGCAGCTCGCCCGGGGAGTGCTCCGGGACGTGCAGGAGGTCGCCGGGGCCCGCCGTCACGACGCGGTCGGGGGTGCGCAGTGTCATGGCTCCGGAGACGACGACCCACACCTCCTCGTAGGGTGCGGGCAACGTCGCGACCTCTCCACGATCGAACCGGGCGTAGTAGGCGCTCAGCGGGCCGCCCTCCTCCTTCGTGACCACGGGGCCGATCCGGATTCCGTGATCGCCCAGGTCCTGCCAACCCTCGACCTCCTTCGCGGAGAACCGACGGGCCCCTTCTCCCGAGTGGGACATCCTGCTCCTTCATCCGAACGGACACGGCCGACGTTCAGTCGAACACCTCAAGTCGAGTCGAGGTCAAGGGCTTCGCCACGGTCGGGGGTCGTTGTCTCCTCCTGGGGGAGATGGGGAGAATGTCCCCCATGGACTTCTCCGATCCCCTACCGTCGACCACCAGTGAGGACGAGGGCCGCGCCTCCTCCCGGGTGGCGCTGCTGCCCGTCGGAAGCCTCGAACAGCACGGCCCCCACCTGCCGTTGACCACGGACACCATCGTGGCCTCCGCGCTGGCGCAGTCCCTGGCCGACGCCAACCCGGGGCTGCGCCTCCTGCCCCCCATCACCTTCGGCTGCTCGCACGAGCACGCCTCCTGGCCCGGCACGGTCAGCGTCTCGGCGCCCACCCTGCACGCCATGGTCTCCGACGTGGCCGACTCCCTCCGGGCCGCCGGGACGCCCAAACTGGTCGTGGTCAACGGCCACGGGGGCAACCACGTCCTGGCCAACCTGGTGCAGGCCTCCGGAGGGGACATGGCGCTCTTCCCCGGCCCGAACGACTGGGAGGCCGCGCGCAAGAGCGCCGGCATGCGCACCACCAACGACCGCGACATGCACGCGGGGGAGCTGGAGACCTCGGTCCTGCTGCACGCGCGCCCCGACCTGGTCCGCACCGGCTACCAGGAGGCCGACCACCTCGCCGACCGGCGCGACCTGATGCTCACCACCGGCCTGGCCCGCTACACCCGTTCCGGGGTCGTCGGACAGCCCTCACGCGCCACGGCCGTCAAGGGGCGGGACCTGCTCTCGGCCCTGGTCAAGGGGTTCTCCGCCTACCTGGCGGTCCTCGACCCGAAGTAGGCGCCACAGGAACACCACCCCGCCGGGCAGTGAGGCCACCAGCGCGAGCAGCCCGTAGACCACGGACACCGTCAACCCGACGGACGCCCCCAGCCCCACGGCGCCGAAGACCAACGCGGTCACCGCCTCACGCGGACCCCAACCGCCCACCCCGGCGGGGACGCTCATCGCGATCAGGGCGGCCACGGCCGGAGGCAGCAGCATCCCCACGGGCTCGGTGACCCCGGCAGCCCGGGCGGCCAGCACGAACAGGGTCACGTGACCGGCCAGGGCCGCCACCGACAGCACCAGGACCGCCGGACCGGTGGTCCTGGTGCACAGCCCGTTCCGCACGTCCCGGGCCGTCTCCGTCAGGACCCGCCACCAGAGCGCGTCGCGCCTCCGCCCGAGCCGGGGCGCGCATACGGCCACCGCCGCCACCAGCCCCGCCACCCCGGCCCAGACCGCCACCGTGACCACGCCCGGGCCCGTCGACGCGGCGGGCAGGACGAACAACGCGACCGTCCCGGCCGCCGCCAACACCACCTGACCGGCCATCCGCTCCAGGACCACCGCGCGCACCCCTCGGGGCACGTCGCCCGCGTCACGACCATGATCGATCGCCCGGTGCACGTCGCCGAGCACCCCGGAGGGCAGCACCGCGTTCAGGAAGACGGCCCGGTAGTAGTCGCCCACCGCCCGCGACCAGGGAAGACACAGCCCCGTTCCACGCGCCACCGTCCACCACCGGGCCGCGCACAGGACGGTGGTGGCCAGGCCGATCCCCAACGCCGAGAGCGCGAGGCCGACGTCGATCGCCTCGAAGGCGTCGGTGAGGGCGTCCAACGGAGACCACCACACCACCCCGGCCAGGAGCAGCAGCCCGATCAAGGGGCGCGGCCACCACGCCCCCGGAACGGTCGGCCGGGGTCTCACCGGCCCTCCGGCCCCCTCGGTGGAAGGGCCAACAGGTCGGTATGGTGCACGACCGCGCCCAGCTCGCCGCGTTCGCACTGGGCCAGCCGACGGTGCAGGTAGTCCCCTGGCACCCGCTCCGGCCTCATCTCGACGGCCGCCTCCACACGACCGGACAACCAGGCCAGGGTCAGCGGGACGCGTTCGGGACACAACCGCCACGGCGAGGGGGAGGCCGACACCCGGTACCCGGACCTCTCGAAGAGCTCGGTCATCACCACGACCGCGTCCGGCCCCAACGCCCCACGGCGACGCTGGTGGTCGTTGAAGGCGGAGTTCACCGCCGCGTCGGCCGGATCGCTCGGGAACAGCTCCACCCGCCCGGTGACGGACAGGGTGAACAGCGCCGCGCCCCCGGCCCCCGTCACGGCCCGCACCAGCGCCGCCACCTCGTCGAAGGACAACAGGTCCAGCAACGCCGAGCCGGTCACCAGGTCGACCTCGGCCAGATCCCGCGCGGTGAGGGAACGCAGATCCCGTCGGTACATGCGGGCACCGACCTCGGACCCGTCCGCGCCGGCCACCGGCATGGACGCCCCGGCCAGGTCCAACAGGTTCGAGTCCAGGTCGTAGAGGCTCCAGCTCTGCGGGCCGTGCAGCCGAGGGGCCAGCCAGCGCCCCTGAGAGCCGGTCCCGCACCCCAGGTCGGCGATCCTCAACGGAGGACGGTCGGCCCGCGACCCCCGCCCGGTGAGATGGACCCGGAGCGGGTCCAACGGGGCGGTGGAACGGGCCTCGGCGTCGGCCTCCTCGCGCAGGGACAACCACTCCGGGGCGAAGGTCGAGGAGAGGTGGTCGGATGGTGGGTTCAACGGGGCTCCTCCGAGCGGGACGCGGCCGCGGACGGGCGTCTTTCCCCCAGCCTGCCGGCTCGGGTCGGCCCGGATGGGCCGAACGCCCGAGCGCGCTCCCCTTCGGGGCGGACACGATCGGGTGTGTCCTCGGGGTCCTACCCGAGAAAGGCCGGCTTCAACGGAGCACCGAGTCCTGGGCGGCTCAGCGGTGTTCCCATACGCCCAGGTCCGGGGCGCGGACCCGCCGGACCCCGTTCTTCGGGTCCACCTCCAGGGAGAACGCCTCCAGGGGCGGCCGGCCCGCCTCGGTCAGGGCATCGTAGGCGGCGGCCAGTTCCCCGAACAGGTCGCGTTCTCCGCCGCCGGTGACGGTACCGTCGGGCCACACGTAGGCCCAGGAGGCGTCCGCGGTGCCGAGATGGACGATCCGTCCGATGTCCCCCTCGAAGGGGCGTGCGCCCACGCCCGGACGCACGCCGGGGAGCATGAGCATGAGCCGGGTGAGCAGACGGTCGTCGATCAGCGCGTCCGAGGTCGCCGAGAGCCGCCGTTCGTACTCGGGCTCCGCCCCGATTCCGGGGAAGGGGGACTCGGAGACGCGCTGGGTCCGGTCGTGCATGAACACGGCGTCGCGGACGAAGGGCCCGTAGGCGCTCCCGTCGTCCCGCACCCGCAGGGCCGCCACGGGTGTGGATTCGTGTTCGGAGGAGGGCGCCCAGGGGACGACGATCGGCGCGCCGACCGGTACGCTCTCGATCCACTCCTCGGGCACCCGGCTCACCGCGCAGGTGGCGATGATCGCGTCGTATCCGCCCTCGGGGATCTCGGCGTCGTGGACGACCCGGACCCCGGTCGCGTCGAGTCGCCCCCGCGCGTGGGCGGCGACGTCCGGATCGATCTCCACCGAGGTGACCGAGCCGGTGGGGCCGACCAGCGAGGACAGGATCGCCGCGTTCCAGCCGGTGCCCGTACCGATCTCCAGCACACGGTCGCCGGGGCCCACCCGGGCCGCGCGGATCATGTCCGCCATCACCTGGGGATGGGACGAGGACGAGGAAGGGGTGTTCACCGGCCCGGAGCCCCCGTCGTCGGCCTGCGTGGTGACCGGCGCGAAGGCGTAGACACAGGAGACCCACCGCTCGGGGTCGGCGGTGCGCCGCAGCGGCAGCCCGTTCGCGTCGGGCCAGATCAGGTCGGGGACGTACCGGTGGCGTGGGTGGTCGGCGAACGCGGCCCGGATCGCCTCGGTCGTGTCGAGCCGGGCCACGAGCCGCGCGTGAAGGTCGTACAGGTCCGCCACTCGACATCTCCCCCTGATGATCCCGGTACCGCCGGTACTCGTTCCCCGTGAGGCCCCGTCGCTCACCTGCGGATCGTGGAACGGGGGAGGGGCCGGGCCCGCACGGGCCCGGCCCCTCCCGGGGGTCTCGAGGGTCAGGGCTTCTTGGCCAGACCGGCGTACTGGGGCAGGTCGCGGATGGAACCCAGCTCGGAGGGCTCGGGGCGCCAGCGGAACACCGACACCACGCCGGGGTCCACCAGGTCGAGGCCGTCGAAGTAGGCGCTGAACTCCGGAAGCGTGCGCATGATGTAGGGCTGGGCGACGTGCTCCTGCCACAGGCTCATGCCCGCGCGGGCGTTCTCGTCCGGGGCGTCGCCCTCCTCGCCGGAGTAGACGCCGTCGCACACGGCCAGCAGGCTGCCCGCCGGAAGGGCGTCCACGTAGGTCTTGACGAGTTCGATCGCCGCCTCGGGCTCGAAGTGGCCCATGGTGCCCATGAGGGTGAGCAGGATCGGCTTGTCGAAGTCCAGGGTCTCGCGCGCGGCCTTTAGGACGGCCTCGGTGTCGCGCAGGTCCTCGCCGACGAACTGGGTCCGGCCCTCCTCGTGGCCCACCAGCAGGGCGCGCGCGTGGGTCAGGACCAGGGGGTCGTTGTCGACGTAGACCACGTGCGACTCGGGGGCCAAGGCCTGGGCCACCTCGTGGGTGTTGTTCGCGGTGGGAAGACCCGTGCCGACGTCCAGGAACTGGCGGATGCCCTCCTCCTGGATCGCGTACGTCACCGCGCGCCGCAGGAACAGCCGGTCGCCGACGGCGATCTCGGTGATCTCGGGGAAGAGCTCCTTGACCCGGTCGCCGATCTCTCGGTCGACGGGGTAGTTGTCCTTGCCCCCGAGCCAGTAGTTCCACACGCGGGCGGTGTGGGCGACGGTGGTGTCGATGGGGGTGTCCGTCATGGGGGCCTTTCGAATCGGGGGCCGGTTCGTGCGAAACCGGGCGGCATCCGAAGTCTGATGGCCCCCGGGCCTCCCGCGCAACCCGGAAAGCCCGGCGCCGCCGGGCTTTCCGTCTCTCGAAGGGACCCGGTCCCCCTTCGAGAGACGGGCTACCAGGTCAGGAGGGCAGAGGGTCCGTCTCGTCGCGCACCGGACCCTTCTCGTCACGGTGCGTCGCACGCCGCATGTTCCGCTTTTCCGGACCTGGAGGAACATCGGTATCGGTCGTGCTCGAAACCGGCTCCTCTTCCTCACCGGGGAGGTCGATGGTGTCGCGGAGTCGCACGTCGGGCAGGAAGAACGCCACGATCAGCCCGAAGACGGCGATCCCGGCGGCGACGAGGAAGAGGTCGCCGGTGGCCGAACCATAGGCGTTCTCCACGATCTGCCTCAGGAACGGAGGCATGCCCGCCAGATCGAGGGTTCCGGCGTCGGCCCCGCCCCCGTCGGTGGGGACGCCCATCTCGTCCAGCCGCGAGGTGATGTTCGAGCTCACCCGTGAGGCGAGGATCGCGCCGAGCACCGACACCCCGATGGTGCCGCCCAGGGAGCGGAAGAACGTGATCGCGCCGCTGGCCGCGCCGAGCTCGCTCAGCGGGACCGAGTTCTGGACGACCAGGACCAGGTTCTGCATCGACATGCCCACGCCCAGGCCGACGGCGAGCATCCCGAGGGAGACCACGAGCAGCGAGGTGGAGGCGTCGATGGTGGACAGCAGCAGGAAGCCGAGCGTCAGCGTGGTCAGACCGGTGAGCACGTAGGGCTTGACCCGGCCCGAACGGGAGACCATCCATCCGGCGACGGTGGAGGCGCCCATGGTGCCGAGCATGAGCGGGGTGGTGAGCAGGCCGGCCGCGGTGGGGGAGTAGCCGCGGGAGAGCTGGAAGTACTGGCCGAGGAAGACCGCTCCGCCGAACATCGCCATGCCCACGGCGACGCTGGCGAGGATGGCGATGGCGGTCTCGCGGCGCACCACCAGGTGCAGTGGGATGACCGGCTGGGAGACCCGGTTCTCCACCCACACGGCCAGGGCCAGCAGGACGAGGCCGCCCGCGACCATCGCGCCGCTCTGCCAGGAGATCCAGTCGAAGGAGCCGCCCACGAAGGTGACCCACAGCAGCAGGGTGCTGACACCGGCGGCGATGAGGGTGGCGCCCACGTAGTCGACGCGGGTGTCGTGGCGGCGCACGTCGGCCAGGTGCAGGGTGCGGGTGATCACGACCATCGCGACCAGCATGAAGGGAACGCCGATGAAGAAGCACCAGCGCCAGCCCAGCCACGAGGCGTCGGTGAGGGCGCCGCCGATGAGAGGGCCGCCGACGGTGGCCACGGCCATGACCGAGCCGATGAGGCCGTTGAGGCGACCGCGTTCCTTGGGGCTGACCAGCGCGCCGATGATCACCTGGACCAGGACCTGGGAGGCGCCCATGCCCAGTCCCTGGATCGCGCGGAAGGCGATGAGCTGTCCGGTGGTCTGCGCGAAGCCGCACAGCAGGGAGGCCACGATGAACAGCACGATGGAGATCTGGAGCAGGCGCTTCTTGTCGAACAGGTCGGCGAGCTTGCCCCAGATCGGGGTGGAGGAGGTGGACGCCAGGAGGGTCGCGGTGACCACCCAGGTGTACTGGGACTGGGTTCCTTGGAGGGAACCCACGATCTGGGGGAGGGCGACCGAGACGATCGTTCCGCTGAGCATCGTCACGCCCAGCACGATCAGGAGCCCGGTGAGGCTGCGCTTGACCGTCGAACGTTCGGTGCCCTGTGACTGAGGAGTACTCAAGGGCTGACCTCTGGAGAGAGAAGAACGTGCAGAAGGAGAAAACCTGCTGGTGGGGCAAAAATACAGAGTAGGCATTTTTGCAGCCCCTGCACGATATCACCCCGGGTGACGGCATAGGCGAGCGAGCCCGGAGAACTGGGACACATCACTCCTGGGCGTGGAGAAGGGGGTGAACAAAGGGAAAGCGGGGGCGTGAGGGGCTCAGATCCGCTCCAGAACGCCCTCCAGCGCCCGGGCCGCGTGCGCCCAACCGGTGAGCGTCGAACGACGTGATCGGGCCGAGGCGCGCAGCTCTCGCCGCAGCCCTGGATCGGTGAGCCAGGCGCGCAGGGCGCTCGCCAACGCGGCCGGATCCCCGGGCGGTACCGTCAGGCCGGGAACGCTCCCGTCAGGGGAACGGCCCAAGGCCTCGGGGATCCCGCCCACCCCACTGGCCACCACCGGCAGCCCCCGGGCCAGCGCCTCGGTGACGACCATCCCGTAGGTCTCCATCAGCGAGGGCAGCACGACCAGGTCGGCGCCGTCGTAGGCCGCCTCCAAGGCGGCCCCGGCCAGAGGTCCGACGAAACGCACCCGCTCCCCGGCGTTCGGGAGAGGGGTCCCCGGGCCGGCGCAGACGCACTCCCAGCCCAGGTCCGACAGCCCCCGAAGGGCCTCGAACAGCACCGCGTGCCCCTTGCGCGGGGTCAGAGAGGCCACGCACAGCAGACGCGGCACGGCCCCCTCCACGACGCGGCCCTCCTCGAAACCGCGGCCCCGCGCGAGCGGCGCCGGATCGACCCCCGGCGGCACCACCTCGACCCGAGGCAGCCCATGGTGCTCGCGCAGCCGCCGCGCCGCGTACCCGCCGGTGGCCACCACCGCCGCGCCGGAGCGCAGCACCGCGCGCTCACGCAGGTCCAGTTCCCGGGCGGTCTCCGGGGACAGGCCGGTCTCGTCGGCCAACGGCAGGTGCACCAGTACCACCGGACGCAGCCGTTCGGCGCGCGGAACGACGATCTCGGGCACCCCGCAGGCCACCAGCCCGTCGACCACCACCCGGGCTCCGTCGGGGAGCCCGTCCAGGACGGCGGCGAGCGCCCGGGCCCCCTCCGGCCCCGGAGAGGGCCAGGGGCCCGGGACCGCCACCGTCTCCAACACGGACGAGGCCCGCGAGAGACGCAGATCGTAGAGGGTGCCCCCACTGGGCACCCCTGTCTCCGGCACCACGAACGGGACCGTCACAGCTCCCGTTCGTAGGAGGCCCAGGCCACGTGCGACTCGTGCAGGGTGATCGAGAGCGAGGTCAGCCCCCGGGCGTTCCGGCCCAGCCCGCCCGCGTGGATCCGTTCCGCCAACCGATCGGCGATCACCTTGGCCAGGAACTCGGTGGAGGTGTTCACCCCGGCGAACTCGGGGACCTCGTCGAGGTTGCGATAGTTCAGTTCGCCCACGATCTCGCCCAGCACACGGGTGGCCGCGCCGATGTCGACCACGATCCCGTCGGGGTCCAGATCGGGGCGGCGCAGGGTCGCGTCCACCACGAAGGTGGCTCCGTGCAGGGCCTGGGCGGGACCGAAGACCTCGCCCCTGAAGCTGTGCGCGACCATCAGGTGGTCGCGGACGGTGACGCCGAACAAAAGATCCTCCTCACACGAGAGAACCGTCGCTCTCCGGTTCGTAGACGACGCGATGGCACAACGCGGACAGACGGCCCTCGGCCAACGCCGGCAGCACCTCGGGCAGCTCCTCGAAGCCGCTCCGGCCGCTGAGCAGGGCGTCGAAGGCCGGATCGGCGAGCAGCCGCAGGGCCAGCGCCAGCCGTTCGGAGTGGTCGTAACGCGACCGTCGGGCCGGCGAGATCATCCCGACCTGGCTGGCGCGCACGGCCAGCCGGTGCGAGTGGAAGTCCTCGCCCAACGGCAGGATCACCTGGCGGTCCCCGTACCAGCTCAGCTCCACCACCTCGCCCTCAGGGTGGAGCAGCTCCAGGGAACGGATCAGGCCGGCCTCGCTCGCGCTGGTGTGGAAGACCAGGTCCCGGCCGCCCTCGGCCGCCTCGGGCAGGGCGAAGTCCACCCCCAGCCGTTCGGCGACCTCCGCGCGTTCGGGGTCCACGTCGATCAACTGGACCCGGGCGCCGGGCGTCCGTGACACCAGCCGCGCCACGCAGCACCCCACCATGCCCGCGCCGACCACCGTCACCCGGTCCCCGACCAGCGGGGCCGCGTCCCAGAGCGCGTTCACCGCGGTCTCCACGACACCCGCCAACACCGCGCGGCCGGCCGGTACGTCCTCGGGCACGACCGACACCGCCGAGGCGGGCACCACGAAACGGGTCTGGTGCGGGTAGAGGGTGAACACCGTCCGCCCCACCAGGGTGTCGGGTCCCTCCTCCACCACGCCCACGTTCAGATAGCCGTACTTGAGCGGGCCGGGGAAGTCGCCCTCCTGGAAGGGGGCCCGCATCACCTCGTACTGGTTGGGCGGCACCCCGCCGCCGAACACCAGGGTCTCGGTGCCCCGGCTGATCCCCGAGTACACGCTGCGCACCAGCACCTCGTCGGGGCCGGGCGCAGGAAGATCCACCTCCCGGACCTCGCCCACACCGGGGGAACGCACCCAGAAGGCACGCGCGGTCCGTCTCATCCTCAGCTCCTTCCGACCGGGACCGTTCGATGTGAACGCTCCCGCCACAGTCCCACCACGTCGCGGCCGAACGACCACGACAGCGCGGCCGCCGCCATTGCCACCACGACCACCGACACCGGCCCCGGGAGTGCCCCGGAGGCCACCGCGGTCAACACGATCCCCTGCGCCGCGGCCACCGCCTTACGGGCCCGGCTCGGCGGCAAGGGGCCTCGCAGCCACGGGGCCGCCCACGAGGCGACCCCGAACAGGTAGCGCATCGCTCCGATCACCAGTACCCACGGGCCCAGGAACGACGCCACCCGCACGCTCAGCACCAGGATCAGGAAGGCGTCCGCCTCCATGTCGAACCGGGCTCCGAACGCGGAGGCCGTCCCCGTCCTTCGTGCGACCAGGCCGTCCACCAGGTCCAGGGCCAGGGCGGGTACGGCCAACGTCACCAGGGCCCAGGCCGGTCCTCCGTCGACGACGAGGGCCGTCACCCCGCCGATGAGCACGATCCTGGTCAACGTCACCAGGTCGGCCGGGCCCAGGGGCCACCGCCGGTGTCGGCGCATCGCGGCCATGAGCAGTCCCACCGCGCTGAGAGCGTACAGTGCCCCGACCGTCCATCCCCATGGACCCAGGCCCGGCGCGGCGGTGAGCACGGCGAGCAGGGCCGCCTGCCCGCACAGGGCCGCGACCACCTGCCGTAGGGCCGGATCAGACACGGCCGTTCCCGGGCCCGTGGTGAGGGGACCCGTTCAGGTGGGGCAGGACGTGACCCAACCGGTCCCGCTTGGCGGTCAGGTAGCCGAGGTTCTCCTCGCGGACGGGGGCCGGCAGCGGGACCCGCTCGGCCACCTTCACCCCATAGCCCTCCAGAGCGCGCACCTTGTCCGGGTTGTTGGACAACAACCGGACCGAACGCACCCCTCGATGACGCAGCACCCGGGCCGCGGGGCCGTAGTCGCGGACGTCCACGGGCAGCCCCAGGGCCGTGGCCGAGTCCACCGTGTCCAGACCCCGTTCGTCCTGGAGCACCTGGGTACGGACCTTGTCCACCAGGCCGATCCCGCGTCCCTCCTGGCCGCGCAGGTACACGAGGACGCCCCGGCCCTCGGCCACGATCGCGTCCAGGGCGGCCTGGAGCTGGTCTCCGCACTCGCACCGCAACGCGCCGAAGACGTCCCCCGTCACGCACTCGGAGTGCACCCGCACGAGCACCCGGGCCCCGTCGCCGATCTCGCCCAGCACCAGGGCCATGTGTTCGCACCGGTCGATCGGATCCCGAAAGGCGACACAGCGGAACCGTGCGCTGCGCAGGACCAGATCGGACTCCGCGGTCCCCTCCGCGTCCAGAGACTGTTCTGACATCTGCCCCCCTCACACCGCCGGAGGCGGCACACACGGCGCCTGCCCGTTCCCTCACGGGATGAAACGTCCCGACCCCTCCCACGAGGGGGAACGCGGGAGAGGGAGGGGAACGACTAGGAGGGGGCGTCGGGAAGCTCCACGGGGATCTCCCCACCGAGCCGGGCGCCGTCCTCCAGCTCCAGGGAGTCACCGCTCCAGAACCGGCCCGGATCGTAGTAGCCCGGCCGGTTCCCCTTGGGGAGCAGCCCCATCTCCTCATAGGTCAGGGCCACCACCTCGGCGCAGTAGGCGGTCTCCAACCGCCGCTCTCGGGCCCGCCCGCGGAAGGGGAGCCGACCCAGGGCCCAGCGTCCGGCCAACCGGGCCGTGGACGGGAACGGGGTCCCGTCCAGGCGGGCCACCGTGCGCAGCGCGGCGTCCTCCATCGCGCGATCGGCCACCGGGTCGAGTTGGCGCAGCCACCCCCGCTGCCCGTAGCGGCGCCCCCACACCAGGACGGCGTCGCGCAGATCGTGCAGCTGGACCCCGCGTCGATGGACGCCGGACCACATGTCGACGAGGGAGCGGCCCAGCTCCGCGTGCCACATCAAGGGCGGCAGGTCGTCGATGACCACGGACATACCGACATGGTTGACCGGGCTGTTCGTGGTGATCTGGATGGCCCGGTCGGGTACGGCGGTACCCCGGAACACCCACAGATCACCGGTCCGCGTCAGCTCGACCGCCTCATCCAGGGACAGGCTCATAGCGCCCACCGTACCCCCGCGCCCTCCGAGGGCGAAGAGCGCTCGCGCCGGTTAGCGTGGGGGCATGAGGAAGTGGTGGAAGACCCTGGGGCTGGCCGCGTTCGTGGGTGTGGCGGCCACCGGAGCGGCGATCGCCCGGGCCGAGCGCCGACGCCGCGCCTACACCCCCGACCAGGTCAGGGAACGTCTGCACGAACGCGCGGCCCTGGCCCGCGCGGCCGGAGCGGGCACGGACGGTGCCGGACCCGCCTCCGTCGCGCGCGACGGCGCCCGACCCCTGCGAGAGCGCCGGGAGACGCTTCGGGGACGGGTCACGAGGACGCCCCCGGTGGCCGCTATCGGCCGTCTTCTCCGGCGGGCCGACCCTCGACGGCGCGGGTGAACCGCGACACCGGTCCGGTCAGAGCGTCTTTCCCAGGAACCCGACCTTCTCCAACAGGGTGATGTGATCGGTGCCCAGGGTGTCCAGGAAGGCGATGACGTCCCGGTGCGGGGCCCGGTGCAGCGGTGCGCTGGTGCGCACCAGCCCCACCTGGGACAGGCCCTCGCCGCCCAGCCGGGAGGAGGGGGTGGCGGGCGGACGGACGCTGTACAGGCGCCACGCGCTGCCTCGAGGGGCCGAGGCGAGCAGCATCGTCGGTCTGCTCCACACCAACAGCGCCCACGCCTTGGGGCCCTGGGCGTGGACCATGACCGGCGCGTCGCCCTCCGCCACGAGTTCGGCGATCCGGGCGGCCACCGGAACCGGGTTGGTGAAGTTCCCGCGCACGTGGTGGATCCCGGAATCGACCTCCAGGGTCCAGCCCGACGCCTCCACCTCCGCGGCGACCTCGGATTCCCGGCCCTCCTCCGCTACCGGGGAGACGGGGGCCCGAGGCGGATCGGCGGCGACGATCGCCCCGAGGACGAGCCCGGCCCCGGCCGGACGGACCAGGGAACGCGGGTGGGAGCCGATGGTCAGAGCCGAACGCCTTCCGTCCACCGCCCACTCGACGAGACCGCCGTGCCGGGGGACCCCGTCGGGGACCCGACGCGGCTCGGCCCGGATCCCGATCTCCTCCAGGCTTCGCAGGGCCGCCTCGACGTCCTCCACAGGCCAGTCGTCGGGCGCCCCGAGCACCACCGAGACCGGGGACAGACGTCCGACCAGGGCGCGCAGGGCCTCGGGATCGGCGCCGCGCAGCGGCGCGTACAGGCACAGCTCGTCCACCGGCCCCTCGGGCAACCGGTCGATCAAGGGGCCGTCGATGTTGTGCGCCACCCGGGTCGGGTCCTCCAACGGGCAGGACAGCACCAGGTCCTCCAGCCGGTCGGCGAACCCGTTCAAGTGGGCGGCCATCGGGGCGGGGACCGGGCCGGTGGCGGCGCGCTCGCGCAGCCAGGAGCCCAGGTCGGCGAAGGCCCACGGCACCCCTTCGGGCCCGCCGCGCAGCACCGACCACGGTCGACGGTCCAGGTCCAGGCCCGGGGCGCCGCCGCCGAAGGCGGCCACGACGTGTTCGTCGCCCACCAGCAGCACGAGCTCGGGCAGCGGGTCGGGGCCGGAGCGTTCGATCAGGGCGAGGGAGCGTTCGGGGCGGAAGACGGCCGCGGGTTCGGTCCCGGGGGCGGCGGCGCCGAGCACGGCCACCGAGGCCTCCATCTCCCGCGCGGCCGGAACGACGTTCCGCTCCACTTCGGGAAGGTCGGGTTCGGAGCCGATCAGCAGGAACCCGCGCAGGGCGGCCCCGTCGGTACGGGAGGACCACTCGCGCAGAAGGGCGAGCGGAGAGACGGACACGAGAACCTCATCTCACTACCGGAAAGGGTCCCGAGTCTAGTGGAGGCGCGGTCGCGAGAAGGAGCGGACCCCGTAGGAGGGCGTGAATCCCACCCCCGTGCGCCGGACCCGTCGGGAAGTGCGACGATGTGAGGACGATGTCCGAGAACCGACCGTGCCGACCGCTGCGCTCCGGGGTGTTCACCCTGGTGTGCGCGAGCCTGTCCGCGATCGGACACGCGGTCGGGTCGGGGCACGACGTCCCCCTCCTCGGTCTTCTGCTCGGCGGCGCCGTCGTCCTGGCCACCGCCTGGGCGGCCTCCGCGCGCCGACTGGGTCTGTGGGAGTTGACCGCCTGGATGCTGTGGGGCCAGTTCGCCCTGCACGTGACCTTCAGCGCCGCCCAGGGCTGGGGCGTCGGTCACCAGGACCATCTCGGCGCCTCCCTCCAACAGGAACCGATGTCGGCCTGGGCGATGATCACGATGCACGTGGTCATGGCCCTGGTCAGCTCCTGGTGGCTGCGTCTGGGCGAGAACGCCCTCTTCTCCTTTCTCCACTTCATGGCGCTGTCCCTGGTGCCGCTGCTCCTGGTGGTGGGGGCCGTCCCCGCGCCGAGGACACCGTCCTCCACGGCGCCGGCCCCGGTCGACGAGCCCCGTCGTCCCGACACCTTCTGTCTGCGTCACACCCGTGTTCTGAGAGGACCGCCTCCGGTGCTCGCGGCCTGACCAGGGGCGGTCCGAGACCGCTCCCGCACCCGTGCGCCCTCTTCGGCGCCCTCGTGCGGTCGCCGGGTGTCTCCGCACCCGGGCGGATCCGCCCCCTCGGTCGGTCGCCTCCCGCGTCCCCGCGGTGCGTCGCGCACCGCAGCCCACAGAACCGCGATCCCGGAGCGAGGACCATCGGCGTCCCTCCTCCGGACGGTCGCGCGCGGTGACAGAAGGACCGTGAAGATGATCGACGGCATCGACGTCGGTCGTGCCCCGAACGAGGAGCACACCGATCTGAGCCGGCTCGCGCTCAACGCCGGCAGGGGAGCCCCGGGTGCGATGGACACCCTGTTCACGCTCACCCGCGACGACGTGACCCGCTATATCGCCCGACGGGTGGACCCCGGCTGGGTGGAGGACCTGACCCAGGAGACCTTCTCCCGGGCCGTGCGCTCCCTGCCCCGCTACGCGGGCCGTTCCCCCGTCCGCGCCTGGCTGCTCTCGGTGGCCCGGCACACCGTGGTCGACCGCTACCGGGCCGTGGGGCGCACGCCCCGCACCGACCCGGTCGACGACTGGGAGCGGTCGCTCGGCACGACGGCGGCAGCCCCGGACCGTTTCGACGAGTACATCGCCCTGCTCGACCTGGTGGACGAACTGCCCGAGGACCGGCGCACCGCCTTCGTCCTCACCCAGGTGCGTCGCCTGTCCTACGCCGAGACCGCGGCGCTCACCGGGGTCCCGGTCGGCACCGTCCGCTCCCGTGTGGCGCGTGGACGCCGGGACCTGATCCGTCTGCTCCGGGAGGCCGCGTGACCTCCCGAACCGCCCACGGCCGAACGTCGGCCGCGAACCCGAGGAGAACCTCCGTGACCGCACTCACGACCCGAGCGGCCCTGGCCGCCACCGCCGTCCTGCTGGCCGCCACCGCCTGCTCGTCGGGCACCGACCTCGCCGACGTCGACTACTACCTCGACCTGTCCGACGACCCGATGCCCGCCTCGGACATGGAGCTGTCCACGCTGGAGGGCGACCCCTGGCGGTTCACCGACGTCGCCGACGACCGGCTCACCCTGCTCTTCTTCGGCTACACGAGCTGCCCGGACGTGTGCCCCATGACCATGGCCGAGATCTCCCTGGCCCTGGAGAACGCGGAGGCCGACGCCGACGACTTCGACGTGGTGATGGTCACCAGCGACCCCGCGCGCGACACCGGCGAGCAGCTCCGCTCCTGGCTGGACCGGTTCGACCCCGACTTCCAGGGGGTGCGCGGCGACATCGACGTCACCGTAGAGGCGGCCCTGGACTACGGCGTGCCCATCGAGGCGCCTCAGGAGACCGACGGCGAGTACCTGGTCTCCCACGGCGGCCGGATCGTGGTGCTGACCCCCGACGGTGAGGCCGCGGGGCTGTTCGAGGAGGGCGTCGAGGCCGACGACATCGCCGAACTGCTGCCGGTCCTGAGCGGGGAACTGCTGTGACCGAGGGGCCCTCCCGACGCGGACTGTTCGCCGGCGCGGGGGCGGCCGGGGCGGTGGGTCTGGTCGCCGGAGGGCTGTTCGGCGCGGGCGCGACCAGGGGTTCCTCCGAGCCCGACCCCGCCCGGGAACTGATGCTCGCCGCGGGCGGGCCCGCCGAGGGCCTCGTGCCCGCGCTGCGGACCCCGACCCCCGCACACGTGCACGTGGTCGCCGTCGACCTGACAGCCGACACCCCCTCCGCCGTGGCAGAACAGGCCCGGACGGTTCTGGAGGAATGGCACGATCGGGCCCGGGAACTGCACGAGAGCGGTCTCGCGTCGGTCGTCGAGGGAGCGCCCACCCAGGGGCTGCGTCCGGCCTCCCTGGGCGTCACCCTCGGTCTGGGGCCGAGTCTGTTGGAACGCGCGGGGCTGGAGGATCGTCGGCCCGAGGCCCTGGCCGATCCACCCGCCTTCGACACCGACCGGCTCGACCCGGCCCTGTGCGGCGGCGACCTGATGCTGCACGTGGGCGCCGAGGATTCGGTGGTGGTCGGCTCCGCCGTGCGCCACCTGCTCGGTCGGGTACGAGAGCACACCCGTGTCCGCTGGTCGCTGCCGGGCTTCCAACGTTCGGCGGCGGCCGCCGAGGACCCCTCCGCGACGCCGCGCAACCTCATGGGGCAGATCGATGGAACGGTCAACCCGTCCCCGGGGGAGGCGGTGTTCTCCCCACAGGTGCTGGCCTCCCACACCGACCCCGCCGAGGAGTGGATGGACGGCGGTACCTACGTGGTGGTGCGCCGCATCCGCATGCTCCTGGACGACTGGTTCGACCTGTCGAAGGGGGAACGCGAACGCGTGGTGGGGCGGCGCCTCGACGACGGGGCTCCGCTGGGCGGGGAACGGGAGGAGGACCTGCCCGATCTGTCCGCCCGTGACGAGGACGGTGAGCCGGTGATCCCCGCCGACGCCCACATCCGGCTGGCCGGCTCCGAGAGCACCATGGGCGCGCGCATGCTCCGCCGCGGCTTCAACTACGACCTGGGCCTGGACGCGGACGGTGAGCCCGATACGGGGCTGCTGTTCACCGCCTGGCAGGGCGATCCGAACACCGGCTTCACGGCGGTGCAGCGGCGGCTGGACGAGGGTGGCGACGCGCTCAACAGGTACGTCCGCCACGAGGGGAGCGCCGTGTTCGCGGTGCCCCCGCTCCGGGACGACGAACCGTTCGTCTCCCACGGGCTGTGGACGTGAACGGGCGGCACCGCCCCGCCGTGAGGGGCCTCACGCGAGGAGACGGCGGGCGGTGGGAACCCGGGAGGGTCGGACGGCGACTCCCGAAGACGACGGACGAACACGAAAGACGGAGGAACGACATGCGTCACGAGCGGGTACGCGGACTCGGCGGGGTCATTCCGGCCGCCCTGGCCCTGGTGCTCCTGGGGAGCGCCTGCGGGACCGACGGGGAGCCCGAACCGGAGCGGGCGGCCGTCGAGGAGGAACCGGGGGCCGGGGCCGAGGCCGGCGACCTGCTCATCACGGGCGCCTGGATGCCGGAGCCCGCCAACCCGGCCGTGGGCGTGGTCTACCTGGAGGTCTCCAACGACGCCGCGGAGGACGACGCCGTGGTCTCGGTGAGCACCGACGCCTCCGAGGACGCCGAACTGTGCCGTACCGAGACCACCGAGTCGGGCGCCTCCACGATGCGCACCGTCGAGGAGATCCCGGTCCCCGCGGGCGGCACCACCACGTTCGTGGACGGCGGCTACCACATCATGGTCAACGACATCCCCGACCCGTTGGAGGTCGGGGACACCGTCGCCGTCACCCTCGGTTTCGCGAGTCGGACCGAGGTCGAGCTGGACGTTCCGGTGCTGGAGATGACCGGAGGTCCGAGCGGGGGCGAGGACGCCGGGGAGCACGACGGCCACCACTGAGGTCGCCCGCCCGCAGGCCGATCACCGTGTCCACCAGCAGGAACACCGCCAAGGACACGCCCAGGACCGGCATCGCCCATCCCAGGGCGGCCAGGAACACCACCACGGCCGTCTTGAGCGGTGGCGACAGGGCGAGGAAGGATCCGCGGGGGTGGGGCCGTCCCACCCCCGCCATCCGCTCCCGGTCCGGACGGCGCAGCCACCACGACCGGTAGCCCATCGCGATCACGTACATCAGGCCGAGGCACAGCGCCGTCAACGCGATCTGGTTGGGGATCCCGAACAGCACGCCCATGTGCGCGTCCACACCCCACCGGCTGAGTTTGGCCATGAACGGATGGTCGGCGAAGCGCACCACGTCGACCACCTCGCCGGTGTCCTGGGCCAGGGCGGCGGAGTCGGCCTTGGTGGGCCAGGACCGTTCGATCTGCGTGACCACGTAGGGGGAGACGTGGTCGCGGGGGAGGTCGACCGCGACGGGGCCGTCCAGCCCCGCGTCGCGCGCCCGGTCCATCACCCGGTCGATCCCCGCGTCCACGCCGGGGCTGTCCGACGAGGGTCCGGTCGCCACGGTCGGTGTGGTCCACGACAACGCCGCGCGCAGATCGGTGACGTTGGCGCCCGCGTACTTCGACCAGGTCAGCCCGGTCGCCGACAGGAACAGCAGGCCCACCAGCAGCCACACTCCCACGGTCGCGTGCGCCGACACCGTGCGGGAACGCGCGGAACCCTCCCCGCGTCCGCTCCAGGGCAGCAGCGTCCGCCGCGCTCCCCGACGTCGGGCCCGCGCCAGCCACAGCAGACAGCCGCCCAGGGCCACCGGGGCCAGCCAGCTCGCCGCCAACTCGCTGTACAGGCGGCCCACCTCGCCCAGGTGCAGCTCACGGTGGAGCAGATCGATCCAGGTCCGTGCCGGTAGGGCGCCGCTGGTGCCGTAGCTCTCGGAGATCCCCAGGATCTCGCCCCGATGGGGGTCGACGAACACGGCGGTCTGCGGCCCCTCCCGGTAGGGGACGCCCTCGACCGAGCGGTCGAGCAGCACGCGGGTGGAGTCCTCGGGGCCGGTGGCCGGACGCACCGAGGTGGCCCGGGCCCCGGGGACCTCGTCCTCTGCCAGCCGTACCTGCTCGCTCAGGCTCAGGGAGTGCTCGGAGGCCGGCACCCGCAACAGGTCGTCGTAGAGCGCCCGCTCCACCTGCGGGGTCCACACGTACAGCAGCCCCGAGACCGCCGCCACCAGGACGAAGGGGGCGATCAGCACCCCCGCGTAGAAGTGCGCCCGCAGGATCAGCGGCCGCAGCGCCGCCCACACCCCGGGGCGTCGTTCCCGGTCCGGGCTCGGCGGCCCTCCGGCCCGTTCGTCGGTCGTCTCCACACGGTCCTCCTCTTCCTCGATCTCGACCACTCACGTCGTCCTGGGGAGGCGAAGAGTTCCCGGCGGGTCGGGCGGTTCGAAAACCGGTTGCCGGGGCCGGAGACGGAACGCGAGTCTGATCCGGGCCTCTCGCGAGGAGGGGCCCGTGACGAAGGAGGAACCGTGAAGGACACGACCCTGGTGGTGGGCGCCACCGGCAACGTGGGCGCGCAGGTGAGACGTCTTCTCGTCGAGGCGGGCCGGCCGGTCCGGGCGTTGAGCCGCGACGTCCACCCCGAGGAGGCCGGGGTGGAGTGGGTCCGCGGGGACCTCACCGCCCCCGAGACCCTGATCCCGACCCTGGACGGGGTGGGCGCCGTCTTCCTGGTGTGGCCCGGCCTGGACACCGAACACGCGCGGGAGGTCGCCGGGATCCTCGCCGAACGGGACGCGCACGTGGCCTACCTGTCCTCGGCCGGGATCGACGACGGACGGGACGAGCAGGCCGACCCCATCAACGCCATGCACGCCGAGGTGGAGCGGGCCCTGGACGAGAGCGGGGCGAAGGCGACCCACCTGCGCTGCACGAGCTTCGCCGCCTCCCTGCTCGAATGGGCCGACCAGATCCGCGAGGGGCTGGTCCGCGACGTCTTCGGCGAGGCCCGCCGCACCCTGCTGCACGAACGCGACATCGCCGAGGTCGTGGTCCGGGTCCTGGGCGAGGGCGCCCATCGGGGAGAGCGCCTCCTGCTCAGCGGACCGACCCCGCTCACCCAGGTGGAGCAGGTGCGGATCATCGCCGACACCCTCGGCACGCGGGTGCACTTCGAAGAGGTCCCCCTCGACGAACTGCGCTCGCACATGCGGTCCGAGGGTTGGGAGGACGCCGACATCGAGGGGATGATCACCGCCTACGCCGCGATGGTCGAGGCCGAA
Source organism: Nocardiopsis sp. LDBS1602 (assembly GCF_035818715.1). Lineage (NCBI taxonomy): Bacteria > Bacillati > Actinomycetota > Actinomycetes > Streptosporangiales > Nocardiopsidaceae > Nocardiopsis > Nocardiopsis sp. LDBS1602. The sequence goes on along the minus strand of NZ_JAYLVW010000001.1, from coordinate 723,826 downwards.
CAGCCCGTGTGGGACACCGTGGAACGGATCACCGGACACCCGCCCCTGGGCCTGGACCGGTGGGTCCTGGACCACGAGGCCGACCTGCGTTAGGAGAGACCGGGGAGAACGGTCACCCCTGCGGTCCCGTCATGGACAGATGGGCGCGCAGGGCGTGCGCGGTCGCGCTTCCGCCCTCACGGGCCAGACGCTCCGGCGTCCCCTCGAACACCACCCGACCTCCCTCATGGCCGGCCCCGGGCCCCAGGTCCACGACGTGATCGGCGGCGGCCACCACGTCCATGCGGTGTTCGACCACCACCACGGTCGCCCCCTCGTCCACCATGCGATGGAACAGCGCCACCAGCCCGGCGACGTCCCCGCCGTGCAGACCGCTCGTGGGTTCGTCCAGCACGTACAGGCGTGCCGGAGCGGCGAGCTCCCGGGCCAAGGCGAGCCGTTGACGTTCTCCGCCGGAGAGCGTGTCCAGGGAACGGCCCAGCGGCAGATACCCCAGCCCGACCCGATCCAGCCGTTCCAACGCTCCCGTGACCTCGACCCCGGCCACACCATCGAAGAACGCCCGCGCCCGGGCGGCCGACATCGCCGACACGTCGGCGACGCTGTGCCCCGCCAGGGTGTAGGACAGGGCGCGCCGGTTGAAACGCAACCCGTCGCAGTCCTCGCAGACGGTCTCCACCTCCTCCAGGAAGGCGAGGTCGGTGATGATCACGCCGCGCCCACGGCAGGTCGGGCAGGCCCCGGTGGAGTTGGCGCTGAACCATCCCGGTGCCACCCCGTGCGCGCGGGCGAACGCCCCCCGCACCGCGTTCTGGATCCCCAACGCCGTGATCAGGGTGGATCGCGGGCCTCCGCGCAGTGGCCCCTGGTCGAGCACCACCGCGTCCGGGCGGACCCGGGGCAGCTCTCCGTGCACCAGCGAACTCTTGCCCGACCCCGCCACACCGGTGACCACGGTCAGCACTCCGGTGGGCAGGGACACGTCGATCCCGCGCAGGTTGTGCAGCCGCGCGTCGCGGATCTCCACGTGGCCGTCGGGCGTCCGCGGCTCTTCACGCAGCCGTCGTTCCGCGCGCAGGAGGCGTCCCGTGGGGGTGTCGGCCTCGCGCAACCCCTTCACCGACCCCTGGTACACGATCCGTCCGCCCGCGCTCCCCGCGCCCGGCCCCAGGTCCACGACGTGGTCGGCGGCGGCGATCATGGTCGGATCGTGCTCCACCACCAGCACCGTGTTGCCCTCGTCCCGTAGCCGGGTGAGCAGCGAGATGAGCCGACGCACGTCCGAGGGGTGCAGCCCCGCGCCGGGCTCGTCGAGCACGTAGGTCAGCCCGGTGAGCGATCCGCCCAGATGCCGGACGAGACGGACCCGCTGGGCCTCGCCACCGGACAGGGTCGAGGAGACCCGGTCCAGGGAGAGGTAGCCCAGCCCCACCTCCTCCAGACCGCGCAGCCGCTCCGCCAGCGCGGCCGTCACCGGGGCCACCCTGGGGTCCTCGATCCCGGCCACCACCCCGGCGAGCTCGACGATCGGCATCGCGCATAGGTCGGCGATGTTGTACCGGCCGATCCGGCACTCCAACGCCGCCCGGTTCAACCGGGCGCCCCCGCACAGGTCGCAGATGCCCCGTCGCACCACCCGCTCCAGGTCGGCCCGGTCGCGTTCGTTCGGCCGTTCGGTGTCCAGCAGGCTCCGGGTGATCCGGGGTACGACCCCCTCGAACACCCCGGTGACGGGGAACTCCGGGTCCGGGTCGGGCGGGCGCAGGTTCTCGGCGTGCAACAGCAGATCCCTCTGCTCGGGGGTGTAGGAGCCCACGGGCGCGGAGCGGTCGAACAGTCCCGAGTGCACGTAGCGCTTCCAACGCCAGGTGCCGGGGGCGAAGGCGCGCAGGCGGATCGCGCCCTCGTCCAGGGACAGCGCCGGGTCCAACAGCTCGTCGGTGTCGATGCGCCGGGTGGTGCCCAGGCCCTCGCACCCCGGGCACATCCCGCTCGGGTCGTTGAACGAGAACGCCGGCGAGTACCCGGCCGCGGGGGTCCCGATCCGGGAGAACAGCAAGCGCATCGGCGCGGCCAGGTCGGTGGCGGTCCCCACCGTCGAACGCGCGTTGCCGCCGAATCGGCGCTGATCCACGGCCAGGGTCACCGTCAGTCGGGAGATCCGGTCGACGTCGGGGGTGCGCGGCCGGGCCAGCCTGCTCCGGGCGAAGCTGTCGTGGGTCTCGTCGAGCCGGCGTCGCGACTCGGCCGCGATCGTGTCGTACACCAGGGAGGACTTGCCCGAGCCGGACACCCCGGTGAACACGATGAGCCGTTCGCGGGGCAGGGTCACGTCGACGTCCCGCAGATTGTTCTCGCGAGCGCCGACCACGGTGATCCCCGGGCGGTCGAGGTCTGGAGTGTTCATGTCGCCACGCTAGGAAAGGTTGTGGTCGGAATCCGGCCACAATTCGAGGAGAATGTCGACCATGGCCGACACCGGACGGCGGATGCTCCGCCTGCTCTCGCTCCTCCAGAACGGCCGTTCCTGGTCGGGGGCGGCCCTGGCCGAGGCCCTGGACACCAGCCCGCGCTCCCTGCGCCGTGACATCGACCGCCTGCGCGAGCTCGGCTATCCGGTGGAGAGTCTGCGCGGCCCCGGCGGCCACTACCGTCTGGTGGCGGGCAACGCCGTTCCGCCACTGATGTTCGAGGACGACGAGGTCGTCACCGTCGCCCTGGGGCTGCGTATGGTGGCCGGCGGGCTCAGCGGGGTCGAGGACGTGGAGGAGGGGGCCGAGCGTGCCCTGGGCAAGATCGAACGGGTCCTGCCCTCACGGCTGTCCCGACGCGCCGCCTCCCTGTCGGCGGCGGTGGACCCGGGGCGGAGGGTCTGGCCCGGGCCCTCGGCCGACCTGGTCACGACCCTGGGCGAGGCGGTGGCCGCCGGGCATCGGGTGCGGCTGCTCCACCGGGGTCGCGACGGGGCCGAACGACGACGTCGGGTCGACCCCTACCGGCTGATCCTGCTCCGGCGGCGCTGGTACCTGTTCGGCTGGGACCACGAACGCGAGGACTGGCGGTCCTTCCGGCTGGATCGGATCGTCGAGGCGATCCCCACCCACGCCCCCTACACCCGCAGGGAGCCGCCGGCCCGGGACCTGGCCGACCACCTGGAGCGCCGGTTCGGTCGCGCGGAGGAGCGGCACACCGTGACCGTGCTCTTCCACGCCTCGGCCGGCGAGGTGGCCGCGCGGCTGGTGCGGGTGGACGGGACCCTGGAGCCGGTCGGGGCGGACCGGGCCCGCTACACGGCCCGGGTCGACTCCCACGAGTGGATGGCGATGGTGCTGGCCCTGACCGGTCTGGACTTCACGGTGGAGGGGCCCGAGGGGTTCGTCGACCGTATCGCGGAGCTCTCCGCCCGTCTGGCCCGCGCGGTCACCCCGGAGGAAGCAGATGGAGGGTCTCCGTCCGATGGCGGTCCACCGCCTCCCGGGAGTACAGCAGCGGAAAGTACGCGTCCCGGGCCCACCGGTCGGTCAGGTCGTCGTAGTGCGGGCTCCGAAGGTCCCCGCTCTGCCCCGGGGCGTTGATCGCCACCGAATGATCCCAGCCGCCCACGTCGATCACGATCCGGAAGGAGGCGCCGTGGTACTGGCGCCCCGAGGAATCGTAGGCGGTCAGGTTCACGGTGTCGGCGCCGCCCGGGCGGGGGACCCGGCGTCCGAACGCCCAGGCCGGCGGGTCCTCGGCCCGGGCGAGAGGATGATCGAGCCGGGCGAAGTGGTGCTCTCCCCAGTTCCACGCCGGCCCGAGAGGCCCCGAGCGGTCGACCAGGTCCCGGTGGGCCAGGGCCAGGGAACGCGCCACCGGGCCGATCTCGCCGCTCTCGACCGCCTCCTCCAACAGGTTCAGGCCGATCCGGGGGTCGAGCGCCGTGTCCCGACCGGGGGAGACGCCGCGGACGGCCTCCTCGACCCGGTCGGCTCCGACCAGGGGGAGGAGTCGTTCCCTCAGCAGGGCGGGCAGGAGGCGGTGGCGGAACCAGTGCTCGAACAAGGTCGGCTGGGGGAGGTCGACGGCCATGGAGCCGTCCCAGCCGCGCAGGAGCCGCCAGGCCCGCTCGGTGTCCGGCCCGGCCGAGGCGAGGGCGTCGGAGCGGCGGCCCAGCGAGGCCAGGGCCGCGCGCGCGACCGGGCTCACCACGTCGGACTGGAGCCGGCAGGCGTCCTCGACCGTCCATCCGGTCCGTGAGGACAGCTCCTCGGCGATGCGCTCGTAGCGGGTGGGCGGGGCCCAGTCGCGGGTGACGGTGAACGGCGTCCACTCCCGGGCCCGTCCGAGGTTGTTCTCGTTGGCCGAGGCGAACCACCCCGAGGCGGGACGGCGCGCGGTCGGCAGGTCCGATCCGGAGCGCGATCCCGCCCACTCGTGGCCGCCGTCGCCGGGGACCGGCATGGAGCCGTCGCCTCGGGTACGGACCGGCACCCGCCCGGCGGCGATCCAGCCGAAGTCGCCCTCGGTGTCGGCGTAGACCTGGTTCTCCCCGGGCGTGCCCCACACCCGCAGGGCCTCGCGGAACCCCCGGCCGTCGCGGGCCCGCATGTACCGGACCGAGCCCAGGTAGGGGGCCATGCCGTGGTCGAGCCAGGCAGCCCGTACGACCACGGCGGCGCGGCGTTCGAGATCGGTGTACACCACGGGTCCGTAGAGGCTGAAGACCAGCTCGGCCTCGTGGGCGGGGCCGCCCCGGACCGGGATCCGTTCGGTCGTCCTCTCGAAGGGGCGCCAAGAGCCGTGGTGGCGGTAGAGCCCGGGATCGTCGGGGTGGAGCTCGTGGACGTACAGGTCCTCCTGATCGATCGGGAAGATGGTCAGCCCGAAGGCCACGTGACCGTTGTGGCCGATGGACACCCCCGGCAGCGCCGGTTCGCCCGCGCCGATCACGTCGAACTCCGGGCAGCTCAGATGGGTGATGTGGCGCAGGGCCGGGGCGCCGACGGTCCGGTGCGGGTCGTTGGCCAGGAGAGGGCGCCCGGTGGCGGTGCGTTCGCCCGAGATCACCCAGTTGTTGCTGCCGTCGGGTTCGAGCGGCGCGGTGCGGGGCCGGGCGCCGGACAGGTCGACGGGAGCGCAGGCCAGGCGGTACACGTCCAGGACCTCGGGCCGTAGTACGTCCGGGTCGAACCCCTCGGGGAGACGGAGGGGGAGGCGCGGCTCGCGGACCGCGCGCAGGTCCTCGGCCTCGGGGCCGAGATCGCGCAGGGTGAGGGCACGGGCCAGTTCCTTCTCGGCGTTGGCGTACAGCCCGTGGGAGCGGATCCGGCACAGGTCCTCGGGCGACCAGTGGGACGGGGTCGTGCCCAGGGCGGCGAAGTCGGGGCCCGAAAGATCGGGTTCGAGTTCGGTGAGGCGGATGTAGGCGTTGATCCCGGCGGTGAAGCGTTCGGCGGCCTCGCGTACCCCTTCACCGTAGGAGGACCACTCGGTGGCCATGTCGCCCCGGTACAGGAAGAGTCGGGCGGCCCGGTCCCGTTCCACGTGGGAGGGGCCCAGCGCCTGGGAGAGCAGTCCCAGGCCGCGACGGCGCCACAGGTCCAACTGGAACAGACGGTCGCGGGCGGCGGTGAAGCCCTGGGCGACGAAGGCGTCGCCGGCGCTCCGGGCCCTGATGTGGGGAACGCCCCAGGGGTCGACGACGACCTCGACCGGGGCGTCGAGTGCTTCGACGACGTGTGTGCGCTCCATGGCGGGCCTTTCCGTGGGGGCGGGGCTCGCGATGTACCTACCCTCGAGCGCCGGTGGAGGCACCGGAGGCGGGAAGCCGGAGACCAGGGAGGTGATCGGTTTCGCCAGGTTTATTACCCACTGGTAGGTTCGCGTTGTTACCCACAAGTAGGAAGGTGGTCGGAACCGTGCCCGAGGGTGCCCTGACCCGGATCAGACCCGTCCCCCACAGCACGCTCCGGATCTTCGTCCTGCACCACGCGGGCGGATCCCACCTGGGATATCGCGGATGGGTACGGCACTTCCCCGCCGACTGGGAGGTCTGCCTCCTGGACGCCCCGGGGCGGGCCCGCCGTATCGACGCCGAACCCCTCCGGGAGGCCGGCGCCCTGGCCGATCACCTGTGCGAGGTCGTACGCCCCGAACTCGACCGGCCCTACGCCCTCTTCGGCCACAGTATGGGCGCTCTGGTCGCCTACGAGATGACCCGGCGCCTCACCGACACGCCGCCGATCTGGCTGGGCGCCTCCGCCTGGAGTCCGACCCCCGGGGCCGAACGGCGCCGGCCCCGACACCTGTTCTCCGCGGAGGGCCTCCGCGAGGTGATCGTCCGTATGGGCGGTACCCCCAGGAGTGCCCTGGAGGACCCCGACCTGTGGTCCTACGTCGAGCCCCTGATGCGCGCCGACCTCGAACTGGTCGACACCTGGAACCCCGACCCCCGGGCCGCGCCGTTGACCGTCCCCGTGTCGGTGTTCGGCGGCGCCGACGACCAGGGGATGCCGCCCGAACGCCTCTCCGGGTGGGCCGACCACGTCGAGGGCGACATCCGCCACCACACCCTGCCCGGCGGGCACTTCTACTTCACCGGCCGCACCGGAGCGCTGGTCGAACGGATCACCGAGGACATCCGGAGCGTCCTGCGGAGGGCCCCGGGGAGGGTGTGACGCCCCCGCCGGGGCGGGGCCCGGGTCAGAGGCCGTCGCGTGAACCCACCGCGATCACCAGACCCGGCCCCCGGGCGGACAGCTCCACCCCGTCGTCGAAGGAGACCTCGACCTCCCCGACGCTCTCCATCACCGTCGCCTCCCGCAGACCCAGGTCGGTCGCCGTGGCGCTCGTGGGCCCGTGCGCGCCGTCGGTCAGATGCGCCAGGACCACCTGCTCGCCCAGGGTGCGCAGGAAGGTCATGTGGTGCTCGCCCGCGTCCAGCCAGCGCAGGCCGCCCTCGCTCAGGGCGGGCAGCTCACGGCGCAGGGCCAGCAGGCGCCGGTGGGCCTCGAACACCTCGCGGTCCCACGTCTCGGGCCGGTGCCAGGGCATCGGGGTCCGCGAGTTCTCCCCGTCCCTGCCGGTCAGTCCGATCTCGTCGCCCGCGAAGACGAACGGGACGCCGGGCAGGGTCGCCTGGGCGGCCACGCCCAGGATCTGGAGCAGGGGATCGCCGACCGCGGTCCGGAACCGCGCCGAGTCATGGGTGCTCAACGCGTTCACGCTGTGCGTGCGCACCCGCCAGGGCATTCCGGCGTTGGTCGCCCGCAGCGCCCGCACCGTCTCCACGGCCCCCTGGGAGGGCAGCGGCGCCGAGGTGTGCGTGGCCGCGTAGCGCACCCCTTCGGGGCCGGTGTTCAGCCAGGCCCACACCGGCCGGGTGAACCCCGCGTAGTTCATCACCCCGTGCCATCCGTCGTGCCGGGTATCGGGGCCCGCGTCGTAGAAGTGCTCGCCCAGCAGCCAGGCCTGCGGCGCGACCTCGCGCACGCGCTCCGCGATCCGGCCCGACACCTCGTGGTTGATGTCCAGGGCGCCCAGCCGGCCGGTCATGTTGGCCACGTCGATCCGCCAGCCGTCCAACGCGTCCTCGCCGACCAACCGCGCCAGCAGCACCGAGTCGTCGGCCTCGTACATCCGCTCGCGCAGCCCCGGGTCGGTGTGGTCGAGCTTGGGCAGGGAACGCACGCCCAGCCAGCTCACGTAGTCGTCCGGGTGGTCGACGAAGTGGTAGAAGCCGGCTTCGGGGGAGTCCGCGTCGGCCCGCGCGGCGAGGAACCACTCGTGCCGGTCGCCGGTGTGGTTGGTGGTGAGGTCCCCCATCACCCGCAGACCCAGCTCGCGGGCCCGCTCGATCAGCCTGGACAGGGCCGCGTCGCCGCCCAACCACGGGTCGACCTCGTCGAAGGAGGAGGCGTCGTAGCGGTGGGTGGACCCGGCGGGGAAGAAGGGCGTCATGTACAGGACCTCGACGCCCAACTCGACCAGGTGCTCCAGGCGCCGACGTACCCCCTCCAACGTTCCGCCGAAGTACTCGCGGGGCGCCAGAGGCCCGAACCCGGCGGGCTCGTCGTCCCAGGAGCGGGGCAGGGCCCACTCGGGGTGTTCGGTCGGCGGCTCCACCCCGTCGTCGTCCCGGGCGAAGCGGTCGGGGAAGACCTGGTAGACGGAGGTTCCGGTGACCCAGGAGGGCGGGTTCGGAGCCTCGAGGATCCGGAAGTCGCCGTCGTCGGTCACCTCGTGATCGTGCGGGCCCTCCTGGTTCAACCAGGTGTAGCGCCGATCCCGGATGATCGCGAACCGGTAGGGGGTGACCACCGGCAGCAGGGGCAGGTCGACGCCGTAGACGACCACGCCGTCGCGCTCCGCCTCGACCTCGGTCTCCACCAGACGCGCCTCGCCGTCCTCCACCACGCGCAGATAGACCCCGTCCGCGCCGCCGGGGACCCGCACCCGGAGACGGGCGTGGTGTTCGTGGAGGGTCACGTGGTCGGGGGAGCCGTCGTGGTGGGGGTCGTGGCGGAAACGCATACGGGTCGCTCCAGGGTCCTAGAGGGTAAGGGGATACGCATTGTCGCAAGAAAACGTCGCTGTGGCGAAAGTTTTTACGTAAGCCCTTTGCGAACAGGGGGCTCCCCACAGGAACACGAACCGAGAACGGACTTTCGACATCAGAGACGGGCGCACATCCCCCACGACCGTTCGTGAACAGGAGTGATCAGTGAACCCCGCCACCGCCCCCGACACCGGAGATCCCGGCTCGCCGAGATCGAGCCGGGTCGCCCTCGGGGCCCGAGGCCGGATACATCGAACGGTCCTGGCCGTCACCGCGACGGCCCTGCTGGCCATGGGATGCGCCCCGCACATGCCCTCCACCTCGCCCGCGCCTCCGGTGCCCCGTCCGGCCGGGCCCGAAGAGCCCACCCGGGACGACGTCGAGGCCTGGCTCGACGGAACCCTGCCCGCCGCCCTGGAGGCCGAGGGGATCGCCGGCGCCACCGTGAGCGTGGTCGCCGACGGCGAGATCCTCACCTCGCGCGGCTACGGCTACTCCGAGACGGGCACCGGCTACGAGTACGGCGAGACCGCCGCCGGAGACGTCGTCGCCACACCGGTGGACCCGGAGGAGAACCTCTTCCAGGTGGGCGAGCTGTCCGAACCGGTGACCGCCACCGCGGCGATGCTCCTCGTCGAGTCCGGCGAACTGGACCTGGACACCGACGTCACCGAATACCTCGACTTCGCGCCGCCGAGCTCCTTCGACACCCCGGTCACCCTGCGCCACCTGCTGACCCACACCGGCGGTTACGAGGAGCGGTACCGGGGGCGGACCCTGCTCGACGACGGCGAGGTCGACCTGCGCGCCCGCCTGACGACCGACCCTCCCGAGCAGGTCCACGAACCCGGGACCGTCCCCTCCCGCTCCGAGTACGGCTACGCCCTGGTCGGCCACATCATCGAACGCGTCACCGGCGACACCTTCGAGGACCACGTTCGCGAGAACGTCCTCGACCCGATCGGCATGGCCGACTCCGACTTCCACCAGGACACCCTCTACGACGGTGACACCCGGCCCTCCGACGGCTACGAGACCGACGACTCACGCCCGACGTGGTTCGAGGGCAGCGCCTCGGCGCCCTCCGGGGCCCTGTCCACCACGGCCGTGGACATGGCCCGCTTCATGCTCGCCCTCCTGGAGGACGGCGAGGGGCCGGGACCGCTGTCCTCCGAGACCCTCGACCTGATGCGCGGACCCGGCCTGGACGCCGACACCCTCGGCACCCTGGCCGAAGGACCCCGCGCGACCCTCGGCCTCCTGGAGGAGGATCGCGGCGGTCGACGGATCCTCGGCTACGACGGGGACAGCGCGTTCTTCCACTCCCGTATCCGCCTCCACCCCGACGAGGGCACCGGGATCTTCGTCTCCCTCAACAGCAACGGCCACGACGAGTACTCGGCCGCCCGGGTCCTCGACGCCGTGTCCGAGGGGTTCACCGACCGCTACCTCCCGGCCGGGGAGGAGGACGGAGAGGACGCGGAGGACATCTCCATCAGTCCGACCCGGGAGGAGCACGCGGCGATGGCCGAGGGCCGCTACGTCTCCTCGCGTTCGTCGCACAGCACCTTCCTCGCCGTCCGGGACCTGTTCGAACAGACCCGGGTCACGGCCCGCCCGGACGGCACCATCGTCGTCTCCCCGGACCCCGCGACCGGCGCCCCCGCCGCCTATGAGGAGATCGAGCCGTGGGTGTGGCGCGAGATGGAGGGGGACCGGACCCTCGTCATGCGCGCCGACGACCGGGAGGTCCGGGACCTCGGGTTCGGCGCGGCGTTCACGATGACCAGGGTCGACACCGTACGTGAGGCCCCCACGGCCCTGACCGTCCTCGGCGTCTCCCTCGCGATCCTGCTCCTGGCCGCGCTGTCCTGGCCGATCTCGGCCCTCGTCCGCAGGAGCCTGAAAGGGGAGCCTCGTGCCCGCGACGGCCGGACCGCCCGTGTCCTGACCAGGGGCGCGGTGGTCTGCGCCCTGGCGGCGACGGCGCTGTGGGCCTGGATCGTTCCCGAGGCGACCGGGACCTGGGACGTGGCCTGGAGCCTCATCCGCTCGGCCCAAGGGTTCACGCTCCTGGGGGCCCTCGGGGTCCTGCCCGCGGCCGTCTCGCTCGTCCGTGCTCCGCGGGCCCGGGAGCGGTGGTTCCGGGTCCTCGCCGGGGCCGTCGTCCTGGCGGCCCTGGTCGGGTTCGCCTGGTCCGCCGCCGTCTCCGGCGTGATGGCCTGGGACATCACCTACTGACGAGGCCCATGGCCGAAGGAAGACCGGAAACAGGACGTGAACCCCCTGTTCGGGGCCTTTTGTCCGGGTTAACGTGGTGAGTATGAGCCTTCAGCTGCCGACCGACCGACTCCTCATCAGGGAGTGGGAGCTGGGCGACGCCGACGCGGCCCTGAGCGTCTACGGGGCCGAAGAGGTCACGCACTGGCTGACACCGGAATGGCACCCGGTGACCGACATCCGCGCCATGCGCTCGGTGCTCCACGCCTGGATCGAGGCGGGGCCCAACCTGATCCCGCCCGCCGGGCGCTGGGCGATCGTTCGGAAGGAGGACGGTGAACTGGTGGGAGGGCTCGCCTTGAGGCTGCTCCCGCCCTTCGAGGAGGACTTCGAACTGAGCTGGGCCGTCCGCCCCGATCTCTGGGGCCAGGGCTATGCCACCGAGGCGAGCCAGGCCATCATCTCCTGGGCCTTCAGCCAGGGGATCGAGGAGGTCTTCGCGGTCGCCCGCCCCAACAACGAACGGGCCATCTCCGTCGCGCGCAGACTCGGCATGGAATGGGTCGGCGAGACCGAGAAGTACTACGACATGCGTCTCCAGGTGTTCCGCCAGCGTCCGGGCTGACCGTACCCGGCAGATCCCCACGCCCGCGGGCCCGCCGCTCTACGGCGGGCCTGCGGGCGTTCACGCCCCGGTGTTCAGCCGGCCGCCCGGCGCGGGGGTACGGACACCGCGCCCACCTCGGCCAGATAGCGGTACACCTCGCCCGCCAACACCGCCGCCAACCCCACCGGAACCGCGTTGCCGATCTGCCGGGCGATCTGCGACTTGCCGCCGCACCAGCGGAAGTCGTCGGGGAACCCCTGGATCCGCGCCGCCTCCAGATGGGTGATGGGACGGTGCGCCGTGGGATGCAGGTAGCGCCCCTTCTCCGGCTTGAAGAACTCGGTACGGATGGTGACCGAGGGACGGTCGATGTACAACCGCCCCATCACGTCCCCGGAGCCGTTCTTGTGCCGCAACCACGCCTTCGTGGACAGCTCCGCGGGCAGGTCGTTACGGTTACCCCCCGGCGGGATCGCCTTGTAACGCTCCAACGACAACGGTTCGGGGTTGCGACCCACGTGCAGTTCGGAGGTCAGGTAGCTTCCCGGAAGCCGTACCCCCAAAGGGGCGCAGAAGCGGGCCGGCAGTTCGGTCGTCCGCGTGGTGGGCGGAGAGCCGGCGAAGATCGACCGGACGCTCTCCCAGGGCGGCAGCGCGGGGGCGGGGTTCACCGGGCGACGCGCCCGCCTGCGGTCCACGACCACCTTGGCGTGGGTGGGGTCTGGATAGCCGAGCCCGAGCCCCGACGGATGGGCGGCGCGGACATCACGGCGCGTGGCCAGGACGAACGCCCGACGACGGGTCTGCGGAACCCCGTAGTCGGCCGCGTTCAGCACCCTCGCCTCGGCCAGCTCGTACTCGCGCAGCAGCCCGTCCGGCCTCTCGGTCTCGCCCCGCAGGAGCGAGAACTCGTCGGAGTCCAGGAAACGGCCGACGTTCTCGATCACGAACACCTTCGGCCGCAGCGCCCGCACCACCCGCACGTATTCGCGCCAGAGCACGTTGCGTTCGTCGTTCAGGTCCTTGATCAGATTCCTCTTGTTGAGGAGGGAGAACCCCTGGCACGGAGGGCCGCCGAGGATCACGTCCACCGGATCCTCGATCACGGCCGGATCCCACTCCTCGATGTCGCCCGCGTGGATCCGCTCGATCCCCGTGTGCGCCCCGAAATTGGCGGCGTAGGTCGAGGCCGCCGCGATGTCGTGCTCGACCGCGCCCACGGTACGGAAGGGGGAGTCGTCGCGACCCGGGGCGCGGAAGGAGTGGAAGCCCGTGGTGAGCCCGCCGCACCCCGCGAACAGGTCGACGATGTTGATCGAGTCGTCCGTGAGCATGGGTTTCAAGATAGATCAGGTGTATCGGAGCGGCGAACCGAACGGGGAACGTCGGGCCTAGGATCGACCCGTGGACGTACGGAGACCGACGCGGGCGGCGAACGAGGGCACGCGTAAGAGCATGCGGTCGAACAAGGGCCGCGACACCCGACCCGAGCTGGCGATCCGCCGCCGTGTCCACGCGGCGGGGCTGCGCTACCGGGTCTCGGCCCGGCCGTTGCCGGGCTTCCGACGCACCGCCGATCTGGTGTTCACCCGGCTCAGGGTCGCCGTGTTCGTCGACGGCTGCTTCTGGCACGGATGTCCCGAACACCACACGGTGGCGGCGACCAACGCCGCCTACTGGGCGGAGAAGGTCCGGGCCAACCGCGCCCGTGACAAGGAGACCACCGAACGGCTCCTCGACGAGGGGTGGCGGGTCGTCCGGATCTGGGAGCACGAGGACCCGGACGCGGCGGCGGCGCGGGTCATCGCCGAGGTCCGCTCCGCCCGGGAGAAGGACGAGAAGGACACCTGAGGCGCGGCCGGGCCGGGGCGCGCGAGGACGCCCCGGCCCGAGGGCGTCAGGACAGGAAACGGCCGATGCGCTCGACCTCGTCCTCGGACAGGCGCACCGCCGCGGCCGCGGTGTTCTCCTCCAGGTGCGCCACCCGGGAGGTCCCCGGGATCGGCAGCATCACGGGGGAGCGGTGCAGCAGCCAGGCCAGCGCGAGCTGTACGGGGCTGATCCCGTGTTCGGCGGCGATCGAGGCCAACGGGGAGGTGGGCGCGGCCATCTCCCCGCGATCCACCGGTGCCCAGGGCAGGAAGGCGATCCCGTCCTTCTCGCACTGTTCCAGCACGTCCTCCGACTGGCGGAACGAGGGGGCGTACCGGTTCTGTACCGAGGCGATCGGGGCGATGGCGCGGGCCGCGGACAGCTCGTCCACGCTCACCTCGCTCAACCCGATGTGTCGGATCTTGCCCTCGCGCCGGAGCTCCACCAGGGCGCCGAGCTGGTCGGCCAGTGGCACCTCGGGGTCGATCCGGTGCAGCTGCATCAGGTCGATGCGCTCCACGCCCAGATTGCGCAGGCTCAGCTCCACCTGCTGCTTGAGGTACTCCGGACGCCCCAGCTTGTGCCACTGGGCGGGGCCGGTCCGGGCGAAACCGGCCTTGGTGCCGATGACCAGACCCTCCGGATAGGGGTAGAGGGCCTCCTTGATGAGCTGCTCGCTGATCTGCGGACCGTAGGAGTCGGCGGTGTCGATGAAGTCGATGCCCAGCTCGACCGTCCGGCGCAGCACCGCGAGGGCCTCGTCCCGGTCGCGGGGCGGGCCCCACACCCCTTCGCCGACGATCCGCATCGCGCCGAAGCCCAGTCGGTGTACGCGCAGATCACCTCCCAGGAGGAGTGTGCCCGCCTGCTCGGCGATGTGCGGTGTGGTGTGTGCGTCGGTCACGTTGTCCCTTCCAGTACGGCTCGGAGCCGGGTGCGTGCCATCGTTCCGGGTGCCCGGCGGGGAGCCCCTGTTCGGGGCGTCGTGTCGCGGATCACGTTCCGGCCGGGGTCGGAGCAGGATCGCAGGTGGTGAGGCGGGGGCGCAAGGCCGACGCCCTCACCGGTGCGGAGCCGTGGGGGAGCCGGTTCCGTCGGAGTCGGGCCGCCGGAAGGAGTCCGCGTGGTCGAGGACCCAGCGGGCGTAGTCGCGCCCCGGGTGTCCCATCACGCGCTCGTAGTCGCCGGAGACGATCTCGCCCGCCGCCCACTCTCGGCCCTCGTCCGCCGGGTCGGGCTCCCACAACAGCCAGTCGCACATCTGGGGCGGCACGCCCTCGGCGAGCCACAGCTCCCGGGCCTCCTCCAGGGAGAGAGGCACGAAGGAGACCTCCCGCTCCAGTACCCGCGCGATGGTCTCGGCGCGCTGTTCGGGGGTGATCGGCTCGGGTCCGGTGATCTCGTAGGCCCGCCCTCGGTGTCCGTCCCGGAGCAGCGCGGCCACCGCCATATCGGCCATGTCCGCCTCGTGCACGGGGGCGCCGGGCTGTCCGGCGTGGGCCGAACGGAACACGCCCTCGTCGCGCACGGTCCCGGCATGGGAGTCCAGGTCGTTGATCATGAACTCGCCTCCACGCAGGTGGGTCCACTCCAGGCCCGAGCGCTCCACGGCCTCCTCTACCGGGCGGTGGTGGAGATGTCCGAGGTTCCCGTCGACGTCGGCGTCGGGGTCGGTGTCCACCGAGGCCGAGGAGAAGAGCACGATACGCCTCACCCCGGACCGCGCGGCCCGATCCACGACCTCCTCCGCACCCTCGGGGTGGGGGTAGAGCAGGAGGGCGTCCACGTCGTCGAAGACACCGTCGAGGGTGTGGGGGAGTTCCAGGTCTCCCTTCGCGGTCTCCACGCCGATGGGGAAGGCGCGGGCGTCGGGGGCTCGGCTGAGCGCGCGGACGGTCGCTCCTCGTTCGAGGAGCGCCGGTACCACCAGGGAACCGACGGTGCCGCTCGCTCCGGTCACCAGAACACGCATGGGGGGTCCTCTCGCAATGGGATTTCTTTGCTCCTTAATGGAACATGAGTGTCCCACATTAGGGCATGGAAGTACCTTTATGGGAAGGGGGATAGGTTGTCGCCATGACGAGCACCGAGAACCCGCGGCGCGGAGCGCGCGGACGAACCCGACGCGCGATCCTGCGAGCGGCCGCCTCCGTCCTGGCGCACGACCGCAACGCCCCGCTGTCGGCCGTGGCGGAAAGGGCCGAAGTGGGGCGCAGCACCCTGCACCGCTACTTCCCCGACCGAGGGGCGCTGCTCGCGGCCACCTTCGAGGAGTCGCTCTCCGAGATGGGGCGTGCGCTGGAGGAGGCCCGCCCGGAGGAGGGGCCCGCGCTGGAGGCCATGCGGCGTGTGGTCTCCGCCCACGTGGAGGTGATCGAATGGGTGGTCTTCGCCTTCGGGGATCCCGCCAACGAGGTGTACATGCCCGACGACGCCGACCCCGAGCCCGACTTCCTCTTGGATCTGGTCCGTCGTGGCCAGGACGAGGGCGTCCTCGACCCCGGGTCCGACCCGTCCTGGGTGGTCCACGTTCTCTGGGCCCTGCTGTTCACCGGGATGGAACAGGTCGAGGCCGGGCGGATGCCACGCCACTCTCTCGCGCCCACCCTGATCCGGACCCTGGAAGGGGGGATCCTCGCGCGGGGGTGAGAACGCCCTCTGATGTCATGGGTCCATGCACTTGAACCCTTACGGTCAGGATCCGCTCACCCTCGCCGTGGACCTGGTCAACCATCCCCCGGAACACCCCGAGGACCTGGAACGACGCTGTTCGGAGCACCGTCTCCTCCTGGAGCGCGCCGTCACGGGCGAGGACCTGGAGGCGGTCCGAGGGTTCCTGCGCCGCTGGGAGGGGGTGATCGAGGCGCCCGACCTCCCGAGCCGCGCCGAACGGCTCAACCTCCTGCTGGAGGAGTTCTCCGGCCCGCCCCGGCTGACCGACCACGCGGGCACCGGATGGCATCTGCACTACCGCCCGGACCTGCTGCCCGCCCACCGGCAGGTCGCCTCCCTGATCGCCGTGGGCACCGCCCTGCACCTGACCGGCCGGGGCATGGAGCGTCTGGGACGTTGCGCCGCCCGCGGCTGCGCGAACGTCTACGCCGACTTCTCGCGCAACGGCCGTCGACGCTACTGCTCGCCCGTCTGCGGGAACCGGGACGCCGTCCGCCGCCACAGGGCCCGCGCCACCGAGATCGAGGAGGAGGTCGGCTGACCCGGCCGCGCCGTCCCGTTCGAACGTCTCCGCCCCGGCGTACGGTGTTCACCGAACGGGGCACGGGTAGGACCGGCCGGGGACCGTAACGAGAGTCGAAAGAGGCGGACGGATGAGCGTCGAACTCCACCACACCGTGCACGGACCGGCGGACGCACCGCCCCTGGTGCTGGGAGGGTCGCTCGGCTCCACCCTCGACATGTGGGAACCCCAGATCGAGGCGTTGTCCGCGCGTTTCCGCCTGATCCGGATCGACCACCGGGGCCACGGCGGCTCACCCGACCCCGAGGGCCCCTACACCATGGCCGACCTGGGCGGAGACGTCCTCGCCCTGCTGGATCGGCTGGGCATCGAACGCGCCCACTACGCGGGGCTCTCCCTCGGCGGCATGATCGGCCAGTGGTTGGCGATCGAGGCCCCCGAGCGGATCGACCGTCTCGTCCTGATGTCCACCTCCCCGTACATGGGGCCCGCGCGGAACTGGCGCGACCGCGCCGCCGTGGCCCTGGATCAGGGGACCGGTGCCCTGGCCCCCGGGGTGGTGGAGCGATGGTTCACGCCTGACTACGCGAAGGAACACCCCGAGGACGTCGCCCGGCTGCGCTCCCAGATCACGGACACCTCCGATCGGGGCTACGCCGGATGCTGCGGGGCCATCGAGGGCCACGACACCCGTGCCGACCTGGGGCGGATCGTCGCGCCCACCCTGGTGGTCTCAGGGACCGAGGACCCCTCGACCCCGTTCGAGGAACACGGTTCGGTGCTCGCCGAGGAGATCCCCGGCGCCCGGAACGCGCTGGTGGAGAACGCCGCCCACCTGCTGTCCTGGGAGCGTTCGAACCGGACGAACGCCCTCCTCGTCGAGCACCTGACCGCCACCGCCCCCTGACCGCGAGAAGAGGAACATGGACACCTTGGAGGAGACCCTGCGCGAGCGGGGCGAACGCTTCCACGCACTGCACGGGGGGCCGGGCGCCTTCGTCCTGGCCAATGCCTGGGACGCCGGTTCGGCCCGCCTGCTGGCCGAGGCGGGCTTCGTCGCGCTGGGCACCACCAGCGCCGGGTTGGCGCACTCCCTGGGCCGCGCCGACGGGGCGGGGCTGGTGGACCGGGGCGAGACCCTGGGCAACGCCAAGGCGATCGCCGTCGCCACCGACCTTCCGGTCTCGGTGGACCTGGAGAGCGGTTTCGGCGAGGAACCGGCGGAGGTGGCGCGCACGATCACCCTGACCGGGGCGACGGGGGCGGTCGGCGGGTCGGTGGAGGACGCCACCGGTGACCCGGCAGCGCCGATCCGACCCCTCGCGGAGGCGGTGGAGCGGGTCGAGGCCGCCGTCGAGGCGGCACGACGTCTGCCGTTCCGGTTCACGCTGACGGCGCGGGCGGAGAACTTCCTGTACGGGCGGCCGGATCTGGAGGACACCATCGCCCGGCTTCGGGAGTTCGAGCGAGCCGGAGCGGACGTGCTGTACGCTCCCGGCCTGCCGGACACGGAGGCGATCCGGCGCGTGTGCGCCTCGGTGGAGGCCCCGGTGAACGTCCTGGCGGCCGGTGCCGCGGCCCGGTCGACGGTGGCGGAACTGGGTGCCCTGGGGGCCCGCAGGGTGAGCCTGGGGTCGGGGCTGTCGAAGATCGCGCTGACCCACGCGTTGCGTTCGGCCCGGGAGATCGCCGAGCACGGGCGTCTGGACGGGCTGACGGAGTCCCTGTCCGGATCGGAGCTCGACCGGCTGATGGGACACGGAGCCTAGGGACACGGGACGGGCCCGGCGAGACGCGCCGGGCCCGCTCGGTCACGGCTTGAAGGCGACCCCGGCCAGTTCCCAACGCTTGACGGAGGGGTCCTCGGGGCGGAAGACCGGCGGCCGGTCCTCATGACGCCAGGTCGAGCAGTCCACGGTCCGGGGGCCCTCGTCACGGTCGTCGAGCCAGGGGCTGACCAACTCCAGGCCCTCGAAGGCCCGGGAGGCCTCCTCGGGGCTGCGGACGCGGCCCCAGGGGGTGCCGAAGCCCAGGATCTTCTCGGTCATCCAGGCGGCGGCCTCGTGATCGTCGGAGACGATGTGCGAGTAGATGACGGCGGAGCCGGGGGCCAGCCGCTTCATGAGCGAGCGCACCATGCCGAAGGGGTCGCTGTCGTCGGGCAGGCAGTGCAGCAGGGAGACCAGCATGACGCAGACCGGCCGGTCGAAGTCGAGCAGGTCGATGGCCTCGGGGGAGCTCAGGATGGGGCCGGGGTCGCGGATGTCGGCCAGCAGGAAGGCGGTCGTGCCGTTCTCGCCCAGGAGGGCGCGGCCGTGGGCGAGCACGATGGGGTCGTGGTCGACGTAGAGCACCCGTGCCCCGGGATCGGCCCGCTGGGCCACCTGGTGGGTGTTGTCGGTGGTGGGCAGCCCCGCGCCCAGGTCGAGGAACTGGTCCACCCCGCGCGAGCACACGTACTCGACGGCTCGACCGAGGAAGGCCCGGTTGTCGTTGGCGAAGGAGACGAGTTCGGGGATACCCGCGGCGAGCTCTTCGCAGGCCTTCCGGTCCGACTCGAAGTTGTCCTTCCCACCGAGTAGGTAGTCGTACATCCTCGCGATGCTGGGAGTTTCCATGTCGATGCGAGGGGGGAAGAGATCGGCCATAGGAGAGGTACCAATCAGGGCTCGTGGTGCGGGTCGCCGTCAGGCGAATCGTAACCGTGTTCCGCCCGTCCCGGTGCCGTTTCACGAAAGAAAGTCGATCGGGTTCTCCCGCCTCTCACTTCGACCGGGAAAGGGGCCTGGAAGAAGAGGTGAAACCTGGCAGCTCGTCGGCGACATGCCCTGGGGCTGCGGCCTTGACGCGATCTCCCGCACCCTCGGGAAGTGCCGGGGGAGGGGGTGGGTCGAGAGTGTCCCAAAAGGCGTGCGGTGAAAGCGGGGACGACGTTCGTGCTCGCGAGGCGAAAACATCCGGGGAAACATCTTCCCCTTCGTGGGAAAGCGGGGAATCGTCTTCGTCCCCGCTCTTACGGTCGGGGACCTCGGGGGATTTCGTTCCGGCCGCGATCCCCTCGACCAGTTCGATCACCGACCGTTTCTCCAGGCCGGCCCACCGCGTCAATACGAAGGGGTCCCGGTCGGCCTCCTCGCCCAGGGCGCGGACCACCGCCGAGAGATGGTGACAGCGGCCGCTCCACCGGTCGCACGAACACGTGGCGACCAGGCCGCCCCACCCCTCGGGCACCAGGTCCAGACCCAGCAGGGCGAACACCCGCTCCGTCTCCTCGGGCAGCTCCCCGGCCAGCACCCGGGCCCGGAACATCGGCTGGGAGGCCAGCGCCGCGCAGACCCGCGACCACTCCGTATCCGGCCACACGGTCCGGATGAGGCTCACCTCGTGTTCACCGACCCGGGCCAGCGCCTCGCCCGGCCGGACGCGCAGCCGCTCCACCGGTGGCCCACCGGAGGCGCCGAGGGCCTCGGCGACCAGTTCCGACCAGCTCATCCCGCCACCGCCTCGGGCGCCAACCGCACGACCTCGCGCAGGTCCTCCACCGACAGCCCGCTCAGCCACTGTTCGCCGGTGGTCACCGCGCCGTCGGCCAGCGCGCTCTTGCGTTCGATCATCTCGTCCACCCGTTCCTCCACGGTGCCCACGCACACCATCTTGCGCACCTGCACGTCCCGGCGTTGGCCGATCCGGAAGGCCCGGTCGGTGGCCTGGTTCTCCACGGCCGGGTTCCACCAGCGGTCCACGTGCACCACGTGGTTGGCCGCCGTCAGGTTCAGTCCGGTCCCGGCCGCCTTGAGCGAGAGCAGGAAGACCGCGGGGCCGGCCATGGTCTGGAAACGCTCGGTCATGCGTTCCCGGTCGGCCCTGGAGGTGCCGCCGTGCAACCACAGCACCGGTACCCCGAGTCGGGAGCGCAGGTAGGGCGTCAGACGTTCGCCCCAACGCGCGTACTGGGTGAAGCACAGGGCCTTGTCGCCCTCGGCCACCGCCTCGCCGAGGATCGCCTCCAGTCGCTCCAGCTTGCCGGACCGCCCGGCCAACGCCGAACCGTCGCCCAGGAACTGTGCCGGATGGTTGCAGATCTGCTTGAGACGGGACATGGTCGCCAGCACCAGCCCCTTGCGCTCCTTCTCGTCGGCCTCGGCCATGCGTTCGCCCATCTCGTCCACCACGGCCTTGTACAGCGAGGCCTGTTCGGGGGTGAGCGTGCACCAGGTGCGCATCTGGTGCTTGTCCGGCAGGTCGGCGATGATCGACCGGTCGGTCTTCAAACGGCGCAGCACGAACGGCCCGGTCAACCGGCGCACCAGGTCGGTGCCCTCCCCTTCGCCGCCCTCGGCCTCGGCGCGGTCGGCCACCGTTCGCTGGAAGTCGGCGGAGGTGCCGAGGAGCCCGGGGTTGGCGAACTCCATCACCGACCACAACTCGCCCAGGTTGTTCTCGACCGGGGTGCCGGTGAGCGCGATCCGGGTCGCGGCGGGCAGGGAACGCACCGCCCGCGCCTGGCGGGTGTCGTGGTTCTTCAACGCCTGCGCCTCGTCGCACACCACCCGGTGCCAGGGCATCCCCGACAGTTCCTCGGCGTCACGCGCCACCACGCCGTAGGTGGTCACCACCAGATCGCAGTGGCCCACGATCCGCGCCAACGCGTTCCCCGAAGGCCGATCGGGCCCGTGTTGGACGTGCACGCGAAGCCCGGGGGCGAACCTCTCGGCCTCGCGCCGCCAGTTGCCGACGAGGGAGACCGGGCACACCAGCAGGGTCGGCCCCGGCGCGGGGCCGTCGGCGCGTTCGTCGGTGAGCAGGGCCAGAAGCTGAATGGTCTTGCCCAACCCCATGTCGTCGGCGAGCACCGCGCCCAGGCCCAGCTCCCCCAGGAACCGGAGCCAGGAGGCGCCGCGGTCCTGGTAGGGGCGCAGACTCCCCTCGAAGCCGGCCGGGGTGCCCATCGGTCGGGGTTCGGCCTTGGCCCCGCCGTCGAGCAGGGCCCCCAGCGGTCCGTCGGCCACCACGTCGGTCACCGGGAGCGGGGCGGTCTCGGCGACGCCGATCGCCGTGCGGAGCGCCTCATCGCGGCGCATCCGCCCTCGCCCGGAACGGCGCATCAGTTCCAGGGCGGAGGCGACACTCTCGGGGTCCACCTCCATCCACCGTCCGCGCACCCGCACCAGGGAACGTTTGAGCCGGGCCAGTTCCGCCAGTTCGGCGAGCTCCTCCCCGGTCAGCGGGGCCTCGTTCTCGGGACCGTTCAACAACGCCTCGAAGGAGACGTCCACCAGGTCCGAGGGGCTCACCCCGCCACGCCCCCGCCGCTTCGGCGGTTCGTCGACGGTCATGCGCAGCCCGAGACCGTCGCGTCCGCTCCACTCGGGCAGTACCACGGAGAAACCCGCGGCGGCCAACCGGGCGGCGTGGGTCCCGACGAAGTCCTGCGCTCCGAGGGTGTCCATGGTGAGCCGGTCCGGGGCCAGGGCGCCGAGCACCCGGCCCAGGGCGGGGTAGTGGCGCGCGGCCCGACGCAGGTCGGCCAGGGTGGTGGAGGCCACGTCCTCGGGCAGCCAGGCGCCGCCCTCGCCCGACCACACCTGTTCCAGGGGCAGTCGCAGACCGGGGTCGGTGGTCGAACGCACCCAGAACTCCAGGGTCCAGGGGCGGGGGCCGTGACGGGGACCCTCGGGTTCGGGCTCGCGCAGGACGAACAGCAGTCGCGCCCGACCGGCGCCCCGGACCCGGGAGCGCCATTCCCGCAACGGGCCGCGCAGGGCGGCGGCGGTCTCCTCGTCCACGCGGGTACGCGACCCGGTGAGCGCGGCGGCGAGGCGGGCCTCCGGTGAGGGAGGGACGTCCTCGGTCTCGGAAGGTCGGCCTCGTCCGGTGGACAGCCGGCGCGCGACCGCGTCGGTGAGCAGTTCCAGCGGCGCCAGAACACAGAGCCGGTCGGCGTCGGCCCGATCCCGCGCCGTCAGGTGGGCGGTGGCGGCGGGGGGAAGCGTCGCGGACAGCGCGGCCAGGTGCTCCTCGGCGGTGTCCGAGGGGGCGGGTCGCCATCGGGCCCGGGGCGGGGCGCCGACCAGGTCGGGGAGGACGCAGCCGGCCCCGACCAGTCGTTCGGCGAAGGCGTGGACGGCGCCCAGGTGGGCGAGCGCGGGGCCGAGGGCGACGGACGACGGGTTCGCGAGCGCGTATAGGAGGAGGTCGGCGTCGGCCGGGGACAGTTCCAGGGCCGGGACACGCCAGGGGCGGGGTTCCGAGGGCGTGGTGTCGGTCGAGTCGGAGCGCGCGGGGGCCTCCGCGCCGCCGGGCAGGAACAGGGTCGGCTCGGTGGCGGCCGGAGAAGAGGGATCGATGCCGAGGCGGTCGACCAGGTCGCGCAGGTCCGGAAGGCCGGCGGCGAAGGGATGGACACCCGGGGGACGGTCGGCGTGGGCCTCGCCCTCGGCCCAGATCGTCAACGTGCCCCCGGACCACACGCCGTGCAGTACCCGCACCGAACTCCCCCCGCGTCTGTCGTGTCCTCGGAACGCCGTCGGCCCCGCGATACCACGTCAGTATCGCCGGGGCCGAGGACGTTCCGGACCGTTTCAGAGGTTGTCGGGCACCTTGTTCCCGGCCGCCTCGATCCCCGCCTTCAGGTCGGCGCGCCACAGCAGGAGACCGCCGATGATGAAGAAGATCACCAGGGAGAAGATGGCCGTGCGGAAACCGCCGGTCAGGTTGACGACCAGGGTGATCGAGGCCGCGCCCAGCAGCACCGATCCGCGGTCGGCGAGCTGGAAGAGGCTGAAGTACTCCGCTTCGCGGCCGCGCGGGATGAGCAGGGAGTACAGGGCCCGCGCGAGCGACTGGGTCCCGCCCAGGACCATGCCGATGCCCGCGCCCAGCAGGAGGAACAGCACCGGGTCCCCGGGCGGCAGGTAGTAGCCGCAGGTGACCAGCCCGCACCAGACGACCAGGCTGCCGAGCACGGTGTTCTTCGTGCCGAAGCGCCGGCCGATCCAGCCCATGATCAGGGCTCCGGCGAAGGCCACGAACTGGATGAGCAGGATGGTGGCGCTCAGGATCGCCAGCGACAGGCCCAGGTCCTGGCTCGCGAAGCTGCCCGCGAAGTAGATCACGGCCTGGATGCCGTTGTTGAACAGCACGAACGCGATCAGGAACAGCAGCGTGTTCGGGAAGCTCCGCATCTCGCGCAGCGTCCGCCAGTACTGCTTCAGCGAGGCGCCGAGGCGGGGCGCTCCGCTCTCGGCGGCCAGGGCGCCGTACCTGTTACGCAGCAGTCGGATGCCGACGATGGAGAACAGCAGCCACCACACGCCCACCGAGGCGAAGGCGATGCGCACCGCGTGTCCCTCCGACACCCCGAGGCTCTCGGCGGAGGCCAGCAGGCCCATGTGGGCCGCGAGGAGGAGCCCGCCGCCCAGATAGGCCAGAGCCCATCCGGTGACGGAGACGCGGTTGCGTTCGTCGGAGGTGGAGATCTCGGGCAGGAAGGCGTTGAACACCACCAGGGACATGCCGTAGAAGGTGTTGCCCAGGATGAACATCAGCGCCGCTGTGCGGTAGTCGTCGGTGAAGTACAGCGAGCTCACGCACAGCGACCCCGCAGCGGCCAGCCAGAGCAACCACCGCTTCTTGTGCCGGGTGTGGTCGGCCAGGGCGCCCACGATGGGCAGCATCACCAGGAGGATCAGCCCGGCGACCGTGGTCACCAGGGGGTGGAACGAGTTCGGGTGCAGGCCGAACCATTCGAACCCGAGCGGGTGGATCGTCAGCCCCGGTGTCGAGCAGTCGCCGCCGGCCCCCGCCTCGGAGCAGGCCAGCCCGGACAGGTAGGGGCCGATGAGCACCGTCACCACCGAGGTGATGAACACCTGGTTGGCCCAGTCGTAGGTGTACCAGCCGCGCTGTTCGCGTCTGCGCTGTCGGGGATCGGTCGACGGCGAGTTGTCCGCCGCCGGGGGAGAGGGTGGGGTGGGCATGGAGGGGACTATCCGTTCTTCGAGGTCTCGGGGAGCTCCCGGTTCCATCGGCCGCGTCGGACGAGCAGGTCGCGCAGGCCCACGGTGTTGTCCGTGATGATGCCGTCCACCCCGGCGTCGAGCAGACGCTCCATCACCGCGGGTTCGTTGACGGTCCACACGTGCACCTGGATACCGAGCCGGTGCGCGGTGCGGATCATGTCCCGGCTCAGGACGGGGAAGCCTCCCTGGGAGAGCGGGATCTGCGCGCAGACGGGGGTCCGGCCGGCGATCGGGCGCAGGACCGGGGACAGGGAGGAGAGCCGGAGCCGGGCCACCTCGATCGGGCCGCAGGAGGTGGCCACACGCGGACCATAGAGTCGGCGGGCCCGGTTCAGCCGGTTCTGGTCGAAGGAGCCCACGCACACCCGGTCCCAGGCGTCGGTGCGTCGCAGGACCCTCAACAGGGGCAGGACGGCCCGGTCCGTCTTCAGGTCGATGTTGAAACGGACCTCGGGCCAGCTTCCGAGGAGATCCTCCAGGAGGGGGATCGGCTCCTTGCCCGCGACCCGGGCACGGGAGACCTCGGAGTAGGGGAGCGAGGCGATGGCGCCGGTGCGGTCGGTGGTGCGGTCCAGGGTCTTGTCGTGGAAGGCCGTCAGCACACCGTCGGCCGTGGCGTGCACGTCCGTCTCCAGATAGGTGTAGCCGAGGTCGACGGCGTGCTGGAAGGCGACGGCCGTGTTCTCCAGATCGGTGCTGCGCACGCCCTGGTCGTCGATGAGCCACCCGCCCCGGTGCGCGAGGGCCACGGGCGCGGGGGAGGAAAGGTACGCGTGTGTCACGTCAGCCAGTATGACGGCTGCGCGGCCCGGGGGCTTCGTGGTGGACGGGCGGGTCGACGGCCGGAGAAACCTGGAATGCCGGGTGTCACGGGAAGGCGCGAGCGCCCTCTTTGTAGATGGAGGGAGAACCGTTTATCGAAAGGAAGTGGTCCGTTCATGTCACACGCCTACGAACCCCGTCGCTGCCGTCGCGCCGCCTGTGATCGCGTGGCCCCGGCCCGTACCCCTCGACGTCCGGTGCGCACCCCGGCCCGGACCCCGATGCGAAGGATGTCGGTGGGGCGGTGCGGGGCTCCGCTGTTGGCCGGCCATCGGACCCCGGCGGAGGTGCATCGTCTCGCCCAGCACATGGCGGAGGTCCTGGTGGGCCGTAGGGCCCCCGAGGTGCTGCGCGGCCACGTGACCGTGCCGGTGCGCGAGGAGCTGCGTCGGCTGCGCGGCAGCATGGTCTGCGCGATGGCGCCTCGTCTGACCCGGGTCTTCCACCAGCCCTTGGGCGAAGGGGGCATGGAGGCCAGCGCGGTGATCGACTGCGGGGGTCGTGCCCGGGTGTTCGCCTTCCGGTTGCGGAGGGAGGAGGGCGGCTGGGTCTGTACCCGTCTGGAGACCGACCGAGGTCGTCGCTGAGCGGAGCCCGTCGGTCGGTGCAGTGCGGGTCCATAGGTCATCGAAGCGCTGATGAAAAAGGTGGAATAGTCATGGATTTTCCGTATTGAGCGTCGATAAGGTCCCGAAAGGACGTCCCTCGACCGGCACCCATCCGGGAGACGGGACCCCCGTGACCTAGGGAAGGAGACGGCGGGCGGCCCCCACTCCGCCCGCCACCATGTATGAAACCCGCTGACATCGCTCACCTGCACGGCATCGGCGCACCGTCCCTGTCACCCGACGGCTCCCGTGCCGTCTTCTCCGTCGTCCGACCGGACCTGGAGGAGGACGCCTACCTCGGCTCCCTGTGGACCGTGGCCACCGACGGCTCCGAGGAACCCCGAAGGCTCACCCGGGGCGACCGCGACCGTGCCCCGCTCCACTCCCCGGACGGGCGCTGGATCGCCTTCCTGCGCCCCGACGAGAACGAGCGGCCTCAGCTCCACGTCCTGCCCACCGAGGGCGGCGATCCGTGGCGGATCACCGATCACCCCCTCGGAGTGAGCGGACACGCCTGGAGCCCCGACTCCACCCGGCTCGCCTACAACGCCCGGATCCCCGAGGACGGCCGTTACGTGGACGTCGTCCCGGGCAAGGAGCCGCCGCGCCGGATCAGCACCCTCAAGTACCAGTTCGACGGCCTGGGGTATTACACCGACCGGTGGCAGCACATCTTCGTCGGTGCCCCCATCGACCCCTCGGGTGAGGCGGGGGAACCGACACGGGTCACCACGGCCGAGGCCGACCACGGGAACCCGATCTGGACCCCCGACGGTACGACCCTGGTCTTCGGCGCCTCCCTCCACGAGGACCGCGACCTCGACCTGTACCAGGACGTGTGGGCCTGTGCCCCCGAGGCCGGGGCCGAGCTTCGCAGGGTCACCCGGGGCGACCTCAACGCCCGGTCGATCGGCTTCTCCGAGGACGGCGCCACCGTCTACTTCGTCGGTGACGAGATCGGTTCGACCGGACGGGACTTCGTCGGCCGGCAGAGCGGTCTGTGGTCGGTGCCGCTCGACGGTTCCGAGGCGCCCGCGCGTCTGACCGGTACCGAGGACCCGAGGATGACCGGGGAGAGGGCCCAGGGCATCGACCGGGGCGCCCTGGTCCTGGGCGAGAACCGCGGCGCGGTCGAGCTGTACCTGGTCTCCTCCGATGGGGAGCGCACCACTCTGCTGGGCGGAAAACGGCAGGTGCAGTCGTTCGACCACGCCGGGGGCGTCACCGTCGCGGTGGCCGCGGGCGAGCGCGACAGCGGTGAGCTGTACCTCGTCTCCGAGGACGGACCCCGGGCCCTGACCTCCTTCTTCGAGGGCGTCGACCCGTTGCCGGTCGCCGAGGTCACGGCCCAGGCGCCGGACGGATATCCGGTCCACGGTTGGCTGGCGGTGCCCGAGGGGGAGGGGCCGCACCCGGTGCTGCTGATGATCCACGGCGGCCCCTTCGCCCAGTACGGGCACTGGCTCTTCGACGAGACCCAGGTGTACGCGGCCGCGGGCTACGCGGTGGCCTTCTGCAACCCGCGCGGTTCCTCCGGCTACGGACAGGAACACGGACGGGCGATCATCGGTTCGGTGGGGGCCTCCTCCTCCACCGACCTGCTGGCCTTCCTGGACGAGGTGCTCCAGGACGAGCGTCTGGACTCCTCCAGGGTCGGCGTGCTGGGCGGTTCGCACGGCGGGTTCATGACGACCTGGCTGGCGGGGAACCACGGCGAGCGTTTCCGGGCGGCGATCAGCGAGCGGGCGGTCAACGCCATCGACAGCTTCCGCGGCTCCTCCGACATCGGGGCGCACTTCGTCGAACCGCTGTACGGGCCGAGGGAGAACTGGGTCGAGCAGAGTCCGATCACCTACGCGGACCGGATCGACGTGCCGTTCCTGATCATCCACTCCGAGCAGGACTGGCGTTGCCCGCTGGAACAGGCGCAGCGTCTGTTCGTGGAGCTCAAGAAGCGCGGGCACGAGACCGAGATGCTGGTGTTCCCGGGCGAGGGCCACGAGTTGTCGCGTTCGGGGCTGCCGAGCCACCGGGTGGCCCGTTTCGAGGCGATCCTCGATTGGTGGGACCGTCACCTGTGATCCGGTTCCGACCGGTGACCGTAGTGGGGTCGGACACGCTCGTGTCCGGCCCCGCCGGCGTTCGGGGGACCCCCTTCCCGAGATTATTGTGATACGTGTCACGGTCAACTCGGGGCTTGGTACGGTTTTGACCCGCTCTCCTCGGGAAGAATGCGCCCTCATCCGCGCACTCGTGGGCCTTCCCGGGGAAGAAGACTCCCTTCGCAGGTCATCGTGGTCGACCAAGGGAAGGTCACGAAAGGGTCGCGTCGAGTGCGCCGGATGAATTAGTGTTCCCCCAGGTCGGTACGCCCCGGTTCGTCACCACCAGGTGACAGCGTTCCGTCCGCCCGTCGCACTCTGCTCGTCTCGTGCTACAGCCGTCCTTTCCCAGGAGCAGAGGCCGTCGCGACACCCGGCGACCCCTCGCGGAACCTTCACCCCCGCCCGCCGGATCCCCTCTCGCGCATCCCGACGCCGTCCATCGGCGTGTCCTCGGGGTGCCCTGTGACGG
Organism: Nocardiopsis sp. LDBS1602; assembly: GCF_035818715.1. Lineage (NCBI taxonomy): Bacteria > Bacillati > Actinomycetota > Actinomycetes > Streptosporangiales > Nocardiopsidaceae > Nocardiopsis > Nocardiopsis sp. LDBS1602. The sequence continues at coordinate 695,370 of NZ_JAYLVW010000001.1, read as the reverse complement.
TAAACGGGCATGGGAGAAAGGCGGTCGGTGCTTTGACCCGCAACCCCGAATCCACCCGTCGCCTCACGACGGTCGGCTTCGTCGCCCTGGGCGCCGTGGTGCTCTCCTCCGGTGTGGCGTTGGCCGACCCCTCCGAGTCCGAGGCCCGGCAGCGTTACGAGGAGCTCCAGCAGGAGCTGTCCGAACTGAACGAGGCCTACAACACGGCCAAGGAGGACCACGCCGCGGCCGAGGCCCGCAGGGACGACCTCAAGGAGCAGTGGGAGGAGGCCCGGGACGAGCTCGACGAGCGCTCGGGCCGGATCTCCACCATCGTGCAGAGCGCCTACACCGGCACCTCCGGCGACAGTTTCGAGATCTTCTTCGGCGGCGACGCGGACAACGCGTTGCAGAACATCGCCGACCTGGACCACATCTCCCAGGGACAGCAGGACATGCTCGCCGACTACATCGTCGACGCCGAGCACGCCGAGAACCTGTACAACGAGGCCCAGGAGGCCGAGGAGAGCGCGGCGGAGGCCCTGAGCGAGGCCGAGGACGCCCAGGCCCAGGGCGAGAGCGCGCTGGACGAGCAGGCCGAGGTCCTGGAGAGCCTGGGCGGGGTCGACCCGACCGTGGACGAGGGCGCCGCGGCCGACAGCGCGACGGGCGGCTCCGCCGACGGTGGCTCGGCCGCCGTGTCCGGCGACGTCCAGGCCGTCCTCGACTTCGCCCGCGCCCAGATCGGCAAGCCCTACGTCTGGGGCGGTACCGGCCCGGACGGCTACGACTGCTCCGGTCTGACCCAGGCCGCCTGGGCCCAGGCGGGCGTGAGCCTGCCCCGGACCACCTATGACCAGGTCAACGTGGGTACCCCGGTCTCCCGCGACCAGGTCCAGCCGGGTGACCTGCTGTTCTTCTACAGTGCCTCGGCGCCGAGCCACGTGGGCATCTACTCCGGCAACGGCAAGATGATCCACGGCTCCAACCCCTCCAAGCCCCTGGAGGAGGTCTCCCTGGCCGCCTACTGGGACGGCGTCTTCACCGGTGCCGTCCGCGTGGGCTGACCCCTCCCGTCCGGTCCGCCCCGATCCGTTCGGGGCGGACCGACGTGTCCCCGGCGGAGGCCGACGCGTATCCTTCCCCGCATGGGTCGTCTTCTTCTCAAGGTCGTCGCGGGTATCGCCGCCGTTATCGCGGTGTTCTGGATCCTGTCGATGCTGGTGGGCCTGTTGGTGTGGTTGGTGATGATCGCTCTGGTGATCGGCGTGGTCTTCCTGGGCATCAGGATGCTGCGGACCGAGGCCCGTCGTTGAGGCCCCGTCGGAAGATTCGGTGGGAATCCGACACTTCGCGAGGGTCGGCACTCACGCTCTGTAGGGGAACACGGATATAGTGACTCTGTGTCACTGAATAAGCACGTAGGGTCCCATGTAGACGGTGTGTCACACCGTGGTCGGGTGGAACGGGTCGAGGCCCGGGTCTTCCGCAACGACTGGAGCGCGCTGACGCCCCCCGTGACCGGCCACTGGACGCCGGAGCTCGGGGTCAGTGTCGTCATCCCCGCCCGAGGTGGTCAGGACGGTCTCGACCTCGCCCTGGCCTCCCTGTCCGTCCAGACCTATCCCGACCACCTTCTGGAGGTCGTGGTCGTCGACGACCACTCCTCACCGCCCCTGCGCCTGCCCGAACATCGTCCACGCCGCTGCCGGATCGTCTCACCGCCCGACGGCGGCTGGGGCGCCGGCTACGCCCGCGCCTACGGAGCCCACGCCAGCACCGGCGACATCCTGCTGTGGATGGACGCCGACATGATCGCCTGCCCCGAGTTCGTCGAGGCCCAGGCCCGCTGGCACCACGCGCACGCCGAATGCGTCACCCTCGGCCGGATCCGCTTCAGTGACACCGAACCGCGGAGCCCCGAGGACCTTCTGGACGCGATCCGCTCCGACGATCTCACCCGTGTCCTGACCGGGGACCGACGGCACGAGTGGGTGGAACACCTCATCGAGAGCAGCGACCTGCTGCGCGACGCCGACCACCTGGGCTTCCACGCCCACGTCGGTGCCGCCTCCGCCGTCCGGCGCAGCCTCTACGAGGCCGCGGGCGGCGTCGACCCCGACCTCGACCTGGGGCAGGACACCGAGTTCGGCTACCGGCTCTGGCAGGCCGGAGCGGTCATGGTGCCCGAACGCTCCGCCACCGCCTGGCACGTCGGCGTCGCCTCCACCGCGCGCACCCGGCTGCCCTCCGAGCGCTTCCGCACGGAGATCCTGGCCGAACTCATGCCGCACCCGCACGCCTACCGAGAACGCGTCCCCGACCCGCGCCGCCGCATCCCGCTCGTGCACGCCGTCGTCGACGTCACCGGGGCCTCCTACGACCTGGTGCGGGGGTGCGTGGACCGTCTCCTCCGCGGAACCGAGACGGACCTGGCGATCACCCTGGTCGCCGACTGGGAGGGGGTCCGGACCCAGCCCATCGACCTGGACCTGCGCCTGATCCAGGCCAACTACCTGAGAGAACCCAGGATCTCCTTCGCCTCGACCGCGCCGAGGACCGGCTTCCCCTCGCCCTTCCTCCTCCAGGTGCCCGTGGCCTGGGGGTTGGGCGAGCTGGCGCTGTCCCGACTGCTGGCCGGCGCCGAGCGCTCCCGATCGGGGCTCACCGAACTCCTGCCCGCGGCGCCGCCCTCCCGGGAGGACACCGGTGTGCGCCTGTGGCGGACCCGCGCCCTGGCCCGCGCCATGCGGGTCCACGGCCCCGGCGAGGAACTGTCCGAGGTGGTCGACGAACTGCACGGCCGCTACCGGATCCACGGGGGCCAGGGCACGCTCACCGACCTGACCCTGCACCGTTCGGTCCCTCCGATCCCCAGGCCGGTGCCCGAGGCGGAACGGGTCCCCGAACCGGTGGAGCCCCGCGAGGTCGTCGAGACCCCGGCGAAGCCCGCACCGGTCGAGGAGGAGCCGGTGGAGGAGCGGAGACCGCGCCGCACGCTTCGCGCGCGGATCCGCTCACTCTGGTACCGGGCCTGCCGCGCGTCGGGGCGGGAGATGCCCGATGACGACGAGGACCTCGGGGCGGGGGCCGGAGGCCCGACCTCGGCCGGGTCGATGGGGGAAGACACCGACCCGGACGGGGACGGACCCCGTCGCCCACCGCACGGCCGTCCGTCACACGAGTGACCGAGAACGCTACGGTCCGCACTCAAGGTACCGGATCCCTATACGACAACGGGCGCGCGGTGGGCCCACGCGCCCGGAAGCCCCGTGTCCCGGCCCGGCCGGGACACGGAACGTGCGAGGTCAGGAACCGATCGCCTCGATGGACCTCAGGAGCTCGGCCCGCAGATCGTCGTTGACCGGGGTGGAATCGGTCTCGGCGGAGGCCTCCTCCTGACCCTCGGGGCTCACCACGTACCGCAGGAACGCCTTGACCCGGTCGGCCTCGCCCTCGTCCGGGTAGTCCCGGCAGACCGTCTCGTAGCTGACCAGGACCAACGGGTAGCTTCCCGCCTCGGTGGTCCCGTAGTCCAGGTCCAGGGCCAGGTCGAACTCGCTGGTGTTGTCCTCGCGGCGCGGGGAGTCGGCCACGACCTTGGCCGCCGCCTCGGGCGAGATCGGCACGAACTCGTCGCCCACGCCGATGTTCGCCGCCGGCAGTCCGTGCAGGTGCGACATCTCCACGTAGCCGATGGCGCCGTCGGCCCGGGAGACCGTGTCGGCGATACCACTGTTGCCCTGGGCGGACTCGCGCGGCGTGATGGGCCACTGGCCGCCCGGCTCGTGCGGCCAGGAATCCGGCGCGGCCTGCGACAGGTAGTTCGTGAAGTTCTCCGTGGTACCGGAGTCGTCGGCCCTCGTCACCTGGGTGATCGCCAGGTCGGGCAGGTCCAGGTCCGGGTTGTCCGCCGCGATGGCCGGGTCGTTCCAGCGGGTGATGTCCTGGTCGAAGATCCGGGCGACCGTGTCCGGCGACAGGTCGAGCGAGTCGACGCCCTCCAGGTTGAACACCACGGCGATGGCCACCACGTAGGTGGGCAGGTTGATGGTGTCGGAACCGCCGCACCGTTCCATGGCGTCGGCGTTCTCCTCCGGGTCCAGGGCCGCGTCGGTCCCGGCGAAGGACACCGCGCCGTCGATGAACTGGTTACGGCCGCCGCCGGAGCCGATCGAGTCGTAGTAGATGCGCGCGTCCTCGCAGGCCGACTGGAAGCCCGCGATCCACGTCGTCATCGCGTTCTCCTGGGCGCTGGAGCCCGAACCGTGCAGGCTGCCCGAGAAGCACTCCAGATCGTCGGGGACGGCGGGAGCCGCGCCCTGGACGGCGTCGTCGCTGCCGCAGGCGGTCGTCGCCAGCATCAGCCCGGCCAGCGCGGCCGAAGCGACGCCCCTGGAGGCGTGGGCCCGGCGCCGGGGGTCGTCCTGGGTACGGGTGCGCTTGTTGGACGGGAGCACGCTGCCTCTATCCCCTTCGTCGGTGTCGGTGGTCCTCATTGTCTTCACCGTTCGCAGCCGGTCACCGGCGCGTTGTCGCTGGTAATGGAACACCGCCGAAGAATTTAACCATTGTCCGACCACCTTCCCCAACGCGGGTGTGTGCCGAACCGGACGTATCCGTGGCGCCTTGGGGGACTGTGGATGGACAAAAGGTGAACAAGGGGTTTTCGGGCGGTGAAAGTTGGCGGGATCGGAACGTTTCATGCCGTTCCGTCACCCTTGTGACCAGCGTCGATCCCGGGCGCATGACACGCCCGGGGCAGGGGCAGTGAACTCTGTGATGAGCGAGCACAGAACGTCCCCGAACGGTCCGGCGACCCCGACGTCGACCTACCGCGTGCAGTTGAACCAGGGCCTGACCCTGGCCGACGCGACCGCCCTCCTGGAACACCTGGAACGGCTCGGCGTGGGAGCCGTCTACCTCTCGCCGGTGCTCACCGCGACCCCCGGATCCGACCACGGCTACGACGTGGTCGATCCCACACGGGTCTCCTCCGTCCTGGGCGGTCGAAAGGCCCTCGTCGAACTCTCCGAACGAGCCCACGCCCTCGGCCTCTCCGTGGTCGTCGACATCGTCCCCAACCACATGTCGGTGGCCCGACCCGACGCCGACCCCTGGTGGTGGGACGTCCTGGAGCACGGACGCGACTCCGTCCACGCGCGCTGCTTCGACATCGACTTCGACGCGGGCCCGATCCCCATCCCGGTCCTGGCAGACGACGGGGACGGCGGGCGCGCCGCGCTCGAGGGGCTCACCATCGCGGACGGTCACCTCGTCCACTTCGACCTGCGCCTTCCCCTGGCCCCGGGCACCCACTCCCCGGGCGACGACGTCCTCGACGTGCACGAGCGCCAACACTACCGGCTGGTGTCCTGGCGGCGCGGCGACGCCGAACTCACCTACCGCCGCTTCTTCGACGTCGACCACCTCGCCGCCGTCAGGGTCGAGGACCCGGCCGTCTTCGACGCCTCCCACGCCGAGATCCTGAGCTGGGGGCGGGAGGGGGTCGTCGACGGACTGCGCGTGGACCACGTCGACGGACTCAGCGACCCCGGAGGCTACCTGCGCCGCCTCTCCGAACGCTTCGACGGGTGGATCGTCGTGGAGAAGATCCTCGCCCCCGACGAGACCCTCCCCTCCTCCTGGCCGGTCGCCGGCACCACCGGTTACGACGCCCTGCGCGAGATCTGCGGGGTGTTCGTCGACCCCGAGGCCGAGCCCGCGCTCACCGCCCTGGCCCGCGAACACGGGGTGGCCACCGACGTCGCCGAGATCGACCTGAGGGCTCGGGGCCACGCCGCCGCCGACCTCCTGCGCGCCGAGGTACGCAGGATCGCCGCGCTCGTCCCGCCCCACGACGACGGGGCGAACGACCCCTGGACCACCGAGGAGGCCGTGGCCGAGCTCCTGTGCTCCTTCGACGTGTACCGCTCCTACCTGCCCGAGGCCGAACCCGCCTGGACCAGGGCCGTGGGGGTCGCCGCCGAACGCCGCCCCGACCTGCAACCCGTCCTCAAGACCATCGACCTCTCCGTCCGCGAGGAACCCCACGGCGAACTCGCCCGCCGGATCCAACAGACCAGCGGCATGGTCGTGGCCATGGGCACCGAGAACACCGCCTTCTACCGGGGCACCCGTTTCATCGCCCTCAACGAGGTCGGCGGGGACCCCGCCTCGTTCGGGAGCACCGTCGCCGAACTCCACACCGCGCAACTGCGCAGGGAGGCCTCCGAACCGCACACCATGACCACCCTGTCCACCCACGACACCAAACGCTCCGAGGACGTGCGCGCCCGCCTGGCCGTCCTGTCCGAGATCCCCGACGACCTCGCCGACGCGGTACGCCGCTGGAGCGCCCGCGAACCCCTGCCCGAACCCGCCCTCGACCTGCTCGGCTGGCAGACCCTCCTGGGCGCCTGGCCCATCGAGGACGAACGCCTGGTCTCCTACCTGATCAAGGCGGCCCGCGAGGCCCGTCTGGGCACCTCCTGGACCGGACCCGACCCCGAGTTCGAGGACCGGATCCGCTCCTGGCCCGCACGACTGCGCGCCGACGCCGAGCTGTACACCGAGGTCGAGGCCATGGCCGACACCCTCAAGGCGCCCGGCTGGAGCAACTCCCTGGGGCAGAAGGCCGTGCAGCTCCTGGGCCCCGGCGTCCCCGACCTCTACCAGGGCACCGAACTGTGGGACCTGTCCCTGGTGGACCCCGACAACCGACGGCCCGTCGACCACGAGGAACGGGCGCGATGGCTCGCCCGGATCGAGGCCGGGCTGCGCCCGCCGGTGGACGAGACCGGCGCCGCCAAACTCCACCTGGTCCGCACCTGCCTGCGCGCCCGCCGCGATCTGGAACCCACCGGCTACCTGCCATTGATCGCCGAGGGCCACGGGGCCGAACACGCCCTCGCCTTCGCCCGCACCGTGCGAGGCGACCGCCACCACGCCCTGGCGGTGGTCGCCACACGACTGCCCCTGACCCTCGCCGACGCCGGAGGCTGGGGGGACACCGTGCTGCCGCTGCCCTCGGGACCGGGCACCTGGACCGACCTGATGACCGGCCGCTCCATCGCCCCCGAACGCATGGACGGTCTCACCACCGCCCACCTGGCCGAGGTCCTCGACCGCTATCCGGTGGCCGTCCTGCTCAGGGACTGAACCCCGGTAGGCTTGCCGCGATCATGGCGAACACCCACACCGGACCCCGACCGCGCATGCCCGCGTCCGTGGCCGCGGTCCTGACCTGCCCCGTCTGCGGACTCCCCTTGGAAACGGGGGAGCGCGGCCCGTCCTGCGCGAACGGCCACGGCTTCGACGTGGCCCGCGAGGGGTACGTCGGGCTGCTCACCGGCCGCACGCCGCCCGGCTCCGGAGACGACAAGGCGATGGTCGCCGACCGGCTGAGCTTCCAGTCCGGCGGTCACTACGACCCCATCGGTCACGCGCTCGCCCGCGCCCTCGACGAGGAGCTCACCGTCGACGAACCCCTGGTCGTCGACGTGGGAGGCGGTACCGGCCACTACCTGACCCTGATCCTCGACGCGTCGCCGCGCATGGTCGGCCTCACCACCGACGTGTCCAAGTTCGCCGCGCGCAAGGCCGCCAAGGCGCACGAGCGCTCCGGTGCGATCACCGCCGACTCCTGGCGTCCCCTGCCCCTGGCCACCGGCTCCGCCGACGCCCTGATCAACGTGTTCGCGCCCCGTAACGCCGCCGAGTTCCACCGGATCCTGGACCCGGCCGGGGTGCTCCTGGTCGTCACCCCCGAGGCCGACCACCTCACCGAGCTGCGCTCCGCGCTGGGCCTGTTGGATGTGGACCCCCGCAAGGACGAACGGCTGGCCGAGGGGCTGCACGGCCACTTCTCCCCGGAGCGCGCCGAGACCCTGCGCTTCACCATGGACCTGTCCCGCCAGGACGCGCTCACCGTCGTCGGGATGGGCCCCAGCGCCCGTCACATCACCTCCGAACGGCTGGCCGGACTGGTCTCGGGGCTCCCCGAACCCGTACGGGTCACCGCCTCCGTCCGCATCGGCCGCTACCGCCCCCTCCCCGGCACCGAGATCGCCACCGTCGCCGATCGGGGACGCGCCCGGCACGACGGGTGATGGCTCAGAGGGGGTCTTCGAGGGGAGAGACGGCCCGGCGGGTCTCGGAGTAGGCCAGGGCGTCCTCCAACTCGGCCACCGCGAGCCGCACCCGCTCCACCACCGCCGGGTCGACGTACTCGCCCCCCGCGTCCACGCGCGAGCCGGCGCGGGAGACCACCACGCAGTCCACCAGGACGGCGCCCAACAGCGTCAACGTCGGCATGAGCGGAGCGTGGGCGCGCATACCCCCGGCCTGTCCCGGGGAGGCGCTCATCAACAGGGTCGGCCGGCCCATCAGACCGGCGGAACCCACCAGCCAGTCGATGGCGTTCTTGGTGACCCCGGCCGGCCCGTGCGCGTACTCGGGCGTCGCGATCACCACCCCGTCGGCCCGCGCCGCCGCCGCGCGGAACCCCCGCACGGAATCGGGCCAGGACGACTCGTCGTTCTCGACGTCCGGATCGAACAGGGGCAGCCGTCCGGCCAGGTCGGTGCCGATCACCGTGACGTCGGATCCCACCCGGGGCACCAGACGCAGCAGCGCCGCGTTGAACGACCCGCGCCGCAGACTCCCACAGATCCCCAACAGCGTCCGCTCCGCCATACGCCCGTGTCCCCTCGCGCTCGCCGTGTCCGCCGAGACCCTACCCGCGCGGAACCCCCGACACGCCCGGAGCCGACCCTGCTCACCGAGGCGCCGATGCGGCCCCACCCGGGGCGATGTGAGCGCAGCACCCTTCCCACCTGCGACGTTCGGTTCACCCGTCCCTCACGCGGGGTAGACCCACCTGCGTGAACGGACTGGCCACGCAAGCGAACCCGCCCGCCACACCCGGACGCGGAGTCCACGGGGACTTCACCGTCTGGGCCCCCGAGGCCCGACGCGTACGCGTCAGAGTGGGCGGCGTCGACCACCCCATGGAACGCGACGCTCGAGGACGGTGGCACGCCACGGTCGACGGGGCCGGGCCGGGCTCCGACTACGCCTACCTCCTCGACGAGGGGGAGCGGCCCCTGCCCGACCCCCGGTCGCTGAGACAACCCCGCGGGGTGCACTCCGCGAGTCGCGTCTACGACCACGACGAGTTCGTCTGGGCGGACGGCCACTGGACCGGACGGCCGCTGGCCGGGGGCGTCGTCTACGAACTCCACGTGGGCACCTTCACCCCGGAGGGCACCCTCACCGCCGCCGTCGACCGGATCGACCACCTGGTCGAGCTCGGGGTCACCCATGTCGAACTCATGCCGCTCAACGCCTTCGACGGCACCCACGGCTGGGGGTACGACGGCGTCCTGTGGTCCGCGGTGCACGAACCCTACGGCGGCCCCGACGCGCTCAAGGGGTTCGTGGACACCTGCCACCGCCACGGGATCGCCGTCCTGCTCGACGTGGTCTACAACCATCTCGGCCCCTCGGGCGCCTATCTGCCGCGCTTCGGCCCCTACTTCTCCGGCGAGAACGCCTGGGGGCCCTCGCTCAACCTGGACGGACCCCATTCCGACCCGGTCCGCGCCCTGGTGATCGAGGGCGCTCTGGACTGGCTGCGCCACTACCACCTGGACGGTCTGCGGCTGGACGCCGTGCACGCCCTGCGCGACGACCGGGCCGTCCCGATCCTGGCCGAACTCTCCGCCGAGGTCGACGCCCTGGCCACGGGGCTCGGCCGCCCGCTGTCGCTGATCGCCGAGTCCGATCGCAACGATCCGCGCACCGTCCTGCCCCGGGAGGCGGGTGGGATGGGTATGACCGCCCAGTGGTCCGACGACCTGCACCACGCTCTGCACGTCGCCCTGACCGGGGAGAAGCACGGCTACTACGCCGACTTCGCCGGACCCCGGGTGCTCGCAGACGTCCTGCGCAGGGTGTTCCTGCACGACGGCGGGCACTCCTCGTTCCGGGGACGTCGGCACGGGGCTCCGGTCGACACCCACCTGATCCCCGGCCACCGTTTTCTCGGCTACCTCTCCACCCACGACCAGATCGGTAATCGGGCCCGGGGAGACCGTATGGGCGAACACCTCTCGCCCGGCCTCCTGACCTGCGGCGCGGCCATCGTGTTCTGTTCCCCCTACACCCCGATGATCTTCATGGGGGAGGAGTGGGGCGCCACCACACCCTGGCCGTTCTTCGCCTCCTTCACCGACCCGGACCTGGTCGAAGGGGTGCGCACGGGTCGCCGCCGCGAGTTCGCCGCCCTGGGGTGGGACGAGGAGGAGATCCCCGACCCGATGGACCCGGCCACCCGTGACGCGGCGGTCCTGGACTGGTCCGAGGCCGACCGGGAGGCGGGCCGACTGATCCTGGACACCTACCGTTCCCTGATCGCCCTGCGGCGGGCCGAACCCGAGCTGAGCGACCCCCGCCTGGACCGCTTCCGAGTCGACGCGGACCGGGAGGGCCGGCGACTGGTCCTGACCCGTGGTTCGCTCCGGGTGGTCTGCAACCTCTCCGAGGAACAGACCGTGGTGGAGCTGGACGCCGCCCCTCGGGAACTGCTGCTGGCCAACGGGTACCCGAGGATCGACGGGGCCGCCCTGGACGTGCCGGGCGAGTTCTTCGCGATCGTGCGCGTCTGATCCGGGTGGGCGGGGGCCGCTCACCCGGATCAGCAGCCCCCGCCCCCACCGTCTCCGCCTCCGCCTCCGCCTCCACCGTCACCGGCGCCTCCGTCGGAGCAGTCGGCGGAGTAATCGTCTCCGCCGATGGACCAGCCTCCTCCACCACCGGCTTCGCCCCCGCTCGAGGCGAAGACCCCGTCGCCACGGCGCGGATCCCTCCGATAACCCTCGGGGTTCTCACGAGAGGAGCCGATACCGATGATGATGAGGACGAGGACGCTGGGAACGATGATGAGGAAGAAGATGAGGGAGGCTGTCGTAGCGTCAGAATCGCTCGCGGCGAGGGCGGTCCGGGCGAGCTCGGGGGTGTCGATCGTCATACCGGTGTGATCCCGCCGTGCCCACGACGGTTCGCGGCCCGCCCCGGCCCGTTCCGGTCAGGGACCGGACCAGGGCCACCCACCGGTCGGGGGCGACCAGACCCACCGGGGCGGACGGATCCACCCCCGCCTCCCGAAGGGCCGACGCGACCCGCCGCGCGGGATAGGCGCGACGCAACGACGCCGACAGGGAACCGCCCACCCCTCCGAAACCGATCTCGACCAGACGGCGGTACTCCCGCAGGTCCTCCCTGGGCAGCAGCGGCTCCTCCCTGCGGCGCAGCACGAGCACACCGGCGTCCACGCGTGGCACCGGCCGGAACCTCTCCCGGCCGATCCTGCCTACCAGGGACCACGACCACTCGGGCCAGGTCAGCACGGTCAGAAGGGTCCACCGGCCGTACGCCCCGGTGCGTTTGCGCGCGTACTCCCACTGGGTGATGAACGTGGCCGAGGTCAGACCGGGCGCGTTCAGGCACCAGCGGACGATGTCGGCGGTACGGGAGTAGGGGATGTTGCCGACCACCGAGAAGGGGGAGCGGGGCGGGCGCGCCCGGGTGAAGTCCCCGCGTACGATCCGGACGTCGGGGGCGCGCTCCCGGTAGCGCTCGGTCAGCCGGGCGGCCAGGGTCGGGTCGATCTCGTAGGCGATCACCCGACCCGCCTCACGCACGAGGAAACGGGTCAGCGCGCCGTCTCCGGGGCCCACCTCCACGACGGTGGAGTCGGGGGCCGGCCGGGCGATGCGCACCACCCGGCGGGCGGTGGCCGGATCGGTGAGGAAGTTCTGGGACAGTCGCCGCCGATCGTCGTTCGAGCGACGCGGACGACGAGGATCGTGGGAGTGGTGGGCTCGACGAGGGGAGCGTGCCATGTGCGGTCCGTTCCGCCACCGTGGTCGGTGGCCGACGAGGACGACGGCACGACGGAACCCACGCCCGGCACGGGCGTGTCACAGGATCTGTACGGGGTCCACCGGCCGTACGTCCGAAGAGAAGAGGGACGTCGGCTGGGCCTGGACCGGCGCATGGTCGTATCGAGACAGGGGACCCCCTTGGCACCGCCGACGTCGCGCACGATGAGAACGCGGAAACGGCGGTGCCCTCAGAGGGGTCCGATCACCGGTCCGGCAGAGCGGACCGGAGCCGTGCGTGGGCGACCGCGGGCCAGGCCTGCGCGCCCCTGAAGATCGCTTGGAATGCTCCCATGGACATCACCCTAGAGGCGGCGGCGAAGAGAGGGCAACGGGTTTTCCGGCGGCCCCGGGGCGAGGGGAAAAGGGGTGGCGTCGACCGTCGTGACCCGGGGATACTCGCCCCCATGGCCGATTTCTCGCTCTTCGATACCCGCAACTACCGGACCGTCGACGTGGCCACCGGATACGACGGTTGGTCGGCGACCTACGAGGACTCCGTCCCCGACGCCATGGACCTGGCGCTGCTCGACGGGCTCGCCGTTCCCGACTGGGGCGGGGTGGAGCGCGCCGCCGACCTGGGCTGCGGGACCGGCAGGACCGGGACCTGGCTGCGCGAACACGGTGTGGGACACGTGGACGGGGTGGACCTGAGCACCGGGATGCTCGCCCTGGCCGAGAAACGTGGAGCCCACGACTCCCTCACCCGAGGGGACGTGCGCTCCACCGGGCTGCCGGAGGAGGGGTACGACCTGGTGATCTCCTCGCTCATCGACGAGCACCTGCCCGACCTCGACCCGTACTACGCCGAGGCCCGCAGACTCACCGCGCCCGGCGGACACTGCGTCCTGGTCGCCTACCACCCGCAGTTCATGATGGTCTCCGGCATGCCCACCCACTTCACCGACGACTCCGGCGAGGACGTCGCCATCGCCACCCACGTCCACCTGATCGGCGACCACGTACGCGCGGCCCTGGCCCACGGGTGGCGTCTGGAGGAGATGTCGGAGGCGGTCGTGGACGACGCGTGGGTGAGCGTCAAACCCAAGTGGGAGAGGTTTCGCGGCCATCCCGTCTCCATGGCCCTGGTCTGGTCCCGGGCCGACTGAACCCCGACCGCTCCGAGCCGGAACGCGGCCGCCCGACCGCCGGGATCGACGGTCGGGCGGCCGGGCCGATCGAGCGGGGGCGCCTCCGCCCCCTCAGCCCTGAAGGTAGATGTAGACGAGCAGCGCCACCACGGCCAGCATCGCCAGGACGGCGAAGGCGATCTTGACCGCGGAGTAGGGGCGTTCGCCCTGGACCTCGCCGGTCTGCCCGTTGATGACCATCTGGTAGCTCTTACCGCCGTGCAGATAGGCCCCGGCCCACACCGGCAACAGCATGAGCTTGCCGGTGACGTCGGAGTAGCGGGTGGAGACCGAGTGCACCCGCTGCTCGTCCCCTCCGATGTCGCGACGGCAGTCCTTGTCGATCTGCTTCGCCATGATGCCCTTGGCCCGGTCCAGCCCCTCCTCGGGCTCCATGTCGTAGCGCAGGGCCTCGTGCCCGGCCAGGTAGGCGTGGGTGAAGGGACGCGCCTGTTTCAGGTCCCACGGCTCCAAGGCGGTCACGCGTTCGGGGGAGAGCCTGGTGGTGGCGTTCACCAGCACGTCGTCGAAGTCCCGGGAGACCCGGCCACTCGCCGGATACCACCGGGTCTTGCGCACCTGCCGGGTCTTGGTGACCGTCTTGCCGTTCTCCTGGGTCGTGTAGGTCTCGGTGACGTAGTAGTACTCCCCGCGTTGGCCCTTGTAGTCCGACGCGGTCGCCGCGTCGAAGGTCCAGTGCGGCAGATAGGTGCTCTTGAGCCGCTCGGCCTCGCCCACCTTCTTGAGACTGTTGGGGGCGAACCATCGTGTCCTCGTCCACGAGGCCAGCGCACCTCGGGCACCGGAGCGGTCCACCGCGAAGGGCAGCACCGCCTCGGGGGGTACGACGTCCTCGGAAGCCGGGTCGATGACCAGAGGAGAGGCGCAGAACTGGCAGTTGTGGGCGAGCTGGTCGCTCTGTAGATGCGCCCCACAGCCCTGGCAGACGAGCTCGTGCGGCACCAGGTCGGCCATCGGGGTACGCCGGAAGAGGTCCTGGACCTTGTGCTCCCGGATCCGCCGCTCGGGGGCGGCCACCTCGTCGGTGTGCCCGCAGTAGGGGCAGAGCATCCTCTCGGTGCCGGGGGCGAACTCCAGCCTCGCCCCGCATCCTCCACAGGGGAAGACACGAGGGCCCTCCGGTGGCGTGGTCGTGTTCTCGGTCATGGTGGTCCTCGGGGGGATCGTTCGAAGCGGCGAGGGTCAGGCGGGGGGCATGGGCGGAGGGGTGTGCGCGAAGAGATCCGCCAGCTCGGGCACCTCTCCCGCCGGGGCCCACTGGGGCATGCCGTTCCGCCAGACCAGGCTCTGTCGGGTCAGGGTGCCTTCGGAGGCCAGCCGGACCAGGCCGCCTCGGTCGAGGGGGCCCTGCTGCTGTCCGTTCACACCGACGTGCCACTGCTCCTGCGGGGGCAGGGGAGGCGGCGCGGCCGCGGCCGGCGGCTGCTGCTGTGCGGGGGCGGGCTGCTGCGGAGCAGCTCCGGGGACCTGGTTCTGCTGCGCCATCTGCTGGGCCATGCCCAGGCCCATCCCCATGCCCATGGCCTCGCCCATGCCGCCGCCCTCGGTCCCGGCGGCCTTCTCCATGGCGTTGGCGGCCTGGAACCTGCCGTAGCGGTCCATGTCGCCGATGATGCCCATCTGGGTGCGCTTGTCCAGCGCCTTCTCCACCTCGGGGGGAAGGGAGATGTTCTCGATGTTGAAGTTCGGGATCTCCAGGCCGACCGAGGCCATGTCCCGGCTGAGCCGGCCCGCGAGGTCACGGCCGAGATCGTCCTGGTGGCTCGCCAGGTCGAGCACCGGGATGTCCTTGGCAGCCGTGGCCAGGGCGTTCCCCAGCCGGCTGACGACCATCTGCCGGAGGTAGTTCTCCACCTCCTCGGTGCGGAACTGCGGGTCGGTGCCCACCAGTTCGGTGAGGAACAGCGGCGGGTCCACCACCCGGGCGCTGAAACCACCGAAGGCGCGCACCCGCACGGCGCCGAACTCGGGGTCGCGCAGCATCACCGGGTTCTTGGTGCCCCACTTGAAGTCGGTGAACTGCCGAACGTTGACGAAGTACACCTCGGCCTTGAAGGGCGAGGAGAAACCGTGCTTCCACCCCTTGAGGGTGCTCAGGATGGGGATGTTCTTGGTCTCCAGGGTGTACGTGCCCGGAGCGAAGACGTCGGCGATGCGCCCCTCGTTGACGAAGACGGAGATCTGCGACTCGCGCACGACCAGCTTCGCGCCCATCTTGATCTCGTTGTCGTAGCGGGGGAAACGCCAGACGATGGTGTCCCGACTATCGTCGGTCCACTCGATGATGTCGATGAGCTCGCCTTTGAGCGCGTCGAAGAAACTCAAGTTCTACTCCCAATGTGTCGATGCCGCCTTGTCATTCGACGTGGCGGAGCCGGGACCTGTTGCCCTTCGCGGATAACGAAGCGGATAACGAATGGGCCGACGGGTGTGGCGTGCGTCTCGCCCCGCGGCGGTCAGGGAGCGTCGGTGAGCGTCCGGATCCACGCCTTGCGGTGGCGGGCGATGTGGTCGGCGGCGGCGCCCCAATGGTCGGCGTGCCCCTCGGCGTGCAGTCGTGCCCAGGGCATACGTCCGGTCCGGGCACCCTCCTCCAGTACGTCGAACATGGCGCGCACCCGGCGCAGGGCGGCGTCGGGCAGCTCCCGCCGTTGCCGAACGTCGCAGCCGTACCCCTCGGCCAGGGCGCGGAGCCGCCGCCCGTCGATCCCGGGGTCGCCGCCCGCGTGCAGGGGGACGAACCCATGGGCGGCGTACCCCAGGTCCCCCATCCGGCTTCCGGGCGCGGCGCCGTCCCAGTCGATGAGGCACCAGGGCTCCTCGTCGCCGTCTCGGGGTGTCTCGGAACGGACCAGGTTCCACGGGGCGAGGTCGTTGTGGCAGACGACCTCGGGCTTCTCCGGCGGGAAGAGCGGATCCCACACCGGTTCTCGCGGGGGCCGGAAGTCGAGGGTGAGGTCGTGCAGCCGCCGGATCATCGCGCCCAGACGGTGGAGCTCCTCCTCGGTCATCGGGGCGGCCCGATCGGCCATGACGCCGGGCACGAACTCCAGGCTCTGCCGCCCCAGGGAGTCGCGCCCGTAGGCCTCGGGCACCTCGGCGCGGCCGTGTCGGCGCAGGTGACGCAGGAGTTCGGCCACGGTGGAGGAGGAGCGCAGCCAGGGCTTGCGCACGGTGCGCCCCACACGGAGCACGGTCTCGGAGACGTTGCCGCCCTCCAGGAGCTCGACGTCGTTCTCAGGGGAGGGGAGACCCTCGGATGGACTCATAGGCCCCATCCTCGGTGGCGGACCGGCCCCGGGCCATCGGATTTCCCCGGATCGGGGGCCCTCAGAAGAACTGCCAGGGCCCCTTGGGCGGGCGCTGTCCGACACCCGGCTCCGACCAGTCGCACACCCCTTCGGAGAAGATCTCCCGAGCGCGTTCGGTCTGCCCCTCGTTGAACTCCACGGGCTGTTCCGCCTCGTCGAACGGGGTCAGCCGGCACTTGAGCACGTCCGAGGCGAGCGGACCGCCCGCCGCGGTCCTCGGCGAACCGTACACGGGGAAGGCGTCCGCGCAGCGGTCGCCCTCGCCCGGCCCGGCCGTCGTCTGTGGGGCGACCACGCGTTCCCCTTCGATCCAGCACGCGTCGGTGAGCCATTCCGGCCGGGTCCGTTCCAGGTGTTCGATCGGCTCGCCGCCGGGGCGGGCGCGGGAGCTCTGCGCGGCGGCGGTCACCCAGGCGTCCAGCTCGGTCAGGGCCCGTCCGGCCACCGGCTGGTCGGCCCCGAACACGCCGGGGCGGTGGCGTTCCACCAGCATCACCTGGTTGGCGTCGGTGCCGTTGGCCGCCCGCAGCCGTTCCCGTGTGGAGAAGGAGTGGTAGCGCATGTGGATGTCCCCGCCGGAGGCGTCGTCCTGGTAGGGACGGTGGTCCACGATCGGGATGTCGGCCAGCCCGCCGCCCCCGTGCAGCAGGCGACCGCTGTCGTAGGCGGCCTCGACGGCCTCCGTGTCGCCCTCGGTACGTTCGGCCACGATCCGACCGTCCGTGTCGAAACCGCCGATGTGCTCGTTCAGGTCCAGGAACTCGTCCACGTCGATGACACCCTCGGCCAAGGCGGACAGCCCGTAGCGGACCCCCACGTTGTCCAACGGACGGCGGGGGAGACCGGTGTCGGGGTCGACCCCGTAGACGTTGACGGTGTGCGAGTACAGATCGCAGCGGGCCCCGTCCGGACGATCCCGCGGATGGTAGCGCTCCGATTCGGGCAGCGCGTCCGGACACACCCCCTGAGGATCGATCCGGGCGGCGGCGTCGGCCATCGCGTCGATCCCCTCCCAATGGCCGAATCCGGAGACGGCGCGCTGCTGTTCACGGGTGAGCGCGTCGGGACGGGCCTCGGAGTAGGCGCGCAGGAGGGCCGCGTCGGTCGCGGCGGGCACGGTCGCCGACGCCACGTCCGGATAGCTCTGCGAGACGACGATCCCGTCCAACAGCCCCGGCTGGTTGTCGGTGATCTGGTGGGCCTGATAGGCCCCGCCGGAGTGCCCCCAGCCCAGGGTGTGGTCCGGAACCCCCAGGGTGAGCGAGAACCGTTCCTTGACGGCGTTCGCGGTCTCGGCGGCGAGCAGGTCGTTGCAGTTGTTGCCGAACACGTTGAGCGAGGCCGACGCGACCGCGTATCCCCGGGAGAGCATGCCGTGGTCCACCACCCCGGCCGTCCGGTCGCCCTGGACGTACCAGCCACCGGGGCAGCCACCGCCGAACTTGTACACCAGGCGCCGGTTCCACCCGTCGGGGGAGGTCCACGGATCGGGTTCGGGCTCACGGGGGTCGTGCAGGACGGCCGTCTCGTAGACGGAACGGTTGACCGTGCCGGTCTCCACCCGCACCACGTAGGGGACCCTGGCCCCGGTGGAGGTGGTCGTCTCGGCCACGTCGGAGGGGATCCGGCCGCCCTCCGGCAACGGCGCGAAGTCGCCCCCGAGGGTCCGGTACACGTAGCCGACCCGGGTCCGGACCGAACAGTCCTCGTCCAGCGGGGCGCCCAGCCGGCCGCCCCAGGCGAGTTCGAAGTCCTCGGTCCCGCAGACGAAGGGGCTCTGATGCGGTCCGGAGAACACCGGGCCGGTGAGCGGGTGTCCGGTCACGGTGAGCCGTGCGGGTTCGGGAGGGGCCGCCGGGGTGCGGGCCTCCTCCGGGTTCGCGGAACCGTCGTCCTCGATCGAGGCCACCAGGGTGCTCCGCCCCTCGGGGACCCCGGTGACCAGGCCCTCCACCACCTGTCCGACGCCGGGAAGGTGGACCGGGCGCAGCATGTCCGTGACGTCGCGCCCCTCCACCTCCAACCGGATCGCGTCGGGCGGATAGGGGCGTGGCGGCCGCACCCGGACCAGCACGGTGTCGCCCATGACGGTGTCCGGGCGTGAGGAGAGCACGTCGATCCTCGGCCGGTCGGGGCGCGTCTCCTCCACCGGAAGCGAGGGCGCGGCGGAGGGGGAGACGCTCCGAGCGGTGGCCCGGTCCGGAAGCGTGCTGCCGGAGAGGACGAACAGGGTCGAGACGAAGGCCGCCCCCAGACCGAGGGCCACTCGCCTTCCGGTCGGCCTCACCGAGGACGACCAGGGTGGGAGAGCCGTTCCCGACCGGGGACACGGCGAGGTCGGAGGCCGATCTGACCACGGGCGCACAAGGGGATGATCTCCGCGCGGCGGCGCGCGGGGAGGGGAACACACCGGGGCTGAGACGGGCTTTGCACTCCCATATCGCCACCGATACCCCGAACCGGTGGAGAACGAACGGGGAATCGGTGGCCGGTCCGTTCACCGGCCACCGACGGTCGCGTCGTCCCGCGGAGAGGCCCCGCTCAGGGGCGGTGGATCTTCCTGCCGCTCACCCGGCCGGGGACGATCTTCAGGATCTGGTCGCGCGGACCCTCCGCCCAGGGACGGGAGATCCGGTCCGTCGGGATCCGATGCAGTTCGGCTTCGTCCCGGACCCACCGGCAGCGCCCCGAGCACAGCACGCTCCAGCCCTCATGACGCTCCTCGTCGAGACGGTCGACCTGGAAGGCCGCGTAGCCTCGCGCGTAGCGCATGATGGTCCCGGCCAGCGTGGAGCGGAACACGATCGTGTCGTCGATCAGCGCGTAGTTGACGGGCAGCACGGTCGGAGCCGCGTCCCCGTCGATGGTGAAGGCCACGCGCCCGATGTCGCGTTCGGCCAACAGGTTGAAGCAGGTCTGGCGGGCCAGCACGGTGAAACCGGACTGATCCTCGTCGGCCAGGTCGGTGCCGAGCATGAGCTGCTCGGTCTCACGCAGTCGCTCGGTGCCGGAGAAATCCTCGGTCGTGCCCCTCTGCTCCGGGGGCGAGGTGTTCTCCGTGGCCACGTCCCGCCCTCCGGTGGACGCGTCGGCGCCGCTCGTTCCAGACATCACAGGCCCCCCGAATCCGGTGCCCTCTTCTTCTCGTACCGCCATGATCGTCGGACACGGCCTCGTGAACGTGGGGCCGCGAGTCCCCGATCCACGGCGAAGGTCCCCTCTTGTGCGCACTACCCGGAGGGACGCAGGCCTCAAACAAAAAGGGACGTTCGCCCCCTCTTGGAGTCACCCGCTCTGACTAGGGTGGATATGCCCGATCCGAGCCCGGGTGCGAAGGCGAACGCACGCTCCCTCCCGGCCGGCACACCAGCATGGGTCCCGGACCCGTACGCCGGGGCGGTACCGCCCCAGGCCCCCAGTACCGAGGAGGTGCGCGCCCGATGAGCGGCGACACGACGATCCGGGTGTTCCTGGTGGACGATCACGAGATCGTCCGACGGGGAGTGGGATCGCTCCTGGACGACGAGGAGGGCATCGAGGTGGTCGGCGAGGCCGGCACCGCGGCCCAGGCCCTGGCCCGAGTGCCCGCGCTCGAACCCGACGTCGTCGTCCTCGACGTGCGGCTCCCCGACGGCGACGGGGTCACCGTCTGCCGGGACATCCGTTCGATGCTCCCCGAGACCCGCATGCTCATGCTCACCTCCTACTCCGACGACGAGGCCCTCTACGGGGCGGTCATGGCCGGGGCCTCCGGCTACATCCTCAAGCAGATCCACGGCACCGACCTGGTGGGCGCCGTCCGGACCGTCGCCGAGGGACGCTCCCTGCTCGACCCCGAGTCCACCACCCGCATGCTCCAACGCCTGCGCGAGGAGGCCGGACGCAAGGACCCGCTGGGGGAGCTCACCGACCAGGAACGCCGCGTCCTGGAACTCATCGGCGAAGGGCTCACCAACCGGGAGATCGGCGCCAGGATGTACCTGGCGGAGAAGACCGTGAAGAACTACGTGTCCCGGGTCCTGGCCAAGCTCGGCATGGCCCGGCGTACCCAGGCCGCCGCCTACGCGGTACGCCTGTCCATGGACCCGACCGCCTGACCCCGGGGAACGAGGGGCCTGCACGCGCCGACGGGCGCGGGCCGGCCCCTTCTCACGTCCCCTACCCCTCCTCGAAGCGCGCGGGCGCGGTCCACTCCACCACCGTGCCCTCGCCGGGACCGGAGACCACGCTCATCGACCCGCCCAGCTCCTCGGCCCGCGAGGCGAGGTTGTTCAACCCGCTGCGGGAGACGCCCTCGGGGACACCGCGACCGTCGTCGGTCACCCGGAGCGTGACCTCGTCGCCGGCCACGGACAGCTCCACGTCCACCGAACCGGCCCCCGCGTGGCGGGCCACGTTGGACAGGGCCTCACGCAGCACCGCCACCAGATGTCCGCCCACCCGCTCGTCGACCGCGTTGTCGACCGGCCCCTGGGTGAGCAGGCGGGGCGCGAACCCCAGGGTCTCCGAAGCGGCGTTGACCAGCTCCAACACCTGGGAACGCAGCCACGAGGAACCGTGCTCGGCCGGGCTCTGGAGGGCGAAGATCGTGGACCGGATCTGTCGGATGGTGTCGTCCAGGTCGTCCACCGCGTTCCGGACCCGCTCGGCGGAGGTCCCGTCGTCGATCCGGCGCACCGTCCCCATCAGGGTGATGGCGGTGGCGTACAGCCGCTGGATGACCGTGTCGTGCAGGTCCCGGGCGATCCGATCCCGGTCCTCCAGCACGCTCAACCGTTCCGAGTCCAGCCGCGCCTCGGCCAACTCCAGGGCGACCGCCGCCTGGTCCGCGAACGAGGACAGCATGTTCGGCCAGCCGTTCTGGAACTCCTCGGCCCCCTGGAAACGGGCGAGGACGAGCACGCCCCGGGCGCCGTCGGGAGGCCCGAAGGGCAGGATCAGCACCGGGCCCACCCCCATCCGGGTCAGGAAGTCGACCCCCTCGTACCCGCCGGAGGACACGTCCGTTCGCAGCGGCCCCCCGGGCAGATAGGCCCGCCCCAGCAGGGTCTCGGGGGCCCGGGACAGCGTGACCCCACGGGTCTCGGCGGTGAGGGGCCCGCAACGCTCGGCGGGGCCGTCCCAGACCCGGACGGTGAGGGTCTCCGGCTCCTCCCCGGGCATGGCGATCACCGCGACGTCGGCCTGCGCCATCACCCGGGCCCGCCGGGCCACCAGCCGCAGGACCTCCTCGGGCGCGGCACCGGACAGCAGACGCGTCGTGATCTCCCCCGAGGCGTCCAGCCAGGTCTCCCGGCTCTGCGTCTGGGCGAACAGCTGGGCGTTCTCGATCGCGGTGCCCGCCGCCGTGGCCAGGGCGCGCAGGAGCAGTTCGTCGTCGCCGGTGAACTCGGCGCCGTCGATCTTGTCGGTCATGTACAGGTTGCCGAACACCTGGTCGCGGATGCGGATGGGCACCCCGAGGAAGGTGTGCATCGGCGGATGCCCCTGCGGGAAGCCTCGCGACTCGGGATGGTCGCGCACGTCCCTCAACCGCAGGGGCTCGGGCCGCTTGATGAGCAGACCGAGGATGCCCTCGCCCTTGGGCCAGTGCTCGATCCGGGCGATCTCCTCCGGCTCCAGTCCCACCGGGATGAACCGGCTCATCTCGCCGTCGGGCCCGATCACCCCGAGCGCCCCGTAGCGCGCGTTGACCAGACGGGTGGCGGTCTCGGTGATCCGCAGCAGGAGCGGCTCCAGCTCCAGGCCCTCGCCGATCGAGACGACCGCCTCCAACAGGGTGCGGATGCGCTCCTGGGTCTGGGAGATCTCGCTCATCCGGGAGCGGACCTCGTCGAGCAGATCGTCCAGGCGCACCTGGGGCAGCGACATACGGTCGGGTCCACGCCGGTCGTCGTGGCCACCGTCTGTCTCGCGCATGGGGGACTCTCTCCTGCTGTCGTCCAAGGATCCGGGAATGAGTCTATGACCGGTTCCTCCCGCTTCGACGCCGACTCGGCTCTGACCGTGAGTCCCGGATCACCCCGTCCGACCAGGCCCTTTCCCGAGCTGCCGCGCAGTGGGAGGCAAGGGACCAAGGCCCTCCGGAAAGAGGCCCTTCGCCCTCGAAGAGACGAGGGTCAGTAGGACCACTTCCATCTTCTCCGGTGCTCCCTTGTGAACAGTAGGGGTAGACGTTCGTACGCCACACGTGAGCTCGGTTCGACCCCCTCTGCTCCGATGACCGTGCGACGTTCGGACTTGGCGATCTCGATGGTGAGCCCTTCGGCCCCGGCCAGTTCGGTCAGGTCCACAGAGCCCTCGCCGTGCACGCGTACGGTCTCCAGACTCGGCATGTCGCGCAGCCAGGCGGGGAGCCTCATGAGCTCCTCGCCGTGGTTCACCTCCAGGCGACGTACCGAAGGTAGGGAGAGCAGGGTCTTCATGGTCCGTTCGGTGCCGAGGTGTTTCCGACTCAACTGAAGGTTCTCCAGGAGAGGAAGCTCCTTCAGCGGTGTCAGGTCGAGAGTGTGATCGACACTTCCGTAATAGGAGAAATGGGTGAGTGAGGCCTCCTGAGAGGTCAGGCCCTCGATGCTTCGCAGAGAGGGGCAGTGAACGAGCATCAACCTGCCGACTCCGCCGGGGATCGAGGTCAGGCGGCTCAGATCGTCGAGCCGTTCGTGATGTCGAAAACGGAGCTCCGTCAACCGGTGAGAGGGCAGGACATGGCCCAACGGTGCCCGGGGCAGCCGTTCGTCGAACACCACTGTTTCAAGGGACGTGAGGTCACCGAGGAGTTCGATGTCCTCGATGAGGTCCGGGCGGTTGAGCGAGAGGTCGGTCAGTGGGCTGTCCTTCAGGGCGGTGATACCCGACGTGGTAGCGAACAGTGAGAGGGAGAAACTGTAGAGCGAGTCCATACCGCGCAGAGGGGCGAGGTCGATACCGGTCCAGTGCTCCCCCGGGGCGGCCTGAAGAACGAGGGAGGACAGCTTCGGTACGCGCGCGAGTGCCTTGATCGTGTCGTCGCCACGCCCCCGGATGAAGTGACGACGGATCCCAGGGGCGCGGTCGATCGCGAGGTCGAGGTGTTCGACCTGGATCGGGAAGGCGTACAGGTACGTCTCGATGGTGTCTTCCAGAAGCACCTCCGCCAGCTCCGGAGTGGGACTGTGCTCCCAGGCCCTCTTGGCGGCGGTGAAGACCCCATAGCCGCGGAACGGCAGCGCCCGTTCGATGATGGGGATCGACTCCGGGCCACCGATGAGCGAGGCGGTGTCGATCACCTTGGCGGCCTGTCTGGCGTTCTTCGGTGGGGCCTCGGCCAGGAGGGGGAGGACCGATTCGCCCACCAGGGTCAGCGCGTGGACGTGTTCCTTCGTCCTCGGCGGCAGGATGCTCCGGACCTTCTCCTCGACCTCCTCCCGGAGCCGCCGCGCCAGTTGGGGTGAGGTCTCCAGGCAGGCGAAGGCCGCCAACAGCAGCCGGTCGCGGTGGCTCTTGACCCGGTCGGCCCGCTCCAGCAGCCCGGCCACCAGCTCCTCGCGCTGGGCGGGTGAGGCGTGGCCCGCGGCCATGACCAGCACCTCGTGCCACTGGTCGTCGTGGGCGTGCCGGACCAGCAGCGGCAGGCTGTCCTCCTCCACGAAGGCCTTGGCGGCCAGATACTCCTCGAAGGTGCGGTGCAGGAAGCTCACCCGGTCGACCGCGGGGCTCTGCAACAGGCCGCTGCGGACGAGGAGATGGCCGAAGACCTCCTCGGGTTCCTCGGTGATGTGGTGCATGCTCGCCAGGGCCCGGGCGATCTGCCTGCGCGCCGTGGCGATCGGGGCGTCCGAGCTGCCGTTGACGATCAACCACCGGGCCAGCTCCTGCAACAGCAGCACCAGTTCCCGCCGGGACAGGTCCACCCCGGGCACGCCCCGCTGGTGGTCGCGCTCCTTGAGCAGCATCGTCAGCGCCGCCTCGTACACCTCCATCCGGTCCCGGGGCAGCGAGGTGTGCCGGTCGCGGTGGAGCGCGCACAACAGGGCGCACAGCAGCGGGGTCGAGGCGATGGATCTCAGATGGCCGCGTCCCAGTACCTTGCGGGTCAGCTCGGTCTCGTACCGGGCGAGCAGCGCGCGTTCGGCCTCCTCGGCGACCTCGCCGCGCACCGCCTCGTGCCAGTGGTGGACGAAGGACCGTACGTCCTCGTCGGTGAGCGGCTGGAGTTCGGCGTTCACGAACCCGTCCGTCTCCAACCAGGTCTCCGAGGCCGCCCCGGGACGGGTGGTGACCACGTAGCGGCAGTCGGGGAAGTCGGCGATCAGCCCCTGGAGCCACCGGCGGGCCGCCTCGCGTTCGCCGCCGGGGAGCTCGTCCACCCCGTCCACCAGGACGACCCCGAGTCCCCGGGACAGGACCTCGGTGGCCCACCCCTCGGGCGCCTGGTCGGCCAGGTGGCGGCCGGTGTGCCGGACCAGATCTGCGGGCTCGGGGAGCGGCGCGCCCACGTACTCTCGCAGCGGTACGAGGAAGGGCACGAGCCCGTTCCAGGAGGACATCGGGTCGGGGAAGTCGCCCTGGCCGGCCCGTACCCCCACCCAGCGCAGGAGCGTGGTCTTACCGGAGCCGGCCGGGCCGCGTAGGAAGGTCCGTCGGTGTCGGGCCAGGACCTGTTCCACCCGCAGGTCGCCGGTGGGGAAGAGGGGCTCGTGGTCGAAGGGGTTCTCCTCCCGCCACTCCCCGGCGACCCTGAGGCTCAGGTAGGCGGTGCTCAGCGGATAACGACGGGTCCCCGCCTCGGTGCCGAACAGCTCCAGCACGTCCCAGCGTTCGGCGGCCTTGCGCCGGTAGGCGGTCAGGAAGGCCGCCTCGGCGTCCCGCTCCCGGCCGGCGCGCACCTCCTCGCGGGGGATCCGGTCCAGCAGCTCCTCCAGATGGTCGAGGACGAGCCTCTCCCGCCGGAGCAGCTCGGTGAAGGCGCCGGCCTGGAAGCGGGGCAGCGTCGTCAGGGTGGCCATCACGTAGGCGCAGGACTCCGGCAGTACCCGGTCGTACAGGGCCACCGCGACCGCGCTCAGGTCACGGGTGGCGCGGGGGACCTTCGCGCGCAGGTAGCGCTCCAGGTACAGCGGGTCCAGGTCCTGCTCGAAGAGGGTGCGGTCGGTCAGCCCGGCCCGCTCGAAGGTGTCGGCGACGGCCAGGACGGCGGCCTCGCGTTCGTTCTCGGCCAGCCCGCGGAACTCGTGGTCGAGGTAGCCGAGCATCCGCTCGGCGATGCTCTCCTCGATCTCGGCGAATCTGCGCTCCAGTCGGCGCTGTTCCCGTGTGCCGGTGACCTTCTCCCGCACGATGTCGGTGACGGTGGTCGCGGCGCTCTCCGCCAGCGGGTTCCCGATCCAGATTCCGCAGGCGGCCTTGACGACGGCGACACCCACCTTGAGGGCGGCTTCGAACACGAGGTCTCTTTCGGGGGGAGACGACAGGGGGTTCCCTCCACCCTAGAACGCGAGGGGCCGGTCCGGGCGTCGTCCACAGCCCGGACCGGCCCTTGGCCGAGAACGGCCTCCCGGTCCTCGTCCGCCCCTACAGGTCGGCGGTGTCGAAGGTCGTGTCCGGTTCGGCGGAGAAGCCGTCCGGGCCGCCGAGGTAGAGCGCGTACTCGCCGGAGGCGCCGGGCATGGCCGGGAACACGGTGCTCAGCAGCAGGTCGGCGTAGCCGTCGCCGTCGTAGTCCATCAGCGCGTGGGGGCCGAAGGAGCCGTCCCGGGCGGAGGGCACCGTCAGCGGGTCGGTGCCCGTGCCGCGCAACCCCTCGGGGCCGCCGAGCAGCAGGAAGGCCTCCTCGTAGGAGTAGCCCGGGCCGCTCATCGCCACGACGTCGTCGAAGCCGTCCCCGTCGACGTCGCCGACGAGCAGTTCGCCGCCGAACCCGTCACCGTCCTCGGCGTCGCCGGGCATGCCCTCGCCGTCACGGTCCAGCCGGATCGGTTCGGCGTCCAGGTAGCCCTCGGCGCCCAGGAGGGTGTCCACGTAACCGGGGCGCAGTTCGTCTTCGTAGCCGGGCTCGTTGTTGGGGATCCCGCTGATCCCGATCAGCAGGTCGGCGATGCCGTCCCCGTCGACGTCGCCGGAGGCGCGGGTGTGGGAGAGCGGGGTCTCGCCGACCACCTCCTCGGCCGGGCCGTCGGGGCCCGAACGCAGGATCAGGTCGGTGGCCGGGGACTCGTCCCGGCCGCTGATCAGGATGAGGTCCTGATAGGCGTCCCCGTCGGCGTCGAAGGAGGCGAGTTCGGCGTCCCAGGCCTCCTCGGGCAGGGGGAGGTCGCGCGTCTCGGCGGGCTCGCCCTCGGCGTCGAACGGACCGCGGTGGTAGCGGCTCTCCCATTCGTCGATGGGGCTTCCCTGGACCTGGTCCAGGACCGCGACGTCGGTATGGCCGTCCCCGTCCATGTCGCCCACGGCGAGGGAGACCGCGGCCATGCCGTTCTCGACCCCGGTGGAGAGCCAGGGCAGGGGGATCGCGGGGCCGGTGGGGCCCTCGGGGCCGCCGAGGACCAGGTAGCCGTCGTCGTCGGCCGCCACGATCAGGTCGGTGTGGCCGTCGCCGTCCAGGTCACCGGTCTCCAGGACGGTCTGCGGGGCGGAGGCTTCGGGAAGGTCCAGGTCGGCGGCGGTGAGGAGCACCGACCGGTCCGGGGACAGGCCGTCCTCGCCGCCGAGCAGGATGCCCACGTAGGGTTCCCCGTCCTCGGGGTCGCCCAGGACACCGCTGATCGGCAGGTCGCCGTAGCCGTCCCCGTCGACGTCGATGGGGACGGGGGCGGCCTCCCCGTTGGTGGGCCGGGCGTCGGAGAGGTCGGTGGTGGCTCCGCAACCGGCGGCCGTGATCATGGCGACGGCCAGGAGCGGGGGAAGGGCGATCCGATACTTCATTGCACGTCTTCCTGACGACGGTGGGGTCGTGGGGTTCGATGCGCGGAATCGGCGTTCGGTTGGGCCCGGAACGCCCTTGTTCCCCCGGAACGGCGAACGCGGGCCGGGCGGCGGTGGGCCGTCCGACCCGCGTTCGGCGGTCGGGGAGCGGAGAGGGTCAGCGGGTGACCTTGGCGGAGATGTCGTCCAGGTCGGCGTCCCGTGTCTCGCGGCCGATCAGCAGGGCGATCAGGGTGATGACGCCCACCAGGATCAGGTAGCCGCCGACCCAGGCCAGGCCGAAGGTGCCCGCGAGCCAGGTCGCGATGTAGGGCGCGAAGGAGGCGCCGAACAGGCCGGCCAGGTTGTAGGCGGCCGAGGCGCCGGTGTAGCGCACCCGGGTCGGGAACAGCTCGGGCAGGACCGCCGCCATGGGGCCGAAGGTCAGACCCATCAGGGACAGGCCGATGATCAGGAACGCCATCACGCCCACGGTGCTCCCGCTGCCCAGCAGCGGGCCCATGGCGAAGCCGAACACGATGATCGCGGCGGTGACCGTGATCAGGGTGGGCCTGCGGCCGAAGCGGTCGGCCAGGATCCCGGCGATCGGGGTGAAGACGGCGAAGAACACCACGCCGATGAGCAGGAAGACGAGGAACTGGGAGCGCTCGTAGCCCAGGCCGGTCTCCGCGTCGGTGCCGAAGCCCAGGGAGAAGACCGTCATCAGGTAGAAGAGCACGTAGGTCGCCAGCATGATGAGCGTGCCGATCAGGACGGCGGACCAGTTGTGGCGGAAGACCTCGACGATGGGGGTCTTGACGCGCTCGCCGGAGGCGATGACCTTCGCGAAGGCGGGGGTCTCGTGCAGGGTCAGGCGCACCCAGAGGCCGATGACGATCAGCGCGATGGAGATCAGGAACGGGATCCGCCAGCCGTAGGCGAGGAAGGTCTCGTCGCTCATGGTCTGGCTCAGCGTCAGGAAGACGGCGTTGGCGAGGAAGAAGCCGATCGGCGCGCCGAGCTGCGGGAAGGTGCCGTAGAAGGCGCGTTTGGCGGGGGGAGCGTTCTCGGTGGCCAGCAGCGCCGCGCCGCCCCACTCGCCGCCCAGGCCCAGACCCTGACCGAAGCGGCACAGGGCGAGCAGCAGGGGCGCGAAGACGCCGATCTGCGCGTAGGTGGGCAGCAGTCCGATCGCGACGGTGGCGATGCCCATGGTCAGCAGGGAGGCCACGAGGGTGGCCTTGCGGCCGATCCGGTCGCCGAAGTGACCGAAGACCCAGGAGCCGATGGGGCGGGCCACGAAGGCGATGGCGAAGGTCGCCAGCGACTGGAGGCGGGCCGCCATCATGTCGCCTTCGGGGAAGAAGAGGTAGGGGAAGACGAGTACCGCGGCGGTCGCGTAGACGTAGAAGTCGTAGAACTCGATGGACGTGCCCACAAGGCTCGCCGTGAGGACCTTCCGTTTGGGGTTGGTCGGGGGCTGCGCCGCGTCGGCTTGTGGCCTTCGCGACGACGGGGTGTCTGCGGAGACGTCCGTCATGGGACTTCTTTCCAGGTCAAGGCGGGTCGATGGCTGGATGTTAGTCGCCGTGGACACTATATGGAACATTTGTCTCGGTATGTGAGATGTGGGAATGTCGGTGTTCATCCCTGTTCGTTCCGTCGGTGTCCACAACGCCCACCACCTCTGGATTCTCGCACCTTCGGTGACGTGGATCACTTACGAAGACGTCACGTTCTCGGACGCCCGTCTCGTCATGTGGATCGACACCGCGTCGGAGGTACCGTCGAAGAAGGGGCCATGACCCACGAACCGCCGGTGCTCGGTGCCGGAGACACCGGACTCGCGGCCGCGGCCCGCGTCGCCCGTGCCATGGCCCGGCCCACGGGTAGGAGCGCCCGTCCGGGAGTGAGGGAGGCGGGGTCCGCTCAGCGGCCGGTGGACCATTCCGGCGGCCTGATCCTGGGGACCCCCGACACCCGGACCACCCGGGTGCAGTTGTCCCGGAACCGCTTCACCAGCTCGCCGTTGGGGCGGTCACTGCGCTCGACCCACTCGCGGGCGGCCCGGTCGTCGGAGCCGCCCGCCCTCTGGCGCCTGCGCAATCGGCGCTCGCGCACCGGATCGTCGGTCTCCACGTACCACAGCCCCACGAACAGGTCCCGCAGGTCGGCCCAGGGCATCTCGTCCGAGGCCAGGTAGTTGCCCTCGGTCACGACGAGACGGGTGTGGGGCTCGATCACGTGCCGGGCGGCGATGGGCTCGTGCAACCGACGGTCGTAGTCGGGCACGTAGACCGGATGATCGGTCTCCGTCAGCAGTCGGCGCACCATCGCCAGGTAGCCGTGGGCGTCGAAGGTGTCCGGCGCGCCCTTGCGGTCCCTGCGACCCGATCGGTCCAACTGGGCGTTGGACAGGTGGTAGCCGTCCATCGGCAGGTAGCCGGCCACGCCCGCGCCCCGCTCCTCCTCGACCCGGTGGACCAGGTAGCGCGCCAGGGTGGACTTCCCCGCGGCCGGAGGCCCGGTCAGGCCGAGCAGCAAGCGGTGCGGGCCCTCCCCGTCCTCCGGCGGAACGAGGTCGAGGACGTCGGAGACGAGCGCGTCGAGCATGGGCTCCAGCCTATGTCGTACGCCGTCGTCCATGGAGGGGGATCGGCCGGAGGGAGGGGGCGCCGCGATGGCTCCCTCCCTCCGCGGGCCGTCCTCAGGGGGCGTGGCCGACGTGGGCCAGCGCCTGACGGACCAGGACCCCCTGGCCGCCCTGCATCTCCGCGCGCACCTGAGGGCCGGTCGCCTCCTCGGGGGTGAACCACACCAGGTCCAGAGCGTCCTGACGGGGCTGGCAGTCCCCGCTCACCGGGACGACGTAGGCCATGGCCACCGCGTGCTGACGGGGGTCGTGGAACGGGGTGACCCCGGGGGTGGGGAAGTATTCGGCGACGGTGAACGGCTGCGGCGAACTGGGGATGCGCGGCAGGGCCACCGGGCCCAGGTCCTTCTCCAGATGGCGCAGGAGCGCGTCCCTGACCCGTTCGTGGTACAGGACCCGCCCGGAGACCACGGAACGGTTGAAGCTGCCGTCGGGGTCGGCGCGCATGAGCAGCCCGACGTGCGTCACCTCCCCGTTCGAGTCCACACGGACGGGTACCGCCTGGACGTAGAGCACGGGCATGCGGGCACGAACACTCTCCAACTCATCGCGGGAGAACCAGCCGGGCCGGGTGTCGGCGGTTTCGGTCATAGGGGTGCGCGGTGGTCCGGCCGCTCGAGGCGGTCGCGGAACCGCTCCCTCCCTTCGTCGTCTTCGTGTCCCTGGGGCGGTCGTCCTCGGCGCTCACAGGAGCCACCGGGGTGTCGGCCCTCACATAGGAGTCCAAGTACCGCTTCTATCGCACGCTAGCCCCGAAAGCACGGTGCGGGCCCGACTTCGGGTGTGTCCGGGGGAATACCCGTGGGTTCCGAGGATCGGGAACCCCGCGCCCGACCTCCGGGAAACCGGGGGCGAGGTGACACCATCCTTCCCGGAGAGCCACATCGGCGAGATTTCGGGGGGTTTCCTCACCAAAAAGCCTCCCGAGACCTCCCTGAAGAGGTTACGATCTCGTACGCGGTTGCGTAGTGGAAAGGTTACGTCCGGTGAGAGGTGGCCCGAGTGGCGAAGGATGCCCTGTTCTCTGCGCGGGAGCGTTTCCCCTGTACGGGGGTGACGGTGGTGCGTGTCCACGGCGAGGTGGACCTGGCCACCGCGGACCGCCTGCGTGATCGACTCCTCCAGGCGGCCGAGGCCTCACGGTGCGACTGCCTGGTGGTGGACATGTCCGGACTCGGGTTCTTCGACGCCAGCGGGGTGCGCGCGCTGGTCTCGGTCTTCCAGACCCTGACCGGACAGGGCCGGCACGTGGTCCTGGCCGAACCCTCGCCCATCGCGGCGCGGGTACTGGAGGCGCTCGGTATGCGGCGCCTGTTCGAGATCTATCCGATGACGGAGATGGCGCTGACCCACACCAGCGGACTGCGGGTGGACGGGGAGCCCATCTTCGACAACCCCGTCCCCTGACCTCGGGGCGGACCCTCGCGGTGGGTCCCCGTCCGGTGCCCCGGGGAAGTGAGGCACCGGGCGGGGACCGCCGTGTTCAGGGGAGCGGGGTGGCGCGTTCGCCGCCGGGAGGCTCCTCGGACCTTTCCAGGAAGGGCGTCAGAAGCTCCGGATCGGCGTCCCGGGCCCAGGCCAGCCCCTGTCCCAGACCCACGTCGGGCACGGTGTACATCCCCTTCCCCGCCGCGGTGGTCGCCGATACGTCGACCAGACCGAGCCGGCGCTGGAACGGTGAACGGGTGATCCGCCAGCCGATCACCGCGGAACGCTCCAGGGCGACGGTGTCGCGGACGGCCATCCCCCTGCGCATCACCAGGTGGTCCGGGTGCAGGCCGTGGCCCAGGGCCCGGTAGGAGCCGACCGCGTAGGCGAACGCCATGGCCGCGATGGCGAGGGCCACCAGAGCCCACCCCCAGTTCGGGGTCTCCTTCACGCCCTCGCTGACCAGGGGGAACGGGATGAGCTGCTCCTCGGCGACCCGGACCGCCTTCCACCAGGCCTCGGTGGCGATCATCTGGAGCCACGCCAGTCCGGCCGCCAGGGCCACGCCCACCAGCGTCACGAGGCCGGCCCGGGTGAACCTGCGGCGCAGGGCGGCCCGGGGGTGGCGTGCCAGCGGCACCTCCAGGGGGGAGGTCGACCGTCCCATGAGGGCGGCGCCCAACGCGCGGGCCCGGGCGCGGGGCATCGCGGGGGACAGGCGGCTCTTGGCGTCGGTCTTCTTGTCGTCGCCGGTCTCCAGCCCGGTCGCCACCGCCTGGACGCTCGCGCCGCGTACCGAGCGCAGCACGAACGGCTCGCGCAGGACCACGCCGTTGAGGCGGCGGCCCTCCACCGAGAGGGAGACGTTGGTCAACAGCCCCCGTCGCAGGCGGACGGTGCCGTCGCTCTCCCTGGTGAGCCGGTAGCCCCACCAGGTCTCCACCGCGGCGGCGACCAGGACGACCACGCCGAACACCAGGAGGGAGAACAGGGCGATGGGGACGACCAGCAGCACCTTGGACATCACCAGGCCGCTCATCTCCCGCATGTCGGGCAGCCCGGACTGATCCGAGACCCAGCGCCAGGCCCAGCCGTTGGTCTGGGCGTTGAAGCCGAGCAGGGCGGCGAACAGACCCAGACCGACACCGAGGGTGGCGGTGGTGGCGGGCGCGTAGGCGAACCAGCGCGGATCGAGTCGGGCCAGCTCGGTCTCCTCCTGCCCGGGAGCCCCCTCGGGCCCCTCCGGCTCTCCCGTCCCCGTGGAGGCCGGGGCCGGACCGCGCTGGAGGAGGTCGCGACGCAGACGCTCCCCCTGTTCGGAGGTCACGTACTGGAGTTGCATCTGGTCGCCGCCGCTACCGACCTTCTCGCCCGTGCCCACGGTGACCGAGCACAGCCCGAAGATCCGGGTGTAGATCGGGGTGGCCACGTCCACGCTGCGGACGCGTTCGCGAGGGATGGAGCGGTAGGCCTTGGCGACGATTCCCGAACGCATCTCCATGCGTTCGGGGG
The DNA here is from genome assembly GCF_035818715.1 of Nocardiopsis sp. LDBS1602. Lineage (NCBI taxonomy): Bacteria > Bacillati > Actinomycetota > Actinomycetes > Streptosporangiales > Nocardiopsidaceae > Nocardiopsis > Nocardiopsis sp. LDBS1602. The sequence goes on along the minus strand of NZ_JAYLVW010000001.1, from coordinate 662,510 downwards.
TGATCCGGTAACGGATCGCGCGCAGGCGCAGCAGGTCCAGGTAGGTCATCAGGGCGACGAAGGCCGCGGTGGCGGGGAGCGGTACCCAGGGCCAGAGGGGGACGCCGACCACGATCAGCACGACGGTCCCGATGATCGCCATGGGGACCATGGACAGGGCCACGATGGCCGTGTTCGCCCAGACGGACAGGGGGCTCAGCCGCTGCCAGTCCTCCTCGAGATCGATCGGGGGCGCCTCCGTCGCCGCGGGGTCCTCGATCGGGTCGACCCGGGGCTCGGGGCGTTCTTCCGGGGCTCCGGAACGGTGGTCGTCGTGGGAGGTCATGTCGCGTCCCCCGGGATCGCCTGGGTGCTGTCGGTGAGCCGGTCGGCGACCTCGGTGGCGAGGCCGTGGGCGAGTCCGGCGATCTCGATGGGGCCGGCGGCGGAGGCGGTCGTCACGGTCACGCTGGACAGGCCGAAGGCCCTCTGGAGCGGTCCGCGCGCGGTGTCCACGGTCTGGATGCGCGACATGGGCGCGACCCGCCACTCCTGCCAGAGCCATCCGCTGGAGGTGTAGACGGCGGTGTCGGTGACCTCCCAGCGGTGCACCCGGAAACGCCACAGCGGCATCACCACGGTGATCAGCAGCCCCACCCCGCCGATGACCCCTCCCGCGAGCAGGAACCAGAACCGGACCGGTTCCCAGATCAGCGCGGGCACCACGGGGACGGCGGTGAGGACGACCGTCACCAGCAGGGACCTGGTCGTCCACCACCAGACGGCGCGTCGGTCCACGCGGTGGTGGGGCGGTCGCAGGCGCAGAGCGTCGGTGCTCATCGCGACCACGTCTCCTCTCGTTCGGGCCTCGGGGGCGGGGCCGGCTATTAAAAGTGATATCACAATGCTATGCTCACGTCATCACTCAAGAGGAGGGAACAGCGATGAGCGACAACCCGGGTGTCATCAGGCCGACACCCCAGTACCGGGAACGAGAGGCCTTCGGGTCCGGCGGGATCCCCATGTTCGTGGTGTCCCTGGTCCTGTTCCTCGGGGGCGTGGGCCTGGCCCTACTGCCCCTGTTGGGAGCCCCCGGCGCCCTGATCGCGGTCGGGGTGGTCCTGGCCCTGATCGGCGCCTTCCTGTCCTTCGGGCTGACGATGGTCGCCCCCAACGAGGCCCAGGTCGTCCAGTTCTTCGGCCGCTACGTCGGCACCATCCGCACCGACGGTCTGCGCTGGGTCAACCCGCTCACCGTGCGCAACGCGGTCTCCACCCGCATCCGCAACCACGAGACGTCGGTGATGAAGGTCAACGACGCCTCGGGCAGCCCCATCGAGATCGCGGCCGTGGTGGTCTGGCAGGTCGAGGACACCGCCCGTGCCTCCTTCGAGGTGGACGACTTCGTCCAGTTCGTCTCCACCCAGACCGAGGCGGCCGTCCGTCACATCGCGGGCAAGTACCCCTACGACTCCTACGGTGACGACGCCGTCCCGTCCCTGCGGGACAGCGCCGACGCCATCACCGAGCAGCTCTCCAAGGAGGTCGCCGAACGCGTGGACGCCGCGGGGGTGAAGATCGTGGAGTCCCGGTTCACCCACCTGGCCTACGCGCCCGAGATCGCCCAGGCGATGCTCCAGCGCCAGCAGGCCAGCGCCATGATCGCCGCCCGCGCCGAGATCGTCGAGGGGGCCGTCACCCTGGTCGACCGCGCCCTGGAGCGTCTGTCGGACGAGGACGTCGTGGACCTGGACGAGGAGCGCAAGGCCGCCATGGTCAGCAACCTGCTCGTGGTCCTGTGCTCGGACCGTCCCGCCAGTCCCGTCGTCAACACCGGGACCCTCTACCAGTAGATCCGGGTGAGGTGCCGTGCCCGAGCGCAAGAAGGTCCTACTGCGTCTCGACCCCGCCGTCCACGACGCGCTCGCCCGGTGGGCCGGGCAGGAGTTGCGCAGTACCAACGCACAGATCGAGTTCCTGTTGCGTCGCGCCCTCGACGACGCCGGGCGGATGCCCAAGGAGGCCCGGGACATCCCCCGTCGCGGTCGCCCGCGTAAACGCGCGGACGAACCGGAGGAGGACGGGAGGGAGTGAGCCCGGGGTCCGTCGAACGTCGGGACCATGGACGTTCGACGGGCCCCGGCAGGCGCTTCCTCCGGGACGGGTCAGAGCGCCGCGGCGACCGCCCTGCCCGCGGTGCGGCCGGAGAAGATGCAGCCGCCCAGGAAGGTGCCCTCCAGTGAGCGGTAGCCGTGCACGCCGCCGCCACCGAAACCGGCCACCTCACCGGCCGCGTACACCCCGGGCAGCGGGGTGCCGTCGGCGCGCAGGACCCGCGCGTCCAGGTCGGTGTGCAGCCCGCCCAGGGTCTTGCGGGTGAGGATGTGCAGCCGCACCGCGATCAGCGGGCCCGCGGAGGGGTCCAGGATCGGGTGCGGCGAGGCCACCCGGGCCAGCCGGTCGCCTTTGTAGTTGCGCGCCCCGTGGATCGCCATGACCTGGAGGTCCTTGGTGAAGGTGTTGGCCATCTCCCGATCGCGGGCCACCACCTCGCGGGTCACGAGGTCGGCGTCCAGCACGTCGTCCCCGGCGACCCTCTTCATCTCGCGGATCAGTTCCGGCAGCCGGTCGGCGACCACGAAGTCGGCCCCGTGGCGTTTGAAGTCCTCCACCGGCCCCGGGGCGCCCGGCAGGATCCGCTTGAGCACCAGACCGATGTCCTTACCGGTCAGATCGGGGTTCTGCTCGGACCCCGAGAGCCCGAACTCCTTCTCGATGATCTTCTGCGAGAGCACGAACCACGTGTACTCGTGGCCGGTGCCCATGATGTGCTCCAGGGTGCCCAGGGTGTCGAAGCCGGGGAAGCAGGGCGCGGGGAGGCGCCGACCGGTGGCGTCCAACCACAGGGAGGAGGGGCCGGGCAGGATGCGGATCCCGTGCCGGGACCAGATCGGGTTCCAGTTCTGGACGCCCTCGGTGTAGTGCCACATGCGGTCGCGGTTGATGATCTCGCCGCCGGCCTCCTCGGTGATGCCGAGCATGCGCCCGTCCACGTGTTCGGGAACGCCCGACAGCATGTGCTCGGGAGCTTTGCCCAACCGCTCGGGCCAGTTCCGGCGCACCAGGTCGTGGTCGGCGCCGATCCCGCCCGAGGTGACGATGACCGCCTGGGCCTCGATGTCGAAGGCGCCCGTGACGTCCCTGTTGCTGGCCTGGCCGCGTTCGATGTCGCTGGGGGCCAGCACGGCGCCCCTGACGCCGGTGACCCGGCCGCCGGTCACCACCAGTTCGTCCACCCGGTGGCGGAAGCGCAGGTCCACCCGGCCGCGTTCGGCGCCGGCGCGCACACGCCGTTCGAAGGGGGCCACGACCCCGGGTCCGGTGCCCCAGGTGATGTGGAAGCGCGGCACCGAGTTGCCGTGCCCGCCGGCCAGGTGGCCGCCGCGTTCGGCCCAGCCCACCAACGGGAAGATCCTGAGCCCTTGGGCGCGCAGCCAGGGGTACTTCTCGCTGGAGGCGAAGTCGACGTAGGCCTCGGCCCACTTGCGGGGCCACTCGTCCTCGGGGCGGTCGAAGGCGGCGGTCCCCATCCAGTCCTGGAGGGCGAGTTCGGGGGAGTCCCGGATCCCCATCCGGCGCTGTTCGGGGGAGTTCACGAAGAACAGGCCGCCGAAGGACCAGTGGGCCTGACCGCCCAGGGACTGTTCGGGCTCCTGGTCCAGCAGGATCACCCGTTTGCCGGCCTCGGCCAGCTCCGCGGTGGCGGCCAGGCCTGCCAGCCCTGCCCCGACGACGATCACGTCGGCCTGGTCGGTGCTCATGGGTCACTCCTCCGGGGGTTCTTCCGGCCCGCGTGGGCGGGGCGCGTCGTGGTGACGGTCCGCCCCGTCGCGAGGGCCGGGGCGGGGCCGATATGTGGCTCACGCCACAGTCTCGGTCAGAGTGCGACCTTACGGGAACCTCGTCCCGAGAGGTCGGGGAGGTCCCGGTTGCGCACTCGTCCCCGCCCCGAACGCCCACCTCTAGGAGTCGAAGAGCACCAGGGAGCGCCCGCCCTGGCCTCGGCGCATCCTCTCGAAGGCCTCCGCGATCCCCTCCAGGGGGATCTCGTCGGTGACCATGGACGACAGAGCCAGGTCGCCGGAGCGGACCGACTCCGCCAACACCGGGATGTCCCGGTCCGGATCTCCGGAGCCGTACACACAGCCCTGGAGGGTGCGGGCCTGGTGGAACACCTCCAGGGCGCTGAAGGAGATCTCGTCCTGTGCCGAGCCCACGCCCACCACGGTGACGGTGCCGCCCCGTCGGGTGGAGTCCCAGGCGGCGCGCATCACCTCGGCCTTGCCCACCACCTCGAAGGCGTGGTCGACCCCGCGGCCTCCGGCGATCGCGCGCACCTCCTTGGGCGTGGTGGCGTCGGCGACCAGGAAGTGGGTGGCGCCCAGGGCCCGGGCCACCTCCTCCTTCTCCGGGGCGGCGTCCACCGCGATCAGCGGGTCGGCCCCGGCGATCCGGGCGGCCTGCAACAGGGACATGCCGACCCCGCCCAGACCCATGACCAGGGCGGAGTCGCCGGATCGCAGTCTCGCGGCGTTGTTGACGGCGCCCCAGCCGGTGAGGACCGCGCAGCCCAGCAGCGCCGCGGCGGCCGGGTCGACCCCCTCGGGCAGGGGGACCAACGCGTGGGCGGGTACGACCGTGGCCTCGGCGAAGGCCCCGGTGTTCAGGCCGGCGTGGACGGGGGTGCCGTCGGTCAGTTCGGCGTAGGGGGTCAGGGTCCCGTCCAGGGAGTGCTCGCACAGGTACGGTTCCCCCTTGAGGCAGAACCAGCAGGCCCGACAGGCCGGTGCCCAGTTCAGGACGGCCCGGTCGCCGGGGGAGAGGTGTTCGACGTCGGGGCCGACCGCCTCGACGACGCCGGAGCCCTCGTGTCCCAGCACCACGGGCCAGAGCTGGGGGAGGATCCCGTTGGACAGGGACAGGTCGGAGTGGCACACGCCCGCGGCGGTCATGCGTACGCGCACCTGGCCGGGCCCGGGGTCGGGGAGGACCAGTGGGCGGATCTCGGGAGGCGCCCCGGCCTCGAGGAAGACGGCGGCCTTGACTGTCGTGCTCATGGAGGCTCCAATCGTGGAATCGCCGAACCTCTGACAATACCGGCCGGTCGGTCTTTTTCCTGGAATGACGCTGGAAAAGCCGTACCCGTTCGTGCCTTCGGTCGCCTCCGAGCCCCGGGAGTGGCGGGGATCCCACGAAACCCTCTGATTTCAACCGTTCTATGGAAAAGCCTATATTGACCCCCACATGGGGCGGGTATATCCCTTTTATCCCCCGGGAACGCGGTGCGCTCGAAACCCGGGCCACCGCGGGCCGTCCGGCCTCCGGGGTACCTCGATGGGGAGGTTCCATGGTTCGACCCGAGGACACGTCGAGGGTGGGCGGCCCCCGGCACTACCTGATGTGCCGCCCCACCCACTTCGCGGTGGAGTACGCGATCAACCCCTGGATGGATCCGGCCGTGGGCGTGGACCGCGCACGCGCCATCCGCCAATGGGAGGGACTCAGGGAACTGTACCGATCCCTGGGGCACCGTGTGAGCGAGATCGAGCCGATAGAGGGTCTACCCGACATGGTCTTCGCCGCCAACGGGGCCCTGGTCGTGGAGGGACGTGTCTACGGCGCGCGGTTCGCCGGGGCCGAGCGCACCCCCGAAGGCCCCGCCTATCTCGACTGGTTCCGTCAGGCCGGCTACACCGAGATCAAGGAGCCCAAACACGTCAACGAGGGAGAGGGCGACTTCATCACCCTCGACGACGTCATCCTGGCCGGTACCGGCTTCCGCACCGAGGCGGCCGCCCACCAGGAGGCCGAACGCCTCCTGGACCGGCCCGTCGTCACCCTGCAACTGATCGACCCGCGCTTCTACCACCTGGACACCGCCCTGTTCGCCCTTTCCGGTGACCAGGTGGCCTACTACCCCGGTGCCTTCTCCGAAGGGAGCCGACGGGTCCTGCGCGCCCTCTACCCCGACGCGCTCCTGGCGACCGAGGAGGACGCCGCCGTGCTCGGCCTCAACGCGGTCTGCGACGGCGAGAACGTGGTGATCGCCGCCGAGGCCGAGGCCCTCGCCGACCGGCTGCGCGCCCTGGGGTACACCGTGCACCCGGTCGAACTCGACGAGCTCCGCAAGGCCGGCGGCGGGGCCAAGTGCTGCACCCTCGAACTTCGGGACACGCCCCTGGACTGAGGCACGGTCGGGCGGGTTCCTCGAGGAGCCCGCCCGACCACGATGTGTGATGGGACACGCTCCGGATCCCCCTTCCGGGCGGCCCCACAGGTCACGTACACGCCCCTTCCCCGGCGCCGGCGCGGGCGGCCGAAACGAGGGCCGAGAGACCCTGGTCCCGGTCGACGATCCCGTTAGGCTCTGGACGCGTGAAGACCAGACAGCGCGGGCTCCCGCGCAGGATCCGGGAACAGCAACTGATCGACGCCGCGGTCACGGCGTTCGCCCGGGGCGACTACCACACGGTCAGCGTGGAGGAGATCGCGGCGGCCGCGGGAACGTCGAAACCGACGGCCTACCACTACCTGGGTTCCAAACAGAAGATCTTCGCCGCCTGCGTGAACCGCGAGGTCGAACGTCTCGTCGCCGCGGTCCGCGCCGCCGTACGCGACCCGGAGGCCGAGGACCCCGATCCACTGCGGCGCGGTATCCGGGCCTTCTACGCCTTCGTGGTGGCCAACGGGGAGAGCTGGACCGTCCTGTACCGGAGGGCGGCCGCGCAGGGCCCGCCCTTCGAAGAGGAGACCGTCCGCATGCGCGACCGCGTCATCGACGAGGTGACCGCCCTCATCACCGAGTGCGTCCTCGACGACCACGACGGTCCGGCCCCGCGCGACGTCCGACTGCTCGCCCGGGTGACCGTGAGCACCGCCGACGCCTTCGCCGACTGGCTGCTCGACCACCCGGACGAGACCCCCGACACGATGGCCGGGCACGTCACCGAGCTGACCCGGGCCCACCTGCGCTCACTCGCCCCCGTCCGGGCGTGAACGAGGCCCGGCCCGGGCCGCTCGGCGCTCAGCCCTCCGAACGCCGCCGGTGGTTCAGGGCCAGCAGGGAGACCAGGTCGTAGGCGACGTGGGAGGCGGCGGTGGAGGTGATCTGCGCGTGGTCGTAGGCCGGGGCGACCTCCACCACGTCGGCGCCGACCAGGTTCAGATCGGCCAGCCCGCGCAGGATCTCCAGTAGCTCACGGCTGGTCAGACCGCCGGCCTCGGGGGTGCCGGTGCCCGGGGCGTGGGCCGGGTCCAGGACGTCGATGTCCACCGAGACGTACAGCGGACGGTTCCCGATGCGCTGACGCAGCGCGTCGGCGATCTCGTCCACGCCCTTGCGCAGGACGTCGGCGGCGGTGACGATGCCGAAGCCGAAGCGGCGGTCGTCCTCCAGGTCGCGCTTGCCGTACAGCGGACCCCGCGTGCCCACGTGCGCGATGGCCTCGGTGTCGAGGATGCCCTCCTCCACCGCGCGACGGAAGGGCGTGCCGTGGGTGTAGGGCTCGCCGAAGTAGGTGTCCCAGGTGTCCAGGTGGGCGTCGAAGTGCAGCATCGCGATCGGGCCGTGCTTCCGGTACAGGGAGCGCAGCAGCGGCAGTGCGATCGTGTGGTCGCCGCCCAGGGTGACCAGGCGGGTCCCGGCCTCGACGAACTTCGAGGCGCCCTGGTCCAGGGTCTCCACCGCGTCCCCGATGGAGAACGGGTTCACGGCGATGTCGCCGCCGTCCACCACCTGGAGGCGCTCGAACGGGGCCACGTCCAGACCCGGGTGGTAGGGGCGCAGCAGTCGGCTGGCCTCGCGGATCGCCGAGGGGCCGAAACGGGCGCCGGGACGGTAGGACACACCGGTGTCGAAGGGGACGCCGACCACGGCGATGTCGGCGTGCTCGACCTGGTCGATACGGGGCAGGCGCGCGAAGGTCGCCGGGCCCGCGAAACGCGGAACGAGGCTGGAGTCGGTGGGGCCGATCGGTGCGTTCATGGATCCGTTCCTGTTCGTCGGTCTCGTCTGACGTGGTGCCGGTGGTCCTCGGTCGTGTTTTTTGGATCATTCCGTGCTCGCGTGGCCAGGCTTCCTCTCGCGGCGCCGACATCACTCGGACAGCCGAACCCGGGCGGGCCCCCGCTGTGCGATCCTGCGGAGCCTGCGTAGCAGGGCACAGTAGGGGCAGCTTCGCTCGTCGTCTGGCGAGAGATCACCTGGCGGCCGCTCGCCACGGATCGGCTCCGCCGATGCCGAGCGAAAGCATCCAAAAAACACTCCCTCGTCACGGCGGCCTGGCCAGAGTAGGTATTCGGTAGCCTCGACTCCAATGGTCGAATCGCACTATGGAAACGCCCTGACTGGACGAATCGTCCAGAAGGGTAAGGAGGGGGCGGCCTCGTGAACACGGACCGGACCGACGTCCACCACGTGCTCTTGAGCGAGATCGTGGGCCGCCGCGACCTCGACCTGACCCTCGTCGTGGCCGCGGGGGACCCGCCCATCACCTGGGCCACCGCCAGCGAGCTGGTCGAGCCGGCCGTCTACCTGCGCGGGGGAGAACTGCTGCTCACCGCCGGGGTCAACCTCCCCGAGACCGTGGAGGGGACCCGCGACTACGTCGCCTCGCTGGTCTCCGTCGGGGTCGGTGCCCTGGGCTTCGGGGTCGCGCCCGTGCACGAGGCCGTCCCCGAGCCCCTCGCCGACCAGTGCAGGGAACAAGGGCTGCCGCTGCTCCGGATCCCCCGGACCACCTCCTTCTCCGCGGTCGGCCGTGCGGTGGGGGAGGAGTTGTCCGAACGCCACCTGCGGGTCCTGCGCGGGATCAGCGAGTCGCATCAGGCCCTGGCCCGCGCCGTCACCGCCCACGACCCGGTGGAACGGCTGCTGAGGGTGCTGGCAGGGGCCCTCGGGGGCTGGGTGGTGCTGGCCCCCACCGGCCCCGGCGCGCGCGTCCGTCGTACCGACGGCGCCCCCACGGCGTTCCCCGACGACCTGCGCTCCCTGATCGTCCGACTGACCACACCGGGCGGCCCGCGCAGCGCCAAGGCCGAGCTGGGGGCCGACGAGGTCTTCCTGCACACGGTGGGCCCACCGCCGGAGGAACGGGGCGTGGTCCTGGTGGGGCGTCCCACCCCGCTCGACATCACCGACCGCGCGGTCCTGCGCACCGCGACGGCCCTGCTCGAACTGCTCTTCCGTGCCGGCGGCGAGGGGCCGCCGGACCCGGCCCTGCCGCTGGTCGCGCTGCTGTTGGACGGCGGCCTCGACACTCGCTCCTCGACCGTCCTGGCCCGCCTCACCGACACACGCGCGCGTTCGGGGCACGACACCGCGCGACCGTCGACGAGGGAGCGGGGCACCGCCTACCGGGTGCTCCGGGCCTCGCCCGCCTCCGACGGCGGGCCCGCCGCGGCGACCGATCCGACCTGGGGCACCCACCTGGTCGACCGGCCCGCCCCGGACGCCGCCGACGAGGTGGCGCGGGCGATCCTCTCCGATCGAGGCGCCCGGGCCCATCGTGAGCATCTGGACCTGCTCCGCTCCCAGGGGTGGGTCGGCGCCCTGAGCCCGGCGGTGGCCGCCGCGGAGCTGCCCGAAGCCGACCGCGACGCCGCCTCCCTCCTGGTCCGCGCCCGGGCCCTGGGAGAGCCGCTGCTGTACCCGACCGAGGGGGACGACCCCTTCGACGCCCTCCTGTCCTCGACCGAGGCCGCAAGGGCGGGCCGGGCGATCCTGGGGCCGCTCGCCCGGGACACGGACACGGCCCGCGCTCTGCGCGCCACCCTGCACGCCTGGCTCGCGCGCCACGGCAACTGGGACCGGACCGCCGGCGACCTCGGTGTGCACCGCAACAGCGTCCGCCACCGCATCGGGCGGATCGAACGCGACCTGGGGGTGGACCTGGCCGACCCCGAACACCGGATGCGCCTGTGGTTCGCCCTCACCCGCGGGTACGCGGGAGAACCCCCGGGGTCCGTGGCCGGTTCCGGCCACCCGAGCACGGGTTCCGACGGGCCTCCCCGAGGCCGGGACGCCCCTTCCGCCGGGTGACCTGCGCCGGCCCGTTCCGGTCGGGGCGGGCGAAGCGGTTTCGGCGGACGGCGCATCGAACGACGTTCGGTCGGTCTCCAGGGATAATCATCGCGAGAATCGGAGGCTCAGAGCCGAAAAGGCTTCCGGAAAAAAGGCATCTCGCGGTTCCGTTGGTCCGGTCCCGCTCGAACCAGGAAACTGGGAACGCCACAGCCGACACGAGGTCTGGGGGCCATATGACGTTTCCTCCGCTGGACACGGCGCTGCCCTCCGGCGCCGACGCTCGCGAACACGCCGACCTGCTCCGTCGTGCCCACGACGCGCTTCTGTCGGGCCGGCCCGCGCCCGCCACGCTGCGGCCGGTGATCGAGGACTCCTGGCGGAGGATGCGAGGTTTCGGCATCGACCCCGATGGCGCCCCTCCGCCCAGGATGGCACCGCTGGACGAACTCCAACGACACCGCGAGTCCTCGCCCATCGCCGACGTCCTGCCCCTGATCCGCAGATCCCTGGTCTCGGTGGCCGATCAGGCCGACCACATCATGCTGGTGACCGACGCCGCCGGGCAGGTGCTCTGGCGGGAGGGCTCCCGCCGGATGCGTTCGGTCGGCGACCGGGTCGGTCTGGTCGAGGGCTCCTACTGGAACGAGGGCAGTACCGGGACCAACGCCATCGGCACCGCCCTGGTGGTGGGACGCCCCGTCCAGATCTACTCCGCCGAACACTACGTGCGGAGCCTGCACACCCTCACCTGTGCCTGCGCGCCCGTCCACGACCCCCGGGACGGCAGACTGCTGGGCGCCATCGACGTCACCGGACCGGTCTCGACCGTCCACCCCTCCACCCTGGCCCTGGTCCACGCCGTGGCGCAGCTGGCCGAGACGCACCTCCAGGGCATCCACCACACCCACCTGGAACGGCTGCGCTCGGTGGCGGCCCCGCTGCTGGCCGGGATGGGCAGGCCGGCCCTGGTCGTGGACGACATGGGTTGGACCGCGACAGCGGTGCACATGGAACCGGTCAGACGGGTGCTGCTCCCCAAACACTGCGAGGCCGGGACCGTCTGGCTTCCCGCGCTGGGGGAGTGCGCCCTGGAACCGCTTCCGGGGGGCTGGCTGATCCGCCCCGGCCCCGAGGAGAAGGCCGGATCCACCTCGCTCACCCTCGACCTGAGCCGACCGGGGGCCTACTCGGTGACGGTCTCCGGTTCCAGCGGGGAATGGGTCCAGAACCTGTCGCCGCGTCACGCCGAGCTCCTCCTGCTCCTGGCCGCGCACCGGTCGGGGCGCTCGGGGGCCGAGCTGTCCCGGGATGTGTTCGGTTCGGAAGGGCACGTGGTCACGGTGCGCGCCGAGCTCTCCCGTATGCGGCGCAACCTGGGCGGGGTCGTCGAGAGTCGCCCCTACCGCTTCTCCGAGGAGGTGGTGGTACGGCTGGTGGGGCCGTCCTCGCCCCTGGACCTGCTGCCCGGATCCCTCGCCCCGGGGGTCCGGCGCCTGCGCGAGCGGACGTGCACGGCGGAGCTGTTCGATCGGGTGGGCTGAGGGCCGCGCAACCTGTTGCAACCGTTGCCCTCCCCGCGGCCATGGGGTCAACTGGTTCCAGCGCGGCCCGCACACCGGCGCCGGCCTCCGGGCGAGAGAGGGCACGGTGGTCATCGCCGGTGCGGGGCGCGTCCGTGTCCTACGGGCCTTGAGGGGGGTACGGGGGCGAGGACGGACGCGCCGAAGGTCCGGCTCCGGGAGGTTCGGGGGATCCTCCGGGGCCACGCGCACGACACGGCCCGGCCCGGGGACGCCACATCGTCTCCGGGCCGGACCGCCGTCGGGGGTGGTTCATCCACCGTTCCCCTCGGCCTTGTCGGGTGGTGTGTCCCCCTCGGGCGGGACGTCCCCCGGAGAATCGGCGGCCTCGGGCGAGCACTGGAAACAGTTCATGGTGAACAGTTCCTCGCCGTCCACGACCCCGAGGAAGTCGCCGCGCAGGCTGTCGTCGCCCTCGCCGCGTTCGGCCAGGGCGTTCACGAGCAGGCTCCCCTCGAACCGGAGCTGTTCGCCCTCACGTCCCCGGCCGGTGCAGACCACCCGTAGGCGTTCCTCGCCGTCCTCGTCTTCGAGGACGCTCTCGCCCGCGGTCAGCGGCTCGTTCGAGACCGTGGCGTCGGGCTCCTCCAGTGGTCCGGGCGCCGACGAGGTCTCCTCGGAAGGGGAGCCCGAGGGTGTGGAGCAGACGAGGGCGCCCTCCACGGGGTGGCCCTTGCGGGCGAAGGCCCGCTCCGCCCCGGGGCGCAGGACCGACACCGAGAGGGCGTCGGCGGCCTTGGTCAGTTCCAGCCGGGCGGCGTCGATCTCCTGCTCCGTGGGCCCGGCGGGGGCGCACGAGGCGAGTGCTCCGCACAGGAGCAGTGCCAGCGAGGCGGCGGCGGTGGTCGAGTGGACTCTCAAGGGTCCTCCTCCGGTTCGGTGGCGCCCCCGTCCCCGGGCGCGCTGATCCACCGCACCAATGTCTCTGATGTACATAAAGTAACCAATGTCCAACTCAGGGTGTTCGAGTGAAAAGTGCGTCATGTTCTGGTCACCCGCCTGTGAGTCGCGCCACTCTCATGGGTACCGTCTCCGTCACCGAGCGCTACACCCGGTGTGCGTGAGAAGGTGCGGCGAGGCCGCGTAAGCCCTGCTGGGGCGCGTTCACACGGGCACTGGGCTAGACTCGGGACATTTCCGAACCGCGTTCGATGGTTCGTACAAGACCCGACCGAATCACCCGGAGTCACTCGTGGCCCGCGTGAACCAGGGGCCACGAATCGGCGTCGAACCAGGAACCGACGAGGTTCCCGGAACGACCCGGTGACCCCACAAGACCGTCCTTCCTTCGGAGGTGGACCGTGTCCGCTGACCACCGAGAACAGCAGCCCGGACAACAGGGCTCGCGCATCGACCCCCACATCGGCCGCTACGCACGCCGAGCCGAGGGCATGGTCGCATCGGAGGTCAGGGCACTCTTCGCCGTCGCGTCCCGACCAGAGGTCGTCTCCCTGGCCGGCGGTATGCCCAACGTCGCCGCGCTGCCCCTCGACCAGATCGGCGACCTGGTCAAGGACGTCGTCTCCGAGGAGGGCCCCGCCGCCCTCCAGTACGGCTCCGCCCAGGGCGACCCCGTCCTACGCGAGCTGATCTGCGACTACATGACCCTGGAGGGCGTCCAGGCCGGTCCCGACGACCTCATCGTCACCGTCGGCTCCCAGCAGGCGCTCGACCTCATCACCCGCGTCTTCGTCGACCCCGGCGACATCGTGCTGACCGAGGCCCCCACCTACGTCACCGCGATCAACACCTTCGCCGCCTTCCAGGCCGACATCCGCCACGTGGGCATGGACGATCAGGGCGTACTCCCCGACGAACTCGACCACGCCCTCACCCAGGCCGCCAAGGCCGGGCGCACCGTCAAGTTCTTCTACACGATCCCCAACTTCCAGAACCCCGCCGGCATCACCATGACCGCCGAACGCCGGGCCCGGGTCATGGAGATCTGTCAGCGCCACGACGTCCTCATCATCGAGGACAACCCCTACGGTCTGCTGCGCTACGAGGGCGAGCCCCAGCCCACCCTCTACTCCCAGGGCGACGGCAACGTGATCTACCTCGGATCGCTCTCCAAGACCCTGTCCCCGGGGTTGCGCATCGGCTGGGCCCTGGCCCCCTCCGCCGTCCGGGCCAAACTCGTCCTGGCCGCCGAGTCGGCGATGCTCAGCCACTCCACGTTCAACCAGCTCGTCGTCCGCCGCTACCTGAGCACCTTCCCCTGGAAGGAACAGATCAAGGCGTTCAACAGCATGTACGGGGAACGCCGCGACGCCATGCTCGGCGCCTTGGCGGCGATGATGCCCGACGGCTGTACCTGGACCAGGCCCGAGGGCGGCTTCTTCGTCTGGGCCACCCTGCCCGAGGGCATCGACGCCAAGGCCATGCTGCCGCGCGCGGTCAACGAACGCGTCGCCTACGTCCCCGGCACCGGCTTCTACGCCGACGGGCGCGGACGCGCCAGCATGCGGCTGAGCTTCTGCTACCCGACCCCCGAGCAGATCCGCGAGGGCGTGCGCAGGCTCGTCGGGGCGATCGAGGGCGAACTCGACCTGCGCGACACGTTCGGCCCCGCCATGAACCGGCCCACCGAAGGCAGCCAGGCACCCACCCCGGACCTGCCCTGACACTCTCCCAAGGGTCCAGCACCATGACAGCAGCACAGAAGGAGGGTCGCGCCGTGGCCGACCTTGACCGGGTACTCGTCCTCGCCGGAGGCCTGTCCCCCGAACACGAGGTGAGCGTCCAATCCGGACGCGGTGTCGCCGAGGCCCTGCGCCGACTCGACATCGAGGTCCAGGTCGCCGACGTCGACTCCGACCTGCTCCGACGTCTGACCGACGACCCGCCCCAGGTGGTCTTCCCCGTCCTGCACGGGTCGGCCGGTGAGGACGGCGTGATCCGCGAGGTCCTGGAACTGGCCGGGGTCCCCTACGTGGGCGCCCGCCCCGACGCCTGCCGACTGGCCTACACCAAGCCCGCGGCCAAGGCCCTGCTCGCCGACCGCGGCGTCCGGGTGCCGCGCGGCGCCACCCTGCCCAAGTCGGTCTTCCACGACCTGGGCGCCCCGGCGCTGTTGGACAAGCTCATCGAACGCCTGGGCATGCCGCTGTTCGTCAAGCCCGACCGCGGCGGCTCCGCCTTCGGCGCCACCCCGGTGGCCTCGTCCGGAGAGCTCTCCACCGCGCTGGTCTCCTGCTTCGCCTACGGGGACTCGGCGCTCGTCGAAGAGCAGGTCCAGGGCACCGAGCTGGCGGTGAGCGTGCTCGACACCGGCGACGGCCCCGTGGCCCTGCCCGCCGTGGAGATCGTCCCCGACGGCGGCGTGTACGACTACGCCGCCCGCTACACGGCCGGCCGGACCGAGTTCTTCTGTCCGGCCCGCCTGGACGCGGAGACCATCGAGGCCGCGAGCGAGGTGGCCCTGACCGCCCATCGTGCCCTGGGGCTGCGCGACCTGTCCCGGACCGACCTCATCGTCGACCCCGACGGCGAGATCGTCTTCCTGGAGACCAACGTCGCCCCCGGTCTGACCCCCACCTCCACGTTCCCGATGGCGGCCGCCGCCGCGGGACGGGACTTCGGTCTGCTCTGCCGCGAGCTCGCCCACCAGGCACATCTGCGCGGCTGATCGCGCACGCGACCCCGTCGAGGCGAACGCCCCGGCGGGGTCGTCCGCGTTCCAGGGCCGTGTGACACGATCACGACCATGGCGAAGATCCACGACACCATCGATGCCCGTCTGGAACGCTTCCTCCTCGACCAACCGGTCTTCTTCGTCGGTACCGCGCCCCGGTCCGACGACGGTCACGTCAACGTCTCGCCCAAGGGCATGGGCGGCACCTTCGCGGTGCTCTCCGAACACCGCGTCGCCTACCTCGACTACACCGGATCGGGTGCGGAGACCATCGCCCACCTGCGGGAGAACGGCCGTATCGTCCTGATGTTCTGTGCCTTCGAGGGACCCCCGTCGATCGTCCGGCTCCACGGTCACGGCCGCGTCGTCCTGCCTGCGGACGGGGAGTTCGACGAGCTGCGCTCCCACTTCCCCAAGGAACGTGTCCTCGGTCAGCGCTCGATCATCGTGGTCGACGTCGCCCGGATCTCCGACTCCTGCGGGTTCTCCGTCCCCCTGATGGAGCTCCGCGGCGACCGCGACCTGCTGGACCGCCACCACGAACGTCGCGATCCGGAGTACTTCACCGACTACCTGCGCCGCCGCAACGCCACGAGCGTCGACGGGCTCCCTGCCGTCCCGGCGCCGGACGAGGGATAGGGGAGCGGGTCGGCCGCCACGCCACGACGGCCCACCCGTTCCGTCGCCCCGGCTCCGCGCCCGTGTCACCGGCTCGGAGGCCCGGGGCGATCTCGATGAGATCACGGGGCCCGGCGGTGGGCAAGAGGTCGGACGACCCGATCGTTATGGAGGGTCCCGCCACAGGGCGTGGGCCCGGTTTCCCCTTCGTGACAGGACTCGCGGCCGCCGAACGGCGTTCTGTCACTGTTCACCTGGGTGTGGGGGGTATTGCGTGCCTCTTGTGACGGAAGTTACACTCCGCTCATTCATTCCGCGATGAGGAATGTAAATTCCAACCCCCGTCCCCTGTGGAGGGTGTCCATGGCCGTGGCCACGGAAACCGACTCGTCCCCTCGACCCCGCCGCATCTACCACTCCCTCTTCTTCCAGGTGATCGTCGCCGTCATCCTCGGCGTACTGATCGGACACCTGTGGCCGACGGTCGGCGAAGCGCTGCGCCCCCTGGGCGACGGCTTCATCCGACTCATCAAGATGCTGATCGCGCCGCTCATCTTCTGCGTGATCGTCACCGGCATCGCCAAGGTCGGAGACCTCGGCTCCGTGGGACGCATCGGCGTCAAGGCCCTGGTCTACTTTCAGGTCGTCACCGCCTTCGCCCTGTTCTACGGCATGGTCGTCGCCAACCTCTTCAAGCCCGGCGTGGGCTTCGAGGTCGACCCCGCCGACCTCGACACCGGCGCCCTGGAAGAGGTCACCCAGGGCGGAGAGCTGCCCGGCGTGGCCCAGTTCTTCCTCGACGTGATCCCCGAGAGCGTCGTCGGCGCCTTCGCCGAGAACTCACTCCTCCAGGTCCTCTTCTTCGCGGTGTTCGTGGCCCTGGCCCTGTCCAAGCTGGGCGAACGCGGCAAGCCGGTCCTCGACCTCATCGAGCGTTTCACCGACGTCATCTTCGTCTGCATCGGCTGGATCATGCGGGTGGCCCCCATCGGCGCCTTCGGTGCGATGGCCTTCGTGATCGGCGCCTACGGGCTCTCCTCGCTGAGCAGTTTCGGGATGCTCATCATCGCCTGCTACTCGGCCGCGGTGATCTTCCTGTTCGCGCTCGCCGTCATCGCCAGGGTCCTGGCCGGCGTCAACCTGTGGAAGTTCCTGCGCTACACCAAGGAGGAGTTCGCCCTCGCCATCGGCGCCGCCTCCTCCGAGGCGGTCATGCCGCGCATCATGCAGAAGCTCACCAACGCCGGCTGCTCCAAGGCGACCACAGGCCTGGTCGTACCGACCGGCTACTCGTTCAACCTCGACGGCGCCGCCATCTACCTGCCGATCGCCGCGCTCTTCCTCGCCCAGGCCTTCGGCGCCGATCTCAGCGTCGCCGACCAGCTCATGATGGTCCTCATCCTGCTCCTGACCTCCAAGGGCATGGCCGGGGTCCCGGGGTCGGCCTTCCTGGCCCTGTCGGCGACCGCCACCGCTCTGGGCGCCTTCCCCGCCGCCGGCGTCGCGCTGCTCCTGGGCGCGGACCGTCTCATGGACACCATGCGCGTGTCGATCAACCTGCTCGGCAACTGCGTGGCCACCTTCGTCATCGCCAGATGGGAGGGCCAGCTCGACATGGAGCGGATGCGCGCCGTCCTCGACGGCCGCGAGCCGCCCGCCCGTGAGGAGGACGAGGAGGAGCCCGTCGAGGCCGAGGTCTCCGAGGCCCCGAACGAGACCGCCGGAGCCCTCGCCGGGGCCGGTGACACCGACAAGGGCACCACCGGCGACACCGCCCCGCCCACCGAACGCTAGAAGGACGCGACCGACCCACCACGGCCGCCCTCCCACCCGGAGGGCGGCCGTTCCTGGACCCCCGCACGTACATGGGCACCCGATCGTCGAAACCGGCCCCGCTACCCTGAGGGCCGTCACTCCCCCCCCGACAGCGAGGTGACCATGGACGCTTCCTCCGGCCCCGTCGTCCACGGCCGGGTCGAGCCCGGGTTCGAACCGGTCCGCGACGCCTTCCGCCGTAACCTCACCGAACACGGAGAGGTGGGCGCGGCCGTGGCCGTCCACCACGCCGGCCGTCCGGTGGTCGACCTGTGGGCCGGGGTTCGGGACCTCGACTCCGGAGCCCCCTGGGAATCCGACACCCTGGCGATCGTCTTCTCCGCCACCAAGGGCGTCACCTCGATGGTCCTGGCCCACGCCCATTCACGGGGGCTGTTCGAATACGACCGTCCGGTGGCCCACTACCGGCCCGGGTTCGCGCGTGCGGGCAAGGAACGGATCACCGTCCGCGAGCTGCTCTCCCACCGCGCCGGGCTGCCCTACCTGGACGCCGAGCTCACCCCCGCCCTGCTCGCCGACCACGACCGTCTCGCCGAGGCCCTGGCCGCACAGAGGCCGGTGTGGGAACCCGGGACCCGGCAGGGGTACCACAGCGTCACCATCGGTCTCTACGCCGGTGAGCTGCTGCGCAGGGTGGACGGGCGTACCGTCGGCGCCTACCTGGCCGAGGAACTGGCCGCGCCCTTGGGGCTGGAACTGTACATCGGGCTGCCCGAGGAGATCGGCGAGGAACGTCTGGCGCCCATGGCCGGAGGAACCTGGCGCGATCTGCTCGCCGACCCGGCCGCCGTCCCGTTCGGCCACATCGTGGCGCGGGCCCTGCCCTGGACCACCGCCGCCCGCACCTTCGCCAACCCGCGACTGCGCTCGGCCGGGCGGCTCGCCGACCCCGACTATCGCTCCGTGGAACTGCCGCACGGCAACGGCTTCGCCACCGCGCGCTCCCTGGCAGCGCTCTATGGAGAGTTCGCCCAGGGCTCCCCGACACTGGGGGTGGGGGAGGAGAGCCTGCGGGCCCTGGAGGAACGGCCCGACCCTCCCCCGAGAGGGGAGTACGACGTCAACCTCAAGATCCCCACGCGGTACTCGCTGGGCCTGTGGAAACCCCACCCCGCCTGGCGGTTCGGCAGCGACGACCGGGCCTATGGGACCCCCGGCGCGGGCGGCTCGTTCGGGTTCGCCGACCCGGCCACCGGGACCGGATACGGCTATGTGCCCAACCGCATGGGGCTGCGGATCAGGGACGACCCTCGTGACGCGGCCCTGCGTCGCGCCCTGGCCGACTGCCTGAAGGCCTCGACGCCCTGAGGACGACGAAGGCCGGACCCCGCGGGACAGGGCGGGTCCGGCCACTGCGCGTTCGGGTCACAGACCCATGGCGTGCATCGAGAAGTGGAAGGCGAAGACCGCGCTCAGGAGCCACATCAGCCAGCCGACGTCGTAGAACCTCCCCTGCACGGTCCTGATCAGGGTGTGCGCGATGATCCCGATGCCGATCCCGCTGGCGATGTCGTAGGCGAACGGCATCATCGCGATGGTCAGGAACGCGGGGATGGCCACCGAGATGTCCGTCCACGCGATCTGACCCACGTGCATCATCATCATGGCGCCCACCAGCACCATCGCCACCGACGCCGCCTCGGCCGGCACCATGCCGAAGACCGGGGCGAAGAAGAGGCCGCTGAGGAACAGCGCACCGGTGACCACGCTGGCCAGACCGGTCCGGGCGCCCTCGCTCACCCCGGCCGTGGACTCCACGAACACCAGCGTCGCCGAGGAGCTGGTCAGACCACCGGCCACCGCGCCGGCGCCGTCGGTGACCAGGATCTGGTTGACCCGGGGCATCTGCCCCTTGTCGTCGGCGATCCCGGCCTTGGTGCCGATCGCCAGGATGGTGCCCAGGGCGTCGAAGAACCCGGCCAGCACCAGGGTGAACAGGATGATGCCGGCGGTGGTGGGTCCGGCCGAGGTCCAGGCGCCGAACAGGTCCACCTGGAACAGCAGCCCGAAGTCGGGCATGGACACCGGGCTCGAGGGCAGCGCGGGGACGCCGCCTCCCCACACCTGGTCGTTCAGGTTCAGCGCGTAGTGCAGGATCACCGCGAGGACGGTGGCGCCCACGATGCCGTAGAAGATCGCTCCGGGCACGTTGCGCGCCAGCAGCAGGGAGGCCAGGATCAGGCCGGTCACGAACACCAGGATCGGCCATCCGTCGAGGTGGCCGCCGCCGCCCGCGACACCGAGCTGGAGCAGGCTTCCGCCGTCGCCGGCGCTCACGAAACCGGCGTTGGTCAGACCGATCAGCGACACGAACAGGCCGATGCCCACCCCGATGGCGAGCTTGAGGTCGTGCGGCAGCGCGTTCATGACCGCGGTCCGCACCCCGGTGACGACCATGAGGATGATGGCGATGCCCTGCCAGACGACCAGGCCCATCACCTCGGGCCAGGCCATCACCGGCGCCGCCTGATAGGCGACCACCGCCATCACGCCCAGCGCGGCCGCGCAGGCGATGGGCGCGCGGCCGACCAGGCCCATCATGATGGTGACCAGACCGGCGGACAGAACGGTCATGGTGGTCAGCTGGGGGGCCGAGAGCACGTCGCCGTTCACGTCGGTGACGCTGCTGAGGATGACCGGGTTCAGGACGATGATGTAGGCCATCGCCATGAACGTGGTCAGGCCTCCGCGGACCTCGCGGCCGTAGGTGGAACCTCGTTCGCCGATGAGGAAGAACCGGTCGAGCCAGGATCGATCCGTACCGGATCGTGTGCTCGATCCGGTGCCGTTGTTTTCGGGCACGTCCCCTCCTGGAGGGATATGGGCACGACGAGACAGCGCCGCGTGGGAAAAAGGGGGGTGACTACCTAGCGTAGTCGAATTCGCCGCCGGGATATCGGGGCCCGGGGCCGCCCGCCCGGGGCCGATGACGTCGGTCGTACCGGGGCGGGAGGAGAGAGGGGGAGGGGCGCGCGGGTGGCGCCGCCCCTCCCGGGAGAGGACCTACAGGTCGATACCGACGATGTCCTCGGGGCGCACGGGGGCGTGGGTCAGCGGCCGTCCGGTCGCGTCGCGCACCGCCGCCACGATCGCGGGCGTGGACGACAGCGTCGGCGGTTCGCCGGCGCCGCGCAGCCCGTACGGGGAGTGCGGGTCGGGGTGCTCCAGCACGTCGATGCGCATCGGCGGGGTGTCCAGGATGGTCGGGATCAGGTAGTCGGTGAAGGACGGGTTGCGGATCTCGCTGTCCTTGACCTGGATCTCCTCCATCAGGGCCAGACCCAGGCCCTGGGTCGAGCCGCCCTGGATCTGTCCGGCGAGCTGCTGGGGGTGCATCACCTTGCCCACGTCCTGGACCGCGTCCAGGGCCACGACCTTGACCAGGCCCAGCTCCACGTCCACGTCCACGACGGCGCGGTGCACGCACATCCCGAACTGGGTGTGCGAGCTGCCCTGACCCAGCTCGGGGTCGATCATCTCGGTGGGACGGTGGTGGTACTCGCGGGTCCGCTCGACCACGGTGCCGTTCTCGGCGGACTCGCCCAGCAGTTCGGCCAGCGACACCAGGACGCCGTCCACGGCGGAGACGACCTTGCCGCCCTCCAACGCCAGCTCGACGTCCTCGCGCCCCTGGGGGACGAACCCCTTGCGCCGGGCCAGCTCGAACACCTCGGCGCGCACCGAGGCGCACGCGGTGCGCACCGCGCCACCGGTCATGTACGACTGGCGCGAGGCCGAGGACGAACCGGCCGAACCCACCTGGGTGTCGGAGGGGGCGATGACCACCTTCTCCACACCCAGCTCGGTGCGGGCGATCTGCCCCTTGATGGTCACCAGCCCCTGGCCGACCTCGGCGGCGGCCGTGTGCACCAGGACCACCGGTTCGCCGGCGACGATCTCCAGCCGGACCCGCGCGGTGGAGTAGTCGTCGAACCCCTCCGAGAAGCACAGGTTCTTGAGGCCGAGGCCGTATCCCACGCCGCGGACGACACCCTCGCCGCGTGTGGTCCCGGCGACGCCGCCCGGCAGGGTGCGCTGGTCGGAGGGGTCCTCCAGTTCGGTGCGCTCCACCGGCATGGGAAGGTCACGGCACCGCTCCAACATCTCCGCCATCGGCAGCGGCATGTCGATCTCCTGGCCGGTGATGATCCGCGACCCCTGCGCCATGGCGTTCTTCAGCCGCAGGTCCACCGGGTGCATGCCCAACTCCTTCGCGAGCCGGTCCATCTGCGACTCGTAGCCGAAGCAGGCCTGGACCGCGCCGAAGCCGCGCATGGCGCCGCAGGGCGGGTTGGTGGTGTAGACGCCATAGGCGTCCACCAGCACGTTGGGCACCTCGTAGGGGCCGATCCCCAGGGAGGAGGCCACGCCCACCACGGCGGGGGTCGCCGACGCGTAGGCGCCGCCGTCCACGATGATCTCCAACGTGGCGTACAGCAGGGTGCCGTCGGCCTTGGCCCCGTGCTCGTAGCGCATCTTGGCCGGGTGGCGGTGCACGTGTCCGTAGAAGGACTCCTCCCGGTTGTAGACGAACTTGACCGGCTTGCCGGTGCGCAGGGCCAGCATGCACGCGTGGATCTGCATGGACAGGTCCTCGCGGGCGCCGAACGCTCCTCCCACGCCCGCCAGGGTCAGCCGCACCTTCTCCTGGGGCAGCCCCAGGGCCGGGGCGATCTGGCGCTGGTCCACGTGCAACCACTGGGTGGCCACGTACAGGTCCACGCCGCCGTCCTCGGCGGGGATCGCCATCCCCGACTCCGGGCCGAGGAAGGCCTGGTCCTGCATGCCCACCTCGTACTCGGTGGTCACCACGGCGTCGGCCTCGGCGCGCAGCCGCTCCAGGGCCTCCCGGTGCGCCTCCTGGGAGGAGGGGGACTCGGCGAAGGCGCCGGTGCGGATGGGCTGGTAGCGCACCCGGTTGCCGCTCTGGTTGTACTCGGGGTGTTCGGGCAGCTCGCCCTTCTCGTGCACCAGCGGGTACTCGGGGTCCAGTGCCGCCCGTCGGGAGTCGCTCACCGGGGGCAGGACCTCGTAGTCGACCTCGATCCGCTCCAGGGCCCGGCGCGCGGTCTCGGGGTGGTCGGCGGCCACGATCGCCACGGCCTCACCCTTGTAGCGGACCTTGTCGAAGGCCAGGACCGGCTGGTCCTGGTACTCCAGGCCGTACCGCTTCTCCCCGGGGACGTCCTCGTGGGTGAGCACCGCGTACACGCCGGGCAGCCTCAGCGCCTCGGTGACGTCGATGCCGTGGATCCTCGCGTGCGGGTGGGGGCTGCGCAGGGTCGCCCCCCACAGCATGTCCTCCATCCACATGTCGGAGGAGTAGGCGAACTCTCCGGTGACCTTCAAGGTCCCGTCGGGCCGGCGCGGGCTGGCGCCCACCCCGTCCTTGGTGGTGCTGGTCAGGTCCGTGACGGTACGGGTCGTCGTCGCCATCAGCGGTTCACCTCCTGGGTCAGACGCCGGTGCGCCTCGCGGCCGCGGGCGGAGGCCGTCTCGGCGGAGAGGGTGCGCAGTTCACCGCGGTCGACGACGGTGTTCCCGCCGACCATCAGCCGCTCCAGCGGCGGGGTCGGGCCGAACACCATCGCCACCACAGGGTCGTCGATCACGTTGTGGCCGAAGCCGTCCACCCGCCACAGCGCCAGGTCGGCGACCTTGCCCACCGACACCGAGCCCAGCTCGCGGTCGCGGCCCAGCACCTTGGCCCCGCCCAGGGTGGCCATCTCCAGGGAGCGGCGGGCGGACAGCGCCTTGGGCCCCTTGCGGGCGCGGGCCATCAGCAGGGCCTGATGCATCTCGCCGGCCATCGTCGACAGTTCGCTGGAGGCGGGACCGTCCACACCCAGGCCGACCTTGGCGCCGGCCTCCAACAGCTCGGTGACCCGACAGATCCCCGCGCCCAGGCGGGCGTTGGAGGTGGGGCAGTGCGCGACCCCGGTGCCGGTGGCCGCGATCCGGCCGATCGCCTCGTCCGACAGGTGCACGGCGTGCGCGAACCACACGTCCTCGCCCAGCCAGCCGAGCCGTTCGGCGTATTCGACGGGGGTGCAGCCGAACTCGGCCAGGCACTGCTCCTCCTCGTCGAGGGTCTCGGCCAGGTGGGTGTGCAGCCGTACGCCCTTGTCCCGGGCCAGCTCCGCGGCCTGGGTCATCAGCTCGCCCGAGACCGAGAACGGCGAGCAGGGCGCCACCGCGATCCGGGTCATCGAGTCGAAGGAGGGATCGTGGTGGGTGTCGATGGCGGCGGCGGTCCCCGACAGGGCCCCCTCCAGGGTCTCCACCACGCTGTCCGGTGGAAGTCCGCCCTGGCTCTTGCCCCGGTCCATCGAACCGCGCGCCAGGTCCAGCCGGATCCCGACCTCGCGGGCGGCCTCCACCTCGGCGGCCACGATGTCCCCGCGCCCGGACGGGTAGATGTAGTGGTGGTCGGAGGCTGTCGTGCAGCCGGACAGCGCCAGGTGGGCGAGCCCGGCCGACGTCGTCCCCGACACCACCTCGGCGTCGAGTCGGTGCCAGATCTCGTAGGAACCCACCAACCACTCGAAGAGCGTGCCGTCGGCGAACAACCCCTGCGTCGCCCACTGGTAGAGGTGGTGGTGGGTGTTGACCAGACCGGGCGTGACCACGAGGCCCCGACCGTCGATCCGCTCGATCTCGCCCTCCACGGCGGGGGCGGGCCCGGCGCCCACGGCCGCGATACGACCGTCGCGCACCACGACGTGGCCGTTCGCGTACTCGGGTCCGTCCACGGTCACCACGTGGGCGCCCTCGATGACGATCACGTTGCTCATGAGGTGCTCCCGGCCGCGGCGCGGCGTTCGGCGGCCAGGTGGACCGCGTCGATGATCTTCTCGTATCCGGTGCAGCGGCACAGGTTGCCGGCCAGCGCCTCACGGATCTCGGAGTCGTCGGGCGCCGCGCGTCCCGCGCCCACGGTCCGCTCGATCAGGTCGTCGGTCTGCACGAGCAGACCCGGGGTGCAGAACCCGCACTGGACGGCCCCGGCCTCGACGAACGCCTCCTGCACCGTGCTCAGGGTGCGGTCGCCGCCCTTGCCCGGCTCCTCGGCCAGACCCTCGACGGTGCGCACCTCGCGCCCCTCGGCCTGGCCGGCGGCGATCATGCACGAACAGGCGGTCACCCCGTCGAAGTAGACGGTGCACGAACCGCACTCGCCCTGCTCGCAGGCGTTCTTGCTGCCGGGCAGCCCCAGCCGCTCGCGCAGCACGTACAGCAGGCTCTCGCCCGGCCAGACGTTGTCGGCGGTGACGTCCTCGCCGTTGACGTTGAAACTCACGCGCATCGCGTGGACCCCTTCCGGTAGTCGGTGACGGACCAGCTCAGCGCACGACGCGCCATGACGGCCAACGTGTGCCTGCGGTACGCGGCGCTGCCGCGCTGGTCGTCGATGGGACGGGCGGCGGCGGCCACCAGCTCGCCGAACCTGGTGACGACGGCCTCGGAGAGGGGCCGCCCGTCCTCCCAGTCGAACTCGGCCTCCAGGAACTCCTCGGCGGCCTCGGCGCGGAACGGCGTCGGACCGGCCGAGCCCACACCCGTGCCGACCCTGCGGTTCTCGGTGTCCAGGGCCAAGGAGAAGTTGGCCACCGCGATCACCATCGCGTTACGGGTGCCGATCTTGGCGAACTGCTGCGGGCCGGTGGGCGCGGGCAGCAGGATCGCGGTGATCAGCTCGTCCGCGCGCAGCGCCGTCTCGCGGAACGACAGATAGAAGTCGCGCGCCCGGACCCTGCGGGTGCCGCGCACCGACGCGAGCTCGATCTCGGCGTCGGTGGCCAGCAGGGGCGGGTGGCACTCACCGGCGGGGGAGGCCCCGCCCAGGTTGCCGCCGACGGTGCCGCGGTTGCGGATCTGGGGGGAGGCCACCGACCGTGAGGCCTTGGCCAACGCGGGGGCGCGCCCCGACAGGTGCTCGATGATCCTGGTGTAGGGGACACCGGCGCCCAGTCGGGTGCGGTCGCCGTCCACGCCCCACTCCGCCAGTTCCGGTACCCGGGTCAGATCGATCAACGCCGAGGGGCGGCGCTTGTCGAAGTTCAACTCCACCATCACGTCGGTGCCGCCCATGATGGGCACTCCATCGGGGTGGGCGCTCCTGGCCTCTAGGGCCTCCACCAGTGTGGATGGCCTCAGGAATTCCATGCTCGTCCTCGTCCTGCGCAGTGGTCCGGTCGCGGTCACGTCGACGCGACCTCTCGTGAAATCCGGCGATCCGTTCGAATAGCGGGCGATCTTGTGAAGTACACCACTCAGGGTCGACGATCACCATCCGGTGATGACATGAAGTGATCCCGGAACGAACGGCGGCCTTTGGTCGTTTCCTCCAAGTGGTGACGATGAGAGCATCGTGTGACCGTTACTCCGCTGTTCACCACCCCCATCGTGGGACACACTGTGTCCCGACACGTAGGCATCACCGGTGGGACACGCCCACCCGAACGTGAAGGAAGTCCATGCAGATCAGTGAACTCCTCGCCGTCAAGGGACTGCGCCTGCGGTTTTTGTCGGGAGAGGAGCACGCCCGCCGTGACATCCGGTGGGCCTACACCACTGACCTGCTCGAACCCGCGCGCTACCTCCGCGGCGGGGAGCTCGTGCTGACCGGCATGATGTGGCATACCCGACCGGAGGACTCCGAGACCTTCGTCTCCTCGATCGTCTCCGCCGGCTCGCTGGCCGTGGGCGCCGGTCGGGCGCTGGGCGAGATCCCCCCGGACCTGATCGAGGCCTGCCGCGCCCACGACATCCCGCTCATCGAGATCCCCACCGAGACCTCCTTCGGCGCGGTCACCGAGGAGGTGCTGCGCTCCCTCACCCAGCGCCGCTTCACCACCATCGCCGAGACCCGCGACCGGCACCGTCGTCTCATGGCCGAGGTCGCCTCCGGCGCCGACTTCCCGAGCGCCTTCTCCTCGGCGGCCACCCAGGCCGGTCTCGAGGCCTGGGTGATCTCCTCCGGCGGCCGGCACATCGCCTCCTCCAGTGGGCCCCTCCCCGTCGAGGACCGCGAACGGTTGGCCGCCCAGGCGCTCACCTGGTCCGCCTTCCCGCGCACCCTGCGCTTCCCCGACGAGGGCGAGAACGGGCGCGCGATCACCGTCCTGCCGGTGCGGGCCAGGGAGACGCACTCGCTGGCCGGCTGGTGGATGGTGGTCGCCGGAGACCACCGGGACTGGAGCGAGGAGGAGCACGAGACGGTCGCCGAACTCGTCTCCATCGGGGTCCTGGCCCGCAGCCGGGCCGAGGAGCGGGCCCTGACCACCGCCCGGCATCTGGAGGGTCTGCCCCGTCTGCTCGCCGCCCAGCGCTTCGACGAGGTCGCCGAGCTGATACGCGGGGCCGAGGGCGGCTCCGTGCCCGAGGACCGCGCGCACGTGGTGGTCAGCGCCGTCATGCTGCCCGACCCCAGGGTCCCCGATCTGTCCCGCCGGGTGCTGGCCGAGCTAGTCGCCGACCACCCCGCCGCGGTGGTCACCGGCGACAACGACGCCTTGGCGATCATCCCCGTGGAGGGCGGAGACCACGACATCCGGCAACGGGGCGAGGAGATCCGCAACGAGCTGGTCCACCGCGCCCATGTCCTGGACGCCGGCCTGCTCGACTACCGGCTGGTCGTCGGGTTGAGCTCGGCGGCGCGCGGCATCACCGAACTGCGCGGCGCGGCGGTGGAGGCCCGGCACGCCCGTCGGCTGGCCGAGCTGCGCGGCGGACGCTCCCGTGTCATCGCCGGGGCCGAGATCGACTCCCACGAACTGCTGTTGGCCTCGGTCCCCGAGGAGGTGCAGACCTCCTACCGGGAACGTCTCCTGGGCCCGCTGATCGCCTACGACCGGGACCACCGTTCGGACCTGGTCGAGACCCTGGAACGGTTCCTGGCCCACTCGGGTTCCTGGCAGCGCTGCGCCGCCGCGATGCACGTGCACGTCAACACCCTGCGCTACCGCATCGGCAGGGTGGAGGAGCTCACCGGACGTGACCTGAGCAGTCTCGAACACCGCGTCGATCTGTTCCTGGCCCTCAAACTCCGGGACTGAGCCGCTTTCGTCCGAGGGGGCCGCTAGGGTCCGGTGCGTGAGCACCGATCCTCTCGCCACAGCCGAGACCACCGACGCCGACCTGTCCGACCTCGATCTGCGCGAGGCCCTGTCCCGCGACCCGGGACGGCCCCGTGTCCTGACCCGCTGCGATCTGAGCGGGGCCGATCTGCGCGACGCCGCCCTGGTGGACGCCCATCTGATCGACTGCCGGTTGGACGGGGCGCGCCTGGACCGAGCCGAACTGGAGGGCGCGGTGTTCACCGGCGGCAGCGCCTCGGGAGCCTCCTTCGCGCACTCCGAGTGCACCGACACCCGCTTCGAGCGGATGGACCTGGCCAACACCCGCTGGCAGGGCGCCCTGCTCACCGACACCGTCTTCTCCGGCTGCCGGATGACCGGCGCGGGCCTCACCTCGCTGCGGGGGATCGGCTATAGCTTCTCTCAGTGCAACCTGATGCTGGCGCGCTGCAAGGGGCTGGTCCTGCGCGGTCGGACCCTGGAGGGGCTGCGCATGGACGAGGCCGACCTGGCCTCCGCCGACCTGCGGGAGACGGTGTGGGTGGAGTCGCGGCTGCGCGGCGCCAACCTGATCAACGCCCGGTTCACCGGCGCCGACCTGCGCGGCGCCGATCTGGGCGAGCTGCCCCTGGACCAGGCGGGTCACCTGCGCGGGGCCACCATCTCCCCGACGCAGTCGGGCATGATCCTGGCCTCGCTCGGTATCACCGTCGCCGAGTGAACGACGAGGGCGCGGGGGAGGAACCCCCGCGCCCTCGTGCGCACGACACGTCCGCGCCGCCGTTACGGCGTTTCGATCAGTGGACCGGTTCCGGCTCCTCCTCGACCACCGGGGCGGCCTCCGACCCCCCGGCGACTGCGGGGTCGGAACGCAGGTCGCGCCAGAAGGCCACGACCACTCCCACGATGACGACCAGGAACGGCGCCGAGGCGACGATGACCGTCTGTTGGAGGGCGGCCAGACCGCCGGAGAGCAGCAGGATCACCGCCAGGACCCCGGTCATCGCACCCCACAGGAGCAGGATCGGGGTGCGCGGCTTGACGGCGCCGTGCGTGGTGATCATGCCGAGCACGTACGTGTTGGCGTCGGCGCCCGAGACGAAGAACAGCACCGCCAGGACGACCACCAGAGCGGTGGTCACCGTCGGCAGCGGGAACTCCGCGAGGGTCGCGAAGAAGGCGCTGTTGATGTCGGCCGCGGTGGCTCCGGCGATATCGGTGCCGTGGTTCATGTCGAGGTCGATGGCGGCGCCGCCGAAGACCGCGAACCAGGTGAAGAACGCCGCGCTGGGCATGACCAGGACGACCAGCACGAACTGGCGGATGGTGCGGCCTCGGGAGATGCGGGCCAGGAAGATCCCGACGAACGCGCCCCAGGAGACCCACCAGGCCATCATGAAGTAGGTCCAGCCCTGCATCCAGCCGATGTCCCCGAACGCCGGACCGCGCAGGCTCATCACGAGGAAGTCGTTCGCGTACAGGCCCACCGACTCCAGGAAGAGCGAGACCAGGAACGAGGTCGGCCCCAGGAGGAGGACGAACAGGAACAGCACCGAGGCGATGGAGAGGTTGACCTCGCTGGTGTAGCGGATGCCGCGCTTGATGCCGGAGGCCGCGGACAGGCTGAACAGGACCGTCACCGCGACGACGATCACGACCTGGGTCGTGGTGCCGGTCGGGGTCCCCAGGAGGCGGTTCAGCCCGTTGTCGATCTGGAGCGCGCCCAGACCCAGGGAGGTCGTGGTGCCGAACAGGGTCGCGAAGACCGTGAAGACGTCGATGGCCTTGCCCGCCGGGCCGTCGGCGTGACGGCCCAGGAGCGGCCGGAAGAGGGCGCTGACCAGGCCGGGGCGCTTCTTACGGTGCATCGAGTAGCCGATGGCCAGGCCGAAGACGGCGAAGATCGCCCAGGCGTGCAGGCCCCAGTCGTAGAACGAGTACTGCATGGCCACCACGGCGGCCTGCGGTGTGCCCGGTTCGGCGAGGCCGTGGGGCGGTTCCCACATGTGGGAGACGGGTTCGGCGATGCCGTAGGAGACCAGGCCGATGCCCATGACCGCGCACAGGATCATCGCGATCCAGGTGTGGGTGGCGAACTCCGGACGGTCGTCGTCGGAGCCCAGACGGATCCGCCCGAAGCGACTGAAGGCGAGGAAGAGCAGGAAGGCCAGCAGGATCAGCGGCAGCAGCAGGTAGGCCCACCCGAAACCGCGGGTGATGTGGTCCAGTGCGACGCTCATCACCGACATCTGGTGGGTGGGGGCGATCACACCCCAGGCCACGAAGACGAGGGAGATCGCCAGGGAGGTCCAGAAGACGCTCCCGAGACCCTTCCCGGACCGGGTGGCGTTCCCGGTTCGGGCGGAGGCGTTCATCCGAACCACCGTCGACGGTGGTCGGGTCCGGCCGGAGGAGGACGTAGGTACAGGGTTTCTTGCATGGCAGGCGAGCTTAGTTTCCCGTTCGGGCACCGTCAAAATAAGACTCTGTGGGAGAAATCCCAGGCGAAAGGGGTTGTGTCGCCCCGGGTTTCGTGTTGTTTGACGTTCGAACGCCGACTTTCCTATGTTCTGTGCCATGCAAGAGAGTGAGGAGGTGGGCGTGCGCAAGCCCGTCGAGTTCCCCCTGGGCACCCAGGAGCGCGTCGTCGAGCAACTGCGTCGGGCGATCACCGGCGGTCTCCACGCTCCGGGCGACGCCCTGTCGGAGGTGGCCCTGGCCGAGGCCTACGGAGCCAGCCGCACCCCCGTCCGTGAGGCCCTCAAGCAGCTCCAGGTCGATGGGCTGGTGGAGATCCGACCGAGGGTGGGCACCTTCGTGCGGGGGCTCTCCCGACGCGAGGTCGTCGAGCTGTTCCAGATCAAGGAGGTGCTGGAGGGCTTGGGCGCGCGCCTGCTCGCCGGGCGGGGGAGCGTCGTCGAGGTCGAGCTGTTGGAGGAGAACCTCTCGTGCGCCCGCCGGGCCCTGGCCGAGGGGGAACTGGACACCTGCGCGCGGCTGACCCACGAGTTCCACGACCTGGTGGTGCTCGGCGCGGACAACACGAGCCTGGTCCACCGGCATCGACGGTTGACCGACCAGCTCGCCTACCACCGCCTGGTTGCGGGGCCCTCGCGACGCCCGAAGGCGTTCGAGAGCGCTTTGGACGAGCACCGGATCGTGCTCGACCGCGTCCTCGACAAGGACGGCTTCGGGGCGGAGGCGGCGATGGGTCTGCACGCGCGCGCCGGAGAGCAGGCGGTGATGGCGGCCGACCCCTGGGGCGACGGACCCCGTAACGGGTGAACCGGGGAGGGGCCGCGTCAGGGCACGAGGGCCGGCCCCTCCGACACGCGGGGTCGGAGATCTCTCCGACCCCGCGTGTCATACCCGTCTCAGCGGCGCGGTCGTCGTCGCGGCCCGCGCGAGGAGGGGGCACGACGTGGCGCGCGGGGCGCCGCGGTGGGCACCGAGACCGGCACCCCCGAGGGCTCACGGGCCCCGGTCACCCTGGTCAGTTCCGGATCCTCGGCGTTCACCCGCACGGTATGCGGCTCGATCCGGGCCCGGCTCATCAACCGGGTCATGTCCCGTCGCTGGTTCTGTAGTACGAGCGTGACCACGCTGCCGGACTCTCCCGCCCTGGCCGTGCGTCCGCCCCGGTGCAGGTAGTCCTTGTGGTCGGTGGGCGGGTCGATGTTGACGACCAGGTCCAATCCGTCCACGTGGATGCCGCGGGCCGCCACGTTGGTGGCGATCAGGGCCGTGACGTCCCCTCGCTTGAACTGGTCGAGGGTGCGGTTCCGTTGCGGCTGACTCCGGCCACCGTGCAAAGGCGCGGCGAGGACCCCGTTGGCCAGCAGGTGATCGGCCATACGGTCCACGGCGCGCTTGGTGTCGAGGAACATGATCACCCGACCGTCACGGGCCGCGATCCGGGTGGCGATGGCCTGCTTGTCCATGAGCGACACGTGCATGACGTGGTGCTCCATGGTGGAGACCGCGCCCTCGGAGGCGTCGACCGAGTGGACCACCGGGTCGTTCAGGAAACGACGGACCAGCGTGTCGACGTTACGATCCAGGGTCGCCGAGAACAGCATGCGCCGACCGTCGGCCGGGACCTCTTGGAGGATCGCGGTGACCTGGGGCATGAACCCCATGTCGGTCATCTGGTCGGCCTCGTCCAGGACCGCCGACTCCACCCGGTCCAGGACGCAGTCGCCCCGCTCCATCAGGTCGCGCAGACGCCCGGGGGTGGCCACGACCAGGTGGACACCTCGCTGAAGGGCGCGGGCCTGACGGTGGATGGGCATACCGCCGACGACGGTGACCGTGCGCGCACCCACCGAACGGGCATAGGGCTCCAGTGAATCCGCGACCTGTCCGGCCAGCTCACGGGTGGGCGCGAGCACCACGGCCAAGGGACGGCGGGGTTCGACGGCACGCCCTTCGAGCCGGGCGAGCAGGGCCAGGCCGAAGGCCAGGGTCTTACCCGAACCGGTCCGACTGCGGCCGAGCACGTCGCGCCCGGCCAGGGAGTTGGGCAGGGTCGCCGCCTGGATCTCGGACGGGACGGTCAGGCCCTGGCGGGCCAGGGTCCGCTTCAGCGGCGCGGGCATGTCCAGCGCCTCGAAGGAGGTCACCGGTGGGAGCGCGGGGGTGACGGTGACCGGAAGAGCGAACTCTCCGAAGGCGTTGCCCCCGGCTCGGGAACGCCCGTCGAAGCGAGGACGCCGACCGCCCTGAGGACGTTGCCGGCCGTACCCCTGGGAGTGACGACCGCGGCTTGTGCCGGTGTGGGAGGGATGACTCATATATGGCCTTTCGCCGGCGGTGTTCGCCGGGGGGCCTTCTGGCCTCGCAGGGGGAACCGGGTACGCCGGATGAATTGATCGGATGACCGCGCCGGGGTGAAGAATTCCGGGGCGCGATGACCGTCGATGCCGGTCGGAGAATCACGGCTGAGAAATCGACGGAAAAGAGAAAGCGGTGGGGTGCGACGCCCGGAGGGCGGACCTCACCGCTGGAGGAGCCGGGGCTCCCTAGATCAGGGTGATGTTCTCGGCCTGGGGGCCCTTGGGCCCGGCGACGGCGTCGAACTGCACGGCCTGGCCGTCGGCCAGCTCGCGGTAGCCGGTGGCCTGGATGTTCGAGTAGTGGGCGAAGACGTCGGGGCCGCCGCCGTCCTGCTCGATGAAGCCGAAGCCCTTGTCCGCGTTGAACCACTTGACCTTGCCGGTCGCCATAGGGGCGCCTCTCGTTCGGAGCATGAAGAAAACCGCGGATGACGATTTTCCGTCACCGCGGTGATCGCCGAAGAGTTGAAAATCCATCGGGCCACTACTGCAACTTCTCGAAATCTATCACAGGAAAAATTTCCTGTCTCGTTATTTCGGTGTGTCGAAGTGCACTGGCGCGTGTGGTATCGAAACAGGGAAGAGTGTGCCGTGTCCGAAGAATTTCCTCGTTCTCGGGGCTCGGCGCGGGAGTCGGGGAAGCGCGGTCGAGGGGCTGTGCCCGAGCCCCCGTTCCGGAGCCCTTCTAGGCGGGGCCGTCGGCCGTCTCGCCGCGCATGGCGGCGTAGACGCGCTCGGCGTAGTCGTCCAGCGTCTCCGAGCAGACGCGCAGCCGGTCGGCGGCGGTCCGGGCCTCGGGCAGGGCGAGGACGTCGCGCCGCTTCAGGTCGCGGAACCAGCGGCGCAGCCGGTCCAGGCTCTGCTCCTCCTCTTCGAGCTCGGCGAAGGTGAACTTCTCCTTGCCGATCTCCTTGGTGATCTCGTCCTCGAACTCGCCGCAGTCGGCCAGGAACTCGCGCCACTCGTCGACGCGAGCCTCGGTGTAGGCGTCCACCAGGAACGCGCGGGC
Organism: Nocardiopsis sp. LDBS1602; assembly: GCF_035818715.1. NCBI lineage: Bacteria > Bacillati > Actinomycetota > Actinomycetes > Streptosporangiales > Nocardiopsidaceae > Nocardiopsis > Nocardiopsis sp. LDBS1602. The sequence goes on along the minus strand of NZ_JAYLVW010000001.1, from coordinate 628,856 downwards.
CGCGGCGTCGCGCGGATCGACGTCGTAGACCAGGACCCGACCCTCGCCGGCCGAGGCCAGTTCGGCGGCGCGGTCCACGGCCTCGCGGAAGGCCTCCGTCGCCGGCAGCGCCCAGGTGCCCTGGGACACGGGCACGGCTCCGGCGCGCCGCAGCTCACGCCAGACCGCGACCCGGTGTCGAGAGGGTCGGGCCGGTACCTGTACCACCGCGAGGGCCCACGGCATCGCATCGTCCGTCACGGGATCGACCGTAACACCGGATATCGGGGCGGTCGCCCGGGCATGCCCTCGGTCGACTGTCGCTCACGGGAAAGAGGGCGGCGACCGGTCGAACAGGTCTGAGTAACAGGTGTTACATTCGTAGACGTGACATATTCTTCGACGGCGCGTTCGGTCGCGCCCCTGTACCTCGCCGGCTTCACCACCGCCTTCGGCGCCCACGGCGTCGCCGGTGTCCTGGGGGTGGAGAGCGCCGATCTGGGCCTGTCGCTGCTCAAGCTCGGACTGGTCCTGGCCCTGTACGACGTGGCCGAGGTGATCCTCAAACCGATCTTCGGGGCGCTCAGCGACCGGATCGGGGCGCGGCCCGTCATCATCGGCGGACTGGCGGCCTTCTCCGCGGCCTCCCTGCTCGCCCTCCTCGCGCCGACCCCGCTCGTGCTGGCCCTCGCCCGCCTGGGCCAGGGAGCGGCGGCCTCCGCCTTCTCGCCGGCCTCCTCGGCCGCCGTCGCGCGGCTGGCCGGCAAGGAACGTCTGGGACGCTCCTTCGGTCGCTACGGCGCCTGGAAGAGCCTCGGCTACGTCCTGGGCCCGATCATCGGCGTGGGACTGGCCTACGTGTGGGGCATCGAGGCCCTCTACCTGGCGCTGGCGATCCTGGCCGCCGTCGCCGCGGTCTGGGTCCTGGCCTCCGTCCCCGCACTGCCGGTCGTGCCCCGCCCCCGGTACACCGTCGCCGACCTGGTCCGGCAGACCACCGAACGCGGTTTCCTGGTCCCCACCCTGCTGCTCGCCACCACCACCGCGATCCTCGGCGTCGCCGTCGGTTTCCTTCCCCTGCTGGCCACCCGGTTCGGTCTGAACCCGATGGTCGGGGCCGGCGCCGTCGCGCTGCTCGCGCTCGTCTCGACCCTCCTCCAGCCGCTCATCGGACGGATGCGCGACGAACGCCGGATCACCACCCGGGCCGGTGGTCCGGCCGGTCTCGCCCTCGCCGCCGCCGGACTGATCCTCCTCGCCCTGTTCCCCAACGCCGTCACGCTGTTCGTCTGCGCCGTGACCATAGGCCTCATGCTCGGAGCGGTCACCCCGCTGGCCTTCGCCCACCTGGCCGACGTCACCCCCGAGGAACGGATGGGCCGCACGATGGGCAACGCCGAACTCGGTCGGGAGATCGGCGACGCCGGTGGCCCACTGGTCGTCGGGGCGATCGCCACCGTCGCGTCCCTGCCGGTGGCACTGATGTCCCTGGCCGCCGCGGGCCTGGCCTCCGGGGTCCTCAGTCGGTTCGCGCTCGAGGAGGAACCGGCACGGACCTCGAGCCCGGCGGACGACTGAGGGGTGGTGCCCGAGACCCCGCTCCTCGGGCACCACCCCTTACTCATGGCCTACGCCTTCCACACCCCCGAGGCGGCGGCGTCCCGGGAGGTCATGAGTCCTCCCCGTCCCGTCGGAAGGTCCGGGCGACGTACTCGGAGAAGTCGCGGGGACCGCGCCCCAGCGCCTCCCGGACACCGGGGGAGATCCGGGCCTCCCGGCCGCGCCGGATGGCCGAGAGCGCCACGACCATCTCGCGGGCGCCGGCCTCGGACCAGCCCTCCTTCGTGAGCCCCTCGACGTACTCCTCCACCGACACCGGCTCGTAGCGCACCTCGCGGCCCAGGGCCGCGGAGATCTCACCGACCGCCTCGGCCAGGGTCGAGGTCCGGGGGCCTCCCAGCTCGTAGGTCCGCCCGTGGTGACCCTCCCCGGTCAGGGCGGCCACGGCCACGTCGGCGATGTCCTCGGCGTCGATCCAGGTGACCGCGCCCTCCGCGGTGGGCAACCGCAGCACACCGGAGCGGACCCCGTCCGCCAGCAGGCCCTCGTCGAAGTTCTGCGCGAACCAGCCCGGCCGCAGGATCGTCCACTCCGTTCCGCCGGCCTTCACCGCCTCCTCCGCCCTCAGGTGCGAGGGGGTCCCCGTCACGTCCTCGAAGTAGTCGGGCTCGTCGATCCCCCGGGCCGACAGCAGGACGATCCGTTCCACGCCCAGCGCCTTCACGCGCTTCGCGAACTCCGGGACCCTGGGGTTCTCGTCGTTCTGGACCAGATACACCGCGCCGGCGCCCTCCAGTACCCGGTCCCAGGTGTCGGTGTCGTTCCAGTCGAAGCGCCATTCGGAGGAGCGCGAGGCCGCCCGCACCTCGTGTCCACGTGCGCGCAGTCCGGCGACCACACGGCTTCCCGTCATGCCCGTCGCGGCGGTCACCAGGATCGGTCGCTGTTCCTTGTTCTGTGTCATGGAACAGAGTCAACCGTCTCCGATTGAGACGATCCATGGTTCATGAGCTCAAGACGATATTCGAACGTCTACGATCGAGGGATGGACGTACTCTCCGACCTCCTGGACGGGGTCCGGGCCCGAGGGGCCCTGTTCAGCAAATCGATCATGAACCCGCCCTGGGGGGTCCGCTTCGCCCACGACTCACCGCTGACCCTGGTCACCATGGTGCGCGGACGGGCCTGGATCGTCCCCGAAGAGGGCACGCCCCTCGAGCTGGCCACCGGCGACACCGCCATCCTGCGCTCGCCCGGCCCCCACACCATCGCCCACCCCGCCGACGCCCCCACCAGCTGCGTCGTCCTGGACGGGAACCGGTGCCTGGGTCCGGACGGCGCGCCCCTGACCGAGGAGGCCGACCTGGGGTTGCGCACCTACGGAACCTCCACGGACGCCCCCGACCTTCTCCTCAGCGGCTCTTACGAGGTGGCCGGAGACCTCAACCGACGCCTGCTCTCGGCCCTGCCCCCGGTCCTGATGGTCCCCGCCGATCACTGCCACGACGGCCTGGGCGCACTCATCCAGGAGGAGATCGACTGCCCGGCCCCCGGCCAACAACTGGTCCTGGACCGCCTCCTGGACCTGGCCCTGATCTCCCGCCTGCGCGCCTGGTTCACCTCACCCGGCGTCCGCCCTCCCGCCTGGTACACGGCCATGGCCGACCCGATCGTGGGCCGGGCCCTGCGCCTGATGCACAACCGGCCCGCCCACCCCTGGACCGTGGCCTCCCTGGCCGAGCACTGCGGGGTCTCGCGCGCCTCCCTGGCCCGCCACTTCACCGCCCTGGTCGGCACCCCGCCGATGACCTATCTGGCGGAGTGGCGGGTCGACCTGGCCGCGGAACGACTGCGCGGTACCGACGAGACCGTGGACGCCATCGCACGAGGGGTCGGTTACTCCACCGCCTTCGCGCTCAGCGCCGCCTTCAAACGCGTACGCGGGGTGACCCCCACCGAACACCGTCGAAGCCCGCTCCCGACCACAGGACAGGTCGCCTAACGACTTTCCAGGGCGCTCTCGACGGCGGCGTACCTTCGGGGGATCCGGTGCCGCCCCTCGTCCATCCACAGACAATCCTGGAGCATCCGCACCCGGGTCCAGGCGCGGGCACGGTCACGATCCAGGCCGGCGGCCGCCGTGAGGACGTCGAACCGGCGCCGCACCGCGCCGACCGGATCGCCGCTCCTCTCGGCCTCCTCCCATCGGTTGCGCAGCGCGGGCAGGAGATCGAAGCAGGGGTCGCCGGCCAGCGGCTTGGGGTCGATGGCCAACCACGCGCCCCGACGGGGATCCTCCTCGCCCGGGCGAGGGGACAGCACGTTGTCGTAGTGCAGGTCCCAGTGGATCAGACGGTCACCGGCCTCGTCGGCCAGTTCGTCGGCGAGGGTGATCCACGCCGCGAACGTCGGGCGTCCCTCGGGTTCGATCTCCCTCAGCCGCCGGCGCCCCTGGACGACGATGTCGCGTGTGACCTCCCCCAGATCGCGCAGCCCCGGGGGAGCCGGATGGGCGGAGAGCCTCGCCAGCAGGGCACCGATCTCCTCCAACGCCGACTCCAGCGGGAGGCCGTCGAGATCGCGCCCGGAATCCAGGGCCTCCAACAGCAGCGACCCGTCCTCGGGATCGTGGTCCAGCAGCCGGACCGCGCCGTCGCCGTCCCACGCCCGCAGCGCGATCGGCTCACCCGCCGTCTCCTCGTCGAGCGGCTGGAGCTTGAGCACGGCGTCGGTGCCGTCGGGACGGCGGACCGGAAGGACCAGCGCGATGGCGCCGTGCATGGGGGCTCCGGTCACGGTCAGCTCCCATCGGTCGATCCTGCGGGCCGCCAGCAGGGGGAGCGAACGTACCCAGTCCGCCCCGAAGAACCCGGTGAGGCTCTTGACCAGACCGGCGGGCACGGTGACGGGGCGGGGGGTGATCTCGTCCAAGAGGTCTTCCTCGTGGTGGATGCGCGGGCGGGGGTCAGGAGGGACGACGTCGGCGTCCCAGGGCCTCGGCCATTCCGTTCAAGGCCGGTTTGGGCCGGTAGGAGGGGTCGAAGGGCAGGGCGGCGTCATGGCCGGGGAACCATTCGGGGATCCAGGAATGGGCGTCGGTGACACCCCAGACGGTGACGCCCGAACAGCGCTCGACCTCCAGGCAGGCCTCCACGACACGACGGTACTCCTCACCCTGCGCGGCCACGGCCGCCTCGGTGACGGGCTCGGGGATGCGCACGTCCAGCTCGCTGATCTCCACGTCCAACCCCAGGTCGGAGAAGCGGGCCATGTTCCGGGCCAGGTCGTCGGGGACCGTGCCGTGCACGAAGTGCCCTTGAAGGCCCACGCCGTGCAGGGGCACGCCCCGCTCCAGAAGGTCGGAGGCGAGCGCGTACAGGGCGTCGGCCTTGGGCCCCGGACCCTCGACGTTGAACTCGTTGATGTACAGCTCGGCCTCGGGATCCACCTCGTGGGCCATCGTCAGGGCCTGGGCGATGTAGTCCTCGCCCAGGGTGTCGAGCCACAGGTTTCCGCGCAGCTCGGGCCCGTCGTCCACGAAGGGTTCGTTGATCACGTCCCAGGAGGAGACCCGGCCCTGATAGCGGCCCAGGAGCGCCTCCATGTGCTCGCGCATGATCGCGCGCAGCCCGTCGGCGTCGTAGGACCCCTCCGAGAGCCACGCGGGCTGCTGGTTGTGCCAGAGCAGGGTGTGGCCGCGCACGTCCAGACCGTTCTCCACCGCGAAGTCGACCACGGTGTCGGGGCCGCTCCAGTCGAAACGGCCCCGCTCGGGCTGGACGTGCTCCCACTTCATGGTGTTCTCCGCCGTCACGGAGGTGTAGTGATCGGCGACCAGGTCACGGTAGGCCGGGTCGTCCCGGAGCGGGTCCACCGCCACGGCGACGCCCAGCTCGATCCCCCGGGAGGCCGCCAGCGCGGGCAGCTCTCCCGGGTCGGGTCCTCCCTCCGCCCGGGGAAGGACCAGTGCCAGTACCGCGACGATGACGACGAGACCCACGCCCACCCCTCCCACCACGAGCGGGGTGCTCCGCCTGACCGTCACCCGTTCCTCCCTAACGCCCCGGGGCGACCGGGAATCGGGACAGCCCCCGCACGGTCAGGGTGTCACGTCGAGTGGGCATCGCGGTGGGACGCAGCCCCGGGGCGCGTCGGCTCAGGACCCGCAGGGCCACGCGCCCCTCCAACCGGGCCAGTGGAGCGCCCAGACAGTAGTGGACCCCGCCGGAGAAGGAGAGGTGATCGCCCGCGTTCTCCCTGGTGATGTCGAACCGGTCGGGGGCGGTGAAGTGCCGAGGGTCGCGGTTGGCGGACCCGATGAGACACATCACCTGCTGCCCGGCGGCCACCGGCACGCCCTGGACCTCGGTGTCCCGGTGGGCCCACCGCCCGGTGAGCTGGACGGGGGAGTCGTAACGCAGGATCTCCTCCACGGCGTTGTCGACCAGATCCGGCTCCTCGACCAGACGCTCCCAGGTGTCACGGTGCCGCAGGAGCGCCATCGTCCCGTTACCGATGAGGTTGACCGTGGTCTCGAACCCGGCGACCAGCAGCAGTCGGAACATCGCGCTCAGCTCGGTGGCGGTCAGCCCGCCCTCGTCGGTGTGGGCGACCAGGGCGGAGAGCACGTCCTCTCCAGGACGGGCACGGCGTTCGGCCACCAGCCGTTCGAGCAGGACGTCCAACTCGGCCGCGGCCTCCCGGATCTCCTGGAGGTGCCGCGCCGAACGGGCCCCGTCCAAGGAGGCCCCGATGACGGCGCCGATCCGGTCGAAGTCGGCCCGCTCGTGCTCGGGCACGCCCAGCAGCCCGCTGATGACGGCGATGGGCAGCGGCTGGGCGAAGTCCCGCATCAGGTCGAAACCGTCGCGCTCCAGGGCCCGGTCCAGCAACCCCTCGGCGACGTCCTCGATCAACGTCCGGTAGTCGGCCATCCGTCTGGGGGAGAAGGCGGGGCGGGCCAGGGAACGCAACCGACCGTGCTCGGGCGGGTCCCGCTGGAGGAAGGACAGGTCCAGAAGGTCGAACTGCCCGGGGACCTCGACGTCGGCCGGCGGCCGGACACCGAAGTCGCGCCCGCGCAGCACCTGATCGACGGCGGCCCGGGTGGCGGCCGCGTGGAAGGGCAGTCGGCTGGGGGTGAGGTCTCCACGAGAGCGCAGCCGTCTATAGGTCGGATAGGGGTTGGCGCGCCAGGGATGGTGCAGTAGACGGCTGGGATGGTCACCGCTCTGGGCGACCAGCCAGGACAGGCCGTGCGCGGCGCGGAGTCGGGTGTCGGTGCGAAGGGTGTCGAGGATCCCCATCGAAGGTGTGCTCCGTCCTCTCGATGTGCCCCGACCCTAGCCCCGCCGGGCCCGGCGGGGGTGCGCTTTCCCGGGAACGGCCGTAAGCGGCCAAGGACGCGGACGAGGGGCCGGGACGAGCGCCGGTCACCGCCGCGCGGTCGCGGCCGTCACCGGGCGGGGACACGGCCGGGATCACAGTGGGCGACGGTGGTTCGGAGGGGGGCGGTACGCCCTAGACTGGGGCCCCGTTCGGTAGGAAGACGCCGCAGAGCCGGAGGTTGAGGACGTTGGGGCCGCTAGAGAGCACCGATCCGGAGCGCATCGGCCGATACCGGCTGATCGGGCGCCTGGGCGCCGGTGGGATGGGTCAGGTGTTCTTCGGCCGTTCGGCCGGCGGCCGCGCGGTCGCGATCAAACGCATCCACCCGCACATGGCCGCGGACCGCTCCTTCCGTGAGCGCTTCGCCCGCGAGGTGACCGCCGCGCGTCAGGTCAGCGGCGCCTTCACCGCGCCCGTGATCGACGCGGGACCCGACGACGAGGTGCCCTGGCTGGTGACCTCCTACGTCCCCTCCCTGCCGTTGGACGAGGCCGTGCAGGCCCACGGCCCGCTGCCCGAGGCGACGGTGCGCGTGCTGGCCGCGGGTCTGGCCGAGGCGCTGGTGGAGATCCACCGGGTGGGGCTGATCCACCGTGACCTGAAGCCGGGCAACGTGCTGCTGGCCGAGGACGGCCCTCGCGTGATCGACTTCGGGATCGCCCGTGCCACCGACGGTACGGCGGCGACGCAGTCGGTGATCGGCACCCCCGGCTTCATGAGCCCCGAACAGGTCCAGGGCGAGGAGCTCACCCCCGCCAGTGACCTGTTCGCCTACGGCGCGGTGCTGGCCTTCGCCGCCTCGGGTGGCGGACCGTTCGGCGAGGGCAACATGCCCACGATGGTGATGCGGATCATCAGCCGTGAACCCGATCTGTCGGGGGTGCCCGAGTCGCTGCGCCATCTGGTGGCGGCCTGTCTGTCCAAGGACGCCCGGGGCCGTCCGGGGCCGGGGGAGATCCTGGACTACCTGGGCGACGTGCACGCCGGGTCCTCCTGGCTGCCTCCGGCCGTGATGATGGGCGTCCAGGAGCAGGTGGCCAAGGTCAACAAGGCCTTGGCGACGTCGGCCATGGACCCCGGCGCGACCGGCGGCCACCAGCGCACCGAGGTGCTGGGGGCGGGCGGCGCCGCGGCTCTGGGCGGGGCCGCCGGAGCCGTCGCGGGCGCCGCGGCGGCGGGGGCACTGGGCGACGATCAGTCGACCCGGATGATGCCGCAGAACGGAGAGAACCCGGCCACCGCCGGTCAGGGGTACCAACCGACCCAGCAATACCAGCCGACTCAGCAGTACCAGCAGCAGGGCGATCAGGCCACGCAACGCTTCCCCGGCGCGGGAGGCCCCGCCTCGGCCGACCCCTACGGTGGTTCCACCCGACGGTTCGACCAGGCCGGGGGAGACGATCCCTACGCCGACCTGTACGGCGGTTCCCGCGGCACGCAGGACCCGCGCCGCGCGGAGGAGGAGCGCTACCGGCGGCAGATGGAGCAGCAGCGCCGTCAGGAGCAGGAACAGCGCCGGGCCCGGGAACAGCAGGAGGAACAGCGTCGTCGGCAGGAGGCCGAACGCGCGCACCGTGAACGGGTGCGCGCCGAGCAGGAGGCGGCGCGCAGGGCCCAGTCGGAGGCCCGACGGGCCGATCGGCCGAGCCTGTGGAGCTTCGTCAAGCTGCTGCCGCTGCTGATCATCCCGCTGATCCAGATCCCGCTGGGCTACGGCGCGGCCCTGGCCTGGTCGTGGTTCACCACCGAGACCGACGTGTGGACCGGCGCGGCGTACTACTTCGAACCGTGGAGCCTGGACTCCTTCGGGCACGCCACCATGCTCGGCTACTTCATCCTCAACAACCTGGTGGCGCTGGAGTACCTGGTGCGCTCGCTACGGACCTCGTTCGTGACGGGGGCGGTGCTGGCCCTGGGCACCATCGCGGCGACCAACGGACTGCTGTACAGCTTCGGTTTCTGGGGCTGAGACCTTCGGGAACGTCGGGGGGGGGGGGGCCAGACGCCCCCCCCCCCCCGGGGTTAAACCAGGTCGCACCCAAGAGCGCGGGGGGTGGGGGGGCCCCGACAGAAGGGGGACCCC